>JADKDZ010000004.1 GCA_016718265.1 Uliginosibacterium sp. | reverse complement strand
ATGTCCGACCGTACCTAGAGAGACCTTCGGCTACTCCTCCGTTACTCTTTGGGAGAGGACCGCTGATCAAACTACCTACCATGCCACGGTCCCCGATCCGGATTCACGGACCAAGGTTAGAGCCTCAACGACCAGGGTGGTATTTCGGGTTGGCTCCACCAGAACTAGCGTCACGGCTTCGAAGCCTCCCACCTATCCTACACAAGTCCCGTCAAAGTCAATGCAAAGCTACAGTAAAGGTTCTTGGGGTCTTTCCGTCTAGCCGCGGGAGATTGCATCTTCACAAACATTTCAACTTCGCTGAGTCTCCGGAGGAGACAGTGTGGCCATCGTTACGCCATTCGTGCGGGTCGGAACTTGCCCGACAAGGAATTTCGCTACCTTAGGACCGTTATAGTTACGGCCGCCGTTTACCGGGGCTTCGATCGAGAACTTGCACACCATCACTTAACCTTCCGGCACCGGGCAGGCGTCACACCTATACGTCCACTTTCGTGTTTGCAGAGTGCTGTGTTTAATAAACAGTCGCAGCCACCGATTCTCTGCGGCCCCATCGCCCTTCGGATGTACTCCTACAAGCTACCGGGGCATACCTTCTCCCGAAGTTACGGTATCAATTTGCGGAGTTCCTTCTCCCGAGTTCTCTCAAGCGCCTTGGTATTTTCAACCTGCCCACCTGTGTCGGTTTGCGGTACGGTCGATTCTGACTGAAGCTTAGAGGCTTTTCCTGGAAGCATGGTATCAACCACTTCGCGAACAAGTTCGCTCGTTATCACCTCTCTCATCTAAGCCGCACGGATTTGCCTATGCAGCACGACTACGGGCTTGAACCGGGACTTCCAACACCCGGCTGGCTAACCTTCTCCGTCCCCCATCGCATCAAGAATCGGTACAGGAATATTGACCTGTTTCCCATCGACTACGCATTTCTGCCTCGCCTTAGGGGCCGACTCACCCTACGCCGATGAACGTTGCGTAGGAAACCCTGGCTTTCGGCGAGCGTGCTTTTCACACGCTTTATCGCTACTCATGTCAGCATTCGCACTTCTGATACCTCCAGCATTCCTCCCGGAACACCTTCACAGGCTTACAGAACGCTCCCCTACCACACGCATAAATGCGCATCCGCAGTTTCGGTTCATGGCTAGCCCCGTTACATCTTCCGCGCAGGACGACTCGACTAGTGAGCTATTACGCTTTCTTTAAAGGGTGGCTGCTTCTAAGCCAACCTCCTAGCTGTCTATGCCTTCCCACTTCGTTTTCCACTTAGCCATGCATTTGGGACCTTAACTGGCGGTCTGGGTTGTTTCCCTCTTGACCTAGAACGTTAGCACCCCCAGTCTGTCTGCCGTATATCACTTTGCGGTATTCGAGTTTGCTATCGCGAGGTAGATCGCAATGACCCCCTCAACGATTACAGTGCTCTACCCCCGCAAGTGTCCGTACGACGCACTACCTAAATAGTTTTCGGGGAGAACCAGCTATCTCCAGATTTGTTTAGCCTTTCACCCCTATCCACAGCTCATCCCCTAATTTTTCAACATTAGTGGGTTCGGACCTCCAGCTGGTGTTACCCAACCTTCATCCTGGCCATGGATAGATCATCTGGTTTCGGGTCTACGCCGTGCGACTGATTCGCCCTTATCAGACTCGCTTTCGCTACGCCTCCCCTATTCGGTTAAGCTCGCCACACAACGTAAGTCGCTGACCCATTATACAAAGGTACGCAGTCACCTTGCGAGGCTCCCACTGTTTGTATGCACGCGGTTTCAGGATCTATTTCACTCCCCTCCCGGGGTTCTTTTCGCCTTTCCTCACGGTACTTGTTCACTATCGGTCGATCACGAGTATTTAGCCTTGGAGGATGGTCCCCCCATGTTCAGACAGGGTTTCTCGTGCCCCGCCCTACTTGTCGTACGCTCAGTACCATCCATGGGTTTTCATATACGGGGCTATCACCCGCTATGGCCGGACTTTCCAGACCGTTCTATTAACACATGCAATTATCACGTACAGGCTCTTCCCGTTCGCTCGCCACTACTCAGGGAATCTCGGTTGATTTCTTTCCTCGGGGTACTTAGATGTTTCAGTTCTCCCGGTTCGCCTCCGCGCACCTATGTATTCAGTGCGGGATACTCCTTGCGGAGTGGGTTTCCCCATTCGGATATCTACGGATCAAAGCTCCATTGCCAGCTCCCCGTAGCTTTTCGCAGGCTTGCACGTCCTTCATCGCCTGTGATCGCCAAGGCATCCACCACGTGCACTTAGTCGCTTGATCCTATAACTATGAACCCTGGATTCCTCCAGGCAGTTACAGGCGAACTAGTACATCGTTTATTTGTTAGATCGTTGCCGCTGGTTCGCAACAACAATCTGATGCAATCACTACCCATTCGATTTTCTCAGCACTTCAGTTGCCCAAAGCACTTCGTCTATCGATGTTTAATTTGCCTTCCAAATTTTTAAAGAGCAGTACAACCGATCACTCAGTTAAGAGCGATTAAGAACTGAACGCACACGAACTTAATCCGTGCGCTCACTTCTTAAGCACCATTAGAGCGGGTGGAGGATGACGGGATCGAACCGACGACCCCTGCTTGCAAAGCAGGTGCTCTCCCCAGCTGAGCTAATCCCCAGATTGTTCTGTGGTGGGTCAGGTAGGAATCGAACCTACGACCCCCGCCTTATCAAGACGGTGCTCTAACCGACTGGGCTACTGACCCACATGGTGTTGGGGTCAGGGGCAAGTCTTTCGGAGCCAGCACGCAAACCCTTGCGTTACTCCTCTCTCCTTCGCGCCTTTCCCCATACTGCTTACTCAAACAACCGATAGGTTGTGGATGCTTAATCTGAGCTTTTGCTCTAGAAAGGAGGTGATCCAGCCGCACCTTCCGATACGGCTACCTTGTTACGACTTCACCCCAGTCATGAATCCCACCGTGGTAAGCGCCCTCCTTGCGGTTAGGCTACCTGCTTCTGGTGAAACCCACTCCCATGGTGTGACGGGCGGTGTGTACAAGACCCGGGAACGTATTCACCGCAGCATGCTGATCTGCGATTACTAGCGATTCCGACTTCATGGAGTCGAGTTGCAGACTCCAATCCGGACTACGATCGGCTTTCTGGGATTGGCTCCACCTCGCGGCTTGGCAACCCTCTGTACCGACCATTGTATGACGTGTGAAGCCCTACCCATAAGGGCCATGAGGACTTGACGTCATCCCCACCTTCCTCCGGTTTGTCACCGGCAGTCTCATTAGAGTGCCCTTGCGTAGCAACTAATGATAAGGGTTGCGCTCGTTGCGGGACTTAACCCAACATCTCACGACACGAGCTGACGACAGCCATGCAGCACCTGTGTTCTGGTTCCCGAAGGCACATCCGCATCTCTGCAGACTTCCAGACATGTCAAGGGTAGGTAAGGTTTTTCGCGTTGCATCGAATTAATCCACATCATCCACCGCTTGTGCGGGTCCCCGTCAATTCCTTTGAGTTTTAACCTTGCGGCCGTACTCCCCAGGCGGTCGACTTCACGCGTTAGCTACGTTACTCAAGAAGTCACCTTCCCGAACAACTAGTCGACATCGTTTAGGGCGTGGACTACCAGGGTATCTAATCCTGTTTGCTCCCCACGCTTTCGTGCATGAGCGTCAGTGCCGGCCCAGGAGGCTGCCTTCGCCATCGATGTTCCTCCTGATATCTACGCATTTCACTGCTACACCAGGAATTCCACCCCCTCTACCGTACTCTAGTCACACAGTCACAAACGCAGTTCCCAGGTTAAGCCCGGGGATTTCACATCTGTCTTATGCAACCGCCTGCGCACGCTTTACGCCCAGTAATTCCGATTAACGCTCGCACCCTACGTATTACCGCGGCTGCTGGCACGTAGTTAGCCGGTGCTTCTTCTTACGGTACCGTCATCAACCTCGGATATTCACCGAAGCTATTTCTTTCCGTCTGAAAGAGCTTTACAACCCGAAGGCCTTCTTCACTCACGCGGCATGGCTGGATCAGGCTTTCGCCCATTGTCCAAAATTCCCCACTGCTGCCTCCCGTAGGAGTCTGGACCGTGTCTCAGTTCCAGTGTGGCTGATCATCCTCTCAGACCAGCTACGGATCGTCGCCTTGGTGAGCTTTTTACCTCACCAACTAGCTAATCCGACATCGGCTGCTCCAATTGCGCGAGGCCCAAAGGTCCCCCGCTTTCCACCTCAGTGCGTATGCGGTATTAGCGTAACTTTCGCTACGTTATCCCCACAACTGGGTACGTTCCGATGCTTTACTCACCCGTTCGCCACTAGGGTATTGCTACCCCCGTTCGACTTGCATGTGAGGCATGCCGCCAGCGTTCAATCTGAGCCAGGATCAAACTCTTAAGTTCAATCTTTCAAAGCTCAACTCAAATTCATTACTGACATTTGGTGTTGAGTACTCAATCATTTTGCGGCCACTTATCGTGACCACCCAGACCAAGCACCCACACCTATCGGTTGTTCTACTTTTTTAAAGAGCTTCGCCGTCTCAACAGCGAGGGCGCATTCTACACACCCTAAACACACAGTCAAGTCGTTTCTTCAAACTACCAGACCGCCGCAAAACCAATCTACATCTGGCCCTGCGCCCAACCGCTCGCTACGCCTGCAGCAGCAGTTGAGGAGCGGAATTATGGATAAAGCCGCCCAGCGAGTCAAGAGATTCGTACCAATATTTTTGCCAGAACCACACGAACAAAGCAGGTCAGGAAGTTTTGACAATGCGCCAACAATCTCTATAATCGCGGCTCTCCCAGCAAGCGTGTTGTTGCTTCGGGCGGTTAGCTCAGTTGGTACGAGCGCGTCCTTCACACGGACGAGGTCACTGGTTCGAGCCCAGTACCGCCCACCAGATTCTCGAAAAGCCCGAACTTTGTTTCGGGCTTTTTCGTTTTCGCGGACTGAAACGACTTACAGGTCGGCCTCCACGAGGTTGCCTTTAAGCTCCATCCAGGCTCGACGCCCAGCGGCCTCTCCTTTGCCCATCAGCAAATCAAACAGCGCCGACGTGGCTGACACGGCATCTACATCCACCGTAACAGGCAATACACGCCGCGTCGCGGGATCCATCGCCGTTTCCTTCAGCTGCGCAGGCAGCATTTCGCCGAGTCCCTTGAAGCGCCCTATTTCCAGCTGCTCATCGCGGTAAGTCTCCTTTCTAAGCCTGTCACGAATCGACGCCAGCTCGTGTTCATCCAGCGCATAGAAACGGCGCGCCGGGCGCTTCTTCCCTTGTGCAGGCACGTCAATGCGATAAAGCGGAGGCAGCGCGATGTAGACATGCCCGGCGGCGACCAACCGCGGAAAGTGGCGCAAGAAGAGCGTCAGCAAGAGGGTTTGAATATGTGAGCCGTCTACATCGGCATCGGCCATGATGATGATCTTGCCGTAACGCAGGTTGTCCAGCACCGACAGCGGCGCTTCCGGTGTATGGGGATCTACGCCGATCGCCACGGACACGTCGTGAATTTCCGCATTGGCAAAGAGGCGGTTTGGGTCAATCTCCCAGGAGTTCTGCACCTTGCCTCGCAAGGGCAGAATGGCCTGCGTTTCACGATTGCGTGCCAACTTGGCCGAGCCGCCTGCCGAATCGCCCTCAACCAGATAAAGCTCGTTATCGCTGATGCGTTCGCTCTCACAATCAGCGAGTTTGCCCGGTAACACCGCCACACCACTGCTTTTTCTTTTCTCTACTTTCTGTGCGTCCTTCAACCGTGTCTGGGCTTGCTTGATCGCAAGTTCGGCGATGGCTTTGCCGTGCTCCACGTTCTGGTTCAGCCACGCCTCAAACGGGTGCAGCAACATGGAGGCCACGAGCTTCACGGCTTCCCGGCTATTGAGTTTCTCTTTCACCTGTCCCTGAAACTGGGGATCCAGCAAGCGCGCAGAAAGCACGTAGCTCATCTTCCCGCAGACATCTTCCTGCTGTAGCTTGACCCCCTTCGGCAACAGCCCGTGGTGCTCAATGAAGTTCTTCACTGCTTCAAAAACACCTCCACGCAAACCGGACTCATGCGTACCCCCCGCCACGGTCGGAATGAGGTTCACATAACTTTCACCCAACTGCTGGCCGTCAAACCAGCCAAAGGCCCAGGCAGCCCCCTCGCCAAGCGCGAAGTCCTCGTCATCCCCCGCATATTTCTCCGCCGAGTACACTGGCGCCACACTGTCCGCGCCAGCAAGCATCTCCCGCAGGTAGCCAGGCAGACCATCCTGATAACGCCATTCCTGTTTTGTGTAGCTCCCGTCCGCTTGTTCAATCTCAAGGAACACACGGACGCCCGGCAAGAGCACCGCCTTGGAACGCAACAAGCGCTCCAGCTCATTCATCGGGACTTTTGGCGAGTCGAAATACTTGCCGTCAGGCCACACACGCACTCGTGTTCCAGTCTGCCGGCCACATGTCCCCGTCTCGATAATCTGGCCGATTTCTCGCCCACCGTTGATGAATGCGACTTGATAGATTTTGCCGTCACGCCGCACCTCGACATCCACCCGTAGCGACAAAGCCGTTGTGACCGCAACACCCACACCATGCAGCCCGCCGGAAAACGCGTAGGCAGAGTTGCCGGATTTCTTGTCGAATTTTCCGCCCGCATGCAAGGCCGTGTAGGCCAGAACCACGACCGGCACCTTCTCTTCCGGATGCAAGCCAACGGGTATTCCGCGCCCGTCATCTGTTACCGTAATGGAGCCATCACGCTGCACCAGCACATGAATGTTCTTTGCGAACCCACCCAGCGCCTCATCGGCTGCGTTATCAATCACTTCCTGAATGATGTGGCACGGCGAATCGGTGCGGGTGTACATCCCGGGTCGCTCCCGCACGGGCTCCAGGCCCTTCAGAACACGGAAAGAAGATTCGTCGTACTGCGTCTGGCTCATGGTGTTGCGGTCTGGATAAGAAAAGGGAGGAACGGATTCTTTCACAACCGGCCGCGCAGCGTGCAACTCTGATACTCCGTTTTCAGGCAGCTCGTATAACATTCACGCTTTAGGCCCCCGCTGTCGCCATGCAACGCATCAACCCTAAACTTCTCTTGCTCGACAAGCCTTTGCCTTGGGACGTCTTTGACAATTCCGGCGCATTGCTGCTTTGCAAAGGCTACAAACTCGCGCGCGAATCGCAGCGTGAGGTCCTGATGGCTCGGGGGCTGTATGTGGAAGAAGGCTTGATCAGCACACAGAAGGCGCCCGTCGAGAGCCGGACATTCGATCCCTTCCGCTTGTGGGACTCCATCATCACCGAGCTGGAAGCGCTGCTACGCAACATGCGTGTTGAGGCAGACTTTTGCGGCCAGATCCAGAGTCTCGCCAAACTCATTCACGAGCTTTCACAGCGCAGTCCGGATACCGCGCTTGCCGCGATCATTCTGACCGGGCAAAAGCAGTATCCGATCATCCACAGCATCCATGTTGCGGTCATGTGTGATCTCGTCGCCCAACGCCTTGGCTGGCAGCCTGATCGGCGCTTGAGCCTTGTCTGCGCCGCGCTGACCATGAACCTCGCAATGCTGGACTTGCAACAAAAGCTCTGTACGCAACGCATCGCCCCCAGTGTTGCCCAGCGCCAGGAAATTGATCGCCACCCACAACTCGCGCTGGATCTGCTCAAAGACGTCAAGGTCGAAGACCCTGCATGGCTGCAGGCGGTCGCCGAACATCACGAACGCCAGGGTGGCGGCGGTTATCCATTCGGGATTACCTCGCCTTGCGAAGAAGCGCTGATGATCCAGACAGCCGACATCTTCACCGCCAAGGTCAGCCCACGCGCGGCCCGCAAACCGGTCAGTCCCCAGGAGGCCGCGCGCTCCCTGTATCTGGAGTCCGGCGGCGGCGAGCGCAACCCTTTCGTCGCGGTGCTGATCAAGGAAATCGGGATCTACCCACCCGGAACATTCGTCAGCCTCGCCAATGGCGAAACAGCACTCGTCACACGACGCGGCGAAAGTGCAAATGCACCTCAAGTCATCAGTCTGGTCAACCCTCAGGGCATGTCTTACGCAACCCCACTGGCACGCAATACCGAGCGGAAAAACTTCGAGATCACAGCCGTCATCCCACGTGACCAGATCAAAGTGCAAATCAGCGTCGAGAAAATCTGGCGCGCCAACTGAAGCGCCCTCACCCGGACAGCGCCGGTCAGTTCGCGGCCGCTTCGGGCGGTAGCCAAAGGCAGGGCCCCTTTTTCGCAATATCCTGCAGAAGCTTTGCGTGCAAGTCGGCTTCCTCTTCGGTGGCCCACACCACCTTGATCGGACACCGCTCCCTGCCCTGTAGCAGGGCATCTACGCCAGAATCCACGCCAGTTGAAACCTCCTCTGGCTCCATCATCAGGCTCTCCTGCCCGCGTGTCATCGCCAGGTACACCTCGGCAAGCAACTCGGAGTCCAGCAGCGCGCCGTGAAGGGTACGGTGTGCGTTATTGATCGCATAGCGGTCACACAACGCGTTCAGCGACGCTTTCTTGCCCGGGAAAAGCTCCTTGGCCACCTTGACGGTATCCATGACGTCCGGACACAGCGCCGTCAGCTTGGTTCGGCCAATCCGTTCCTGCTCCATGTTCAGGAAGCCCGTATCAAACGCCGCGTTGTGAATGATCAGCTGGGCACCGGCAACAAAGGCTTCGAACTCTGCAGCTATCGTCTCGTACAAGGGCTTGTCGGCCAGGAATTCATCCGACAGGCCGTGAATGCGTTCTGAATCTCCGACTGCGCGCTGAGGATTCAGATAGACGTGGTAAGTACGCCCGGTGAGCTTACGGTCATTCAGCTCCACACAACCGATTTCGATCACGCGATCCCCCGTCCGCCAATCCAGGCCGGTGGTTTCCGTATCAAGCACAATCTGACGCATTGTCGGTTCTCTTCAAAGCAAAGGGCTGGCGCGCCGCGTGGCACGTCAGCCCTTAATGTTATCCGGCTAGCGGATCAGGCCATCAGGCAACAGAAGCTACCAGAGCCTTGTAGATCGCAGCAAACTCCGCCGGCTTCAGCGCTGCGGAACCGATCAGGCCGCCGTCAACGTTCGGCAGCGCTGCAATGCTGGCAGCGTTGGCACCGTTCATGCTGCCACCGTAGAGGATGGGGAGGCCGGCCACCGCAGCGGAGCGCTTGGTCAGGTAGTCACGCAGGAAGGTGTGCACATCGGCGATCTGCTCGGTCGTCGCCGACACGCCCGTGCCGATGGCCCAGCGTGGTTCGTAGGCGATGACGATGTTGCCGTTGTCGGTGCCGACCACAGCGAAGAGTGCGTCAAGCTGCTCGGTCAACACGGCCTTGGTCTGGCCCGCATTGCGCTCATCCAGGCTTTCGCCGATACAGACGACAGGAACCAGCCCGGCGCCAATGACGGCCTGCGCCTTACGGGCGATCTGGGCGCTATTTTCACCGTGATAGGTGCGGCGCTCCGAGTGGCCGACGAGCACAAACTCAACGCCAACATCTTTCAGCATGCCGGCAGCCATTTCACCGGTGTAGGCACCCTTGGCAAATTCGGACACATCTTGCGCGCCAACGCTGATGCCGGAACCAGCCGTGAGTTCCTTGACTTGGGGGATGTACGGGGCAACCGGGCAGACTGCCATGCCAACACGGGCATCCAGCGTCGGCAGTTCGGCGCGCAGGCCTTCGATCAACGCCTTGTTGTCGGCGAGATTGCCCTGCAGCTTCCAGTTACCCATCACATACTTTTTCAACATTTTTGTGTCCTCTTTCAAATATTGCGCAACGAAAACCGTAATTTTACTACACGGGTGCCCCGCAAAGTCACTGGTGGAGTTCCCGCAAAGCACTCAAGGCCTGGTCTATCCGCTCCACAGCGATCACGCGCATTCCGGCAATAGGATGCTTGGGCGCATTGCTGCTCGGGATCAGGGCCGTGTCGAACCCCAGCTTGGCAGCCTCCTTCAGGCGCTCTTGCCCGCGCGGCGCGGGCCGTATCTCCCCCGCAAGACCCACTTCTCCGAACGCAATCAGCTTCCGCGGCAGCGCCCGCCCGGTCAGGGACGACACGATGGCCAGCGATACCGCAAGGTCCGCAGCTGGCTCGGTAATCTTGACGCCCCCTACCGCATTGATGAACACGTCCTGATCCGCGCACTGTATGCCTCCGTGCCGGTGCAGCACCGCCAGCAGCATGGCCAGCCGGTTCTGCTCCAGCCCCACTGAGAGCCGCCGCGGATTGGCGTGTGCCGAATCCACAAGCGCCTGGATCTCGACCAGCAGCGGCCGCGTGCCCTCCTGCGTCACCAGCACGCACGTGCCGGGCACCGGCTGCGCATGCTGCGAGAGAAACAGGGCTGAGGGATTGCTCACCCCGCGCAAGCCCTTGTCGGTCATGGCGAACACGCCCAGTTCGTTGACCGCGCCAAAGCGATTCTTGATCGCCCGGACCAGGCGGAAACTCGAATGCGTGTCGCCCTCGAAATACAGCACCGTATCGACAATGTGCTCCAGCACCCGCGGCCCGGCGAGAGCTCCATCCTTGGTAACATGGCCGACCAGAATGATGGCCACGCCACTGGACTTGGCGTAGCGCGTCAGTTGCGCCGCGCATTCGCGAACCTGCGCCACGGAGCCGGGCGCAGATTGCAGCACCTCCGAGTACAGCGTCTGGATCGAGTCGATCACCGCAACATCCGGACTCGTCTCGCGCAGCACGCTCAGAATCTTTTCCAGCGATATCTCTGGAAGCAGCGGCAGATCACCCGCATCCAGCTGCAACCGTCGCGCCCGCAGGGCAAGCTGTTCAGCAGACTCCTCGCCACTCACGTAGAGCACTTTCTGCGTCTGCTGCAAGCTTGCCAGCGCCTGAAGCAACAAGGTCGATTTGCCAATGCCGGGGTCGCCCCCAATCAGCACGACCATGCCAGGCACCAGACCACCGCCCAGCACCCTGTCAAGCTCGTCCACACCTGTGGCCTGGCGAGGCGACTCCCGCGGGTCAATCTCGGAGAGCTTCTGCAGCTTGCCTACCCCGGCAGCCAAGGCCGCAAAGCGTGGCGAGGCAGGCAGCTCAGCAACGCCCTCCACCAGCGTGTTCCAGGCATTGCAGGCCGGACACTGGCCCTGCCACTTGCTGCTCTGGCCACCGCACTCGGTGCAGACGTAAACAGTCTTGCCCTTTGCCATCAGCACATGACCACAGGTACACGCGGTGCCAGGGCGCAAAACAGCTCATAGCTGATGGTCCCCGCCGCCGCCGCGACATCGTCCGCCGCCAGGCCCTCGCCCCATAGCGTGACGCGCCCGCCCACATCGGCCTCAATGCCGGTCAGGTCGCAGGCCAGCATGTCCATCGACACCCGCCCCAGGGTGCGCGTCCGCTGCCCGTTAACGAGGATCGGCGTACCCGTGCCAGCATGACGAGGGTAGCCATCGGCATAGCCACAGGCCACTGTACCCACGCGCATCGGCCGATCCGCCGTAAACGTCCCGCTATAGCCCACCCGATCGCCTGCCCGCAGACCCTGCACGCCGATGATCTCGCTCGCCAGACTCATCACCGGGCGCAGCCCGAGCGCCGATGCGCTGTGCAGCGCCGGCATCGGCGAACCGCCATACAGCATGATGCCGGGGCGCACCCAGTCGTAATGCGCCTCGGGATTGCGAATCAGTGCCGCCGAATTCGCCGCGCTACGCGGCACGCCCGCCAGCCGGCTCACTGCTTCAAACTGCGCCAGCGGCTCGGCTATCCCCTGCCCGTCCGCTTCCGCAAAATGGGTCATCAGGCCGACCTGCCCCAGCTTGCCGCTTGCCTGCAGGCGCGCCAGCACTGCGTTCGACTGCTCAAGCGGAAACCCGAGGCGATTCATCCCGGTGTTGAGCTTGATGAAGACCGCCAGCGGCTGGCTCAGCTCGGCCAGTTCCAACATCCGGACCTGCTCGTCGCAATGGATCACCGTGCTGATCTGGTGGGCCGCCGCGAGGCAGAGGTCGTTTTCGGTAAAGAAGCCTTCCAGCATCAGGATCGGCTGCGTGAAGCCTGCTGCGCGCAAGCGCATGGCCTCCGACACCTCCAGCAGCGCGAAGCCATCCGCGACATCGCGCACCGCTTCGGCACAGGTGAGGAGGCCGTGGCCGTAGGCGTTGGCCTTCACCACCGCCCATGCACGGGCGCCCGGCGCCCGCTGCTTGGCGTGCAGGTAGTTATGCCGGAACGCCTGGGGATCAATACGCGCGAGAATGGGGCGAGACATGGCAGGAGCGGCCCGACCATGCCGACCGCAGCGCAGTCAGCATGGTGATAGGCAGAATCAGGGTTGAGGCTGGCTGGCGATCTTGTTCAAGCCGGAGGCGGGCATCACCACCCCTTGCTCGATCTCGGAGAACAGCTTGATCGTAAACTCGGCGAACGTAGAGTGCAGACGCGCACGGAAGCGGTCCTTCGGCACCAGCACATTCAGCGACGAGTAGAGCTTGGGTTCCAGCGAAATGCCGACCAGCGAATCATCATTCCGCGCCCGCAAAGCCGCACTGGCGATCAGCGCAAAGCCCACGCCCTGGCTCACCAGATGCAGAATGCCCGCGAGCGAACCGAGCTCGGCCCGCCGCGTCAGCGATTCCGGCGGCACGCCATTGTTGCGGAAGAACTCTTCGGCCAACGCGCGGATGGCGGCGCCGGGGTCGCGATCAACGAACGGGCAAGCTTGCAGCGCCTGCGCGGTCAGGGTCTTGGACGACGCGAGCTCATGCCCGCGCGGCAGCACCACCAGCAGCTCGTCCTTGCAGGCCAGCGAGCAATCCAGCGTCGGATCTGCCGATTGCTTCTCCACCAGCCCCACGTCCAGATCGTGCGCGGCCACACGATTTTCAATGTTCTCGGAGTTGGCAACGAAGACGCGCGGAATCACGCGCGGATACTTCTTGATGAAGCGATCCAGCAGCATCGGCAGCCAGTAGGCGGCAATCGTCTGGCTTGCCCCGATCGTGATCACGCCGGTCAGCTCGTCGGTCAATTCGGCAATCCGGGTCTCCATCTCGTCAGAGAGGCCCAGAATCCGGTCTGCATAGGCAAACACGATGTCGCCCGCCGGGGTGAGCGTCACTTTGCCATGCCCGCGATCGAGCAAACGGGTATTGAACTGCTCTTCCAGCTGCTTGATCTGAAAGGTCACCGCCGGCTGGGTCATGTACAGCGTCTCAGCCGCCCGGGTAAACGAACCGAGCTTGGCGACAGCATGGAATACCTGCAATCTGCGATCCGCCATTTTTCGACTCCTGATAAATGTTTCTTATCGAATTGTACTCCCATGTCCCGGCAGCGGCGTCTGCCAGTCGTCAAACAGGCGAAGCGATCAATCCCTGGCCCGTCTGGAAGAGTATGGTATAAACGCCGCCACCACGGATCGATTCCCTTGATCCGACAGACCGAGATTCCCGATGGGTGCTGGTTTCTACATTGTCATGCTGGCGCAGTTCTTTTCTGCGCTTGCCGACAACGCGCTGCTGATCGCCGCGATCTACATCCTGCAACAGTCCGGCGCTTCCGAGCAGGCTCCCTTGCTGAAGTTTTTCTTCACGATCTCCTATGTGGTGCTGGCCGCGTTCGTCGGCGCCTTTGCCGACTCGATGCCCAAGGGCCGGGTCATGTTCATCAGCAATACCATCAAGGTGTTTGGCTGCGCGTTGATGCTCTTCAATGTGCACCCACTGCTCGCCTACGGCATTGTGGGTCTGGGCGCGGCCGCTTACTCACCGGCGAAGTACGGCATCCTGACCGAGATGCTCCCCCACTCCAAACTCGTGGTCGCCAACGGCTGGATCGAAGGTCTGACGGTCGGGGCCATCATTCTCGGCACCCTGCTCGGCGGCATGCTCATCCGGCCGGATCTGGCCGCTGCCGTGGTGGGCTGGGGTGTGCCCGGTCTGGACGCCTCGGTCGCCAGCGTGGCCCACGTTGCCATGTTCCTGGTGGTCGGGCTATACGCCGCGGCGGCGATCTTCAATCTTTACGTGCCCGAAACCGGCGTCGACCACAAACCGCTGAAGAGCAATCCGCTCTTCCTGATCCACGAATTCGCGCACTGCGTCACTTTGCTCTGGCGCGACAAGCTGGGGCAGATCTCGCTCGCGGTGACGACCTTGTTCTGGGGCGCGGGCGCGACCCTGCAGTTCATCGTGCTGAAGTGGGCCGAGCACAACCTCGAACTCAAGCTTTCTGCCGCCACCAACCTTCAAGGGGTTGTTGCCGTGGGCGTGGCAGTCGGTTCGATTCTGGCGGCCAAAATGATCACCATGCGCCGCTCACCTTCGGTGATTCCCCTGGGCATCGCGATGGGGATCGTCGTCAACGTGATGATCTTTGTGCATGACTATTACCTCGCCATGGCGCTGATGGTGCTGATCGGCGGGCTGGCGGGCTTCTTCGTGGTTCCCATGAATGCCCTGCTCCAGCACCGAGGCCACGTTCTGATGGGGGCTGGCCACTCGATTGCAGTGCAGAACTTCAACGAGAACATCAGCATCCTGGCGATGACCGGGCTGTACTACCTGCTCCTGCGCTGGAACGTGGACATCCGCATCGTGATCGCGCTGTTCGGCCTGTTCGTCGCCGGCTCGATGTACCTGATCAAGCGCCGGCACGAAGCCAACCAGCGCGAATTCGATTCGGTCAGCCTGCTCGAAGACAAGCGTCACTGAACGGATCAGGGCTTGCGTGCCCGCTTCGTCCAGTAGGGAAACTCGTCTTCGTGGCAGTCGATGTCGAGTTCCGTCACCCGCGCCAGCATTGCGCTTTGCGCGTCGGCGATGGCCTGGTTGTAGATGCTCGGGCCAATTTCCTGCAGCACAAAGTCCAGCAGCGCGCCGGCCTGCAGCGTGCCGATCGGCTCTTCGAAGTTGGCTGTCGCGTAGCGCTGCAGCGAATTGAGCGCCGCCTGGCGCGCATCCTTGTTCAGTTCAATCGTCACGCAATTTCTCCGCGCGCGCCCGCCTTCAGGCGCTGCATCTGGTCCTGCGCAAAGCACAGGTCTTCCCAGGATTTGGCCTTGTCTTCCAGATTGCGCAGCAGATAGGCCGGGTGATAGGTCACGATCACCGGGATGCCTTGGCGATCGAACAGTCGGCCGCGTGCCGCGCCAATCTTGATCTCGGCATTCAGCAAAGACTGCGCAGCCGGACGGCCCAGGGCGACGATCAAGCGCGGCTGGATGAGGGCGATCTGCCGCTCCAGAAAAGGGGTGCAGGCCGCGATCTCGCTGGCCTCCGGCGTCCGATTACCGGGCGGCCGACACTTCACCGCATTCGCGATGTACACGTCCTCGCCGCGCGTGAGGCCGATGCTGCCGAGCATGGCATCGAGCAGCTTGCCCGCCTGGCCCACGAAGGGCTCGCCGCGTTCATCCTCCTCAGCGCCGGGGCCTTCGCCCACCAGCAGCCAGTCGGCCTGCCGATCACCCACGCCAAACACCGTCTGCTTGCGCGCCTGGCACAAGCCGCAAGCGGTACAGCCGCGTACTGATTCCTCCAGTGCTTCCCAGCCCAAGGCTTCCGGCACTGAAGACGCCTTTGAAGGAGGCATCGTGGAAAGGCTTGCCCCGCTTGGCTCTTCGAGCAGCTTGCCTGTATGTGCCCGGATAACGGGCGTCTGCGCGGCTACTGGCTGCAGAGGCTTGTCTGGTGCGGCTTCCCGGGCAGGTGTCTGCGCATGCAAACGCCAGATCGGTTGAATGCCAATTTCCGCCAACACGGCGTCGCGGCGATCCGTCATAGCGCGCACCGCATGATCAAAGCGTCTTCTCGGCCCGCCGCAGCCGGGTAGTAAGCCTTGCGCAGCCCGATCTGGCTGAAGCCCCGCCGCAGATAAAAACCCGCCGCCAAGAGGTTCGATGCCCGCACTTCGAGAAACATCTGGCTCCCGCCGTGTTGCTGCGCCAGTTCCTTGAGGAAGGCCAGCAGCTTCTCACCATGACCTTGCTTCTGGCGCTCCGGAATGACGCTGATATTGAGCAGATGCGCCTCATCCAGCACCCGCATCACGATGCCGTAGCCCATCGCGTCAGCACCGTCGCGCATCAGCCAGCAGCTGTAACCCGCGCTCAGCGCGTCACGGAAATTGTTCAGGCTCCACGGAAAGGCGTAGATCTCGCGCTCGCGCGCCGCCACCCAGTCCAGATCCGCTTCCTGCATCGGCACGAAAACCGGCGCACTCACGCCTTGCCTCCCGCCGCGAGGCGTTCCGCCACGGTCTGCGCGACGCGGTCGCGCACATACAGCGGGGAGACCAGCGCCGGATCCAGCCAGGCCACGGTATGCGCCAGGCGCGCCACAGCGGCTGCCGTTGGCACCGCTGCGGCATCGTGCACCCTGACAGCGTCGCCCAGCACCTGCTGGCAGGCGGGATACGCCGCAAACGCCGTGCCGACGCCGACCCAACCCGCGCCGGTGGGCAGCGGCATCATTGCGGGCGCGACGCACACCGGAGACTGCTCGACCTGCCAGCCGTCGACCGCCCGGCGGTAGCAGGCCACATAGGCTTCGCCCATGCGCGCATCCATGGCGCAATACACCTTGTCCGCCCCGGCCCCCTCGGCCAGCGCCATCAAACTATCAACCTGGGCCAGCGGCACACCCGCGCCCACCGCCAGCCCCTGAGCCACACTGCACGCCAGGCGCACGCCGGTGAACGCACCCGGGCCACGTCCGAACGCGATCACGTCGAGCTCGGCCAGACGCAGGCCATGATCGGCCAGCAGCCGGCGCAAGGCCGGCAACAACACGGACGAATGCGCCGGAGGGCTGACAAAGGACTGCGAATGCACTTCGCCCTTGCTCAGCAGGGCGAGCGAGGCCGTCTCGCAAGAGGTTTCGAGGGCAAGAATTTTCATAGGCCGCGCATTCTAGTGCACGCCACACGTGGATCAGGCAAAGCTCGCCGGAATCATCGCCCGCAACAAGGTCTGCACGCGCCCTTCATGCTCGCGATGCTGGAACCACCAGAGGGAACCCTTGCGCACCACCATGTCCCGCGTATCGCTGTTGAGCAGATACGCGACGGCTTCCCCCAGCGCCGGCTGATGGCCCACCAGCAGCACCGCTTCGCGCGAGCTGGGCCAATTCGCCGCCGTCAGCAGATTGCCGCCGCGGGCGCTCACGCCGATCTCGGGGCACAGCTCATATTCGCGCCGCCAGGCTTCGATGGTCTGCCGGGTTCGCACCGTGGGGCTGACCAGAATCCGCAGCCGGCGCGGCGCATTGGCCGACAGCCAGCGCGCCATGGCCTTGGCCTGCTCACGGCCATGGGGCGTCAGCGTCCGGGTTAAATCGGGAATCCCCGGTGCTGCTTCGGCATGGCGCCACAACAGTAAATCCATTCCGCCCCTCCAGTGTGTCGGCCGTGTTACGGCCGAGCGTGCTTGTTCAGTTTGCGCCAGGGAGACCTGGACTCCAGCAATTCCGCCGCCCGGATCAGAACGGCTTTCTTCAGTTCGCGTGCCCGCGGTGCATGCCAGCCGCGCACGAATCCGGCCGCCTCGCGTAGCTGCGGCGCCCGCGTGCTCCAGGCATCGAAGTACGCCTGTGCGACATCCAGATCATGCAGATAGCCCAGATCATCCTGAAGACTGGCGAGCTGCTTGAGGTAGGCGCCCAGCGATTTCTGCGCGCAGAGCGGCGCAAAAAACTCCAGTGTATACCGCAAGCGCTTGAAACCGATCCGCAGCTGATGCAAGTTCTCCGCCAGCGGCTCGGCCTGGGCCTCGGCGAGGCGCACCAGCTGGCGCTTGCGCAGGCCGCGCAAACAGGCGTGGGCAAATGCGGGCAGCGACATCGCATCGGCCGACTCGGGCAGCGAATACAGGTCGCGTGCAAACCGGAGCAGCGCCTCACCACTCCTCCGCTGCCGCATCAGGTCGCGCGCAGCGAGCCGCGCCTCCTGCCGGGCCGCCTCGCAGCGCTCTTGCAGCGCCAGGACAGCGTCCTCGCCCCCCTCGGCCATCACCGGTGAGAGCACATGCGCCAGCAACACATCAAGGTCCCGCGTCGTACCAACGCCGTTGGCCGCCTCGGCCAGTTCATCAGCCCAGGCTGCCACGTAATCGGGCGGCAAGACCTTGGCAAACGCGCGGATCAAGGTGCGCAGACGACGCAGCGCCACGCGCATCTGATGCACGAAATCGGGCGAATCCAGGTACAAAGCGCCGAAGGTATTGGCCTGCCAATCGTGCAGGATCTGAAACGCCAGCTGCTTGAAGGCTCCGACGGCAGACATCTCCGGCCGAACCGCCGAGGCCTGCGCTTTAGCCGGCCGCACCGGCTCGTCGCGATAGAGCCGGTAGCCGCGTGCGGCCTTGCTGGGGTCGTAGGGCAGAAGCGGCAGATCCGCCGCGAGCTGGATCGCAAGCGCCCAGAGGTCTTCTGCCGTGCCGGTATCCAGTTCCAGCTCCAGCTCGCAAATGTCTTCTTCGCGCCCGGCTGCGCTGATCTTTCCCAGATCGATCATCGCCAGCACACGCACGCCAGCGGCAGGCGCGAGAACGAAGGTCTCGCGCCGGAAGTCGGTGGAGAACAGCGGCACGATGGCGGCACGATGGGCCTCCAGCAAGGCGCGCGGCGCGTCAGCAACGGCAGAGAAATCGAACTCGCCGCTGAAGGGCTGTTCCCATTCCGGGCGCGACGACAAACCGCCCTGCGAGGCCGCCGCACACTTCACGGTCTGCAAGCAGAGACGCCCCGCCTTGCGCGTGCGGAGCGCCACCCGCGCTCGGCCGAGCACCAGATCGGGCGTATCAAAGTAGGTGTTGATCAGGGTCTGGGCGGCACCGAGTCGCTCAGCGCCCCGAATGAGTGGATGATTGAGCAGCTGCTTGCGGCTGCGGGCCGGGAAGGCCAGCTTCAGCTCGATTTCCTGCGCCATGATTTTGTACTTAGGTCGTAAAAACGGAGCCCGAGTCTAGAACAAACCCGCCTCGTTCATCTACCTTGCGGGGAGGGTTATTCAGCGCTGCGCCAATGTCCGGATTTACCGCCGATTTTCTCGCGCAAGCGCAGCGCTTCGATGCACATGCCGCGATCCACCGCTTTGCACATGTCATAGATGGTCAGCAGCGCAACACTCGCCGCCGTGAGCGCTTCCATCTCCACACCCGTGCGACCGACGGTTTCGGCTGTCACGGTGCACGTCACTGCGCTCGCTGCCTCGTCGATCACAAACTCCACCGCTACGCGTGTCAGCGCTATCGGGTGGCACAGCGGAATCAGCTCGCCGGTGCGTTTGGCCGCCTGAATGCCAGCGATCCGTGCGATCCCCAGCACATCGCCTTTCTTGGCACTGCCGTCGCGCAGCATCGCCAGGGTTGCGGGCAACATCACGATACGCCCGCTGGCGACCGCCTGTCGCAGCGTCTCGTGCTTGGCGCTGACGTCGACCATGTGCGCCTGGCCGTGGGCGTCAAAGTGGGTGAATTCCTGTGCGCTCATATTGTCTTGTTACAAATCCCGGCCTTGCCGTGTGAATGCCGGTCAGTATCATAGCTTCATGAACTCGATCCCGCTTCTCGCGCGTGCGCTCGCCGCCGTGCTGGCCACCACCCTGAGCCTGCAGAGCATCGCCGCAACCGCCTTGCCCGAACTCGGCAATGCCGCCGCCGGCAGTCTGTCGCCCGCATTGGAAAAGCAGATCGGCCAGGAGGCGCTTGCCGCCTTCCGTTTTCAGGACCCCGCGTACATCGACGACCCGGAGGTCGAGTCCTATCTGGCCTCGATTGGCGCGCGGCTTGCCGCGTCGGGTAAAACCGGCGACCGCAATTTCACCTTCTTTGCCCTCAAGGACCCAGGCATCAACGCCTTTGCCATGCCAGGTGGCGTCATCGGCGTGCACTCCGGCCTGATCAACACCAGCCAGAGCGAATCCGAACTCGCTGCGGTGATTGCACACGAAATGGCCCACGTCACGCAGCACCACATCGGGCGATCCATCAATCAGCAAAGTGGTTCGACGGCAGTGTTGATCGCCTCGCTGTTGATTGCCGTGCTCGCAGCCCGCAACAGCCCGACTGCCGCCGAAGCCGCGATCGCGGGCGGGCAGGCCGCCATGCTGCAGAACCAGCTCAACTATTCGCGCGATTTTGAGCGCGAAGCCGACCGCGTCGGCCTGCAAATACTGGAGACCGGCGGCTTCGATCCGCAGGCCATGCCGATGTTCTTCGAACGCATGCGGCAGGCTTACCACGGCGAGGGGGATGCGCCCGCCTACCTGCGCACCCACCCGCTCACGAACGAACGGATTTCGGACGTCCAGGGCCGCGTCCGCACACTGCCCTACCGCCAGGTGCCGGATTCGATCGAGTACGCCCTGATCAAAGCCAAGCTTGCCGTACTGCACGAAACCACGCGCGAAACCATCGCCCGCCTGCGCGACAAACAAGGAGGCCGCCTGCTGGACAAGGCGGCCCGACACTATGCCCTGACGCTCGCCTACATTGCCGACCGCAATGAAACCGAAGCCCGCCGCAGCTATGCGGCACTGAGCGCACTCAAGCTCAAAACGCCCATGGTCGCCACCCTGGGCGGACAACTGGAGCTGGCACGCGGCCACGGCAACGATGCCGCCAAACTCTGCAGCGAAGCGCGTATCAGCTACCCGGGCTGGCGCGCGCTGGACGCCTGCGTCGCCGAGGGGCTGCTTGCTGCCGGCGATGGCAACGGCGCGCTGGCCAGCATCAACGAACGCCTCGCGACGCAGACCGGCGACTACCGGCTCTACAAACTCCAGGCCAAGATCTATACCGCCCTCGACAAGCCTGCCCTCGCCCACCGCGCCCTCTCCCATGTCTTCCAGCAGCACGGCATGTTGCGCCCGGCGATCGAACAGATGCAGCTCGCCCAGCGCAGCAAGGGCGCCAGCGCGCACGAGGAAAGCGCCATCGACGCCCGCCTGCGCGAGCTGCGCGCCAAGATGTGCGACGAGCTCGGCGGCAAGCTGTCCAGCGAAAGCCACCCCGAGGGCGGCCGCGCCGGGAAACGGCGAGACCCCGACAGATGCGATAAACTCGCGCCATGACTTGGGGAGAAAACCAATGGATTTCAATCAGGAACTCGACGTCAAGGGACTGAAATGTCCCTTGCCCATCCTGCGCACAAAAAAAGCCCTGTCGGCCATGGTGGCAGGCCAGGTGCTCCGCATCGTCGCCACTGACCCTTCCACGGTGAAAGATTTCGACGCCTTTGCCCGCCAGACCGGGCATGAACTGCTCTCAACGGCCAACCAGAACGGCGAAGAGTTCATCTTCCTGATCCGCCGCAAGTAAACCTCGCCGTCACGGACACTCCAATTGGCCCTACGCTCCACTGTCTTCAAGGCAGAGCTCGGCATTGCCGACCTCGACCGCCACTACTACGCCGACCACAGCCTGATTCTCGCGCGGCACCCCTCCGAAACCGACGAACGCATGATGGTGCGCCTCCTGGCCTTCGCCTTGAACGCCAGCGAGACCCTGGAATTCGGCCGCGGCATCTCGACCGACGAAGATCCCGCCCTGTGGGATCGCGACCTGACCGGCGCGGTCCACACCTGGATCGAAGTCGGCCAGCCCGATGAGCGTCTGCTGCGCCGCGCCTGTGGCCGCGCCGACAAAGTAATCCTCTACGCCTACGGCCGCGGTCTCGACCAATGGTGGCTGCAGAACAGCAAGGCACTGGAGAAGCAGGACAAGCTCGAAATCTGGCGAATCAAGCCCGAAGATTGCACCGCTTTATCGAAGCTCGCCGAACGCAACATGAAGCTGCAATGCACCATCCAGGATGGCCACGCCATGCTCGCAGCCGATCGCGACACGCTGCAGATCGAGCCGGAACGACTCAAGGCCCTTTGAGTACGCAGCCTTGATCGACTCCATTCCAGTTTACTTATCAAAGGAGACCAACATGTTTTCTCGCCTTGTTCAAAACACCTGCCTGCTGGCCCTCTGCAGCAGCTTCATCATCGGTTGTGCCGGGCCGAAGTCGATGTCGTTTGTCGATCCGAGCTACCCGAAGCTGTCTTACGAGCAAGTGAAGCGCAAGACCGAACCGCTGCCGCTGGCGCTCAGCGCCGAGTTCCAGCGCAACGGCAAGCATCTCGAAGCGGCGGACAGCACCCTGCGGGACGAGACCGCGCGCGTGCTACGCGCTGCGGGCGTGATCGTACCGACGGCTGAGAACAGCCGCGGCAGCATCAAGGTGGTCGTCAACAACATCGCCGATCTGGACAGCGCACGCGCGAAAGGCTTCGGCACCGGTCTCACCTTTGGCCTCGCCGGTACCACCGTGACCGATGCGTACGAAATGGATGTTGTCATCACGATTGGCGGCAAGACCATCGAGCGCCGCGCCATCAAACACGAACTGCATACGGCCATCGGCAATACCACGCTGCCGCAAGGCATCGAAACCGTGCCGCCCAGCACCGGCTTTGGCCGGATCGTGGAGCAAATGCTGCTGCGTGCGCTCCGCGACATGCAGCTCTCGGGTGAGTTGGCGCTGATGCGCCTGCCAGAACCTGTGCGCCTCGCCGCGCGGGACTGATCACTTGATGACGAGC
This sequence comes from Uliginosibacterium sp., assembly GCA_016718265.1. Classification (GTDB taxonomy): domain Bacteria; phylum Pseudomonadota; class Gammaproteobacteria; order Burkholderiales; family Rhodocyclaceae; genus Uliginosibacterium. The sequence continues at coordinate 194,779 of JADKDZ010000004.1, read as the reverse complement.
CCTGCCCTGTTCTGGATGCTGCTGGCCCTGCTGGTGCTGGCGCTGACAGGGCTCGGCATGCTGCTGCAGCTCAAGCGCCACGCGGCGCTTCAGACGCAACAGATCAGCCAGGTGCTGCAAGAGCGTCTCGCCACGACCCACCTGGCCCTGCTCAACGACCTGGGCGCCGGGCTGGACCGGCTCGGCGACCGCATGCTGGCGGCCCAGGCGGATTCCGGCGAGCGCTTGCGCGCCCTGCTCGCCAGCCAGACGCAGCGGTTTGACGCGCTGGCCGCCGCACTGATCCAGCGCCAGGATCTGCTCAAGGCCGAGATGCTCGGCCAGACCCTGGAAAAACTTGCTGAAGCCGCGCGGGCCGACCGCGAAATGCTGCAGGACGGCCTGCGCGCCGCCTCGCTGCAACAGGCAGCAACCACCGAAGCCCTCAGCCGCATCGTGAATGAGCGCCTCGACGCCATCACCGGCGTCGTCAATCAGCGCCTCGACGAAGGCTTCAAGAAGACCAACGAGACCTTCGCCAACGTCATGGCGCGGCTCGCCGCGATTGACGAAGCGCAGAAGAAGATCGGCGAGCTCACCACCAATGTCGTCAGCCTGCAGGAACTGCTGGGCGACAAGAAAGCGCGCGGCGCGTTTGGCGAAGTGCAGCTCGAAGCCCTGGTGCAGAACGCCCTGCCGCCGGACGCCTACACCTTCCAGCACACGCTCGCCTCGGGCGCCCGCGCCGACTGCGTGCTGAAGCTGCCCGAGCCCACCGGCCTGGTCGCCGTTGACGCCAAGTTCCCGCTCGAAAATTACCACCGCATGTTCGCCCCGGATGCGGGCGAGACGGACCGCAAGCTGGCGCAGACCGCTTTCCGCGCCGACATCCGCCGCCACGTCGACGCCATCGCCAGCAAATACATCGTGGCCGGCGAAACTTCGGATGGCGCGATGATGTTCGTGCCCGCCGAAGCCGTGTTCGCCGAGATCCACGCCTACCACCCCGAAGTCGTTGCCTACGCCCAGACCCGGCGCGTGTGGATCGTCTCGCCCACCACGCTGATGGCGGTGCTCAACACCGCCCGCGCCGTGCTCAAGGACGTCGAAACCCGCAAGCAGATCCACCTCATCAAAGACGCGCTCGGCAAGCTCGCCAAGGATTTCAGCCGCTTCGACGAGCGCATGCAAAAGCTCGCCACCCACATCCGCCAGGCCAGTGAAGACGCGCAGGAAGTCCACGTCTCCAGCAAGAAGATCTCCAGCCACTTCAACCGGATCGAGTCGGTCCAGCTGGAAAATCTGCCGCGGGTGCTGGCCGAGCCCGACAACGAATAAGCGCCCGAAGAACCGCACCCCGCTTGCCTCTCCAGCTACCTGTCTGAAGACGCTTGCTGCAAGCGGCTCTCCAAGGCATTCCGTGGAAACAGCGCGGCATCTCACTTCGTGACTGCGTGTGCAAACGCCTTCGCCTGGGGTCTCACGACGACAACGCCAATTCGCCGTGGGCGCGGCGTTTGCGGGGTGCTGAAGAGCCGCACCCACTGGACTTCTTCAGGCACCCCTATTCCCATTCACATGCTGGGCGCCTCGCCGTGATACACTCGCGCCCTTTTCTATCAAGCAGTTATCCCCCCAAAAGAACATGAGCCGCGCAATTCGCAATATCGCCATCATCGCCCACGTCGACCATGGCAAAACAACGCTGGTTGACCAGCTTCTCCGCCAGTCCGGCACTTTCCGTGAAAACCAGCAAGTCGCCGAGCGGGTGATGGATAGCAACGATCTTGAAAAAGAACGCGGCATCACGATTCTGGCGAAGAACTGCGCGATCCAGTACGGCGACACCCACATCAACATCGTTGACACCCCGGGACACGCGGACTTTGGCGGTGAAGTGGAACGCGTGCTGTCGATGGTGGATTCGGTGCTGCTGCTGGTGGATGCGGTCGAAGGCCCGATGCCGCAGACCCGCTTCGTAACCAAGAAGGCGCTGGCGCTGGGCCTGCACCCGATCGTGGTGATCAACAAGATCGACCGTCCCGGTGCGCGCCCGGACTGGGTGATCAACCATACGTTTGACCTGTTCGACAAACTCGGTGCCACCGAAGAACAGCTGGATTTCCCGATCGTTTACGCCTCGGCCCTGAATGGCTACGCGATGCTGGATGCTGAAAAGCCCGGCACCGACATGAAGCCGCTGTTCGAGGCCATCCTGCAACACGTACCGCAACCCGAAGTGGATGCGGACGGCCCGCTGCAATTGCAGGTGTGCTCGCTGGATTATTCGACCTACATCGGCCAGCTCGGTATCGGCCGCATCAAGCGCGGCCGGATTCGCCCGAATCAGGAAGTGATCGTGATGCTGGGCAACGAAAACAAGGGCAAGGCCAAGATCAGCCAGATCCTGACCTTTGAAGGCCTGGAGCGCGTGTCGTCTGACCTGGCTGAAGCCGGTGACATCGTGCTGGTCTCGGGGATTGATCAGGTGGGCATCGGCGTCACGCTGTGCGACCCGGATTGCCTCGAAGGCATGAAGCCGATCGCCGTGGATGAGCCGACCCTGACCATGAACTTCATGGTGAACTCCTCTCCGCTCGCGGGCCGCGAAGGCAAGTATGTGACCAGCCGCCAGATCCGTGAGCGTCTGGACAAAGAACTGCTGAAGAACGTCGCCCTGCGTGTCAGTAACACCCGTGACTCGGATGTCTTTGAAGTCTCCGGCCGAGGCGAGCTGCACCTGACGATTCTGCTGGAGTCCATGCGCCGTGAAGGCTTCGAGCTGGCCGTCGGCCGCCCGCGCGTCGTTTTCAAGGAAATCGACGGCGTGAAGTGCGAGCCGTACGAGATGCTCACCGTGGATGTGGAAGAAGACAACCAGGGTGGCGTGATGGAAGAGCTTGGCCGCCGTCGTGGCGAACTGCAGGACATGGCGCCGGACGGCAAAGGGCGTGTGCGCCTGGAATACCGCATCCCGGCACGCGGCCTGATCGGCTTCCAGGGTGAATTCATGACCCTGACGCGCGGCACGGGCCTTGCCAGTCACGTTTTCGACGACTACGCGCCGATGGCGGGCAACATGGGCGAGCGCCGTAATGGCGTGCTGATCAGCCAGGATGACGGTTTTGCCGTGGCCTACGCCTTGTGGAAACTGCAGGATCGCGGCCGCATGTTCCTGGGTCACAACGACCCGGTGTATGAAGGCATCATCATCGGCATCCACAGTCGTGAAAACGATCTGGTGGTGAACCCGATCAAGGGCAAGCAGCTCACCAACGTGCGCTCCTCCGGCACGGATGAAGCCGTGCGCCTGGTGCCGCCGATCCAGCTGACGCTGGAGTCCGCCATCGAGTTCATTGCTGATGATGAGCTGGTCGAAATCACGCCGAAATCGATCCGTCTGCGCAAACGTCACCTCAAAGAGATCGACCGCAAGCGCGCCACGCGCACCGACGAAGGCTGAGCGACACGCGGCCATCGGCCTGCTGCCAAAGCCCGCCATCGCGCGGGCTTTGTTTTGCGTGCGTGCTACAGGAAGCGGTCGAGCAGTTTGCGCGAGTGGCGATCCAGCGCCATCACGTCCCGCACCAGGAATTGGATGCCATGCGCATCAGCGATCAGCAGGATGCCGCCGGGCAGCCGGCGGATGTCTTCCTCGCCCTTGAGCACAAAACTGGCTTCGCCGCGGTTGGTCTGCACGGTCCAGGTGCTGGGCGTCGCAAAGCTGGAAACGCGCACGAGGCGCTCGATCTCGGGCATGAACTCGCGGCTTGCCAGCGCTTCGTCGAGCGCCGCACGCAGGGTGGGCGCCACAGTATCGAGGTGGGGAATCCAGGCCAGCTCGTGCCCGTCCTGACTCAGGATCGAGATCCCTTCGAGCGGTGCAGTGATCGGATGGGCACGCACGGGCACGACGTTTTCGTGGGCGACGCCTTCGGCGTCGATCAGCAGCAGGCGGCCAAAGGCATCGTGTTGCAGATGGAATGCATTCATCTCGCTCATCAGCCCTGCTCCTCCAGCAATTGCGCGGTGTCGGCATTGCGCAACTGCGCCTGGTAAAGCCGCCAGTACGCCCCCTCGGCCGCCATCAGCTCATCGTGGTTGCCGACTTCGACAATCACGCCACGATCCATCACCACCAGGCGGTCGGCCTTGCGCAAGGTCGAGAGGCGGTGCGCAATCGCGATCGTGGTGCGGCCTTGCACAAGGTTGTCCAGCGCACGCTGGATCTCCTTCTCGGTCTCGGTATCCACCGCAGACGTCGCCTCGTCCATGATGAGGATGCGCGGGTCAATCAAGAGTGCTCGTGCAATCGAGACGCGCTGGCGCTCGCCGCCGGAGAGCCCCTGGCCACGCTCGCCCACGATGGAGTCGTAGCCCTGCGGCAGCCGCAGGATGAATTCGTGGGCATGCGCGGCGCGGGCAGCGGCGATGATTTCTTCGCGGCTCGCGTCCGGCTTGCCATAAGCAATGTTCTCGGCAATCGTGCCAAAGAACAGAAAGGGCTCCTGCAGCACCAGGCCGATATTGCGGCGGAAATCGGCCACCGGCACGCTGCGGATGTCGACGCCATCGACGAAGATGGCGCCTTCGGACACGTCATAGAACCGGCAGATCAGGTTCACCAGGGTGCTCTTGCCCGAGCCACTGTGGCCAACGAGACCGATCATCTCGCCGGGCCGGATATCGAGCGAAAGGCCACGAATCACCGAGCGATTGCCATAGCGGAAGCCGATGTCGCGCAACTGGATGTTGCCTTCGACACGCGGCATCGGCACGGGCTTGACGGGCTCCGGCACACTGGAGACGTGATCCAGGATATCGAAGATGCGCTTGGCTCCCGCAGCGGCCTTTTGCGTCACCGAGACGATGCGGCTCATCGAATCGAGCCGGGCGTAGAAACGGCCAATGTAGGCGAGGAAGGCCGTCAGCACGCCAACCGTGATGTCGCCCCGCGAGACCTGCCAGACGCCGAACGCCCAGACCACCAGCAAGCCGATTTCCGTCAGCAGCGTAACGGTCGGCGAGAACAGTGACCAGGTGCGATTCAGCTTGTCATTGACCGCCAGATTGTGGCGGTTGGCCTCGCGAAAGCGCGTGGCCTCGCGGCGCTCTTGCGCAAAGGCCTTCACCACGCGGATGCCGGGAATGGTGTCGGCCAGCACGTTGGTCACCTCGCCCCAGACACGGTCGATCTTCTCGAAGCCGGTACGCAGGCGGTCTCGTACCATGTGGATCATCCAGGCGATCACCGGCAGCGGCAGCAGGGTGACCAAGGCCAGCCAAGGGTTGATCGAGAACAGGATCACCGCCGTCATGGTGATCATCAGCACATCGGTGATGAAATCCAGCGCATGCAACGAGAGGAAGACACTGATGCGATCCGACTCCGAGCCGATCCGCGCCATCAGGTCGCCGGTCCGTTTGCCGCCAAAGTATTCGAGCGAGAGCTGGAGCAGGTGTTCGTAGGTGGTGGTGCGCAAATCGGCCGATATGCGCTCGGATGCGAGTGCCAGGATATAGGTCTTGGCCCAGCCCAGGCCCCAGGAAACGATGGCAGCCCCCAGCAAAGCCCCCAGGTAAAGCGCCACCTTGGCGGGCTCAATGTGCTGGCCGTTCTGGAAGGGGATCAAGACCTCATCCATCAGCGGCATGTAGAGGTAGGGCGAGACCAGCGTGGCAGCGGTCGCCCCCATCATGAGCAGAAAACCGGCCAGCAACTGGCCCTGATAAGGTTTGGCAAAGCGCCACAGGCGGAACAAGGTCCAGGTCGATGGCGGGGTGTAGAGCTCTCGCGTGCAGATCGGGCACTCGTCCTCGCCCGGCGGCAGCGGCGCCTTGCAGGTGAGGCAGATCTCGTCACTGTTGTGCGCGGGCGCGTGGCCACTGCGCAGGATCTCGATACGCTCCTCGAACTGATCGATCAGGCGCAGCGCGACGAGATTCTGCGCCAGGGTATAACGCCAGGCTGCGAGCCGCCCCTGATCGTCAATGAGCTCCAGCGTCGCAACGCCAGCGTGGTCGAAATGCTGCAGGCGCAGCGTGGGGTACAAGGGCCAGGCCTGCCACCGTGCCTCGCCCGGCGCACGCGCCAGCAGCTGATGCTCACACAGCACCACCCGCCCCTGCGCGAATCGCAATTGGGCATCCAGGTCAACTTCAAAACTGGCGAGGACGTTCTCTCCCTCGCTCAGCAGCGCCACGACTTCGCGGTGCACGGCAGGAGGAAGAAACACTTGATCAGGCTTGACGACAGGCTCGGTAACGGAAACGGGAGTGCTCATGCGGCGGAAGTCTTGGCCCTGTTTGCCCCCGCAACGACGAGGGGCTCTGCGTTGATCCATGCCCCGGAAGGGGCTATTTACGGTATTCTCGGGCGGGGCATTTTCGCATCCCGCGTAACCATTGGGCAGTATACAGGATGGGCTTTCCGGCCGTGACGCAGCGCGCCTCGCGCGGTTCTTGAACCCTCCGCCCCCCGAATCGAACATGAAGAAAAGAGACATCGAGTTTCGCCGCGTCACCTACTTGCGCGGACCCAATATCTGGACCTACCGCCCGGTCATCGAAGCCTGGGTCGACATTGGCGAACTGGAAGACTTCCCCTCCAACACCCTGCCCGGCCTCTACGAACGCCTGACGGCCTGGCTCCCCGGCCTGATCGAGCATCACTGCGGTGTCGGCGAGCGCGGCGGCTTCCTGGAACGCCTGCGAGACGGCACCTGGGCGGGCCACATTCTCGAACACATCGTGATCGAGTTGCAGAACCTTGCCGGCATGCAGACCGGTTTCGGCAAGGCGCGCCAGACCAGCGAAAGCGGGGTTTACAAGGTTGCGGTGCGGGCGCGCAACGAGCAGGTCTGCCGCGCTGCGTTCGACTATGGTCGCGCGCTGCTGATGGCGGCGATCAACGATGAAGCCTTCGATCTTTCTGCGGCCCTTGCCGATCTGCGCGAGCAGGTGGACGACCACCATCTGGGGCCGAGTACCGCCTGCATCGTCGACGCCGCCAGTGCGCGCCGCATTCCCTCCATCCGGCTGACCAGCGGCAACCTTGTGCAACTCGGGTATGGCAAGACCCTGAGACGGATCTGGACCGCCGAAACCGACCGCACGAGCGCCATTGCCGAAGGCATTGCCGGAGACAAGGATCTGACCAAGCGGCTGCTCGCCAGCTGCGGGGTGCCGATTCCGGAAGGACAGGTTGTGAATTCACCGGCAGAAGCCTGGGAAGCCGCGCAGGATATCGGCCTGCCGGTGGTGGTGAAGCCCTCGGACGCCAACCACGGCCGCGGGGTATCGCTCGACTTGCGCACCCAGACCGATGTCGAAGCCGCCTACGACGTTGCTCAGGGTGAAGGCAGCGAAGTGATGGTGGAGCGTTTCATCGCCGGCAGCGAACACCGTCTGCTGGTGGTGGGTGGCAAGGTCGTAGCCGTCGCCAAGGGAGAAGAAGCCTGGATTTGTGGCAACGGCACGTCTGGCGTTGCCGAATTGATCGATACCCAGATCAATACGGATCCGCGCCGCGGCCTGACCGAAGACTTCCCGCTCAACAAGATCCTGATCGAAAACGACCCGGCCGTCGTGCTCGAACTCGCGCGCCAGGGCGTCAAGCCGGAGACAGTTCTGGAAGCCGGGCGCCGCGTGCTGATCCAGCGTAACGGCAACGTGGCCAACGACGTCACCGATCAACTCCATCCAGACGTCGCCGAAGTGGTATCGCTGGCCGCCCGTGTGGTCGGGCTGGACATCGCCGGTGTCGATCTCGTCGCCGAAGACATTTCTCGCCCGCTGGACGAACAGGGTGGCGCAATCGTAGAGGTGAACGCTGGCCCGGGGCTGCTGATGCACCTCAAGCCTGCGCAGGGCAAGCCGCGCCCGGTCGGCGAAGCCATTGTGAATCACCTTTTCCCGGGGGACGACAACGGCCGCATCCCGATCATCGGGATAACCGGTCAGTCCGGCACCACCGTCGCCGCCAGGCTGATCACCCGTCTCATGCACCTGGCAGGCCATCACGTGGGCCTTGCTTGCCGGGATGGCATGTTCCTGGATCGCCGTCGCGTAGAAAAGAGCGATTGCGCGAACTGGCGGTCACAACAGCGCCTGCTCATGAACCGCAGCATCAGTGCCGCGGTGTTCGAAAACAGTGGCGTCCAGATCCTCGCCGAGGGTCTGGCCTATGACCGCTGCCAGATCGGTATCGTCGCCGATCTGGACGACGTCGACGCCATGCGGGCATTCCATATCGACAGCCCTGAAGGCCTGCGCAACGTGCTCCGCACCCAGGTCGATGTGGTGCTCGCCAGTGGTACCGCCATACTGAATGCGAACGAGCCTGCCATCGCCGAGCTGGCCTCGCTCTGCGATGGCGAAGTCGTGCTGTTCTGTGCAAAAGGCCCGGCCGATGCACTGGCAACTCATCGCAGGGCGGGCGGGCGCGGCGTGTTTCTCCGTGACGATCAGGTCGTCCTGGCACACGGCGAGGGCGAAACCGAGTTGCTGTCACTCACGCAGCTCGCCCAAAGCAAGAAAGGCCCTCCTGCGGCCTTCGATACCAGCGTGGTCGTTGCGGTCGCCACGGCGTGGGCTTTGGGTATCGATACCGATTTGATCCGGGCCGGACTGGAAACCTTTGATCTGTTCCAGGCCACCCCCAACGCGGATCTGCGCCGCTACAAGTAGCCGTCCGCTCACCTCACCCACACTGCCATCGCGCAACTACAGGAACCGGTTTGATGGAAGTTTCCCGCATCCGCGTCTTGCGCGGCCCCAATCTCTGGAGCCGCCACACCGCTATCGAAGCCATCGTCGCCTGCACCGAGGCAGAGCGATCGATCAGCACCCTGCCAGGCTTTGAAGATCGCCTTCGCGCACTTTTCCCCGAAATCGGCCTGATCCAGGCCGACAGTCACGACGCGCAGAGCTCGATGGCCCATGCGCTCGAGTACGCCGCCCTGGGGCTGCAGGCCCAGGCCGGTTGCCCGGTCACCTTCAGTCGCACCACGGCAACGGTGGAGGAAGGCGTTTTTCAGGTCGTGGTCGAGTACAGCGAAGAAGAGGTGGGCTGTCTTGCCCTGAAGCTGGCGCAGGCGCTCCTGGATGCAGCCCTCCACAATACCGCCTTCGATGTCGCAGCCGCCTTGGCGAAATTGCGTGAAACCGATGAAGACGTCCGCCTCGGGCCTTCGACCGGGGCCATCGTGCAGGCGGCCGTGGCGCGCGGCATTCCTTACCGCCGGCTGACCTCCGGCAGCCTGGTGCAATTCGGCTGGGGCAGCAAACAGCGGCGCATTCAGGCGGCCGAGATGGACACGACGAGTGCGATTGCAGAATCGATCGCGCAAGACAAGGAACTCACCAAGGTGCTGCTCGAAGCCGCGGGCGTTCCGGTGCCCAAGGGTCGCCCTGTGGACGACGTGGAAGACGCCTGGAGCGCCGCCTGTGAAGTGGGGCTTCCGGTCGTGGTCAAGCCTCAGGACGGCAATCAGGGCAAGGGTGTGACCGTCAACATCGATACCCGCGAGCAGCTGGAGCGGGCCTACCGGGCGGCGGCAGAAGTCAGCAGCAACATCCTGGTAGAGCGTTATCTCCCCGGCCATGATTACCGCTTGCTGGTGGTGGGCAGCAAGCTCGCAGCAGCGGCCCGGCGCGAGCCCCCGCTGGTAGTCGGAGACGGCGTCCACACCGTACGACAGCTCGTCGAGCAGGTTAACAGTGACCCTCGTCGGGGCGAAGGACATGCCACCTCGCTGACCAAGATCCGCTTCGACGACATCGCGCTGGCGCGGCTTGCCGAGCAAGCCATGCACGCAGAGTCGGTGCCTGCCAAGGGGCAGCGCGTGATCTTGCGCAACAACGCCAACCTGTCGACCGGTGGCACAGCAACCGATGTCACCGACGATGTACACCCCGACGTAGCACTGCGCGCCGTCGCAGCAGCCCAGATGATCGGCCTCGATATTGCCGGCGTAGATGTGATTTGCGACAGCGTGCTGCGCCCACTCGAAGAACAGAATGGTGGCATCGTCGAAGTCAATGCGGCACCCGGCTTGCGCATGCACCTGTCGCCCTCGTTCGGCAAAGGCCGAGCCGTGGGCGAAGCCATCATTTCGACGATGTACCCGAATGCGGATGACGGCAGGATCCCGGTGATCGCCGTGACCGGCACCAACGGCAAGACCACCACCGTCCGCCTGATCACGCACCTGCTCCGCAGCAGCGGTCTGGGTGTCGGCATGACCAATACCGACGGCGTGTATGTGAATGGCCGCCAGACAGACTCCGGCGACTGCAGTGGTCCGCGCAGTGCCCGCAACGTCTTGATGCACCCGGATGTCGACGCGGCAGTCTTCGAAACCGCGCGCGGCGGGCTCCTCCGCGAAGGGCTGGCCTTCGACCGCTGCCAGGTCGCCGTCGTCACCAATATCGGCATGGGCGACCATCTGGGCCTGAACTACATCACCACGCTCGACGACCTCGCGGTGCTCAAACGGGTCATCGTGCAGAACGTCTCGCCGGACGGCATGGCGGTGCTGAATGCAGCCGACCCGACCGTCGCCGCCATGGCCGATAACTGTCCCGGCGCTGTCACCTTCTTTGCGGCCGATCGTCATCACCCCGTCATGGCGACACACCGGGCGCAGAAGCAACGGGTGGTGTACGTGGAGAATCGCAGCATCGTCTGCGAGCAAGGCGCTACCCGTTTCGAGCTCCCGCTGTGCGACGTGCCGCTCACCCGCAATGGCAGCATCAGCTTTCAGGTCGACAATGCCATGGCCTCGGTGGCGGCCGTATGGGCGCTCGGTTTTGCCCAGGCGACAATCGCCAGGGGGCTCGCGAGCTTCCTCAACGATGCGGACAACGCCCCGGGCCGTTTCAACGTGCTGGATTACCGGGGCGCAACCCTGATCGCTGACTACGGGCACAACCCGGACGCCATGCTGGCCCTCGTCAAAGCGGTGGAAGCCATGCCGGCCAAGCGTCGCGCCGTGGTCATCAGCGGCGCCGGTGATCGCCGGGATGAAGACATCCGCCAGCAGACCGAGATTCTTGGCGACGCCTTTGACGAGATCCTCCTGTATCAGGACGCCTGTCAGCGCGGACGGGCAGATGGCGAGGTGATCGGCTTGCTGCGACAGGGGCTGGTCGGCGCCCGGCGCTGCACGCGCGTCGACGAGGTGCGGGGTGAGTTCCTCGCGATCGATACAGCGCTTGAGCGCCTGCAAGCGGGCGATCTGTGCCTGATCCTGGTGGATCAGGTGGAAGACGCGCTCTCCCACATCGCGGCGCGCGTCAAAGCCGGCTGAGTCAGCCCAGCGCAGGTCGCTGCGAAGCCCCGTACGCCACGCGCATACGGGGCTTTTTTCTTGTCCGCTCCGGCCCAAATGGGCATTCAACTCTCGCCTGGCTATCGCCGATACACACATTCGGGCGGTAATCATTCGTGCGTCAAATGCTGCCCTGCACAATGAATTTACAACCACATGACTCTGTCGCAGATTGCCCTGCGGCAAAAGGGAGAGCGGTTCATGGCACGCAAAATCCTGGCCGTAGACGATTCAGCCTCGATCCGTCAGATGGTGTCTTTTACGCTGAAAAGTGCGGGCCACGTCGTCGTTGAAGCCGTTGATGGTGCAGACGGCATTGCCAAGGCTCGCGCCGCACAATTCGATCTGATCCTGACCGATCAGAACATGCCCAACACCGATGGGCTGACCCTCATCAAAACCCTGCGCGCGTTGCCGGAATACCGCGCTACCCCCATCCTTATGCTGACCACAGAAAGCAGCGAAGAGATGAAAACGCAGGGGCGCAGCGCCGGCGCCACGGGCTGGCTGGTCAAGCCCTTCAATCCCGCCAAGCTGCTTGAGGTCCTCGGCAAGGTATTCCGGTAATGGAAGACTTTGATCTCACCCAGTTTCACCAGACCTTCTTCGACGAGGCGCAAGAGCACCTCGACGAAATGGAACGTCTGCTGCTGGCCGTGGACATCCACGCACCGGGTGCCGAAGAGCTCAACGCCATCTTCCGCGCCGCGCATTCCATCAAGGGCGGCAGTGGCACCTTCGGTTTCAACGACATGGCCGATCTCACCCATGTGCTGGAATCGCTGCTGGACAAGGTGCGTAACAACGAGGTGGCGCTCAGCAACGATATTGTCGAAGCCAGTCTGCAGGCCGGTGATGTCATCCGCAAGCAACTCCAGGGGCACCGGGAAGGCTTCGATGTTGCGCCCGAAGAGGCGGTCGAGATCAAAGCGGCGCTATCTGCCCTGCTCCAGCGCGAAGCGGGCGCCACAAGCCGCGAGACGCAAAAGACGACTCCCTCAGCCAGTGCGAGCGGTGCCTGGCAGATCCACTGCCAGCTCGACAAGCTGGGCGAACGCACCCGCGACGCGCTGTTCGATGAGCTTCGCCGCCTCGGCATCGTCACGGTCGTCGAGAAATCCGGGGACAGCACGCACGATCTGATCCAGATCCTCCTCGATGACGGACAGGGCAAGCACGAAGTTGACGAGATATTCGCATTCGTCTCCCAGCCAGACGAATACACAATCACGCCATGCGTCCTGGAGAACACGCCGGCCCCCGCCATGCCAGCCGCCGTCCCGGAAGACCTGGACGGCGACGGCTTCGGCTTCTTTACTGACCCGGCACCCCTGCCGGCCCCCGATACACGGCCAGACGACGGCGACGGCTACGGTTTCTTTGAACCCGTCGCAGCCCCGACGCCGACGGCCGATCCCGCCGTCGCGAACACCGGCAAAGAGGTCCCCGCCCGGCGTGCGGCCGACAAGGAAAACGAAACCTCGATCCGCGTGAACATCGACAAGGTCGATCAGCTGATCAATCTGGTCGGCGAACTCGTCATTACCCAGGCGATGCTGGCGCAGACGGTGTCGACCCTTGATCCGGTCCAGAACGAAAATCTGTTCAACGGCATGGGCCTGCTCGAACGCAACAGCCGCAATCTGCAGGAAGCGGTCATGTCGATCCGCATGCTGCCGATCAACTCCGTCTTCAGTCGCTTCCCCCGTGTGGTGCGAGACCTGGCGAGCAAGTTCGGCAAGCAGGTCGAACTCAAACTGGTCGGCGAACACACCGAGCTCGACAAAGGTCTGATCGAGAAATTATCGGACCCGCTGACGCACCTGGTCCGCAATAGTCTGGATCACGGCATTGAAACACCCGAGATCCGGCAGGCGGCAGGAAAGTCGGCCAAGGGCACCCTGATCCTGCAGGCCTCGCAGCAAGGCGGGAGCATTGTGGTCCAGGTCATCGATGACGGCGCCGGACTCAACCGCGAACGCATTCTCGCCAAGGCGCAAGAACGCGGCATTCCCATCAGCGCCGATGCCCCGGACCACGAAGTCTGGCAGCTCATCTTTGCGCCGGGATTCTCGACCGCCGAGATGGTCACCGATGTCTCCGGACGCGGCGTCGGCATGGATGTCGTGAAGCGCAACATCGAAGGCATGGGCGGGCGCGTCGAGATCTCGACCACCCCCGGCGCGGGGACGCGCATCACGATCCGTCTGCCGCTGACCCTCGCGATCCTCGATGGCATGTACATCGGTGTGGGCACCCAGGTCTTCATCCTGCCGCTCAACCTGATTGTCGAATCGCTGCAGCCCCGCGCGGCAGAGATCTCCACGATCTCGGGCAAAGGGCGGGTGGTCCACGTGCGTGGCGAATATCTGCCCCTGCTGACGCTCTACGAGATTTTCAACATCACCCCCCAGACGACCGACCCGACGCAAGGCATCGTGGTCATCCTCGAACTCGAAGGGGGCAAGACCGCGTTGTTTGTCGACCAGTTGCTGGGCCAGCACCAGGTGGTCATCAAGAGCCTGGAGACCAACTACCGCAAGGTAGCCGGGGTATCGGGCGCAACGATCATGGGTGATGGACGTGTCGCGCTGATCCTTGATGTCCCGAGCCTTGTCCAGCTCGGTCGAAACTGATTTTCAGTCCAGGAGGCTGCAGATGAGCACCATGCTAGAAACCGATCGGAGCGTTACCGATGCCACGGCGATTGCCGCCGGCGCCTCGCAATACCTGACCTTCACGCTGGGGTCAGCCGAGTACGCGGTCGACATCCTGAAAGTGCAGGAAATCCGGGGTTACGATTCGGTGACCGCCATCGCCAATGCACCAGCCTTCATCAAAGGCGTTATCAACCTGCGTGGCGTGATTGTGCCAATCGTCGATATGCGGATCAAATTCCAGGTCGGCGAGGAACGCTACGACCAATTCACCGTCGTCATCATCCTGAATGTACTGCGGCGTGTGGTCGGCATCGTGGTGGACGGCGTTTCGGATGTCATTACGCTGCCACCCGAACAAGTCAAGGAATCCCCAGAATTCGGCGCCGCGCTCGACACCAAATACATCATGGGGCTCGGCACGATCGACCAGCGGATGATCATCCTCGTCGACATCGAGAGGCTGATGAGCAGTCGTGACATGGAACTCATGGAAGAAGCCACCGCCTGACCGGTATCTGGCTCTCAAAAATCAAAGCAGGAGGTGTGACATGAATGCATCCGGAATGAAGCTGGCCACGCGACTTGCGCTCGGCTTTGGTTTTCTGGTGATTTTGCTGCTCATCGCGGCGATCTGGTCGATCGTATCGCTGCGCGAAGGCAATACTGGCATGACGCTGATGGTTGAAGACCGCGTCCCCAAGATCGTCAAGGCGCAAAACATTGTCAACGATATCAATGTCATCGCCCGCGCCATGCGCAATACCCTGCTCGTCAAATCGGCAGATGCAGTAACCAAGGAACTGGCCCGCATCGCCGAGGCGCGGGAAACCATCAAGACCAACCTCGCCTATCTCGACGAGCGCGTCAACACCGAGCAAGGGCGAAAGATCATTGACGCCGTCAAGAGCAGCCGCACCACTTACGTAACCCTGCAGGACGAGTTCATCCGGATGGTCAGCGCCGGCAAGCGGGACGAAGCTGCCGAATTCCTGATGACGCAAGTGCGCGAGCCGCAGGCGCAGTACATCAGCAACGTCGACAAGTTTTCCGAGTATGTCGGCGAGCTGATGGCCAAGGAAGGTCAGGCCACGGCCGCCGCGACATCGCGGGACACGTGGATCCTGATCACGCTGACCCTGGCGGGCTTGCTGGCGGCGACGATCACGGCCACCCTGCTCATCCGCCGGATTTCACGCCAGTTGGGTGGTGAACCCGATTACGCGGCCGAGGTTGTCCGGCAAATCGCCGAAGGAGACCTGTCGCAGACTGTCCGCCTCAAGGCTGACGACACGACCAGCCTCTTGGCCTCAATGAAAGTCATGCAGGACGCCTTGCGCAAGATTGTTGGCGAAATTCAGGACACGGTGAACGCCGCCCTGAAAGGTGATTTCAGCCAGAAGATTTCGCTGGCCGACAAGCGCGGGTTCACCGAAGACATTGCCAGTGGCTTGAACCAGCTCTCGGACATTACCGATACCGGCCTGCGTGACGTGCTGCGCGTGGCCAATGCACTGTCGGCGGGCGATCTGACGCAGAAAATCGATAAGGAGTATCCGGGCGTTTTCGGGCAGACCAGAGCCGCTGTCAATGGCACGGTCACCTCGCTGGCGAAGATCGTGGCAGAGATCGAGGGCATCGTCGAAGCGGCCGCCGCACGCGGCGATTTCTCCGTCAAGATGACCATGGAAGGCAAAGCGGGCTACACCAAACGCCTGTCGGAACTGCTCAATCAACTCTCAACCGTGACCGACACCGGGCTGCGCGACGTGATGCGGGTGGCCAATGCGCTGTCAGCCGGCGACCTCAGCCAGCACATCGAGGCGGACTACCCCGGCGTCTTCGGGCAGACCAAGGCCGGCGTCAATGGCACCGTCGCGGCGCTGACCAAGATTGTTGCCGAGATCAAGAATATCGTTGAAGCAGCTGCCGCCCGCGGAGACTTCTCGGTGAAGATGGTCATGGACGGCAAAGCGGGCTACACCAAGGAACTCTCCGAGCTCCTCAACCAGCTCTCCAACGTGACCGACACGGGGCTGCTGGACGTGCTGCGCGTGGCGAATGCACTGGCCAAGGGAGACCTGACGCAGCGCATCGAGCGCGACTACCCGGGCACCTTTGGCGAAGTCCGCAACGGCATGAACACCACGGTCAGCAACCTGAAGGAACTGGTGCAGCAGATCAAAGCCTCGGTCGACACGATCAACATTGCCTCGCAAGAGATTGCAGCGGGCAACGCCGATCTGTCGCAACGCACCGAGGAGCAGGCTTCCAGCCTCGAAGAGACCGCTTCCAGCATCGAAGAGCTGACCGCCACGGTGAAGCAGAATGCCGAGAATGCCAATCAGGCCAACCAGCTTGCGCTGGGGGCCTCGGGCATTGCCGCCAAGGGCGGCGATGTCGTGGGCAACGTCGTCGTGACCATGACCGGGATCAACGACGCTTCCCGCAAGATTGTGGACATCATTTCCGTGATTGATGGCATCGCCTTCCAGACCAATATCCTGGCGCTGAATGCAGCAGTTGAAGCAGCACGGGCCGGTGAGCAGGGTCGCGGCTTTGCGGTCGTGGCAGGCGAAGTGCGCAATCTGGCACAACGCTCCGCTGCAGCCGCCAAGGAGATCAAGTTCCTCATCAACGATACGGTGGAGAAGGTCACCAACGGCACCAAGCAGGTTGAAGAGGCCGGCAGCACGATGGCGGATATCGTGGGCTCGGTCAAACGCGTCACCAGCATCATCAGCGAGATCTCTTCCGCCTCCCTGGAGCAGAGTGCCGGCATAGAACAGGTCAACCAGGCGATTGGACAGATGGATCAGGTGACCCAGCAGAATGCGGCCCTGGTCGAGGAGGCTGCCGCTGCCGCAGACTCCCTCTCCGGTCAGGCGCGCAATCTTGCAGAAGCCGTCGCGGTATTCAAGATGGATCAGACCTCGACTTCGACTGCGCTTGCAGCCCCTCGCAGCGCGACGCCGGCAAGCACGCCGCGGCACGCACCCAAGACGCAGCCGCGCACAGGCGGTGCAAAGCCTGCCGCCAAGAGTGCTGCGAAAGCGAAGCACGCCAGCGCTGGAGAAGAGGATGAGTGGAGTGAGTTCTAAGTAGCCGCGTGAAGGCTGATGGGGCGGGTTTCCCGCCCCCAGCCTCCGGTTCGAGCGCATTCATTCCCAACCAGACGGCAAGCCATCAGGAGCCCTAGCGGTGAGCATCCCGAGCGATGACGACTACGCACCGCACGTGTCGCCCACGATCTACTTCGACCGTGCGCACAACATCGAGGCGGCCAAGATCCTTCCGGGCGAGTACTACGTCACCCAGCGTGACATGGTGATTGTGACGGTACTGGGTTCGTGCATCTCTGCCTGCATCCGCGATCGGCGCAGCGGCATCGGCGGCATGAATCATTTCATGCTGCCCGGGGACGATACGGACGTTACCTCGCAGTCGGCGCGCTATGGCGCGTTCGCCATGGAAATCCTCATCAACAAGCTCATGAGCATGGGCGCTCAGCGACGCAATCTCGAAGTCAAGGTCTTCGGCGGTGGACAGGTGCTGCGCGGCTTTACCACCACCACCGTCGGCGAACACAACGCGGAATTCGTGCTGCAATACCTGAAGACGGAAGGGCTGGCGATCGTCGCGCAAGACCTGCTCGATATCTATCCAAGAAAGGTCTACTACTTTCCCAAGACGGGTCGTGCGCTGGTCAAGAAGCTCCGCTCGGTGCACAACAACACGATCATCGAGCGCGAACGCGAATACGAGCATCGCCTCTTGAGCACCCAGATCGAAGGCGCGGTGGAGCTATTCTGATGAGCAAAGTGATCCGCGTAGTCGTTGTTGATGACTCGGTACTGATTCGGCATCTTCTGACCGAGATCATCAACCGCCAGGGCGACATGGAAGTGGTGGGCGCAGCCCCCGACCCGCTGATCGCGCGCGAGATGATCCGCAACCTCAATCCGGATGTCATCACCCTGGATGTCGAGATGCCCAAGATGGACGGCCTGGACTTCCTCGGCCGTCTGATGCGCCTGCGGCCAACACCGGTGGTGATGATTTCCACGCTGACCGAGCGCGGCTCCGACACGACCTTGCGTGCGCTGGAGCTCGGCGCAGTCGATTTCATCGCCAAGCCACGTGTGGATGTGGGTTCCGGGCTGGAGGACTATTCGGAGCTCATCGCCGAGAAGATCCGCATCGCGGCGGTCGCACGTCTCCGCCCCGCGCGCGGCATTCCCGACGCCCCCGCCTTGCATACGGCGGACGCCATCCTGCCCGCCAGGGCAAGCAAGCGCGTCGCAGGGGGTGAGCCGCTGATCTTCATCGGGGCGTCAACGGGTGGCACCGAGGCCATCAAGGAGGTGCTGCTGCGCCTGCCGGAGAACCTGCCCGGCATCCTGATCACCCAGCACATGCCGGAAGGCTTCACGCGATCTTACGCGCAGCGGCTTGACAGTCTGTGCCGCATGCACGTCAAGGAAGCTGAACATGGCGAGCGCGTCCAGAAAGGCTGGGCATACGTCGCGCCGGGGCACTCGCACATGCTCGTCAAGCGCAGCGCAGCGGGCTACACGATCGAGTTGAATCAGGGGCCTCCGGTCAATCGCCATCGCCCGTCGGTAGACGTGCTGTTTCGCTCCGCCGCAAACACCGTCGCCAACCATGCCATCGGCGTCATCCTGACCGGCATGGGCAAAGACGGCGCACTTGGCATGCGCGAGATGCACGATGCGGGGGCCTACACGCTGGCCCAGAACAAAGACAGCTGCATCGTGTATGGCATGCCGAAGGAGGCCGTGCAGGCGGGCGGCGTGGATGAAGAACTTCCGCTCGACCACATCGCCAGGAAGATTCTGGCCGCACTCTGATCGCAGACAAAACAATCGCCCCCGAAACCCTCACCAAGATACCGGGTACGGACCCCGCCCATGCCGAGCTTCTTACAGTCCTCCTTGTACGCCCGTGTGTTTCGGCTCACGGCGGCTCGCATTGCGCTGCTGTATGCCGTCTTCGCAATTGCCTGGATCCTGCTGTCGAGCTACTTCTTCATGGAGACCGTCGACGATCCCGCCGTCGCCAACCGGATCGAGATCGCGAAAGGCCTGGCCTTCGTTGCCATTACCAGTGGCTTGCTGTTCCTGATCCTGCACCGCTGGCATCAGGCACAGCACACGTCGCCCCACGATATCGCGATCACCGCCACGGATCGCAGGATCAAGGCCCCGCTGCTGTTTGCGGGCATGTTCCTGTTCGTCCCCTTGTTTGGCTGGCTGGTCACCGAGATCCAGCGCCCTCAGATCGAGCATGCGGCCTACGCCAATCTGGAAGCGATAGCCGAGCTCAAGGCCGGCCAGATCGAGAAGTGGCTCAGCGAGCGCTTTGGCGACTGCAAGACGCTGATGACGAATGAAGGTTTCAGTGCCCGCATCGCTGAAGCGCGTGCAGGAAACGCTCGCGCCCGGCAATTCGTCAACAGTCGGCTTCAAAGCATGCAGGCGGCCTATGGCTACGAAGCCATTGCCTTGTTCGACCCGGATGGGCGAGAGATCTTTCCGCTCACAGACGGCGCCACGCCGATGCAGCCCAGTCCCGCCCTGCTGCGCCGAGCCCTCGAACAGCGGGCGCCCGCATTCAACGGTGGCGCGCGCGATAACGCCGGGCCGCTGCAACTCGACTTTGCTGTCGCCTTGCCCGCCACCAACCCGGAGACGGCCGCGCCCGATGTCATCGCCGTGCTGCGCATGTCACCTGAAAGCTTTCTCTACCCCTATATCCAGCGCTGGCCAGGCATCAGCGCCTCGGGCGAGGCATTGCTGGTGCAAGCTGCCCATGACAAGATCGTCACCCTCAACCCGCTCCGATTCCCCTCTGCCGCGCTGGCAAACCAGCCCCAGAGTCTCTTGGATGCGCAGTTGCCGGGCGCCATTGCAATACAGCGCAATGCGCCCGGAACGTTTTCAGCGCGGGACTATCGTGGCATCGCCGTCCTGGCCGCCCATCGCCCGATTTCAGGCACTGACTGGCAACTCGTGGTCAAGCAGGACCGTGCCGAGGTCTTCGCGCCGCTCAAACCGCTCGTCCTGTGGATCAGCCTCGTCGAATTCTTCGCCATTCTCGCGATCACGGCCGCACTGATCCTGCTGCGCCGCAAGCACTTGCTGATTGCGCGAATGGAGCTGCAGGCCGAGTCCGACCGCCTGCTCAAGCACTTCTACGAGCTCCCCTTTCTGGGCATGGCCGTGTGTTCGCCGGCAGAGAAGCGTTTTCTCCAGTTCAATGATCGTCTGTGTCAGATCCTGGGTTACTCGCGGGAGCAACTCGGCAAGGTCGACCTGACCCGGATTACGCATCCGGACGATCTGGCGCGCGAGCAAGACCTGTTTAGCCGGATCATGCTGGGCGAAGTCAACGACTATCAGATGGAGAAACGCTTCATCCGTGGCGACGGCAGCACCGTGCACGTAGCAATCGATGCGAGATGTCTGCGCCGTGAAAACGGCAGCGTCATTTACTGCGCCGTCGTCATGCAAGACGTCACCGAACAGAAACTGACCGAGCAACGCCTGCGCGAGAGCGAACAGAACTACCGCACCCTGGCCGACTCCGCACCGGCCCTGATCTGGACAGCCGGGCCGGGCAAGCTGTGCGGCTACTTCAACCAGGTCTGGCTCAACTTCACCGGCCGTACACTCGCCAACGAACTGGGTCAGGGCTGGATGGCGGGTGTCCCGGCGGACGACCTGACGCCTAGTCTGGAGGTCTATGCCACAGCGTTCGAGCTGCGCGAACCCTTCCAGACCACCTATCGCCTGCTGCGACACGACGGCGAGTATCGCTGGATTCAGGACAACGGCAGCCCGCGTTACAACGACGAAGGCGAGTTTCTGGGCTACATCGGCTACTGCCTCGACATTACCGAGCGCGTCCTAGCACAGAAACTTCTGCAAGATAGCGAAGCCCGTTTGCGCAGCATGGTGCGCAATCTGCCGATGGTGCTGTGCACGATCGATCAGAATGGCATTTTCACCAGCTCGGAGGGCAAGGCGCTCGACAAGCTCGGACTGCACCCTGGCGAGGTGGTCGGCCAGTCGGCTTACGCGATTTATCGCGACTACCCACAGATACTGGAAGGCATCCGCCGAGCCGTCAGTGGCGAAGCGCTCCACAAGGAAATTCAGATCGGCAACACCTGGTACGACAGCGCTTTCCAACCTTTTGCGGCTCCTGGACAGTATGCCGGCGCCATGGTAGCGAGCATCGACATTACGGCCAGAAAGACCGCCGAGATCGAGCAGAACAGCCGGATGAAGCGTCTGGAGTGCCTGAGCCGGATTGCCGATTTCCACGCGCGCAGCACGCAGGAGCTGCTCGACCATGCCTTGCACGAAGCCATCCGGTTCAGTGGCAGCCAGCTCGGCTACATCTATTTCTATAACGAGGAAACCCAGCAATTCACCCTCAACAGCTGGTCGCGAGAAGCCATGGCCGAGTGCAGCGTCGTGGCGCCGCAAACCTCCTACGCTCTGGAAAAAACCGGCTTCTGGGGTGAAGTGGTGCGGCAGCGCAAACCGCTCATCAACAATGACTTTCAAGCTGCACATGCGCTCAAGAAGGGCGTCCCGGCAGGGCATGTGGTGATGCAGCGCTTCATGAGCATTCCCGTCTTCGTTGGCGAGCACATCGTCGCCGTGCTCGGGCTGGCCAACAAGCCCGGCGAGTATCTGCAGACCGATGTCGACCAGCTCGTCCTGCTGATGGACTCCGTATGGCGCCTCGTGGAACAACGCCAGGCCGAAGACGAACTCCAGCGCATCTCTGGCTTGCTGGAAGTCGCGCAGACCATGGCCCATGTCGGCGGGTGGGAAATTGAAGCCCGAGACGGGGCGCGCCGCTGGACCGATGAAACCTATCGCATTTTCGATCTGGACCCCGCAGAGGTCGCGCTCACACACGATCTCGCCACGAGCTTCTTCACCCCGCAGTCCCGCCCACTGCTTGAAGCCGCCATCCAGGCCGCGCTGGAAGGCGGGCAGAACTTTGACCTGGAGCTTGAGATTGTCTCCGCCAAGGGAACCCCGCGCCAGGTTCGTACCAAGGGCGAAGCACGTTGGCACGAAGGCAAGGTGAGTCAGGTGATTGGCGCCGTGCAGGACATCACAGCCTACAAGTTGATCGAACACGAGTTGCGCGAGCATCAGGAGCACCTCGAAGACCTCGTTTCGCAACGCACCACAGCGCTTGAACAAGCCCGAGATACGGCGGAGCGCGCGACCAAAGCCAAAAGCGCCTTCCTTGCCAACATGAGCCATGAGATCCGCACGCCTATCACCGCCGTGCTCGGCATGGCGCACCTGGCCATGCGCACCGAACTGACGCCCAAGCAGGAGGAGTATCTCGACAAGATCATGATCTCGGCCAACATGCTGCTCGGCGTGATCAACGACATTCTGGATTTCTCCAAGATCGAGGCCGGCCGGCTGGAACTCGTCCGCGCGGAGTTCTCGCTCGGCGAGGTGCTCGACAAGGTGATCGCCGTCAGCAGCGTACGCGCAGCAGAGAAGCAGCTGGAGTTTTTTGTCCAGGTCGCGCCAAACACGCCGGCAACCCTCATCGGCGATCCGTCTCGCCTGGTTCAGATCATGGTGAACCTGTGCTCGAACGCCATCAAATTCACCGAGGCCGGCGAGGTGATGCTGCGTATCGCCAGTGCCTCGGCACCCCAGGGCGACATCATCGAGATCCTGTTCACGGTCAGCGATACCGGCATCGGCATGACCGCCGAGCAAAGAAAGCTGCTTTTCCAGCCCTTCACCCAGGCCGACGTATCGGACACCCGCCGTTTTGGTGGCACGGGTCTGGGTCTGGCCATCTGCAAGCAGCTGGTCGACATGATGGGCGGGCGCATCTGGGTTGAGAGCCAGCCAGGGAAGGGAAGCGAATTCTGCTTCAGCCTGCCAATGGGCATCGGCAGCGCCCAGCCAGATAAAAGCACTGCCCTGTTCTCTGACCTGCAGAGTCTTCACGCGCTTGTCATCGACAGCAGCGCCACCAGCCGTGAGATTCTCACCGGCTTGCTCAAGGGTTTTGGCCTGCGTGTCAGCGCGGCACTCACCGCGGAGTCCTCGCTGAGTGACGATGACCCCTGCCCTGACCTGCTGCTGGTGGACTGGAAACAGCCCAGACCCGCCGTGGAAGCCCTGCTGGCAGCCATACGGCAGCGCAAACCCCGTGCTCGCCTCATCTTGCTGACCGTGGGCAGCGACATGCTCAGGGAAAAGCAGCTCTCACAGCTGAATGCCGACGCGGAGGCACGCAAACCCGTCACGTCTTCGAGCCTGTTCGATGCCATTACCACGGCACTCGGCACCCGCAAGTCGCTGCCGGAGTCGCCGTCAACGCGGTATGCCGCACGGGGGCAACTCGGCCGCTTGCTCGGCGCCCGCGTACTTCTGGTCGAAGACAATGCCTTTAATCAGCAGATCGCTCAGGAACTGCTGGAAGGCGCCGGGCTCGACGTCACCGTTGCCGAAAATGGCGCCATCGCGGTCGACCTGGCCTCACGCGATCAATTCGATGTTGTGCTCATGGACATCCAGATGCCGGTCATGGACGGCCTCGAAGCCACGCGGCGAATGCGTGCGCTGCCTGCGCTGGCCGACACGCCCATCATCGCCATGACCGCGCACGCCATGCTGGACGAACAGCACCAGTGCGTTGAAGCCGGCATGAACGACTTCATGAGCAAACCGATCGAGCCCGCCCAGCTCTTCAAGAAGCTGGCCATGTGGCTCGACAAGCGCCACCCGGGCATTGCTGGTGCCCCGCGCACCTGGCCGACCACAACCGATACCGCCCAACTGCCGCGCGAGCTTCGTGGCATCTCGATCGAGACCGGCTTGCATTACTGCAATGACAAAGTCGATTTCTACCTGCGGATGTTGAGAGAGTTTCTCAGAACAAAATCAGAGGCCGCCGAACAGCTTCGCCTCGCGACCGCCGATGAAGACATGGCACTGGCGCAACGCATGGCCCACTCGATGAAATCCATCGCCGGCGCCATCGGCGCGCTGGAACTCTCGAAGGCATCTGCCGATGTGGAGATCGCCATCCGGAGCAATCACGGCGCCAATCTGCCGATTCTGCTCGAACGCTTTGAGGCCGCGCTGAAAACGGTCATTAGCGGGCTCTACGCCGCCTTCCCGCTCGACCAGTCGGTGCAGGTCGCAGCACCGGAAGAGACGGACTATGCCGCCATGCGGCGGCTGGTTAGCGAGATCGAACACTGCCTCGATACCGATGTTGGCGAGGCGCTGTCGCTGCTGCCGGCCTTGCGCAAGGCGGCAGGATCACCCGAGCTGCTGGCGCACTGCGACGCACTGGCCGAAAGACTGGGTTCGTTCGATATCGATGCCTGCAAGACTACACTGAAGCTTCTGACAGACGCGCTGTGCGCCAGTTGAGGTCTCCATGACAACGAGCCAGCTCAAACCCCGCATCCTGGTGGTGGAAGACACCCCGGAACACGCACACATCCTCATCGAAAGTCTGCACGACGACTTCGCCATCACGGTGGCCACCAATGGCGAACGGGGCCTGCTCCAGGCGCGCGGCGACAACCCGCCCGACCTCATCCTGCTCGACGTGCTCATGCCGGGCATGAGCGGCTACGAAGTCTGCCGTGCCCTCAAGGCAGATCCGCTGACGCAGGACATACCCGTGATCTTCATGTCGTCGCTGGTAGAGGAGAATGACGAGAAACAGGGCCTGGAAGCCGGCGGCCTGGACTACATCTCGAAGCCCTTCCGGCCATCCCTGGTGCGGGCCCGCATCCATAACCAGCTGGAACTCAAACGCCATCGTGACAACCTGGAAGACATCGTCCGCGGGCGGACGCGTGAGCTCTCGCTCACCCAGGACGCCGCGATTTTCGGACTCGGCATCCTCGCAGAATTCCGCGACACCGAAACCGGCATGCATATCCGCCGCACGCAGTCCTATGTCGGCCTGCTCGGCGAGTATCTGAATACGCGCCCGAAGTACGCAGGTTTTTTTACGGATGACACGCTGCACCTCCTGGTTCAGTCGGCACCGCTGCATGACATCGGCAAAGTCGGCATCCCCGATCAGATCCTGCGCAAGCCGGGTGCGCTGAGCCCGGCGGAGTTCGACCAGATCAAGCGCCACACGGTGTATGGTCGCGACGTCCTGGAGCAGATCGAAGCCACGATCCGCGACAACGGGGCGTCCGCATTTCTGCGCTTTGCCAAGGAAGTCACCTTCACGCACCACGAGCACTGGTGCGGCACCGGCTATCACGGCCTGCGCGGCGAGGACACCCCCCTCTCCGGCCGGCTGATGGCGCTGGCCGACGTCTACGACGCCTTGCGCAGCAAGCGCGTGTACAAAGAGGCGATGCCGCATGAAGAAGCCGTGAAGATCATCACCGAAGGCGATGGTCGCACGCGACCCGAGCATTTTGACCCCGACATACTGGCCGCATTCGTTGCCCTCAACGAATCGTTCCGCACCATATCGATGGACTTTCAGGACTGAAACGGAAGGAATGACCCATGTTTGACGACAGCCCAGGCGACACGCCTACCCTGCCCCTGGTTTTGCTGGTGGACGACGAACGTTTCACGCATGGTCTTGTCGCCGAAGCATTGAAAGGGCACTGCGAGCTGATGTCGGCAGGCGACGGCGCCGACGCTGTCATGGCCATCGAATCGCGGCTGCCCGACCTGATCATCATGGATGTGGAGATGCCCGGCATCACCGGCCTGGATCTGTGCCGCGCCCTGCGCGAATCCGCCGCCACGGCCAATACGCCGATCATCTTTCTATCCGGGCACGACGAGATCGTAGACCGCGTTGCTGGCTATTCCGCCGGGGGCGACGATTATGTCGTCAAGCCTTTCAGCATGCGTGAGCTGCATGCAAAGACCATGAACATGCTGGAATCATTCCAGCTGCTGCGCGAAACCCGGAGCACGGCCGAGTTTGCAACCTCCACCGCCATGACGGCGATGAGCAACATGGGCGAACTCAGCGTCTTGCTGGAAGGCCTGAAGGCGATCAATACCGCCAGGGATTTCCGCAAGATTGCCGAAGCTGTCATCACGGCGATCAGCGATTTCTCGCTACAGGGCGCCGTACAGCTTCGCGTCCCTGGACAAGAGATCACGCTGAACTGTCACGGTGAAGCCAGCCCGGTGGAAGTCGCCGTGATCGCGCAAATGGTGGATCTGGACCGCATTTTCCAGTTCGGCAAGCGCCTCTTGATCACCTACGATCGTGTCTCGCTCTTGATCAGCAATCTGCCTATTGACGACCCGGACCGGATCGGCCGCCTGCGCGATCACCTCGCCATGCTGTGCGAAGGGGCGGATGTGCGTGTCCAGGCCATCGTCTCGGCCCGCGAATCGAAGCAGCGCGGCGACACCATCGGCCAAACCCTGACAGACATCAGCGACGCGCTGAAAGAAATCGATATCGCCCAGCGCAACAGCCGCATGGCGACGAATATGGCGGTTTCCACCATGTCGGAGAACATCGGCAACGCACTGCTCAGTGTCGCGCTCTCTGAAGCGCAGGAAGACTACCTCACTGGCGTCATCCGGACCGGGGTCGACAGCATTCTCGACACCCACTCCAGCGAGCACACCCTGCAAGACCGGCTCTCCAGGGTCATCCGCGATCTCAAAGCCGCTTGCAGCGACGAGAAGCCGGGTCTGCACGGGCCCGGCCTGATCTGGTCCGACCTGTTCTCGGTCGATAACGAGCTGCTCGACGACGACCAAGCGCCATGATCGTGCATGTATCCACCCGAACAGATCCGGGCGGGCGCGACCGCTGCCGCGCCCAATTTCGCGCGCGAAGAAACCCTCATGGAAAATCTAGTTTCCCGACGAGTTATTCATCGTGACGCGCATCTGCTACTTGTTGGAGATGCACACCGGAAAGATTCTGGGTGGCAAGGCGGGTCAGGCGGAAGAGATCTTCCAGACGCTGAAAAACTGGGTGCAGGAGCACATCGTGACGCTGGATCGCAGTCTCGCGACACACCTTGCCAGCAAGCACGGGCGCTGAGCACACGCGCAGGCGGTGCTTGCCCGGCGGCACGTCTCTGGTACCGCGTTGCCGTGCGTATCCAGCCCGGCCCGCACGCGATCCGGTGTTGGCGTGTCGCGAGGCCCAGCGCACGGCCGCGGCATTATTGATCCGGTTGAACCTGAAAACCGCAGTTCGAAGAAATCGATCACATGCCTTCGACAGGCTCAGGAGCAGCACCTTCGGGGCTCACCCGACCCGTCCAGAAGCCGTTCGCCTGAGGTATCGAAGGCCAAGTGGTTTTCACGGTTCGATCTGCGGCGTCGGAACGAAACGTTCAGCAGCGCACTCTGGCGTCGGCGCACCCCACGAAAGACTACTTCGCATGCGCGAAGGCTGCACCGACCTCACTTTAGTGAAATTCCGGGTTAACTCCCCGCTGCACCCCCAATCGGCCGGATGATCGGCTGCTGGCTGTTATCGACACGGCGCACCTGATACTCGATCGTGCGCTCTTCGCCGCTGCTGCGTGTCTCGCTGCTCGAATTCGAGGTCGTAGCGCTGGTGACGTGTTCCAACATGGATGGGCTTCGTAGACGACGCTGCTGCCGCCAAGCGTTGTCCCGACCGTATTCTGTCCGCCCTGTTCAGAGCCGCTGCTACTGCCTGTTTCCCGACTGAAGGTATGCGTCACGGTGTGCTTCTCCTCCACCGTTGGCATGATCACGTCCCAGGTCCGCGTGGCGTCGAAGTTGGTGCGGGTCATGGTCGAACTCGCCAGCACGGAACGCGACCAGCGCCTCACTCGAGCATTGACGCGAGGAGAGCTTCCTGGCGCATCTTCTACCGTAAAGCCCTGGATGACCATATCCCCCTCTATCTGAATCTGTACGTCATTCTGCCCGCCAAACCCGTGCGGAACACTGAGGAGTACCCGGTTGCCGATGTCGTGCTCGGTCGCGCCGGCGGCACCACTGGCGTAGTTGCTGACGGTGTTTTCGATTGCCGTTGACTCCAGTGCATCCATTCCCGACAGGAGCCGCACCCGGAAGCTTCCGACCATGGGCGCATGGGTGTCGAACTTGAATACGAACAGCAATTGCCGCATCAGCGAAGAAGTCCGCCGAGCCGCCCTGCGCGTCATGCGCGATGGCCGCGACGCGGGAGCCGGGGCTCCACGCTCCGAGACCGGTTCAGTTTGCCCGGCCCCGGCATTGCCCGCGCTGGTGTTGCTCGTCCCACCCGTATTGCTCGTCCCACCTGGATTGTTAGCGCCACCAGCACTACTCGCGCTGCCGGCACTGCTACCCTCTGCAGAGGATGGGTTCTCGCCGTTGCGGCGTGCCGGGGTCATGGCGTCGACACCACTGCCGAGCACACGACCGATCAGCTCTGTACGCTGCTCTGGCGTCAGTTCGCGCGCGTTGCGGATCGTATCCACCATGTGCCGCACCTGCTGATTCTGCAGGCTGGTGAGGGCGCGAGCGTTGGCTCCCTCCAGGCCCTTGGCCGCCAGTTGTCCGCTGGTGTTTGACAGGGTGGCAAGCAGGGCAGCAGTCGTATCGCGACCCGACATGTCGCGGAATGCACCCAACGCACTCATCGTCCCGAGCACGGTCGCCAGTCCGGACGGGTCCGGCGCGGCGGGCGGATTGACGATGTTGAGCAGGCTGGCCGGCAGCGCCGTGGGGGACCCCACCGACGGCGTACGCGACGGCGTTCCCACGTCCAGGGCGGCAATGTCGCTGGGATCGTCAGGGATAGGCGACTGCTGCCAGTCCCAGAAACGGGTGGAGTCGATGATCTCGGAGGCATTGCAGTGCCCCAGCTTGGCCTCCGCAAACATGCCGCGCGTCGGCAATGTCAGGAGTTGCTCGACCTGATCCGGTACGAATGCGTCCGGATTGAAACTTACACCAAGATTTTGCGCGACAAAGTTCTCCTGGCCACGCAAGACGGGAAACACATACGCATCCCCGACCACATCGACCGGCACGCTCTCGACCAAACGATCCAGCCGCCGCCCGCCCAGCACCATGGTCGTCAGCCAGTCCGTGATTTGATACAGACCCTCGGTCTGCCAGATGGCCCTGGTAGTCTGCGCGCATTCAGGTGAGACATCAGCAACTCAACGGCCGCTACCGGCACTGCGGCGGCGCTGTTTCGCGACTGCACCAGCAGCTCAAGCGTCGGTTTGAGGGCGGAATCGAGCAACGCCCGACTGATTGCCTGACGATTCACCAATACCCACTCTTCAGTAAAGGCGGGGCGCGGGCGCGTCACGAACAGCGCTGGCCGCTGGCGATCAGTGCCTGTCACCACGCGATGGGCGCAAGACCCCATAGTCCAAGAGGGTCAGTGCTTGGCTGTGGTTGTAGTTCGCCACAGCTCGCGTCTGCGCAGTGCCGCTTTCCTTTTGCTCGGACTGCACCATCACAGTCGATCGCAGCTCGCGCATGGAGGCGCTGGCCTGACGAAACGCGTCGGTCAGGCGCTGCAAGGACTCTGCCGAGAATGCGCGCTCCCCCTGGCTACTGGCCGAACCGCCACCGATACCGAACGACGCCCCGACCCCGATTGACACGTTGCCGCTGCCGCCCCCACCCCCGCCACTGAGCCCCAGGCCCCAGCTGAACGACTCACCCTTCTGCCACTCTTTCAGCGCGGACGACACGGTTTCACTGACAGTTCGATCACGCACCTGATCATGCGCCAACTGCTCCGATACGCCGGTCGACTCTTCGCGCCCCGCGCGCTCGCTGCGCGACCAATCGAGCACCGCGATCCGGCGCTTCTCGCCGGGTGCCAAGGGCAGGCTGTACAGAATCTGGCCTAGGGAGTGCCCGATGGGAAACCACTCGGCTTTCATCTCAAGAATCCAGCCGGCCGAAAATGCTCCGCCTTGCGCATACGGGTCTTCGTTCTGAAGCGGACTTTCCAGCCGTGCCAATTGGTTAAACCTGTATACCTGGGTCGCCAGATTTGACGGCACCAATGTCTCGCAGCCATCTTCACCGATGAGCAAGGCGCCCGCGATCGAGAACGACGCAGGCGAGAGCCGCCAGTCCCGAATGTTCGGGCTTTGCATCGATACTGTCGCCCGGTTAAGCGGACGCCCCTGCAAGACAATGTCATCCAGATCGAGCCGCAGGTAACGAAATCCGGGCCACGGTCGCCCTTTTGCAGCGCGTCGAGCCGGAGTGCCGGGTCACCAAATGGCAGCACCTGCAGGCCGGAGAGCTGAACCGTAACCGGCTCATTCGTAACCTCGTCCTTGCCCAGCCGAAGCGTGTCCAGCAGGCGATAGGTGCCGAACATCTTCTGTATCTGCCGGTACACCTCGTTACGGACGACCGACAGGTCAAACGAGGCATAGCCAGCATGATCGGTACTCACCATGCCCAAGGGGTAGCGGAAACTTGGCTGATCAGGCATCCCCTGCACCGGGCCGAGCTCGGCGATGGCAAACAGGGGTAAGCCCGCCACCGGCGCACCGGTGTTGATATCGTAGGCAAAAACAGCGAGGTGCTCGATGGGCAGCACCAGATTAACCTCAGCCAACACCTTGATGGCAGCGGCTATCGCCGAGAGATCCGGGTTCACGATGGGCATTTACGGCACTCCTGAAGTTGGATGCACAATGCACGTGGCGCAGCAGGAAGACCCGCTTCAGCCAAGTGCCTTCGGGGTAAGGAATAATCGCGCCAACCATGACCGGAATAGCCGTCGCAGGCCTTCAGCGAAGGCGCCACGCCCAGGGCGCGCATATTGATCCACATCAAAATCGTGACACAATCCGGCTCGAAATCGACCCGAAACGCCGAAGTATGCCCACTAGAGCAGAGTCGGCCTTGCGTCATACGGGCAGTGGAATCTACTGTGGCACAGAATTTGCAGACATCACACAGGAGCGCTTTCCCATGCTGGATCACATGACTTTCCGTGTCACCGATATCGCGCGCGCCAAGGCTTTTTACAGCGCGGCACTCGCCCCCTTGGGTTACAGCGTCTGTTTTGAGGGCAACTACGGCATGAATGTGCTGGGCTTTGCCTATGCCGATGCGGCCGAGCCGGATGGCAAAAAGGCCGATGTGTGGTTTGTTGACGGGCCCTCGCCCTATGGCGGGCCGCCCGCGACGACGGGCTGCCACCTGGCCTGGCGCGCCGCCACCCGGGCACA
Organism: Uliginosibacterium sp.; assembly: GCA_016718265.1. Taxonomy (GTDB): domain Bacteria; phylum Pseudomonadota; class Gammaproteobacteria; order Burkholderiales; family Rhodocyclaceae; genus Uliginosibacterium. Next base: position 163,577 of record JADKDZ010000004.1, on the reverse strand, counting down.
GGTCGACGCGTTCTACCACGCGGCCCTCGCGGCGGGCGGGCGCGACAACGGCGCGCCCGGGCTGCGTGTCGAATACCATCCGGATTACTACGGCGCCTTTGTCATCGACCTCGAAGGCAACAACATCGAAGCCGTCTGTCATCTGCCCGCGTAGCGACCTTATTGATCCGGCCAGGTGAAGTGTGAAGTTCGTAGCCTGGATGCAGCGCAGCGGAATCCGGGAGATTGCCCCTTGGCTGCCGATAAAGCCCCGGATTCCGCTGCGCTTCATGCCGGGCTACGGTCATGGGCTTGTGCAGAAAAGTTCAAACAAAATCAGGCCGGATCAATCGCGTGCGGACCGGGCGCGTGCCGCATGCAGCTTGCGATAGCTGTCGATCAGGCGTTGGTGGCGGTCCAGCCCTTCGAGCTTCATGCTGGTTTCCGTGAGGCCGAAGAAGCGCACGCTGCCGTCGACTGAGCCAATCGCGGCGTCCATGCGTGTATCGCCAAACATGCGGCGGAAGTTGGCTTCAAAATCGGCGAGTTCCAGCTCGTCGTCCAGCGTGACTTCGAGCACCACGTTCAGGGCCTGGTAGAAGAGGCCGCGATCGAGCGTGTTCTCGTTGTACTGCAGGTAGGCGCCGACCAGATCGTGCGCGGTTTCGAGATCCTGGATGGCGAGACAGATCAGCAGCTTGAGCTCCAGAACGGTGAGCTGGCCCCAGACGGTGTTCTCGTCAAACTCCACGCCGATCAGGGTGATGATGTCGGTGTAATCATCGAGCTCGCTGTCTTCCAGGCGTTCCAGCAAGGCCTGCAGGGCGGCGTCATCGAGGCGATGCAGGTTCAGGATGTCTTCGCGGAAGCGCAGCGCCTTGTTGGTGTTGTCCCAGATCAGGTCTTCCACCGGGTAAATTTCGGAGTAACCCGGCACGAGGATGCGGCAGGCCTTACTTGTGTCACCTCCGCCAAGCTGGTCGTACACCGCGACATACACTTCCTTGCCCAGCTCCTTGAGGATGCCGAAAAGCGTGGCGGCTTCCTCGGCATTGCTACCGGAAAAGTCCCACTCGACGAATTCATGATCCGCCTTGGCGCTGAAAAAGCGCCAGGAGACCACGCCGCTGGAATCGATGAAGTGCTCGACGAAGTTGTTCGGCTCGGTGACCGCATTGCTCTCGAAGGTGGGCTTGGGCAGGTCGTTCAGGCCTTCGAAGCTGCGGCCCTGCAGCAGCTCGGTGAGGCTGCGCTCCAGCGCCACTTCAAAGCTCGGGTGGGCGCCGAAGGAGGCGAACACGCCGCCGGTGCGCGGGTTCATCAGCGTCACGCACATCACCGGGAACTGCCCGCCCAGCGAGGCATCCTTCACCAGCACCGGGAAGCCCTGCTCTTCCAGCCCCTGGATGCCGGCGACGATGCCGGGGTATTTCGCCAGCACCTCGGCCGGCACGTCCGGCAGCGCGATCTCGCCTTCGAGGATCTCGCGCTTCACGGCGCGCTCGAAGATTTCCGACAGGCACTGCACCTGCGCCTCGACCAGCGTGTTGCCGGCGCTCATGCCGTTGGAGAGGTAGAGGTTGTCGATCAGGTTGGTCGGGAAGTACACCACCTCGCCATCGCTTTGCCGCACATAGGGCAGGCAGCAGATGCCCCGCGCGGTGTTGCCGGAGTTGGTGTCGAAGAGGTGCGAGGCGCGCAGCTCGCCATCGGGGTTGTAGATGGCGAGGCTGGTGTCATCCAGCATGCCCTTGGGCAGCGCGTCTTTCTTGCCCGGTTTGAACCAGCGCTCATCCGGGTAATGCACGAATTCAGCGTTGGCGAATTCTTCGCCCCAGTACTGGTCGTTGTAGAAGTGATTGCAGCTCGCGCGCTCGATGTATTCGCCCAGCGCGGAGGCCAGCGCGCTTTCCTTGCTGGAACCCTTGCCGTTGGTGAAGCACATCGGCGAATGCGCATCGCGGATATGCAGCGACCATACGTTCGGCACCAGATTGCGCCAGGAGGCGATCTCGATCTTGATGCCGAGTGCCGCCAGTGTGGCGGACATGTTGGCGATGGTCTTCTCCAGCGGCAGGTCTTTGCCGGGGATGTAGGTCAGCGCGTCGGAATCGGGGTTCAGCGTAAGCAGTGCCTGCGCGTCGGCATCCAGACTCTCGACTTCCTCGATGATGAATTCAGGGCCGTTCTGCACCACGCGTTTCACGGTGCAGCGGTCGATGGAGCGCAGGATGCCCTGGCGATCCTTCTCGGAAATCCCGGGCGGCAACTCGATCTGGATCTTGAAGGTCTGCTTGTAGCGGTTCTCCGGATCGACGATGTTGTTGTGCGACAGGCGCATGTGCTCGGTGGAGATGCCGCGCGTGTCGCAGTAGGCCTTCACGAAATAGGCCGCACACAGGGCCGAGGAGGCCAGGAAGTAGTCGAAGGGGCCGGGCGCGGAGCCATCGCCCTTGTAGCGGATGGGCTGGTCGGCGATGACCGTGAAGTCGTCAAACTTCGCCTCCTGGCGGAGCTTGTCGAGAAAATTGACCTTGATTTCCATGGGGGAATCCAGCGTAGCTGTTCAAAACAAATCGGCCGCCATTATCAGGCTTTACGCGCTGAAAACCGCACCCCTCGAAGCACCGCACCCCGCCTGGCCCGCAGGCATGGCAACCTGCACAGGCGCATGGAGATTGCCTCGCAGGCAAGGCAGGCTGCAGCGCCTTGCTGGATGCGGCTTTCCAAGACGGTGGCCGTAGACGTGAAAAACGCCCCATGCGGGGCGTTGGCCGGTGGCGCGCAGCGCGCGATCAGCCCACTTGCGGGAGCATCGAGAGCGCCATGGCGAGTTCCTTCTCGTCGTAATCCTGATCGACGAGCTTGCCATCGAAGTAGGCCTGGTAGGCGGCCATGTCGAGGTGGCCGTGGCCGGAGAGACAGAACAGGAGGGTTTCGGCCTTGCCTTCGCGCTTGCAGCGCAGCGCTTCTTCCACCACACCCTTGATGGCGTGGGTGGCTTCGGGCGCGGGCACGATGCCTTCGGTACGGGCGAAGAGCACGCCGGCCTCGAAACATGGGCCCTGATGATAGGCCTGAGCTTCAAGCAGCCCGAGCTCCGCCACGTGGCTCAGCATCGGCGCCATGCCGTGGTAGCGCAAGCCGCCGGCATGGAAGCCGGGGGGCGTGAAGGTGGAGCCGAGCGTGTGCATCTTGACCAGCGGGGTGAGGTGCGAGGTGTCGCCGAAATCGTACGCAAACTTGCCGCGCGTCAGACTCGGGCAGGCCGCCGGCTCAACCGCCACGAAGCGCCGTTTGCCGTGCTCGCCGCGCAACTGCTGCCCGATGAAGGGGAAGGCGATGCCGGCGAAGTTGGAGCCGCCACCGGTGCAGCCGATGATGACATCCGGATCGTCGCCGGCCATCTCCATCTGCAGGATGGCTTCCTGGCCGACGATGGTCTGATGCAGCAGCACGTGGTTGAGCACCGAGCCCAGCGCGTACTTGGTGTCCGGATTTTTGGCTGCGACTTCGACCGCTTCAGAAATCGCAATGCCCAACGAGCCCATGTGATCCGGCTTCTCGGCCAGGATGGCCCGGCCCGCATCGGTGGTGGGCGACGGCGACGGGATGCAGCGCGCGCCCCAGGTTTCCATCATCGCGCGGCGATAGGGTTTCTGGTCGTAGGACACGCGCACCTGATACACCGTGACATCCAGCCCGAACAAGCCGCCGGCAAACGCCAGCGAGGAGCCCCACTGCCCGGCACCAGTTTCGGTGGAGAGCTTCTTGACGCCTTCCTGCGCGTTGTACCAGGCCTGCGGAATGGCGGAATTGGGTTTGTGGCTGCCGGCCGGCGAGACGCCTTCGTACTTGAAGTAGATCTTGGCCGGCGTGCCGAGCGCTTGCTCCAGGCGGCGGGCACGATAGAGCGGGCTGGGCCGCCAGAGCTTGAACACATCACGCACCGGCTCGGGGATATCGATCCAGCGCTCGGTGGACACCTCTTGCTGAATGATCGCCATGGGGAACAAGGGCGCGAGATCATCCGGGCCGATCGGCTGCCCGGTTCCCGGATGCAAGGGGGGTGCGGGCGGCACCGGCAAATCTGCAACGATGTTGTACCACTGGCTGGGCATCCGGGCCTCTTCCAGCACGTAGCGATTGCGATCGGGCATCGCATGTCTCCTTTTGCTTGTTTTAGGTGGCCAAGAGGGTAGCGGAGGCCACTTGCTGCGGCAATGATCCAGGCCAGAATCCGGCGACAAAAGTGTGGCAAAGCGTCGCACCAAATCCGGCAGGCAAGGCAGACAAAACAGTGCAGCCCAGTCGCACACCCAGCCAGCGGCGCACCAAGTTATCGCCATAAACCCCGACCATTTTCACGCTTTCGGTGCATACCACCCGAAAGCGGGCGCGCAAAACCAAGACAAGTCATTGATAAATATAGCGCCATACATCTGGCGTGCTTCCTGCTTAAGGCTCCGCCATCGTGCAATCTGGAGTCCACAATGGAGCAGGTCAATCACGCCGGCAACACACTCTTCGTGCTGCTTGGCGCCATCATGGTGCTGGCAATGCATGCCGGCTTCGCTTTTCTCGAACTCGGCACCGTTCGCCGCAAGAATCAGGTCAACGCACTGGTCAAGATCCTCACCGATTTCTGCATGTCGACGATTGCCTACTTCTTCATCGGCTATGGCATCGCCTACGGCATCCACTTCTTCTCCGGCGCACACACCTGGCGCAGAACAACGGCTACGAGCTGGTCAAGTTCTTCTTCCTGCTGACCTTTGCCGCCGCCATTCCGGCCATCGTCTCGGGCGGCATCGCCGAGCGCGCCAAGTTCTCGCCGCAGCTCGCCGCCACCTTCTTCATCGTCGGCTTTGTTTACCCCTTCTTTGAGGGGATCGCCTGGGCAGACAAGTTCGGCATTCAGCCCTGGCTGGCGGCCACTTTTGGTGCCAAGTTTCACGATTTCGCCGGCAGTGTGGTGGTCCACGCCGTCGGCGGCTGGATCGGGCTGGTCGCCGTGCTGTTCCTGGGCGCGCGCCGCGGCCGCTACCACCGTGACGGGGGCGTCTCCGCCCACCCGCCGTCGAGTATTCCCTTCCTCGCCCTCGGCGCGTGGATTCTCACGGTGGGCTGGTTCGGCTTCAATGTGATGAGTGCGCAAAAGCTCCAGGACATGAGCGGTCTGGTGGCCGTCAATTCGCTGATGGCCGCCGCCGGAGGCACCCTGGTCGCACTGGTGCTAGGGCGCAACGACCCCGGCTTCGTGCATAACGGGCCGCTTGCCGGCCTCGTCGCCGTCTGCGCCGGCTCCGACATCATGCACCCCCTGGGCGCCCTGGCCGTCGGCAGCGTGGCCGGCGCGCTGTTCGTCATCATGTTCACCCTGACCCAGAACCGCTGGAAGATCGACGACGTGCTCGGCGTCTGGCCGCTGCACGGCCTCTGCGGTGCCTGGGGCGGCATCGCCGCCGGCATCTTCGGGCAAGAAGCGCTGGGCGGCATGGGCGGCGTAAGCTTTGCCGCGCAGCTGATCGGCACACTCGGCGGCATCCTGGTCGCCCTCATCGGCGGCAGCATTGTGTACGGGGCGCTCAAACTCACCGTCGGCCTGCGCCTCGACCCTGAAGAGGAATACGAAGGCGCCGACCTCAGCATCCACAAGATCGGCGCCTCGCCAGAGAAGGAAAGTCTCTGGTAGGCAGGCTTTGTTGGTAAAAATTAAGTCTGTCACAGTAAAAACCAGTCTGTAACAACCAATCCCTAGACAAAAAGGGCCACCCATAGCGGTGGCCCTTTTGCTTTAACTTTCGTATTTCATGCACAGCAAAGACCGCTCGCTGCGAAATCTATTCTTTTCGAGCCATCGTTCTGGTGCTCATGATCGCTACAACTGGCGTGAGACTTTGAGCACAGCAGTAATTCAAGATGCAGAGTAGAAGACTCCTCCTCGGCCAGAACGGCCATTCGACTGACCGGCAATGAGGGGCTGCGATGCGGCGCTTACCCGCCGCTCCGCGCAGGTCAGCGCAGAAAGTCAGCTTTCCGATCTGATGAACTCACCCTCCCGACCCGGATGCTGAAAGCGTACTATCGGCCAACTACTGACGTTCGGCTTGCTGTGCAGGAAGCGATCATTCGTGGGGCGCCACAGGGGAAAATAAAGCGGAGCAGAATTGCGCCGGATGGTGTGGCTACGGGGATATTGCGCCAATTCAAGGCTTGACCCGGCTACTCCCGTCGCGGCTCGGTAATCTAAGGAGTCGGGTGGCGCTTCGCTTTTCAGACCTACGCCCTGAAGACGCGACACTCAAGCACGCATAAAGGCGGTCGTCCCTCTGCCGTAAACGCCTTATCCCTGAAAGGGCGCTATGAACGAAAGGCTCGACATGAACATCCTTACGCGCAACAACGTACATATCGAAGGCGAAAGCGGGCCTGTGATGCTTTACGCGCACGGATTCGGCTGCAATCAGAACATGTGGAGCCGGGTCACGCCCGCGTTTGCCAACACTCACCGCCAAGTGTTGTTTGACTATGTTGGTAGCGGTAAGTCCGACCTGTCCGCGTTCGACCCGTTACGCTACGCAAGCCTAGACGGCTATGCGCAGGATGTGATTGAGGTATGCGAGGCCCTGAACCTGCGGCGCGGCGTGACCTTCATTGGGCACTCGGTGAGCAGCAGCATAGGACTGCTGGCATCCATCGCCAGACCCGAACTGTTTGAACGCCTTGTACTGATTGCCCCATCGCCTTGTTTCATGAACATGCCGCCCGATTACGCAGGGGGCTTCGAGCGGCAGGACCTTGAAGACCTCGTTTCGCTCATGGATCAAAACTATATCGGCTGGGCAAACTACCTGGCCCCGGTCGTAGCAGGCGGCGCCGACGCTGCGACCGTATCCAGCGAATTGTCGGACAGTTTTTGCTCGACTGACCCAGTCGTTGCGCGAGTCTTCGCACAAGCCACATTCTTCGCTGACAACAGGGCGGATCTGCCAAAGGTGTCACGCCCCAGCCTTATTTTGCAGCATCGCGTTGATGCGCTTGCTCCTTTGGCTGTGGGCGATTATCTGCATGCGAACCTGAAGGGCAGCACGCTTGAAGTGCTCGACGTGGTGGGCCATTGCGCCCACATGAGCCGCCCGGATCTCGTCGTGAGCGCCATTCAAAGATATCTGCATTCGCCCGCAGCTGACTAAGCCCCAGCCAATACATGGAATCGCTGCTAGACAAGCTGCCGTGTCCCGCACTCATCACCAGTGAGTCAGGGCAGGTATTCGCTGCCAACAAAGATTTCATTGGTCTGGTTGGCGAGAACATTGAGCAGTTGCGGGGGCGCGCGATGGACGAGTTCCTCCCGCCCGCAAGTCGAATTTTCATGCAAACGCATGTCTGGCCGATGCTGCTCCGGGATGGGCAGGTTTCGGAGCTGTACCTCAAGTTGATCAGCGAAAGCGGTGTGCGCGTCCCCGTAATGGTGAACTGTCGCAGAGACGATTCGAGCGAAGAAGTGCGCTATTTCTGGGTCTTCTTTGTTGCGCAGGAGCGCAGCAAGTTCGAGGTGGAATTGGTCAAGGCTCGCGACGAGGCCTTGCGTTCCGCAAAAACACTTGCGGAGCGGGAAAGGTTTGTCCGGACCATCACAGACGCAATGCCGGGCATGGTGGCGTACTGGGACAAAAACCTGCGTTGCAGCTTTGCCAACCACGCGTATTTTGAATGGTTCGGTAAAACGCCAGAACAAGTAGTTGGCTCGCACATGCGAGACATACTGGGGGAAAGAGTTTTCAAGTTGAACGAGCCCTATATTGAGGGTGTTCTGAGGGGGGAAGCCCAGCGCTTCGAACGCACACTCGTCAAGGCAGACGGCAGCAACGGCTACACGCTTGCAAACTACATTCCGGATCACGACGCTGTGGGCAATGTTTCCGGTTTTTTTGTACTCGTGACCGATGTGAGCTTGCTCAAAGCAGCGCAAGCCGAATTGCAGCTTGCTGCCAGCGTCATTCAGAACACGATTGAAGGCATAGTCGTCCACGATGCCAGCTGGAACATTCTGTCGGTCAACCCTGCGTTCACCGCGATCACGGGCTACGCCGCCGAGGAAGCGATCGGACAGACCGTAAGCCTACTCAAATCCGATCATCATGATCGGGAGTTTTTTGCGGGAGTCCTGCGCGCGCTCGACAAAACCGGGCAGTGGGAAGGCGAGACCTGGAGCCGACGCAAAAACGGAGATCTGTTCCTGAAGTGGCAAACCATCACCACCATTCGAGGCGCTGTCGATGAGTCCGTTCGATACGTTACGGTCTTCAATGACATCACCGCACGCTGGCAAAAGGATGAGCGTATCAGGCACCTGGCTTTGCACGACCCACTCACAGACTTACCTAACCGCGCACTCCTGCTGGAACGTCTGGGGCAGCTCATAGGCATTACCGAGCGAGAGCCGCGCAGCATCGCCTTGATGTTTCTCGACCTCGACGGATTTAAGGCGATCAACGACGGATTGGGTCATGAGGCCGGTGACCAGATGTTGCGTGCTGTTGCCAAGAAGCTGACAGGACTGATGCGACAATCAGACACCGTGGCGCGCCTTGGCGGCGACGAGTTTGTCATCCTGCTGGACAATCCTGCCAACCGGAACGAGATTGCGCATATTGCCGAACGCGTCATCACCGCCATAAACGAGCCGCTCCCGCTGAACGGGAATTTCTCAAAAGTCGGCGTTTCGATTGGCATTGCAATCTACCCGGCGGATGGCGCAAATGCCGAGCTGCTCATGCAAAGTGCAGATAAAGCGATGTACGCGGCAAAGCAGGCTGGCAAGAATACATTTCGACTCTCGGCGTCGACAGCGAGCAAATAGACCCGTAGATACTCTGTTCGCCGTCAATGGATTTCTGTCTCAACGACGAGGGATATCGCATCGAAGCGCGAGTTTGAATCGCCCCGGGGTTCGTAGCCCTTGTGCAGGCCGCTTTAACACTCACCACAGCCGTTTAGGTCGGAGGGACCGAATGGCGGCAGTGGCCGACAAGCTGCTGTTGGGCTTCTTTGGGGACTCCGTGCAGGTCAAGAATTACAACTGCAACGACTACCTCCCCCAAGAAAAAGTATGCACTTTCACGGCGTTACAGACTTCATGTGACAGATCACGCGTTTTTTCACGACCTGCAACAGCCCAAGAAAATCGTTCCATTTTGTGACAGACCAAATTTTTCCGACATCGCCCCGCACGGCCGACCCGGTGGCCTATGGCCCGGGTCGGCCGCTGCCTCAGGAGTGCTGAAATACCGCCACCACCTCCCGCATGCTGGGAGAGAGCGCGTCGGGCGGGGTGACCAGGCTGGTGGCCAGCGCGGTATGCGCGGCGGAGACCGGCTGCTTCTCGGCCAGATAGCGCACGGCGGCCACGACGATCTGCTGGGCGCGCCCGGCGTTTTTCATCAGGTTGGCGATCGCCATCTCGGCCGTGACGTGTGCTTCGTGCGGACGCCAGCAATCGTAGTCGGTCACCATGCCCAGGGTGGCGTAGGCGATCTGGGCTTCGCGGGCCAGCTTGGCCTCGGGCATATTGGTCATGCCGATGATGTCTGCCCCCATCGCGCGATACCAGTGCGATTCGGCCTGGCTGGAGAACTGCGGGCCTTCGATGCACACATAGGTGCCGCCCTCGTGCAGGCGCACCGGATCCTTGCGGGAAACCTCGCGTACGGCAAAGGCCAGCGCGGCGGAGACCTCCGGGCAGACCGGCTGGGCCATCGACACATGCGCCACGGCGCCATTGCCAAAAAAGTGCCGGCGCGCTGCCGGGTCAGGTCGATGAACTGATCGGGCAGGACCATGTCGAGCGGCGCCAGCTCCTCGCGCAGTGAGCCCACCGCCGAGAACGACAGTACATAGCGGACGCCCAGTTGCCGGAGGGCGAAGAGGTTGGCGCGATACGGCACTTCGGAAGGGATCAACCGGTGCCCCCGGCCGTGGCGTGCCAGAAAGACCACGGGAATCCCATCGATCCGGCCGCTCACCAGTACGTCGGAGGGCGTGCCAAAGGGCGTCGCGACAACGTGCTCCTGGCGATCTTCCAGCGCGTCCATCTGGTACAAGCCGCTGCCGCCGATCACGGCGATTCGTATTTCGTGCATCGTATGCCTCGTGTGGGTGGAGTTGATGCGGCTTGGTCGCGACCGGCAGGGGCTTTCTTACACGCCACGGCACTCGCACTGTAAGAAAGTCCGTAGCCACGGCGACCAAACCTCAACCCCTTACGACACGCAGGCCCATGAACGCACTCATCTTCCTTTCCCCGCTTGCCGGCATGCCCGCCGGCCTGGGTGCCTCGGCATGAAGACGCTGATTCTGGCCGGCGGCGGGCATGCCCACCTGTTTGTGCTGGAGGCGCTGCGACGCGCTCCTCGCCCCGACCTGGCGATCACGCTGATCAGCCCGGAGCGCTGGCAGTACTACTCCGGCATGCTGCCTGGCTGGATGGCCGGGCACTACCAGCTTGATGACTGCCGGCTGGATCTGCGCACGCTCGCCGACGCAGCAGGCATAAACTTCATCGAAGACAGTCTGATCGGCATGAATGCCGACAAGCGCTGCGTCTGCCTCAGCGATGGTCGACATCTGGTGTACGACCTCCTCTCGCTCGACACCGGCAGCGAAACCGATGTGGCCTGGCTGGCCGAGCTGGGCGAGCGATTGCTGCCAGTCAAACCGCTTGGCCGCTTCGTTGCGGCATGGCCGGCGATACGCGCGGCAGCGGGGGCACAGCCCGGTTATCGGCTGGTGATTGCAGGCGGTGGCGCGGCGGGAGCCGAGCTCGCGCTCGCGGCCAGTCGGGCCTGTGCGGCGCATGTCACGTTGCTCACGGGCGATTCCGGATTACTCCCCAGGCACAACCGGCGCACCCGCCACCGCATCGCCGCCGCCCTGCTGGACGCGGGGATAGAAGCCCTGGTTCAGCGCGGAGCAGGCTCCCCGGCAGGACTCGTTCTGAAAGATGGTCGACAGCTTGATGCCGACTGCGTGATCGCGGCCACCGGCGCCCGTGCCCCGGTCTGGCTCAGCGTAGCGAGGCTGGCACTCGACGTGGCAGGCTACGTGGCGGTGGACGCCACGCATCGCAGCCTCTCGCATCCGGAGGTTTTTGCGGCGGGCGACGTCTGCGCGCGCAGCGATACCCTGCTCGCCCGTTCAGGCGTGCATGCCGTGCGGGCGGGGCCGGTGCTGGCGCACAATCTGTTTGCAGCGCTCGATGGCAGGCCGCTCAAGCCCTATCTGCCGCGACGCTGGTCGCTCTATCTCCTGGCGAGCGGGAGCCGGGAGGCGGTTGCTTCCTGGGGCCCGCTCAGCGGCGCAGGCCGCTGGGTCTGGCGCTGGAAGGACTGGATCGACCGCCGCTTCATGCATCGATTCACGCTGGGCGCCTTGCCGACGCAGGCGAAATCAAAGCTGCCACAATGCGCACTCAAACAACAATCTAACCCGCCAAAAGAGAGCCCACCGTGACCGATACGCCCTCCGCGCCAGAAGCTGCCTCTCCCGCCGCCGACCGGCTGAGCGACCCCGCTTTCATTACAGCCCTGCGGCGGCAGATGCTGAAGTTTGCCACCTTGCAACTCAGTAACCCCGAGCTCGCGGAAGATGCAGTCCAGGAAGCGCTGATCGGGGCGATGAAGAATGCGCACTCGTTCGCCGGTCAGGCCGCCTTCAAAACCTGGGTGTTTGCCATCCTCAAGAACAAGATTGCCGACACGCTGCGCCAGCGCCAGCGTCTGGTGGAAGCCAGCAGCCTGCTGCACGCCGACGAGGAAGACGAAGACTTCACCGAGCTCTTTGCCACGCACGGGCACTGGCAATACGACGAACGCCCGCAAGCCTGGGGCGACCCGGAAGGCGCCGTGCACAACCAGCATTTCTGGCGCGTCTTTGAAGCCTGCCTGGATCATCTGCCCGGACAGCAGGCGCGTCTCTTCATGATGCGTGAATTCGTCGAGATGGAAACGCCGGAAATCTGCCGCACGCTCGACATTACGGTCAGCAACCTCAACGTGAGCCTGCATCGGGCCCGCCTGCGCCTGCGCGAGTGCCTGGAAGACCGCTGGTTCCTGTCAGGAGAACAAGCATGCTGAACTGCTATGACGCCACCCGCCTCATGTCGGAGAAGCTCGACCGCCCGCTGGGCCGGCTCGAAAAGCTGAACCTGCGCCTCCACCTCTTCATCTGCAAGAGCTGTGGCCACTTTGACGATCACATGCAGCACCTGCGCCTGCTCACCCGCAGCTATGCAAAAGGCCAGGGCGCCGCCGCAGTGCCGCCACCGGATGAATCCGAATCGAATGTGCCCTGAGCCGGCCACTGACACGCCGATCCGCGCGCTCAAGAGCCTGGGGCCGCAATCCGAGGCCATGCTGGCCCGCGCGGGCATCACTCAGCTCGCCCAGTTGCGTGAGCTAGGCGCGGCGCGTGCCTACGTCCGCACCAAGCGCGTCAATCCGCGGGTCAGCCTGAACCTGCTCTGGGCGCTGGAATCTGCCTTGAGCGGCGAGCGCTGGCAAGATGTTGCCCGCGCGCACCGCACCAGCCTGCTGCTCGCTGTGGATGCGCTCGAAGCCCAGGCCACGGAAGCCGAATCCGACCCCGCCGAGCCATGATCCACAGCCCGATCCCCGAAAGACTCTGCCTCGCCCTTGCTCTGCTGGCCTGGGCGGTGCTCATCGGGGGCGGGCTGTATGCGCACTTCTTTGCCTTGCCCGTACGGGCGCCCATCGCAATCATGTCGCCGCAGGCCTTTGCCGGCCTTGCCGCGGTCTCGCTCGGTTTCCTGATCGCCGCCCTCGCCTGTCTGGCCAGCCTGCTGGTCTGGCTGCTCTCCGCCCAGCCGACAGGCGCCCTCCTGCTCGCCGGCATTCTCAGCGGCCTCTACGCCCTCCCCTGCGCGGCACTGCTGGGCTATTGGTCGCTGGTTAAGTAGTACTGCGACGCGCTTTACCCGGCTCGCCTCTGGAACAAGTATTTCGGACCTCTCCGCACGATGGACAAGCTCAGCACCCTGCTTCACCAGTACCCGCTTCGTGCGGGCGTTTTTTATGCTGGCGCGCTGTGTGGCGTGCATGGTTTCCCCGATGACGCGCAGCGCGGCCGTCTCCACTTGTTGCGCGCCGAGGCGGTCCAAATCCGCAGGATCGCGCCCCACATCCTGGAACTGGACCAGCCTGGCCCGCTGTTTCTGCCCCCGCCCGGCCCCCACCGGCTGATCGTGCCCGTCGATGCCGGCCGCGACATCTCAAAGCCATAGCCCTGAGCAACTTCAAAACACGCCGGCGCACCTCTCACGCTTTCTCGCTTCGTTTCTCTGCCTGCTGACCTATTGATCCGGCCTTCCAATAGTTGCCAGAGCAGCGGCGGCAGGCTTGCAACGCCTTCGTGTCTTCGCGCCTTCGTGTGCGGTGCTTTTCGCTCTCACGAAGACACGAAGCTTTGTGCATCATTCTTCAACCGATATGAGGGCCGAATCTACAAGGTCGCGTGTAACAAGTCCCGCCTCAGGGCGACCAAGCCTCATTGCAATGAATCTTTGAGGCCCGCATGCACGCCACGCTCCCCCTGCTGCTCGAAACATCTTTCCCCGCGCTGCGTCGCGGCCGCCTGGACACCCTGCAGGTTAACCTCGGCTATCGCTGCAACCAGACCTGTCTGCATTGCCATGTGAATGCGGGGCCTTCCCGGCGCGAGATGATGGACGCCGAGACCCTGGCATTGATCCCGCGAGTGATCGAGGCGCGCGGCATCCGCTCCCTGGATCTGACCGGGGGCGCGCCGGAGCTGCACGACGGTTTTCGCGATCTGGTGCACACCGCCCGTAACCTCGGCGTGAAAGTGATCGACCGCTGCAACCTCACCATCCTGTCCGAGCCCGGGCAGGAGGATCTGGCGGCCTTTCTGGCCGCGAACGAAGTCGAGGTCGTCGCCTCGCTCCCCTGCTACTCGGCCAAGAACGTGGATGCCCAGCGCGGCGATGGCGTGTTCGCCCGCAGCATTGCCGGCTTGCAGCAGCTCAACGCCCTGGGCTACGGCCAGCCTGATTCGGGCCGCGTGCTCAACCTGGTCTACAACCCGCTGGGCGCCAGCCTGCCGCCGGCGCAGGGCCCGCTGGAGGCCGCCTACAAGCGCGAGTTGTTCGAGCACTTCGGCATCGTCTTCAACCAGCTCTTTGCGCTCGCCAACATGCCGATCCAGCGCTTCGGCTCCACGCTGATCAGCAAAGGCCAGTTCAAGGCCTACATGCAACTGCTGAAGGACAACCACTGCGACGCCAATCTGCCCGGCGTGATGTGTCGCAGCACGGTCAGCGTCGACTGGCAGGGCCAGCTCTACGACTGCGACTTCAACCAGCAACTCGCCCTTCCCCTTCCGCTCGGCACGCGGCCCCATCTGCGGGCGCTGCTGGCGCAGGATCTCGCGGACCTGCCGATCCGCGTCGCCGACCACTGCTTTGGCTGCACCGCCGGACAAGGCAGCAGCTGCGGCGGCGCCCTGAACGCCTGAGACCTGATCATGAAAAAACTCGCCCTCATCGCGGCACTGGCAGCGCTCGTCGTCGCCTTCTTCGCCTTCGATCTCGACCAGACCCTGACGCTGGCAGCACTGAAAGCGCATCAGGCCCGCTTTGCCGCGCTACATGCCGAATTCCCGCTGTCGACGGCCGCTGCCTTCTTTGCCCTGTATGTCATCGTCACGGCGCTGTCACTGCCCGGCGCGGCAATCATGACGCTGGCCGGCGGCGCCCTGTTCGGCTTTACCACGGGGCTGGTGCTCATCTCGTTTGCCTCCAGCCTCGGCGCGACGCTGGCCTTCCTCGCCTCGCGCTACCTGTTTCGCGACGCGGTGCTCGCACGCTTTGGCCCACGCATGAAAGCGCTCGATGAGGGCATCAAGCGCGAAGGTGCCTTCTACCTCTTCGCCCTGCGCCTGGTGCCGGTGTTTCCGTTTTTCCTCATCAACCTGCTGATGGGGCTCACGGCCCTGCCCGCGCGCCGCTTTTACTGGGTGAGCCAACTGGGCATGCTTGCCGGCACCGCGGTATACGTGAATGCCGGCACGCAACTGGCGCAGATCGACAGCCTCGGCGGCATCCTGTCGCCCGGGCTGATCGCCTCCTTTGCCTTGCTGGGCATATTCCCCTTCGTGGCGAAGAAGCTGCTGGCCTTCTTCAAGGCACGGCGGGTGTATGCGAAATGGCAGAAGCCGGCGAAGTTCGACCGCAATCTGATTGTCATCGGCGGCGGTGCCGCCGGGCTGGTGTCGGCTTACATCGCCGCCGCCGTGAAAGCCAAGGTAACGCTGATCGAGGCACGAAAACTTGGGGGCGATTGTCTCAACTACGGCTGCGTGCCCAGCAAGGCGCTTATCAAGTCGGCACGCGTGGCACACACCCTCCGTCATGCCGACCACTATGGTCTCGAGGCAGGCGAACCGACATTCAGCTTCCGCACCGTCATGGCCCGCGTGCATCGTGTGATTGCCGACATCGCCCCGCACGACAGCGTCGCGCGATACACCGCACTGGGCGTCGAGGTCTTGCAGGGCTATGCGACCGTGGTCGACCCCTGGACGGTGGAAATCCAGCTCAATGACGGCGGCACGCAACGGCTCACCACCCGCAGCATTGTCGTTGCGGCCGGCGCCCGCCCCTTTGTGCCCCCGCTGCCGGGCCTGGAAGAAGTCGGCTATGTCACCAGCGACACCCTCTGGCATGCCTTCGCCGCGCTGGACGCGCCACCTGCCCGCCTCGTGGTGCTGGGCGGTGGCCCCATCGGCTGCGAGCTGGCGCAGAGCTTTGCCCGGCTCGGCTCGGCCGTCACCCAGATCGAGATGGCCGACCGCCTGCTCGCACGTGAAGACAACGAAGTCTCTCAGTACGCCCGTGACAGCCTGGCGCGCGACGGGGTGCAGGTCCTTACGGGTCACAAGGCTTTGCGCTGTGAGCAGGATGACACAGGCAAGTTCATCATCGTCGAACACGCCGGCCAAGAGCAACGCATCGGGTTTGACGAGCTCATCTGTGCGGTTGGGCGTGTGGCCCGCCTCACCGGCTATGGACTGGAGAAGCTGGGCATTCCGGTCGAGCGCACCGTGGTCACCAACGAGTATCTGGAAACGCTTTACCCGAATATCTTCGCCGCGGGCGATGTGGCCGGCCCCTACCAGTTCACCCACACGGCGGCGCACCAGGCCTGGTATGCCTCGGTCAACGCCCTGTTCGGCACGTTCAAGAAGTTCAAGGCCGACTACCGCGTGATCCCCGCCGCCACCTTCATCGACCCCGAAATTGCGCGCGTCGGGCTCAACGAGCAGGAGGCGAAAGCGCAAGGCATTGCCTATGAAGTCACCCGTTACGGCATCGACGATCTGGATCGTGCCATCGCCGACAGCGCGGCCCACGGCTTTGTGAAGGTGCTGACCGAGCCGGGCAAGGACCGCATCCTGGGCGCCACCATTGTGGGCGAGCACGCGGGCGATCTGCTCGCCGAATTCGTGCTGGCGATGAAGCATGGCCTGGGCCTCAACAAGATCCTCGGCACCATCCACACTTACCCCACGCTGGCGGAGTCGAACAAGTACGTGGCCGGCGAATGGAAGCGCGCCCACGCGCCGCAGGCTGTCTTGCGCTGGCTGGCGCGCTATCACACCTGGAGGCGCGGATGATGCGCAAACTTCTGTTGGGTCTCGGCCTCGCCCTGCTGCCGCTCCTGGCTCACGCCGGCTTCGACCACGCCACCTGGGACAGCCTCCTCCGCCGCCATGTTCATGGCATCGCGAACGGCACGTCCACACAGGTCGATTACACGGCGATGGCACAGGATCGCGCCACGCTCAAGCGCTACCTCGATGCACTCGCCGCCGTGCCGCGGGTGCAGTTCGACAGCTGGCGCCCGGCGGAGCAGCTCGCCTTCCTGATCAACGCCTACAACGCCTGGACGGTCGAACTCGTGTTGAGCCGCTATCCTGATCTGGCGTCGATCAAGGATCTGGGCAGCCTGCTGCAATCGCCCTGGAAGAAGCGCTTCATCCCCCTGCTGGGCGAGACCCGCTCACTCGACAATCTGGAGCACGGCCTGATCCGCGGCAGTGAGCGCTATGCCGAGCCGCGTATCCACTTCGCGGTCAATTGCGCCAGCATCGGCTGCCCGGCCCTGCGCGCCGAGGCCTATGCCGGCGACAAGCTCGACGCACAACTGGCCGATGCGACGCGCGCCTTTCTGGCCGACCGCAGCCGCAACCGGCTGGAGGGCGAGCGGCTCCGGGTCTCCCTGATCTTCAAGTGGTACCGCGAAGACTTTGACCGCGCCCGCGGCAGCCTGGGCAACTGGCTCGCCGAACAGGCCCCTGCGCTCGGACTGGCTGAGACTCAGGCCGCCAAGCTGAAAAGCAACGCCATGAGCATCGACTTCCTCGATTACGACTGGCGTCTCAACCACCGCGCAGGCAGCACGAAATGAAGCTCTCGATCATCATCCCGACCCTGAACGAAGCCGAGGGCTTGCCGCAGTTGCTGGCCGATCTGTATCCCCTGTGCGGCGATGACACCGAGATAGTCATCGCCGACGGCGGCAGCCACGACGGCACCCCCGCACTCGCCCGCCGCGCAGGCCTGCCCTGCGTCGAGGCCCCGCGGGGCCGGGCGCGACAGATGAATGCAGGCGCGGCCCTCGCCAGCGGCGAGTTGCTGCTGTTCCTGCACGCCGACACGCGGCTTCCCCCTGGCGCACGGGCGGCCATGCACGCCGCGATCCAGTCTGGCGCGCAATGGGGACGCTTCGACGTGCGCATCGCCGGCCAGCCCTTCATGCTCAAGATCATCGGCCGCATGATCAACCTGCGCTCCCGCCTGAGCGGCATCGCGACGGGGGATCAGGCCATATTCATCACGCGTACGTGTTTCAACGCGATCGGCGGCTTTCCGGACCAGCCGCTGATGGAAGACATCGAACTCAGCGCCCGCCTGCTGCGCGCGGGCTGCCGCCCGGCCTGCCTGCGCCAGCACGTGCTTACCTCGGGTCGCCGCTGGGAGAGCCGTGGCGTCTGGCGCACCATCCTGCTGATGTGGCAATTGCGCTGGGCCTATTGGCGCGGCGTACCGGCGAGTCAGCTTGCCGCGAGGTACCGATGAAGCCGCTGCGCACCGTCATTCTCGCCAAAGCACCACGCCCGGGCCTGGCGAAGACCCGCCTGATCCCCGCGCTGGGCGCTTCGGGCGCCGCCCAACTCGCCCACCGCATGCTGCAGCACACCCTGCAACAGGCCCTCGCCGCCGGGCTGGGGCCCGTCGAGCTGTGTCGCACCCCACCGGAGACCTCGGCCTGGGAACGCATCGTGCTGCCGCCGGCGCTTTGTCTCAGCGAACAAGGCGAAGGCGATCTGGGCGCGCGCATGGATCGCGTCGCCGCGCGGACGATTGGCGCGGGCGAATCGCTGCTGCTGATCGGTACGGACTGCCCGGCGCTGGATACCGTGCGGCTGCGCGAGATCGGTGACTCGCTATGCTGCGCCGACGCCGTGATGGTGCCAGCTAGCGATGGCGGCTATGTCGCGCTCGCCCTCAAACGCTATGACGAAAGCCTGTTCACAGGGATTGCCTGGAGCACCGCCAGCGTCGGCGCCGCGCAACGTGCGCGCATCACCGGACTCGACTGGTCGCTCACCTTGCTGCCTGCGCTGCATGACATTGACGAACCCGCGGACTTGCAACACCTGCCCGCCGGCTGGGCGCGCCCGCGTGTCTGAGGCCTGGCCGCTCGTGCTCGGTCTGACACTGCTTGGCGGCATCGCGCACGCAGAAGATGTCGGCCGCTTCTCCCCCGGCAACGGCGAGCCGCCGGCACCATGGCTCCTGCAGAGACTCAACGAGAGCGTCGCCCCCACCCGCTACGTGCACCGTGTATGGGACGGCGTCGCCGCCATCGAAGCCCACGCCGACGCCAGCATGGCCTTGCTGGTCCGCCCGCTCGCGATCGACCTCGCCCGCACGCCCATCCTGTGCTGGCGCTGGCGCGTCGACGCCCCACTGCTGAAGGCCGACCTGACGCGCAAGACCGGCGACGACTACGCCGCGCGGGTGTACGTCAGCTTCACGCTGGCACCGGCGGCGCTGGACTGGGCCACGCGCGCCAAGCTGCGCATGGGTCGCGCCCTTTTCGGCCCGCTGCTGCCCGACGCGGCGCTCAACTACGTGTGGGACAACCGCCACCCGGTGGGTACCCGCGCACCCAATGCCTACACCGAGCGCACGCGCATGATCGTGGCCCGCTCGGGTGCCGCCGACGCCGGCCGCTGGGTGGAGGAGCGTCACGATGTGCTTGCCGATGCCATCCGGGAATTCGGCCCGCACATCGAGGCCACCGCCCAGCTCGCGCTGGCCAGCGATACCGACAACACCGGCGAATCCGCCCACGCGGGCTTCGCTGACCTGCATTTCGTTGCGCGCGACGAAGCCTGCCAGTTCTGATCCTGAGAGGACGCCTATCCCTGCCCGGAGAACCGCTCCCCGCCTTGCTCTGCGAGCACCTGCCCGGAGCGCCTTGCTGCATGCGGCTCCCCAAGGCGTCCACCGACACTGCCAAGGCGTGTAAGAAACCCGCGTTTCGCCCGACCAAGTTTCACATCGCAGGCAAGGCGTTGCCGCGATCGTGGCCGCTGACTGGCGTCAACGGCGCGCGAAAGCCACGCGCCCCGATTTCTCACACCCCATACAAGGAAAAATGACATGTCGATTATCCGTTCCCTGCTCGCCTCTGCCTTGCTGTTCAGCGTCTCCTTTGCCCACGCGCTGGAAATCGCGCCCTACTCGGACGCAGCGCTCGCCGACGCGCAGCAGGCCGGCAAGCCGGTCGCCGTGCACTTCCACGCCGACTGGTGCTCGACTTGCCGCGCGCAAGAGAAGGCGCTGAACGCGCTGCGCGAGGACAAGTCGCTCGACCTGACCGTGCTGGTCGCCAACTATGACAAAGAGAAAGCCCTGAAAGACAAGCTGGCCGTCCGTGCGCAATCGACGCTCATCGTGTTTCGTGGCACCGCCGAGAAAACGCGCCTGATCGCCACCACCAACGCCGACAAGATCAAGGCGGAACTGCAGAAGGCGCTGTAAGGCCATGGCCGCCCTCTCCGAACTGGCCCTGGCTGTTGTGGCGGGCGGCCTGACCACGCTGTCGCCCTGCGTCTTTCCCATGCTGCCCCTGGTGGTCGGCGGCGCCGTGCAGACACACCGCGCGGCGCCGCTGGCGATGGGCGCTGGCATGGTCAGCTCCTTCGCCGCCCTGGGCGTGGTGATGGGCACGGTGGGCAGCGCAATCGGCCTCGACGGCGATCTGCTGCGCACCACCGGCGCAGTGCTGCTCATCGCACTCGGCCTTGCCATGTGGAGTCCCGGATTCCATACACGCTTTGCGCGCTGGGTCGCGCCGCTGGCCACGGCGGCAAACAGCGCCAGCCAGCGGGTCGACGCGCACTCGCTGTCGGGCGCCTTCCTGCTCGGCGGCCTGCTCGGCATGGTCTGGAGCCCCTGCTCCGGTCCGCTGCTGGCCTCCGCCCTGACCCTGGTCGCCAGCGAAGGGGGCGCGCTGCGCGGCGCGCTGATCCTCGGCCTGTTCGGTCTGGGCGCGGCCCTGCCACTGGTGGCGGTGGCGTACGCCTCACGGGCCGGCTTCCAGCGCCTCCGCGATCGGCTGCTTGCGCGTATCGACGCCCTGCGTCACGGCTTCGCCGGCTTCCTGGTCCTGGTCGGCCTCGCCATCCTGATGGGCTGGGACAAGCGCCTGGAAGCCGCCGTGCTGAACGCGCTGCCCGACGCCTGGATTGCGCTCAGCACGCGGTTCTGACCACCCAGAGCCTCAGGGCAGGCCGACCGGAAAGCCCTGGGCATTGACCGCCCCGCTGGCCGTCACGACATACAGGTAGGCGGTGCTGCCCGGTGCGAGGCGGCCGAGCTGGACCTGGGCTTCGATCGCCTGATCGGTCCAGCTGACGCGCGGAATCTGCAGCTCGCAGTTCTTGTCGGTCGCGGCCCAGCTGGGCCGGTCGCAGAGTTCGATGCGGGCCTGGGTGCGATCGAAGTACACGTCATCGGCCCACTGCGAGAGGATGTCCTGCGGCTGCGTGCCGCCATTGGCGGAGGTGAAGGGCAGCAGGAAGCTGTTGATCCGGCTGCTGCCATACGCCACCGCCCGGGTCAGCTTGTCAGTCTCGCGCACCCGGTCATTCAATGTGCCGACAAAGTACTCGCCGTTGGCGGCACCCGCCGGCACAGACAGGCGCAGATAGCCCTGCAGGCGGATCCACTGGCCCTCGCGCCGCATCTCGGGCGAGGCGATCGTCTTCTGGCTGCTGCCGGTTGCGGTGCCATCGGTCGACAGAATCGAGTACAGCCAGTCTGCCGTCGGCTGGTAGGTTTGCAGCAGGGCGGGCTGTCCGCTGTAGATGGGATTGCTCCCTTCCAGTGAAGCGATGCGCATGGTTTTCATGACGACGCCGCCCCAATTGCCGGTATGCGTGTATCGGAAGCGATAGCTGACATAGGCCTCATCGGCGTTGAGCCCCTGAATGTAGCCATCGCGAAAATCATTCATTCGCGACACCCGCGAGACGCCCTTACCCCGATAGCCTTCGGTGGTATAGACGCTGTCGGTATTCGCACCGCCGCCGTACATCAGCCACTTGGCAGACCCCAGCGCGCCGGACGCACCCCACAGAACCTGCCCCGGCGCGCCAGCTTCAAAATCGTCATAGAAATAGGGTTCGGCCGGCGATTTGACGCCAAAGCCGAGGCCCTGTATCTGGATGCGCGCGCCGTGCTGAAGTGTGCCGCTGACCTGGGTGATCGCCACCACACCCGAGGTCGCCGGCAGGGTGTTGACCGTGATGGCCGTGCTCGCGGCAGACGCATTGCCGGCGGCATCGCTGGCGCTGACATGCAGGGCATAGCGCGTGGCGGCCACAAGGCCCGTCACCGTGTGGGCGGTACCGCTCACCGTCGCCACCCGCGTGCCATCGAGATACACCCCGTAAGCGCTTACCCCGCGGTCGTCCGTGCTGGGCTGCCATTGCAGGCGCAGGCTGCTCGTCGTGACCTGATCGACGGCCAGCCCCGTCGGCACGCTCGGCGCGCGCGTATCCGGCACCGGGGTGGGTGGGAGTCGGCGTTGGTGCGGGTGCAGGCGTCGGAGTCGGAGACGGTGTGGGCGTCGGGCTTTGCGCTGGCGTGGGGGCGGGCGTCACGGTAGCTTGGGCGGGCGTCTGCACAACCAGCTCGGCGCTGGGGACAGAAAGATTCCCGGCCACGTCCCGCGCCTTGAGCTGATACCGATACGTCATCTGCGGGCTCACCGTGGTATCGGCGTAACTCCGCACCACCGCGCCGACGCTGCCCAGATAGCGCCCGTCGCGATAGATGTCGAAGCCGGCGACACCGACGTTGTCCGCCGCCTCGCCCCACTTGAGGATCACACTCGTCGCGCCCAGCCCGGCGAAGCCCAGCCCGCCGGGCGGCGTGGGTGCTTCCTTGTCAGGCGTCGCTGCCACTGGGTTCGAGGCCGCCGTGCCGACTGCAGCCGTCTCGTCTCCGCCTCCTCCACCGCCGCCGCAGGCGGCCAGTCCGGCGAACAGCAAGCCAAGGATCAGGGGGCGGCGCAAGGCGCCGCGCGCAGACCGGGTTGCCCTGCACGGGCCGGAGATGAAATGTGTCATACAGCAAGCGCCGCGAAAGAGTGGAAAGTAGGCCCGTGCAAGGTGTGCGGGCGTCAATCTACCTGGACGCGAACCGGGATGGACTGCTGGACGACGTCCAGTCCGTCGGCGTCCAGCCCGGAAATGACGACCAGATGCATGTCATGTAGTCCGCGCGGCAAGCCGCCCGTGTTGAGCTTAAACTCGATGCGCCCGTCCCAGACGCGCCAGCTCTGCAACTCGCGAAGCTTTGCGGTCTGCAAGGACACGGTGTCGCGCAGCTCGATCCGCTGCCAGCCGGAGACGGCATCGTTGCCGACGATGACCCGGCTGTCATCAGAGTAGAGCTCACGCACCTGGGGCTTGGGCAGGGGATTGTCGACACCGTCTTCGCGTTGGCCGAAGTTGCCGAAGTAGTTCTGCTCGATGAAATAGCGCAGGCGCATCGTGGGGTCGGCATAGATCCGCTCGGCCTGCCGGTTCTGATTGACCGTGGTCTTGCCGTTCTTGTGAATGCGGGTGATCAGCTTGCCATCGGTCTGCCCCTGCGTGCCCGTATAGACCAGCATCTCCAGCAGGGCCCAGTCGCCGTTGCTGTCTGGCGCGACCGGACTGTCCCAGTAGGTGCTCTTGTCTGCTGCCGACCGGTTAACGTACGTGACGAGCCCCGCAACTTTGATCTGGTTATGGACCTTGATCTCCA
The DNA here is from genome assembly GCA_016718265.1 of Uliginosibacterium sp. Lineage (GTDB taxonomy): Bacteria > Pseudomonadota > Gammaproteobacteria > Burkholderiales > Rhodocyclaceae > Uliginosibacterium. The sequence goes on along the minus strand of JADKDZ010000004.1, from coordinate 140,170 downwards.
TGTCTCCGTCCACAATCGTGTTCTTCCAGTTCACCCGCTCGTGCTTCCACTGGTAGCTCTTGCCGTAGGGCAAGCCATCGAGCAACATCACGTTGCGAATCCAGTGGGCCTTGTAGAAGTAACGCTTCTCGGGGATGGCAACCCCGGGGTCATAGCGGCGCGTGGCGTTGTAGTTCTTGTCGTCCTGCGGCGTGAACAGCACCTTGCCGCGCTTGGGATCCTGCACCGCCCGCGTCGGGTGGCCAAGCTCGTTGAACACCCAGCCCTGTCCATTGGCAACACCGGCACCCTCCCCCGTCGTTTCGATCAGGCCGTCGACGCCGCCCAGAAAAGTCTGGGTGACCTTCGGGCTTCCTGCCACAGCAGCGATGCTGATGGAATCACCATGGCGATACACGGTGGTGGCAGACCAGGCGAGGCTGGCGACGCTCGACGCGTTGCCCGCCGCATCCAGGGCCGCCACCTGCAGGGTGTAGTCCGTGGCAGCCGCGAGCCCCGTGAACGTATATTGGGTCGCTGCGACGGTGGCGGTCAGCGCCCCATTCAGATAGACCCGATACGCCGTCACCGCCACATTGTCCGCCCCGGCCAGCCACGCGAGACGCACACTGCCAGCGCTCGGTGCCACGGCGGTCAGGCCGGAAGGAGGGGTCGGCGGGATCGTATCCGTTGATGGTGTGGGAGTTGGCGCGGGTGTTGGTGTGGGGGTGGGCGTTGGAGTCGGTGTGGGCGTCGGGCTTTGCGCTGGCGTGGGGGCGGGGGTCACGGCGGCTTGCGGCGGCGTCTGCACCACCAGTTCCGCGCTGGGCGCCGAAAGATTGCCTGCCGCGTCCCGCGCCTTGAGCTGATACCGATACGTCATCTGCGGGCTCACCGTGGTATCGGCGTAACTCCGTGCCACCGCGCCGACGCTGCCCAGGTAGCGCCCATCGCGATAGATGTCGAAACCGGCGACACCGACGTTGTCCGCCGCCTCGCCCCACTTGAGGATCACACTCGTCGCGCCCAGCCCGGCGAAGCCCAGCCCGCCGGGCGGCGTGGGCGCTTCCTTGTCAGGGGTCGCTGCCACTGGGTTCGAGGCCGCCGTGCCGACTGCAGCCGTCTCGTCTCCGCCACCTCCACCGCCGCCGCAGGCGGCCAACAGCCAGACACTCGTAGCCAAGCCCCAGACCAGACGCCGCGAAACAAGCATGTACAACCCCAATAGCATACAAAAGAGAGCGCAGGCACCCGGGTGGGCCGCTCAGCCAATCCTAACCTGAGTGCCACGCAAACGTCTCCCGCTTGTCGCCCGCCATGGGCCTTTCGGATTCACTTGGTTTTTGGGTAAAACCGGATGCGCGTCAATTCATACGGCATTCTCGATCCACTCCCCGGGCGCGGCAGACTTGCAGACCTGCCCGCAGAGCCGCTCCCCGCTTGGCTCTCCAGGCATGCTCGCTAGGCCCGTCTAGGCAAGGCTCAGCGAGCTTGTGCCTTGGCGCGCAAGCTTTCCAGGGTTTTAGGCAGGCTGTCCTTGCCGAGCGCATCGACGATCCAGCCCAGGCCCATCGGTACCGGGCCGGGGTCGGAATACACGTGATAGCGCACGACCGTTTTGCCCGCATCGGCCTCCGACGGCTCCAGCAGCCAGTAGCCGGTGGTGTCGGCGATGGTCTCGTCCTGGCTCAAGTCCGGACGCGGCACGAGTTTCCAGCCGAGCCGGCAGGACTTGGCGCTGGTCTGGGGCGTCATGCGCAGGCGGTATTGCTTGCTCTTGCCCAGGGGGAAGCTTGAGCTTCATGTCGACCAGCGTGGCGCCCGCCTCGCTCGCCACAATCTGCGCCTTGTCAGTATTGGGCATGAAGCTTGGGTAATCGACATAGCGCTGAATCAGCGCGCACAGCTTGGGCATCGGCGTGGCGATAATCGTGCCGGCAAGATAGGTTTTGCCCGCTGCGCCCGGCTTGCTCAGGTCCAGGATCTCGACCTGGCTTTCGGAGAGTTTTGCGGTGTCGATCTCGCTGGCGGCGTGCGCCACTCCGGAGATCAAGCCGAGCGCAATCAACAGGCCGGTAAAACGTTTTTCAAGCGGGATCATCACTATTCTCTCGTCATCCAGCCGGTAGCTCGACCGCGCGTTTGATCTGCTCGATGTCGACCGTTTTCAGGTATTTGGGAATGTTCTTCCAGATCGCGTGGTAGCCATAGCCGCCGTGCTCCAGCTCATCAAGCGCCGCCTCGCGGGTCCAGCCCTGGTAGACCATGCGATACATGGCAGTCACCAGGCCGGTGCGGTCGGCGCCGTGCAGGCAGTGCAGCAGCACCGGCCCCTGGCGCTCGGCTTCGCGGATCGTGCGCAGGGCAGCGATCACTTCCTTGTCGTCGATATCCCAGGTGTAGATGCGGATTCGCACGCGGCGGATGCCGCTGCTCTCCAGCACCGGGCGATCCGAGTGAAACGCCCGCAGGCTCACCACGGTGTGGACGCCCAGACGCTTGAGCGTCGCCACGCTCTCGGCTTGCAGCTTGGCACTGCGGTAAAACGTGGGCGTCACCTGGAAAAGGTTCTGCCCGGCGGCTATCGGCGTGGCCCATTCCGGCTTGCGAGTGGTCGTCTCGGCTTGCGCAGGCATCGCCCACAGCGAAAACGCCAGCACCCAGGCGAAAATCAGCGCGAATAGAACCTGAATCCTCATGCTTGCCTCCGGCCTTTGAATGAATAACCCAGCATCACCGCCGCCACACTCAGCGACAGCCAGTAATCGGTCGGCGCGCCCAGCCACCAATGCTTGTGCCAGGGCACCTCGGCGGGATTGAACCGCGCCAGCCCATAGGCCGGGTTGCAGACGAACCACAGAAAATCTTCGCTGACCCAGAACAGCATGATGCTGGCAAGCACCCGGCATTCCGCGCGCCAGGACCAGTGCGCGAACAGCACCAACGGAAAATGGAAGATCAGCGCCACGAAGGGGAAGACCCAGGCGTGATAGCCCGTCATCGCCCGGCCGCCCCAGAAGATGTCCAGCAGCCAGTGCTGCTCGATCCGCCAGGTTGGCAGATTCGCCGCCCAGCCGGCCGCGCCCTCGATCTGGATTTCGACCTGGGCGAAGAAGAAGGCCAGGAGCACGACCCAGCCAAGGTGCAAGGCGAGGTAGGCCGGGCGCGGGGTCGTCACCGACAGCGGCACCGCAGGCGTCATGCTCAGTTCCCCAACACCGTCGCCAGCACCCGCTGCGCTGCATCCGGCCGGCCCAGCGCCAGCGCACGTGCGCGCATCGACTGCAGGCGCTCGGGCTCGGCCAGCAACAGGCCGACGCGGTATTCCAGGGTCACCGCGTCACAGGCTTTCAAGGCCACGCCCTGCTCCAGCAGGTAGTCGGCATTGCGCTCCTCCTGGCCCGGGATCGGCGAATTGACGATCATCGGCAGCCCCATCGCCAGACATTCGGAAGTCGTCAGCCCGCCCGGCTTGGTGATCGCCAGATCGGCGCAGGCCATCAGGCGCTCCACCTTGTCGGTAAAGCCCTGCGGCAGCAGGCGCCCGGGGTAGCGCGCCGCCAGCGCCTGCAGGCCGGCAAGTGCCGCGGCGTTGCGCCCGGCCAGGGCGATGAGCTGAAAATCGTCGCCCAGCGCCAGCAGGCGCTCCGCCACCGTATCCAGGCTGCCCAATCCGGCGCCACCGCCCATCAGCAGAATGGTGGTGCGCGCGGGGTCCAGGCCGTACTCGGCCGCGCAGACGCGGCGATCCAGCTGCTGGCCGAAGGCAGGCATGATCGGGATGCCGGTGACGTGAATGGTGTCCGCCGCGATGCCCTGTGCCTGCATGCGGTAGGCGACCTCTTCGCTGGCCGCGAAATAGCCGGCCATGTGGTCTTGCACCCACATCCGGTGCAGGTCGAAATCGGTGACCTGCACCCACACCGGGCAATCGAGATCATCCTTGCGGATCATCCGCGCCAGGATTTCGGCCGGCAGAAAGTGGGTGCAGATGATCACATCCGGCTTGAAGGCGCGGATTTTCTGGCGCAAGGCCCGCGTCGACAGGCGCTCCACGGCACGCCGCAGCTTCTGCATCGGCGCGGCGGGATCGGCATCGTTGGTGACCTGGTAGAGGTAGCCCCACACCGCAGGCAGCTTGTTGACCAGGCTGATGTAGTAATCGGCATACAGCTTGCGGAACGCGGGCGAGACGAAATCCATCACGTCGAGATGGGTGGCCTCAACCGCCTCGCCGCGGGCAAGCGCCGCCGCCCGGATCGCCTCGGCCGCCCGCATGTGGCCCGCCCCGGCTGACACGCTCAACAACAGGATTCGTCTGCTCATGGTGTGCGCCTGCAAAATTCATGAAGGGGTCGCCATGATAGGCGAGCGGCCGGGCGTCTGTTACGCCCAGCCGCCAGACGTCAGGCAGACTCAGCCGACGCGGGTCCACGCCCCCTGGGCTGAACTGGACGCAATCACTGCCGCCACGAAACGCACGCCGGCGAGGCCATCTTCCGCATTCGGGAAATGCAGGGCCAGTGGATTGACCTGCGTGCCGGTGCGGCGTGCCGCAATCGCCTCGGCCGCGTCAGAGTACAAATTGGCAAAGGCCTCGGGAAAGCCCTCGGGGTGGCCCCTGACAATGCGCGAGGAGCGCGCCGCCAGCGGCAGCACCTCGGGACCATTCGGCGTGCGCTCTTCCGCCGGACCATCCAGCGGCTTGAACTTGAGGATCTGGGGCACTTCCTGATTCCATTCCAGCGTACCCTTGCTGCCGCTGACGCGGATCGCCAGGCTGTTCTCCACCCCGCTCGCCGCCTGCGTCACCCAGAAGCTGCCCCGCACACCACGGGAGAGCCGCAACATGGCGCCGGCATAGTCATGCACGACCCGGCCCGGCACAATGCTGCCGACCTCGGCCGCCACCTCCTCCACCTCCAGCCCGGTAATGAAACGCAGCAAATTGTGTGCGTGCGTGCCGATATCGCCCATCACCAGCGACGGCCCGCCCTTCACCGGATCATGCCGCCAGGAGCCCGGTTGCGCGGGTACCTCACGGGCGTTGAAGCCCTGCACGTATTCGACCTGGATCAGGCGAAGCTCGCCGAGCATCCCCGCCGCAACCATCTCTTTGGCCTGACGCGCCATCGGGTAGCCGGTGTAATTGTGCGTCAGGCAGAACACCTTGCCGGTCTCGCGCACGGTGGCGCACAGCCGCTCCGCCTCCTCCAGCGTGTTGGTCATCGGCTTGTCGCAGATCACGTCAAACCCATGCTGCAGTGCTGCGGTGGCGAGTTCGAAGTGGCTGTCGTTGGGCGTCATGATCGCCACGACGTCGGCGCCATGTGGATGCGCCTGCTCGGCAGCAATCAAAGCCAACCCGGAGGCATACACGCGATCAGCCGGCAAGCCGAGCTCCAGCCCGGCTTTCAGGCACTTCTCAGGGTCCGACGACAAAGCTGCCGCCACCAGCTCGTAGCGGTTATCGAGCTGCGCCGCCAGCCGATGCATCGCCCCGATGAACGAGCCCGGGCCACCACCAATCACCGCCAGACGCAGCTTGCGCCCCAGCACCGAAATCACAGGATTCAAAGACATGCACACTCCTCCACACAATCAGTCGTCGCCCCAAGCGCCGCCTCTCACACGCGGGCCTTGGATAAGGCCGGAAGCCTGAGGCCAAACTGCGCGGGTGGCAAGTGTGAAAGGTGGTGCCGCAGCAAGTCTCGATCGCCAAAAAAACGGCCCGGAATCAGCCCTGCGTCTCGGCAATCAGCCGGTCCAGCAATTGCCGGCCCTGGGGCCAGGCGCCGTAACCGGCGGTGGTGTTGATGTGGCCGGCATTGCCGATGCTGACGAATTCTGCGCCCCACGCCGCTGCGCAGCCTTGTGCGAAGCCGAGGCTTGCGTAAGGATCGTTTTCACTGGCAACGAGCAAGGCCGGAAAACCCAAAGGCATCATGGGCGGCTGCGCAAAGCTGAGTGCTTCCGGCGGAAAGACACTTGCGGCGGGGTCCGGTGGCGCGACCAATAACGCAGCGCGCGGTTTGAGGCGCGTGGTGGGCGCCCAGTGGGCGACCAGCAGGCAGGAGAGGCTGTGTGCGACGAGGATGGTGTCCGGGCCTTTTTCCTGCAGGCTGGCTTCGAGCTGGCGAACCCAGTCGGCACGTTGGGGAGCGTCCCACTCCGCTTGCGGAATGCGTGAGAACGCGGGGCCGGAGGCTTGCCACAGGGTTTGCCAGTGCTCGGCATCCGAGTTCCCGATGCCGGGCAGTATCAGTAGATTGACGCTCATCCATTGCGCTCCGCAAAGCTCAGCCACGCCCGGCGGATCTGCGCGCGCAGCGCCACCGTGGGCTCTAGCCGTGATTGATAGTGTGTGGCGCAGGAATCCGGCGCCCGTCTGCTGCCCGGGCGCACACGCCGCGGGCGACACAGTCTAGGGACGGCGCCAAGCGATGTCCAATCCGGGCGGGCAGCGCCTCAATCGCCACTCAGGGATGTCCGGTCTCCCATGCCAGCGAGCACGTCGGCCATGCGCTTGGCAAAGCGCGGCGCGGCGATCGTGCGGGCGAAGGTATCCGAGGGATGATCATCACTGCTGCTCGCGGCGTAGGCGGGGTTCAGGTAGAGGCCACCCGCGCTGCCGGCGGTTTCGAGCGCATAGAAGTCGAAGAGGTAGATGTTGTCGCCCGGCTCGTCCCAGGTCGTGCGCAGCCAATCGACGAACTGTTTCATGCGCTGGGCCTCGCCCGCGCTCAGATTGGTCTGGAGCTGCACGGCGCCGGTCCAGACCAGGAAGCGGGTGTAGGGCTGGGCACGCATCGCGGTCTTGAGCGCCTGGTACTGCAACTGGAAGTTCCCCAGGGTTTGCGCGGAGGACGACACCGAGGGCAAGCCGGCATCCACACCGATACTGCTCACCGGATAGCAGTGCTTCCACACCACCAGACGGTATTGGGCCGCGAGTTGTGCCAGCGTCGCCTCTTGGGTATCGCCCTGACGCGCGGGATTCACCCACAGATTCCAGTAGTCATAGGGGTAGTTCGACCAGCCGACCGAGTAGGCGCCGGAGGGGTAGTCCTGTCCGGCCAGGGTATAGCGGGTGCCCCGCGCGGCATTCAGCTGGTCGAGCGCGTCCTGGGTGCCATTGCCCAGCACGACGCCGCCGGTGGAGTGGTGCAGGAAGATGATCGCGGCATCGGCCGGGTACGGCAGTGCGCTGCCGCCACTGCTCGAACTGCTCGAAGAGCTGGAGCTGCTTGATGAGCTGGAACTGCTGGAACTGCTCGAACTGCTTGATGAACTTGAGGAGCTCGATGAGCTTGAGGAACTGGAGCTGCCGGTCGCAGCCGTCACCGCGGGTTCGCTGCCACCCCCACCGCCACAGGACCCCAAGGATAAGGCGCACAACAGCGTCAGCATCGTAATCGTCATCAACTTGCACATTTCTGGTTCTCCCTCGCATCCCTGCGCGACGCGCAATGGACCCATCGCACCGCCGCACGGCCATCCGTCAACACTAGGAAACGCAGCATGACCCTGCCGCAACCGGGGGCATAGACGGCGTTTAGTGGGTCTTGTGCGTCGCAAAATCGGGGATCAACGGCAAATTGGCACTGGCCGAAGAGCCGCACCAGCACTGCCCCATTGGGCAGGCATCGTGAAGAGCGCCACTGTGCGCGGCAATGCAGGGCATATGCGTGGAGAAGCGCTCCAGGAGTGCGTCTTCAGGCAAGTAATTTCAGGTCTGCCGCGATCTCGATGGCGCGCAAAGCCCACACGCCGATTGTCGGCTGGCCTCGTGCTCGTTAAGATTCCCATTCACCCGCCCTTCACGCGCCCACAGCATGAGTCTGCCCGCCCTCTTCCCCGAACGCCGCTCCCGGCAACGCTTCCCGGCCGTGCGCGATGGCAAGCCTTATGTATGGCTGCTCTTGGGCGATGCGCGCTGGCCGCTCTGCGATTTGTCGCTCGACGGCTTCAGCGTGGCGGCGGAAACGCCGCTGACCCTGGGCGAATCCTTCGAATTCACGCTGAAGCTGAGCGACGCGCCGGACAAGGTGAAAGGCGTTGCCGAGGCCATGAGCACGCTGAGCGGCCTGACAGGCTGCCGCTTCGTGTCGGTGGAGGGAGAAGGCGAGGCGCGCGTGTTCGAGTGGCTCACCGTCATCGTCATTTGCGCCGCCAAGCTGCGCATCACCGCCAAAGAGGCCGAGTCCATCGTTCGCGGCCCCTCGCTGATCTGAGTCAGGCCTTGCCGGTGTGGCGAATATCCGGCAGGAATATCGTCAACAAGCCGAGCAAGGGCAGGAACGCGCAGACCTGGTAGACGAAGTCGATGCCGGCGTAGTCCGCCAGACTGCCGAGCAAGGCCGCGCCAATCGCGCCCATGCCGAACGAGAAACCGAAGAACAGCCCCGACACCAGGCCGACCCGGCCCGGCAACAACTCTTGCGCAAAAACGATGATGGCCGAGAAGGCGGACGCCAGCGTGATCCCGATCACGAAGCTCAGCACGGTGGTCCAGAACAGGTCAACGTGCGGCAGGAGCAGGGTAAACGGCGCCACGCCCAGAATGGACACCCAGATCACGCGCTTGCGCCCGATCCGGTCGCCCACCGGCCCGCCGATGATGGTGCCGGCGGCCACCGCGAACAGGAAGACAAACAGGTGGATCTGCGCCTGCTCGGCGGTGAGATGAAATTTGTGAATCAGGTAGAAGGTGAAATAGCTGGTGATGCTGGCCAGATAGAAATACTTGGAGAAAAGCAGGCTCAGCAACACGCTGATCGCCAGCACGATCCGGCCACGAGACAGGCCATTGTCACGGGCGCCCTGGCGCAGTTTCGCCTTGAAGGCTCCTTGGCGCTGCAAGCCCTGATACCACTGGCCCACGCGCCAGAGCACGACGATTGCCAGCAACGCGGCAAGCGAAAACCAGGCAACACTGTGCTGTCCGTTTGGCATCACGATCCAGGCCGTCAGCAAGGGGCCGAGTGCCGTCCCGGCGTTGCCGCCCACCTGAAACACGGACTGCGCCAGCCCAAGTTTGCCGCCTGAAGCCATCCGCGCGACACGCGACGATTCGGGGTGAAAGATCGAGGAGCCACTGCCCACCAGCGCCGCGGCGCACAGCAGCATCGGGTAGGTGGTGGCATTGGCCAGCAGCAGCAGCCCGCTGAGGGTGCTGGCCATGCCGACCACAAGCGAGTATGGCTGCGGGTGACGATCGGTATACATGCCGACCAGGGGTTGCAGCAGCGAGGCGGTGGCCTGGAAGGTGAAGGTGATGAGGCCGATCTGGGCAAAGCTGAGGTTGAAGCCGCCCTTGAGCATCGGGTACATCGCAAAGATCAGCGACTGGATCATGTCGTTGAGAAAATGCGACACGCTGATGGCGCCGAGTACTTTGTAGGATGTTTCCTGAGGCTTTGTAGTGGCACCCGAAGTGGGGGTGGCTGGTGTGACGGACAAAACACAATCCTTTCGCTGCAGGGGCAGCCGGCGATCAAATCAGTGGAAGCCTGAAGCTTAAGGGACTTTCTGGCGCGCGGCATTGCGATTGCGCTGACACGGCAGGCATGCTGGCGAAAATCATTGCAAGCTGGCGTTAAGCAAGGCAGCCAGGCGCGCGCCGGCACGTTCGAGCTGCAGCCGGATGGCCTCGACAGCGCGTGCCTGATAGGCCGCGTCGAGCAGCCAGGGGCCTTCCGCAGCAACGGTCGTGCAGCCGGCGCCAGGCAAGGACGCATACACCACCGTGCGCGAAACCTCGCGGGCTTCCCGCATCCACACCTCAACAACCGCTGGCGTATAGGCCGCTTGCTGAACCGGTCGCTGGAGCGGGCCGCGCGCCAGGGCCAGGATGGCCAGCTCGCGGTCCCAGACCTGGTGAAGGGTGCGTGGCCGTGCGCCAGCATCCTCGCCGAGCACCACCCTGCGCAGGCCCCGATCCGGGCCGACACCGACGTGCAGGGGCTGATGCAGATCACCTACCAGATGTACAACCCACTTCAAGGCCTCATTCCGGGCGCGGACGCTTTGCTGACGATCACTCAGGACCGCTGCATAGTGGCGAATGAGCTGATCTGCACAGTGGCCGTTGCGGCATTTGGCCAGGGTCTCGGCACACACCGGATTGGCACGGCTGTGCCAGCCGCGATAGGTTTCGGGCTCGGCAACTTCGCGGATCTCGTCGGCCCACGCCGCAATCTCCGCGAGACGCGTCCGCCCCGAGGGCTGCCCCTCGCGGTCCAGATCTGCCGCGAGCAGGACAGCCACGTCTGCTTGCGCGGCCGGCGTCAGCGCAGTGCTCGCCAGATCGGCGATGGCGGCATGTGCTTTCACGCCCCAGGCCGATGCCTTCTGAGGAATCGCCATCAGAAGGATGACCAACAGCAGACCGATTCTCACCATCAGTAATGGGGCGGAATCTCGTCACGCAGATCGCGCGGTTCGGCTCCTGACGCCGTCCCGGCACACATCTGGCGATACAGTGCGCGAATCTGCTCCTGCAGCAGGTCGATCTGTTCCTGCATGCGATACACGCAGCGGTTGAGGGCGTCGATCTGGTCTTCGCCAAGCGCCACCTTGGTTTCCAGGGCAATCAGGCGGTCTTCCATGCTTATCCTTCCGTCGACGGGCCTGAATTGTAGCGCTCGCGCATGGCCAAACGGCGGCTTCCCGCGCACCGGGTGGACTTGGCACAATACGGGCCTTGTCCAAGGAGATCGTCGTGCCCCACACCCTGCTCATCGCGCCCGCCGAACTGGCCGCCCACTTCGACAAGCCGGACTGGTTCGTCTTCGATGTCCGCCACGAACTGCAAGATACTGAAGCAGGGCGCACAGCCTATCGCGCTGGCCACATCCCCGGCGCGATCTTCTTGCACATGGACGAGGATCTGTCGGCCGGAAAAACGGGGAAGAACGGGCGCCACCCCCTGCCCGACCGCGACGCCTTCGCAGCCAGGCTGGCAGCCTTGGGTGTCGCACCGGGCACGCAGGTCGTGGCTTACGATGCCGCGGGCGGCATGATGGCCGCACGACTGTGGTGGATGCTGCGCTGGCTGGGCCATGAGAAAGTCGCCGTCCTCGACGGCGGATGGCCGGCTTGGGCGACCCACTACCCGATCAGTACGGATACGCCGCCGGCTCGCCCCGCCGGCACGCTGCAGGCACACGTGCCACTGACGCGTCAGGTGAGCGCCGCCGAGGTGCTCACCAACATCAACAAGAAAGAGAAACTCGTGCTTGACGCGCGAGGGCCGGATCGCTTTCGCGGCGAAAACGAGACGATGGACCCCGTAGGCGGACATATCCCGGGCGCCAGAAACCGCTGTTTTCGCGATAACCTCGGCCCGGATGGTTGTTTCAAGGACGCCGCCACCCTGCGCCAGGAGTTCCTGGCAACACTGGGCGATTTCGCGCCGACCCAGGTTATTTCGCAGTGTGGCTCAGGCGTTACGGCCTGCCACAATCTGCTGGCAATGGAGCAGGCAGGCTTGCCGGGTGCAGCGCTCTATCCGGGCTCATGGAGCGAGTGGTGCAGTGACCCCGCACGCCCGGTCGCGCGCTAAGCGTCTGTTCATGATCTGACGGTGAGACCGTGATCCGGGCGCCTGCGACGGATCGCGCAAGCCTCTACGACTTCGCCTGGCGCCGGGCGATGGTGATCCGGTTACGCCCTTGGCGCTTCGAGTGGTAAAGCGCCTCATCGGCGGCAACCACCAGCTCCATCATGTTCGAGTAGTCGGGGTACTGGGCAAGACCGGCACTGAAGCTGACCGAGAAAATGCCTTCGTCGTAGGAGTGATAAATTTTGGCGAAACTGTCGCGGATCTCGTCAAGTTTCTCGTAAGCCTGCTCGGCAGACGAACCAAAGAAGACCACCACAAACTCTTCGCCACCATACCGGCCAACGATATCGGCTTTGCGCACATGCTGCTTCAGGTAGCGGGCGAGCGTCTTGAGCACCTTGTCACCCACCGTGTGCCCGTAGCTGTCATTCACCCGCTTGAAGTGGTCAATATCCAGAATGGCGTAGCTGACCGGGGCGTTCTGCCGCTCGCCGAGCAACAGGCCCTGCTGCAGCAAAGTCTTGGTCTTCACGTGGTTGTAGAGTCCGGTCAGACTGTCTTCCACCATCAGCTTGCGTAGCCCGCGATAGCGTTCGGCCTTGCTGACAACGGCATTGACCAGCTGCGCCTGGCTGATCGGCTTGGTCAGAAAATCATCGCCACCATGGCGCATGGCTTCGAGCTGGATTTCTTCGCTCGTCTCACTGGTCAGGAAGACGATGGGCACGGACTCGAAAGCCTTGTTCTGACGGATGATTTTTGCCACTTCCAAGCCGTTGCAACCTTCCATGTGAAAGTCGAGAAGCAACACGTCGGGTGAGTAGTCCATCAGCGTCTCAAGAATGTGCTGTGGCGTGCGCAAGGTGCGGAGATGAATGTTGGAGAACTGCTCCAGCGTGCGCTGGATTGATGTCAGCACCGTCAGGGAATCATCCAGGATCAGTACCCGGTAGGGCTCGTCCTTGGTCGCATAAGCCAGCGGATCGACCGCGTCAACGAGCACGTTAACCGACAAGGGAGCAATGAAAAATCCCTGAGCGCCGCAGCGAACGGCTTTCAGACGCAAGGCGAAGTCACCCATCGCAGACAGACAAAACCACTTGATGCCGTGACGGACGAGCTCTTCAATCAGCGGCTTGTCTTCCTGCGTCACGCCAGTCGGCAAATCCATCACGACAGCGGTGACCCGCTGCGTCAAGGCATGCTGGACGCCTTGGGTAAAGTCTTCAAAGCACGCGAAGTGGTAGCCGTAGTGCTCAAGCTGCACCAGCACGTCCCGCATTTCTTCAGGGCGACGCGTCAACATGACGACGACGGGCAGCGCGTGCGTTTCGTCAGCCCGGATCTGCGCCTGGGATTGATAGTCCGGACTCATGATGTGCCGGACGACAACGAAGACCTCCGCCAGCAATCGGTCGACGGCCGACTTATCCTGATCGGTCGGCGCTTCGAGGGTAGACAGCATCAAGGCCAGGGGCTCAAGTGCCCGTTCAAGCTCGACGACACCGTCGGCCCGTGCCAGCCCGACAAGCCGGTCGCAGTAGGGCATGAACGCCGCCCACCGCTCAATATCGGCACTGGCCTGCCAGACGGACTTCCAGGCCACGACCAATGCGTTCCAGGCTGCGTGAATTTCAGAGCGGTTTATCATGGGCTAAGCGCGTTCGATTCTTCCCGAATCTACGGCAAATCCCGCTTGAAATAAACCCGCCGGCTACGCCAAATCAAAAAGACGCCAAAAAAACCTCGCGCGCCAAATGCCGGCACCCAACACAGCGCTATCGGGCGAGCGCTGACGCGCTTGCCGGCACATACCGCTGACGCATGGCCAATACCGCTTTGCAGCGGGGATAGGCTCTGCACCCCCAGTAGCGGGCTTGCTCGTGCTGACGCACGATCATTTTCAAACCACACTCAGGGCAAGTGGGCACTGTGTAGTCCCCTTCCACTACCAGCGCCAGCAGTTGCGATTTGCGCTCGTCAGGCAAGCGCTTGAGCATGGAAAGGAACATCGCATCGTCAATCAGGGATATCGCATGCGCCTTCGCGAACTCTTTGGCCTCTGGCGTGAAGCTGCCATAACCCATGCAGAATCCCCTCGCTATCAAGCCCTGCGCCATTTTCAAGGAGAGGTTTTCAAGTGTCTCAAGCGTGATTTCGCGCTCGCCCCAGGCACGACAATGCACAAGGCCGGCCGGTCGTTCCGTCGAGTCCTTGAACAGCAGGATTTCCACGCTGCCATCTTCCGCCAAGGCCCCCGCCTTGCATTGAAAGCGGTCAGAGAAATAGGCCAGGCAGAGATCGGTCATCCGTTTCCAATCCAGCTGGTTCAAGAGTTCAAGCGACCAGTCGCCCGGCTTGCTCGCAGAATGAACCGTCTCGCGCCCGGTATCGACTACCTGATCCAGCGCAGCCGCGGCCCGTGGCATTTCCGTATTAGCAGGACTCATGTCAAGTACGGCCATTCGCGCAGCCGATCGACTTTCAAGAAACCGGAAAATCGCCAGGGACACCAGCATGTAGGTCAGCAGTATGGCAACCCAGCGGACACCGTAACCAAAGTTACTGGCCCGGAGAACAAGCAACGGCAGGACATAGCCGATGACAAACACGGCCACCGCACGCCAGGCTGCCGCCGTCCATCGCTGCCCGAGTAACGCAGGCGGGAATACGACGTCGCTCTCGCTATTGCCTTCCACCATACACCAGCCCCTTTTGGATCGATAATTTTGTTTATTATCAGAATAATATCGTCGCACGCTGCTTTGCGCCCCATGAGGCTGGAATTTCCCTGACGAATGGCAAGCCTGGGTGCAACAACCGGACTTAGACTTGCCGCTCATTGGGAACCTTCGGCAAGATTCGCCTTTCCATCACTCTGCGTGCCTCTGACATGTCTGACCTCGAAACCGGCAAGACTTTTCAGCATCTGCTCGTAGCGGCCGTCGCCAGCGCGCTTGTCGTCTTCGGGCTCAAGGCCGGGGCCGACAAACTTCTCAGCAGCCCGCCTCCCGCGGTCTCCGTAAAGCGCACGGCCGTGGTCGTGGAACAATCCCTTGCTAGCGCTGAAATTGACGCGGCTCAGGTCGAGGCAGAGCGGCTGGCGAGCCTCGCCAAGCAGGAACGTTTGAAGAAAGAGAAAGAGCAGAGTGAGCTTGAGCGAGTCAAGCGTGAGCTCAAGCTTCAAGACGCACTGGCGTCCCGGGCCGCGAACGCGGAGCGCCAGCGCAGAGATGCCTCGTGGCAGCGCTTCTACAAAAAACCGAAGAAGTGCGATAACCCGAGCGACAACGCCATCATCGTTGAGTGCAGCAACCACTACCTCCGTGAAGAGCAGCGCTTTGAGAAGCTGTACGCTGACGGTAAACTCTGAGCGTTAGTACGCCCAGCGCAAGTTTCTGGCTGCAGCGCCCGTGCCGCGCGGCGCGAACTCCCTTACCTCCGCAGTACCCTCTATCACCAATGCTGAGCTATCGCCATTCCTATCACGCCGGCAATCATGCCGACGTTCTGAAACACGCAGTGTGGATTCAGCTCATCAAATACCTGTGCCAGAAAGACAAACCGCTTTTTGTGATTGACACGCACGCGGGCGCAGGTGGCTACTCTCTGGAGACTGAACACGCCGAGAAGCTGGGCGAATTTCGCGACGGCGTCGGGCGACTTTGGGAGCGGACTGACTCTGTGTCCCCGCTCATCGTGGACTATCTGGCCATCGTGCGTGCGGAGAACAGCGGCCAACGCCTTCGCTACTATCCCGGCTCGCCCCGCATTGCACAGATGCTGCTGCGAGAACAGGACCGGCTGAGGTTATTCGAGCTTCACAGCTCCGACCATCAGATTCTGGCTCACAAGCTTGGGCAGGACGACAAGCGGGTCATCGTTTACGCCGATGACGGTTTCACCACATTGAAAGCATTACTCCCTCCTTCGTCGAGGCGCGGGCTGGTGCTGATGGACCCTTCTTACGAGCTCAGAGAAGATTACTCGCGCGTGATTCACACACTACGAGAAGCCCTGCAGAAATTTTCCTCTGGCACCTACGCCATCTGGTACCCGCAGCTTCCCAAGCTGGAGTCTGCCCAGATGCCCAAGCGTTTGAAGGCTCTGCCATGTGAGAGCTGGCTCCACGTCAGCCTCTCGGTGCGTGCCCCTGCGACGCAAGGTCATGGCATGTGCGGGAGCGGCATGTTCGTCATCAACCCGCCGTGGACACTGCATGCCTTGCTGCAAGAGAGCATGCCGCAGCTGAGCAGTCTTCTTGCTCAAGACCAGCAAGCCAGCTTCACGCTTGAGCAGCAACGTAACTAGCCTTTCCGGTCAGCGCATTCTGTCCAGAAGAAGACTAGAATCGTCCCGGCCATTTGGCATACCACAACGGAGATTTGATCATGTACAAGAAACTGCTTTTGGCCGTTCTCTCGACGCTGCTAGTCTCAAACTGGGCATTTGCGGCTGACGCCAGTTGCGAGGCTCGCGCAACCGAGAAGAAACTTGCTGGCGCCGCAAAAAACAGCTTCATGAAGAAGTGCGAGGCTGATGCAGCGAAAAAGGGCGCGACAGAGAACTGTGACGCGCAAGCGGCTGAAAAGAAGCTGGCGGGAGCCGCCAAAAACAGCTTCGTCAAAAAATGCACCGCCGACGCCCAGAAATCCTAGCATCCTGTCCCCGCCCGGCCCCCTGAGGCTGCGCTTCGCAAAGCGCCTCAGGCGGCCTCAGATCACGCGTGAGTATCGGCGCTGTGCTCGGTCTGCACGCAAATGCGCGTCGAAGACCATTGCGACAATCCGCACCAGCATCCGGCCACGCATCGTCACGACAAGCGCGTCATCACTCAACTCGACAAGCCCGGCGTCCGCCAGACTCGCTAGTTCATCGAGTTCTTGCGCAAATACTTCATTGAAGCGCCTGCCCATTCTCTGCTCAAACTCCGGCACTGACAGCCGGAAATTGCACATCAGCGTCTGAATGACGGAGGCTCGAAGCTGATCGTCTTCACTCATGCGCCAGCCCCGCATCACCGGCAGCACGCCAGCATCCAGCGCTGCATAGTAATGATCTATCTCGCGCTGATTCTGGATGTAGAGGCCGTCAACCGGTCCTATCGACGACACGCCGAAGCCCAGCATGTCGCACTCAGCGTAAGTCGAGTAGCCCTGAAAGTTGCGCTGCAGGCTGCCTTGCCGTTGAGCGATAGCGAGTTCATCGTCGGGACGGGCAAAATGATCCATACCGATATAGACGTAGCCCGCAGCGCCCAGCTTCTCGATAGCCATAGCCAGGATTGCAAGTTTCTCCTCGGGGTCGGGCAAATCAGCGGCGTTGATCCGCCGCTGCGGCATGAACCTGGTCGGAAGGTGCGCGTAGTTGTATAGAGAGAGCCGATCAGGCGTCATGGACAAAACAATGTCCAGCGTCCGCGCAAAGCGCTCTTGAGTCTGAAGTGGCAGGCCGTAGATCAAATCCACGCTGACCGATCGAAACCCGGACTCTCGCGCTGCCTTCATCACCAGCACCGTCTCATCGACTGTCTGCGTGCGGTTGACGGCTCGCTGCACGGCGGGATCAAAATCTTGTATCCCAAGACTCATTCTGTTGAATCCGTGATCCGCCAGCATCTGAACAGTCTCCGCTGAGACCTTGCGAGGATCGATTTCAATCGAGTACTCCCCAGCTTCCTGCAATTGAAAGCGCGACTTGATTGCGGCGATGAGGCGGGAGACCTCGGAAGCAGGCAAGAACGTCGGCGTCCCCCCACCCCAGTGCATCTGAGACACCAAGCGATCATCGCCGAGCGCGGTGGCAACCAGGTCCATCTCGCGCTCGAGATAGTTCAGATAGCGTTCTGATACGCTACGATCTTTGGTGATGATCTTGTTGCAGGCGCAGTAGTAGCAGATCGTGTTGCAGAACGGAATGTGAAAATACAGTGATAGCGGATGAGGACTTTTCTTCCTCGCACGGAGGGAGAGCTGATCAACGACTTCCTGGCTGCCAAGCTCGCCGATAAAGCGGTCGGCGGTGGGGTAGGAGGTATATCGCGGTCCTGGAACATCAAACCGACGAATCAAGTCAGGGTCGAACAAAACAGAGGCGGACACGGCAGGATCCCAGTGCAGCGAGAGAACATCGCAGAGATAGTCTCCAATTACGTTGATGTTGGTCAATAGGCAGGGTAAACTCACTGCCGTGGACCAGAAATATCCAATTCCCCTGACTTCGAGCAATATCCGGGCTGCCTGTGCTCAGTGCAGTCTGAGAGAGTTGTGTCTTGCCGTTGGCCTTGATAACGAAGACCTCCATAAACTGGATGATTTCGTGATCCGCCGCAAAATTAAGCGGGGGCAACAAATTTTCCGCGCGGGAGACCCGTTCGAAGCGCTGTATGCGATCAGGATCGGTTTTTTCAAGACAGACATCCTCACCGAAGAAGGCCTGGAGCAAGTAACCGGCTTTCATATGGCCGGTGAAATCATCGGGATGGATGGCATCAGCAACGACTACCACGTGTGCAATGCCACAGCGCTGGAAGACAGCGAGATTTGCATCATGCCCTACGACCAGCTCGAAGAGCTGTCTCGTCACATCAAGTCGCTACAGCAACAGTTCCACAAGTTCATGAGCAGGGAGATTGTGCGCGACCAAAGCCTCATGATCCTTCTTGGCTCCATGCGCGCCGAAGAACGTATCGCCGCATTCTTGCTCAACTTGTCACAACGTATGCGTGTCCGTGGTTACTCAGCTTCGGAATTTCATCTCCGAATGACGCGAGAGGAAATTGGCTCGTACCTAGGACTCAAGCTTGAAACGGTTAGCCGCGCCTTCTCGAAATTTCATGATGAAGGACTCATCGGCGTACAGCAAAAATACATCCGGATTTTGAACGCCGAAGGTCTCAAGGCGTTGTTGAATCACGCTCCGAGCTGAAGCGGCAAGACGCCGCGAGTTAGTGGCGTATCGCGTCCAGACACCATCCGGTCTGAGGCTTAAGTAGCACAGCCCGCAAGGCCATGCTCAAGGGGCCAACTCAAGTATCCCGGTATAGGGGATCGCCACGGAGCCGACCAGTCGCCACTCACGAGACGGGTCTTCTATGGACACATTCCAGCGGCCGACGGCAAGCATCGGCACCTCGACCACATAAGCGCCGTCCTGCTGCCTGGTCAAGGCAACTGTTCGATCGGAACCGGCTTGGGTCGGATGCATCCACCGCATCGCCAACTTTTCCGGCAACCTGTACTCCCCATTGCCAATTAGACTCACGCGAATGCTCCCTTCGCTCAGGGCGACGGTAGCACGCAGGCCATAGCGCTTTGCCGCCTCATCTCTGGCCAAAGCCTGATTGATCGCCAACCCTTGCTTGTAATAGTCGTCCGCGACCAATCCATCCTCGGAGAGTACGGCCAATACTATCGTTATGACGCCCGCGACCATGGTCAGCGCAGGAAGCCCGAATAACGCCCATGGCCACGGATTTTGCAGAATGCTCTGAATTCTCTTGTTGCCAGCCAACACGTCGTCTCCTCACGGCGAAATGAACACCGCCTTCTCACGCAGAATGAGTGGTTGATTACCGTCATCAGCGCTGATCACAAAAAATATCTCGTGAGAGCCCTTACCCACGTCATCCATCGGGACACGCACTCGCACGGTCGCTGTCTTGTTGTGCGAAGCGTCGACAGGCACTATCTGCGGCCCATCAAGCGCGATGCCAGGAAGCCCCTCAACAGATAGATGCAGCTGTTTCGGCTGCTCACCCATATTCATCAACTGCAGGATGTAGACGTTTTCAATCAGCCCGCCCTCAACTTCCCGACTCAGTATCGTCCGGTCCTTGATGACATCCACACGTATCTCGTCGCGAGAGAAAAGCCCCCACATGAACGCAATGCATATTGCGCCGAGCACAGCCACGTACATCAGAATACGGGGACGAAATACGTGCCTGAGAATCTCGCTCCGCCCCCAGTGCTGCTTCAGTGCATTTTCGGTTGAGTACCGAATCAACCCACGGGGGTACTCCATCTTGGTCATCACCTGATCACACGCATCAATGCAGGCTGTACAGCCAATACATTCGTACTGAAGTCCGTTCCTTATGTCGATGCCCGTGGGACACACCTGCACACATATCCCGCAATCGACACAGTCCCCCAATCCCTGCTCTCGATACGCTTCGCCCTTTTTTCGTGCCCCGCGAGTCTCGCCACGTTCTCGGTCGTACGTAATCACGAGCGTATCGGAATCGAACATTACGCTCTGAAATCGGGCATACGGACACATGTACTTGCATACCTGCTCGCGCATCACCCCTGCCATCAAATAGGTAAAAGCGCTATAAAAAAACAACCAAAATGCCTCCCACCCGCTCAGCTCAAAACCCGCCAAATTTCCGACAACTTCACGTATTGGCGTGAAATAACCGACAAATGTGATACCTGTCCAAATCGACAACAGTATCCAGACCGCGTATTTGAGCACCTTGAGCCCAATTTTGCGAAGGCTGTTCGGGGCGGAGTCAAGTTTCATGCGCTTGTTTCGATCCCCCTCCACAAGTCGTTCGACCCACAGGAATATTTCGGTGTACACCGTTTGTGGGCAGGCGAATCCGCACCACAAGCGCCCGGCTACTGCGGTAAACAAAAACAACGCGTAGGCAGAAATGATGAGCAGCACAGCCAGATAGAAAACATCCTGTGGCCAGAGTACGAGTCCGAATACGTAAAACTTCCGTTCGGCCAAGTGAAATAGAACAGCCTGCCGACCGTTCCATGGCAGCCAGCACAAACCGTAGAAGACCAGCTGGGTGATCCATACCATCGCCCATCGCCATTGGGCAAAAGCGCCGGAAACAGCCCGCGGATAAATTTTCTGTCGGACCTCATACAAGGTCTCCTGGGCTCCTGGTTCCATAACGCCTCCTCAACTAATCATCCGTGCCGATTTTCAGAAGACGGCACAATCAAAAAGTACTCTAAACGAAAAAGGCGGCACGAGGCCGCCTTTTGCTCGAACAGCCGAGAAGTAGGCTACTGCTTGTCCTGATTCTTGGACAACCCGATCACGTAAGCTGCAAGCAAATGAATCTTGGGCTCTCCCAGCAAGTCCTTAAACACCGGCATCTGGTTCTGCCGCCCTTTTGAGACGGTCTCGACAATCGTCGCTTCGGAGGAACCATACAGCCAGACGCGGTCTGTAAGGTTCGGAGCACCTAGCGCTTGATTTCCCTTACCCTCCGGTCCGTGACACGCCACACAGTTCTGCATGAATGCATCTTTGCCACGTTGTGCGCGCAAGGAATCGTGCGCCAGACCTGACAGCGATCTGACATAGTTGGCTACATCTTTCACGCCTTCTGCACCCAGTACGCCACCTAACGCAGGCATTACCCCCTGACGCCCACCGACGATAGTCGCCTTGACAGTGGCAGCGTCGCCGCCGTAAAGCCAATCACCATCCGTCAGGTTCGGGTACCCCTTCGCGCCACGCGCATCGGCACCATGACATTGCGCACAATAGGTCAAAAACAACCTCTGCCCCATGGCCTGAGCTTCCGGGTCCACAGCGACAGCGAGCAAGTCTTGCTTCAAGTATTTGTCATAAATAGGCTTGAACTGCTCGTCGGCCTTTTTCATCTCTTCTTGATACTGCCCAACAGACGTCCAGCCGATTTTTCCCGGCAAGTTGCCAAGCCCCGGATACAGAAAATAGTATCCAATCGCAAAGAACAAGGTCAGCCAAAACAAGTACATCCACCACCTTGGTAGCGGATGGTTGTATTCCTGAAGGGTTTCATCCCAAATATGGTCGTGGAGCGAGACAGGACCAGGACTCCGCCTTGTCATATTGGAGGCCAGAATCCAGATACAAAATGCCACGCTGAGAACCACAAGTCCCGTGACGTAGTAATGCCAGAAGTCGCTGACAAAATCGCTCATGATGCATCATCCCCTGTTGTCGACAGGCTCGCGCTTTTCGGGCAGCCCGTCATCGTCACTGAAGGGCAGCAGGGCAGCTTCATCAAACCCCTTGCGCGCCCCCTTGCTATACGCCCAAAAAGCTATAGCCAGAAAACAACCCAAAGCCAGTGCAGTCAGCACCGATCGAAGCGTGTTGATATCCATCAGCAAGCTCCTTACTGAGTACTCTTGATCTGCGTGCCCATGCCTTGGAGATATGCGATCAACGCGTCTAGCTCAGACTTTCCCTCAAGCTGCTTGCGCGCTCCGGCTATCTCTTCGTCAGCGTACGGCACACCTACAGCACGCAGAGCTTTCATTTTCGCTTCGATATCGCTCGTCTGAACCGGACGATCCAGCCAAGGGAAAGCAGGCATATTTGACTCAGGCACGACGTCTCGCGGATTCAGCAGATGTGTGCGATGCCAGTTATCTGAGTAGCGCCCCCCAACACGAGCGAGGTCAGGCCCAGTTCGCTTTGACCCCCATTGGAAAGGATGGTCGTAGACAAACTCCCCCGCAACTGAGTAGTGCCCATACCGTTCCGTCTCGGCACGAAACGGACGAATCATCTGAGAGTGGCAGTTGTAGCAGCCTTCACGAACGTAAACATCCCGCCCAACCAGACGAACAGGATCGTAGGGTTTCAGCCCCGCTACAGGCGTTGTCGTAGATTTCTGGAAAAACAGTGGCACGATTTCTACCAAGCCGCCAACGCTAATCACCAGCAGGGTGAGCACGACGAGCAAGGGAACACTTTTTTCAATCAATTCGTTGTTTAATTTCATGTCTCACCCCTCAGTGAGCCGCAGAAACTGCGAGTACTGGCGCATTCACGGCTTTCTGCCCTGCGATCGTTCGAACCATGTTGTAGAACATGATGAGCATACCAACCAGGAACAGGACGCCACCCAACAAGCGAATCGTCCAGAACGGATAGGACGCCTTCACGGTCTCGACGAACGCGTACGTCAGCGTTCCATCGCCGTTGACAGCGCGGCTCATCAAGCCTTGCATCACGCCTGCAATCCACATGGAGGCGATGTACAAAACGACGCCAACCGTAGCGACCCAGAAGTGCAGCGTGATCAAACGTGTCGAGTACATTTCGTTCTTGCCGTACATGCGAGGCAGCAAATAGTAAACCGCTCCAATCGAAATCATCGCTACCCAGCCGAGCGCCCCGGAATGAACGTGGCCAACCGTCCAGTCGGTGTAGTGGGAAAGCGCGTTGACGGTCTTGATCGACATCATCGGCCCCTCAAAAGTCGACATTCCATAAAACGAGAGCGACGTCACGAGGAACTTGAGAATCGGATCTGTACGCAACTTATGCCAAGCGCCAGACAGCGTCATGATCCCGTTGATCATCCCACCCCAGCTAGGTGCCAGAAGGATCAGCGAAAAAGTCATCCCGAGAGACTGAGCCCAGTCCGGCAGCGCGGTGTAGTGAAGGTGGTGCGGTCCGGCCCACATGTAGGTAAAAATCAGGGCCCAGAAATGGACAACGGAGAGCCGATAGGAGTACACCGGCCGCTCAGCCTGCTTGGGGACAAAGTAGTACATCATCCCGAGAAAGCCCGCCGTCAGGAAGAAACCGACCGCGTTGTGCCCATACCACCATTGAATCATCGCATCCTGAACCCCCGCGTAAGCGGAGTAGGACTTCCAGAGCGAAACAGGGACTTCCGCGGAATTCACCAGATGCAGCACGGCTACCGCAAGAATAAATGACCCGTAGAACCAGTTCGCAACATATATGTGAGGCGTTTTTCTCTTGACGATCGTCCCGAAAAACACCACCGCGTAAGCGACCCACACCACGGTAATCAGGATGTCTATCGGCCATTCCAGCTCCGCATACTCCTTACCTGTCGTAATACCCAAAGGCAAGGTAACTGCAGCCAGAACAATGATCAATTGCCATCCCCAGAAGGTCAGCTCAGCCAACCACGGAGCAAACAGGGAGGTGTGGCACGTTCGCTGCACGACGAAGTAAGACGTCGCAAACAGCGCACAGCCGCCAAACGCAAAAATCACCGCGTTGGTATGGAGCGGGCGCAATCGCCCAAAATGCAACCACTCGTGAAAGTTGAGCTGGGGCCATACCAGTTGAGCGGCAATAATTACACCGACCAACATGCCGACGATCCCCCACACAACCGTCATGATGGCAAATTTGCGTACGACCGCGTAGTCGTAACTCGCTTGGGATTGCATAAGCCACCTCGTCCTTGGAGAAAATGTGGAACCTGCGCAGCAGCCAGAACCTGGCCGCAATGTTGAGCTTGGCTCGCCGACATCTGCCCATTGACGGAGCAACGAACTTCCTGTCGCTTGACGCACATCAAGCCAGAACTTGCGCTATCGCAAATGCTATCACAGGCGACATGGATTTGTAGTTGAGGGGGAACGCGTAAACAAAAAAAGGGTGCGACAAGCGCACCCCCAACCCCAACAGAGAGACTGCACGAGGAGGGCCAAACCCAACCTCGTCGCTGATGCAGTGATCAGCACGAGTTCAGTATGAACTGCGCGCGCAGAATGAGCTTGATGAAGGTCAAGCCTCCCCACCAAAGTATTACTATTGGCGCCCGCCCGGTGCGATAGAGCGGCGCGCTTCCTTGCTCCGCGCGACGTCATCGTTTTTCGTGGAGTCATTGTCGTCGAAGAGCAACCGGTAGGCTGGCCCCTCCAAATCGTCGTATTGACCACTTCGCACAGACCACCAAAACAGCGCAGCGATGACGAACACCAGCACCAAAGACAAGGGAATCAAGATGTAGAGACTGTTTTCCACAACTGTTCTCCCTTCACGGAAATTCGCAGCGCGTTCAAGACCACGAGAACCGAGCTCAAGCCCATACCCAGACCCGCAAACCAAGGTGTGACGAGACCCATCATCGCTGCAGGAATCACAGACAAGTTGTACGCAAGCGCCCAAAACAGATTCTGGCGCACCACCACCATACTCGCTGTCGCAACACCTCTCGCCCACTCCAGTCGGCGCAAGTCATTTGCCAGCAGGATGATGTCGGCCTGATTTCGTGCCAACTCGGTTCCACCTGCCATTGCAACAGATACGTGCGCCTGGGCCATGGCCGGCGCGTCATTCACCCCGTCTCCAACCATCACCACCGTATCGCCCGCCGATTGGTAGCGCCGCATGAGCGCCTGCTTCTCTTCAGGCAACAAAGCGGCGTGCGCATTTTCGATCTTGAGCTGACGTGCGACTGAGCGAACAGGCGCCTCACTGTCACCACTCAGCATCGACACTTGACAATTCTGCTGTTGCAACGCGCGGACCACTCGACCTGCCACAGGACGAATTTTGTCGGAAAACGAAAACTTCGCCACCCAAGTCGACTCTGACGCGAGAAAGGCCTGCGTTGTCTCATCCTGTCGCATCAAACGATCAGGTCGGATTGACCCGCACCAAGACTCTACAAAAGCGCCACTGCCCAGCGCGTACCGAATACCCTTAACTGTCCCGGTCACGCCTTTCCCTGGAAACACCCGAACGTCGAGAGCGCTTTCGCAACGCTCGGCCTCTGCCGTCAACACCCGCGCCAACGAATGCTCGGAATGTTCTTCCAAAGCAGCCGCAATAGAAAGCGCGGTCGCTGGTTCAAAGCCCGGCTGACACAAAACCTGTTCCAGCTGCTGGCGCCCTTCAGTCAGCGTCCCTGTCTTATCAAAAACATAGTGCCGTGCCGAGGCGAGGGTCTCGATGGCATGCGGCCGTGTTACCAAAACCCCCCTTCTCGCAAGCACGTGTACGGCGATAGTCATAGAGATGGGTGTAGCCAGAGACAATGCGCACGGGCAACTGACAACCAGCACCGAAACCAGCACAGGCAGCGCTTGTGCTGCATCGACTCTCCACCACCAAAGCACAGTCCCGACAGCGAGCGCCAGCAACACCCATGTAAAATATGCCGAAATACGATCCGCCAGAACAACAATGCGCGGACGTGTTGCGGAGGCCCTCTCTATCAGACGCCGTACCACGGCGAACTGTGTCGACTCTCCCACTTGGCGGGCCTCAACAACCAGGCTTCCTGAACCATTCAAACAGCCGCTAAGCACGGCATCCCCACAAGTTTTGGGTACTGGAACGCTCTCTCCAGTCAGCCAGGATTCATCTACTTCACTCTCGCCCGACCGAACAAGTCCGTCTACAACGACGACTTCGCCGGGGCGAATGATCACTTGGTCACCCGCAAGGATGCTGCTGGCGGGCACCTGTTCTTCAAGCTCGCCCGACGGTGACAGCCGCCGCGCAAACTGCGGAACAACTCGCCCAAGGGCGTCCCCCGTACGTGCGGCACGTTGTCTGGCAAGCATTTCCAGATATCGGCCACCTAACAAGAAGAAAACAAACATCGTGACCGAATCGAAGTAGACCTCCCCGCCGCCCCACGCTGTCGCCCACACACTCGCGGCAAACGAGAGCCCCAGCCCAAGCGCAACCGGGAAGTCCATGCCGAGGCGCAGCTCGCGCATCCCGCGCCAGGCGCGAACGAAAATCGGCGATGCAGAATAGGACATCACCGGAACGGTAAGAACCAACCCCGCCCAGCGCAGGAGACTAGCGGTCTGAGCACTCATTTCACCGTCAGCAGCGATATAGGCTGGGTAGGCATACATCATCACCTGCATCATTCCGAATCCGGCGACAAACAGGCGTTGCAAGGCAGTTCGCTGCTCTTTCCTCGCAATGTTCTCAAAGCGCTCGGGGTCAAATGGATAGGCGCGATAGCCTATTGCCGCGATCGCCGCCAGTATCTGCGAAAGCCGGATGTCGTTGACTCGCCAGCGGACCCGTGCACGCCTAGTCGCGTAATTCACCTGAACCGCTGTCACACCGGCCAAGGACAGAATGTGGCGTTCGTTGAGCCACACACAGGCCGCGCAACTAATCCCTTCCAGAATCAGATCGGCCTCGCGCTCACCGTCACCAACCGGCAGCACAAACGCCTTCTGGAAATCTTCCTGGTCGTAGAGCCCCAGCTCCTTCAGCGGGCCCGAGAAATCCGCCACCGAGGCCTCGGGAAACGCCTCGCGACGCCGATAGTAATCAGCAAGGCCGCCATTGATGATCGCACTACTCACCGCCTGGCAGCCGACGCAGCACACTCGTCGCGTCTGACCGTCCATCTGAACAGACAGAGATGTACCAAACGGCACGTCCTGCCCACAATGAAAGCAGCGTTCGAGCTCACCCTCGCGCATCGGTAGATGCAGGTCGTCGTCAAGATCTGACACAGAATTATTCGCCACAGGAAGCTGATTCAATGAATCCCACTATACCTAGCGGCAGGCTGAACACAACAAAAAAGGCCGTGCCTCACGACACAGCCTTTTGGCGGGAATTTGGTGCTGCTGACCGGAATCGAACTGGTGACCTACTGATTACGAATCAGTTGCTCTACCGACTGAGCTACAGCAGCGAAGGCGCGCATTCTAAGGCAAAGGTGCGAATAGCTCAACTCCGTTGGAGTCGCGGCACTAAAGAAAAACCGAGCGCACACGCGACTCAGCCCACCCGTCCGCGCAAATTTCCCGCTCATCCCCACACAGTTGTAATTACCTCACGCAGCCGCCACGCTGTCACCATGAAAACGAATGCTGGATTCACCCTTGTTGAACTCATGATCACGCTCGCCGTGCTGGCGATCCTGGTGGGCATTGCCGTGCCGTCGATGCGCGACATGATTTTACGCAATGAAATCGCGACGACAACCAACTTGCTAGTGTCGTCAGCCACCTTTGCCCGCTCGGAGGCAGTGTTACGTGGCCTGCCCGTCATGGTGTGCAATTCTTCCAACCCGAACGACGCTGTGCCCACCTGCAGCACGGGTAGCACGTGGACCGACGGTTGGATCGTGTTCGTCGACAAGAACGGCAGCAACACCAAAGACAGCGGTGAAGAGCTCTTGCGCGCCTTCCCGGCTCAGCCTTCCAGCATAAAACTGACGCCGAACACTGCCAACGAGCGGGGTGTCGTATTCAATCGCAGCGGCCAAGCGAGCGGCGTTGCATCGGGAAATGTCGTTTCCACCGGCGCAGTGTTCGAAATATGCTCGGGCAAGCTGAAAGAGGGGAGGGAAACCACATTTGGTGCAACGGGCCGCGCATCCACGGGGAGGAAAACATGTCCATGAGCCACCACCTCTGCGCTTCTCGCAAAACACGGCAAGGCGGCGCCACACTGATTGAAATCCTCGTCACCCTGGTCGTGGTGTCCTTCGGGATACTGGGCTTCTCTGCCCTGCTGATTACCGGGCTGAGCAGCAACAAGGTCGCAATGGACAGGTCGCATGCATCGATTCTCGCCTACAACATTCTCGACTCAATGCGTTCGAACCGCGCACTGGCGGTCAAGGAAGCCTATGACCGAACACTGGGCTCGCCCACGCCCTCCGGCGCCTCTTTCGCGGAAGCCGATGTGAAACGCTGGCTAGATGAAATCAAGGCACGCCTGCCTTCTGGCGACGGCTCAATTGATGTTGGCGCCTCAAACCAGGTGACTATCGTCATTTCCTGGGACGAAAACAAAGGGATCGGTACGCCAAGCACCTTCTCGTTAAGGAGCCGTCTATGAGCCGCCACACACGTCTTTCTCAACGCGCTGGCGCGCGTGGCGTTACGCTCGTTGAACTTATGATCGCGATGGCGCTCGGCCTGCTGATTCTCGCGGCAGTCAGCGCGATTTATCTTTCTTCGAAACAGACCTTCCGCGCCAACGACAACCTTGCTCGAGTACAGGAGAACGTCCGGACGGCATTCGACACCCTGACACGCGACATTCGTCAGACAGCGTTTTACGGCTGTGCAGGACAGCAGGTGCAGGTAACAAACATGCTCAACAACGCGAACAGGCTATTATGGGCGTTTGACAATGCGGTGTACGGGTACGAGGCAATCAGCAATACGGCTTGGAATGAGACGCCAGATCCGGCGATAGTCGCCCCCCTGACAGGGCGTGACATCTTGACAGTACGAAGTAGCCAGGAAGGCGGCGGGCCCGTAATCGATCAAGACCCCACCAATCTTACGTTTTCTTTGTCTGGACGCAGCGGAATTGCCGCTGGAGATTTTCTCGTAGTCAACAATTGCACGCAAGCCCGAGTGTTCCAGGCTATTTCAGTCGCGCAGAATTCCGGACTGGACGTTGTGAATTATGGGTCGGGAGCCCAGACGCCTGGAAACAATGGTGCTGCAAAAATGGGCGCTTTCTATAAGGTAGCTGGGGAGCTGAGAAGGCTCGCTTCACGCGTGTACTATGTCTCGAATAATGCCTCAGGCGTACCGTCATTGTTCGTACTGCGCAGTGACGGAGTCGCACAGGAGATCGCCGAGGGCGTAGATGACATGCAAGTCAGCTACGGCATCGACACGGACGGGAATTTTTCAGCGGACACCTACCTCACCGCAGACGCGGTCCCGACGGGAACCCCCAACGGCTGGAAAGATATTCTCAGTGTGAGCCTCGCCCTGACGTTCGTCTCGCCAGAGGACTCTGTTGCGACCATTGCGCAAAGCAACGCTGGGGGTACGAAGGACCGGCGGATGCGTCGTCAGATCTCAACAATTATTGCTTTGCGCAACCGCGCAGGTTAGGGCTGCATATGAAACCGAACTCCGCTCTCCTTTCTCGCGCGAAAACCCGTCAATCCGGTGCAGCCCTTGTGGTCGGCTTGGTGGTTCTCGTCATGCTGACCTTGCTGGGCATAGCTGCAATGCGAACGTCTGCACTGGAAGAACGCATGGCTGGCAATCTGCGAGACAGCAATATTGCCTTCCAGTCGGCTGAAGCCGCCCTCCGCGAGGCCATGGCATCAAAGCTTCACGTGGAGCCTTATGACGGAACGAAGCCGGGTTACTCTGGGCAGATCAAGACTTTTCTTGATACTAGCTACAAGCCGGTTTCTGAGTTTTCCTACTGGTCAGAGTACGCATGGGGAAGCAAGTCGATCGCTGCTACCCAGATGTCAGGCATCAGTGAGCAGCCCCACTACGTCGTCGAGAATATGGAAGTGCAGGATGGCCCAAAATTGACTGGAGTACCAGTAAAGCGCGTCTATCGCATCACCGCAATGTCGCGCGGCGCGACCGATCGCTCTGAAGTGATCGTGCAGGGTGCCATTATCAGAGAGGATTAATCATGAATACGCATACCAAAATTTTCCTGCTAGGCGCTCTTGCACTCACGCTGAGTAGCGTAGAAGTCTCGGCTGCTCCTTCACAGAAACCCCTGTTTCTGGGTACGAGCGCACCGCCGCTGATGATGCTGGTCATGCAGCGCGACCACAAGCTGTATTACGAAGCCTACAACGACGCCTCTGATCTGGATGGCGATGGCATTCCAGAGGTCAGTTTCAAGCCGACCATGGAGTACCTCGGCTACTTTGATTCGAAGACCTGTTACAACTATGTAAGCAGCAGCGTCCGCTTCGAGCCGAGCGCCAAGTCGCCTAGCATGGAGTGTTCCGGCGCCTGGAGCGGCAATTTCCTGAATTATCTGACCACCTCCCGCATGGATGCGCTGCGTCGCGTGCTTTACGGGGGTTATCGCTCAACGGACACTGCAACAGAAACCGTGCTGGAACGCGCCTACATACCGCAAGACGCTCACTCTTGGGGAAAAGAGTACACCAGCGTCGCAGCAAATGGCTACGACATCTCCAAATACACGCCCTTGGCCAAACCATCATCTGGCAAGCGGCATTTGTTTGCAAACCTGACCCTTTATGGGCAAACCACGCCCTTGCTCCGGCTACGCCAGAACGCCACCCACCGCATCTGGGAGTGGCTCTCGAAAGAGCGTCCAGTAGGGGGTGACAAGTGTGCCAAGATTGGCAGCGGCGAAGAGAACTGCACGGGCACGCTCACCGACTATACCGTCCGGGTGAAGGTCTGCGTCTCCGGCGTGCTGGATGGCGTGTGTACAAAGTATTCTGGCGGCGGCTACAAGCCGACCGGTCTTCTGCAGAAGTACGGCGAGAACGAGAGCATGCACTTCGGTCTGCTCACCGGAAGCTACGCAAACAACAAATCGGGTGGCGTGCTACGAAAGAACGTTGGTATTTTTACCGACGAGATCGACACTGGCACCGGTCAGTTCAAGTTGCAGGCGGACAATGATGCCGCCATCGTCAACGCTATCAACCGCCTCAAGAGCACGGGCTTCAAGAGTGACTTGTCTTACGAGTGCGGCTGGATAACCGATAAGCCCCTGCCCAACGGCACTTGCCAGATGTGGGGCAATCCAGTGGGGGAGATGATGTACGAGACGGTGCGCTATTTTGCGGGCGCCAGCGCAACCTCTAACTACCTGACAGGCCAGAACGCGGGCGAAGAAAGCACGCTCAAGCTGCCCGTCGCAAGCTGGAAAGACCCCTACAAAGCCAAGTCACAAGGCGGTGGCGGCGCCAAATACTGCGCAAAACCTTTCATGCTGACCATCAGTGACATTTACCCATCCTATGACTCAGACGAGCTACCGAACGTCAATAGCAATTTTGGCACGGGTCTCTCAGGAGGTCTTCCCGGCCTAAAAGTCGATGACGAAGTCGACAAGATCTGGGCCAGCGAGGGATTAGGCGGAACCAAGTATTTCATCGGCCAGTCAGGCGGCCTGAAAGATGGCGCTCCTACCGCCAAGGATGTCTCCGGCTTCAGCAGCATCCGCGGTTTGGCGCCGGAAGAGCCCACCAAGGAAGGCTCGTATTACTCGGCTGGCGTTGCGCGCTGGGCCCGGATCAACGACGTTAACGCCGTCAAAGGGGAACAGAAAGTCCAGACTTTTGTCGTGGCGATGGCATCCCCATTGCCCAAAGTGAAAATTCCGATTGATGCGTCAAGTGCCATCACGATCATCCCGTTTGCGAAGTCAGTCGATGGCTACGGCGTTGACAAAACTCAGGGCAAATTCCAACCCACAAACCAGCTCGTAGACTTTTATATCGACGTGATCAAAAACACGGATTCGTCGAATAAGGATACCTCCGTCAACGGTGGCCGGCCGTACTACAAGTTCCGGATCAACTATGAAGATGTGGAACAGGGTGCCGACCATGACATGGACGCCATTGTCACTTACACCGTCAAGCTCAATTCGGACAAAACCGTGACCGTGTCGCTGTCTTCTGATTACGCCGCGGGCGGTATCGTGCAGCACATGGGTTATATCGTCTCAGGCTCTACCGCAGATGGCGTCTACCTCGTGGTACGCGATAGTGACACCGGTTCAGGCAGCGACGTCAATTACTTTCTCGACGTGCCGCAACATGTGGGTAGTGCTCTCCCACTAACGTCCGACCGCACGTACACATCCGGGTCGTCGACCGCAACTTTCATCCCCACGATCCGTTGTGGTACGCCGCGAAGCACGGGGGCTTCAAGGACGACAACAACAATAGCGTGATTGACTCGCAAGAGGATTGGGATGAAGACAAGGATGGGACGCCGGATAACTACTATCTGGTATCTAACCCAGCCAAGTTATACACCGAACTGGATAAGGCATTTAACGAGGTCGTCAAGCGCGCTGCGTCACTAACGATGTTGTCTTTGAATTCTCGTCAGCTCACCACTGACACGCTTGTGTACCAAGCGAGCTTCAGCTCGTCGGACTGGTCTGGCGAAGTCAAGGCCATGAAGCTGACCGATCAGGCAGAAGTCAAAGCAACAGCTTGGACGGCCGCAAGTCAGATTAAAGCCGCGGGCAGCCGCGATATCTTTACCTGGAAGATGAACAAGGTCGCGCCAGCATCGGCCTTCTCGGCAACCGGAACCAGCTTCGAGTATGCCAATCTGGACGACGACCAGAAAACACGACTTGCACAGGCGCCGACGTTTGCTGGACCGGTGACCACGACGAACCAGCAGAATCTCGTCGCCTACATCCGCGGTGACAAGGCCAACGAAGGTCCTTTCTACCGCAAGCGCGATGTGCTGCTAGGCGATATCGTGAATTCAGACCCTGCTTACGGTGGCAGTGTCGATTTCGGCTACGATTCCTTGCCGACCAGCGCAGGGGGTGGCAGCAGCTATTTCAGCTACCTCTACGACAAAAGGAAGGGTGCTCAGACCCTGTATGTGGGTGCAAATGACGGGATGTTGCATGCCTTCGATGCCAAGACAGGCACTGAGCGGTTTGCCTTCATCCCGGATGGTGTCATCAGCAATCTGAAGTATCTGGCGGATCCGACATATCCCGCCAATCACAAGTTCTATGTTGATGGCCCCTCAGCTACGGTGACGCGTACGTGGGCGGCGCATGGAAGTCGTACCTGGTCGGCACTACTGGCGCTGGTGGTCGTTCGCTCTTTGCCTTGGACGTAACCGATGCGGCAGGTTTCTCCAGCAGCAAGGTGAAGTGGGAGTTCACGCACGCCGACCTTGGCTACACACTAAGCCGCCCTGTAGTTGCCCGGATGGCAAACGGGCGCTGGGCTGCGATCACGGGTAATGGTCTCGACTCCTCCAGCGGAACCGCAAAAATCTTTATCGTGTATTTGGACGCCGCGCTTAACGATGCGGGAGGATGGGACGCAGGATCGGATTACTGCGTGCTCACTACCGATGCTACGGCCAGCAACGGTATGGGTTCACCTGCCGTCATCATGTCGGAATCTGGTGCGGCGGAGTACATCTACGCGGGCGATATTCAAGGCAGGATGTGGCGCTTCAATATTGCAGATAGTAGCGGGAACTGCCCGACCGCATGGAAACCACACGAGGTTTTCAAGGCCGTCAATGCAAGCAACAAGGTGCAACCAATCACTGCTGCGCCAACAGTCGGACTCGCGCCCGAGGAAGGCGTGATGGTGGTCTTCGGTACCGGGAAGTTCAGCGAAGTAAACGATCCGACAGAGAAGGCTACTCAAACCCTGTACGGCGTGCATGATCTGTTCGGTAGTTCGCCCAAGCTCACGCGCAGCCATCTGGTGGAGCAAACGATCACCCGGCAAACCACTACCAGCTTTAAGAATACAGAGACTAAGTCCAGCTACACCGAAGAAATCCGCGAGACATCGGAGAACCCTGTCGATTTCGCCAGCAAGAAGGGCTGGTATCTAGACTTGGTCAACATGACAAGCGGATCACCCGTGCAAGAAGGAGAAAGGGTCATCGCGCAGCCACAAATCCGTTGGGGGAATGTGATCTTCACGACCTACGTCCCGAGCGATGATTCGTGTGCGGCGGGGGGCACCAGCTGGATTTTCGCAATGGATGTCAAGACAGGGCAGCGTAAAGACCCCTATTTCGACCTGAACCGCAGTGGCACCTTCACGACTGATGACAACTACAGCGGCGGCAAGAAGGCAACCACCGCAATTCACTATGGTCTGGGCGGCCCTCCTGTGTTTGTCAACAATGGCGAGAAAACATTTGTGCTGAAATCAGATGACGGGAATCTGAAGCCGCGTCAGACTCGTGGTCAGCCACCCTTGGCGGCATGGAGGCAAATCAAATGATGCGCCGTCACGCAAGGGGTTTTACCCTGATTGAACTGATGATTACGGTGGCCATTGTCGGCATCCTCGCCGCAATTGCTTACCCGAGCTATCAGGAGTACGTCTTCCGGAGCAAGCGGAACGACGCCAAGACGGTGTTGCTGGAAGCGGCACAGATGCTGGAGCGCAACTTCACAGAGGCCAACAGCTACTCGAAGAAGTCCGATGGCACTGCTTTCACGCTGCCGGTGACGGTGACCCAGTCACCCAAATCGGGTGGCGCGGCGGTTTATTCGATCTCGTTTTTGGGCGCGGCGACTGCGACAACCTACGTGATTCAGGCGGTGCCACAGAGCGGGCAAACAGGTGACCGTTGCGGCACGCTCACCCTGAATCAGGTTGGGCAACAGGATGTCGTCGGCGCCAAGTCAGGCGTCACAGCGGTTGAGTGCTGGCGCAAGTAGCCTCGGTCTAGCGTGCTTTTGGTAACATCCAGCCCCCCGAATGACTCGGGGGGCTTTTTCGTTAACTCCTTCCCTCCCCATTTCTCATGCCGTCACACGAAATCGACATCAGCGAAGAATCCGGTGTTCGCTACCTGCACTTCGGTTCCGCCTGGGTACAAGGTGCCATGCGCATCCGGCGCCCGATCGACCTGGAGTTGGCCTACACGCGGGAGATGATGGCCGGACTGCTGATGCGAGAAGACTGGCTGAGCAGCGCAGCCTCCCCGTACCGGATTCTGCTTGTCGGCCTCGGCGCAGGCTCGCTCACGAAATTCTGTTACTGGAAGTTATCGAACGCCCACTGCACAGTCGTTGAAATCAACCCGGCGGTCTGGGCCGCCGCACGTCACTATTTCAAGCTGCCGGCGGACGATGCTCGCCTCACGGTTAACATTGCGGATGGGGTCGAGTTTCTGCGCTCGGATAGCGGCACCTACGACTACATTCTCGTCGATGGCTATGATCAGGACGCCAAGGTCGGGCAACTCGATAGCGTGGCGTTTTACGAGTCTTGCCGGGCACGCCTGAGCCTGCAAGGCGTTTTGAGTGCCAACATGTTTGGCCGCTCGCGACACTACGAACCCTCGCTCAAACGCCTCGCGACTGCCTTCGGGCAACGCGCGCTGGCATTTCCGTCTTGTGACAGCGGCAACGTCGTGGCATTTGCCGCGCATGGCGACACTATCGAGCTCAGTCTGGTAGAGCTACGCCAGCGCGCGGTCTCGCTCAAGGCCGCGACGGGGCTGGACCTGCGCCCAACCGTCACCCGGCTGGAGCAATCGCATTCGCTGCCGGGCGGGGTGCTGCGCCTCTGATTGGCGGCCCAGTTTCTTGCCGCGAGGCTAGGGTCGCAGCGCATGCGAAACACTTCGCTTCGCTGATGGTCGCTCGCTGCAGATCGCAAAGCGCTTCAGGACATTACGCGAGCCTCAACCCAGCATCTCAGCCAGGTGGTGCACGATTGCCGCAGCCAGCACCTGCTTGCTCGCACGCGGCAGGGGGTGGGCGCCACGCGCATCGAACAGGGTCACGGTATTCTCATCGCCGCCCATCCCGTCTTGCACCAGATTTCCAACGACCAGTGGCAGACGTTTTCGCTTTCGCTTGTCTTCAGCATACGTCTCCAGATCCTGGCTTTCCGCTGCGAAACCCACGCAGAATGGCGCAGCGGGCAGCGAAGCCACGTCCGCCAGAATGTCCGGATTCTGCTCAAGTTCAAGCACGGGCGAGGCGACTTGTGTCTTCTTGAGCTTGTTTTCGGCGGCGTGCCGCGGACGAAAATCTGCTACGGCTGCCACACCGATAAAAATGTCCGCCTGTGCAATCCGGGCCATAACGGCCTGGTGCATCTCAAGCGCAGTACGCACGCTGACCCGCACCACACCGTAGGGAGCGTCCATTTCCACCGACCCGCTCACCAACTCCACGGCAGCGCCGGCGTGAGCACACGCACGCGCCAATGCGTACCCCATTTTGCCTGACGAGATGTTTGTAATTCCGCGAACGGGGTCGATCGGTTCATAAGTCGGGCCGGCAGTCATCACGACCCGCTTGCCCGCGAGGACCTTGGGTTGCATGAAGCTGATCAGGGCTTCACAGATGGTTTCCGGCTCAACCATGCGCCCTTCGCCAACCTCGCCACAGGCCTGAACGCCATCGTCGGGACCGAGTATGTGAAGACCGTCTTCTTGCAAACGCACAATATTGCGTTGCGTGGCCGGGTTCTGCCACATCTGGCGATTCATGGCCGGCGCCACCAGCAGTGGGCAGTCCCGCGCCAGACACAGTGTCGAAAGCAAATCATCTGCGAGCCCGTGCGCCAGCTTCGCCAGGAAATTGGCCGTCGCGGGCGCCACCAGCAAGGCGTCGGCACTCCGGCTCAGCTCGATATGAGACATGCTGTTGGCGCGCCGGTCATCCCACGGATCCAGCCAAACAGGGTGACCCGATAAGGCCTGGAAGGTAAGCGGGGTTACAAAGCGCGTCGCGTTCTCCGTCATCACGACATGGACCTCTGCGCCTGCCTTTATCAGCAGGCGCACCAGCTCCGCAGACTTGTATGCGGCGATGCCACCGGTCACGCCCAGCACGATGCGCTTGCCCGAAAGTTCCGTCATGCTCTTACCCATACCGATCAGAATGCAGCGATTCTAGCCCCAAGTAATCTGACACGAGTCGATCTCATGGCAATCACCGACTGGCCGGAGGACGAGCGCCCACGTGAGCGCCTGCTGCAACAAGGTGCCGCAGCGCTCTCGGATGCCGAGCTTCTGGCGATATTTTTGCGCGTTGGCGTCCGTGGCAAGAGCGCGGTGGACCTCGCGCGCGACCTTCTCAATCGTTTTGGCGGTCTCGCACAGTTGCAGGCTGCGCCACTGCAGGAGTTTCAGTCATTCCCCGGCATGGGCCCCGCGAAGTATGCGCAATTACAGGCCGTGATGGAGATGGCGCGGCGTGCGCTGGGAGAGCAGTTGCGGGCGAAGGATATCCTGGGATCGCCACAAACCGTTCGAGACTGGCTGCAACTGCACCTCGCCCACCTCCCTCACGAGGTCTTCATGGTGTTGATGCTCGATGCGCAAAACCAGCTCATCACCGCACAAGAACTCTTTCGCGGCACCCTCACGCAAACCAGCGTGTATCCGCGCGAGGTCGTCAAGATTGCCCTCGCCCACAATGCGGCGAGTTTGATACTGGCGCACAACCACCCTTCCGGGGTATCGGAGCCCAGCCGTGCTGACGAACACCTTACTCAGCGGCTCACGCAAGCGCTTGCGCTGGTGGATGTCAAAGTGCTCGACCACTTCGTGGTTTCCCCCGGCAACACGCCGCTATCCTTTGCCGAGCGGGGCCTGCTGTAAGAAACGAGCCTGCTCTCAAACCCCGACACGACAAGGCCTTACCCCCGGGAAAACAGTCCGTTGAAATAAGTACTTGATACGAATTGCGGCTCACGCGTATAATCAGCGGCTTTTCGGAACCACCTACCGGAGCGAGATATGTCTCGAGTATGTATTGTCACGGGCAAAGCCCCGATGGTGGGGAACAATGTTTCCCACGCCAACAACAAGACCAAGCGTCGTTTTCTGCCGAACCTGCAGAATCGTCGTTTCTGGGTCGAAACTGAAAACCGCTGGGTCAGCCTGCGTGTTTCCAATGCCGGTCTGCGCACCATCGACAAGAAGGGCATTGAAGTCGTTCTGGCCGAGCTGCGCGCACGCGGCGAGAAGCTCTAAGAGCTACGGCTCACATTGAATAGCGGAGATCAAAATGGCTAAAGGCGGTCGCGAAAAGATCAAGCTGGAATCCACTGCGGGTACTGGCCACTTCTACACCACCCACAAGAACAAGCGCACTACCCCGGAAAAGCTTGAATTCATGAAGTACGATCCGGTCGTACGCAAGCACGTTGCTTACAAGGAAACCAAGCTCAAGTAAGCGCTTTGCGCGCGGCGCGCCCGCGTAAGACGCATTGGTTGGTTCCGACCCCGGTTTTACCCACAAAAGGCCCGCTTGCGGGCCTTTTGTGCTTCCAGCCCGGCTCCCGAGCCCCTACTCTGGTTAGATTCATGACGCATCCCGCCACCGAAAATCTGAACATCGCCGCCTTTGATGCCATGCCCTCGCCGGCCGCCATCAAGCAACGGGTTCCCTTGTCTGATACCGCCGCAGCCGTCGTGCTGGAAGGCCGCCGGACGATCAAGCGCATCCTGGACCGCGAAGACCCCCGGCCCATGGTCATCATTGGCCCCTGCTCCATTCATGACCCGGTCGCAGGGCTGGATTACGCGCGGCGACTGAAGCAGCTGGCCGAGGAAGTGTCGGACACCTTGTACGTCGTCATGCGTGTCTACTTTGAGAAGCCACGTACGACCACTGGCTGGAAGGGCTTCATCAACGACCCGCGGATGGATGACTCTTTCCACATCGCCGAAGGCATGGAGCGCGGCCGCCAGTTCCTGCTGGATGTTGCCGAGATCGGACTGCCCTCGGCGACGGAGACGCTGGACCCGATCGCGCCGCAGTATTACGGCGACCTGATCAGCTGGGCCGCCATCGGTGCGCGCACCACCGAATCGCAGACGCACCGTGAAATCGCCTCGGGCCTCTCAACCCCCGTCGGGTTCAAGAATGGCACGGATGGTTCGCTCGACGCCGCCGTCAATGGCTGCCTGTCCGCCTCGCATCCCCATAGCTTTCTCGGCATGAACGACGCCGGCGAGACCAGCATCGTGCGTACCCGAGGCAACCGGTACAGCCACATCGTGCTGCGCGGCGGCGGCGGCCGCCCGAACTACGACACGGTGTCTGTCTCGCTCGCCGAGCAGCTGCTGGCCAAGGCCAAGCTGCCGCAAAACATCATCATCGATTGCTCGCACGCCAATTCCTGGAAGAAGCCTGAGCTACAGCCGCTGGTGCTCAAGGATGTCATGCACCAGATCCGCGAGGGCAGCACCTCCATCGTCGGCGCCATGATCGAGAGCTTCATCGAAGCCGGCAATCAGCCGATTCCGGCGGATCTGAGCCAGCTTCGCTACGGCTGCTCGGTCACCGACGCCTGTGTCGGCTGGGACACCACCACGGCCATGCTGCACACCGCGCGTGACACGATCAAGTCTGTCATTGCGCAACGTAAATCAGCCAAGTAACCGTCGCATTCATCTCTGGAGAAACCCGTCATGCCCCTGATCCAGCCCTTCAAGGCCCTTCGCCCGGCTACCGGCCGCGCCGCCGACATCATCGCCCCGCCCTACGACGTGCTGTCTTCTGACGAAGCCCGCGTGCGCGCGGCCGGCAAGCCCTGGAGCTTCCTGCATATCTCCAAGCCCGAGATCGATCTGCCGGCCGGCACCGACCTGTACTCGCCCCCGGTGTATGCCAAAGCTGCCGAGAATCTGCAGAAGATGCTTGACGCGGGCGTCATTACCCGTGACGACAAGCCCTGCTACTACGTGTATCGCATCATCATGGGCAGTCATGTTCAGACTGGCTTTGTAGCCGCCGCCTCGGTGATCGAGTACGACAGCAACCGCATCAAGAAGCACGAGTTCACTCGCCCGGACAAGGAAGACGACCGCGTTCGCCAGATCGAAGCTTTGAACGCGCAGACCGGCCCGGTGTTTCTGGCCTACCCCGACGCCCCCGCCATTGATGCAGTCCTGAGCGCGACGGTCGCCGGGACGCCGGACGCCGATGCCACCGCAGACGACGGCATTCGCCACACCCTGTGGGTGATTCGCGACGCTGAGACCATTGCCCAGATCTCCCGGTATTTCGACGCCCTGCCGGCGCTCTACATCGCTGACGGCCACCACCGCTCGGCTGCCGCCTCACGCGTCGCGGCAGCACGCCGGAGCGCCAATCCGCACCACTCCGGGGAAGAGAGCTACAACTACTTCCTCTCCGTCATCTTCCCGGCCCATGTGCTGAAGATCATGGATTACAACCGCGTGGTCTGCGACCTGAATGGCCTCAGTAAAGAGGAGTTGATCGCCCGGATCAGCGCCGGCTACACCGTCACGCCTGCCGCGGCACCAGTCAAGCCTGCCGCCCACGGCGAAGTCGGCATGTATCTGGCGGGCCAGTGGTACAAGCTCAACATCAAGCCCGAGCTGATCCCGACCGACCCTGTAGCGCGCCTCGACGTCAGTCTGCTCACCGAGCACGTGCTCACCCCGGTGCTGGGTATCGCTGATCTTCGCCGTGACAAGCGCATCGACTTCGTGGGCGGCATCCGCGGCTTGCCGGAACTCGAAAAGCGCGTGAACAGCGGCGAAATGGCCGTCGCCTTCGCGATGTGTGCCACCACCATGAGCGACCTGATGTCGGTGGCCGATTCGGGCCAGGTGATGCCGCCCAAGTCGACCTGGTTCGAGCCCAAGCTGGCTGACGGCATGGCTTCGCACGTGCTCGACTGAGTCCGCACGCAGCGTTTCAACGCAAAAAAGCCGACCTGCGGGTCGGCTTTTCTTTTCAAGGCATGCTGAAGAGCCTTGCTGCAAGCGGCTCTCCAGCCACCTCTGCAATCAGTTGATGACGATCCGGGCGTTGAGCGGCTGCACCGGACGATTGTTCGGGTGGTGCATGACATGAGCAAAGCGCTCAAACTGCTCAGGGCCAGCATCGACCGCAGTCTTCAGCACCACCCACGAGACGCCTTCACTGCACGGCGGCGTCGTCAGAGAACCGCTGAAATAGTAGTACCCACGATTCTTCGGCAGGAATTCGCCGGCGCGTACTCTCCCCTCGAAGGCCTGCTTGTCACCGGCATTTTCCGGCATCTGCCGCCAGACCTTGCCAATCGTCCCCTGCGCCTTGCCCGGCTTGTACATGACCGCCACCACGGCGAGCTTGCCATCCTTGTCCTGATGAACGAGATGCCCCTCCATTGCAAAAGACTTGCCATGGACATGATTTTCACTCGGCACGTGGAAATGCATCTGCTTGAGTTCGAAGCGGTGGTCACCGAGACGCATCGTGCTGCCCGGCGCAAAATTCACCTGCACGGTATGGCCGTTGTTCAGCACCTCGGTCGCCTGGCTCTTGTAGTCGAAATAGAGCTTCGGCACCGCACTTTTCACCTCGCCCGAAATATCCACCGGAGACTGGTTCTGCCCGGCGGAACAGGCCGCAAACGCCGGCGCCAGCTCACCCCAGTGTTCCGGTGCGGCTTCACCGTCATAACCCCAATGTACGCCTTCCGCAGCCACCAAAGGCTGCGCTGCCATGGCCAATGCACCACCAAACATCCAAGCACAGAGCTTGTTCATGCGACGACTCCTGTTATTTGATTTGAGGGATTCCGGCCCTAGCTCCTTGTCATGGCGCATCGGGCCGGAGGCGATGATCCGCCCCGATTTCGAGGACGCTCATGCCTCAGATCAAATCGGCTCCCGCCCAGGCGTCGCGATTGGCGATGCAATGACCTGACGCAAAAATGCGTCAGCCTGCCGACAGCGCTAGCAGATGTTGCCGGATTGGTAGCAGGAAAGCCGCCCCCAGGCGCTTGCTGCGCGCACCATTCCATCCGCATTCCTGGTCTGGCGAATTCGCGTTGTCCTTGAAAGGCATCTCCAGCGTCAGCGACACGCAGCCAAAAGTCGCGGCGGCCCACTTCGAAGCCAGGGTCATCATTTCATCGGTAAAGCGGTCGTCGCTGTAGCCGAACTCGGTCTGAAAGTCCGGGCTCGCGTGGCGCAGGTTCTCCAGAAAGGCCGCCTGCAGCGCGAGGTTACGCGGCCCGTACCCCGGCACCATGTGGCTGCCGTCGATGAAGACATAGGGCAAGGTCTCATCGCCATGGATATCGAGGAAGAGATCGGCGCCGGTGAGGCGCATTGCGCGCTGAGCGTGCAAGACCTCCGGGCTGCGCGCCAGACTGGGGGCATGCCACTCACGATTCAGGTTCACCCCGATCGCGTTGCTGCGCAGATGTCCCAGCAGACTGCCGTCAGGGTTGATGTTCGGAATCAAGTGGAACGTCGCCTGCTCGCGCAACGCCCGCGCCACCGGATCGGCAATATCGAGCAGCCGTTCGATCAGGCCCTCCATGAACCACTCCGCCATGCTCTCGCCCGGATGCTGGCGCGCCTGGATCCAGATCTGCCGGGGGCCGCTGCCAATCCGCACACAGTCCAGATCGCGCCCCTGCAAACTGCGCCCCAGGCTCTCCACCCGCGCCAGCCCGCTGGTCTGGCAGCCCGCAATCAGGTCCAGATGCCGCTCCTGTGAGTACGGCTCGAAATAGGCGAACCAGACCGTATCGGCCGCGACAGTGAGCTCGATCGTCAGCGCCACCTGATCGTAGCGAGTATCGGGGATGCGGAACCAGTGCTTGCGGTCGTAGCTGGCCACGCAGCGGTAACCGTCCCAGCCCGCGGCGTAGCTGCAAGCCCCCGCGTTCTCGATCACCAGTCTCAGCGGCAAGCCCCGCACGCCGTGCGCGCGAAAGTGGAACCACTGCATGAACTCGCCGCCCGCATCGGGCCGGATCCTGAGCCGGATGTCGTCGCAACTGCTGGCATCGACAAGCTCGATGTTGCCACTGTCAAACACACTGCTGATCGCAATACTCATGTTCACTTTTCCACCAGGTTGCGCCGGAATACCCACCGATCGCCCGCCGAAGCGGCCGAGCAGAAGGCGTAGCCCTCGACATCAAAGGCCTTGAGGTCCTCGACCTCAGTGAGCGCGTGGCTGACCGCGTACCGGCTCATCAGGCCCCGCGCGCGTTTAGCGTAGAAACTGATCTGTTTGTAGACGCCGCCCTTGCCGTCTTCGAACACGGGCGTCACCACCCGCGCCGCGAGCTTTTTGGGGCGAACGGACTTGAAATACTCCTCCGACGCCAGATTCACCAGCACCGACGCTTCGCCCTGCTCCGCCAGGCCGCGCACCTCATCTGCGAGCGCTTGCGTGATCAAGTCTCCCCAGAAATCGTAGAGCGTCTCGCCGCGTCGATTCTTCAGCCGGGTGCCCATCTCCAGCCGATAGGCCTGGATCAGGTCCAGCGGACGCAACAGGCCATACAGCCCGGAGAGGATGCGCAGATGCGCCTGGGCGAAGGCCAGCGCTGGCTCGGTCAGCGAAGTGGCGGCCAAACCTTCGTAGACATCGCCATTGAAGGCGAACACGGCCGGGCGCGCGTTATCGGGCGAGAACGGCAGGGACCATTCGGCATACCGCGCCACATTCAGGCTGGCCAGCGCATCGGAGAGGCTCATCAGGCTGGCGATCTCGGCAGGCGACTTCTTTCGCAGAATCTTGATGAGCACTTCCGCGCGTGTCAGAAATACCGGGGTCGAATACGCAGAGGTCGGCAGCGGCGTCGTGAAATCCAGTGACTTGGCTGGCGAGATGACAATCAGCATGGCGGGGTGGGCGGAAAGTGAAGAGTCAAGGCCGAATGATAACCACGCCGACGCTTCACCGCTGGCTTTTTAAAGCGTGGCGAAGCACTGATAAGGCGGACTGATGCTGGAATAAATCCTGATCGACCGGCGTCATCTCCT
The DNA here is from genome assembly GCA_016718265.1 of Uliginosibacterium sp. Classification (GTDB taxonomy): domain Bacteria; phylum Pseudomonadota; class Gammaproteobacteria; order Burkholderiales; family Rhodocyclaceae; genus Uliginosibacterium. The sequence goes on along the minus strand of JADKDZ010000004.1, from coordinate 96,682 downwards.
GCCATCCCGTCCGGGTACGGGCTGGCGGACGTCACGCGGCAGCGGCGACGCCGGCAAGACAGCCACTTCTTGCAAGTGGTTGATTGTTAAATCGGTGCACATCAACAATCACTTATGTACAAATCTAAACTATCAATTAGATTCCTGGCCCGACACACGCTAGGATTCAGTCCATAAAGCTGAAAAAGCACAGATAACCATCCCCCTCAAAAATATCAGGAGTATTACCATGACATCCACTGAAAAACTCACGACCGCTGACCGCGTGTTTGGCGAAATCTACGAAGCCAATGGCATTTACTGGGCAGAAGTCATCGCCACCGAAGACGGCTTTGACAACGTGGTCGAACAATCCGCTGACTTCGCCGACCGCGCACAAGCAGTCGCCTGGCTGGCCGCACGCGATCTGGCCATCGCCAAGACCTTCGACGAAGTCCTTGTCGCTGCTGTCGAGAAGTTTGCCCAGGCAGCGTTCTGGACCCGTCTGCGCGGCGCCTTCGCCAGCACTGGCAAACTCGCTGGCGCCAACTGACAAACACCCCCACCCCAACCCCCAGAAGCCGGGCGCAAGACCCGGCTTTTTCACGTCTGGCAGGCCCGAAAGGCTGCTGTGCTGCACTAGACTACGCCTCCCGCGCTGCCTGACTGCACCGTCCCGATGACCACCCGCCCTTCCCTGCTCGACCGCTCACGTCAGTCTGTCTGGCACCCCTGCACGCAGATGAAACAGCATGAAGAGCTACCACTGCTGCCGATCGCGCGGGGCGAAGGCCCGTGGCTCATTGATGCGGACGGCAAGCGCTATCTCGATGCCATCAGCTCCTGGTGGGTCAATCTTTTCGGGCACTGCCACCCTTACATCAATCAGCGCCTGCGAGAACAGTTGGACAAGCTGGAGCATGTGATGCTCGCCGGCTTTACCCATGAGCCGGTCGTCCAGCTCTCGGAAGCGCTCTCCGCACTCACCGGGCATGCACTCGGGCACGCGTTCTATGCGTCGGATGGTGCCTCAGCGACCGAAATCGCCTTGAAGATGAGTGTGCACGCCTGGCGCAACCAGGGCCAGCCCGCCAAGACCGGTTTCCTCAGCCTGGCAGGCAGCTACCACGGCGAGACCATCGGTGCCCTGGCCGTCACCGACATCCCGCTGTTTCGCGATGCCTATGCCCCGCTGATCCGCGCTGGCGCCTGCGTGCCCTCGCCCGACGCACGTCAGGCGCAGCCCGGCGAAACCGCACGCGACGTCGCCCTGCGCGCGGCGCAGGCGCTGGAAGCCTGGCTCGCCGAGCATCACGCCAAGACCGCCGCGCTCATCCTTGAGCCACTGGTGCAATGCGCCACCGGCATGGCCATGCATGACCCCGAATATTTGCGCCGCGCGCGGGCGCTCTGCGATCAGTACCAGGTGCATCTGATCGCGGACGAAATCGCAGTCGGCTGTGGCCGCACGGGCCGCTTCTTCGCTTGCGAGGCGGCCGGCATCTGGCCGGACTTTCTCTGTCTTTCCAAGGGGATTTCAGGCGGCTATCTGCCCTTGTCGCTGGTCTTGAGCACCGACGCGATCTATCAGGCCTTCTACGCCGATGACCTCAGCCGCGGCTTTCTGCACTCGCACTCCTACACCGGCAACCCGCTGGCGTGTACCGCCGCACTGGCGACGCTGGAGCTCTTTCGCACCGAGCACGTGCTGGAGAGCCTCCCGCAGCGGGCCTCGTGGCTTGCCCAGGCCGCCGAGCCGCTCGCCGCGCACCCCGCGGTGCAAGCACCTCCGGCAACAGGGGATGATCCTGGCTTTTGACGTAGCCACCTCGCACAGCGGCTTCGCACGGCGCTTTCACGCCCATGCCCTTGAAGAAGGCCTGCTGCTGCGGCCAATCGGCAATACGGTGTACTGGATGCCGCCGTATGTGCTGGATGAAGCCCAGTGCCGGATGCTGGGCGAAAAAACGCTGAGGGTGCTCGACGCGAGCCTCAGCGTTTGATGCGGCGCCCGCCGTCGCGGGCGTCCAGCTTACTTCCGGTATTCGGCCGACCTGGCGTGCGCCTGCAAGCCTTCGCCATAGGCCAGGGTAGCCGCGACCGGCGCCAGCGCCGCGGCACCCGCCGGCGACATATGGATGATGCTGGTGCGCTTCTGGAAGTCATAGACGCCCAGCGGCGACGAGAACCGCGCACTGCGCATGGTTGGCAGCACGTGGTTCGGCCCGGCACAGTAGTCGCCCAACGACTCGACCGAACAATGCCCGACGAAAATCGCGCCCGCGTGGCGGATCTTGTCGACCCACGGCGCGGCATCCTCAATGGCCAGCTCCAGATGCTCCGGCGCAATGCGATTGGCGATGTCACAGGCCTGCCCGAGCGACGACACCTTGATCAAGGCGCCGCGATTTGCCAGCGAGGCCGCGATGATCTCCCGCCGCTCCATCTCGGGCAGCAGGCGCGCGATCGATTCGGCCACCGCCTCGATGAAGGCGCCACTCGTACACAGCAGGATGGATTGCGCCACCTCGTCGTGCTCGGCCTGGGCAAACAGGTCCATCGCCACCCAGTCCGGGTTGCCCGTGCCGTCCGAGATGATCAGCACTTCGGAAGGCCCGGCCACCATGTCGATCCCCACCGTGCCGAACACGCGGCGCTTGGCTTCAGCCACGAAGGCGTTGCCGGGGCCGACGATCTTGTCGACCTGGGGAATCGTCTGCGTGCCGTAGGCCAGTGCCGCCACCGCTTGCGCGCCGCCAATCGTGAACACCCGATCCACCCCCGCTATCGCCGCGGCGGCCAGCACCAGCGGGTTGCGCTCGCCACGCGGGGTCGGCGTCACCATGATGAGTTCCTGCACGCCGGCCACTTTGGCAGGGATGGCATTCATCAGCACCGAGCTGGGGTAACTCGCCTTGCCGCCCGGCACATACAGACCGACGCGATCCAGCGGGGTCACCTTCTGACCCAGGCGTGTGCCATTGGCCTCGGTAAAGCTCCAGGACTCGGCGACTTGCCGCTCGTGGTAACTCCGCACCCGGGAGGCCGCACAGGCAAGCGCAGAGCGCTTCTCCATCGGCAGATCGTCAAGCGCCGCTTGCAGCGCGGCTTTCGGAAGCTCCAGCTCGGAGATGTCCGTCACACCGAGCTGATCGAAGCGATTGGTATAGCTCAGCACCGCTGCATCGCCTTGGCTGCGCACGGCCGACAGGATTTCGGTCACCGCCGCATCGACACGACCGTCCGTGCCCGCGTCATACGCCAGCAGCGCGTCCAGCGCCGCGGCAAAACCGGGCTCGGCGGCATCCATCCGCCGGATCATGGCTGCACCGCGCCGGCGAAGGCCTCGATCACCGGCTGAAGCAGCTCGCGCTTCATCTTCAGCGAGGCTTGATTCACCACCAGGCGTGAGCTGATCTGCATGATCTCTTCCACTTCGCGCAGATTGTTGGCGCGCAGCGTTCCACCGGTGGAGACCAGATCGACAATCGCATCTGCCAGACCCACCAGTGGCGCCAGTTCCATCGAGCCATACAGCTTGATCAGATCCACGTGCATGCCCTTGCTGGCGAAGTGCTCGCGCGCGATCTTGATGTACTTCGAGGCCACGCGGATACGTGCACCGCGCTGCACGGCCGCGGCGTAATCGAACTCGTTCGGCACCGCAACGCTCATCCGGCATTTGGCAATATTCAGGTCGACCGGCTGATACAGGCCCGCGCCGCCATGCTCGATCAGCACATCCTTGCCTGCGATGCCCAGATCGGCCGCACCGTATTGCACATACGTCGGCGTGTCGGACGCACGCACGATGACCAGCCGCACTTCAGGCCGATTGGTGCCGATGATCAGCTTGCGCGAAGACTCCGGGTTCTCGGCCGGCACAATATTGGCCGCCGCCAGCAGCGGCACGGTCTCCTCAAAGATGCGGCCCTTCGACAAGGCCAGGGTAATTCCGTTGTATGCACTCACCATCGTGATCCTTAATTCGTGCGGCGCACGCGGGCGCCCAGCACAGCCAGTTTCTCTTCCAGTTTCTCGTAGCCGCGATCCAGGTGGTAAATCCGGTCGACCAGCGTCTCGCCCTCCGCCACCAGGCCGGCAATCACCAGGCTGGCCGAGGCGCGCAGGTCGGTCGCCATCACGGCGGCGCCTTGCAACTTGGCTACCCCCGTCACAAAGGCCGTATTGCCGTCGATCTTGATGTCCGCCCCCAGACGCTGCAGCTCGACCGCGTGCATGTAGCGATTCTCGAAAATCGTTTCGCGAATGATTGCGGTGCCCTCGGCCACACAGTTGATAGCCATGAACTGTGCCTGCATGTCGGTCGGAAACGCGGGATACGGCGAGGTGCGCAGGCTGACGGCCTTCAGGCGCTGCGGCCCCTTGATGTGGATCGCGTTGCGCTCGGAGACGATGTCGCAGCCGGCATCCATCAGCTTGTCGACCACGGCGTCCAGGTAGGCGGATGAGGTGTCGAGCAGGCGAACATCCCCGCCCGTCGCTGCTGCCGCGCAGAGGTAGGTCCCGGTCTCGATCCGGTCCGGCATGATGCGGTGGGTGGTGCCGTGCAAGCGCTCCACGCCCCTGATGCGAATCACGTCGGTGCCGGCGCCGGAAATCTGCGCGCCCATGGCGATCAGGCAGTTGGCCAGATCGACGACTTCCGGCTCCCGTGCCGCGTTCTCGATCACGGTCGTGCCATCCGCCAGGCAGGCCGCCATCATCAGATTCTCGGTCCCGGTCACCGTCACCATGTCGGTGAACAGGCGCACACCTTTCAGCCGCGGCGATTTGGCCAGCACATAGCCATGATCGACCGACACTTCTGCGCCCATCGCCTGCAGCCCCTTGATGTGCTGATCCACGGGCCGGGCACCAATCGCGCAGCCGCCGGGCAGGCTGACCTTGGCTTCGCCGAAGCGCGCCAGCATCGGGCCCAGCACCAAAATCGAAGCGCGCATGGTTTTCACCAGCTCGTAAGACGCCACGGGGTTCGTCAGTGCGGAGGCATCGAGCGTAACCGTCGAACCTTCGTGCGCGACCTTGACGCCCATGTCGGCGAGCAGGCGCAACAAGGTGCGGATGTCGTTGAGCTGCGGCACATTGGTGAAGCTCACCGGTTCGGCAGTCAGCAAGGCCGCGCAGAGCAGCGGCAGCGCTGCATTCTTGGCGCCAGAGATGGCGATTTCGCCCTTCAGGCGAACACCGCCTTCAATCAAAAGTTTGTCCATGGGAATCCGTGAAAGGTGAAACGTGCTGGGAGAACGCTAACTCCCTCGCCTCGCCACCTTTAGTCCTATTCAATGGCCGGTGGGCCGGTTGGTTCAAATCGGTTTCTGAGACTCGGCCCACTGCGCCGGGGTATAAGTCGTCAATTGCAGCGCATGGATCTCGTTGCCCATGAGCTTGCCCAGTGTGGCATAAACGGCCTGATGCTGCCGCACCCGGAGCTTGCCTTCGAATTCGGCGCTGACGACGATACCGGAAAAATGCACACCATCATCGCCTGCGATGGCGATGTACTCACAGGGCAGTCCCTGCTCGATCAGACGCTGGATTTCACTGGCTTGAAACATCACTCAACTTTCAAATTTATCGGGGGCTGGCGTCAGGCAAACGCGTCGCGCGCCCATTCTAACCAATCGTAGCGCCTGCAATGCGCGCTTATCCGCGCAACTTGTAGCCCCGTCGCAGCATCTGCAGGCTCAGCGCTGTCAGCACCAGCCAGGCTCCGCCGACAATCGCCAGACTCAGCCAGGGCGAAGCATCGGACTGGCCGAAAACACCGTAGCGGAAGCCGTCGATCATGAAGAAAAACGGATTCAAGTGCGAGATCTGCTGCCAGAACGCCGGCAAGGAATGGATGGAGTAGAACACGCCGGAAAGCATGGTCAGCGGCATGATCAGGAAGTTCTGGAAGGCGCCGAGTTGATCGAACTTGTCGGCCCAGATCCCTGCTACCACGCCGAGGGTGCCAAGGATCGCGCCGCCCAGCAAGACAAAGGTCAATGCCCAGAGCGGGTGCGCGACGCCCGTCCAGGTGAAGATCAGCGAAGCCAGCCACACACCGAGCCCCACCACAACGCCACGCACGATGGCTGCCAGCACGTAGGCCGCGTAGAACTCGCGGTAAGAGATCGGCGGCAAGAGCACGAAAATGATGTTGCCATTGATCTTGCTCTGGATCAGCGAGGAAGAACTGTTGGCAAAGGCATTCTGCAGCACGCTCATCATCACCAGGCCGGGAATCAGGAAGCTGGTGTAGCTGACACCTTCGAAGGGCTGCAGACGCCCCTCCAGCACATGGCCGAAGATCATCAGATACAGCACGGAGGTGAGCACGGGCGCAGCGACGGTCTGGAAACTCACTTTCCAGAATCGCAGCATCTCCTTATACAGAAGCGTCCTGAACGCTACGCTGATCATGACGACGCTCCCTGCATGATCTGGACGAAGGCTTGCTCCAGATCGGGCGTGGCGATTTCCACTTCGAGCACCTCAGCCCCGGCTTCGCGCACCGCAGCCAGCAAACCCTCAAGCTGAGAGTGGCTTGCAAAGGGGATCTCCAGACTATCTGCCTGAAGAACCGCTCCCAGCGCGGCTAACGCGGCCGGCAAGCCGGAGAGGCCCGCCACACGCAGCTTCAGAGCATGGTGGCTGACACGGCCTAAAATGTTCGGCGTGGAATCCAGCGCCACCACGCGCCCGGCCTTGAGCATGGCGATACGCCCGCAAAGCGCTTCGGCTTCTTCAAGATAATGCGTGGTCAACACAATGGTGTGGCCCGCCTCGTTGAGCTTGCGGATAAAGGCCCATAGCGTCTGGCGCAGCTCCACATCAACGCCCGCGGTCGGCTCATCAAGCACGATCACCGGGGGCTTGTGCACCAGTGCCTGCGCCACCAGCACCCGACGTTTCATCCCCCCGGAGAGCTGGCGCATGTTGGTGTCGGCCTTTGCTGTCAGGTCCAGACTGGCCAACAGTTCGTCAATCCAGTCATCATTCCCCCGGATGCCAAAGTAGCCCGACTGGATCCGCAGCAACTCCCGCACCGAGAAGAAGGGATCGAACACCAGCTCTTGCGGCACGACGCCCAACACAGCACGCGCGCGCCGATAATCCCGCACCACATCGTGGCCCATGACTGATATGGCACCGTCAGTAAGGCGCAGAAGCCCTGCCAGAGCGGAGATCAGCGTGGTCTTGCCGGCGCCGTTCGGCCCCAGCAGTCCGAAAAACTCGCCCTGCCGGATATCGAGATCAACCCCTGCCAGGGCATGCACGTCCGCAAAATGTTTGACTGCGCCCCGCACACGGATGGCAGGCATATCAGTGAGCGACATGCTCATCCTTGCTCGCGGCCGGCACGATAAACGCCTTCAGCAACTCATCCACGCCATAGAGATCGGCAAGACTGACAAAGGCCGCCGGCGGATTCCACACCTGCGCGGTTTTTCCGCCCGCCCGCGCACGTCGTAGCCAACCCAGCACCACAGCAATTGCCGACGAGTCCGCCACCGTCACCTCGGCAAGGTCGAAGATCCGGTCCCCGCCGTCACACAGCAGCGCGCCTTGCTCAAGCAAGGCCGCTGCCTGATCCATGGTCATGGGGCCCTGTACGAACCAGCGCCCTTCGCGCTCGATCAGCATTTACTTTTTGCCCGCCTCGGCAAGCTTGGCCGCACTTTGCTGGTTCTTGTCGCGCAGCGTCTTGATCAGCCCGTCGATGCCACCCGCCTTGATTTCCTGGCTGAAGGTCTCGCGATAGTTGGTGACCAGACTGACGCCGGCCACGGCCACATCAAACACTCGCCAGCCCTCGCTGCTCTTGCCCATGTCGTAATCCAGGGTAATCGGCTTGGAGCCGGGCTGGCGGATCTCGGAGCGCACCACCACCTCGGTATCCTCGGGCTTGGCCTTCAAAGGCTTCACCTCAATGGTCTGGTTCTTGTACTGCCCCAATGCATTGGCGTAGCTGCGCACCAAGAGGGTACGGAACTCCGCCGTCAGCGCCGTTTTCTGTTCTGCCGAGGCATTCCGCCACTCCCGGCCAACGGCCAGGCCGGTCATGCGCGTGAAGTCGAAATGCTTGAGGATCCGGGTTTCGACAACTTCGATCATGCGTTTCACATCGCCAGACTGAATGGCCTTGTCAGACCGAACCGTCTCGCTCATCTCGTTACTGAGGTTTCTGACCAGGGCATCCGGCGCCTCCTGCGCCAATGCGGGCAAGACAAAACCAAACGCGAACACGAGAGTTGCCAGAATCTTGCTCATGAGTACTCCTTGATCATTCATCGGTCTGAAGCGCAGCCGTTTCAACCGGCTGCGCCATGAAAAGGTCTGCAGCGCGCTGCGGCGTCTGCTGGAAGGGGACCGGCAGGGCCGCTTCGTCGTCTTCCTCGCGTGGCGGGCGGCCATCGAAGATCTGGCTCTGCCGTCGCTTGAGGTAGAAGTCGCGCATGAAGGCATACTTGTCGATCGCCGCTTCATCGAGGGCTCGCCCGGCATTCAAAAGCTGAGCCCGGGTATCAACCAGTTTCACCGCGCGGAGCGTATTGCGGGTCGCCACACGTTCGATACGCGGGACAGGATCTACGTAGGTTGACGCGAAGTTCGCGGTATCCCGCAGCGTCGTGGAGCCTAGCAAGGGCAAGACCAGATAGGGGCCCGGCCCGACTCCCCACACGCCCAGCGTCTGACCGAGATCCTCGTCGTGCTTCTCCAGCCCAAGTTCGGAGGCAACATCAAACAGCCCGAAAATCCCCACCGTACTGTTGATCAGCAAGCGCCCGACGTCACTCCCTGCACGCCCGACCTTGCCTTGCAGGAGGTTGTTGATTCCGGTCCAGACATCGTCGAGGTTGGAAAAGAAATTGCCGATCCCGCTGCGCACGGGCAGCGGGGTCGCGGCGACGTAGCCTTTGGCAACCGGTTGCAGGGCATAGGTATCCAGCGCATCGTTGAACGCAAACACCTTCCTGTTCAGTGGCTCAAGCGGATCTTTGGGGTTGCCGGTTGAGGCACAGCCTGCCAGCAAGGCGGCTATCAGCAGCGCGCACAGTCGTGTAGTCATCATCTCGTCCCCCGCCTGCCTACCCACATCACTTGGCTGCTGCCCCTTCTTCGGCCTTGCTGAACATGAACTGGCTGATCAGTTTTTCAAGCACAACCGCAGACTGCGTTTTCTTGATCACATCGCCCGCGCCCAGATCTTCGGGATCCCCGCCCGGCTCCAGACCGATGTACTGCTCACCGAGCAAGCCCGAAGTATTGATGGTCGCGAAGGTATCCTTGGGGAAGGTATAACGCCCGTCCATCTGCAAGGTGACGACCGCCTGATAGTGCTGCTTGTCGAGGTGAATCGACGAAATACGCCCCACCACCACGCCCGCACTCTTGACCGGCGCACGCGCTTTCAAACCGCCGATGTTGTCAAAATTGGCCGTGAGCTCGTAAGGGTTGCGGACCTGCCCGCCCCCCAGATTGCCCACTTTCAACGCCAGAAAAACCAGCGCCGCCACGCCCATGGTGACAAAAATGCCTACCCACAAATCAACCGTTGTTCTAGTCACATCAGCCCCTGAACATGAAGGAAGTCAGAATGAAATCCAGCCCGAGAATTGCCAGCGAGGATGTCACGACCGTCCGGGTGGTGGCCCGCGACACGCCTTCCGCGGTTGCATCGGAGTCGTAACCCTCGAACACCGCGACCAGCGATACCGCGACGCCAAATACAACGCTCTTGATCACGCCATTCAGAATGTCCCGGCGAAAATCCACTGCAGCCTGCATCTGCGCCCAAAAGCTGCCCGAATCGATTCCGATCAGCATCACGCCAACCAGATAGCCCCCCAGAACACCCATGGCGGAAAAGAGCAAGGCAAGAATCGGCATGGAGATCACGCCGCCCCAGAAACGTGGCGCCACAACGCGCGCGACCGGATCGACCGCCATCATGTCCATGGCGGCGAGTTGCTCGGTGGCTTTCATCAATCCGATTTCGGCGGTCATGGCCGAACCGGCCCGGCTGGCAAAGAGCAGTCCGGCAACGACCGGCCCTAGCTCGCGAACCAGCGACAGGGCTACCAGCACGCCCAATATCTCCTCTGAGCCATAACGTTGCAGCGTATCGAAACCCTGCAAGCCCAGCACCATGCCAACAAACAGCCCGGAGACCATGATGATGATCAGCGACAGCACCCCGGAGAAATAAACTTCCCGCAAGGTCAGTTGCAGCCGGCGAAAACTGGTGCCCGAGTGCAGAAGGATGAGCGCGAAAAACCGGGCGAGCTGACCGACCCGCCACACGCCATTGACGACTTTGGCGCCAATCAACCTGAAAGCATAGGCCGTCCGCTCAAGCACGCTGCACCCCCAATAATGCCTCTTCGTATGAAGGTGCCGGGACCTGGAACGGCACCGGGCCATCTGTCTCCCCCCATACGAACTGATGGACCCAAGGGTCGCGGGAAGCCCGGATTTCTTCCGGCGTCCCCTCGGCTACCACCTTGCCGCCCGAGAGAAAGTAAACGTAGTCCACGATCTGCAGTGACTCTTGCACGTCGTGCGTGACCACGATGGAGCTGGCCCCCAGTGCATTGTTCAGACGGCGGATGAGTTGCCCGATCACGCCCAGGGAGATGGGATCCAGCCCAGCGAAAGGCTCGTCATACATCATCAGCTCGGGGTCCAGCGCAATGGCGCGGGCCAGCGCCACACGCCGCGCCATGCCGCCGGACAGCTCACTGGGCAACAGGGCCTCGGCGCCGCGCAACCCCACTGCATGCAGTTTCATCAGAACCAGATCGCGAATGACGGGCTCGGGCATATCCGAATGCTCACGCATCAGGAAGGCAACGTTGTCGAAAACCGTCATGTCGGTAAACAGTGCGCCAAACTGGAACAGCATGCTCATTCGCCGACGCAAGGCATATAGCGCTTCACGATCCAGCGCGGGGACACTCGCGCCGCAGACGGTGACTTGGCCCGAACGAGGCTTCAATTGCCCGCCAATCAGACGCATCAGCGTGGTTTTCCCACAACCCGAGCCGCCCATGATTGCTACGAGCTTGCCACGTGGTACATCCAGCGTGACGCCATGCAGCACATCACGGCTACCATAGCTGAAACACACATCACGCAAGGAGACGAGGGAGGGCATACCAGTTTTGCTCTTATCTTATGGTCAGAAACGGATCAGAATCCGGCTCAGACGCTTGCCATAAACCGTCAGGGAGTGCGAATTCTAGCATGCACGCTCCAACAACCGTTTCCACGTATCCCCAGTGTTAAGCCCTTCCTAAGCCAACCTATGCCATCCCGCCATGACCGCTGACGACAACGCTCATCCCGGCCTCCTGATCGTCGACGACGACGCCTTGATCCAGGAAACCTTGGCATTCGTGCTTGGCGAGCATTTCAGCATTCGCCAGGCCGCGAGCCGCGAGGAAGCCACGGCCCTGCTTCGCGACACCCACTATGAACCCCAACTGGCGCTCGTGGACCTCGGGCTACCACCTTATCCGCATCGCGCAGACGAGGGCTTGCTGCTGATCCGGGAAATTCTGGCGATCGCGCCGCTCTGCAAAATCGTCGTCCTCTCCGGGCAGGATGAAGAGGCGCATGCCCGGCATGCGCGCACCCTGGGCGCACTCGAATTCGTCACCAAGCCTGTCAGCCCGGCAAGCTTGCACAGCATCCTGGCGCACGCGCTTCACGTCCGCCAGCAGGAACTGATCGAGCGGGCAGACACCTCGCCAGACCACCGCATTGTGGGCTTGAGCCCCGCCATGCAAGCGGTACGTGAGCGTATCGGACAGTATGCGCGCTCGCGCTTCCCGATCCTGATCGAAGGACAATCAGGCACCGGGAAGGAAATCGCCGCCCGTGCGCTCCACGCGCATGGCGACACGGCCGGAAAACCCTTCCTCGCCTTGAACTGCTCGGCGATTTCGCCAGGGCTGATCGAGGCCACGCTGTTTGGCCATGTCCGTGGTGCCTATACCGGGGCGGTGACGGCACAGAACGGCTACTTTCAGGACGCGGGCGAGGGCTGCCTGTTTCTCGATGAAATCGGCGAGCTCCCGCTTGACGTTCAGCCCAAGCTGCTGCGCGTGCTGGAGAGCGGCGAATATCAGCGCGTCGGCGAAACGCAGCCTCGCTTTTCGAAAGCAAGAATTCTCGCGGCCACCAATCGTGATCTCCTCGTCGAGGTTCGCGCCGGCCGTTTCCGCGTGGACCTCTATCACCGCCTCAGCGTATTACGAATCCTGATGCCCCCTTTGCGTGATATGGCCAGCGACCGCGACGTGCTGCTGCTGCATTTCCTCCACGAGTTCAGCGTGCAGATGGCCTTGCCCACCTTCCGCTTCGACGATGACGCACTGGCGATGTGGCACCGGTACACTTTCCCAGGCAACGTCCGGGAGTTACGGAATATCGTCGCACGGCTGCTGAGCCGCTTTGCCGGCCAGACCGTGAGCGCTGAAGACCTCGCGCTCGAACTTGAAGAGCCGGTCATGCCAGAGACAAAGGCCGAGACGGCCGTACCAGTCCCTCTGCCTGCGATGGATCACCGAGGCATCTCGCTTGACGCCACGCTGAGACAGGTTGAGCGGCACTACATCATGGCAGCACTGCTGCAGGCACAAGGCAACCTCAGTCACGCCGCACGGCTGCTCGGTCTAAACCGCTCGACGCTCTACAACCGCATTGACACGCTGGCCCGCAACGGTGAGGCAATCCCCGATTTCATGACCCTGGCCCGCGAACACTCCTGACCCGACACCATGTACAAGAATCACTTCGGCTTGAACGAAGCACCGTTCCGCATCACGCCGCACACCGGGCGTTTTTTCGCGGGGGCGCAGCGTGGTGCGATGCTCGAAGCGCTGCTGTATGCCATTCAGCACGACGAGGGCATCGTGCGCGTGACCGGCGAAGTCGGCACTGGCAAGACGATGCTATGCCGGATGCTGCTGGACCAGTTGCCCGAGGCGGTGCAGACGATCTACATCGCCAACCCGAGCCTGACGCCACAGGCGCTGCTCGAAGTCTTGCGTGACGAGCTGCAGGTTCCGGCAGGTGAGCCGGGTCGTCTGCTGCGCGCGCTGGAAGCCGCCCTCATCGAACGCCACGCGGCAGGCCGGAAAGTGGTGGTGATCATTGATGAAGCCCACGCCATGCCGCGCGAATCCCTCGAGCAGATCCGCCTGCTGTCCAATCTGGAGACCAGCACCCACAAGCTGCTTCAGATCGCGCTTTTCGGGCAGCCAGAGCTCAACGAGATGCTGGCCGAACCAGGCATGCGCTCCTTGCGCGAACGCATCACACAGAGTTTCGAATTGAAGCCCCTGGCACAGGTCGACATCGCCGCGTATCTGGACTTCCGCTTGCGTGCCGCCGGCTACAAAGGACCTGCCTTGTTTGCGGACGCGCACATGGGTCTGCTCGCGCGCGCGTCACGCGGTCTCACCAGAAGGCTCAACATCCTGGCCGACAAAGCCCTGCTGGCCGCGTTTGCCGACAATACGCACACCATCACGCCGGCGCACATCCGGGCCGCCGTCCTTGATGCCCAGTTTGCCGACTCGAATGCCGCGCGCAGGCATCGACTCGTCGCGGTGACGGCCATCGCACTGCTCGTCACGCTCGGACTTGGTGTCTGGCTGGTCAGGCAGGATGGCCGCACGCCGGCCAGCGAGACGCCACCCGCCACACCTGACACGCGTGCGGCGACACCCAAGACGCTGGTCCCCGCAGCAACGGTCTCGGCCGCACCGACGCCCCCAGCGCCCGTCACCCCCCAGAGTGCCATTTCAAGCGCAGAGACGCCGGCACTGGGCCCGCTGGCCCTGGCCCTGCTGGACAGTTCGCGCAAGCAGATGGAAATGATTCCCGGGACACAGTGGTTCATTCAGTTACGTTCCAGTCCGGCCAAAGACGCGCTTGCCCTCGAAGCTTTCATTGCCGCTGCGCGCAAGTACCTGCAAGCGGACCTGCTGCAACTCTATGTCGCCCGCGAGTCGCCAGGCACGCAGATCGGCGTCGTCTACGGCCCGTTTGCCGATTCAGTAAGCGCGCAACGGACACTGGAAAAACTGCCCCCATGGGTACGCGCCCACGGCGCATTCCTTCGCCGCTACCAATCACTTCGATAAGGGAATAAAAGTCGCCCGGAGCGGGCTAGAACAGCTCAGTCGGACCGGTTTGCCGGATCGCGCAGGAGGGGAGTGAGATCAGAGGCTTGCGCCTCAGGCACCAAGCGGCGCGCACCATTGAAACGTTTGTTCCAGTACTCGCTGTTGATTTCTTCAACGCGCACCACGCTGCCTTTGGACGGCGCATGAATGAAGCGGTTATCACCCACGTAAATACCCACGTGAGAAAAAGCACGCCGCATGGTGTTGAAGAAGACCAGATCGCCAGGCTTCAGGTCCTGCATGCCATTGACCCGATCTCCCAGCTTGGCCATCTCGACTGCGGTGCGCGGCAGATTGACGCCCAGCGCATCACCGAACACCTTCTTGACGAGACCACTGCAGTCAAACCCCCCGGCCGCAGGCCCATTCCCTCCAAACTGGTAGCGCGTCCCCAGGAAGCTCATGCTCCGATCAAGCATCGCACTGATCTGGCTGGTTGTGGACGACACGGCGGCCTGAGCGGACGACGCAGCACGCTGAAAGAGAGAGGCTTCCGCGGGCGCCGCAGCGGGCGGCTCATCGGCCCACACGCCGGAAGACGCGGTGACCAATGCGATAGCGAAAGGGAGTATCCGGCGAGCCATGTGCATGGGCCGGAACTATACGCCCCCTTTTCCGACCGAGTAAACCCTTGGTCGGAACTCTTTTCCCGCTGCAAGCCGCACCACGCAGCCGCTCGTCCACCGGGGCGCGTAGCAGCCCGGTGGACGTTTGCTCGCTTACAAGGCGTCTGCCGCGTAATCGGCCAGTCGTGAGCGCTCGCCACGCTGCAAGGTGATGTGCCCGCTGTGTGCCCAGCCTTTGAACCGATCTACGACGTAAGTCAGACCCGAGCTGCCCTCAGTCAGGTACGGCGTATCAATCTGGGCAATATTGCCGAGGCAGACCACCTTGGTGCCGGGGCCGGCACGTGTGATCAGCGTTTTCATCTGTTTGGACGTCAGATTCTGCGCCTCATCGATGATCAGGAATTTGTTGATGAAGGTTCTGCCGCGCATGAAGTTCAGGCTCTTGACCTTGATTCGCGTCCGGATCAAGTCCCGCGTCGCCGCCCGCCCCCATTCCCCACCGTAGCCGCCGCCCTCCTCCACATTCCCGTTCAGCACGTCGAGGTTATCTTCGAGGGCGCCCATCCAGGGGGCCATCTTCTCTTCCTCGGTGCCAGGCAGGAAGCCGATGTCCTCCCCCACCGGCACTGTCACGCGGGTCATGATGATCTCGGCGTAGCGCTTGGTCTCAAGCACTTGCGTCAAGCCCGCAGCGAGCGTCAGCAGGGTCTTGCCTGTCCCCGCCTGCCCGAGCAGGCTGACAAAATCGATCTCCGGATTCATCAGGAGGTTCATCGCGAAGTTTTGCTCGCGATTACGCGCCACGATGCCCCAGATGTTGTTCTTCTGATGCGCAAAATCGATCAGCGATTCCAGCAGAACCTCGGCCCCGTCCTTCTCCTTGACGATCGCGTAGAGCGGCTTCTCACCTTCCTGATAGACCAGCTCATTGATGACCATGTCCGCGCACAGCGGCCCGCGGACCTTATACAGGGCCCGTCCGCCCTCCTTCCAGGACTTCATGTCCTTGCCGTGGGTTTCCCAGAAATCCGCGGGCAACTCGCGCATGCCGGTGTAGAGAAGATCCGTATCCTCCAGCACCTTGTCGTTGAAGTAATCCTGCGCTTCCAGCCCAAGGGCGCGGGCCTTGATGCGCATATTGATGTCTTTGGACACCAGGATCACATGGCGGTCCTGGCGCTGCTCGCTCAGGTGCATCACCACCGCCAGAATCTGGTTGTCGGCTTTCGCCGTTGGCACACTCGCCGGCAAGGTGGCATTGATGGCTTGCGTCTGCAGGTAAAGGCGGCCAGCCGCAAGCCCTCGCGAAGGCTCTGCCAGCCCGATTCCCTCCTCGATGCGCGCCTCGCAGGACGAGACGATGTCATCCATCATCCGGCTGGCCTGCCGCGCATTGCGCGACACTTCGGACATGCCCTTCTTGTTGTTGTCGAGCTCTTCGAGCGTCATCATCGGCACGAAGATATCGTGCTCTTCGAAGCGATACAGGCTGGTCGGGTCATGCATCAGCACATTGGTATCGAGCACGAACAGCTTGGTGCCTGGAACTTTGGCCGCAGATTTTCGAGTTGCCATGTGATTTCCCGTTGCAGGAGAGAAAAAAACGGGGCGGTCATCGCCGCCCCGCCGAATCAAAACCCTTTCACACAATCCAGTACGGCCTGCGCGTGGCCGTCAACCTTGACGCCCCGCCACTCGCGCACCAGCGCACCGTTGGCGTCGAACACGAAAGTGCTGCGCTCGATCCCGCGAACATCCTTGCCGTACATTTTCTTCATCTTGATCACGCCCAGCGCGGCACACAGCGCTTCGTCCGCGTCCGACAGCAACTCGAACGGAAACTCGAACTTGCACTTGAAGTTCTCGTGCGATTTCACGCTGTCACGCGACACTCCGAGCACCACGGCACCCGCCGCCACGAATTCCGGATGCAGACGGGCGAAATCGATGCCTTCAGTGGTGCAACCGGGCGTGCTGTCCTTGGGGTAGAAGTAGAGCACGACCTTCTTGCCACGCAGCGCGGCCAGGTCAATCGTCTGGCCACTGGTGGCCGGCAAGCTAAGGGCGGGGAGCTGGGTCATGATGGGATCCTTGTTTTTGTGTCGGGCCGTGCCGGGCACACCCTGCCCGTACCTGCCACACAGCCAGCGTATCGGCTTGATCCACAGCCCGCAAGCAGGCCGGCCTGCGATTCGCTCAGCGGCCTCGCGGCAATAGCAAAGCCGCAACAACCAGGCGACCTTCACTTGCCAGAATGTTGTAAGTGCGGCAGGCCGCGCCGGTATCCATCACCTCGCAACCGACACCAGCATCAATCAGCGGTCGCAGCACCGCGGGCGCCGGAAAGCGCTGACGGCTGCCTGTCCCCAGCAGCAACACCGAAGGTTTATGTGCCAGCAGCGCCGCCAGGTGCTCCGCCTGCAGCGACTCGAATTCGCCGTCAATCCAGGCTTCCGCCAGCGCAGCGGGCGCCACGGCCAGATGACAGGGGTAGGCGACACCATTGATCGAGAAGGATTCGGCACTGTAGGCGGTGATCAGGTTGATCGGGGCGTGCGGATTCTGTTGTAGTTTCATCGCATCCAGGCACCCGGCAACTGTACTGCGGCGAGCACCGGTACAGTCCGGCAGCGGGTGTCATTTCTGTTATGGGGAAGGTCTCGCTATCATATGTCGTTTCTGCATTAAACGTCCCATCCCGGGGCGGACACTGGAGCACCATCATGAAACAAGGCCAAGCTTTGCACGTCGCGACCACCGATCCTCACACAACGGCTCCCGCAGCCGCGGCGCGAGCGATTGCAAAGTCCGCGAAGCTGGCCAATGTGTGCTACGAAATCCGTGGCCCGGTGCTCGAACGTGCGCGCCAGATGGAAGAAGAAGGCCACCGCATCATCAAGCTGAACACCGGCAACCCGGCCGCCTTCGGCTTCGAGGCGCCGGACGAGATCACGCAAGACATGATCCGCAACATGGGCAATGCCGCGGGTTACGTCGACTCGAAAGGCATCTTCCCCGCCCGCAAGGCGATCATGCATTACACGCAGGAGAAGAAGATCGCCGATGTCACCGTCGATGACATTTACATTGGCAACGGCGCCTCCGAACTCATCGTGATGGCCATGCAGGGCTTGCTCAACAACGACGACGAGGTCCTCGTCCCGGCGCCCGACTACCCGCTGTGGACTGCCGCGGTCAATCTCTCGGGCGGCCGTGCCCGCCATTACCTGTGCGACCCGGACAACGGCTGGCTGCCCGCCATTGACGACATCAAGGCCAAGATCACGCCACGGACCAAGGCCATCGTGGTCATCAATCCGAACAATCCGACCGGTGCGCTGTACCCGAATGAGGTCTTGCTCGACATCATCGAGCTTGCGCGCCAGCACAACCTGGTCGTGTGCTCCGACGAGATCTACGACAAGGTGCTCTACGACGGCCACACCCACACCTCCATGGCCTCGCTGGCCGAAGACGTGCTGTTCCTCACCTTCAACGGTCTGTCGAAGAACTACCGCGCCTGCGGCTATCGGGCAGGCTGGATGGTCGTGTCGGGCAACAAGCGCGATGCGGCCGACTACATCGAAGGCCTCAACATTCTCGCCACCATGCGCCTGTGCGCCAACGTGCCGGCCCAGTACGGCATCCAGACTGCGCTCGGGGGCTACCAGTCGATCAACGATCTGGTCAAACCGGGTGGCCGGCTCTCCCGCCAGCGCGACATCGCCTTCGATGCGCTGAGCGCCATGCCCGGCGTCAGTGTCGTCAAGCCCAAGGGCGCGCTGTACATGTTCCCGCGCTTCGACCCGAAGATGTACCCGATCGTCGACGATCAACAGTTCGTGCTGGAGCTGCTGGAAGCCGAACGCGTGCTGCTGGTCCAGGGCACCGGATTCAACTGGGCCACCCCGGATCGTGTGCGTGTCGTCTTCCTGCCCAACTCCGACGACCTCACGGCGGTGATGGAGCGGATCGCCCGCTTCCTCGACCACTACCGCAAACGTCACGGCCGATGAGCGCCATGAACACGCCCGACTCGCTCATGGTGGTGCGGATTTGCGACGAGGCGGGCGTGCTGTTGGCGCCTGACTGGCTGGCGCTGGCCGAAGGCGTTCACCGCCAGCTTCGGCCGCAACTACCGTATGATTACGCCCGCAAGATGCTCAAGGTGTTCGCCGGCGGCGGGCGGATGGCACTCGTCACCGACGGCAATCAGGTTTTCGGCCTCGCCGTGTGGCGCGTTTTCGAGAACACCTTTGAAGGCAGCAAGTTCTACGTCGATGACCTGGTCACCGACGAAGCCCACCGCAGTATCGGCGTGGGCGAAGCCATGATGGCCTTTCTGGAAGACGAAGCGAAGAAAGCGGGCGCGCAATCGCTGGTGCTGGACTCCGGCACCCAGCGCACCCGGGCGCATCGCTTCTATTTTCGGGAAGGCTTTGTGATTACCGCGTTCAACTTCAAGAAACAGCTCGTATGAAACCGATCAATGTTGGCCTGCTCGGCATCGGCACCGTAGGTGGTGGCACCTGGACCGTTCTTAACCGCAACCAGGAAGAAATCACCCGTCGCGCCGGTCGCCCCATCCGCATCACCACCGTGGCCGACCGCGATACCGCGCGTGCCAAAGCCGTGGTTGGCGATGCGGCCCGCGTCACCGATGACGCCTTCGCCGTCGTGCGCGACCCCGAGATCGATATCGTCATCGAGCTGATCGGTGGCTACGGCATCGCCAAGGATCTGGTGCTCGAAGCCATTGCCAATGGCAAGCACGTCGTCACCGCCAACAAGGCCCTGCTGGCCGTGCATGGCAATGAGATTTTCGCTGCTGCGCAAAAGAAAGGCGTTGTTGTCGCCTTTGAAGCTGCAGTAGCCGGCGGAATCCCCATCATCAAGGCACTGCGCGAAGGCCTCACCGCCAACCGTATCGAATGGATCGCCGGCATCATCAACGGCACCACGAATTTCATCCTCTCCGAGATGCGCGACAAGGGCTTGCCCTTCGCCACCGTGCTGAAAGAAGCGCAGAAACTGGGCTACGCCGAAGCCGACCCGACCTTCGACATCGAAGGCATCGACGCCGCGCACAAGGCCACGCTGATGAGCGCGCTGGCCTTCGGCATCCCGGTGCAGTTCAACAAGGCCTATGTAGAAGGCATCACCAAACTTGAAGCCACCGACATCAAGTACGCCGAGCAGCTCGGCTACCGCATCAAGCTGCTGGGCATCGCCCGCCGGCGCGAGAACGGCATCGAACTGCGCGTGCACCCGACCCTGATCCCGGCCAAACGCCTGATCGCCAATGTCGAGGGCGCGATGAACGCCGTCGTGGTGCAGGCTGACGCCGTGGGCGCCACCCTCTACTACGGCAAAGGCGCCGGCGCCGAGCCCACCGCCTCTGCCGTGATTGCCGACCTCGTCGACATCACCCGTCTGGCCACCGCCGACCCGCTGCACCGCGTGCCGCACCTCGCCTTCCAGGCCGACCAGCTTGTCGATCTGCCGATCCTGCCGATCGAAGAAGTCGAAACGGCTTATTACCTGCGCATGCGCGTGGAAGACAAGCCCGGCGTGCTCGCCGACATCACCCGCATCCTTGCTGGCCACGGCATCTCGATCGACGCCATGCTCCAGCGCGAGCCGGGTGACGGCGAATCACAGACCGACATCATCCTGCTCACCCACCGCGCCATCGAAGGCAACGTCAACGCCGCCATCGCTGCCGTTGAAGACCTGAAGACCGTGGTCGCCAAAGTGACGCGGATTCGGCTTGAAGAATTGAACTGATTCACTCACGCGTAAGCCTCGCTCTTATCGAGGCTTAACGGATCAACGTGTGGCAATCCCCGACGCGGGAATAACGGGGCAGGCCCTCTGAGGCCTGCTTTACGTCAGTATCAGGCTGTTACCGCGGTGATGCTGAGAAGCAATGCAACCAAGACTGAAGTCTACCGACAGGCTGGCCAAAACGACCCTTGGGAAAGATGGGGGTTAGGTTTAACCACGGGACGCAACGCCATCTGAACCACAATGACACGCCAGTATGAGACTCTCCGAATGAAACTACCTCTCCACCCGCGGCAACAGCCCGCAACTCGGCTTCTCCGACATCCTTCTGGGCGGTCTGATGCAGGATGGCGGCCTCTCGCTGCCGGCGGACTATCCGCTAATTTCGGATGCCGAACTCACCGCGATGCGGTCGATGAGCTACGCAGAGCTGGCCTTCACGATCCTGTCCAGGTTCGCCACCGACATCCCGGCGGATGACCTGCGTGCGCTGACCGCCAAGACCTACACCGCCACGGTGTATTGCAATGGCCGGCCGAATTCGGATGCCAGCCAGATCACGCCATTGCGAAAACTCGACAAGAATCTCTACCTGCAAGAGCTCTCGAACGGCCCGACGCTCGCCTTTAAAGACATGGCGATGCAGTTGCTCGGCAACCTGTTCGAGTACGTGCTCGCCAAGCGCGGAGAGGAGATCAACATCCTCGGCGCGACCTCGGGCGACACCGGCTCGGCGGCCGAGTACGCCATGCGCGGCAAAAAGGGCGTGCGCGTCTTCATGCTCTCGCCGCGCGAGAACATGAGCGCCTTCCAACGCGCCCAGATGTATTCGCTGCAGGATGCCAATATCTTCAACCTCGCCGTGCGCGGCATGTTCGACGACGCGCAGGACATCGTCAAAGCCGTCTCCAACGATCTGGACTTCAAGGCGCAGTACAAGATCGGCGCGGTGAATTCAATCAACTGGGGCCGCGTCGCCGCCCAGGTGATCTACTACTTCAAAGGCTATCTGGCAGCCACCACCGCCAACGATCAGCAGGTGAATTTCGCCGTGCCCTCGGGCAACTTCGGCAACATCTGCGCCGGCCACATCGCCCGTTCGATGGGCCTGCCCATCCGCAAGCTGATTCTGGCGACCAACGAAAACGACGTGCTGGATGAGTTCTTCCGCACCGGCGCCTACACGCCGCGCAAGACTGCCGACGTGAAGGTGACCTCCAGCCCGTCTATGGACATCTCGAAAGCCTCGAACTTCGAGCGCTTCATCTTTGATCTCGTTGGCCGCGATCCGAAGGTCGTCGCCGAGCTGTGGCGCGCGGTGGATTCCGGTGGCAGCTTCGATCTCTCGACCACGCCTTACTGGGCGCGCATGGATGCGTTCGGCTTCGTCTCCGGCCGCAGCAATCATGCCGACCGGCTGGCCACGATCCGCCGTGTGTACAAGGACTACGGCCTGATGATCGACACCCACACGGCCGACGGTTTGAAAGTGGCGCTCGAACACCATGATGCCGACATCCCGACCATCGTGCTCGAAACCGCGCTGCCCGCAAAGTTTGAGGAAACCATTGTCGAAGCACTCGGCGAAAAACCCTGGCGCCCGGCGAGCATGCAGAACATCGAAGCCCTGCCGCAGCGCGTTGAAGTGATGGAAGTGAACGTGCAGGCGGTGAAGGACTTCATCGTCCGCCACACCGCGTGAGCACCGGCCGGTGCGCCACCCTGGCAGCAGCCGACCATGAATGAGCAGGAGTTTTACCAGTGGATCGGCGCCGCCCGCGGGTGGCGCTTTGAGGACATCCGCTCAGAACTCGCACCGGAGCCTTTCAACTACTACGCGCTACTCGCCGAGCATGTACACGAGGCGAACTGGCTGGATCTCGGCTGCGGCAGCGCGGCCGGGCTCGCCGCGCTGATTCCGCCCTGCCGGCACTACACGGGGCTGGATCGCTCGCCGGCCATGATCGCGCAAGCACAAGCCACCCTCGCCCCACTGGGCGACAAAGTCACCCTCTGCGTGGCCGACAACTTCAAGGCAGCCCCGGGCGCGGGCTTTGAGCTCATCAGTGCCCGGCACACTCCGTTTCACCCCGCCAGCGTGTTCGCCCTGCTCGCCCCCGGCGGCCGCTTCATCACCCAGCAGGTCGAGATCCACGACAAGGCCGCGCTCAAAGACTGTTTTGGTCGCGGCCAGAACCACGGCGCCAGCGAACTGATTGCCGAAGGCTACCGCAGCGCCTTTGAGCCCTTGCAGCCGCGAGAAATTTCGCTGATGACCTATGACATCGACGAGTTCTTCGCCACCGAAGATGATCTCCTCGCCCTGCTTCAAAGCACGCCGATCATCCCGGACTTCGGCCAGCACCCGGACGACATGGCCGCCTTCTCACGCTACGTTCAGGCCCACGCCACGCCCCAGGGCATCCGCTGCAACGCCCACCGTTCGGTACTCACCGTCATCAAGTAAACACCCCTCGAAGAGCCGCTTGCAGCAAGCCTCTGCGGGCAGATGCCTGGAGAGGCAAGCGGGGCGCGGCTTTGCGCCGCGTTAATCGCGCCCTGCCAGTAGCCCGCCTTGAATCTTGCCGCGCTCTTCGTGTGAGCCCCAACCGATCAGCGCGCATGGCCTAGCAGTTCAAACTCTCGACAAAACGCGCTTCGCCTGTCTGCGCGAGCCGGACCGCTGAGGCTTCGGCCGACAACACCGCGCCGTTTGAAAACGCCAGCCGCATCCGCACGGGCCCCTTCGCCTCAAACGGCAAGGGCACACGCCCGCCTTGCTGCACGCCCACACAGAGTTCGCCGCCCGACAGCCTGCCCACACAGGCGGCCAGATCGCCGGACCACGCCGGCTGATCCAGGCGGAGCACCACGTCTGGCATGTAGCCGGTGTCACCCGCTGCATCCACTCGGCGCGCCCAGACCGCTGAGAACCGGATCGTCAATGCACCCTCCGCTGCCTCGACGGCTGCAACCTCGGAATCGTGAAACTCGATGTTGGTATTCATGGGGATTGCATATCTCGTATTGAAGGGGTTCTGAAGCAAGCGCCTGACAAGGCGGGCAGATCGAACACGGGCCCGCGCCAACTCAGCGCTCCGTCGCGCCCTTACCCGCCAGAACCCGATCCCGGAAGCCCACAATACGGGCCGCGCGGGTCTCGGGCTTCTTCGCCGCGTTCAAGTTGATCACATAACTTCGTTGGCGCCCGGGCGTCAGGCGGTCGAAGGCTTGCGAGAACTCTGGATCGGCGCTCAAAGCCTCTGCCAGCTCAACCGGCAGTTCCAATTCGCCCGTGTCTTTTGGCGGCTTGATGCCCGCCGCGGCATACGCCATGGCCTCGGCAAGGTAGGCACGGATGACGGTTTCCATTGCCGCCACCTGCCCGTTGTCGGTAAAGCAGAGCATATCCGGGTGTCGCGTGTTCGGCCCCTGCTTCACCAGCACGCCCTCCGCGTCTTTCATCAGCGCAGCATTGAAGAAGCAAAGCCGGAAGTCGCCACGCAACGCGCTCAGGATCGCCACATTGCGATCCTGATGCATATAGCAAGGGTGACCCCACTTGACTGTTTCCACCAGCCCAAGGTCGACGCAGATCGCCCGAAGTGCCCGCAAACCGGCTGCCCACTGCCGCACCGAGCAGTCCGCGGTCGCGAACCGCTCACACCGCCCGCAGCCAATTGAAAAGAAGTCCTCAATTTCCGTGATCATCTGTAATGCTCCTGGAGACGCGCAAATGCTGCGTTGCTAGGCCTGAGCCCTGAATCCTGACAGCAAGATCCATTTCAGTCCTCTGGATACTCCCTGGCAAACGCTTCGAGATCAGATGCTTCCAGTTTCTTGAGGATCAGGCTTGATGGCGTATCCGGGCTGCCAAAGCTGTATGACATGGCGCCTTGTGCGTCGATGGCGAATTCTTCTACGTAACCCGGATCTTGAACAATCGTGATGCTTGAAGGCTTACCCAGGCTGACCTGCCCCAGATTGTGCGCACTGTAAGACAGGTCTTTTCGAGGGCCATGCCAAACGACGAACGCCGTTTCAGAAGGCTTCACTTTATAAAACACGCCCGGAACCAGCTCGACCAACTGGATGCTTTCGCAAAATGCCTTTTGCGTGTCGCTCCCCCCGCACCGTCGCTCAGCCACACCAAAAACCTCATTGCCGAGTGATACCCGCTTTACGGGCGCGCTGGTGCAACCGAGCGCGCTCAAGATGCAAAATACGACAAGCAGTGATTTCATGTTTTCTGGCTCCCCAAGATCCCCAAGATGGCAGGGACAGGTCCATTGCGAAGAAAGGCAGGCCCCCGAGCAGAACCGCCACACGTGACGACAAGCACGTGGAGACAGCCCTTCGGCGGGAAAGCTAGGGCATCGTGTCTCGCGGCGGGTTCTCCGCAAACCACGCGCTGATCGCCGGCATGCTGGGCTCAAACCCACCGGGAGCCGAGAAGTTCAGCACCCCTGCGCGAACCGCGCCCCGATTCTCGAAATCGTGCGTAAGGCCGGCTGGCACAAGCACAAAAGCCCCGGCTGCGGCATCCACCCATTCATCCCCGATCAGGAAGCTCATGGTGCCCGCCAGCACGTAGAAAACATCGTCTTCTGCATGGGCATGCGCGCCCGGCCCCGTCGTCCTGGGCTCCAGCCACCACTCGGAGATCGAATACCGCTCGGCCGACTCCGCCCCGTCCGCCTTGAACACCGCCTGGATACGCCCCATCGGATACGCCCGCCCGGCCCCGGGCGGCAGCACGATGGGTTTGCGTGGAGTTATTGCTTTCGACATGGGCTGTTCTCCTGTGCTTGTCTCTCTGATGTCTGGCGCCCGGCGACGCGCGCCGGGCCTCGTGATTGAGCGAAACGGAAACCGGCGAATGCTGAATTCTGAGACCCCTGGCTCTTGAGCCTTTTGGACTCCTATACATCACCTTGGATTCCAGCCTTGTGGAAACCAGAAAGGAGACGGTATGCAATCACCCGAACGACCCGGTTTGAGACCAAATGATACCGGCCGAAGTTCTCCGTATCTCATGAAACCACCGTCCGCAATCGTGCTAACCGGGATGAGAAAGCGACTATAAATGCTGAGAGATAGAAGTACGGCCGGCAAGAGAATTGTAATCACGGCGATAGCACCGAGCGCTCCAGCGCGAAATTTCAGGCGGTGACTGAAAAAGCGCTGGCAGGCCAGATAGAGCGGGATAGCCAACAACAACAGGTTTAATGCATAGACGTGCGGCATGAATAAGTACTCAAGCGACGAAACACCGCTGTAGACCATGTCAGGCAGGGGCATGCCGGCTACTGACCATGCGGGCCCACTGTCCGGGCCAGAACAATATGGGTACGACCAGTCAATGGTGACCAAGCCTTCAACTAAACATGCCATTCCAAACGCCAGCATTGCGCTGGCAATTTTTGGGCTGAAACGTTGAAGTTGATCGAACATTATTGAGCGGCCTAACGGAAAGTAGCGCGGGAATTACTTCGAGCTTGACCTCTCTTATACACAAAGAGGACTGTCGGGCGCAGCACTACTTGCGCAGAAAGCGGAGTACGGCAAAGACCAGGACCGCCAGCGCCAAAGGCAGCATCCACCAGAACGCGCCCATAAGTGAAGAGGTGCCGAGCAGGCCCGATGTCAGCACCAGTGCAGCAACGCCACCCAGCGCCAACAGCAGGAACAGCCACCTCCCGAACGATCCGGAGGCTTCACCGAGCAAATCCTCATCAGAATCCCCCATGCTCATGGCGAGAAGCCCGAAGGGAACCAGGGACAGAAACAGAACCCAGCCTGGCGCATCAAACTTTGAAGCAATCCACGGCGGGATTGCCAAGACGAGAAGCAGGAGGATCTTGAACATATGTCAAAGCAGCGCAAAAGTGACCCGTGTGCCTGTTGCAGGCCTCATACAACCAGACAAAGCAGCAGAAGAGGTACCGCCTAGCGCATTCTGCTGTGCGCGATTTGTCATGGCAACACTTCGAGGGAAAAGGGGCCACGGAAAGAAAGAAGGAAAAGCGAAGGAAAATCGGCAGGCTCGAATTGCGCCGAAGCTTTGTTCGGAAACAGGAGAATGTTGGATTACTAGACCTGCCCCAGCGCCTTTCATGGTGATAGCTCTTCCACCATTATGTGCTAGCAGACCAAAGCGCAAATGCTCAAGTTCAAGAATGATGAAGCGATACCCATCCTGCCCACCCTCAACGGCTGACAAGGCCCTTCAGTTTTGAAGATCGAGTTTGTCCAAAAGAAGATTGACGGGTCTTTTCAGGAAATCACGAGTGACCTCGACTTCCCTTGCTTATTCATTCATTGAAGAACTCATCGCGATCACTCGCGCCCTCACGCGCTTTTCTGACTTGGAAGTAACCGCTAACAGCACAGAGCAAAATCATGGCAAGAACGAACGGATGTGGCACGCCATGCTGAGTCCAGAAAACAAGCACCAAAGCGAGAGAGATGCCAATCCTGGCGGCCATATTCTCCATTAAGCAGAATAGGCCTCCCAACAGGTAGGATCCGATGGCAACCACGAAAGCGAATCCGAGAAATCCAAATATCAAGAACGGCAACCAACCCATGCCGTCTTTAGCTTTGACCACAAATTCGTTGTAGAAGAAAATTCCAGGCCAGAATCCATATAGCGCGACGATAGCCGCCGTGATCGCACCCCAGAGCGGACTCAGTCGGGACTCAATAGTTTCTTTAAGGCTTTGCATAGGGAATTAGCTCTTCGATGAGTTCTCTCGCGGACTTGCCGCGCGTGACCCACGCTGGTTGAGTGCTCACAGACTTCTCCTGATGCTTACGTAGAGCTAACGGGCGCTGCGCGGCTTTATCGCGCAGCGTCCAGCGACCGGAGGGAGCGAGGTTGAGCGCCGGGTTAGGCCACATGGCGATTACGATACCAGAAAGCCAAATGAAAACCCCATGCAATAGGTATTGCTAAAGCGCCACCAAGGTATGCAGCGTTGTGCATGTAGCCAACGCACAGGAAATGCCGAAGATCATTTACGCCCGAAGGGATGAACCAGTTTGTATAGCGCGATGGCTCAATGGTTTCAGTTTGTATGAACCCGTAAGTGAGGCCAGCAATGGCAAAGGCCAAGGTGAAACCAACAATTACAAGAAGTGACCAAGCCAAGGCGCGTTGCATTTTTGCGGGAGAACGATGTATGAAGGCTGCAACTCCTGAAAGAAGGCCAAGAGGAATACCCATCCACCAAGAGGCGAGAAAGCCGACCTGAGCAGCACTGAAGGCGCTCTGGGACAAAGCGGGTCAAGCAATTGAAACTGAAAGAATTTGAAACGAGTGAAATATTCAGGTGAAACGGAGTAACTGATTTGATCGTGCAAAGCACCAAATGCACCTGCGGCCAATACCGCGAGAACGAGAAATATGCAAAATGCTAGGAACTTGTGCATAGGATTTTGTGGCCTAACGAATAGCGTTTATCCGCCGCGCGGCGATGCTTGTACAGGGCGTGATCGTCATCGCGGCGGATAAACCTTGTTGGACTAAACCGCCGGGCTGGCGGTGATAGGGGGATTGTAAGCCAGAGTGGGTGGATTTCAGGTGCATGGCATGCGCCAAGCGATGGTTGCTGGTGCTGCCGAGAGCGTCCTGAGGGGGCGATTCGGGCGCGGGACAGCGGTTTTGCCCCGATGTCACCGGGGCTGCAGGGGTAACGTGCGCGCTGGGTGTGAGCGCCAGCCTGCCCGGTGAGAGCATGTGTGCTGGACGTGCAAACTTTGAAGTGCAGTCGCTTTGTCATGGCGGTCCCCGTGTGAGCGGCAGCGATGCCGGCCGGGTGGGCGGAAGCGGCGTCAGACGTAGGCCGACGTGGCCGCAGCACGGACAGCGCTGAAGATCGAGGAGTGCGGCACGCTGCATGAACTGCGCCACGCTCTCGACGATGGCCGGATCGGGCTCGGGTTGCTGCAAGGCGGCGCGGGCTTGTGCGAGGCGGCGCTTGTGCGAGGCGTTTGTGCTTGCAGGCGCGAGCAGGCCGTAATGTCGGATACGCTTGAAACCCGGTGGCAACACGTGCAGCAGGAAACGGCGAATGAACTCGCTGCCTTCGAGCCGGATGGTTCGCCGTTTGCCCTCGCCTGCTTGGTGGGCACGCACCCGGAAGGAAACCTCCTGGCCGTCGATGCCGACAATGCGCTCATTGGAGATGGCGACCCGGTGGGTGTAGCGCCCCAGATACGCCAGCACTTGTTCAGGCCCGCCCAGGGGCTGCTTGGCGTACACCACCCAGTCATGAGCATGTAGTAGCGCGCAGTACCTGCCACTGTGCTTGCGTCATGGCAGGCAAGGCGCCTTGGTTGTGATGCTGCTGCGAGGCGGTGATGAAGCCATTCGGCGCATTGCGCTGCGCTTCGAACAGGCCCTTGTCTTGCCCCCTCCCCTGCCCGCAGAGCCAATCCCCGCCTGCTTTTCCGGCTTGCCTGGCCTGCGGGGCAATCTCCACCCGACTCTTGAGACTGCTTGCCTGCGAAGGCAGGCGGGATGCGGCGCTACGGCCTGCGCTGTTTGACCCGAGTTCGGCCTGATGCTGCTCCGGCGACTGGCGGGCCTATCTTCAAGACCTGGCCGCGACGACCCGCTGAGGGCATGCTGCCCTGCCACGCGACATCCGCGCAGCGGCGCGCTAGGATGTGGCCCCCAGGCCTCTTCCCGCTTTCAGCCATGACGCAGCTGCCCGATCTCGCCAGAGTCGTCGAACGCATCCACCACGCCAGGCGGATTCTGGTCATTACCGGCGCGGGCGTCTCTGCCGATTCCGGCCTGCCGACCTACCGCGGCTTTGGCGGCCTCTACAACGACGATGCGCGCACCGATGAGGGCATGCCGATCGAAGAGGCGCTCTCGGGCCACACCCTGGCGCGTGCGCCACAGATCACCTGGAAATATCTGGCCCAGATCGAGGGCAACTGCCGGGGGGCGAAGCCGAATGCGGCACACCGCCTTCTGGCGGCGCTGGAGGAACGGGTGCCGACCACGGTGCTCACCCAGAACATCGATGGTTTTCACCGTGCCGCAGGCAGCAGGGATCTGATCGAGATTCACGGCGATCTGTTTGATCTGCATTGTGTGCATTGCGATTACCGGACCACGGTCGACGATTACGCCGGGCTGACCACGCTGCCGCCGCCCTGCCCGCTCTGCCTCGGCTATCTGCGCCCGGCGGTGGTGCTGTTCGGCGAAGCCCTGCCGCGTGCCGCGCTGACGCGCCTGCAGGCGGTGCTCGATCAGGGCTACGAGCTGGTGCTGTCCATCGGCACCACCTCGACCTTTCCCTATATCGCGCACCCGTTTTCCTACGCCCACGATTACGGTGCGCTGGCGGTCGAGATCAACCCGGGCGAGACGCATGTCAGCCGCTTTGCCGACATCCGCTGGCGGCTCGGGGCGGCCGCGGCGCTGGAGGCGCTGTGGGCGGCGCTGGAGAGCAGCCAGGCATAGGCCGGAAACCCTCATGAGGCGGTATCATCTGCAACCAAAGTGGATGTGCTCAAACCATTCTTTGACGAACGATGCCAAACCAATTCCAGATCATCTTCCTCGGCAGAATCCTGCCCGGACACACGCCTGAACAGGTCCGCGAAAATGTAGCCAAACGCCTCGGGCTGAGCACGGCCAATCAGGAAGCACTGTTTTCCGGCCGCCGTGCGGTGCTCAAGCGCGGGCTGGACTTTGCCACCGCCGACACGCTGCGCGAGGAATACGCCCGACTCGGCATGAAGATTCATGTGGGAGCCGGAACAGGCACCCGCCCCCGTCGCCAAGGCTCAAGCAGAAGACGATTTCGACATCCTGCCGCCCATCGACGATGCCGAACTGGCCAGCGAAGCGCCAAGTGCGACGCCTTCTGCCGCGCCCTTGTTCACCACCGCGGCGCCCGCACGTGCGCCCACGCCGGCGGTCGTTGTCGATGCGGGGATTGAGGAAATGACCTGCCCCAGTTGCAATACACGCCAGGCCAAGCGCACGCTGTGCCGATCGTGCGGCATCGACATGCCACGCTTTCTGGCTGGCCAGCAGCAGGCCGAACGCGATGCACGGGCAGAGCGGGCGGCCGCTGCAAACCAGCGGCGCGTGCTGCCCGTACGCCGCACCGAGCGCCGACCTGAGCGAGAGCGGGTACGCGCCCCCGTGCACAAAACGGATCAGGCGCTGCTGTTCGGTGTCGACTTCAAGGGCCGCTTCAGCCGCAGCGGCTATCTGGTCAGTAGCCTGCTCTCGGTCTGCGTCATGAGCCTGGCGGTAGTCGCCACGGTGCATGTCGGCTTTGCCGCGTTTGTGATCGGGCTGATCGTGATGCTGGTGCAAGGGGTGCGCGCAACCATTCTCCGCCTGCATGACACGGGCCAGAGCGGCTATATGGCGCTGCTCTTGCTGGTGCCCGGGCTGGGGTCGCTGTTTTCGCTGGCGCTGGTATTCTGGCCGGGCGACGTGGTCGCCAATCGCTATGGCGAGGCGCCAGAGCCCGCACCGCTGCCTCTGCAGCTGGCGCTATTTATTGTCACGGTCGTGGTGGTCGCGTTTGCCTTCACCCAGGCCGAGAACTCCAGCTATCTCTCCACCGGGAACACCACGACCTGGAGCGCCCCGAGTGACCGCTAGACCCGGCCACGCGTGGGCCCGGGAGCCAATCGATCCCACGCCAGCAGGAACACCATGAACGACACAGACCCGGATTTTCGCCACACCGTGCTGGTTTTCAACACCGATGGCATGGGCCACGGCGAAGCTGCGCTCAGCCTGAAACTCGCCGCGAATTATTTGCGTGCGGTACTGGAGGGGGAGTTTCGCCCCGCCGCGGTCTTGTTTTATGCGGCCGGCGTCAAACTGACCACGCAGGATTCGCCCTGCCGCGAGACGCTCAATCTGCTGGCCGCACAAGGCTGCCGGGTCATCATCTGCCGGACCTGTCTCGATTTTTACGGCTTGATGGATGCGGTGCCCGAGAACGAGATCGGCAATATGCTGCTGATCCTGGAAGCCCAGGCGGCCGCACGCAAGGTCATCACGCTGTAGCGAGCGCTGCCGCCTCAGGCCGCAGTCGCCACACCCAGCGAGCTCAGCAGACGCAAGACCTCGGCAGACAGACTGCTGGGGATCGGCACATTGACCATGGAAGACTGCGGCTCTTGCCCGACCAGGATTTCCAGCTCATCGATCCCGTCTTTCGATAAATCCCGTCCGGCAATTGCATAGTTGCGATTGAGGAATACCGCACCACGGTTGTAGCCAGCGAGGTCGGCCTCGCCCGCCCGGTCAGCCGGATCGTCGGCGCGGACCAGCATCAGGAAGCGCCGGGTCAGGGCAATGCAGCCTGCATGAAGGCGCAAACGGTCGACCGGATCAGCGACATCGGCACGACTCCAGCTGACGAAGTCCAGCAGCGGGTCTCCCGGCACCAGGGATTCTCCCAAGGTACTGCGCAAGGCAAACGAGAGTTTTTCGCAGGCCGCGGGCAAGGCTTGCGTCGGCGTATCGGCCCCGCCGACGACCGTACCCCGGCTGAGGATGACGGCGAGTGCGTCGTGGAACAGCTCGCGGCTGCTGAGATTGAAGCGCAGGATGCAGGGCTGCTCACCCACTTCGCCGGATTCGAGCACCAGGCAGCCCTGGAGCAGCGCCAGCGAGAATTCGATCAGGCGGGTCTGGTTGAAATCGGAATAGCACACCGTGGGGGCGCCGGCACGCTCGGCGGAGAAGGCCAGCCACTCGTGATCGGTCACGATGAACAAGGTGGCCGGGCAGTACTCGCCGAAGGTGCCAAATTCGGGCGTAAACAGGATGTGGCGGATGTTCTGCTCGCGGCCTTCCAGGAGCCGCGCAACCGTCTTGCGAAACTGCAGCGGCACCTCGGCAAGCGCGGAGAGCCGCGTGGAAAAGGGAAGTTGGCGCCCCGTGCTGCGCGAGAAAGTTGCAGTGGTCAGTGTCGTCACGATCCTGAGTCTCCCGAAAATAGTGCCGGTCCGATTGAAATGACTGTCGCGTGTTGCGCAGGCATCCACTATGGCTCAGCGGGCAAGCCCCTTTCACCGCGCCATGCCCTTTTGGCGCAGACCCGGCGACAGGCGAATCTGGTGCCGGAAAGACTGCGAAAGACCTAAAACCCTAATAGAATCGCGGACTTTGAAAAATCGCTTCAGGATCTGCTTTTCGCTTATGTCGAACGTACAACCGATTTCCTTGCACCGCCCCACCCGATCGGCGCCGATCGCCTGCGAACAGGCGCACGCGGCCATCCCCGGGCACCGTGTCGAGCTGCAGTTGCTCACCACGCTCAAGTGCAACCTGAAATGCACCTACTGCTCGCTGGGCGTGGGAGAGGTGCTGGGCTCTCAAAAGCATGTGGATTACTCGCTGGAGCAACTGGCGCAGTTCATCGACAGCCAGCTGGCGGGCTATGAAACCTACGTCACCTTCTATGGCGGCGAGCCGACCTTGAACACGCAGTACATGCAAGAGGTGATCGCACGCTTCCCGAATTTTCGCTACCAGTTGCAAACCAATGGCACCTTGCTCGACGGCTTGCCGGACGCCGTGATGGCACGCATGTCGAACTACCTGATCTCGATTGATGGTGGCGAGCGCACCACCGACGGCTACCGGGGACGCGGCATCTATCGCCAGGTGATGAAGAACCTGGCCGCGATTCGCCCGCGAATTGCCGGAACGGTCACCGCGCGTCACCTGGAGCCATCCGGAACTCAGCTTTTAAGAGCTGGATCATCTCACCGCGGTATTCGACTACCTCTACTTCCAGTTCGTGGCGGATCGGGGGGCCTATCCCGCCGAGGGCATGGCCAAGCGCAAGGCTATCCTGGCGCAGATGATTGCGAAGTTCTTCCGCCACACGGACCGGCTCTACCCCATCGTGCCGATCATGGGCATGGTGCGCAACAAGGTCATGCCGTCGAAAGCGCAAGAGCTCTACCAGGGCAAAACGCAGTGCCGGGCCTCTACCCATATCCTCAACGTGATGCCGGACGGGCGGATTTTCCCCTGCCCGGACCTGCTGTATCTGCCCGAGATGCAGCAAGGCAGCGTCGTCGAGAACTGGTTGCGTGCCAGCCCGCTGCAGCCCGACCCGGCCATGCCCTGCGGCGAGTGCGCGGCGTATGGCTTCTGCCGTGGCAACTGCATGAAGAACCTGTACCTGGCCTACGTGAAACAGGATGAGGACTACCGCCGCGAAGTCGTAGAGCCGATCTGCGAGCTGGTGCGCTTCATGGGTGAAGAGATCGATCGCCACGCGCCGCAGGAATGGTTCGCCCGCGCCACACTGCCGGTGCGCAAGCTCATCACCGATTGCGAGGTTTATGAGTACGTCGAAATCATGCCCTGAGACCACGGACAGGTGGTATTCAAGCCGCCCGCACGCTACACTCGGCATGCCAAAAGACTTCAAAACCCATCCCGAACATGCCTGAAGACCCGCTCTGGGCTTGGCTCTGCGGGCAGGCTAAAACGTAATTTCAACCATCTGGAAGACGAACCCAGGATGTTTTCCCACCATGACGAAGCCGGTTATATCCCGGCACTGCCCGGCATTGAGCGCAAGACCCTGGTGCACGGCGACAAGACTTTGCTGGTTGAATTCCGCCTCAAGCAGGGCTTCCCGCTCCCGCGTCACGCGCATCCTTATGAGCAGACCGGCTACCTTGTCAGTGGAAGGATTCGCCTCGGCATTGGCGATGAGACGCGCGAGCTCGTCCCGGGCGACGCCTGGAATATTCCGGGCGACATCGAACATGGCGCCGACATTCTGGAAGACAGTGTCGCCGTGGAAGTATTCTCACCCTTGCGAGCGGACTATCTCTGAAGGGCTCGCTGAACCCTGTACCGGACAGCACGCTTCAGCAGCAAACCGCAGCATGAAAGCATGACTCATGGAAGTGACGCTCAGAACACAGCCTGACTACCACGTCGCCTATCTCCGCTACGTTGGTCCGTATGGCACTGCGGAAATCACCCAGCTCTGGAATGTGCTCAAACGCTGGCGTCAATCCCAAACATGGGGCGCCGAAACGCGCCAGCTGCTGGGCATTTCCCACGACGACCCGACGATCACACCGCCGCACCTGTGCCGATACGATGTGTGCGTCGAATTTGATCTCGACACCCTGCCTGGCGGAGACTTTGGCGTTCAGACGATTCCTGGCGGCGCCTATGCCTGCGCCCGCTTTGTGGGTCCGGTGGCAGAAATCGGCGCTGCCTGGCAGTGGGTCTTCATGGAGTGGCTTCCGGCAAATGGCTACGAGCGCGATGCCAGACCCTGCTACGAGCGATATCGCAGCGACATGGCCGAACTGCCAGAGGGGGGAATTCTCGACTGCGAGATCTGCATCCCGGTGACACAACGCCGCAGTCGGCCAAGCAGGCGCTGAAGCTCGCCCGCGCCAAGCATCTGCCGGGCGTGGCTACAGATAGAACACGGCGGGGAATACGGTCAGCGCCAGCACGAATACCAGCCATTCGAGATTCTGGCGCGCGAGGTAGCCGGTAAAGTGCAAAATGAGGACGACGACCGCAACCACGTAGTAGAGGATGAAGAACATTTCCCGATTCCCGTCTGCTTTGCCGTCCGACTATTCCTCAACATGCCTCAGCGATAAATCTATCGCACGTAAATCCTTGGTCAGCGCACCGATCGATATCCGGTCGACCCCGGTGTCGGCGATCTCGCGAACCCGCTCCAGTCCGACACCGCCAGACGCCTCAAGCTTGGCGCGGCCCGCATTGATAGCAACGGCCTGCGCCATCTCCGGCACCGTCAGATTGTCGAGCAGTATCAGTGTCGCGCCGCACTGCAAGGCTTCTTCAAGCTGATCGAGATTCTCGACCTCGATCTCGATGAACACATTGGACGGCGCCAGTTTCTGCGCCTGTTTGAGCGCCTTCTTGACGCTGCCGGCAGCAATGATGTGGTTTTCCTTGATCAGCACCCCGTCATACAGCCCGATACGGTGATTGACACCGCCACCGACCTTGACGGCGTACTTCTGCGCCATGCGCAAACCTGGCAGCGTCTTGCGCGTATCCACGATCGCGGCGCGGGTGCCGGCTACGGCATTCACGTAGCGGGAGGTCGTGGTGGCCGTGCCCGAGAGCATCTGGAGGAAATTCAGCGCCGAGCGCTCTGCTGTCAGCAAGGCACGCGCGCCCGCAAAAACCTCGCACAGTGATTGTCCCGGCGCGACGCGATCGCCATCCTTGACATGCCAGACGACACTGGACTCGGGGTCCAGCATGCGGAACACGGCGTCAAACCAGGCCGTGCCGCAAAGCACGGCATTCTCACGGGTAATGACACGACCGCGGGCGGCAACATTGTCCGGAATAAGCTGCGCGGTCAGGTCGCCCGTGCCAACGTCTTCCGCAAGGGCTTGCGCGACGGAGCGCTGGATTTCGATCCGCAATTGTTCGCTGATGCTTGTCATGTCTTTGTTTCCTGGTTCAAATCCCCGCATGCGCGGAAGCTGAGGTCGCCATTTCTGTGGCCGAATTCTACACGGCTGTGCGCAAGCGCGGCGATGCTTGCGCGCAGCCCCGCCGCGCACCCGCCAGGATACGCCGCGGTCTGCTATTACCCCGACGTATGCCGAAGGACGACATTCTCGCCACCCTGCGCGTAACCGCGTTCACGCCGCGTCGCTGCCGGCACGCGAGTGAAGCGCGATGAACACGCCAGAAGCCGCAACAATCGCCATCCCGACGAGGCCGAGCTGATCGGGTACCTGAGCAAAAACGAGCCAGCCCAGCAAACCAGCCCACAACAGTTGCAGGTAATTTACCGGGGCCAGCACCGACGCAGGCGCCTCCCGGTACGCCATCGTGAACAGCAAATGTCCGAGCCCGCCCGTGAATCCCAGGCTCAGGAACATCGCAATCTCGGCCCAGGAGGGCGAGACGCCGCTCCAGTACCAAGGCAAGAGCGCCCCGAAACATAGTGACCCCATCAGCGCAGAGTGGAACAGCATGGCAATCGGGCTCTCGGTACGGATCAGGACGCGTGACAGCAGTTGGTACGCAGCACCAGCCGTCACGGAGCACATGACAAAGCCCAGCCCGATGGGGTCAACCTGGCCACCCGGGCGGGCGATCAGCAGCACCCCGCCAAATCCGGCAATGACCGAGGCCCAGCGCGCAAAACCGATTTTCTCGCCAAGCACAGGCCTGGCAAGCAGGACGACCAGCATCGGCGCCAGAAACTGGATCGAGGTGGCCTCGGCGACGGGCATGCGCTGCAAGGCAAGCGTCATGAAGAGGGAGACCACCAGCAAACACGCAGCACGGATCAAGACCAGCCCGGTCCGCTGTGTCTGCACAAGCTTCATCCCGGCATGCGGCGCGAGCACCGCCGTCATCAGTGAAAAATGAACGATATAGCGCACCGCGACGACAAGCGGCACCGGATAGCGGCTCGCTAGGTGCTTGATGGTGACATCCAGGCACGCAAACAGCAGCAGTGCCACTACCAGGTACAGGACACCGCGAAACGGGTGGGGGGGCGAAGAGGCAGTGAACACGGAGAAGGCCCGGATACAGTCGAAGTTTCGTCGAGCGAAGGTGCTGCGCCCGGGCTCGGCCAGAGCGACATTATCGGATGACGCGCTGGCACGCGGACGTGCCGGGCAAGCAGAATTTCAGGTCCTGCAGTGAAGCCAGCGATTAAAGACGGCGCGCGCGGCATCAATCGTCTCGCCCGCCCCCAGGCCGACCGGCCCCAGCCCCTGACTCACCAGGCGATCCGCTGCGCAGCCATGCAGATGAACCGCCGCCAGCGTCGCGTGACCGGGCTCCCAGCCCTGTGCCAGCAGCGCGAGGACCAGCCCTGTCAGCACATCTCCCATCCCGCCCGCAGCCATGCCTGCATTGCCACTGGTGTTGATGAACCACTGCCGATCCGGGGTGACCACGACAGAGCCACAACCTTTGAGCACCGCGACCACCCGGAAACGACTCGCGAGCTCGCAGGCACTCGCCAGCCTGTCCGCCTGTACGCTGGCGACGGAGGCACGCAACAAGCGGGCCGCTTCAGCGGGGTGGGGCGTGATCACGGTTGCAGGCTGACGCTGCGCCAGAAGGGTCTGCAGCGCTGCATGCTCCGCGATCAGATTGAGCGCATCTGCATCCAGCACCAGCGGCCCCGAAAATGTCAGCGCGCGCCGCAGGTGCTGCAGCGCGGCGTCGCTGCTGCCTAAACCCGGACCCAGAGCCAGGGCATCGGCCATCAGGTGCAAGTCGCCGGGTGCGCGGATCATGATTTCCGGATACAGCGGATCCACCGTGAAGCCGGGGTCGTCCAGCAAGCCGAGAAACACTTTGCCGGCCCCCAGCCGCAAGGCGGCCCGCGCGGCCAGCATGCCCGCTCCGGTCATCCCGCTGGCGCCGCCAATGACGCCTGCGGCACCAAAATGCCCCTTGTGCACGTTCCGTCGTCGCGGTCTCAGGTTCGCGGCAAAACACGCGGGCGTAATTTCTCGTCCTGCAGAGACGGGCACGGCCAGATCGAGGTCGAAGACGCGAATCCGACCACAATGGTCAGGGCCGTCCAGCGTCATCAATCCAGGTTTGAGTGCAATGAATGTTGCCGTGTGACTGGCAGTCACCACCGGCCCCGGGGCGCTG
This sequence comes from Uliginosibacterium sp., assembly GCA_016718265.1. Classification (GTDB taxonomy): domain Bacteria; phylum Pseudomonadota; class Gammaproteobacteria; order Burkholderiales; family Rhodocyclaceae; genus Uliginosibacterium. Next base: position 58,475 of record JADKDZ010000004.1, on the reverse strand, counting down.
CCGGTGTCCGCGTCCAGGCCGGAGGGGATATCGAGCGCAAGCACGGGACAAGGCATGGCATTGACACGATCAATCCACTCAGCATAAACACCCTCAACAGGGCGCGTCAGGCCGATCCCGAAAATCCCGTCAATGACCAGCACCCATTGCTTGCCGATGAAATCGCGACAAATCTGCCCCCCAGCCGCGAGCCAGGCCGAGCGCGCCTGCGCGGCATCGTGTGGCATTCTGTCGGGGTCTGCGAGACTGACCAGCACGATCCGGACGCCGCGCTGCAACAGTTCGCGCGCCACCACGTAGGCGTCGCCCCCATTGTTCCCCGGGCCTGCGAGTACCAGTACGCAGCCTTCCTGGCCCGCCAGCAGATCAAAGGCCATGCCTGCCGCTGCACACCCTGCGCGCTCCATCAGGCAGGGCGTGACGTCGGCACTGGCAAGCTCGATCTCGCGGACGGCGAGCGTACTCAAGATACTTCGGGAATGCGCTGGAAAATCCATCAAGCCTCTCCCCGAGCCAGGCGCTCTATAAACGCCAGGTGTTGAATCCCCGCGCGCCAAGCGCGGCGAGGTCATGCGAGCTCTTGACGTCTACAAACACGCCACCGGGAGCAAGCTTCTCGCTCAGGCGTTCGACGCCCCACTCGGCATACTGGCGGTGTGATACGGCCGCCACGATGGCCCCGGCCCGCGGCAATGCCTCCCAAGGCGTCAGACCGATGCCGTACTCGTGCGCGCAAGCGTCTGAATCAGCAATCGGATCGTGCACAAAGACTTCGACACCGTAGCTCTGCAACTCGCGCACGACGTCAATAACCTTGCTATTACGCAGATCCGGGCAGTTTTCCTTGAAGGTCATTCCCAGCACGATGACCTGTGCCCCTTTGATCGGCAAGTCGCCGGCAATCATCTGCTTGACGGTTTGCTCTGCGATGAATTTCCCCATGCCGTCATTGACGCGTCGGCCAGCAAGAATGACGTCGGGGTGATAGCCCAGCATCTCGGCCTTGTGGGTCAGATAATAAGGATCTACGCCAATGCAGTGCCCGCCGACCAGGCCTGGTCGGAACGGCAGAAAATTCCATTTGGTTCCCGCCGCCTGCAACACTTCCAGGGTATCGATACCCAGGCGGTGGAAGATAACGGCCAGCTCGTTCATCAGGGCAATATTGAGGTCTCGCTGGGTGTTCTCGATCACTTTGGCCGCTTCGGCAACCTTGATGCTGCTCGCACGGTACACGCCGGCGGTGATGACGGATCCGTACACCGCGGCAACGCGCTCAAGCGTCTCCGGGCTATCGCCAGACACGATCTTGGTAATCCGGGTCAGCGTGCGCTCCCGATCGCCTGGGTTGATGCGCTCGGGGCTATAGCCCACAAAGAAGTCCTGCTTCCACTTCAAACCGGAATAGCGCTCGATAACAGGGATGCAGACCTCTTCCGTCGCGCCAGGGTAGACCGTCGATTCAAAAACAACCGTAGCGCCGCGCTTGAGATGCTTGCCCACACTCTCGGAGCTTTTGACGAGCGGCGAGAAGTCTGGCTGATGCGCGTCATCCACCGGCGTCGGCACCGCCACAATGATGAAATCCGCCTCGGCCAGTGTGGCGGGGTCCGTCGAACAGCTCAGACCGATTGCCGCTTCAAAGTCGGCCGTCTGCACCTCGCCGGTCGGATCGATGTGGCGCGCATAGGCGTCTACCTTCGATTGCGACAGATCAAAACCAAGGGTGCGATATTTCTTGCCGAACTCAACCGCCAGGGGCAAACCGACGTAACCCAGGCCAACAACCGCTATCGTATGCATGACAAAAACAGACTCTCAGGGATGGTTCAAAGCTGGCTGGCAGCATGCGCCAGCCTGTCCGCCGGCGCAAGCAGCGCCTGCACACGAGGCATCGGGGCGCCCGGGCTCAAATCTCGACCTGGGTACCAAACTCAACCACGCGGTTAGCCGGGATCTTGAAGAAGTCAGCCGCGCTGCTGGCATTCCGGAACATGAAGAAAAACAGGCGCTCGCGCCACATGGCCATGCCCGGCTTCACGTGGGGGACCAGGCGCTCGCGACCCAGGAAGAAGGTCGTCTCCATCATCCGGAAGTGCATTCTGCCGCTCTCGTTGAGCATCTTGAGGGCTTCCGGGATGTCCGGCTCGTCCTTGAATCCATAACGGACGATGGCACGATAGAACCCGTAGTCCATCTGCTCGATCTCGATCCGGTCGATATCGGGAACCAGCGGCACGTCCTCGGTTTGCACCGTGAGCAAGACCACGCGTTCGTGCAAGACTTTGTTGTGCAGGAGGTTGTGCAGGAGCGAGCGCGGCACGCCATCAGGGTTCGAGGTCATGAATACGCCAAGCCCCTCAACACGATGCGGCGGCGCATGCTGAAGCGACTGGAGAAACAGGTCGAGCGGCATCGTTTCCATCCGCGTCCGCTCGGAGAGCAGACTACGCCCACGCTTCCAGGTGGCCAGCAGGGTGAACACGCAGCCCCCGAGGACCAGCGGGAACCAGCCCCCATCCAGGATTTTGACGGCACAGGCAGATACAAACGACAGGTCGACGATCAGGAAACCGATCAGGAATGCGGCGCTCTTCCAGCGCGACCAACTCCACAGATGCTGGACGACCACAAACGCCAGAATCGTATCGATCATCATCGTGAAGGTGACGGCGATTCCGTAGGCCGAGGCGAGATTGCTGGAAGATCGGAAGCCGAGCACCAGCGCGATCACCGCCAGCAGCAGGGCCCAATTCACGGCAGGGACATATATCTGGCCGATCTCCTTAGCCGAGGTATGGACGTATGCAATACGCGGACAGTAGCCAAGCTGAGTTGCCTGACGCGTCAGAGAGAACGCCCCCGAGATCACGGCTTGCGAAGCAATGATGGAGGCCATGGTAGACAGCGCGACCATGGGATAAAGCGCCCAGTCAGGCGCCATCAGATAAAACGGATTTCGCACCGCTGCCGGATCGGAAAGCATCAAGGCGCCTTGTCCGAGATAATTCAGGAAGATACAGGGCAGCACCAGACCGAACCACGCTCGCTTGATAGGCTGACGCCCGAAGTGCCCCATGTCGGCATACAAGGCCTCGCCCCCGGTGACGGCCAAGACCACCGACCCGAGGGTCAGAAAACCGTGGATCCTGTGCTCGATGAAAAATTCGAGCGCATACCAGGGATTGACCGCTGCGAGGATGCTCGGATGGGCAATGAGTTGCGCCACCCCCAGCCCGCCGAGGGTGAGAAACCACACCACCATGACGGGCCCGAAGAGTGCGCCAACACTTGCAGTGCCTTTGCTCTGCATCCAGAACAAGCCGACCAGAACGACGATGGTAATGGGCACGACAAAAGGCTTGAGTGCGGGCGTCGCAACTTCCAGACCCTCCACAGCAGACAGCACCGTCATGGCCGGCGTAATCACCCCATCCCCATAAAACAGCGCGGCTCCAAACATGCCAAGGACCGTGAGGATCAGCATCTTCCGGGGGGAGTTGACGGCGCGCTGCGCCAGCGCGGTCAGGGCCATGATGCCCCCTTCGCCACGATTGTCCGCTCGCATGATGAAGACCACGTACTTGAGCGAGACGATCAACATCAAGGACCAGAAAACCAGAGACAGAATACCCAAGACGTTGTCGTGCGTGACAGGCACGCCGTGGCTGCCAAAGATCTCTTTCATCGTGTACAGCGGACTGGTTCCAATGTCACCGTACACGACACCAATGGCGGCAAGCGTCAGCGCGGCAACTCGCCCGTCGGAAGTGTGCCCACCCTGCCCGCTCGAATGTGAAACCTGTTGCGACATTTATATCCCCGAAATCACGGCGCCAAGACTTTGCACCCCCACCGCCAAATCAGGCTCAAGGTACAAAATTGTTGCAATGCAGCATAACACCGCATGCATCAGCCTTGCTAGCAAGCCGCGGACGCTACCACCAGTCATGGCCAGATACAACAAAAGCGCAACAAAGTAGCACTTAGATATACAGGGGCAGCGCGAACGCAACACTTCTGCCAGACACTCGGAGGGAAAAGCGCCGGGAAGAAACGCCCCAACACGCCGCAGGAGTGCGACGTTAAACTGCAAGCCTGTCCCGACCCAATCCCTCTCGACAATGAACAGTACCCCGAAAAAAACTCCCGCAGGCATGGTCTATCTGGTTGGCGGCGGACCGGGTGACCCGGAGCTTTTGACGCTCAAAGCAGCACGGCTGCTCGCTAGCGCGGAGGCGGTGGTCTACGACAATCTCGTCAGCGCCGCGGTGCTGGCCCATGCGAATCCTGAAGCGCAGCGCATCTATGTCGGCAAGAAAGCCGGAAACCATGCCTTGCCCCAGCTAGACATCAACGGACTTCTGGTGAGTCTGGCACGTGAAGGGAAGACTGTCGTTCGACTCAAAGGCGGTGACCCCTACATCTTTGGCCGCGGCGGCGAAGAAGCGGAAGCCCTGGTCGACGCCGGAATCCCCTTCGAGGTCGTCCCGGGCGTGACGGCGGCCGCCGGTGCGGCTGCGTACGCCGGCATCCCGCTGACGCACCGGGACTACGCGCAATCCTGCTTCTTCGTGACCGGCCACCTCAAGGATGAAAGCTGCAACCTGGACTGGCCGACCCTCGCCCGCAGCGGCCAGACGCTCGTAATCTACATGGGCCTGACCTCGCTCCCGGAAATCAGCCGCCAACTGATGCTTCACGGCATGCCGCCAGACACGCCAGCCGCCTGCGTACGCAAGGCCTCCTTGCCCGATCAGCAGACATTAACCGGAACCATTGCTAGCTTGCCAAGCATCGTGCGCAGCGAAAACATCAAGCCCCCCGCGCTTCTGATTATCGGAAAATCGGTGGCGCTACACGAAAAACTCGCTTGGCATGAACATCCACAGAACCAAGATGTACCTTACTGCCAGAAAAGCGCTACATAGTGGCTGCCGCGCGGACGGAATCGCCGCACCCCGGCGTGTGGGGGGCGCCGGCCCCCGGCGGGGCGCGGGGCTGGGCGCGGGGGGCGGGACATCGACATTACCAACCCGGGGGGGGGGGGGGGCGGGCGCGGGGGTTGGGGCGCGAATATCTCCCCACAACGGTTTCGGGGACGGGGCGGGGGGGGGGGGGGTCGGGCAAACCGGGGGCGCCGGGGGGGCCAACAACGCCTTTGGCGGGGGCGGGGGGGCGGGGATTTTGTCGGGGCGCTCAATCCCTACGGCGGGGGCGGGGCGTCCGGGGCGCGGGGTCCGCGCCCCGGGGACGCCTTCAATTGCGGGCCGGGGCTACGCGCGCGGGCGGCGGGGGGGGGCAAATCGGTCTGTCGATCCCGGCCGCGGGGCGGGGGCGCTGGGCCCCCCCCCCCTGCATCATACGAAAACAGGCTCCGGGGACGAATGCCCCCGGAGCCGTGATGCGACTACTTGCAGCGCTTGACGAACGATCCGTCCAGCGCGAGGGGCATCACCACGCTATACAAGCCTGCCGCGTTCGTCGCGGCGCACATTTTGTTGAATGCACCATTTGTATTCTTCTGATACGCGCGCTTGTACTCGATATTGAGCACAGGCTTGCCAAGCGCCACAAATGACGAGTACCCCGCGCACTCGCTGTACTCGTTGCACTGCTCGTTGACCGCAAAATCAAAGTCACTCGCGAGCGCATTCAACTGCCCCACGTCGTTCTTCAGCCCGACAACCAAGCCTCTGGCGTGTGCTGCCGAGGCCAGGAAGCGATTGTAGTCAAGCTGACTGTTCGCGCTTAACGGAAACCCCGTGGCATTCGAGTATCCATCCACGTTATCCGGATCTACGCCGTCACAGCCCTTCTTCACAGCCAGATCCATGCGCGCCGCCATGATCGCCCGAACATTGGCCGAACGCGTATCGAGCCATTTCTCCCCCGCCCATCCATCGAGCGAGCGACCTTTGTCAGCTGCCACGAATTTTCGAAGTCGGTCCTCCAGTTCTCGCTGCTACCCGCAGAGAAGTAGCAGATCACCTTACGGCCCTGCTGCTTGAGCGCAGCTATCTGTGCGTCGGAAACATCGAACAAATCGATGTCATAAATCGTTGCCGCCGACTTGGACGACACAGTGCCGCTGAGCTGGATGTAAAACGAATCCTTCAACCCGGGCTTCCAGGCGCTCGCTCCGCCGCTTGAGGTCGAGCCCCCCCCGCTTGAGCTTGAGCTTGAGCTTGAACTGGAGCTTGAACTGGAGCTTGAACTGGAGCTGGAACTGGAACTGGGAACTGGAACTTGAGCTGGACGAGGACGACGACGGTTTCCCGCTACTGGAACTTGAAGAAGACCCGGCAACCGAGGTCGTGCACTCCTTCTTGAACGTACCGTCCAGCAACAATGGCATTACGACGGTGAAGAACCGCTTCTGCTTTGCGTCGGCGCAAAGCTTGTCAAAGGCCCCTGCTGTGTTGTTCTGGTACTTCTTCTTTGAATCGTCGTACTCGATGTTCAGCACCGGCTTGCTCTGAGACGTAAACGCGGCGTAGCCCTCGCACTCGCTATAGACATGACAGGACTCGTTGACCGCAAAGTCGAAGTACGGTGCCAGTTCCGCCAGCTGGATGATGTTGTTCTTGAGGCCGATCGCCAGGCCTCTTGCGTGCGCAGAAGACGCGAGGAACTTGTTGTAGTCGAGCTGAGACTCAGGCGTGACGGCCAACCCGGTATCATTGGTCAAAGCATCGACAAGATCTGGATCAACGCCATCGCAGCCCTTGCTGCGTGCAAGATCCAGCCGAGCAAGCATGATTGACCTGACGTTCGCTGAACGCCCATCGATCCAGGTCTCACCCGGCCAGTCGCCGAGTGGCTTGCCAAAGTCTGACTTGGCAAACTGAGCGTAATCCGGGCGCCAATCCTCACCGCTCCCGGCAGAGAAATAGCAGACAACTTTTCGGCCTTGCTGCTTCAACGACGCAATCTGTGCGGCGCTCGTTTCAAACAAATCTATGTCATAAACATCCGCTGTCACGGCCGAGCTCACCGTTCCTTGCAGTTGAATATAGAATCTGTCCGTCGCTTTAGGCTGCCATATCTGGGTTGCCGCCATCGCATGAGACTTGGACGCGGTAGCGGTCGAAGAGGAACTTCCTCCCGTGGCGCCTTCACCTCCAGAGCCACCGCACGCAGACAATGCCGTAAGGGTTATGCACCCAATCCCAGCAAAAATAACACGAGCGAAATCGCGAAAATTCAACGGCAATCTGCGGCAAGGCAGAAACTCATTCGGCTTCATAGACACCTCTTAATGACATTAGACCGAGACAGCATCGCCAACCCCGGCATGCGAAGACGGGCGAATTCTACATACAAGCTGAAAACGATTTCATGCCTTGCCGACAGAAGGCGTACAGCGCCAATGGCTATTCCGTTAGCACGCTCTTCGTCAAGCGCCACTAATCGGAAACAACAATCAAAGCGGTCTTTGAAGCACAGGCTTCTGGCGTACTTGCGCGAGAGGAGAAAAGCGGGTTCAGCGCATCCGCATGACTAATGGCCAGAAATGAAACACAGCCTGAGCGGTTGTCGCCTTTGTCATATCAACCGGTCGTCAGGCGCTTGCCGCTCATGACGCAGATCACACCACCCCAATCGGCCATCTCGACATCGCGCCAGTTTTCTGCCCGCAGCTTGAGGTACAAGGGGGCGCGATAAGCGATCCCGGTTGCCGGCAATGCGTACGCGCGGCCTATCGAAGACCCCTGTTCTTTCGACAGGTGCGCAAAACTCAATGATGGTCCGCGCCAAATGCGCGCTGGCGCAGCTTGAAAAGCTCATCACGCGCGGCAGCCGCTTTCTCGAACTCCAGATTGCGCGCATGCTCCTGCATCTCCTTCTCAAGCTGTTTGATCGTGCGCGCCAGAGTCTTTTCGTCCATCAAGGCGTAATCATCATTCTTGCGCGCCTTGGCTTCGTCTGCCGCAGCACGGCCCAGGCGCGGGTTAGCGTCATCCTGATACACACCGTCAATGATGTCCTTGATGCGCTTGTTCACCGATTTCGGCACGATGCCATTGGCTTCGTTAAAGGCGATCTGTTTGTTGCGGCGACGCTCGGTCTCGCCCATCGCTGCACGCATTGAGTCCGTCACCTTGTCGGCATACAGAATTGCCGTGCCATGCAGGTGACGGGCCGCACGGCCGATGGTCTGAATCAGGGACCGCACCGAACGCAGGAAGCCTTCCTTGTCGGCATCAAGAATGGCGACCAGCGAGACTTCAGGAATATCGAGCCCTTCACGCAGCAGGTTGATGCCGATGAGTACGTCAAATTCGCCCAGACGCAGATCGCGGATAATCTCTACACGCTCGACGGTATCGATATCACTATGCAGGTAGCGTGCGCGGATGCCGTTCTCGACCAAGTAGTTGGTAAGATCTTCTGCCATGCGCTTAGTGAGCACCGTCACCAGAATGCGTTCCTCCACCGCGATGCGCTTGCGGATCTCCATGAGCACGTCATCCACCTGGCTGATCGCCGGGCGCACGTCCACCATCGGATCAACCAGCCCGGTGGGGCGCACCACCTGTTCGACGACCTGGCCCTGGTGCGCCTCTTCATAGGCAGCAGGGGTTGCGGAGACGAATACGGTCTGCGGCATGAGGCGTTCGAATTCATCGAACTTGAGCGGCCGGTTATCTGCGGCGGAGGGCAAACGGAAGCCGAACTCGACAAGATTGAGCTTGCGCGCCTGGTCTCCCTTGAACATGCCGCCAACCTGCGGAATCGCAACGTGAGACTCGTCGACAAACATCAGCGAGTCGGGCGGCATGTAGTCGATCAAGGTCGGCGGCGGATCCCCCGGCAGCCTGCCCGACATGTGGCGGGAGTAGTTCTCGATGCCCTTGCAGAAACCCAATTCCGAGAGCATTTCCAGGTCAAACCGGGTGCGCTGTTCGATACGCTGTGCTTCAACAAGCTTGCCACTGCGCTGGTAGAACTCGATCCGCTCGCGCAACTCTTCCTTGATCTTCTCGACCGCCTTCAGCACCGTGGCACGAGGGGTAACGTAGTGGCTGGACGGAAAGACCGTGAAGCGACCAAGCTTCTGCTTGAGGTGGCCGGTGAGCGGATCAAACAGGGTCAAATGCTCGATTTCGTCGTCGAATAGCTCGATGCGTAACGCCAACTCGGCGCTTTCGGCCGGAAACACGTCGATCACGTCACCCCGCACGCGAAAGGTGCCGCGCTGGAAATCGACATCGTTACGCTCGTACTGCATGCCGACAAGCCGTTGCACCACGTCGCGCTGAGGCATCTTCTCGCCCTCCCGCAAGTGCAGGATCATGCTGTGGTAATCAACAGGGTCGCCGATCCCGTAGATGCACGAGACTGTCGCCACAATCACGACGTCGCGCCGCTCCAGCAGGCTCTTGGTCGCCGAGAGCCGCATCTGCTCGATGTGCTCGTTGATCGCGGAATCTTTCTCGATGAACAGGTCACGCGAGGGCACGTAAGCCTCGGGCTGGTAGTAGTCGTAATACGACACAAAATACTCGACCGCATTCTCGGGAAAGAACTCGCGAAACTCGGCATAGAGCTGGGCGGCCAGTGTCTTGTTGGGCGCCAGCACGATTGCCGGACGGCCCATGCGCGCAATCACGTTGGCCATGGTGTAGGTTTTGCCGGAACCTGTGACGCCGAGCAAGGTCTGGAACATCAGCCCATCCTCAATGCCCTCGCACAACTGGGCAATTGCGGTCGGTTGATCACCGGCGGGCGGAAAAGGCTGATACAACCGGAACGGACTGCCCTCAAAGCTGACGAACTGGGGAGAAGAAGCGCTATCTGCCATGCTAAAATTCCGTGCTTTCAAGGGTTTGGCTCTGTCACGCAAAAGACGGAGGCGAGCCGTTGATTATTCCGCATTTTGTGCCACGCCGCGATGGCGGCGAGGTCTTTCTTCTCAACACAGGAGCATTCATGAGTTCGTCGATTTTTGCCGCCGTCGAAATGGCACCGCGCGATCCCATCCTGGGTCTGAACGAAGCATTCGCCGCTGATACGCGCACTACCAAGGTCAATCTCGGCGTTGGCGTCTACTTCACCGACGAAGGCAAAATCCCCCTGCTCGCTGCGGTCAAAGCCGCCGAAAAGGCCCGCCTGGAAGCAGCGCCGGCGCGGGGTTACCAGCCCATCGAAGGGCTTGCCGCCTACAACAGCGCCGTCGCAGCCCTGCTCTTTGGCAAGGATTCCGCACTGATCGCTGAGGGCAAAACGCTGACGGTCGAAGCCCTGGGTGGCACGGGCGCATTGAAGGTCGGTGCCGACTATCTCAAGCGCCTGTTGCCCCAAGCCAAGGTGTATATCTCCGACCCGAGCTGGGAGAACCACCGCGCCCTGTTCGAGTCGGCCGGTTTCGACGTCGAAAACTACCCTTATTACGATGCGGCCAGCCGTGGGGCGAACTTCGCAGCGATGAAGCAATTCCTGAGCGGGCTGACCGCGGGCTCGATCATCATCCTGCACGCCTGCTGCCACAATCCGACCGGGGCCGACCTTTCTGACGCGCAGTGGGCGGAAGTGGTTGCCGTCTGCCAGGCACGCGGGCTGATTCCCTTCCTCGACATGGCCTACCAGGGGTTCGCAGACGGGATCGACGCCGACGCGGTCGCAGTGCGCGCTTTCGCCGCCTCGGGCCTGCAGTTCTTCATCTCCAGCTCGTTCTCGAAGTCATTTTCACTGTATGGCGAGCGTGTCGGCGCCCTGACTGTAGTCACCGCCAGCAAAGAAGAAGCGGGCCGAGTGATGTCGCAGGTCAAGCGTGTGGTCCGCACCAACTACTCCAACCCGCCAACGCATGGCGGTGCCGTCGTCGCTGCAGTGCTCGCTTCGCCTGAGTTGCGCAAGCAATGGGAAGACGAGCTGGCCGGCATGCGCGTCCGTATCCGCGAGATGCGCACCAGCCTGGTCGAGAAGCTTGCCGCGCGCGGCGTCGCGACCGATTTTGGCTTCGTGACCAAGCAGCGCGGCATGTTCAGCTATACCGGCCTGAGCGCTGCCCAGGTCGAACGCTTGAAGACGGAATTCGGCATCTATGCTGTTTCCACGGGACGGATCTGTCTGGCGGCGTTGAACACCAAGAATATCGATTACGTCGCCGATGCGATTGCGGCGGTCCTGAAGTAAGCGGAAAAGGTTCAAGCAAAAAGGGCCTCACGGCCCTTTTTGCTTTTCTAGCTGGGCAGTCGCCCGCGGATGTCGGCAAAGCCTTGCCAGGCAAGCCTTTCCGAGTTGCCTTGCACATAGGCCCGCGCTTCTTCGTCAGTCAGCGCCAAGTAAGTCTGAATCAGGCGTTCCAGCAAGCCGATTTGCGGCAGCATCGGCCCGTAAAACAGCACGTCATTGCCGCGCTGGATCACGATGCTGGGGAAATTCTCCACATCCAGATCATCGACGACTTCTGGCGAGTCCTCGATATCCACCCACACAAACGCTACCTGCGGAAACCGCTCTCCCAGCCGCACGAATTCTGGCCGATACTCGCGACACGTGCCGCACCACTCTGCACACAGGCACGCCACAAACAGATTGCTCAATCAGATGCCCCGCCGCGTCAGCGCACCGAAAGAATCGGTGCCGAGGCCTTACCGGTCAATTGCAGATTGCGTGCTTCCGTCTGCCCACCTGGCAGTCTGAGCGTCCCGCCGACCGAGCCAGCCAGCTGGCCATCCGGCTTGACCGTGAAACTGCCCTGCCCTTTCAACCCGCCGTTATCGAGACCGCCAAAGCTTGCGGTCGCGATCGCGCCGGTCGCACCGGCGAACTTGCCCGTAATCGCTTCAAAACGAACCAGGCCGCCACCGACCACACCGCGACCGCTCTTTCGCATGCCTTCAAACAAGCCGAAGCGATCAATGCTTCCGGCCTTCAGCGTGTACGTGCCCTCCACCTGGATCGGCGCGGCTTTCAGCTCCACAATGCTCGCCGCCGAAGACTTGATGGTCAGATCAGCATTCAGAAAGCCTTCCACGACGTGTCGCGGGTACAGACGATCCAGCACTTCCTTCACGCGCAAGCTGTTGAAAGTAAGGTTCCCGCTCAGCACAGCGCCCTCACTCAGGTCGACGCGCAGTGAGCCTCCCACGGCACCGCCATCGCCATTAGCGCCGATTTTATCGAGCGTAATCCCTTGCTCGTCGATCTCGCCCTGCGCCACCACGCTTGTAAAGGCCAACGCCGGCAAGGCCGGCAGAGTGAGTCGTTCCGTCTGGACGGTCACGCCAAGCTTGCCGGCGGTTGGCTTGAGGGAAACCTCAATCTTGTCCCCCAGCGCGATACGAACCTCGGTCAGCGTACCGTCACCGCCAAAATTCATCGTCCCGGCCGGAAACTCCAGCGTCGTTGCGCCAACCTGCAGCTTGAGGCGGGCGAAATTCACCCGCGTGATCTTGCGCGACGAAGGGCCGTCCGACGTCCCCAGACGGGCCAGTGCCGCCGGCTTGGCAACTATCTCGTCGACTTCAGCACGCATGCGGTTGGTCTTGAATTCGGTCATCCATGAGCTCCAGTCGGGCGTCAGCCAGACGTGCTTCATGTCGATGGGTTGTGTCGTCTGCACCTGCAGCTGGCGAAGCTCATAGGCCGGCCAGGGTTTGAATGCGTATTCCTTGGCCTTGAAAGTGACCGGCAAGCCCAGCCAGAAGAACGACTCCGTCGCAGCGTTTGCCACCAAAGGAAGCGCCGACAGCGCCAGCACGGCGGCCAAACGACGCAGTTGCTGCGCACGCCGGGGAAACAAGGTCATCGACATCGATCCATCCTCCGAAAATCCAACACGCTAGGCTTTTGCCTGATGGGTGGAATGTACCCGAGTTTCGCGCCAAGCTCCAAAATGGGTTGACGGTCGGTCGGAACATCTCTAAAATTCTTCTTCTCGATTCCTCGATAGCTCAGTCGGTAGAGCGCCGGACTGTTAATCCGTAGGTCCCTGGTTCGAGCCCAGGTCGGGGAGCCAAGATTCTAGGCCCAGTACGCAAGTACTGGGCCTTAATCGTTTACGGTTCGAGAGAAATACCAAGGCGATAATCTTATTCGCCCATTGCAAACATGCGAACCCGGGCTGACTATCGGCGCTCTTGGCCCGAAACGAATGCGGCCTGCCCGAGGATGTGCGTCGCCACCACGCAACGCTCGTCGCCCAGCATCAGCAAAGCAAACAAACGCTCTGCCAGATCGTCACAGTGCGCAATCCGCCAGGCCAGATCAGGCGTCGCCTGCCAGTCCAGCACCACGAAGTCAGCCTCTTTGCCCTCGGTAAAGTTGCCGATCCACTCATCCAGCCGCAGCGCCTCCGCGCCACCTTGCGTCGCCAGATACCAGAGTCGCCAGGGATTGAGCGCGAGCGGCGTCGCCATGCTGACCTCATAAGCCGCGGCCATTGTACGCAGCATCGACAGGCTGGTGCCCGCGCCGACATCGCTGGCCAGGCCGAGGCGGACACCTGCAGCCAGGGCGCGCGACGCGTCCATATGCCCACTTCCCAGAAATCGATTTGAGCTCGGGCAGAACGCCAAGGCAGCACCGCTTTGGGCCAGCACGGCCAACTCTCCCTCGCTGAGATGAACGCCATGACCATAAATTGCGCTCGGCCGCAGCAGGCCATGTTGGCGATAGACATCAGTGTAGTCCCGGCAGTCGGGAAACAAGGTCCTGACCCAGGCCAGCTCGCCCGGGTTCTCTGAAAGATGGCTCTGCAGATGAAGGTCCGGCGCGCTCTCCAGCAAGCGGCCCGCCACGTCGAGTTGGGCGGCACTTGAGGTCGGCGCAAAGCGCGGCGTCACCGCATAGCGCAAGCGCTCCTTCCCGTGCCAACGATCGATCAGCGCGCGGCATTCCTCCCAGGCTTGTTCGGGTGAGTCCCGCAGCGCCTCGGGGCAATTCCGGTCCATCATCACCTTGCCACACAACACCCGCAGCTGACGACGTTGTGCGGCCTCGAAAAACGCATCCACCGAATGCGCATGCACCGTCGCAAACACCGATGCCGTCGTCGTGCCATGCGCCAGCATGCGCTGCGCGAAGTGCTCGGCACTGGCTCGGGCCAGGTCGGCATCGGCGAGCGCCATTTCGGCCGGAAAGGTATCGTGCGCCAGCCAGTCGAGCAGCTGTCGCCCATAGGCCCCCATGATCCGCGCTTGCGGGTAGTGCACATGGCAATCGATGAAGCCTGGCACCAGCAATTTGCCCCGGTAGTCAAGGTAGCGCGCGGCCGCCTGCGCCATGTCTGGCAGTGCTGCCAGAACCTCATCCCAGCCGCCACAGCGGCGAACCCGACCGTCCTCAATGTATAGCGCGCCATCTTCGAAGTACTGCCAGGCGGATGGATCAGGCTCCGGCCCCGGATCGCGCAAGAAATGCAGGATGGATGCCCGGACCAGCGTGCCAGGGTTGTGTGGATTCATGCGCGTCCTCCCGACAATGACGACTAGACCGTCTTGGCCTCCAGCGCTTCCCAGCGCTCCAGAAGCGTTAAAAGTTCCTCGTCGATCTGGCCGAGCCGGGCATTCATCGCCGGCACCTCGGTTGGCCGGTCGCGATACACCGCGGGGTCGGCCAGCTGCTGCTGCAATTGGCCCTGCTCGGCTTCCAGCGCCGCGATCTTGTCCGGCAAGACCTCCAGCTCGCGCTTCTCGTTGAACGATAGCTTGGCCGGGCGATTCTGGCTCGCGGTGCGCTTGTCCTCGGTTTTCGCCGTCTCGGCCTTCGGTGGCGCCTTCGGCGCGTCAGTCGGTTTGCGCTGACGCTGCCAGTCCGAGTAACCGCCGGGGTACTCGCGCCAGTGGCCCTCGCCCTCGAAGGCAATGCTCTGGGTCACCACGTTATCGAGAAAAGTCCGGTCGTGACTGACCAGAAACACCGTGCCGTCGAACTCCGCCAGCAACTGCTCCAGCAGCTCCAGCGTCTCGATGTCGAGATCATTCGTCGGCTCGTCGAGCACCAGGATATTCGACGGGCGGGCAAACAGCCGCGCCAGCAAGAGCCGGTTGCGCTCGCCGCCAGACAGCGATTTCACCGGCGACCGCGCCCGCTGCGGCGCAAACAGAAAATCTTCGAGGTAGCCGATCACGTGTTTGCGCGCACTGCCGATTTCCACGTAGTCAGATCCCGGGCTGATCACATCGGTCAGCACGGCATCGGGGTCCAGCACGCTGCGAAACTGGTCGAAGTAGGCCACCTGCTGCTTCGTGCCGCGCCGCACCGTGCCCGTATCGGGCTCCAGATCGCCCAGAATCAGCTTGAGCAGCGTGGTCTTGCCCGCCCCATTCGGCCCGATCAGGCCGATCCGGTCGCCGCGCATCAGCCGCAGCGAGAGCTTGCTGATCACCGTCTTGCTGCCAAACGCCTTGCTGACATCGCTCAGCTCGGCGATCAACTGCCCGCTCTGCTCACCGCGTTCGAGCTGAAAATTCACGTCCCCCAGGCGGTCGCGCCGCGCCGCACGCTGACGGCGCAAGTCTTCGAGTCGCCGCACCCGGCCTTCGTTCCGCGTGCGCCGTGCCTCCACACCCTTGCGGATCCACACTTCTTCCTGCGCCAGGAATTTGTCGAACTCCGCGTTCGTCTTGGCTTCCATCTCCAGCATCTCGGCCTTGCGCCGCTGGTATTCGCTGAAGCTGCCCGGAAAGCTGGCCAGATGGCCACGATCCAGCTCGATGATGCGGGTCGCCACCGCATCCATGAAGGAGCGGTCATGTGTAATCACGATCACACTGCCGCGGAAGGACTTGATCAGCTCCTCCAGCCAGGCGATGGCCTCGATATCAAGGTGGTTGGTCGGCTCGTCGAGCAGCAGGAGCTCCGGCTCCCCGGCCAGCGCACGCGCCAGCGCCACCCGCTTGACGCCACCGCCCGACAGGCTCGCCACCTGCGCCTCGCCATCGAGCCGCAAACGGTCGATCACGTGCTCCACCTTGTGGTGCAGCGTCCAGCCGTTGCTGGCCTCCAGCGCATGCTGCAGGGTCTCCAGCCGGGCGAGCGCCGCTTCATCACCGTGCGCCACCAGCTGCGCGCAGGCGTGGTACTCCGCAATCAGTCGTGCCGCTTCACCCACGCCTTCGGCCACCGTGGCAAACACATCACGATCGGGGCGAAATCCGGCTCCTGTGCCACGTAGGCCACACGCAAGCCCTGCTGGCGCCAGACCGTGCCGTCGTCCAGCCGCGCCTGTCCCGCCAGCGTGCGCAGCAAGCTGGACTTGCCTGCCCCATTGCGGCCGATCAGCGCCAGCTTCTCTCCCGGCTCCAGCACCAGCTCGGCATGGTCGAGCAAAGCAAAAATCGCCAAAGGCGGGCAGGCGTTTTCAAGGGTCAGCAGAGGCATGGTGGCAATTCTGTGCAATCAGCAAGTGCGGGATTCTATCGCCTTACGCTGCCCTGCACTTTTAGCCGCTTAGTTTCCGGGCAATCCCGCCGTAAACCGTCGGATATCCTGCGGCGCCAATTACCCATTCACCGCCCGGGAAGATATGGAGCCCACGTTCATGTCGCTGCGTTGGCGGCCCCCCGGGGCGCTGATCTCGCCGCTTTCCCTCAGTGCAGCCGTGACGGCCGCGGCGCTGCTCACCTGGGCGCTGCCCATTCCGCGCTGGAGCGCCGCACTGCTCGCCTTCGCCGCCATCGCGCTGCTGATCGGCCGCTGGCAGCAGCGCTGCGAGCAGCGTACGCAACAGCGGATCGCCTCGGCCTCGATGGCCAGTCTGCAAGAGATCCTCAACCACATCCCCGAGCCCACCTTCATCAAAGATGCGCAAGGGCGTTTTGTGCTCATCAACGAGGCTTTCGCCAGCCAGCGGGGAAAACCCATTGAAGCACTTGTCGGCAAGACGGCCGCCGAGATTCTGCTCACAGACGAGAACGCCCAGGCCATCGCTGACGAAGACCAGCGCATTCTTGCCGGCGAAAAGGTGTTGCGGGAAGAGTGCTTCATCTCCCCGGTCAACGGCAAACACATTCACCGCATCATCTCCAAAGAGCGCGCCTGGAGCCCGCAGGGGGAGGCGATCATCGTCGGCGCCAGTTTCAACATCACCGGGCTGCGTCTGGCCGAGCTGGAACTCCGGAGCGCCCTGGCCAAGCAGGCGCAGCTGCTCGACTACTTCCAACGCCTGCTCGACGCCCTGCCGACGCCGGTCTTCGTCCGCAATGCCAAAGGCTGCTTCGTGATGAGCAACCGCGCCTTGAACGACCTGTTTTGCCGCCCGCCGGCCGAAATCCTCGGCAAACCCTTTGGCGAACTCACCGCCCCGCCTTTGCCGAACCGGACGAAGCGGAAGAAGCCGCCCTGATCCGGGGTGAGATCGACAACATCCGCGACCGTGAAGCCGTGCTCAGTGACGCCCACGGCCAGCTCCGCCAGCTCATCGTCCGCAAGGTGCTGGGCAAGGATGTCGACCAGCAGCCCGTCATCATCGGGACGCTTTCGGACATTACCGCCCTGCGCCGCACCGAGGCGCGCTGGAAGTTTGCGCTTGAAGGTGCCGGAGACGGCGTGTGGGACTGGAACATCCAGGCCAACATCACCTACTACTCCCCCCGCTGGAAGCGCATGCTCGGCTACACCGACCATGACATCGGCGATAGCCCAGAAGAGCGCATCCGCCGCATCCACCCCGAAGACATCGAATCCGCCATGGCCGCCCTGCAGGCCCATCTGGACGGACGCTCGCCCGTCTACTTCGCCGAATACCGCCTCCGCCGCCAGGACGAGCGCTACGTCTGGGTGATCGATCGCGGCCAGATCATGGAGCGCGACGGCTATGGCCGCCCAACGCGGATGATCGCAACCTACTCCGACATCACCCAGCGCAAGGCCTTCGAAGAAGAACTCCGCCGCCACCGCAACCAGCTGCAAGACCTCGTGCAGGAGCAGACCGCCAGTCTGCTGCGCGCCAAGACCAAGGCCGAAGACGCCAGCGCCGCCAAAACCAGCTTCCTCAGCAACATGACGCACGAATTGCGCACCCCATGCACGCCGTGCTCAGCTTCGCGCGACTGGGCGAAGACCGTGCCCTCGAAGCCCCACCGCAGAAGCTGCGCGACTACTTCGAGCGCATCCGCACCAGTGGCGAACGCCTCATGCTGCTGCTCAACGACCTGCTCGACCTCGCCAAGCTCGAAGCCGGCCGCATGGACCTCGCCCTCCAGCGCGTCCGCCTGCGCGTCGTCACCCAGGAAGCCTTGCGCGAATTCGAAGCGGCCCTCGCCGCCAAACGCCTCCGCCTCGACACCGCGCTCGACGATGACGGCGTCGTGGTCGGCGACCCCATGCGTCTGGGCCAGGTCGTCCGCAACCTCATCTCGAACGCCGTCAAGTTCTCGCCCGAAGGCGGCACGCTCCGCCTCAGCGTCGCTACGACCGAACTGCAAGTGCACTCCCACAGCGAGGCGCTGCCCCACATGCCCGCCATGGAGCTACGCATCTGCGATGACGGCCTCGGCATCCCGCCCGCCGAGCTCGACACCATCTTCGAATCCTTCACCCAGAGCAGCCAGACCAAAAGCAGCGCCGGTGGCACCGGGCTCGGCTTTGTCGATCTGCAAGGAAATCGTCATGGGCCCACGGCGGCATCATCTACGCCCGCAACCGCGACGGCGGCGGTGCCGAGTTCGTGGTCTGCATCCCCTCGCCCTTGCGCTGACTCGCCGCGCACCTGCCCGCCAAGCCGCACCCCGCTTGATTCTCCAATGGCATACCTGAAAACCCTTTCCACATGCGGGTTTCCCGGCACCCCGCCGGGCGGCTGACAAAGCCTTCGGGACGCTCGCCGGCTTCCGACGGGCGCGTCTTGCCCGCTGGCGGGACGGGCCTTTACCATCGCGCTCCCCCCATTCATAGCCCCGCCGCCGGGGTGCCGAGGTCCCATGCATGTCCCACGCCTGTTTGCGCTGCTCGTCTTTCTGGGTCTCTCGCTCACCAGCTCGGCGGCGCCCGTGAGCTTTCTCGACTCCGGCGAAATGCTGAAGAACCGCCAGTACGGCTTTGCGCGGGCAAGCCGCACGGAGATCGACGCGGCCCTCAAGCGCCTGCCCGCGTCGTTCTCGGTCTCGCCTTATCTCGTAGACGAGGATTTCAAGTGGTATCGGCACCGCGGCGATCTGGTGCTGGACCGCCCGCTCAGCAACGGCCATGCGCTCATCGTCGAGGGTAATCTGCGCATCCGCGGCAGCTACGACGACTACCGCAATAACATCGGGCAGCTGGTCGTGCTGGGCGATATGCAGGTGGAGAACGTGGTGAGCTGGGGGTCGCTGGCCGTGGCCGGGCAGCTGCAGGCCGAGGGCCTGGTCTTCGCGTACTACAACGACTTCACCTTCGATGCGAAGTCGGTCGCCGCCCGGGCGCTGTTCGTGTATGACAAGAGCGGCTCGGTCGGCAAGGTCGACGCCCCGATCTGATTTCCAGCGAGAAGGGCGCGAGCAAGGGCGTGCAACGGGCCGTGCAGACACTGATGCCTGAGCTTGTCTTGCCTGCGCTGGCAGACGCCGATGACGAGGCGCTGACCAACGGCATCTACCCCGATTTCGACCAGCTGCAGCGCCGCATCGCGGCGGGCGAACCCTGTTTCGCAGCCAGCCGGGCGCCGACACCCCTGCTCGCCGACCTGCGCCTGGCGCGGCGAGCGCATCAGTGGCCCAGATCGACACGCTGGCCGGCAAGGACCGCCTGCTCGCCGCCACGCTGGCGGACCGCGAGGATCTGAGCCCGGCTTCGCAGAATCGTCTGCTGGCGACGCGCGACCCGTTTGTCCTCGACCGCCTCGCCCGCAACCCGGCGACCACGACGGCGGTGCTGGAGCGGATCGCCGCCGTATCGGCGCCACTCGCCAGCGTGGTGATCACCCACCCCAAGGCCCCGGCCGCCCTGGTCAGCAAACTCGCCGCCAGTGGCCCGGCGGACGTGCGGCGCACGAGCGCCGGGCGCGGTGATCTGCCCGCCGATCAGCTGACCCAGCTGGCCAAGGATCGCGATGCCTCGGTGCGCCTCGCACTCGTCAAAGGCAACGGCCACCGGCTCCCGGCGCCCGTGCTCGCCCAGCTCGTCGCGGACACCGAACCCAAGGTTCGCGCCGCCGTACTAGACCACGAGCTCTTGCGCCTGAGCGCCCCCGCACTGGCGCGCCTGGCGAAAGACCCGGCGAGCGAGGTACGCATCGCGCTGGCTCGCCGACTCCTGCGTCAAACGCGCTGGGAACAGCTGCCTGAGCTGCCCCTCAGCGAACTCGAAGCGCTCGCACTCAGCCCTGCAGAGGACCCGGAGGGCGCCGTGGCGAACACCGCACGCCCCGCCTCAGCGCCCGGCGAGCAAGAGCGGCGCTGGCAGAAGGGCACGCCCGCCGCCCGCGCAGCGCGGGCCTCAGCGCTGGCCGGGACCACGCGCAGCGAGCGCGTCCAGCTCGATATTGCCAGCATGCAAGATGCATACACCCTGAAAGAGCTGGCAGAGAACCTTGCCCTGTGGCCGGCCGTGCAGAACGAGTTGATGCGCGCGCTGCCCCCGGCAAAGACCCGGCGCCCCATCGGACTCCTGGACCACGACGCCGCCAGCAAGGCCTTGGACGGGCCAGAAGGTGTCGTCGCACGCCTGCTGGAGAACCCGAATGCCACGCCCGCCATCATCGAACAGGCAGCGATACTGCGCCGACACCTTCGGCAACGCCCTGTTCTGCAGCGCCCTCACCACCGCAAAGACCTCTCGCCCAAGGTGATCGAGATCCTGCGCACGGCCTACCGCGGCGAGCCGCCGCGCGAAGACCTCGCTCACCATCACCCTGCTGCCCGGCGCGAGCGAAGCGCAGCTCAAATGGGCCGTCCCGGTCTGGATGGACGACGAAGCCGGTGCTGGCCGAATTCCGCCGATCCAGAAACGCGAAGGTGAAGCCTTCTGGCTGGCGCTGGCCGCCGCGCGCCACGCCAAACTCCGCCAGCTGGCTGCCGTCAACGCCCAGACACCAGCGGCCGCCCTGCAGCGCCTGGTGCGCGACAAGGTCGAAGACGTCGCCGTGTTCGCCTGGATCAACCCAGCCTGCCCTCCCCAGCGCCGAAAGCCTCTCGCTGGACCAGATGCACGCCCCTGCTCGGCAACCCGGCACTGCCCGTGCGCGCAGATAAAGCCCTCCTCCCCACGGCCCAGCGCACAGAACAAGACCAGCATCGTCGACAATTGCCTGAAACTGCTCGCCGCCCAATCCCTGCGCCCGCCCGCAAGCTCCTGAGCGCCAGCGGGGAGCCAAAATCCGGCCGCCCATACGGCGAGCGGCGCCCGCCCTCGCCTCGTCATGCCTGCGCAGGCAGGCATCCAGCGGCGCCTCCCGGCGTGAGGCGCTCGAGACGCGGGCCACGTCGGCACCTGCAAGCAAAGACACTGGGTCCCTGCCTGCGCAGGGACGACGAGGTGTGTAGCGACCTGCCTGCGAAGCCGCATCCCGCTTGGCTCTGCAAGGCCATGCCCGCAAACCCTTGCCCTGTGCGGCTCTCCGGCCGCTTCCGGGTGGGCCCTGCCTGCCGCGCTAGGGGCGCGGGTGGGGTGGAAGTCGCCGGCGAAGACACGGACGAAGTGTGCGGGGTTGAGGTGTCGGCGGATGGCGGCGTTGACGTCTTCGACGCTGAGGACCTGCAGGCGGGCTTCCTGGGCGAGGTGAAGTGCATGTCGCGCTGCTGGTAGGCTGCGAGGCGAGCGTGCGGGCGAGTGCGCCGTCCTGGTGCGCGCAATGCGGGCAGCTTCGAGGAGGCCGCTGCGTGCGTCTTGCAGTTCCTGCTCGGTGATGCCGTCGCGCACGAATCGCGCCAGCTCTTCGTTCAGCCCGCGCTGGAGGCGTTCGAGGTTGCCGGGGGCATAGATGGCATACAGGCCCAGCAGGCTGTTGGCCTCGTAGGCGTTGAGCTGGAGGAATCCACCGACGTCGTAGCTGAGACCTTCCTGATAGCGCAGGCGGTCGGCCAGCCGGCTCTTGAGGCTGCCACCGCCGAGCACGCGGCTGGCAATGGCGAGCGCGGCGGCGTCAGGCTGTCGTCGCGCAGCGCTGGGCGCAACCGCGCCACAAAGAAGGCGTTGGCCTTGTCGGGCGCGGCAAGGCGGATCTGCTCACCCGTATGCGCGGAAAATGGCGTGGGAATGCGGGCGACGGCTTGCCGGGCACGCCAGTCGCCAAACAGGCGCTTGACCGGCCGGTGACCGCGGGGGCATCGAAATCGCCGATGAGGGCGAGCTGTGCGTGGGCCGCGCCGTAGAAGGCACGGTGAAAGGCCTGGAGCTCGGCGAGGCGCAGGCCTTGATCGCGGCCAGCTGCTCATCCAGTGATTCGGCGCTTCCGCACATCGCCTTTGGGATAGGGGTTGTCGTGGCGCGCCAGCGCGCGCCCGGCCAGGCTTTCTGGCTGGCTGCGCTCGGCTTCGAGGGCGGTGAGCCACTGGCTGCGCAGCTGGTCGAATTCGGCGGCGGGGAAGCTCGGCTCACGCAGGATCGTGCGCAGCAGGTCGAGCAGTTCGCTGAGCTGATCGCGCCGGGTCTCGAAGACGACGGTGACGATGCCGTCCTGGCCGGAGATGTCGAGCTGCGCCTTGAGGGCATCGAGCCGGTCGGCGATCTGCTGGCGCGTGAGGCCCTGCGCGCCCCGCAGCAGCATGGCCGCCGTGAGCGCCGCGGCGTGCTTCTTGCCGCGCAAGGTCTGCGCGTCACCCAGACGCAGGATCAGGCTGCCCTGTACGGTGTTGCCGCGCGTGCGCTTGGCGAGCAAGGCGAGTTGCATGCCATTGGCGAGCACGCTGCGCTGGGTGCGCTGCTCGATATTCAGCGGGCTGGCGTCGAAGGCTTCGCCGCGGCCCCGTGCGGCGCCGCCCGCGATAGTCCGCCAGCATCGCGTCGAGCGCCGGCGCCTCCGGAATCACCGCGCGCTGGGGCTTTGCGGTGGGGGTAAATTCGCCAAGTGCGATTGGCAGCCAGCAGGTAGTGCTCGGCCCCTCGCTGCACCTCGGCGAAGTGGGCGGCCTCGATCGGTCGCGCACAGGAAGAAGAGCCGCCAGTCGCCCAGGACGATGGATTCCGACAGCGCCACGCCGAAGTGGGCGGGGTCGTCCAGCGCCTGCTCATAGGCATTCTTGAAGGCTTGCCGGGCGCGTTTCAGCTCGACCTCGGTGACGGGGCGCTGCCTCAGCCCTTCCAGCTCGGCGAGCAGAGCACGGCGGGCGGCCGCGGGCGACGGTCTTGTCGAGCTGCAGGAACGCCATCAGCATGCCGGCTCTTGCAGGCTCAGGACCTCGACATCCGCGGAGGCGGCCAGCTTCTTCTCGACCTGCGCACGGTGCAGATGGCCGCTGGGGGATCGCCCGGCACATAGGCCAGCAGCTGCAGCGCCGCCATTCAGCGCAGGGACCCCGGCGGGAATGTGGTACATCGCGCCCAGCAGGCGGCGTGTCCCCCACCCGGCTGACGCTGACTTCGCGCGCGCCATCCTGCGCCGGTCGCGCGGTATAGGTCGGCGGCAGCACCGTGCCTCGGGCGGAATGGCGCGAAGTATTCCGTGATCCGGGCCAGCGCCCGCGTTTCGTCGAAATTGCCCGCGACGACGGGCACGGGCGTTATCGGGCTTCGATAGTAAGTGCGGTAGAAGGCCGAGGTTTTTCGATCTTCACGTTCTCGACATCCTGCCGGGCGCGATGGTGCTCTTGCCGTAGTTGTGCCACTGGTGGCGGTGGCGTCATCATCTGCCGCCAGGAGGATGCCGCCGGGATCGTTCTCACCGGATTCCATCTCGTTGTGCACCACGCTCATCTCGCTGTCGAGATCGGCACGTGCGATGAAGGAATTCACCATCCGGTCGGCTTCATCCAACAGCGCCCAGTCGAGCTTGTCTTCGCTGGCGGCGAAGGTCTCGTGGTAGTTGGTGCGGTCAAAGAAGGTGGAGCCATTGAACTGCGCCGCGGCGGGCAAACTCCTGCACGATGGTCTTGCCCGGCAGGCCGGGCGTGCTCTTTAACGCCAGGTGCTCAGACAGGTGCGCCATGCCGGTTTCGCCGTAGTGTTCGTGGCGACTGCCGACCTTGTAGGTAACGGTTGACCGTTGTGGTCTGCTTGGAGGCATCCGGCGCCAGCAAGACTTGCAGACCGTTCGGCAGGCGATAGGCGAATGCCTCCCGATGCTGGCCTCCGGCTGAAGCGACTCGGGCGCCACCGACAACCCGGAACACGGCCCTCACCCGCATGCGCGGTCGCGCTGCCCAGCCCGGCCACAACTAGCCGCCAGACGAGCCCGACCCCAGCCACACGCCCCGCATCAAACCGCTCTCTCGCACGCGCACATTCCTCACCTGAAGACTGTCTTTGCTCGCCCGCGCCACGACCCGCTCAGACAGGCGGGGACGGCAACAGGTTCCCGCGATCAAATCGCGCCGCAAGCACGGCAATCCGACCACAATAGCGCCGCCCGTGCCGCCGTAGTTCAATGGATAGAACGGCCGCGCCTCTAAGCGGCAGATAGCAGGTTCGACTCCTGTCGGTGTACCAGGCATTCTGTTCTGACTTGCCCCTCCACGCTCCTCCAGAAGGCACGCATGATCCGGTTTCATCGTCTCTTCAAATGGATCATGCTGGTTGCGGGCTTGATGACCTGCTGCATGTTTTACGCGCTTTTCGCGCCGGCCGCGTCCTTGCAGGCGAACTTTGGCGAGCGTATCGACGGCGCGGTAGCCGAGATCGTGGTCCGCAACTGGGGGGCGCTGATCGGCTTGATGGGCGTTCTGCTGATCGTCGGCGCGTTTCGCAGCCAGGTGCGCACCGTGGCGCTGCTCGTCGCCGGGGCCAGCAAGCTGGTGTTCATCGCGCTGGTCCTCAGCCTGGGGCAGGCCTATCTATCCTTCCAGGTCGGCATGGCCGTCGCGATCGACGCTGTCATGCTCACGCTGTTCGCGATTTACCTGTTAACCCATTCGTCGACGACGCCCTGAGACCTCGTTGCGCCGGCGCCAGACTTTGGTGTTAGTCTGCGCACCGCAGTCGGGCGGAGCGCTCCCGCGCTGCATCCATTCAACATAAAAACCATGCTCGCTTCGGTACGCCGCAGCAGCCCCCTTCTCAGGAGTTTTCCATGCTGCAGAGTGATTTGATTCGCCAGGTGCTGCTCGCGCTGGTGGCGGCGAACTTCGTGCTGTTTGCACTGTGGGCCCTGGCCCGTGCCGAGCAGCTTGCCACAGTGCTGGGTTACCGCTTGAGCAATCCGAACAGCCATAGCGAGTTTGGCGCCATCTATGTCGGCGTATTCCTGGCGCAGGCGCTGTTGTGCCTGCTGGCGCTTGTGCGGGTGGAAGACGCGATCCCTGGGCGATCTGGTCGCGGTGTTCCTGCTCATGCAGCCGGTCGGCCGCCTGCCGCCACTCCTGCGTCATGGCTTTCCGACGGGCCTGTTGCGCCTGTTGCTGGTGCTGGAGGTCCTCAGCGCGGCGGCGCTGTTTGCCGTGCGCCCCGGGGCCTGAAGCGCTCAGTCAATCGGGAAGCTGACCACGTGCTCCACATCGAGCCGGATGCCAATGGGCTGGCCGATGGCGTGGTTGTGATGGCTGGGCACCCGAGATAGCACCTCGACGCCACTGGGCAGCCGCAGGGTGTAGAGAATCTCGGCACCTTTGAAGGCCTTGCGCACGACCAGGGCCTGCAGGGCGCTGCCATCGTCATGAACAATGTCGTCCGGGCGCAGCAGGACGTCGACTTCGCAGGGCTCCGGCCCGTTGCAGCAGACCACAGGCAGCGATGACTTGAGGGCGCCCAGCTCGATTTCGACGGTGGCCGGGTCGAGTACCCGCCCGCGCACGAGCGCGCCTGACCCACGAAATCGGCCACAAAACGGTTCTGCGGGCAGTGGTAGAGCTGCCAGGCGGCATCCCATTGCTGCAGGCGCCCGTCACACATCACGCCGATGACATCGGCCATGGCAAAGGCTTCGTGCTGATCGTGCGTGACCAGGATCGCCGCGGCGCCCGCTGTCTTGAGGATGTCGCGCACTTCGAGCGAGCCGTTCGCGCATTTCGCTGTCGAGGTTGGAGAAGGGCTCGTCCAGCAGCACCAGGGCCGGGCGCGGCGCCAGCGCGCGGGCCAGGGGCCACGCGCTGCTGCTGGCCGCCCGAGAGCTCGTGCGGATACTTCCCGGCCTCCCCGCCAGCCCTGACCAGCGCCAGCAGATCGGCGACACGGGCGCTACGGGCGTGCCGATCAAGCCGATGCAGGCCAAAACCGACGTTGTCGGCAATCTTGAGGTGGGGAAACAGGGCATAGTCCTGGAACACCATGCCGATGCCGCGCGCCTCGGGTGGCGTGTGGTGATCGGCGCGGGCGAGCAACTGCCCTGAAAGTGGATCTCGCCCCGCGTACCGGCTCGAAACCGGCGATGGCGCGCAGCACCGTGGTCTTGCCGCAGCCCGAGGGGCCGAGCAGGCAGGCGATCTCGCCGGCCGCGAGATCAAAGCCCAGCTCATGCACCACGTCGTGGTGGCCATAAGCCAGGCGGAGATTGCGAAGGGTCAGGATTGCATCGGCCATCGATAGACAAGAATGGTTCGTAGTTGAGAATCATTATAAACTACTACTTTGGATTGAGCTGAACCCGATCACCATGCTGCGCCTTCCTGCCTCCGCCCGGCCTTCGCCGCTCACCCTCCTCGCGACGCTTGGGGCTTTGGTGCTCGCCATTCCGGTGCTGGTGGTCGTGGGCAGCCTCTTCGCGGGCGGCACAGGCGAGACCTGGCGCACCTGGCCGACACCGTGCTCGGGGAATTCGTGCTGAATACGGGCGTGCTGGTGCTCGGCGTCACCGTGGGCGTGAGCCTGATCGGGGTGAGCTGCGCCTGGCTGACGGCGATGACGGAGTTTCCCGGCCGCCGCTGGCTGGAATGGCGCTGGTGCTGCCGATGGCGATGCCGGCGTATGTACTGGCCTATGTGTATACCGACTTCCTTCAGTACGTGGGCCCGGTGCAGAGCACGCTACGCGAGACCTTCGGCTGGAGCCGCGCGGACTACTGGTTCCCCGACGTACGCAGCCTGGGCGGCGCCTGCCTGATGTTCAGTCTGGTGCTCTATCCGTACGCGGTATACAGCTGACCCGCGCCGCCTTTCTGGCGCGCGCCGGCAGCCTCACTCAGAGGCGGGCCGCGCCGCGGGTCTGGCCCCTGGGCCTGTTTCTGGCGGGTCTCCTTGCCGCTGGCGCGGCCAGCCATCGTGGCGGGCGTCAGCCTGGCCTTGATGGAGACGCTGGCCGACTTCGGCACCGTCTCCTACTTCGCGGTGCAGACCTTCACCACCGGGATCTTCCGCGCCTGGTTCTCGCTGGGCGATCGCCTGGCCGCCGCGCAGCTTGCAGCGGCCCTCCTGGGCTGTGTGGCCCTGATCCTGTTGCTGGAAAAGGCTTCGCGGGGGCGTGCCCGCCACAGCGCCGGTCCGCAGCGCCCGCGCGAGCACCCGTGTCGCCCTGCCGCGCGGGCTGGCCTCTGGCCAGCATGGTCTGTACAGCGCCGCTGCTGGCGGGTTTCGGGCTGCCGGCCTGGTTGCTCGTGCGGATGGCGTTCAAGGAGGGCGATGCGGAGCTGGGCGGCCGGTATGTGGAGCTGGTGCGCAACAGCCTTGTGCTGGCAGCGGTCACGGCCGCCTGTGCGGTCGCCCTGGCGCTGCTGCTGGCCTATGCCGAGCGCCTGGCGCGCTCGCGTGGCCCGGCCCTGCTGAATCGGCTGGTGGGGCTGGGCTATGCCCTGCCCGGCTCGGTGATCGCGGTGGGCGTGCTGATCCCGGTGACGCGGCTGGACCACGGACTGGCACAACTCATCCACGCCCTCACTGGCTACTCGCCCGGCCTGCTGCTCACCGGCGGCATTGCGGCGCTGGTATATGCCTATCTGGTACGTTACCTGACGGTCGCCCTGGGCGCTGTCGAGACCGGTCTGGCGCGGATCACGCCCAGCATGGATGAAGCCGCACGCGGGCTGGGGCTGGGCCAGCGCCAGACCCTGCGCCGGGTGCACTGGCCGCTGCTGCGCGGCAGCCTGCTCACCGCGGCACTGCTGGTTTTTGTAGACGTGATGAAGGAGCTGCCCGCCACCCTGGTGATGCGCCCCTTCAACTTCGACACCCTGGCGACCCAGGCCTACACCCTGGCCAGCGACGAGCGCCTCAGCGAGGCCGCCACCGCGTCGCTGGCGATTGTGGTCGTCGGGCTGCTGCCGGTGATCCTGCTCTCGCCAGATCAGGCGTTAGCGCTGGACGGCGGCCGGGCATGCCGGCGGCGCAGCCGCAAAAGCGGCCTGCGCCGCCGCGCTGGCATTGGCCTTTTCGAGCAAGACCTTGCGCCCCCTGGCTGTTTTCTTCAGCAGCTGCAGCACGAAACGGGGCATGGGCAAGGGGCTGCGCCTGAGCTGCTTCAGGGTGCGCGACGAGATACGTCCGCACGTTGCCAACTCCTCGCCCGCGCGCACCATGGCGTCCAGCACGGCGGCGCGTACCGCCTCGAAGCCCGGTGCAGAAAACAGGAAGGCGCCATTCCTCACCACCGCGCCGCGATGCTCGGCGTCGACGAATTGCGCGAAATTCTTGAAGAACAGTTCGGTGCTGGCCGTGGTTTCTTTTTCCACGTTGTCCGCCACGATGATGCTGACGAAAGGTTTGCTGGCCAGACCAGCATCGACATCGTGAAAAATCAGGCCGGAACGCGTCATCGAACGCACCCCGACTTTGCCATACGCATAGTAGCGCTCGAAGAAAGTCTTGAGCAGCGAGGACATCTGCAGCACATAGATCGGCGTGGAAAACACGATCAGGTCCGCGTTGCGGATCTTGTCCACGATCTCTTCAAAATCGTCCTTCTGACCATGCACGCAGCCATAGTCTGCCGCCCCCTGGCAGTGCTCACACACGCTGCAGCGGCGGATGGTCTGCTGCGCAAGAGGAACCACTCGCAGCTTGCGCCACCGCGGGTCGCCCCTCGAACAGATGATCAATCAACAACTGGTTGACGCCAGGCTGCTTACGCAAGGAACTGTTGATTGCCAGAATTCTCATGAAAGTGCACTCGCCATTGACCAATAGGGTTTGCCTGGGCCCGAGAGAGACCTTCGCGCACGGGCTTCAGCGGGCTGGCATTATCCCATGCCGACCCAAAAACCACCTGCACAAAATGGTCAAATACCAAGCGAAAAGCACTGTCCCAAATCAGTAAGCGCTGCCGCGGCGCACGTCCTTGTCTAGCGTGCCGAGAATGCCCAGGCCATGGTCTGACGGTAGGTCTGCCCGGGTTGCAACCAGCAGTCGGGCTGCGGCCACTCGGGGTGGTTCGGGCTGTCAGGCAGGAAACCCGGTTCCAGGCACAGGCCCTGATAAGCCGCGTAGGTGCCGCCCCTGGCGACAGCTGGTGCCCGACAGGTGATTGCCGCTGTAGAACTGCACAGCCGGCGAATCGGTGTAGAGGCGCATCTCCAGGCGGCCATCGCCCGATACGAGCGAGGCGGCGAGCGCGCTCATTTCCGGCTTGTCCAGCAGGAAGGCGTGGTCGTAACCCGCGGCGATCTTTTGCTGCGCGTCGGCGAGGAACTGGGTTTCAATTGCCCGCGCGGAGCGGAAATCAAAGCTGGTGCCGGCGACGTCGGCCAGGCCGGCATCGGGAATCATCTCGGCATTCACCGGCGTGTAGCGGCTGGCAGCCAGCATCAGGCGATGCGCGCGGATATCGCCCTGCACGCCATCAAGGTTGAAGTAGGCATGGTTGGTCAAGCCGAGCGGGCTCACGGCATCGACCTCGCCGGTGCAGACCATCTCGATCCGCAGGCCGGGCAGGACGCGGTAGGTCACGCGCAGATCCAGATTGCCCGGGTAGCCCTGATCGCCGTCGGGCGACGAAATCCCCAAGCACACATGCTCGGCAGACTGCTCCAGCACCGCCCAGCGACGACCGGAGAAACCGGCACCACCGTGGAGCTGGTTCTTGCCCTCGTTCACGACCAGCTGCGTGGTGCGGCCATCACGGGTGATGCGCCCACCGGCAATACGGTTGGCATAACGCCCGACCGTCGCATTCAGATACGATTTCTGCGTCAGCCAATCCTCCCCGCGAGCACACCCGAGCAGGACTTCGCGCGGGCCTGATCAGGCATGGGTACGAGGCATGACAGCCAGGTCGCCCCCAATCCATCAGGTCGAGTTGCAAGCCATCCTTCTCGATTCGAAAATAAGTTACCGGCTTTCCGTCGGGGGCCATCACCGCAGTGTTCGTCATTCCGTGCTCCAGGCAAGTAGAAATCTGCAGGGCTCCGGGACCGCTTGAACGGCCGGCCGATTCGCCCTCAAGGGCGGTATTGTGCCGCAAGACAGCCGTACACCGCGACAGGCCAGCACCCACGCAGCGCATCGTGGTCCGCGGTGTGGCCTGCGCCTGTGCCTCAATACCCACACTCGGCGCCCTACAGTTTCTGCCACTTTGGCACGTTAATCGCTCTAGTAGCCAATCCTGCTGCACGCTGTTCCATCCCCGGCGCCTTGCAGCCTGCCGGCTCGTCACGCAACACACTGATCAAGGCACACGATGAATTGGCACCCGCGCGCAGCGCCGCCCCGGCAGCAGGAGACCTTGGGAACATCATTCGCCTGGCCATCCTTGCACTGATCGCCTTCACCACCTCGATCGTTACCACGCTCTGGGTGTGGCAACACGATCAACAGAGCAGTCGGCAGAAACTGCAGGCGCAGTTTGAATTCGGACTCAGCGACATCAGCGGGCGCGTTGCCCAGCGCGTGAATGCGTATGAGCAAGTGCTGCGCGGCGTGCAGGCGTTTTACTCCAGCCGTCGTCCTTCCCGCACAGAATTCAGTGCCTACATCGCGGCACTTCACCTGGAAGAGAGCTATGGCGGGCTGCAGGGTGTCGGCCTTGCGCTCGCGCTGCCCGCAAGCGAATTGGCGGCACATGAGCACGCCATGCGCCGCGGCGGCTTCCCGGACTACGCGGTTCACCCCGCCAGCACGCTGCAACTGCGGGCGCCCATCGTGCAGGCCGAGCCCTTCCACGGCCGAAACATGCTCGCCATCGGCTTTGACCCCTACACCGACACCGTGCGCAGGCACGCGATGGAGCAAGCCCTCGAACGTGGGGAACCGACGATTTCGGGGAAGCTGGATTTTGCACTCGACAAGGCGCCCGACAAGCCGCCGTCATTCATCCTCTACGCGCCGGTCTTCAAGCCGGGCGCCCCGCACCACACGCCTGCCATGCGGCGTGCGAACCTGGTCGGCTGGGTATACGCCCCGGTGCGCATGGACGAGATGATGGCCAGTCTGTACGGAGAGCGCGATCCGAATATCGAGGTGAGTATTTACGATGGCGCGACGCCCGGTTCTGACACATTGCTGCACAACACCGGTGCTCGCGCCTCGCGCGCTCCGGAGTCGAAGCTGCAGGCCACGACGACGCTGGAGGCTGCAGGCCACCGCTGGCTGATCATGGCCCGCGCGCACCCGGGGTTTGAAGCCCGCCATGGACGCGACGAGTCCAGGCTGATCGCCGTCAGCGGTTTTCTGCTGAGCCTGCTGCTGGCCGTCATCGCCTGGCTGATCGCCGGGTCGCGTGCGCGGGCAATCTCGCTGGCAAGCGAAATGACAAAAGAATTGCGCTCATCGGAAGAACGCTGGAAGTTTGCCCTCGAAGGCGCCGGTGACGGCGTATGGGACCGCGACTTGCGCACCGATACAACCTACTTCTCGCGCCGCTGCCGCGAGATTTTCGGCTACAGCGAGGACGAGTTTGGCAACCATCGCGACGAGTGGGTGAAGCGGATACATCCGGATGATCGAGACCGCGCACTCGCCGAATCAGCCGCCTGCATTCAGGGGCTGACGCGAAATTTCTCCAGCGAGTATCGGCTGCTCTGCAAGAATGGCGACTGGAAGTGGGTACTCTCACGCGGCCATGTCACCAGCTACGATGACCATGGCAAGCCGCTTCGCCTGATCGGCACGGTCAGCGATATTACTGCGCGCAAACATGCCGAAGAACGCATTAAGCATATGGCTCAGCACGACCCCCTGACCGGGCTTCCCAACCGTGCCTTGTTTTTTGATCGCCTCAGGCAAGCCCTCTCCCAGGCACGCCGCGACGACACACACCTCGCCCTGCTGTTTGTGGATCTGGATCGCTTCAAACCGATCAACGATGACCACGGCCACGCAATAGGCGACTTCGTCCTGCAGCAGGTCGCTCAGCGTCTGCGCAGCGTGGTGCGGGAATCCGACACGGTGGGCCGGATTGGTGGAGATGAGTTTGTCGTGCTGCTGCGCGAGATCGACTCCGGCGCAGATGCCAACCGCGTCACCGACAAGATCCACCAGGCACTGGCGGAGCCGATGCAGACAGACGGGCTGACGCTGCATCTATCGGCCAGCATTGGCTGCGCATTGTTTCCGAGCCAGGGCGAAGACGAGCACAGCCTCATGAAAATGGCAGACATGGCGATGTACCAGGCCAAGCACGCTGCGTCCGCCAAGGCAACACGCTAGTCCGCGCTACGCAAGCCCCAGCACGCGCGGCAGCGTCTCTTCGCACATATCCAGCACGCACTCGAAATCCGCGCTCTCTCCGTAATACGGGTCCGGCAGATCCTCGCCCGTCCAGCGCAGCGAATAGCTCAAAAACAGCGCCAGCTTGTGCCGGAACGCAGGCGGGCATTCACGCTGCAGCCAGACCAGATGCCCCTTGTCCATCGCCAGAATCAGGTCGAAGACCTCAAAATCTTCCGCCTGTACGGGCCGCGCGCGCAGCATCGACAAGTCGTAGCCCCGCCGGCGCGCTGCACGCAGCGTCCGCCCGTCAGGCGCTTCGCCTGTGTGATAGGCATGGGTACCGGCCGAGTCGAACTCGAACTGCTCAAGCCGATGCTTCGCCGCCAGATGGCGGGCCACGCCGTCCGCCGTGGGCGAACGACAGATATTTCCAGTGCAGACGAACAGGATGCGCATTGTTAGAAATTCTCGTGTCAATCAAGCAGGCCACTCGCGCCTTGCCAGGCAAGTATATCGCGCGCACAACCGCCTCTCGCGACACCCCGGAGAGCCGCCTGCAGCAATCGTCTTCAGGCTGCTCCTTGCAGAACCAAGCGGAGTGCGGCTCTGCAGCCTGCTTTAGCAAGGGCGAGTCCCGCACGCCCTTCGTCGGCGCTTCACTACAGATTCAGTCCTCAAATAGCTTGAAAAATGAGGCGAAGAGCTTCGTGCCTTCGTGAGAGCGAAAAGCACCGCACACGAAGGCGTTGCGAGGCTGTCACCGCTGCGCGCGCAACTATTTGAAGGCCGGATCAACAAGATCGTCGCGTTTTACCAAAAAACCAAGCGCGACGAATGCCATTGTCGTTTTCCGACCAGTGGCAGATTGCTGCCCTTGCGTCCGCCTTAGCATGGCCGTCAATCGGAAGCCAGGTCGCCCGGGGTGTGCGGCGGTCTTCGGCTTCCCTGTTTCATGTCGCGCGTGCTTCTCACGCAGTGAGGTCTGGTCATGCTGTTTCTCCCCCGTCGTGTCAGTGTGCTCTGCGCGTCCCTGCTCTTTCTCGCCGCCTGTGGCGGGGGGCGGTTCGGAGTCTTCGGGGAGTCGGTGCCGAGTCAGACGACGAGCTCCAGCTCAGGCGGGTCGCTTAGTACGCCGGACACACAGGCGCCGAGTTCGCCGGAGGCCTTGGGCTTCTCGGGGCTGACGGCGACGAGTGTCTTGCTCAAGTGGGGCGGGGCGAGTGATGACCGGGGGGTGTCGGCTTACGACATTTATCGGGATGGGCGCTTTCTGGGCAGTGTGAGTGTCAATACCCTGGTGTTTCTGGATACGGCGGTGAATCCGAATGCGACGCACCGCTATCAGGTGAAGGCACGCGATGCGGCCGGAAACCTGTCACCGGCGTCAGGCGAGTTGGTGATCAATGTGCCGCCCTTGGTGACGGCGCGAGATACGCAGGCGCCCACCGCACCGGGCAGCCTGCGCACGACGCAGATCAGCCCCAGCAGTCTGAGCCTGAGCTGGCTGCCGGCCACGGACGATACGGGGGTGGCGGTCTACGACGTGCTGCTCAACGGCACGGTGATCGCCTCCCTCACCAGCACCACGACGAACTACACCGCGAGCGGGCTGCGCGCCTCCACCGCTTACACCGTGACGGTACGGGCGCGAGACACCTCGGGCAATGTGTCGCTGGCGGCGACGATTCAGGTGAGCACGGCGGTGGCGGCGGCGCCGAGTAGTTCGAGCTCGTCGAGCAGTTCAAGCTCCAGTTCGAGTTCCAGCAGTAGCAGTTCGAGCTCTTCCAGTTCGTCGAGCAGTTCAAGCTCCAGCTCGTCTTCGAGCAGCGGCGGGAAATCGAGTTCGTCGTCGAGCAGTTCGAGCTCTTCATCCTCGTCTTCGTCGTCCTCTTCGAGCAGCAGTGGTGGGAAGTCCAGCTCTTCGAGTTCGTCTTCCTCTTCGTCGTCCTCCAGCAGTGGCGGGAGCAGCAGTTCGTCGTCGAGCAGTTCAAGCAGCGGCGGCGGGCAGGCGGTCACCGCGCAGCTCAATGTCCGCGTGCAAGGTCTGGCCCTTGGCGAGAAACTCACGCTGGCACACGGGTCGGCAACGCTGACCCCGACCCTGAACGGCCCTTACAGTTTCAGCACCCAGACCACGACGGGGCTGGACCTGCGCATCACCGCGCAGCCCGCCAAGCAAACCTGTGCGGTCTCGGAGATT
Source organism: Uliginosibacterium sp. (assembly GCA_016718265.1). Taxonomy (GTDB): domain Bacteria; phylum Pseudomonadota; class Gammaproteobacteria; order Burkholderiales; family Rhodocyclaceae; genus Uliginosibacterium. The sequence continues at coordinate 23,744 of JADKDZ010000004.1, read as the reverse complement.
GCCCCAGCCTCGGTCCCCACCGATGGCAGCCCGGTCTTCGTGCGCTGTGTGCATAACAGCGCCGCGCGCATCACCCTGCCGGACACCGTGCCCAACACGGCGCTGGCGATCAGCTTCGATCTGCGTGACACAGCCTATCCCGGCATCCCGTACGAGAGCCGACCGGGTGTGATGGGGGGCATCTTCCCCTACGAGTACCGCATCAAGAGTTTCACCCTGAACGGCGCGCCGCAAAGCACGGCGGGGGTCTCGCTGGACTTCCGGCGCGGCACTGTGCGCTTTACGCCCGCTTCGGAAGGCAGCTATGTGCTGACCCTGGAGATCAAGGACAGCGGCAGCACGCAGAAGACCCTGCAGAAGAGCTTCACCATCACCTCGGCCGCCTCGCGCTTCCTCTTCGTGGCAACCAATGGGGTCGACAGCGCCGGGCGTGGCACGCTCGCGGCACCCTTCCGCACACTCGCTTATGCCCTAGGGCAATCCGCCCCCAACCAGGTCATCGTGATGCGCAAGGGCAACTATGCGCTGGGCAAGTCTGACCTGTTCGACGACCGCTCGAAACAGATCATTGCCTACCCGGACGAAGTCGTCGTGGCGGATTTTGCCAAGTCGAGCAGCTTCTGGGTCAAGAGCGGCAGCAGCTCGGCGCAGATCGCCCGGTTCGAAGGGCTGGATCTTGCCAACGTGGCGCAGCACGGAATCTCCTGCGACCCGTGCACGGCGGGCGTCGTCATCCGCAATGTGCGGTTTGTCAGCGGCACGGAGACCTCCGGCGAGAGCGACAACCCCTCGTTCGTATATAGCATGGACTACGGCTTGCGCCGCAACAAGTTCCTGATTCAGGACAACGACATGGGCGGTGCCTACACCATGAAATACACCGCAAACAACTACGGCGGCATGGTGCTCTTCAGCGCGTTTGACTCGGTAATCGAAAACAACCAGATGCCCGCCAACCAGACGGGAAGCATCCGGAAAGGCTTCGTGGACAAGGCCTACTCCAACAACAACACCTACCGCGAGAACTACATCGAGATACCCGCCGGCCAAACGGAACCAGACGGGATCAAGATCATGGCGCAGGATGGGTCGGACCAGGTGCAAATCCACCACAACCTGCTGATCAATGCCGGCATCACGCTTGGCCAGCAGTGCTTTCAGGCTACCTGCCCCATGACCGATCACAGCGTGTGCACCACAACACCCTGGTCAACGGCGGGGTAGGAATCTCCTGGGGCCCACTGAATCCGCCCAGCAGTGGCACCCGCGTATCGCACAACATCATCAAGTCCGGCAGCGAAGCGCCTTACGGCGAGTACTGCCAGACCTTGCCCGATGCGACCACACTGGCCAGCAAACTCAGCTTTGGCGCCAACTTGCTGGAAACCACCAACACGCTTGCGATGGATGACACCGGCTGCGGCAACGACGTCCCCTGGGCACAGTGGCGCAGCTACGGCTTCGACACGACCGCCGCCGGCAGCATCGTCAGCGCGACCAGCGCCCTGACCGGCAGCGGGCCGCTGACTGGCCTGCCCGCGGGCGACGCCCGCCGCGGACAGCGGGGACACCTGAATCCGTGACCCGCCGACAAGCTTGCCCCCTGTGGAGTGCTCACCCATGAAACATGCCAGGATGCTCGGATTCACCCGCACGCTGCCGCCTGATAGCCATACGTCATCACCAGAACACTTGCGATCGATGACGCGATTGCCCGGGCGAGCAAGCCGGCAATGTGCGCGTAGCCGCAGCGCGAGCCTGCTCATCGCCTCCCTGCTCCTGCTTTCAGCCTGCGGCGGCGGTGGCGGGGGCGAGGCGTCGGAGGGGACCGGCAGCCCGAACCTGAGCACCAGCTCCAGCTCGGGCGGCACCGTGAGCACACCGGACACCCAGCCGCCCAGCGCGCCCGATGCGCCGGCGTATTCTGGCCTGACCGCCACCAGCGTGCTGCTTCGGTGGGGCGGCGCGAGCGATGATCGCGGCGTGGCGGCCTACGATGTGTATCGCGATGGCCGGTTCTTGGGCAGCGTGAGTTCGAACACCCTGGTGTATCTCGACGTGTCGGTGAGCCCGAATACGACGCACCGGTACCAGATCAAGGCGCGCGATGCGGCCGGCAATCTCTCGCCCGCGTCGGCTGAGCTGGCGGTGCTCACGCCGCCCTTGGCGGCGGTGCGCGACACCCAGCCGCCTTCTGCACCGGGCAGCCTGCGCGCCACCCAGATCAGCCAGAGCAGCCTCAGCGTGGCCTGGCTGCCCGCCAGCGACAACACAGGGGTTGCGGTCTATGACGTCACGCTCAATGGCGTACTGATCGCCACCCTGGGGAGCACGGCGAGCAATTACACCGCCAGCGGACTGCGCGCCGCCACCGCGTACACAATTGCTGTGCATGCCCGCGATGCCGAGGGCAATGCCTCGCTGGCAGCGACGATCCAGGTCAGCACCACGGTGGCGGTCGCGCCGCCAAGTGGGTCGAGTTCCTCATCGAGCAGTTCAAGCTCCTCCAGTTCTTCGAGCTCATCCAGCAGTTCCTCCAGTTCCAGCAGTTCCAGCTCTTCTTCCTCCAGCAGCGGCGGGAAGTCCAGCAGTTCGAGTTCGTCGAGCAGCTCCAGTTCAAGTTCTTCGAGTAGCAGTTCGAGCTCCTCGTCGAGCAGCTCAAGCTCATCGAGCAGCAGCGGGGGCGCGCCCGCCCCGGTAACGACCCTGTCCTATGTCGACTTTGACAACGGGTCGCTCACGCCAGCCGGCTGGACTATCGGGGCGCAGCAGGGCGGCAGTATTGTCGTATCCTCAGACAAGGCCCGAAACCATGGCGGCAGCAACGGCAGCCTCAAGGCCACATACCCCATGGCCACCGCAGGCATGTATGCCTGGGCTGAATACAATCTGGCACCGCTCAATACACGCGATGTCTATATCGAGTTTGACGTAAGAATTCCCCCTGATGCCGGCGGCCGGACGCCCGGATCAGCGAAATTCCTGAAGTTTTTTGGACAAGCGTCCAGTGACGGCTATGCCAACACGACATTTGGCATATCCGGTGACGCCGGTCAGGTTGGCAGCCTTACCTACATCGGCTTTGGTGACGGTACAAATATGGAGAACGATGTAGCCAATGTCATCTTTCTAAATGGAACTGAGCCCACTTGGATAGGACGATCCTACGGAAAAGCCAGCGTTTACAACCGGGGAACCTACTGGAACTACTGGGACTGGAAAGACCAATGGCACCACTTCAGGGTGCATGCGAAATTCCACACCTCAACGTACAACACCGCCACCAAGACTTGTGTCGCCGAGGTCAATGACGGCGAGTACTACCTCGAAATTGACGGCGTGACCTTTGTGGACGCGAGAGGCTTGTTCAACCATCGCTGCAGTAACCCACCACTCAGCCGCGTCACATTGCTGGATTGGGGCGGTGGCACCTTTGGGCCCTTTGAAATCAATCTGGACAATATCCGCGTCACGACAGGTGGATTTGTGAGCGGGCCGAAGAAACACTAGCAACCGCGGCCAGCTTAACCCTGGTGCTGTGGCCAAATGTGGCGCACGCGACGGCGCCTGTGCTGGTCTTACTCACCCGCCCTCACTGCAGAAGGCGGGGCGCCTCGCGCTCCAGGGCTTGCCTTTGCGCCGCGCCCAGCGCAGCGCTCAAAGCCTGATCGGGCAGCGGATAGCCAAGGCCTTTGAAGTCTGTGTGCTGCGACGCGAGGTAGAACCACTGATACGCCCGCGCGTCATTACGAAAGGCCGCATCAGGCCGCTGGTATGCCCGGCCGATGGCGACCATGGCATTCGCGCTGTAGCGGTTGTTCAGCTTGGCGACCTGCGTCAGCACGCGCACGCCTTCAGGCAGATTCACCGGCCCGGGCACCTGCCCCACCTGGATGAGCCCGAAATAGAACTGCTGAAAGGCATCGCCCGCCATCGCACGCTGCCGGATGCAGTCGAGATCGGCCGGGTTCTCGCCGCTGATGCGGCGGCGGCCGGCGTCCTTGAATTCGCAGACCTCGGCTTCGCCCGCTGCGAAGCTCGCCCCCGCCGATAACGCACACAACAGGCCTGCCGCAAGAACTCGGGCCAGTCGCGTGCGCGGCTGCACTGTCGCCGCGCAGCGATACGCTTCCTTGGGGTTCGCGATCATGCTTTTCTCCTGTCCGACTCACGCACACATCATAAGCCCCACCCGCCCCAATCCAGGCGCGGTGGCGAGGCCGCGCGCAGGTCGACCGGATACGGGCTCAGCCCGGGGTACAGCCGGCTCCAGACCGCGGCAACCAGCGCCAGAGACAGCACGCCGAGCAGGACGGGGTGCAAGAGCGTCGTCCAGCCCGCGTGCACATAAACCATGATCAAGGGATTGGCACCTGCCGGCGGATGGAGCGTGCGGGTAAGCAGCATGAACGCCAGTGCGAGAACCTGCGCGAGCACATAGGTCAGCGGTGCATCGCCCAGCCACTGATAGCAGGCAATGCCGATAAACGCCGCCCCCAGATGCCCGCCAAGCAGCGCGCGGGGTTGTGCGGCGGGCGCACGCGTCAGGCCGAACAGAAACGCCGCCGAGCCACCGAGTGAGGCCAGCAGAAAGGGCTCATGCCCCGGCCCCACCAGCGCGAGGGCCAAACCAATGCCCGAGGCAACGCCTGCGAGGCACCAGAGAAATCGACAGGCGGGGTGGTCAAGCATCACTCAACTACCGGGCAGATGGATCAGCAGAGCCTCCATAGTGCCGCGCACCTCGCCCACTCGCAAGGCGCAGCTTCGACGAGCCCGATAAAAAGATTTCTCGCCCGCGCTGTAAGAACGCGTAAGGCCAACCGACGAACTCCACGCAACACCCTCAACCCTGGACTGGAGAGAAACATGAAAAAACAGACGACCCGCTTGGCCCTTGCGAGCATGACCGCTGTGGCGGGCTTGACGATTGGCTCAATCGCCCACGCCGCCGACAATCCTTTCGGCATGCAGAAGCTGGAGGGCGGCTACCAGCTGGCCCAGGCCAGCACCGACGACAAGAATGCTGAAGCCAAGTGCGGCGAGGCCAAGTGTGGCGCCGACGCCAAGAAGAAAGACGGCAAGTGCGGCAGCGAGAAGAAGAAAGACGGTAGCTGTGGCGGTGACAAGAAGAAGGAAGGCAGCTGCGGCGGCGACAAGAGCAAAGACGGCGGCTGCGGCGCCAAGAAGTAAGGCCAACGATGCGCCCCGCCCCCCTCACTGGCGCAGGCCTTGGCTTCAGGCGGGAACTGATCCCCGCCCTGAAGCTGGGCGTCCCAGCCGTGATCGATTTCTTCGAGCTCGCGCCGGAGAACTGGGCGGGGGTCGGCGGGCGCTCGGCTAAAGATCTGCGGGCCTTCACCGAACGCTACCCCTTCGCCTGCCACGGCCTCTCGCTCGATCTGGGCGGGCCACGCCCGCTCGATACCGCGCTGCTCCAAGGCATCCGGCACTTCATGCAGGCACATGGCATCACACGCTACACCGAGCACCTCTCCTGGTGTGGCGATAGCGGCCACCTCTACGATCTGCTCCCCCTGCCCTGCACGGGTGACGCCGTGCAGTGGGTCGCCGCCCGTATCCGCCAGGCGCAGGAGATCCTCGGCATGCAGATCGGCATCGAGAATGCCTCGCGCTACCTCACCCCGCCCGGCGCCGAAATGACGGAAGCCGAATTCATCCGCGCCGTGGTCGAAGAAGCCGACTGCCTGCTGCATCTCGACGTGAACAACGTCTACGTGAATAGCCGGAATTTCGATTTCGACCCGCTCGACTTCCTCGACGCCCTGCCCCTCGACCGCACCTGCTACCTGCACGTTGCCGGCCACCACGTGGAGCCTGACGGCCTCCTGATCGACACCCACGGCGCCCCCGTCATCGACCCGGTCTGGGCCCTGCTGGACGCCGTGTATGCCCGCGTCGGCCCGCTGCCCACCTGCCTGGAGCGCGACTTCAACCTGCCGGCGCTCGGCGAGCTCGCCTGCGAAGTCGAGCAGATCGCCGCCGCCCAGCAGCGCGCGATGCGGCCGAGAAAGCGTGCCTGATGCGCCCCTTCCAGCAATTCCAGCACGACTTCGGCCAGCACCTGCGTGACCCCCACCATCGCCCGCGTCCAGCTGGCATCGGTGCACGGCCGGCCGGCGTGTATGCCGAGTTGCTGTTCAACAACCTGTGCGGTTTTCTGGATGCCTGCTATCCCGTCACCCGCGCCACGCTCGGCCCCCAGCGCTGGCAGCGCCTGATGCGTGCCTTCTTTCGCGAGGCCCGTTGTCAGAGCCCCTGGTTCCGCGAAATTCCAAAAGCATTCCTAGACTGGCTGAATGCCAGCGACCGCCCCCGCCTGCCGCCCTGGCTGCGCGATCTGGCGCATTACGAATGGGTCGAACTGGCGCTGGACGTGATGGAAGCCGAACCGCCGGCCCATCGCCCGCAAGGCGATCTGCTGACCGGCTCGCCCGTCCTCGCACCGGCCCTGATGAACCTGCACTACGCCTGGCCGGTGCAGGCTATCGGCCCGGCCTATCGCCCGCGCAAGCCCCGCCCCACCCATCTGCTGGTGTTTCGCCACGCCGACGACACCGTGCGTTTCATCGCCTTGAATCCCGTCAGCGCCCGGCTCGTCGCCCTTCTCAAAGAAGGAACGTGGTCCGGCCACGACGCCTGCCATCAGATTGCACAAGAGCTCGGCCATCCCGATCCCCGGCAACTCATCGCGCACGGCGCCGCGCTGCTCGACCAGCTCCGGCGCGAGGGCGCGATTCTGGGCATACGGCCCTGAGGCAGTACACAATCAATTGCATTTCGCAAACTTGGCATGATAAAAGATTGCCCGTTTGACATTATCCGAGAGGCGTTTGAAGAAATCCGTCCATTACTGGAAAGCGTGCGCAAGCAGACCAAGCCACGGGCAGTTGCACTATGTGAAGTGTTCTGTGACGTGCTGTACTTGCTCAAGAGTAGTTGCCAGTGACGAATGTTGCCGAGTGAATTCCCGAAATGGCGAACCGTACACGCCTACTCGCCAAGTGGAGTGAGCCTGGTCCAGACGGTGTCAGCTTTCTAGAACGGGCTTCAATAAATGTGGTTAGCGCCGCTCGTACAAAGCAGGGGGGCATTCCTCGACGGGCGTCTTGATCGTAGACGCGCAGCGCGTGAAGAACACCGATAGTACTTGCGAGAAGGGCTACGACGCGGGCAGTTAGGTTTCGGGGATCAAGCGCCATTTAGCGGTCAATACGCAAGGCCTGCCTCACGCCATGGCTATCACCATGGCCGAAGTAACCGACCGCAAAGCTGCACTTCTGGCCTTGAGTCGCTACGTAGCAGATCTGCGCGCGGTTTGGTGCATCCTGGCAGACGGAGGCTATGTGGATCAGCCATTTGCCCAGGCTGTCGAGGAGCTGCTCTGCGCCAAGGTTCAAATTACCAAGCGCAGCGAGTTGCACACCTTTGCCGTCACGTCCCAGCGCTGAGTCGAGTGCTCATTCGCTTGCCTGGAGAGTAGCCACTGTTTGCGGAAATAATGCGAGCGCAAGCTCAACACCCGCTTGCTGTTTATCCCTCTCGCCCTTCAGGTGCTACTGCCCGGAAGATCGCAAACGGGCGCTAAGAGGGGCGTTATGGAGCACGTTTGCAGCATTGGCTCGCCTGCAGTATCGTGCGTGCGGTACTGACCGAGCCAAGGCCCATTAATACTCCGATGTGTATGTTCCTAGAGGCCAAAGGACTGAAGCTCGTCGATCCTGCAAAGATTGCGCATGCAATCGGTGCTGGAATAGCGAACCGACGCCCCAATCAGATGGCGACTGATCATGCCGTTGATCCGCCATTTGCCAAGGATATTCTTCAAGCGAATGGACTTCTAGGTCGCAGCGCGCGGGCTGCGGCAGGGTCCTCTTGCCGTCAAAGGGAATGAATGGAAGCAGACAAGCTGGGCCAGGGCGATATCGCGTTTCAGGCCAATCTTTACGAGTCCGCAAATCCCAGCCGTCGCTGGTTGCATGGTGGCCGACGGGCGTGGGTGACAGGGGCGATTCAGCGCTTTGCCCGCCGCCGTGGCACGCGATTTCTCGAGATCGGCATTGGCTGCGGCCTTTACACCGCCGAGATGGCGAGGCTGGGCCCGGTACTGGCGATCGACATCAACCCGGGTTTTGTCGCCGCCGTTGCCGGGCTGGAGAACGTCGAAGCCCGTGTGGAGGATGTGACAAGCCTGTCGCTGCGACCGTCTTACGATGTGGCCGTGTGCTCCGAGGTGATTGAGCACCTGCCCGGGTCGCAGCGCGCGCTCGCGAATATCTCACAGGCGCTGCGGCCCGGCGGCGTACTGATCCTGACAACGCCGCACGCCTACAGTACGGCGGAACTGTTTGCCCGCTTGCTGGTATTCCCGCTGGTGCGAGGAATTGTCCGCAGGCTCTATGCCGAACACGTCGAAGACCTGGGCCACATCAACCGGCTGACGCGTGCAGCCTTGCTGGGGCAGATTCACGAGGCATGCTTTGATGTGCTGGAGCAGTACGACTGTGGCTTGTATCTGCCGGGCGTTGCCGAGTTCTGCGGAAAGCCGGGGCAGCAATTGGCGGCTTGGCTGGAGGGTGGCCTGCGCAGAATTCCCCTGCTTCGCGAGCTGCTGTGGACGCAGTGCTATGTGCTGCGCAAGAAGCAGGGCAGCGATGCTTGATCGCACTTTGCTTCGCTTCCTCTTGATGGGGGCGGCGAATACCGCGCTGGGGCTGTCTGTCATATTCGGCCTGCAGCTATTTTTCAGCCCGGTCGTTGCGAACTGGATGGCCTTCGTGCTGCTGGTGCCGGTGACCTTCATGGCTCACCGCAATTGGTCTTTTCGCGACGGCGGCGGGCTGGTGCGGAGCTTTGTTCGCTACCTGCCGGTCGTCGCGCTGGGCTATGCCGTGAACCGCGTTGTGCTTGAGCACAGTCTGACCCAGGCGATTGAAGCACATCTGGCGCAAGGGCTGGCCATCGCGGCGTATGTCACCGTGACTTACCTGTTGCTGCGCCTGTTTGTATTCTTGCGGCCACGCGACGACTCATCGGGAGGATAAGGGTGAGCAATTCCAGTGTTCAATATCAGCAGAGGCTCGTGACGATCGTCGCACCGTTCTTCAATGAGTCCGAGGGGGTGGAGCTGTACTTCACCCACATCCTGCCCGTCGTGGATGCACTCTCCGGGCTGAGCTTCGAGTTTGTCTGCGTCGATGATGGCAGCCGCGACGATACGCTGGCCAGGCTTCAAGCCTTCGCGCAGCGTGAGCCTCGGGTCCGGGTTGTCGAACTCTCACGGAATTTCGGCAAGGAGGCTGCCCCGACCGCCGGAATTGATCGTGCCCGCGGGGCGGCGTAATACCCATTGATGCCGATCTGCAGGATCCGCCTGAACTGATACCCTCACTGATCGAAGCATGGCAAGGTGGCGCAGACGTCGTGGTCGCGCGTCGCGCGGATCGGCGCGCCGATAGCTGGCTTAAACGCAAGACGGCCGAGTGGTTCTACCGCTTGCACAATGCGCTGTCCGACGTAAAGATCCCGCAGAACGTTGGCGATTTTCGTTTGATGGACCGACGCGTGATTGAAGTGCTCAAACAGTTGCCGGAGCGGCAACGCTTCATGAAAGGCCTTTTTGCCTGGGTCGGCTTTCGGACCGTCGAGATCGAGTACACGCGCAAGCCACGCGCTGCCGGCGAGAGCAAGTTCTCGGGCTGGAAACTCTGGAACTTTGCGCTCGAAGGAATTACGAGTTTCAGCATTGCACCGCTGAAAATCTGGACCTACGTCGGGCTCGCGGGCGCGTTGCTCAGTTTCATGTATGGCAGCTGGATCGTGCTCTACACGCTGACCCAGGGCGTTGCAGTGCCCGGGTATGCCTCCATGATCGTCACCGTACTCTTCATGGGAAGCCTGCAGCTCCTCAGCGTCGGCGTATTGGGCGAGTACATCGGGCGGATCTATCTCGAGTCGAAGCAGCGGCCTCGTTACGTGGTACGCGCGCTGCATGAAGCCGATCGCGGGGGTAAGAATGCCTGAGCGGCTGGTGGCACAAACCGAGAAAAGAGATCATATAGTAGAGATTCAGCCCGTTGTCGGAGCCCACACGGAAACCCACGGGTAACTAATAGCAATGCTCCATGGCACGACTTTACGCAAAACCTGCTTTTGATCTGCGGATATAATCGCGAGCCTCTTTTCCGGGAATAGTGCGCAGTTTATGGCATATCGGCCGTCGTTTTATCGCTTAAGTTTCGTTGCCTCCGGGCGTCACTGGCAGTCGTAGCTGAGCGATGAATCGCTCTTCAACTTGACCCTAAGCTCATGCCATGCAGGACGCGCACGCTCTAGCGACACGCCGATGCTCAGAGCGAGTCGGCGGATACTACATGCTCCAGCAGTCTGATTGTCTTCTCGTCATAAATTCGGCACAATCTAGCAACCTCACCTGCACACGCAATTTATTCCAGCCCCCCTTAACTGATCATCCTGCCAATGATCATGACTTCAAACGCCATGCTCCTGACAAGCCAGGTTTTCTGTTTTCTACCTATCGCGCTAACTTTGCATGCTTTCGACTTCAGGTAACGCCATGAGAGTCATGGCTCGAAATCATCAGCGGAAGTTTGTCCGAGCCTAGCAGGCTGAAGCCAATTCTCTGAACAATGGACGTCTCCCCCTTGGTAATGCTTGAGTCACACGCCGTAAATACTGATCTGCTGGAGAACAAGAATGACAAGAGTTTTGACCGTCGCAGCAAGCCTGCTCCTGATGTCGCATCTGCTGGTTGCCTGCGGGGGTGGCGGTGGAGGCTCCGGTGCCTCTGAAGCGCCAAGCGCATCAAGTTCTTCCAGCTCTTCCAGTTCGTCGAGTTCTTCCAGCTCCTCAAGCTCTTCGAGCTCCTCCAGTTCAGGCGGGGCGATTTCCAGTGTGCCTGATATCACCCAGCATCCGCTTGCAACAACAGTTCTGCCGGGGAGCATCGCGAGTTTTACCGTCGTGGCACAGAGCACCCAGGTGCAAAGCTACCAATGGCAACGCGACGGGTCGATATCCCCGCGCGACCACTGCGCGCTATGCCGTGCGCGCGAAGCACTCAACGGTGCAAACTTCAGCGTGGTGGTCCGCAGTGCCCTGGGCCAAACAAGCAGTCGTGCCGCCCGCCTGACCGTCAAGACCCAGCCCGGCATCAGTGTTGTAGCGGGCCAGCTTGGCGGACCTGGTTTTGCTGACGGCATTGGCGAACAGGCCAGGCTGGGCGGTGGTCCGATTGCCATGGGGCCGGGAAACAAGGTGTATGAGCTGAGTCAGTACGGCCTGCTTGCCGTCGCACAGGACGGAACGGTAACAACGCTGGCGTGGCATGAACGCACAGACGTCTGGAAATACCGTCTTGTCAGCCTCGCTATCGATTCGCAGGGCAAGGCAATCATGGTGAAGTGTCGCTCCCGTGACGCATTCGTTTGCTACCCATTCATGACGGAGTGGACTGCAGAGGGCGGAGAAAGATCATTTAAGGATCCATGTGTAGAGAGTGGTATCAGGCTAGGGACAGACCGGTTCGGGAAAGTATTTCTGGCTTGCAATGCGACGGTCTATCAGATCCAGCCCTCGGGCCAGACGGTGGTTTATGCCAAGCCGGAGGGGCTTGAGCCTACTGCCTCAGCTCTGTTTACAGTCGGTGACAATGGTGAGGTCTATTTCCTCGAGGCCAACGCGGTGCGTGCCGTTTCGCCGACCGGGATTCAACGCTTGATTGCTGGGCAGCCCGGGAGCGAGGGTGTGGTCGATGGGGAAGGGGCTGCCGCACGTTTTTCCTCCGTGACGCATATCCAGCCCGGGCCGTATGGAGGCCTGTATGTGGTTGATGCCGGCCAGATCAGGCAGATCAGCGCCAGCGGGGAAGTCAAGACCTGGGCATTGGATGCAACGGTGTTGGGTGCCCCGATTGACGGGATGACAGTCGACGCAGCCGGGAATGTCTATCTGGATGTGGCGGGCACACTCCGCAAGATTCCGCCACAGTCCAGCGCGACACGCCTCGACCAGATCCCGGTGATGGCAGGCAAACAAACAATGAAAGGCGCCGTGAACGGGCCTGCGGAGCTGGCTTCTTTCTCTTTCTCTGACGGCTTGACAACATTCACCCGCGACAGGGAAGGCAACAATTATGTCGTTGATAGCGGCAATCATGTCATCCGCAAGATCGATGCGGCAGGAGTGGTAAGCACCCTGGCGGGGAAAGCTGGCGCACCGGGCCAGATCGATGGTGCGGTAGAGACCGCCCGTTTCGATTTCAAATCAACAACACCCCAGTACATGACGACAGATGGACTAGGGAATATTTATGTGGGCCTCAGTCGTTCTGGCGAGATAACCCTCAAAAAAATAACCCCTGAAGGCCGGGTATCAAGCCCGCTCAACGGAGTCCATATCCCTACCATGGCGGCAGACAGCAAAGGGAATCTCTACTTCTCGGGTTGGGACAAATTAAAAGGTAAAGACATTACGAGAATGGATCGCGAAGGCAAAGTGACTACTTATGCCGAAGATTCGGTCTCAGAGAACGCTTCCATTTCCGCATTATTCATGGATGAGAAAGACAATCTCTACGTATCCTATTGGTTCAGCACCGAGACGCGCGATCGAGGCATAGGGCTATCTCGAGTAACGTATGACGGGAACAAGCCACACGTTGCCAGGCTTATGCAGAAAACAAGGCCCCCTGAAAATTTCCTTGCTTTGGCTCACTTCATCGTTGGTCTAGCTGTAGACTCAGCAGAAAACGTCTATCTACGAGAGCTTTACCGTGGGTGTAGCACGATTGAAAAGCTCACCGGATCGTCGAGTACAGTGACGATCGCAGGCGACTGCGCGACGAGCGGCACCAAACCCGGAGCTTTGCCAGGAAGCCTTTCAAACGATACGATTGGTTTGGCCGTCGATGTCGATGGGGCGCTCTACACTTTGTCGGAAAACGCCTTGGTGAAGATCGTGCCAAATCCCTGAGCAATGGACGCCCTCCCCCTTGGCAATGCTTGAGTCACACGCTGTAAATACTGATCTGCTGGAGAACAAGAATGACAAGAGTTTTGACCGTCGCAGCAAGCCTGCTCCTGATGTCGCATCTGCTGGTTGCCTGCGGGGGTGGCGGTGGAGGCTCCGGTGCCTCTGAAGCGCCAAGCGCATCAAGTTCTTCCAGCTCTTCCAGTTCGTCGAGTTCCTCAAGTTCTTCCAGTTCATCGAGCTCCTCCAGTTCAGGCGGGGGATTTCCAGTGTGCCTGATATCACCCAGCATCCGCTTGCAACAACAGTTCCGCCGGGGAGCATCGCGAGTTTTACCGTCGTGGCACAGAGCACCCAGGTGCAAAGCTACCAATGGCAACGCGACGGGGTCGATATCCCCGGCGCGACCACTGCGCGCTATGCCGTGCGCGCAAGCGAAGCACTCAACGGTGCAAACTTCAGCGTGGTGGTCCGCAGTGCCCTGGGCCAAACAAGCAGTCGTGCCGCCCGCCTGACCGTCAAGACCCAGCCCGGCATCAGTGTTGTAGCGGGCCAGCTTGGCGGACCTGGTTTTGCTGACGGCATTGGCGAACAGGCCAGGCTGGGCGGCGGCCCGATTGCCATGGGGCCGGGCAACGCGGTGTATGAACTGAGTCAGTATGGCCTGTTGGCCATCGCCCCGGGCGGAATGGTTACGACGCTGGCGTCATTTTTAGAAATAAACTTCGCAACCGATCGATATAAATCGCCATTCGGCATTGCTATCGACCCGCATGGCAAAGCGATCATGAAGGCGTGTCGCCCTAATTTCATGGCTCCCAATTGCGTAGTATCAATAGAAGAGTGGACTGCGGAGGGCGGAGTAAGATCATTTGAGACTCCTTGCGTAGGAAGAGACATCAGTCTGGGGACTGACCGATTCGGGAAAGTGTTTCTGGCTTGCAATGCGGCGGCCTATCAGATCCAGCCCTCTGGGAAGGCGGTCGCTTATGCCAAGCTGGAAGTTGTTAAGCCTGACGCCGTTGCCCTGTTTACGGTCGGCGACAATGGCGATGTCTATTTCCTGGATGCGAACGCGGTGCGTGCTGTCTCGCCGACCGGGGCTCAACGCTTGATTGCCGGGCAGCCCGGAAGCAAGGGCGTAGTCGACGGGCTAGGCGCTGCCGCACGCTTTTCCTCCGTAACGCATATCCAGCCTGGGCCGGATGGCGGCCTGTATGTGATTGATGACGGCCAGCTCAGACGGATCAGCGCCGGTGGGGACGTCAAGACCTGGGCATTGGATACAACGGTGCTCGGTGCCTCGATTGACGGGATGACTGTCGACGCAACGGGCAATGTCTATCTAGATGTAGCGGGCACGCTCCGCAAGATTCCGCCACAGTCCAGCGCGACACGCCTCGACCAGATCCCGGCGATGGCCGGCAAACAAGTCGAGAGTGGTGCCATCAACGGGCCTGCGGAACACGCTTCGTTCTCTACCAACGGCTACGGGGCAACATTCACCCGAGACCGGGCGGGCAATACCTATATTGCTGATAGCAGAAATCATGTCATCCGCAAGGTCGACGCGGCAGGGATGGTGAGCACCCTGGCCGGAAAAGCTGGCGAACCGGGAACGATTGACGGCACGGGAGATACTGCCCGTTTCGACTTCAGATCCATCTGGTCGTTTGACATGACAGCGGATAGATTCGGCGACATTTATGCTCTAAGTTCTGACGACGGCCAAAGCACTTCCGTCCGAAAAATAACCTCCGCGGGCGTTGTAACAACCGTGGTGAAGGTTGCAAGCCCCACACAAGGCAGTGCAACTGACAGCAAAGGTAAACTATATTTTGTTGACAGGCGTGCCGTGATATACAAAATGGATTCAACTGGACTTCTCACCAGATTTGCGCAGATCCCTAAATCAACCGAGAACGACTACTCCGGCGACTTGACTATTGATTCACAAGACAACGTTTACGCGTCCATCAATACTTCAGGATATGGCATTGAGGTTCATAAGTTCGCGCAAGACGGAACAAAGTCATTAGTGCTGAAAGACTCTTCTCGACCTATTCTTTCCACATTCATAGCGGCAGACACAGCAAGCGATGTTCATATAGCCCTAAGTCATGGACAATACTGGCCGTGCACAACCATTTAAAAGATCATTGGGCCAGAGAGTACGGCGGTGGTAGCGGGCAGTTGCAAGACGCAAGGCACCAAAACAGTCGCATTGCCAAGGAGTATTTCCGACATGCGAGGTTTGGCCGTTGATGCCGATGGCGCGCTCTACACTCTGTCGGAAAACGCCTTGCTCAAGATCGTGCCAGGACAATGAACGATGGACACTCACTTCAGCAAAATGGCCTAGATGCGAAGTGCACCTCACTCGCACGATGAAAGTAGTATCCGGCGTGACTGCTACATACTAGACCGCGCGCCTCAAGCGTTGAGAACACTGTCTGTATAGATGGAGTTAAACGGAGAAGGTCTGGACGCTAAAGCACGTCGCGCTGGCGGCAAGGAAGGGGCTTGAGAAGCATATGCCCCACGCGCAAAGCGGCGTTTCTCTCGTGTATGGAAGCGCTGATACCTTGGACTCACTTCTGAGTGCGGATCGTTCCGTCATACGCGAAGGCAGCGGACAAAGGTCGCCCCGTTAGAACTGGAGCAGATGTTGCGGATTTGCCGCATCGCTAACTGGTTCAAGCCTGCCGATAAGGCATGTGAAGACGCACTTTACGATTTGCCCGCGTTCCGTGAGCTCTGCAAGATTGATCTGGGCCGTGAGCGTGTGCCGGACGCCACGGCCTTGCGCAACTTTCGCCATCCGCTCGAGCAGATTGACTTAGGGAAACGCTGATTAAGTCCGCGGGGACAAAGTCGGTCTTAATGAAATCAATAGCTTGCATCGGCGGATTCCTGAAGTCAGGGACTTGTTCAGCGTTTCCTTAGCCTGTCAGAGCACCTGCGCCTGCAGGTTACTTATGAGGCGATTGCCTTAATAGCGCAGGTTCGGTTTGATGAGAGTGGTCAAGTGAAAGCCTGCTCTATACGCTACCCTTTTTGAATTTAACTTGCACACGCAAGAAAGCCCTCAGCAACCGCACGAGGGCTTTTCCTTACTCAGCGAAACAGAGTCAGGGCCGGATAAGCAACAGCGCATTGTGCCCCACGGCATAAAAATCTTTACCGTTTGGAGAGCGTGTGAAATCGTATGAACACCACCAGCAGGACGTTGTTACGCTTGTGTTGTCGATCCCGCTCGGGTTGAATGAATATAAATCTCCGGAAACTTGGGTGAAAAGACTGTTCGTACTTGGTAGATCACCTATTGTGATCGTCGTGACATTGCTAGCCGGATCGGTTGCTGCAATGCGCCACACGGGCCAGCTGCGCGTAGGGCTCGGATTCCAGCCATAGGTGTCGGCCGTATATATATTGCCTGTACTGCTGATGGACAGCGCCACAATCGAAGCGAATTGAGCCGACGTGCCGCTGCCGTCTTTGGGAGTAGTCCCACTTTCTGGGCATGGGAAGGTCGAAGCCCCCGCTACAGTGGAAATGACGCCGAAGGATACTCTACGGATAGCGCCACAGGAGAACTTTGCCGCAGCATAGTATCCGGCGTGCTACTGCTCACAGCGTAAACAACGTTATCCGACATATCCACAGAAATTCCGCCAAGATATCGCCCTGGCTCATTGGCAAGGGTTGTAACCGCTCCCTTGCTGTCGACCTGCAGAATACGTTCCCCATCAATGACGTAGAGCTTGCCTTTTTTGTCTGTCGCCATCTTTCCGGGCTTGGCAAGATTCTTGGCGTACGTACTCACGCTTCCATCCGTGCTGATCTTTCGGATGCTTGAGCCGTCCGACAGATAGAAATTTCCGGCACTATCGCGTCACCTCACGCAGGCCCGTAAACCGAGCCTGGATCGCGCTACCATCGACTGCGCCATAGCTGATGGGCTGGCCAGCCAGCACCACCGGGGATTGATCAGGGGGCATGAGCAGAATGCCCTCTGCGGTATTGATCAAGATCTCCCCTTTGGCATTGACGGCAACACCGTAGGCTGAAGCGAGGGCTTCGTTTTTGTAGAGGGTCGTGACGCTGCCATTCGCGGCGACGCGGCGCACGCTGCCGTTGTCCAGTACCACCAGTGATCCATCCGGCGCCAGGGTCAAGGCCTTCAGATCGTCAAACAAGGCTGGGCCGAAGGCGCTATCACGGAATCCGGCCTGGCCCGCAACCCCCGAGAAATCGCTCACCACCCCTGCCGCACTGACACGCCGGATCAAATGGTTACCCGTGTCCGCCACAAAGAGATCCCCATTCTTCGCTAGCGCAATCCCCTTGGCATCTTTGAATGCAGCACGCGTGCCGGCTCCATTTGCATAGCCATCGCTGCCACTTCCCACCCAGGTGCTGCGCTGTGATTGAGGCGACATACGGTCAATACGGTTGCCCATACTGAGATACAGGGTGCCGCTGCTTGAATCGACTGCGAGCCCGCTGATGTATTCGTTCGTTGTATTGCTGTACTTGCTGAAGGTGCCGTCTGCCGTGATACGTTCCAAAATCGTATAATACGAATCGAGCCAAGTTTCCCCCGTCTTTCCGTAGACGGCGATGTATGCGGCGCCCGTGTTGTCAACGGCAATAGAAGGATCTCCCTTACCACCGCCACGACCTCTTAACACAGTGCTCACAACACCATTTGGCGAGATCTTCCGAAACAGGCCATCTCTCGTGATTTGGAGCAGATTACCGGTTGGATCGATGGCGACAGCGCCCTCAGAGATCTGTGCCTGACTTCCCCTGCCATCCACATTTCCTGCTCCTTGGTCAAGGCTGCCCGCCAAGACCCCGGTGCCTTGAGCAAGAAGCGAGAGCGTTGCGGCAGTGCTGACCACACTGCTCTCCGCGTTGCTGACACGGACGCTGAAGCCCTCGCCAGCAAGATCATTCCCGGCCACAAAAACGTACTGCGCCGATGTGGCGCCTGGGATCTCTACACCATTGCGCAACCATTGGTAGGAGATAGGCTGCGCACCGGTCGCGACCACCTGAAAACGTGCCAGGGTGCCGGCAAGCGCGCTTGTGTCATTGGGCTGCACCAGGATGCTAGGGTCTTGCACCAGCCCCCACTAGAACTGCTGCTGGAGGAAGATAGACCTGCATTAGAAGATGAGCCTCCACCACCGCCTCCGCAAGCAGAGAGTGCGCATAAGCAGGCTAGCAAAAATACGTACTTAGTTCTTAGCATGATTTCCCCGTGATCAAATGACTGGACTTTCTTGATCCGTAGCGCACTTTGTTTCTATGTGGCGCGTGCTTGACAACTAGCACATGTATAGATGCCATTGTAATCCAACTTCCTTCAGAGAAGACCCGCCTCTTGGTTCAAAATGCAGTAAAGCCGTGTGACGTATAGGGCACGAGGGAAGCAAGGCGCATGTTGGAAAGAGCGGGTGAGTCAGATGGATAAAGATAAAGGGGGGCGGAGCATGAGGAATCAACCTAAATCCGGTCGTTGAACTCGTAAAATCATGCGCTAGGGCTTGTGCGGCAGGCTTATCCCTCACCCCAGCCCTCTCCCAAAGGGAGAGGGCGTTTTTACCCTTCTCCCTTTGGGAGAAGGGCTAGGGATGAGGGCTTGCGGCCTCACGTGTTCAAACCAACTGCGGTTTCTAGGATCAAGCCCACACTATCTTGCACACGCAAAAAAGCCCTCGGCAACCGCGCGAGGGCTTTTTTCTTACTCAGCAATACCGAATCAGGGCCGGATCAGCAACAGTGCATTGCGCCCCACGACATAGAAATCTTTGCCGTTCGGTGAGCGCGTGAAATCGTATGAACACCACCAGCAGTCCGTACCTCTAGCTTTGTCGATCCTGCTCGGGTTGAATGAATACAAATCTCCGGAAACCTGGGTAAAAAGACTCTCCGTGATTGGCAGAGAACCTTTTGAGATCGTCTTGACATTGCCAGCCGGATCGGTTGCTGCAAAGCGCCAGACCTGGCTGCGGTAGCGAGGACCGAACGTGTCATACGTATCAGCCGTATAGATAGCGCCTGTACCACTGATGGCCAGCGCTACATTCGTAGCGAATGTAGCCGACGTGCCGTTGCCGTCTACGGTGTCATATTGTCCATTTTGACAGGGGTAGTTCGGAGCCCCCGCCACCGTGGATATGACACCAGAGGATACTTTACGGATAGCACCACATGCATCAAGACCCCCGGATAGTAACTAGGCTCGTCGCTGCTCACAGCGTAAACAACGTTATCCGACATATCCACCGCAATACCGCCAAGATAATTCCCTGGTTCATTGGCAAGGGTTTTAGCCGCTCCCTTGCTGTCGATCTGCAGAATACGATCCCCATCAATGACGTAGAGATTCCCCTTCTTGTCGGTCGCCATCTTCCCGGGCTTGGCAAGATTCTTGGCGTACGTACTCACGCTTCCATCCGTGCTGATCTTTCGGATGCTTGAACCCTCTGACAGATAGAAATTGCCCGCAGTGTCTCGCGTCATCTCACGCAGGCCGATAAACCGAGCCTGGCTCAGGCTACCATCCGCAGTACCATAAGTAACGGGCTGGCCAGCCAGCAGAACAGGGGATTGATCAGGCGGCATGAGCAGAATGCCCTCTGCGGTATTGATCAAGATCTCCCCTTTGGCATTGACGGCAACACCGTAGGCAGAAGCGAGGGCTTCGTTTTTGTAGAGGGTCGTGACGCTGCCATTGGCGGCCACGCGGCGCACGCTGCCGTTGTCCAAGACCACCAGCGATCCATCCGGCGCCAGGCTCAAGGCATTCAGATCGTCAAACAAGGCGGGCCCGAAGGCGCTATCACGGAATCCGGCTTGGCCCGCAACCCCCGAGAAATCGCTCACCACCCCTGCCGCACTGACACGGCGGATCAAATGGTTACCCGTGTCCGCCACAAAGAGGTCCCCACTTTTCGCTAGCGCAATCCCTTTGGCACCCTTGAATGCCGCACTTGTGCCGGCACCATTTGCATAGCCGTCACTGCCACTTCCCACCCAGGTGCTGCGCACGGATTGAGGCGACATGCGGTCAATATGGTTGCCGGAACTGAGGTAAAGGGTGCCGCTAGCTGAATCGACGGCGAGCCCGCTCATGTCTCTATCCTCTATGCTTTCGTACTTTCTTACCGACCCATCTGCCGCGATACGCGCCAAAATTGTATAGGGCCCCGCGGAAGGATAGTATCCCCATTGCCCAGGGACAGCGACATATGCGGCGCCCGTGTTGTCAACGGCAATCGATGCGTTGACATTTGAAGAACCATACCATGCAATAAACCCATTAACACCGACAGTCGTGTTTAACGCAGTACTCACAACACCATTTGGCGAGATCTTCCGAAACGGGCCTTCGCGAGTGATTTGAAGCAGATTGCCGCTCGGATCGATGGCGACAGCGCCCTCAGATATCTGCGCCTGACTTCCCCTGCCATCCACATTTCCTGCTCCTTGGTCAAGGCTCCCCGCCAAGACCCCGGTGCCTTGAGCAAGAATCGAGAGCTTTGCGGCAGGGCTGACCACACTGCTCTCCGCGTTGCTGACACGAACGCTGAAGCTCTCGCCCGCAAGATCATTCCCGGCCACAAAAACGTACTGCGCCGATGTGGCGCCCGGGATCTCCACGCCATTGCGCAACCATTGGTAGGCAAGTGGCTTGGCACTGGTCGCGACGACCTGAAAACGCGCCAAGGTCCCGGCAAGCGCGCTTGTGTCATTGGGCTGCACCAGGATGCTAGGGTCTTGCACCAGCCCCCCACTAGAACTGCTGCTGGAGGAAGATAGACCTGCATTAGAAGATGAGCCTCCACCACCGCCTCCGCAAGCAGAGAGTGCGCATAAGCAGGCTAGCAAAAATACGTACTTAGTTCTTAGCATGATTTCCCCGTGATCAAATGACTGGACTTTCTTGATCCGTAGCGCACTTTGTTTCTATGTGGCGAGTGCTTGACAATTAGCACTTGTATAGATGCCATTGTAATCCAACTTCATTCAGAGAAAGCCCGCCACTTGGTTCAAAATGCAGTAGAAAATCCCTCGGCAACGGCGCGAGGGCTTTCCTTACTCAGCAATACAGAATCAGGGCCGGATAAGCAACAGCGCATTGTGCCCCACGGCATAGATATCTTTACCGTTCGGTGAGCGTGTGAAATCGTATAAACACCACCAGCAGTCCGTTACTCTAGTTTTGTCGATGCTCGTCGGGTTGAATGAATACAAGTCTCCGGAAACTTGGGTGAAAAGACTCTCCGTGATTGGTAGACGACCCTTTGAGATCGTCGTGACATTGCCAGCCGGATCGGTTGTTGCAACGCGCCAGCCGAGGTAGCTGCTACTAGGGGTCTGGTAAACGCCATAGGTGTCGGCCGTATAGATAGTGCCTGTACTACTGATGGACAGCGCCGCAATCGTAGCGAATTGAGCCGACGTGCCGTTGCCATCTCTGAGAGTATTATAACCTCCTGAGCATGGGAAGGTCGGATACCCCGCCACCGTGGAAGTGACGCCCGAGGATATTCTGCGGATGGCGCCACATGTCATAATATCCCGTGTGTACATGGGCTCGCCACTGCTCACGGCGTAAACAACGTTATCCGACATATCCACCGCAATTCCGCCAACAACACGAAGGGGCCCCTCATCCGCAAGGGTTGTCACACCGCCCTTGCTGTCGATCATCAGAATACGGCTCGTGGAAAATTCGGACTCACCAGTTGGGCCCTTAACAATTACGTAAAGATTGCCTTTCTTGTCGGCCGCCATCTTCCCGGGGTTGGCAAGATTCTTGGCGTACGTACTTACACTTCCATCTGTGCCAATTTTTCGGATGCTTGAACCGTCTGACAGATAGAAATTGCCCGCAGTGTCCCGCGTCATCTCACGCAGGTCCATAAACTTTGCCTGGCTCACGCTACCATCGACGGCAGTACCATAAGTAATGGGCTGGCCAGCCAGCAGAACAGGGGATTGATCAGGCGGCATGAGCAGAATGCCCTCTGCGGTATTGATCAAGATCTCCCCTTTGGCATTGACGGCAACACCGTAGGCAGAAGCGAGGGCTTCGTTTTTGTAGAGGGTCGTGACGCTGCCATTGGCGGCCACGCGGCGCACGCTGCCGTTGTCCAATACCACCAGCGACCCATCCGGCGCCAGGCTCAAGGCATTCAGATCGTCAAACAAGGCGGGCCCGAAGGCGCTATCACGGAATCCGGCTTGGCCCGCAACCCCCGAGAAATCGCTCACCACCCCTGCCGCACTGACACGGCGGATCAAATGGTTACCCGTATCCGCCACAAAGAGGCCCCCATTGGCCGCCAGCGCAATCCCCTTGGCATCCTTGAACGCAGCGCTCGTGCCGGCACCATTTGCATAGCCATCGCTGCCACTTCCCACCCAGGTGCTGCGCACGGATTGAGGCGACATACGGTCAATACGGTTGCCCGTACTGAGATACAGGGTGCCGCTGCTTGAATCGACGGCGAGCCCGCTGATGTATTCGTTCGTTGTATTGCTGTACTCGCTGACGGTTCCATCTGCTGCGATACGTTCCAAAACCGTTAAAGCTGGTGACGACCAAGATGACTGTTTGTGGAACGCGATGTATGCGGCGCCCGTGTTGTCAGCGGCAATAGCAGGACGCTGCCAAATATAGCTACCGCTATGGAAACCGTATCTGTCTCTTAACACCGTGCTCACAACACCATTTGGCGAGATCTTCCGAAACGGGCCTTCGCGAGTGATTTGAAGCAGATTGCCGCTCGGATCGATGGCGACAGCGCCCTCAGAGATCTGAGCCTGACTTCCCCTGCCATCCACATTTCCTGCTCCTTGGTCAAGGCTGCCCGCCAAGACCCCGGTGCCTTGAGCAAGAATCGAGAGCTTTGCGGCGGGGCTGACCACACTGCTCTCCGCGTTGCTGACACGGACGCCGGGAAGCCCTCGCCAGCAAGATCATTCCCGGCCACGAAAACGTACTGCGCCGATGTGGCGCCCGGGATCTCCACGCCATTGCGCAACCATTGGTAGGAGATAGGCTGCGCACCGGTCGCGACCACCTGAAAACGTGCCAGGGTGCCGGCAAGCGCGCTGGTGTCATTGGGTGGCACCCGGATGCTAAGGTCTTGCACGCCTCCCCACAGAGCTACTACTGGAAGAAGACGGGCCGCTATTTGAAGATGAGCCACCACCCCCCCCGCAAGCGGAGAGCGCGCATAAGCAGGCGGCCAGAATAGCAGACTTAGCTTTCGTCATGATTATCTCGTGTCCGAGTTCAAGAAAACTCTAGTCTACTGCTCCCTGCTCCAGAAAGCATCCCCTAAAAGCCGGGTGGCATTTTTTATCTGGTCTAGCGTACGCACAATGAGATTTCTGCTGATCTGGATGCACTATACCCGAGCAACGGTCGCCCTTCTATTGCGCCCTTGCGCCTGCTCAAGGGATAGTTGCACATGGTCTTGTAGTCAGTCTGCTCAGATCGACAATTCTGCGCGCATGCCGATTCCAACATCCTTCTCCGCTCGTTCCCCGACATGAACCTTGAGGCGCTCACGCTGGATATATCCATTCTCAGCCGTTTGCAATCAAGTCTGGTCGATACGGACATTAGCCTCCGCTTCTTCGATGAATTCGCAGGTCTGGCTCCTGCCGGCCATCTGCTCTGTTCAGACCATTTCACGGTCGATCGC
>JADKDZ010000003.1:20000-460642 GCA_016718265.1 Uliginosibacterium sp. | reverse complement strand
GGGCTTCATAACGAGCGTTCGCATCAAACAGCCGAGTTCGCGTCTGCACATACGGGCTGATGGCGATCAATGCCACTTCAGCCAAGGCCAACACGCAAAGCATCACCAAGCCGCGAGCAAGCCATCGCTGCCGGGCATGCCTTGCACGCTCACCGTATCCTGTAAAGGTGACGACGCCCTCATCACAGAGCACCCATACTTCTGGCTGCCGACCATTCAGGGCTTCTGCCTTTGACGCGAGATAGCGGACGACAGACGAGCGAGACGCCAGCGCAAAGGTGACCTTGATGCGCTCTCCGTCTGCCGAGGCGCTCCGAATCATCCCCCAGTCTGTAGCCGTATCGCCAAAGGGGGCTCGACTTTCTGACCTCCTCGGCAACGACAGATGAAAGCGTCGACGAATCCAGCGCGGAAGGCAGGATGATTGTCCGTACAAGCACCATTTCGTCAGGCAGCGCTATCGCCACGCAGGAAACACGCTTGCTCCTCCCCGCAAATGGCCTCAACGGGGGGATGAGTACAACGCGTCTGCGCCGTTTTCGCCGATTAACGCGATCAGAACTTTTGGCCGCAAAAGATGCGCAATTGGCCAGGTGGCAATTTCTTGCCATCCGTCATTCCACGCGCCTTTGGCTATCGGCCACACTCTGCCGAAAGAAAGTAAAGACAAAGATAGATTCATTCGGCAGGAACCAATTCTGCGGAAACCTCTTTCGCCTGCTCACCGAACATTGGATATTCACGCATATAGTTCCAATACTTTCCAATATTGCCTGAGCTCGTATTTACCGAAACGCGACGCCCCCACAACTGGCCAGACGGACTCCGCACCCTTGCAGTCAGTCTATAAAAGGAACCCGCTGAGGGTGAGGCAAAATAGACGGCGAACTTGGGAGGAAGTTCAGGTGACGCGCCGGACGCCTGAGCGGCGAAGTAGTCTGCCGCTGCCGCGACATCCGCTCCCAGCAAAGCCTTCAACACAGCCGGCGGGGCACCAAGCAGAGAGACTTTCCCCCCGTAACCGTAGTCGGTCGTAACCAAGTCGCGGACTTTACCATAAAGGGCATAATCAACCCCCAAAACCTGAAGAAGGTCTTCTTCTGCTTCGAAAGGGCCTCCTCTTGCCAGGTATGGGCTAGCGGCCTGAATGTATTGTTCATTTTCAGCACCGCCGACGCGCACCAAGTCATCCTTGTCGCGCCAGTCCAGAATCCGCTGAGCAATACTCCTGGCCTCTTCTGGCGGCCTCTCGCCCGCATGCGTAAACAGCGCCTCAAGCATCTCCACCGTGGCAAGGTTGAGATTGACAAGCCCCGCAACCGGCACCACCTCTACAGCTACCGGATCTTCTTCAAACCGGCCTTGCACAACTTGATAGCGCAGGTACTTCTCAGGATTGGCAAGCACATCCTTCAATACCATATTGATTGCCGCGTCACACGCCGCTTTGGCTTGCAGTGACTCTCGAATCGAGGCCACAGAACGCACTTCCACCTGCACGGCATGCATCAGGCCAACCGTGAGTAAGCTCAGGGCAGCAACGACCCATAAGACGGCCACCAGCGCCAATCCCTGGTGTCGCGCAAAGCCTAAATCCGCGCTGTGTGGATTACCGTTCATTCACAGGACCATGCACGGGCCCACCGGACCTCTCGGTAGCTGGACGACCGGACCTCACGGCGACGATCAAGCCTGGCCAATTCACCCCTTTGGCATCGACACCCAACCGCACACGCTGGGGAAGCTTATCTGCGCTGGCCCAACTGTCGGCCCAGGCACTTGAGCCGTCTTCCTGGAACGCCACGGATATGCGAGACACTTCCTGGAGAAGCTCCCGCGTCTCCGCGATAGACCAATCAGGCGCGCGCTCCATTCCAAGAAAAGGCATAAACGAGAAGATCAACTTGCTGTTGATTACTGCGAGGCGCAGCCAATATAGTCCGCCTGCACCGTAGCGAGCGGGAAGCAGGCCTATCCAGGTGATCTCTTCAGCCGTGCCCACCATCCCAAGCTGAGGCGCATCCTTATCCAAAGGCATTCGCTTCTTGAGCGACGCCCAAGATAAGGTTTGCCTCAGAAAAGCTGCGCTGAGTCGAACAGCCTCGTTCTTCGATAGTCGCTCGTCGACTTTGGTCTGCGCTTGGGAAATGGTGCGAATGGATATCGTCAAGGCCACGACCAGCAGAGCGAGTAGCGCAAGCGCTATCAGCATTTCTACGAGCGTAAATCCCGCGTGGCGGGGCCTCACTGAGCCACCCCCCGCTACCGGCTTCGCGCTTGGCAAAACGCTGACGACAGATAGCTCGCGCTCGACGCCGCGATCTTTCCAATAAACATGGTACTCAACGCGATGCATCGTTGGCATGCCGATTTTTGTATCACTTTCACCGTACGGGGTACTCGCGACACGCCAGGCAAAGCCCGTCGCATCCCCGGCTTCTACCCATCCACCTTCCGGGACAGCGTCACGCATGGACCTCAGCGACTCAATGATCAAGGCGGCCTGCTCATAGTTGCTCGCGGCAACCACAGCCTTAACGCCGGAACCGACTGCGCGATAAATCGCAACAAAAGAAAAGGTCATGATCGTCAAAGCAACCAAAACCTCAATCAACGTGAGGCCGCTCTGCCGACTCAGGCACTTGAATGGGATCAATGTTCGACTTCCTGGCTGACACGGCCGAGTAGCCAATCAACTTTAACCCTCACGCCACCTCCGCGAGGGCGAGCGATCAGGAAGTTTCCGCCGGTCGCGCCACCGTCAGGGAAGAAGCGGATCCTGGCTACGGAGCCCTGGCTCAGCTCCATAGCCGCAACCTCAGCCCGAACGTCGGATGTGTCGGGGAAAAGAGCCGCTCGTCATCCCCTCTACGCCAAAACGGCGATTTGGGAGATCGACGAAGAATGCCACGCTCTTTCCGGCCAGAGCTGCCTGTCTGCGCGCGGCCAGCAAACCCGTCGTGACTTCACGCACCAGCGTTCTATAGTCGGAGGCCTCCTTGAACTTGGTGACTGCGGAGGGCGCCAGACCCACAACCAACGACATGATGCCAATCACAACAAGTAACTCAAGCAGAGAAAACCCCCTTGAACCACCGAATCGATGATCGCCCGTCATTTCAGACCAAACGGATGGCTCGACAGTGAGCTCGCATCACTTTGAATTCTTGATATCTGCGTTCTCGCCTTCACCGCCAGGACTGCCGTCTGCGCCCAGAGAGACGATCTCAACATCCCCGGTGCCTGCGTATGTGTACTTGTATGGGCGCGTCCAAGGATCCTGCGGAATCTCTTTGGTATAGGGACCATTCCAGTTCTTCACCGAAGAGGGCTTGCTTACCAAGGCCTGAAGGCCCTCTTCCGTCGTTGGATACGCGCCAACATCGAGCTTGTAGACATCGAGGGATTTCTCTAGCTCTGAAATCTGCACCCGTGCCGTTTTGATTTTCGCGCCGTCAAACGCGCCGAGGATCTTAGGGCCAACCAAACCGGCCAATAACGCCAGAATGGCCAAAACGACCAGCAACTCGACGAGCGTAAACCCGCTACTTTTCGTGGAAACAGTTACGCCAAACCGGTTCATATCGTGCTCACCCATGCAAAGAGGCGGGATTATACCGCCAGGTCGTTTACGGACAGAATGCCCATCAAAATCGAGACAATAATGGACGCTATCATCAGGCCCATCACCACAATCAGCAGCGGCTCCAGCAAGGTAAGGCCCCGCTTGATCGCGGTCTCGACATCGCGATCAAAAATCTTGGCCAATTCGAGCAACATGACATCGAGCCGCCCCGTTTCCTCTCCGACTTTTACCAGATTCAGTGCCAGCGCCTCAAACAACCCCGTTTTAGACATGGCGTCAGCAATGCGTCCGCCACCCTTCATTGCCGGTGCGATTGGCGCCAGCCTTAAGCGGAGCAACTCATTACTTACCGTCTCGGTCGCAATTTTCAGCGCTGCGATGATTGGTACTCCATTTCCAAGCAGAGTTCCCAAAGAACGTGAGAAGCGAGTGATCTCGTACTTCAGAACAATCGCCCCCAGAACTGGAAGGCGTATCACCTTTGCTTGCCACCAGACACGGCCTGCCTGAGAGCTTAGAATCTTGGCTAACAGCGCCAGAAACGTTAGCCCCCCAGCCGCCAATACGAAACCGTGCTTTGTAAACTGCTGCCCCAGATCCAGAATAATCCGGGTCGGTAAAGGCAGGGCATCCCCCATCCCTCTGAACAGGGCTTCAAACTGTGGCACAACAAAACCCAGCATCACGAAAACAGATAACACCGCTACGAGCGCAAGAATTGCTGGATAAATCATCGCGGAGATGATGCTATCCCTGAGCGCACGCATGCGTTCGAGATGTTCAACCAAGCGACTTAGCACTTCGCTTAACTGGCCGCCGGTTTCCCCTGAGCGCACCATGTTGACGTAAAAATCCCCGACCAGCAGGCGATAAGGTTCTAGTGCTTTGCTAAGTGATGCACCACCCTTCACAGACTCAAGCAACTGTTGCAGCAAGTCCGCCACAGCACGCTTGTGACTCATGCCAATGAGAACTCTTAATGCGCGATCGAGAGACAAGCCTGCGCGAAGCATGATCGCGAGCTCAGACGTGAAGGCAAGAACGTCATTCTGCGTCGCCTTCCCTCCCCGAGTCTTGGTCTGCGGAACGCCGTGCGCTTCAGCGTCGCCGCCTGTGCCGGTCACTTGTATCGGGATCAATCCAAGAGAGCGCAAGCGCCGTGTGGCCCCCTCGCTGTCGCCCGACTCCAGCACGCCTTCCCTCAGCGCACCGGTAACGTCTGCTGCGCGGTACTTGAACTCAGGCATCCTGTTGATCCTGTGTAACGCGCAGAACCTCGTCAAGACTCGTCACGCCAGCCAAAACCTTGCGCAAACCATCTTCGTGAAGCGTCACCATGCCACTCTGGCGCGCTATCTCGTGTAAATCTGTCGCATCGGCACCTTCAATAATTGCTCGGTGCATCTTTTCATCAAGCACATAGAGTTCATGAATGCCGGTCCTGCCCCGATACCCCGACTCCCGGCAAGCTGGGCATCCTCGCGCCTCATATATGATGGCGGAACTTGAGCCTGAGAACCTCGACAAACCGGCCCGACGCAACTCTTCCACGCCTAGCTCTTTCGGGGCTTTGCATTCATCGCACAGACGTCTGACCAACCGTTGCGCCAACACGCCATTGACGGAAGAAGTAATGAGATAACGCTCAACGCCCATATCCTGCAAACGAACAATAGCCCCCGCCGCTGTGTTGGTATGAAGCGTTGACAGAACCAAATGCCCGGTTAGTGCGGACTGCACGGCTATCTGCGCAGTCTCACCGTCGCGCATTTCACCGATCATGATGATGTCTGGATCCTGCCGAAGTATGGAGCGCAAAGCATGCCCAAACGTCAGCCCGATCTGAGGGAGAACTTGAATTTGGTTGATGCCCTCCAGTTGATATTCAACCGGATCTTCTACCGTCAGTATCTTTAGTGCATCAGAATCAAGCGTAGACAAGGCGGCATACAACGTGGTTGTCTTGCCGGACCCCGTTGGTCCTGTTACCAGAAGGATCCCATGCGGCCGCGCCAATAAATCGTTGAATTTTATAAGCGTATCAGGGCTAAAGCCCATCTCATCTAGCCCAAAGCGCACGCTTGAGCGATCAAGGACACGCATGACAACGCTTTCGCCATGCACGGTCGGCACAGACGACACGCGCAAATCCAATTCTCGGCCTTTTACTCGCATTTTGATGCGGCCATCCTGGGGAAGGCGTCGCTCCGCAATATTCAAATGCGCAAGCAGCTTAAGTCGAGATGTAACTGCAGCAGACAATCGCCCAGGAATCGGGTCGGCAGCCTGAATAACCCCATCAACACGATAACGAACGTGCAGCGAGTCTTCGAAAGGCTCCAAATGAATATCCGAAGCTCTCATGTCTGTCACCTTCCCGATCAGTGAGTTAACCAATCGAATAACAGGCGCCTCGCTCGCCAAGTCTCTCAAGTGTTCAACAAAATCGCCGGCTTCATTAATCTCCGGTGCCTCGTCAAGTGCGCTTGGATCTGCATCGATTTGAAGACGCTTTAGACTCGCGCCTATATCCGCCTCCAATGCAAAAGTAGGCACAACGTCTAATCCAGTGGCCAGTCTTAGCGCTTTCGTTACATACAAATCCTGAGGCATCAACATCGCAACCAACAAGCGTTCTCCGTCGACCCTTATTGGAACAACACTATTTGATTGGAGGAATTCCAGCGACAAGTTCGACAACTGAGGGAGATCGACTGGGAACTCTTCCGCGCCTAGCACCGGAATATCCAACTGACGACTCAGAGCTCGCACGACGTCAATCTCAGAAACGACGCCTAAACTTACTAGAACCCTCCCGAGAAAACCGCCAAGCTCAGCTTGAGCGGATAAAGCTCGCTCCAAGTCCTTGGCACTGAGCAGGCCATCAGAAACAAGTATCTCACCCAAAAGCGATCGAGTCATAACCCCATCCATAACAGCTAGAGAACACGCTTACTCAGACAAAACATAAGGGATAGCGTCCAATCGCGGGGAGCGAGAAATCACGACTCAGCGCTCTTCCGAGAAATAAATGGCGCCTCGACGTATGAGTAACTGAGCTTGGCCACACAGTAAGATAAAACGAACATAACCAAAATCAGCCCCCCCCACTCCGAGCCCATACCGGCAATCCTCCACGCCCAAGACACAAACCCGATCATCGGAATATGATACAAATAGAAACTAAAGCTAACTTTCCCCAAAGCAGGCAAGCCTGAAGCGCTCAGCAGGGCGCCTACACCGTCGCTCTCGTTCAACTTCATGAAATAAATCAATAGCCCGCCAAATGAAGCGTACAGAACAAGCCTCCATACAACCGCAGAGCCAAATCTAAACCAGTACTCTTCACCGAAGAACCACAAATAGCCGAAAACCAAGTAAAACAAAGCCATTAAAAATACACTGGAAAAATAGCCGGCTCGAAACAGTGCTATAGAACGAAACCACTTCCAGTTCGCCCAGTAGCGCTCCCCATATGCCACAAGGCCTCCAACTGCAAAACCATCCATGCAACCTGGCAATTGCGTGGCGAAGAAGAAACGAGTCCACGCGTCTGTGGGTGCCAGAATATAAACGCCTAGACGCCACAGTACGGCACAGCCACACCATGCACTGAAAACCCAGAGGCAGCGCTCCTTGCTTCGCAACCAAGGGGCGCACAGCATGGCCACCAAGTAAAACCCGGCTTCGACGCCGAGGGTCCAATACGCACCGTTAATGCCGACGATAAACTCGGGAAACAAATTGTGCAAAAACAAGCCGTGAACAAACACATCCACCAGTGGCATCCACCCTGCCCAGCCCGAGACAATAGTGGCTGATATGACCACCACAAAGATCGAACAATAGTACGCTGGGGCAATCCTTCTAACACGTCTAGAAGCAAACTTGGCGGCGCTCCAATCAAGCGGACGAACAATCGAGCTACATATAAATACCCGCTCAAGCCGAACAATAGGTCTACCCCCAACATCCCCACCGAAGAAAGGCGCTGTATCAACGGCGCCCAGGCCAGAAGATTAGTCATGGCCCCGATGTGGTAAATGAATACCGATAGCGCAGCAATACCTCGCAACGCGTCCAATGACGCTATATGCAATGAGACGTTCCGATCAATCGTACGACAACCCATCTATATCACTGCTTCTCTGAGTTCTGAGTTAGCCCCAGGCGGGGCGCTAGCGGCGCGCGTCAAGGTAGTTGCCGCCTGAGTCATGCTGCTTTTGCCTGAGTATGCATTTTGTTTAGACTTTCCTGAACGACGTAGTCACGTTCTGGATTGAGGGCAACTGCTTTGATGTGTGACCAGTCTCGCGTATCGCCAGTCCACCGCGCTGGATGCGCCTCACGCGCCTTCAGATACAAAGCGTGGCGAGCCTCCAGAATGTTCTGATCTTCTCCTGCATGGCGCTGCGCCGGGCTGACGTAGCGAATGCCGCTGTGCCGGTGCTCGACGTTGTACCAGTGCACGAATCCTGCGGCCCAGTTCTGCGCGGCTTGCAGGTCTGCAAAGCCTCGGGCCGGGAACTCCGGTCGGTATTTGGCCGTGCGGAACAGGGCTTCAGCGTAGGCGTTGTCATCACTCACTCGTGGCCGGGAGTACGAGGGTTCGATGCTCAGCCATTGGAGCATGGCCAGCACGCTGGTGGCCTTGAGTGTGGCGCCGTTATCCCCGTGCAGCACCGGCTTGGTCTGCTGCGCGGCAATACCTTCGGCCAGTGCCGTGCGCCGCACCAGGTGGGCTGCATGCGTGGATGAGTCTTCCGCATGCACCGCCCATCCGACGATCTTGCGGCTATAGAGGTCAAGGATCAGGTAGAGATAAAACCATTGTCCGATGATTTTTGTGGGCAGGTAGGTCATGTCCCAGCACCACACCTGGCCGGGGGCGCTGGCGATGTGGGTGGTCGGTGGGCGTGAGGCCTTGGGCGCTTTGGCGCGGCCTCGGTGAGCCGTTTGGCCATGCTCGCGCAAGATGCGGCTGAAGGTTGATTCGCTGGCCAGATAGATGCCTTCGTCGGCCAGCATAGGCACAATGCGCGCAGGCGGCAGTGAGGCAAAGCGTGGCGCATTGGCGGCAGCCAGTACGCGGCCTCGCTCCTCTTGACTGAGTGCATGCGCAACGGGTGGGCGCACAGCGTGGGGGCGCAGATCGCCGACACACAGGGCGCTATCGGCATCGGCTTGCCAGCGTTGCAGGGTGCGAGCGTCGATACCGGCCACCTCGCAAGCCGGGCGCAGCCGAGCACCTGCGGTGCGGGCTACGGCAATGTCCTGGGTCAGGTTCTGGCGATCTTCGAGGCCGATCATTCGTCCTCGCCCCTGCTGAAGATCGCCCCGACTTTTTTTGAGAGCACCAGCAGGGCCGCAGCCTCTGCCAAAGCCTTTTCTTTGCGTGCCAACTCCCGTTCGAGGGATTTTATGCGCTGCCGGTCCTGCCGTGTCGATTGCGGGCTGGCGCGCTGCTCTTCTGGCTCGGCCAGTGCAGTCATGGCGCTTTGCTGCCATTGTTCGAGTTCAGCGGGATAGACGCCATGCTCGCGGCACCAGGCGCTCTTGCCCGCCTCGTCCAACGCCGCGGTTGTGATCACCGACTCCAGTCGTGCGCGCGCAGTCCAGGCCCGCCCTCGGGCGGGCCTGGACTGCGCAACTTCACGCCATCGCTCCAAGGTCTGCACCGATACGCCCACCTCACGCGAGACAACCCCAACGTCTGCGCTCTCCGGCGGCAACAACCGCGCCATCACCCTGTTCTTGAATGCTTCACCAAATCGAGCCATCTTGCTTCCTTATCGCCCCCAGTTTCAGGATCGTATTGAGGCGACAACTATTCTGACGCGGGGGGCCCCAATTCAGTCTTCAGAATAAAGCGAAAATTTAGCCTGATTTTGCATATCAAATGCTAAAAAAGAAAGAAATAACTGTACACCCAAAATAACAGGAAGAGCGGCCAACATGACAGAACCGCTGGACGCCGGAATCCCGGTCACGCTAGACTCAAACCACCTCACACCTCCGTAGCACACACAAAAAACAAAAACAAAATCGAGAACATCAATTCAACTGAAGCTATAGAAAAACCTCTAATAAAGTAATTATAAAAAATTCTTTTTAAGAAGTTTTTAATATGCCCTAAAAAAAACCCCCCTAATATCTTCGATATTTTTAAATTAGACTCTTCATCGCCATATATTGCTTTCATTGGCACATCTTTAACAACGGCTCCCAAAGTTCCTAGCCTAAAAAGAATGTCCGTCTCAAAGAAATATCGATTGCTTATTTTTGTCATTGGCAGCATAGCTGCAACCTTTGCACTAATAGCCGTATATCCATTTGTAGGATCGAACAAGTGCCAATACCCTGAAGATGCCTTACACATGAATGACAGCACCGCATTACCAATCAACCGAAATTTTGGCATGCTTGCAACGTCTTCCAAATTATAAAATCTGTTTCCCTTAGTATAGTCAGCACGCCCTTTAGCGATAGGCATAACAAAAGAAGGCAGCAAGGCAGGGTCCATCTGCCCATCGCCATCAATTTTCACCAAGCAGTCATACCCGTCTGCCATTGCTGCACGGTAACCCGTCATTACCGCGCCCCCGACCCCAATGTTTTGCTCACAGAAAATCACTTTGACTCTATGATCAGAAACATTGGTTATAACAAACTGACCAGACCCCTCGGGACAGGCATCATCAACAACGTAAATAACATCCACATAAGGGCCAATTTTCTCTAAAACCTTTAAAATATGCCCGAACCTTGAAGCAAGGAATTACTACTGCAACCGTTTTATCTGCGATCATGAGAAAACACCCATAACTTAGAAACAATATAGCCAACCACGCAAAGAGCCAATTCAATAGGATTTTTACGGAAAATGATAATCCATAATGCGAACAACAAGACAATAAAATTTTAATCAAATGGGTACTCACCAAAGTCATGCACCCCAAAACCAATACCGTAAAACTGTTTTCGCTCGCTAGTGCCAGCTCTCATTCCGCCAAAAGAGTACCGCCTGTTTAGGAAATAACCCAAAACTGCAGCCAAAAAACGGCTTGCCACGTTGGCGATCACCAAGTTAACGCCAAAAAAGAAAAATAACGAACAACGACGTCCAAAACAAACTGAGCACCGCCAACAATAAAATATTTAATAAAGCCCAAAAAAAACAATCTTAAACTCCCGATATATGCAATATGCCACACACACCTTGTTATGAATAAGGTTGGAACAGCGAACGCCCCCCACTGATCTCAGGTGAATTCGTAAAGTTGCGCGCATAAAACGCGGACAATATCTACCAATCGCTACTCCCAACATAACCCCAAACGCATTCAACCACTGTCGCTTGCTCAATTCTTACGCAAAATAAAACCCGCCAATCACATAACAACCGAGAACACTAACCCGACTACACTCGCCTGCGAAATAACACAGCCCACTATATTAACGCACCCAAAATACATTTATGTCATTTATCTTATCGCGACGCGAAAAATACTCGCGTAACACCCCTCTCTGAACCAGCGCCTCACTCCGCCTCATGAACGGCACGGAGTGCTCGCGAACATGTAGTTGCAACGGTTGCGCTGTACTCTTTTCACGAACCGAATCTCAAGCACCGTATCCCCCCCCGAACGCCCCTTCGATCTCCAAACAAATCTTTGTAGTACGCGTCGTAATTCATACGACGAGGTACTCAATTTAAAGCACTGCAGGCTGCCGCACCTAACGAGGGTGTAGAAAAACTCGGATTTCCATAACCCGGTGTAAATACTGGGGTCCATTGCCCCTTACCGAGGCTGTGATCGACGATTCTGAGCCGTTTTGGGGGTAGGATTTCATGGTCAATTTTGTTCGCATCGAAAACTAGTTTTTCTACTGCCTCAACCCTTTCATTAATGGGCTAAATTTTCACCATCCGAACAAGCCGTCTATAGCCGGTGGCTTTAACCTTGCGTTGGACAATAGAATCTACGGAACTCGATCACACCTACTGTTCAACCCATACAAAACTGAGGATTTTGATTCAACTAATACTCTAAAACAATATGCAAAATCATCGCTTTTCCGCAGCGCAGCCACACCAGCATCGATTGGCGATAAAAGAATCGCATTTCTACCCATCAACTTCATTTTATTCGCCAATTGTCTTGCGTCTAAGCCATAAAAATCTCTATAACGAGAAAAACCCATGATGTCGCCGATGACAGAATCCGGTAAGTAATAAATTTCAGACTCAAACCCAATCTGCACAACACTCCACTCAGGATTTCTTTTTAAGTATTCACCAGCCGAATACGATCGCAAATTTGCGTATAAAAAATCATCGCGGATTTTTGCATTAAACGGAATAAAATTATATCCAATAGAAATATGAGGAATTAAATATTTACTCAAAAAAAACAGAGTCGCCCCCTAAACACACCAACCCAACCGACTTCTCACCAAACAACGAGGCTAGAATCTTAAATAAAGCCCCTCCTCCACACCCAATCAACACTGCGAAAAACGGGTAAGCGAAAACCAAGTATCTTGAGTAATGCGTTGTGAAATACCATGACAAAAATGCATACACACAAAAAACAAAAATATACCCAAAAGAAAGCCTTTCTTTCCCCAAAAAGCCAGCGACGCCACCAACGCTTAGAAACAGAACATAATCTGGCCAATCACGTATCCTTTTGACATCAAACAACTGCAACTCAACATCAACACGATCCCAATTCCAATACCCGAAAAAATCAGAGGCAAAAGGATGAAAAGGATTTCCGGATATAAAATAACTGCGGATATACCAATAAACGCACGGCAAGGCAACCCAACCCCAAAACACTCCATACACGACGACGCCCACTCATCTTTGTTAAAACAAATAAGGCATATATTGGAGCAAGTAATAAAGCATGGTATTTAATTCCGAAAGACACTCCTAGCAAAAAAAAAAGCAGAAACATAGAGGAGTATTTTATTTTCGTTTTTTACCCACATGAATAAACATGCAAAGAAAAAAACACAAACATCGAAAGCCCGAGGTCTATGTAGGCGCCACCAAACAGCCCATAAACTAAGTATATATAAAACCCAGACGACAATAAGGCTGCAGGCCTACCGCAAATACTTAGAGCGTACCCATACACCCCGAAAGCGGTTACCACACCAGCCAACGCATGTACAAAATGCGAAAAAATATCGCTTTTATACAGAAAACCCAACGTATATAGCAGGTTAAAATTTAGCGGGAAAAGAGGAAACCGAAGGCTAGGTACAACTATTAGTCCTCCATTTTCTGCCCACGCCTTAGCATATGGAAGATGATAAGAAACCTCATCCCACGCAAGGGGTGGATACAATGATCTAACAGAAATATCGCAGAGGATTATGGCAACTATTAACGCATATCCAAAAAAAACAAGGGTCGCAAATGGCGTAAAATTCAGCTTAGCATTGCCAACCCCCCTCCCGCGTAACGCCAAAACGAAGAGGATCACCCCATTTAAAACTAATATTGTTGCTCCGCTTCTACTCAAACATCCAACGATCCCGAGCACCTGAAGCGCGATAATTACAAAACCAAATCCTATGCAACTTGAAAGCGAGACTAAAAAAAACACGCCAAACCCCTCTCTATTGAAGAGTGGTTTTGTTACGGTAAAACCATAACCAACTGTACAGAAAAAGAATAAAAATATCTGACTGAAATGCGATAAAGAGAAAGAACTCTTAGCACTAATGAAATAATCCATTATCATCAATTCCAAAAACGCACTGCGGACGTTTACAGAAAACAGAAACCCTCAGGATATTTTAACCTGCACTCCATTCTTTCTTTGCCGAAGAAAACCGATTTTTCGTGTAATTCACCGCTGTAGTAAAAACATATGTTTGAAGGAGTGCCGCCACATAAACCACAAACATCAAAAACAACAAAGGCACTAAACTTCTCAGAAATTCAGGCTGACGAGATACGATATTTCGAATTCCAGAATATGCGATAAACTCAAGAAGAGAATAATGAATTAAATAAATAGGGTAGGCATACCCCCCAACGCTCCAACAGATGAGATACCCCTTCCGCCAGTCGCTAGCGTTACTGAGAGAACGACAACCCCGACTGCGGCAACTCCATAGGTAAGCGATCTATAGAACATCGCAGCAGCAATTCCAATCTGGACTGATATTGTAAAAAAAACAGCCGCCAAAACAAATGCCACAACAGAGAATAATATTCTTCTCCCTTCGATATTCATCTTCGACAGAAATAGCCCAAAGCCAAACTCCATAACTATCGGATCTAGGATAAATGAACTCTGCGAGAAAATTATAGACAAGGCAATGCAAGCGACAGGAAAAATAATCCAGAAAAATATGCGAGTGCGCACTGAAAAAAGTAGCGTAATAAAAAATAAAATATTAAAGTAGAGGAGATGCACTAAAACCAAACAGGAGGAATAACTAAGAGATTTCCGACATTTGTGGCTAGAAAAACGGAATTAACGATTTCCTTGTTGCGCAATTCCGGCCATCCTAACCACGGCAATACGGTTATTGTCGCAATAAAAACTATCCAATAGGGTACATATATTTTTATCAAGCGATCTAATACTACTTCCAAAAACTTTGGAGGAGAAATTTTTTCTGAAAAGTAACTTCGAGCCAATACATATCCGCTTAAAACAAAAAATACATCTACGCCAAAATATCCTAATTCAATAAAACCCCTAAAAAAACCAATATCAACTGCGTTAATCGCATCGTAGTGAGGTAAAGCGTGAAACGAAACGACCCAAACAGCGGTCAGAAATCGCAGCACCTCGACACCGCACAGTTTTGTTTTCATATCTTCACACGGTTTTCGTTGAATTAAAATAAAATCGGAAACTTGTCGTCTCGGTCTCGGTGCCGCAAAATTACCTGCGGTACTCCGAAGAAATTACTTGAACTCGATTTTCTCAAGCTATCAAGCACAGGAATCACGAAGTACTATTTTCTTCGCTACTCGGGACAATATATGGCATTCAGCAAGCGCCTACCGCCTCTCCGAAACGCTCTGTCGTGGTTTAACTTTACTTAATTATTTAATCAAAATTCATTGTCGCTGATTTTACCCTTCCCCCCTTGGACCCCATCGCGTAGGCCGAGGTACCAACTGGACAACACACTAGCACTCTTCCCGCTTGCGATCAAAGCGAAGATCAGTCTTAGAAGTATCCTGACAGCTTCGCTTAGTTTCCAAACCAATGGAATACTGCGACGCCGTATCAGCAAAATAGCATTACGGACTTGATATCTACGCCTTAGGGGTGCGTGTGACGGAAGCGACCATCTCCAAAACTTCAAGGGGACTTCACCTAGAGAATGCGCCATCTTCGCTTTCTTGATCACCAAAGAGACAAAACCCTTTTCTTGGCAACGCAAGCCAAATTCGACGTCAACATAGTCAATGAAAAGCGACTCATCAAAACGACCAACTGCATTTGCCGCCTCAAGCGACAGCAAGGTTCCGGAAGAAATCATGTAGCTTACCGGATGCACTGGGGACGCATCCTGCACTGGTATCCTTTTTACCCAGAATCGCCCAACACATATAAAGGGAGGAAAGAACTCTCTTTGTAGCTCAAAATATGCAGGGGCCAACTTGTGCGACACGCAGCTCAGGCTCTAGTTGGGCCATCGTATCGATTAGCGTCCATAAACATTCAGCATCTGGTGTGGAGTCTTGATCGAACAGAAATAAGTACTTTATGTGCTTTGCGTGCTCAGCCAGGTGGGAAACTGCCATGTTATATGCGCCAGCTACTCCTATATTCTCCCCCGGTAAAAGAAGAGTAGCTTCGGTTGGAGGTAACTCAGAAAGTAGCGAGCTTAAACCCGGAGAATTGTCAACGACCAGCACTTTCCCAAGACATGCTCCGAGAGTATCAATCAGACTGAAAATCTCATTGGTTGGGACATATGCGACGACCACTGCTGCAACATTGTTAGCGCGTCGCGGAATTGTATGCTCAAGAGTCATCTGATCAACCAAAATTTCAGCCGTGTCTGCCAACTCAAGGGCACCCAACGCACCACGCGGCGCAGCATGGGATGATTGCGGACTCGCACCACCCCGGTCAGTAATGTGCCGCGGACACCTTGTTCAATGGCGGCAAATCCAACAGGGCGCAAATCCGCATGGTGCCGGATAAGCTCATCTGTCAGGACAGGCGTTTCAGCACGCACGACAAGAGCTTCAAGGTAATGCTCGCTATAGGCGAAGCTGCTTGTGGGCACCTGACTCGGCAAGGTCGGCGCAGGACCTTCACCGGTCTGGAAGTTTTCTATCCTGATCCCGGAGAAGAATGCCATCCAGTCTTTAGCACTGTTTGACCATGGCCGTATCCAACTCCAGCCTCTTGCGGCAATCCGTTCGGGCAAAGCACCGATATTTGGCACGACGACCGGCAAAGCGGCCTTGAGGCATGCACTCAGCGTATAGCTGTAAGTCTCGGGCCACTGCGCCGGGAACCAGACCAGATCAGGCTTAAGCCAGTCGAGCAATTTTTCGAGATCAGCTTCGTCATAGGCGCCATGAACGGTAAGCCGTGCTTTAGGTTGGGTCTGCAACTGGCGATAGGCATAACCTAACAAATGAAAATCGAGGGGCGCCTGGCTGTCAGCTGCCAACTTTGCTACGGACTCAAGCAGATCAGCACCCTTGATCGGGCTCAGGGCACCAATAACCGCAATTTTCAACGCCCTCTCGCCAATCGGTGTTGGCGCTGGAGCTGGGCATACTTCCTGAATGTCATTGTGCGGAACGACTCGCAAATCAGCTTCGTGGGCGTAGCGTGCAATTCGCGTTGCAGCATCCTGGCTAGGTAGCAGCACAAACCGGGCTGCGGTGAGCAGCTGACGGAAATTCCCCTCCAGGCATCAATACTGGCACCGCCCGGTGCTGGCGTCTTTTGCAGGCACGCGCGACATTGCTCCGGGCCGAGTTCTCCACAATAACGATCAGCACTATCAGTCAGCGAGATCTGCGGGCACACCGCGTAATAATCATGTACCGTATAGTCATACCGAACGCCTAGCCGGGAAGCAATTCCCCACACACATGGATCGTGACCAATCAGGTGGTGAATATGTACGTGAGCCACACCGAAGCTGCGCAACACCTCGATCAAGGCATTGAAATCGGCTGGTAAGCGAAACCCGAGTTTGAAGGCTTCGCCTTTTTTCACCCAGCTCAACTCGCTGACACCATCCGGCATCGGCTTGAGTGCCAGATACAGGGCTTTGCCACGCAACACCTCGGCAAGCTCATGCACATGGCGTTCCGTACCGCCCCCACGAGAATGGGTGACAGCCAGAATCGCCGGCAGCGCCAGTTTGCGCATCCGCGCCACATCGAGCTTCAGACGCGCAAAGCGCGCCGGGTCCGCAGCGACGTGAGCGTGTATCAGCGGCTCATACTCCGGATGCAGACGCCGAAGCTTATCTATTGCTTCACGCTCGCGCGGCGTTTTTGCGTCGCCAAAACTGACGCCGCCGGCATGCCGAACAAACGTATCCAGCGTCAGAAGGTGGCGCCAGCCCGCCTTGTATGCACGAATGCAGAAGTCATTCTCCTCGCCATACCCCTTGCCAAAATTCTCGACATCAAACAACCCGACTGCGGTAAGACTGTCACGACGAATGTACATGCAGAAGCCGACCCCCGTCGGAACCTCAACAGACCGGCCCGGATTGATGGTGGAACATAGAGCGTCGAGTGAGGCGGTATCCCATCCTTCTGGAAGGTCGTTGTCATCACAAAACCTGGGGTAACTGCAGATCGTCGCGTTGTTGGACAATGGAGTGACACTGCTAATACGTGCGCCGGAGTATGCAGACTTGCGGATACGATCCAACCAGTCGTTGGCGACCTCAGCATCACTGTTGAGCAGGATAACGTCATGCCGGTCATCCAGCACCATGCCACGATTGACCGTCCCGACAAAACCGAGATTCTCTTCGTTTTCCAGCAGCAAAACGCGAGCATCACGCCCAGGAAGCTCTCTCAGATATGCTGTCAGTTCCGGCTCTGGCCCACTGTCGTTGATGACAACCAGACGAAACGGTGTCTGTGTGCGGGCCGCTAGAACAGACTCAATGCAGCAACGCGTATCACTGAGGCCACGATACACGGGCACAATCACATCTACCAGATCCGACATCGGCGTACAGGCACTCAACGCAGCGTCCTTTTCTTTTTCATCGACAACACCAGCGACTCGCAAGCTGTCAAAGCGGATTTTTGCCCACACCAGAGGCCGTGTGAGACGGAAAACTGTTGAATTCTGTATGGCGTCAATATGACGTGCAATATCATCACGCTCGCTCTGGCAACGCCGCGCATTCTCCTGCGCCTCAGATACACGGTCCGCCATCTGGATCAGCTCATGCCGGGTTCGCACGTGTTCTGCATGGAGCGCCTCATGCGTGCGCCCTAATTCCCGGCTATTGTTTTCCACTTCAGAAAGATAGCTGCGCAATGCAGCCTCGGCTGCCTGGTGAGATGCCGCCCGCTCCTTTAAAGCCTGCTCGTATTCGGATGCCTGGGCTTGGGCCGCATTACGCTCATGCGTGGTGATCCTCAAAGCGCTGGTAGTACTTTCCAGCGCCTCAAGAACGGGCCGGGTTCGCTCGGCCAAGACACGGTAGTCAGCGGACATCGGCCAGGACAACATCAAACGGAGCTCGCCCCCTGAAGCGGCAGCCAAGGCCGAAGCCGGAATTGGCAGAAACACGTGTGGGTCATTTCCTGCCAGCAACAGCGCACCACCTCGCGCGCCCAACCATGCAGAAGTGGCTACGATCTGGCGGCATCCATCCTGCAGGCTCGCGGCGGAGCCATCCCATTGCCAAAGGACGCGCGCTGACGCGTCACGCAAAATGATCTCGTAGAGATGCAGAAAACCCGGACGGTCTGAAGGATCGAGGCGCAAACCATGCAGCGACTCTGTTGGCAGCCGGAACACGACTTCCTGCTGATCCTCAGCGATTCTCGCCCGTGCCTCAACCTTGCGCGTCTCTTCAAACCCGGCTGGCCCAGCGTGGTACAAGCCCAGCACGTAATGCGCCTGCTCTTGCGCTTCTCGTACGCCCAGCGCCGCATGATCGATCACTTGTCCGATGGGAACGGCGCGTGCTTCAAGCACAAATTGATAACTCAGTCCATCTGGATTCGCCAGCAATTGGCTTCGAACAGCGGGCGGCAGCACTTCTAGCGCGGGAGAAAACTCGGAATCGGCGAGATCAACTTCAATCGACTCCAGCCGCTGAACTTCCCAGGCGCGGTCAGCCAGAAACCGGAGCAAGGAGTTGCGAGTGAAAAACCGCACATGGGTCTGATCCAGCAGCCCTTCGCGACGATATCGGAACTCGCCTCCAAGCAACTCGGCAATCAGCCCCAAATAGGCCACGTTAGGCACAGAAACAAGCAGTCTTCCGCCGTCTTCAAGGAGGTTGCGTGCGGCATCAAGTACACGCCCTGGGTCTCTGAGATGCTCCAGAACATCGGCACAAATAATGTACTGATAACGTTTGGCACCAAGCAACTCGCTCAAGGAGGTAACATCCAGATCCGCTACCTTCACCTCGCGATACGCAGCGCCTGCGGCCAGCGCCTCGTCAGCATTGTAGGTAATGCCATCGACAGTACAGCCCTTGTGATCTCGCAGAAAAGCGCCGAGCGCCCCGCCACCGATTCCCACATCAAGAACTTGACTGCCTGGCAAAACCATCCCCGCCAACAAGGACAGTGATGTTCGCTTTCCTTCGTTAATCTCACGCTGATAAACGTGAGTCTCATCCAGTGATGTCATGCAATTTCCGAAACGGCATTCGAGTCCAAAGGTTTACGTGCGTGAAGAAATACTTCATCCGTCGGCAGTATGTCATCACGATAGTGGTGCAGGAGATCACGCGGAGTGAGAATCTCTTTCATCGACCTGCTTGATTGCATGCTTCTCGATCTTGAGCCCGGCTGCAACCACAGCCGATCCAGGAACTCCTGCACCGTAGATCAAACAAGCTCCTGATAGCTTCTACGCAGGAAAACTCGTGGCGTTTCTTCATCCCGCCCCTAGGACATCTAGCCCTTCTGGTCTGGACTGAAATCCTGTTAATGAAACTCGATCACTTACCAAAGCTCCACGTCACTCCTACGCAAGTGCACCACCAGCTCGGCGGAGAATCGCCGCGGATACGAGCCATATGGCGAGGAGTATAGCGGCTCGAACTTGGCAATGGATAAGCCACCTGGTTTGAGCAGCTTGCACAATTCCGGAATAGCCTCCTTGAGCAGTGGGCCGCGTGCCTGCTTGACGATAGGCCTGCTGATCACTGCAAGGGTTGATTGTCACGTCCAGCCTACCTCCAGATTACTCATCTCCGGGAATGGAAACATGCTTGAAAGCACAGTTTCCAGTAGAAGCGAACTTGGCCGTCGTAGGCTCCTGGTACAGATACTCGGGCACCCAGTACTGCAGGCGTCGGCGGACCAGTGCATCCTCAACGGGCCGGCTCCCGTCGCGCCAGGCCTCAAGCTGCTCGACCAGATCAATTGCGACCGGCCGCGCTCGGGCGACTCTCAGCTTGGGGTGAGGGGTTGCACGCGTCTGTTCAGCGTCTGCCAGCAGCTCTTCGTACAATTTCTCTCCAGGCCGCAAGCCCGAGAACTCAATCCGGATTTCGTGTTCCGAGAATCCGGATAGCCGGATCATGTTGCGCGCGAGATCTACGATCTTGACCGGCTCGCCCATATCAAGTACGAAAATCTCGCCCCCTTCGCCCATTGTTGCGGCCTGTAGCACCAGCAACGCTGCTTCCGGGATCGACATGAAATAGCGGGTAATCTCCGGGTGAGTTACCGTCACCGGGCCGCCCCGCGCGATCTGCGCCTGAAACTTCGGGATCACGCTCCCGGTACTCCCGAGCACGTTGCCAAACCGCACTACTTCAAAGCGTGTTGTGCCCTCCCTTGCCTGCAAGGCCAGGCACAGCATTTCAGCCAGGCGCTTGCTCGCGCCCATCACATTGGTCGGATTCACGGCCTTGTCGGTCGAGATCAGGACGAAACGCGCCGCCCCATGCGCCTGCGCCGCACGTGCCACGCTCATTGTCCCGAAGACGTTGTTTCGCACGGCCTCCCAGCAATTCCCGACTTCCATCAGGGGTACATGCTTGAGGCCGCAGCATGGAAGACCAGCTGCGGTTTGTACCGCGCAAACACCTCTTCAACCCGACTCTCGTCCTTCACATCACCGGCCAGCGTCTGAATACCGCAGTCTGGACAATGCTGCCGGAACCACTCTTCAATCGCGTAAAGGGCATACTCCGACTGCTCGAACAGCAGCAGCTTGGCCGGCCC
The DNA here is from genome assembly GCA_016718265.1 of Uliginosibacterium sp. GTDB lineage: Bacteria > Pseudomonadota > Gammaproteobacteria > Burkholderiales > Rhodocyclaceae > Uliginosibacterium. The sequence continues at coordinate 439,652 of JADKDZ010000003.1, read as the reverse complement.
GAAAGTCGCAAGCTGACGACACAACTCAGCGCCGATCGAGCCCCCCTGCACCCGTCACCAGCACGACCTTGCCCGCCAGCTCCGTCGCGATATGCGCGCTGTCGATACTCACCGTTTCACGACCCAGCAAATCTTCAATCGCCACCGGGCGAATGGTGTTGACCGCAACCCTTCCCGACATGATGTCTTCCAGCCGCGGCACGGTGAGCAGCGCCAACCCGTGCCCAGCCACCAAGTCGGCCACCTTTCGGCGAATCGACGATGACGCAGAAGGAATCGCCAGAATCACATGGCGCACCTTCATCTCCTGTGCAACCTCGATCACCGCTGCCGTCCCGCCGATAACCCGCACCCCGCCAAGCTCACGCCCTTGCTTGCCCGGGTCGTCATCCAGCAAGCCGACCACCCGCCAGTCCGCCGAGCGCTCAAGCTCGCGCAACAACATCACGGCCGCACGGCCGGCTCCAATCACCAGCACCGGCTTACCCTGTGCCCGCAGCGCACCGAACAAGCGGTGTTCGCGCCACATCCGATAGATCAGCCGCCCGCCTCCCATGAACATAAGCAGCAGCAGCGGGTAAAGCACCATCATCGAACGCGGCACCGCAGGGTGCGGCTGCAAGATCAGCGCATACGCGGCCATCGCGGCAAGCGAACCGGCGACGGCTTTGAGCACGCGCTGCAGATCTGGCAGGCTCGCAAACACCCATAGCCCCCGGTAGAGTCCCGCAAGCCGACACATCACGGCATGCGCAGGAACCAGAAAACAAGCCCCGTACAGCATCGTATTCGCGTAGAGGTGAGCCCACGAAAGCTCGAAATTGAACCGCAGCCAGAACGCCCCTACCCAGGCAGCCAGCGCCATCAACACGTCGAAGCCGAATACCAGCCAGGACAAATTCCAGCCCGGCATCAACGCACTGCCTCGTGCATGACAGCGCGAAGCGTCTCTACCGTCAGGTCCATGGCATCACACCCGAGCGTTGGATGCACCAGAAAAAGCAGGCTGGTCTCGCCCAACTCCTGCGCCACCGGCAAGCGGTGCGGCGGGCCCCAACCGCGATCCAGAAAAGCACGCTCGCGGTAGATTTCGCTGCAGGAACCTACAGAACACGGAACGCCACGTTCCTCCACCGCGTGCATGATGCGGTGACGCGACCACTCTGGCTTCAGCAGCTCCGGGCGAATGAAGGTGTAGTACTTGTAGTAAGCGTGATCGACATGTGCGGGGATATCCACCACGCGCAAGCCAACAATACTTTGCAGCCCCTGAAACAAGCGCATGGCATTTGCACGTCGTCGGGCGTGCCCGGATGGCAATTCGCGCAACTGGATACGGCCCAGAGCGGCCTGCATCTCTGTCATGCGCCAGTTGGTCCCGAAGGACTCGGTCAGCCAGCGGAACCCGACAGGGTGCTCGCGGCGATACACCGCATCGTAGCTACGCCCGATATCCTTGAATGCCCAGGCACGGCGCCAGGCGGCTTCATCGTCCAGCGCCAGCAAGCCTCCTTCGCCACCTGTCGTAATGATTTTGTCCTGACAAAACGAAAACGCTGCCGCATGGCCAAAGGCGCCGACAGGCCGTCCCTTATATTGCGCGCCATGCGCCTGCGCGCAATCTTCGATCACGATCAGTTGGTGGGCATGCGCCAGTGCCATGATCTCGTCCATCTCGCACGGCCAGCCTGCCAGATGCACAACGATGATCGCCGCCGTGCGAGGCGTAATCATGGCCTCGATGCTGGCGGCGGTGATGCACTGGCTGTCGCGGTCCACATCGGCTACGACCGGCACGGCGCCACGCATGACAGCAGCGCTCGCCGTAGCGATGTAGGTGCGGCTCGGGACGATCACCTCGTCCCCCACCCCAACCCCGAAAGCTTCCAGCGCCAACTCAAGCGCGACCGTACCGTTGGCTACCGCCACGGCATGTGAACGGCCCAGGTACGCTGCGTACTCGCGCTCGAACTCACGCGCCTCCTCGCCAGTCCAGTAGTTCACTTTGCCGGACTGAAGCACCGCGCTGACGGCCTGCACCTCTTCTTCGGAGTAATGCGGCCAGGGATGGAATACCTTGTCGATGTTCATACCTATAAACCGTAACGATGCCAGGGCAATCCAGTAAGCGATTCGATCACGATGTCCGCCTCGAAGCCCGGCGCCACCGCCTCAACCTGATGAACCGCGCCCGGGCGACATACCCATACTGTCTGCCAGCCCAGCTTTCGCGCGGTCACGAAATCCTTGGCCGGATTATCCCCTACATAGATGAACTCTTCAGCCTTCTGTGCCAACAAGTTCATCACCCGCAGATAGGGCAAGGGTGACGGCTTCCAGGCTTCACGGCCTTCATCATCAGAAAACACCCGCGCGGCGAAGTGATCGGCAATCCCCAGGGCAGCGACTTTCCGCCGCTGCACCGCCGCATAGCCGTCAGTCAGCAAAGCGAGCGGGAGCTTGCCACGAACCCGCTCAAAGAGCGTTCGCGCATCCTCAAACAGCGTGATTTCAGGCGCATGTTCCCGATAAACGGTCAACAGTTCGGCCACATCTGCCGTCACGCCCAAGCGCGCCAGGGCCTGGTCGAAGATGTCGCCGCGCGCGCCTGACTCGAACAGCGCCACACAGCAATCGGCAAACCCGCTGATCCCGTGCTGCGCCGCCAGATGCCGCCCAACCGCACGAAAGCCGCTGAAGTTGTAGGCGCGCTCCGGGTAGAGCGTATCGTCCAGATCGAGCACCAGCGCCAGGCTCATCGAATCTCGCTCCCCGCGACGAGGATCTCGTCGTCGTAGCGCAGCATGGCAAGGTCGTCCTGCCAATCGGCCATCGCCGACCCCACGGGCAAGCCCAGATGCTCCTGGATCAACCAGCGCGGGAAATCGGCGCCCGCGTGCAGGGCCAGCGGAAAACCCCCGCCAAAGCGCGGATTGATCTCGATAAAGCGCAAACGACCATCGCCCTGACGGAAGCACTGGACCGTAATGCACCCCATCGCGCCCGGCAGACACTCCACGACCCGCTGCGCCGCCGCCATGATCGCCGGATCTTTCACCGTCAGCCCCTTGCTGACCTCGCCCCCCCGGATTTCCAGGCGTTTGCGCGGCACCACACAGCGCACCCGGCCATCCAGACCGGCGAGCACATCGCAAGTGAATTCCTCGCCGTTGACCAGTTCCTGCACCATCGCATGGGGAATGTAGCGGCGGAAGAACTGCAGTTCCTCGGCGTTGCGAATTCGCGTGACGCCCACCCCGCAACTGCCATCCCAAGGCTTGATGAGTACCGGGAAATCCGCATGTGTATCGAGAGCCTGCTCATCCAGCACCGCCGGCGTATCGATGCCGTGCGCGCGGAAAAACGCCTCCGTCAGGCGCTTGTCGAAAGACAAAGCCACGCTGGCTTCGCTGGACACCACCACCCGGGTGCCCACGGCCGCAAAGCGCTCACGATTCTGCGCCAGCAGCAGCAGATCGGTATCGATGAGCGGAAACAACATCCCGACCCGGTGTTCGGCACACACCGCCAGCATCCGGTCGATGTAATCCGGCGCACTCACGCGTGGCACCTGAATCGCGCGATCCGCCACGCGCGCGGCAGGGGCAGACCGGCCGGCATCCGCCGCGAGAATCTCGCCTCGCACACCCAAGGCATCGAGGGTGCGGCGGAAGTGCCGCAGCAGCGAAACCCGTCGCCCCGCTGCCGAAAACAGGATATTCAACTCTGGTAGGCTCATGCCGAATGCTCTTTCTCGCTGCCCATGAATTCCGGCATCGTCGCGTGGCCTGCGGCGCTCACATCCTTGCGCGCCCACACCCGGGCGGCCGTCAGCCAGAGGATTTTCAGATCGAGCCAGAAGGACTGATGCTCCACGTACCACACGTCGAGCTCGAATTTCTCTTCCCAGGAAATCGCATTCCGGCCATTCACCTGCGCCCAGCCTGTGATTCCCGGACGCACCTCGTGCCGACGCGCCTGGCGTGACGAATAGCGTGGCAGATACTGAATCAGCAGGGGGCGCGGGCCCACCAGGCTCATATCGCCCCGCAACACACTCCACAGGCCGGGTAGCTCATCCAGGCTACTGGCGCGCAGCCACAGCCCGAAGCGGGTCAGACGCTGCGCGTCGGGCAGCAAAACGCCCTGCGCATCGCAGGCCGAATTCATCGAGCGGAACTTGTACATCCGGAAGGGTCGGCCATGCCGCCCCGGGCGTGGCTGGCTGAACAGCACCGGACGCCCCAGGCGCAGGCGCACCAGCAGCGCCACGCCGACAATGAGGGGCGCCAGCAGCAGCAAAGCCATCAAAGCCGCGACAAAGTCGAACACACGCTTCAGCAAGGCAGATCCATTCCCTGAATGATCAGACGATTGACGATCCGGACATCGAAGCGCTGCTCGGCAAGCAGGCGTGAAGCCCGGGCATATTCTTCCACCCGTTCGGGCCGCTCGATGAAGCTGCACATCGCTTGCGCCAAACGCGCCGCATCGGCCACCGGAACCAGCACGCCATTGTACTGATCGACCACGGTTTCCCGGCAGCCCGGCGCATCGGTCGTGATGATCGCCCGCCCCACCGCCATCGCCTCCAGCACGCTACGCGGTGTGCCTTCGCGATACGAGGGCAAGACATACACGGCGCACGCCGCCAAGGCCGGGCGCACATCCTCGAGCTTGCCGAGGAACTCGATCACCCCCTCGGAGACCCAGTCTGCAAGCGCCTCTTCAGGTATCGCTGTCGGGTTCTCATCGATCCAGCCGGCGATCTGGAAGCGCGCCGCCGGGTAACGCAAACGAACCTGGCGCGCGGCTTCGACGTACTCGTACACCCCTTTGTCACGCACCAGTCGGGCCACGAGCAAGAACACTGGGGCCGCTGGCACAGGCATCTGTGCGTACTCCGCCGTATCCACGCCGGAGCCGGGCACCTGCTGGATGCGTGCCTGTGCGGGGAGCAAGCCCAGGCGCCGGAACTCGCCCAGATCGTCGGGATTCTGGAAGAACACGCAGTGCGCGCGCTGCAAAGCCAGTCGATACAAGGCCCGCGCAGCGGCGCTGACCCACCGCTGTAGCCGCCCACCGCCCCCCATGAAGGCATAGCCCAGACCGGTAATCATGGGCGTGACCCGAATCCCGCCGACCAGACGCGCCGCCAGCGCGCCATACACCACCGGCTTGATGGTGTAGCAAAACAAGACATCTGGCCGCTCGCGACGCAACAAGGCGGCCAGACGCCACAACAAGCCCAGATCCGCCAGCGGGTTGAGGCCGGTGCGCTGCATGGCGATATCGACATAGCGCACGCCCAGTGCCGCAAGCCGCTGCCGGGTGGCGTCGTCCGCCGCGGGCGCACAGGCCAGCACGTCGTAGCCCTGCCCGACCAGTTCGGCCATCAGTGCGCCGCGAAAGCGCGTCAGCGATTCGGCAAAACTGCCCAGCACCATGATCTTCTTACGCGCCATGCCATGCCTCATGCCAGAGCTGGAACATCAAGACGCTCCACAAGTGATACTGCCAGTTGCGCCGCCCTGACAGGTGTTCCGCCCACGCCTGACGGATCGGTGCCGGCGCAAAGAAGCCTTCGCGGCGCAGCCGGTCTTCAGCCAGCAGCCCTCGGCCCAGTCGCGCAGGGGGCCGCGCAGCCAATGATCAATCGGGATGCTGAAACCGGCCTTGGGGCGATCAATCAGGGCTTGGGGCACGTGCCGGTACAGCACCTGGCGCAGCGCCCACTTTGATATGCCATCACGGATCTTCATCGTCTCGGGCAGACGCCAAGCCTGCGCGAACACCTCCGGGTCCAGGAAGGGCATGCGCCCCTCCAGGCTCGCCGCCATGCTGGCACGGTCCACCTTGACCAGGATGTCGTCCGGCAGATAGCCCAGCGTATCGGCGAGCATGCTCGCACCACGCAAACCCAGCGCGGCCTCCCAGACAGGTGCGGGCACGGCCGCCGGTGACGCGCCCAGCACGACCCCCTCGGGCTGTGGCCAGAACCCGATCAGGCGCCCATACAGATCGGCGGGCGAGGCAACATCCAGCACCCGCGCCAGCTTGTGCAACTTGTCCCCGGGGTTGCGCAGCAGCTCCTGGCGCCCCGCGACGCGCGCCGCCAGGCCAAATGCCCCGTCCCACGCGGCCGGGGGCACCGCCGTCATCGCCCTGGAAGCCAGGCGCCGTAGCGGCTGAGGCAACCAGGCGATGCGCCGCCACACCGCGGGCAACCAACGATAGCGGTTGTAGCCGCCGAACAGTTCGTCGCCTGCATCGCCCGACAGTGCCACGGTGACATGCTCGCGCGCCATCTGACTGACCAGGAAGGTCGGAATCTGCGACGAATCGGCAAAGGGTTCGTCGTAGAGCTGCGGCAGGCGGGGAATCACCGCCAGCGCATCTTCGGGCGTGACGATCAGCTCGGTATGGCTCGTCCCCAGGTGGCGGGCCACCGCGGCCGCATAGGGCGCCTCGTTGTAGGCCGCCTCGGAAAACCCGATCGAAAAACTGCGTACCGGCTGGCTCGCCTGTGCTTGCATCAAAGCCACGATCAGCGAGGAATCGATCCCCCCGGAGAGGAAGGCGCCAAGCGGCACATCGGCATGCATGCGCAAGCCCACCGCGCGCGTGAGCACAGCTTCGAGGCCATCCAGTGTCGCGTCATTGTCCGCCAGCAGATGGTTGCGCGCAGCATGGGCCTCGGCGCGGGCATCCCAGTACGGACGGATCTCCGGCACCGCGCCCGGCGCACGCAAGACCAGATAACTCGCCGGGGCCAGCTTGTGCACGCCCCGGTAGATGCTGTTCGGCTGGGCGATGTAGTCGCGCGCCAGCAGGCAGGCCAGGGCGTCTCGATCAATCTCGCCCTGCCAGCCCGGCGCCTGCCGCAGCGCCTTGAGCTCCGACGCAAAGGCCAGCCCTTTGGCGCCAGCACGGTAGTAGAGCGGCTTCTCACCGAAGCGGTCACGCGCAAGCGTGAGGCAGGCGGTCTGCCGATCCCACAAGGCAAAGGCGAACATGCCGTTGAAGCGGCGCAGGCTGGCCTCCAGCCCCCAGCGCACCACGGCGGCGAGCAGGACTTCGGTATCGGAGTGGCCGCGCCAGTCTTCACCCAGCTCGGCACGCAGTTCTCGATAGTTGTAGATCTCGCCGTTGAACGCGACGACATATCGCCCGCAGCGCGACTGCATCGGCTGGGCGCCATCGGGCGAGAGATCGATGATGGCCAGGCGGCGATGGCCCAGCGCCAGCCCCTGTTCCGGATCGGTCCACTGCCCCTGTCCGTCCGGGCCGCGATGCGCCAACGCGTCCGTCATCGCCTGCAAGCGGGCAGGATAGGCCTCTGCCCAGTCTTCACGCCAGAATCCGTTGATGCCGCACATGCCGTTCAGGCTCCCTTTGCACCCACCGCGTTGAAGATCGCCGCCAGACGCGGCGCCGCGACCTGCAGGCTGTACTCCGCGGCCACCCTCGCCCTGCCTTGCGCACCCAGGCGCTGGCGCAGTTCAGGCGCCTGCAGCAGCTGCGTCAGTGCATCCATCCATGCGGGCGTATCGGCCGCAAGAAAACCCGCCTGCTGCGCACCCTCCCCCACCACCTCCGCATTCATCCCGACCGGGGAGGCCACGACCGGCACCCCGCAGGCCATGTACTGGATCAGCTTGTAGGCACATTTGCCCCGCTCCCATTGCGAGTCTTCGAGCGGCATCACGCCGACGTCGAACGCCGCGATGTCCTCAGCCTCACGATCGACCGACCAGGGTCGGCTTTGCACAGCCACCCCTGCGATGGCGGGTGCAGCCGCCCCGATCACGCGCAGCTCCAGCACATGCCCTTGGCGTGCAAGCGCCGACAGCGCAGGCGCAATCAGGTCGAGGTATTTGACCGTAAAGGGGGTGCCGATCCAGCCCACCACACAGGTCGGCTTCGGTGCGCACGCGGGCGGCACGGCGTAACGCGCGAGATCGACGACCGTCGGCACATACTCGATGCGTCGCACGCCGGCCGCCTTGGCATAATCGAGCACATAGCGGCTGCCGGCCACCACGACGCTGGCCGAGCGCATGACGGTCGCGATCTTGCCCGCAAACAGGGTGCGACAGATCGCACGCGGGTGCTGATCATAGTTGTGGAACAGTGCATCGTCATAGTCGATCACCGCTGGCGGTAGCAGGCGCAGCAGGATCGCTTCAAGCCAGCCCGGCGCCCAAGGCCAGAGCTCTTTCTCCAGCCAGATGCGGTCATACCGCCAAGCGCCAAGCAGCACGGCCAGACGCCGCGCGTAGAGGCAAACCAGGCGCCACATGCCAGGCTTGCGACCGGCATAGACAGCAGCCAGATACGCCTCGTCGAGCAAGGGCGACTCGGCGCATGCCCAGCCATACCCGGCGAATACGGGCAGATACTGCAGCATCCGAAGGCGGCTGCTGGCGCCGCGCGCGACATAGCGTGAAAGGACCAGCACCTTCATCAGCGCCCCTCTCTACCGCGACCGGACGGTTGCGGCATCACCCGTGCACTCCCTCAGGCGCGCGGGCACGCAAAGCTTTGAGCACCGGCCTCGCGCTGATGAGCATCAGGCACAAATCAACAAAGCTGCGCAGTGACCAAGCGGCCGCGGCCCCCGTCACGCCAAACATCTTTACGAGCACCACCAGGCTCAGCAGGTAGGGCAGGAATTCTGCGAGATGAAGATAGGCAGTCTTACGCGCCATGTGCGCCGCATGCAGCAGAGACAAGGGAATCTGCGTCAAACTATTGCAAAGCACTCCAAAAGCCAGAATACGGGCCACTGGCGCCGCACGTTCCGCAAACTCCGGGCTGACCCACCAGCCAATCAACGCGGGCGCCGGGATCGCGACCCCCAGCACCAGCACCGCCATCAGCGCAAACACGCCAAGCAATGACTTGCGATAAACCGGCAGCAATGCGGCCGATCCGCTGGCCATCAACTGGCTCATGTGAGGGAACAGCACGGAGGTCAGCGCGCTCGGCAAAATGATCATTTGCACCATCATGTCATACGGCGTCACATACACGGCAACCGCGGCGGTCGACAGCATGGCCCCGAGCAGAAAGCGGTCCATATAGGTCATCAACGGCGTCACGAGATTGCTGACGGTCATCCAGCCGCCGAAACTCCAGAGTCGTGTCAGCGCAACTCGCCACGCGACGCTTTCCCCTTCGCGGCGCACGCAATGCGCGCAGCGCCAGACGCCGAAACCCAGCATCATGCCCCGTCCAAGGACCACCGAGGCCACGCAGCCGCTCAGCCCCCAGCCGGCATGAACGCAGTACACCGGCACGAGAAAGGCAGTGATGCCGCCCAGCAGACGCAGGCCGGCGACCGTGGAAAACTCGCCAATCCCCTCCAGTACGCCACGCGTAATCCCAAACAGGGTGACGAAGACGACCCCTGGCGCCGCATACAGCAATGCGTGGCTGACGCGATCCGCTGCCAAGCCATGGATGGCCAGGCGCTCGCCACCGAGCAGGGCAACGGCCACGACGCCCAAGGCGACGCAGCTACTGAACACCACGGCGACGTAAACGGCAGCACGAATATAGGGGGCCGGATTGCGCAATGGCGGCACGGCACACTCCGCAATCATTTTGGTGGCGGCCCGGCCAAGCCCCAGATCGAGAATGCTCGAATAGCCGAGCAGCGCCATCACCAGCGCAAACAAGCCGAACACCGACTCACCCAGGCCGAGGACCAGTTTCGGGATGGCGAACGCTGCCATGGCCAGCGGCAAAGCGAGCCCGGTGACCGTCGTCACCAGCTTGGTACGAAATCCGGCCGGCCAGCTTTTCAAAGCGCTCATCAACACTCACGGAATAGGGAACGCCACGACGTCGGAACGGGCAGCGCGGCGGGGCTGAACACTACCATCAAGCTCCGTGGCAGTGGCTTAGGCAACGCAAGAAACGCGAAAAATGGCGGCCTAACTGATGATCTCTTTGAGCGCAGGGCTCAGCACCCCATCGAGAAAACGCAGAAAAGCACGCACCGGCGCGGAGTTCTGCCGCCCGCTGGGGTACAGCGCCAGCACGGTTGGGCCAGGACGTTTCCAGTCCGGCAACACCCGCACCAATTTTCCTTCGAGCAGATGCGGGTGCAGCAGGAAGTCGAAATCCTCGTAGATGCCAAGCCCCGCCAAGGCACAGGTCAGCCCCGCCCGGGCGTTGTCGACGGCCAGATCGCCATCGGCGGTAACGGTGATCTTCTCGCGCCCCTTGACCAGCACGTAGTCAATCGCGCGCCCCGCGTCCGCATCGAAGAAATCAATGGTTTGGTGCCGCAACAGATCGTTCGGATGGCGCGGCACGCCAAAGCGGGCAAGGTAAGCAGGGCTTGCCGCCATGACGAAATTCACCTGTCCGAAGCGCTTGTAGCGATAGGCGGAATCCTTGTTGTTGGAGAGGCGCAAGGCCACGTCAATGCCTTCCTCGGCCAGATCTGGCGCGCGTTCCGAGAGCGAAATGCGCAAGGCCAGATCAGGATAGGTACGCAGGAACTCGGCCATCCGCGGCAGAACGAGCGTATTGGCGATCGACTCGGTCATCTGCACATGAAGCCGGCCAGCCACCCGCCCCGCACGCTGCGAGAACTCAGCCGTCAGCTCCTCCAGACCGCTGACCAGCACTTCTGCGCGCTCAGCGTAGCGCTCACCATCCGCCGTCAAGGACACATGCCGGGTCGTGCGGTGAAACAGCGGAAAGCCCAGCGCCCGCTCCAAGGCCTGGATCTGCGTACTCACGGTTGAGCGCGCCAAACCGAGCCGCTTCGCCGCGGCAGAGAATGAGCCCAGCTCAGCCACCACAAGAAAAGTCTGTAATTCCGAAAAATGCTCCAGCGCTGCCATTGTTCAATATTTCCGAACAGTGAATTGAGCTCATTCGATCAGAAAAACACCTATAGTTCAAGCACCAACCGTAACCAACAGGTGACCCCATGTCCAACCGCACACTCGGCGGGGCAAACGCAAGGCGCCTGGCAGCAGTTAGCCTCCTCCTTGCGTGTATGCCCAGAGAGCTGTCTTTTGGTGACAGCGCCATGTGCCCAGAACCCGTTCGCTGACACAGCGCATTCTGGCGCAACAGCCTACGGACCCCTACACGCATCACGCCGCACGGCGTGGCCGCACAGCACACTTGAGGAGCGCATCATGAGACTCGCCACACCAACCCATCATCACATTCACATGCCTCAGATTCATCTGAGCGCGGGCACGCGCCGGTGGCTGCACGCGGTTTGCAGCGCCGCCCTGCCCTATCTGGTCGCCGCCCTGGTTTTGTTCGCGTACCACGAACAATGGTTCAGATGAGTTCGATACCTGCCAGCGCTACATGCTGGCAGCGTCCCATAGCAGCTTGAGCCCTGAGCAGCCCAGCATCAGACTGGCCGCATAGAAGAACGGTCGTTCGGGTACGGTCTTTTGCATCCGCACTCCGAGCCAGACACCCACCGGCGCGAGGATCGCCAGGCAGCCAGCCATGCCCAACACCGGCCGGGAGAACAGACCGAGCGCCAGATAAGGCAATACCTTGGCGGCATTGACGGCTGTGAAGAACACTACCGTCGTCGCGATGAAGCGTTCCTTGTCGAGTTTTCGGCCCAGGAGATAAACGAGAACGGGCGGTCCGCCAGCATGGGCAAGCGTGCTCGTCAGCCCGGAGAGCGCCGCCCACAGCGTCCCCGCCACACGGCCAGGCGCTTGGTTCCAGCGGAGCCTTGCTCGCAAGCCCAGCAAACGATCCAGCGAAAAGAGGACGGCGATGCTGCCGATCAAGCCCTTGAGTACCGCCACTGACAGCAGGCCGAACACCAGCGTACCGACCACGATGCCTAGCACCGCGCCGGGGATGAGCACGCGAAGCTCATCGCCCGCCCACTTGCGCCAATAGGCGCGCACGCCGAATCCATCCATCACGCACAGGATCGGCAGCATCACCGCTGCCGCCTCGGCTGGCGGCAAGAAGAGCGACAGGATGGGTACGGCAACGCCGCCCAGCGCGCTGCCAAACCCTGATTTTGAAATGCCCGTCAGCAAGACGGCCAGGGCAGCGATCAGCCACGCCTGCGCAGTAAGTTCGAACACCATGTCTCGCCTGATGAAACGCCGTAACGGATAAGCGTCATGGTAGCGGCCGGCGATCGGCATATATCGCGGCCGCCCCCCGAAATATGAAAGAATTTGCTTCTGTCGTCAGGCAATCCTCTACGGCGCCCGCCCATTCACGCGGATCTCGCCTAAACTGGTGACACACCGGCCGCAGAGCCACAGACCACGGAGAGCGCTCGTTTGGAAAAACAATGGATCCTCGAGTCTGTCGCAGCAGATGGCTCGCGCGTCACGAGCCAGATCCGGCAATTCCCGTTCCGGATCGGCCGTGATTCGGACAATGATCTGATCGTCGCTGCCGTTGGGCTCAGTCGTCGCCACGCGGTGATCAGTCAGGACATCAGCTCCCTGCTACGTCTGACCGACCTCAACAGTACCAACGGGACCTTCGTTAACCGCGACCGCATCGAGGGCTCCTGCCTGCTCAAGGACGGCGATATCGTGCACTTCGGCAGTGCCGAATTCCGTATCCAGCACAAGGAACCGCTGCCGGAAGAGACCTATACCAACGCCAGCATGCACACCATGGTGATCCTGCCCGGTGCCGAGCTCTCAGAATACTTTGTGCCGCACGAGGAAGAATTCCATGCACTGCTCGCTGGCAGCGGCCTCGGTGGCGCTGCACAGCCCATCGTGCATGCGCACGACGGTTCCATTTTCGCCTACGAGCTGCTGGGGCGGGCAAAGCTTCCGCCTCTCCCGAACTCGCCGATCCGCCTGTTTGAGCTGGCGCTCGCGCTGGGCAAAGAAGTCGCGCTGAGCGTTGCCTTCCGTGAATACGGGCTGCGCCGCATTGCACCCCACCTGCCCGGCGTTCCGATCTTTGTAAACACGCATCCTAAAGAGACTTTTACTGAGGATTTTTTCCGCTCTACCTGCAAGATCGTGGAGCAGTTCCCCACGCTCGATCTGGTTGTAGAAGTGCATGAAACCGCAATCACTGAAACGAAGCAGATGAAAGCGCTAGCCGAACGCTTCAAGAGCATTGGCGTGCGCTTTGCGTATGACGACTTTGGCGCCGGCCAGGCGCGACTGGCAGAACTTGGAGACATCCCCGCGCACTTCATCAAATTTGATATGGGCCTGATACGCGAGATCGATCGCGCCAGTGCGCGCAAGCGTCGCGTCGTCAGCGATCTCGTCAAGCTGGTGCTTGATTTTGGTTCTACGCCGCTGGCAGAAGGTGTCGAAACCGAAGAAGAAGCGCACATTTGCCGCGAAATCGGCTTCACCCTGATTCAGGGCTTTCTCACCGGGCGCCCCATCCCTGTGGAGCAGTTCAGCAAGTAACCGAGACCCCATGCGCTTCGCGCAACGCGAACTGCTGACACAACGCTGTCAGCAGACACGCCGCATCATGCAGTCGCTTATCAAACGTACCCAAGGAGCGAAGCATGAATGCCATCAACTGGTTTGAAATTCCCGTCAGCAATTTTGAGCGCGCCGCCGCGTTCTACGAGCAGATTCTTGACACTAAATTTCCGCTAGACACAAGCTTCCCCGGCATGCGCATGGCCATGTTTCCGTATGCCGAACCCGGCGTTGGCGGCTGTTTGTTCGAGTCTCAAGAAGTCCGTCCGCACGCCGATGGCGTGCGGATTTACCTCAACGGCGGCAACGACCTCGGCATGATCCTCAACCGTGTTGTCGCGGCGGGCGGTCAAGTCGTGATGCCCAAGACGTTTCTGCGCGAAGACATCGGCCATATCGGCATGTTCAGCGACAGCGAAGGCAACATCATCGGCCTGCACTCGATGGCCTGAGCCCCCCGTTCTGCGCCAGACCGCCCGGACAATGCGCCCGCGCAGAACTACCCTCACATCGAAAGAGAGCGCATATGATCGACCACACCGGCGTCCGCGTCAGCTGTTTCGAGACCAGCAAGACATTTTACCAACGCGCATTGGCGCCTATTGGCTACGCAGTTGTCGAAGAACATGCCGCCGCGAATGGCGCTCCGCCATTCGCGGGCTTCGGCGAGCCAGAAAAGCCGGACTTCTGGATTGCCGAAGGACAAGCCAACCGGCCCCCCATCCATGTCGCGTTTCGCGCCGCCAACCGTGCCCTGGTCGACGCCTTCTACACCGCGGCCATTGCCGCCGGAGGGCGTGACAACGGCAAGCCCGGCTTACGCCCCCACTACCACCCGAATTATTACGGTGCCTTCGTACTCGACCCGGACGGACACAACATCGAAGCCGTCTGCCATACGTCGGAATAGTACAACAGCACAATTCTCGACGCTGGACGAATTCGAATATGCTACTACACTGAACCATGCGCCGCGCCGACCGCCTCTTCCGACTCGTAGAACTCCTCCGCAGCAGGCGTTTTGCCACTGGCGCATGGCTGGCTGAGCAGCTTGAAATCTCACTGCGCACGCTCTACCGCGACGTCCGCGACCTTATCGCGTCCGGCGTCCCCATTGACGGCGAGGCCGGCGTCGGGTATCGCCTGCGCTACCGTCTTGACGTGCCGCCCCTGCTGTTCGATCACGCCGAACTTGAAGCCTTGCTGGTTGGCTCACGCATGGTTCAGGTATGGGGCGATGCCGACCTGGCCCAGGCTGCCACAGCCGCGCTGGCAAAGATCCACAATGCCCTGCCAGAGCTGCTGCGTCGTGAAGCGCAACAGGCGCGGCTCTACATCCCGGCCCCGCATGCGGACCGCCCTCATCACCTGACCGAACTCCGTCGGGCTGTACGCAAGCGTCAGGTCATCCGCATGGCGTATGTGCGCGAAGACACCAGTCCCTCGGACCGTGAGCTTTGGCCACTGGGTCTGTTCTTCTGGGGCAAGAACTGGACTTTGATCGGGTGGTGCATGCTACGTAATGACTTCCGTCACTTCCGCGTCGACCGGATTCAGCAACTCAAGTTCAGCGGTGAGTCCTACCCGGATGTTCCGGGCCGCCGCCTTCACGATTACTTTGATGAAATCGAGCGCAAGGAAGGCATTAAAGTTCCTCTGTCTTGAACAGCCTCAAGACCCTTTCACCGCTTGCGTCTCCAGCTACCCAATCCCGAAACCGTTATCCATATTGGCTGTGCGGGATGCAAAGCCAGAGAAGGCCAGCTCAAGCGTCTTTCGGGGCAGGTCGCGTACGATAAAGACCAAACGGCTATCGCGATCAGCATCCGGCCACGCGGCCAGCGAAGTCTCCGGATAAGACTCATGCTGCACTGCATGGAAAACGCGCGGCGCCTCCTCGCCCTCCACTGCGACCAGCCCCTTGACGCGTAGCAGTCGATCGCCAACCAGCGACTGCAGCATGTCTATCGCACGCGCAAAGTCAGCCCAGGCAAAGGGCTGGTCGAAGCGCAAGACATGGGTCGCGACACGTTCGTCATGGAGTGCAGGGGCAGCAGCTTGGCCAAAAACGCCGTGGCGAGCGTTCAAGCGTTGCTGTTCGCGCACCGCGGCCTCACCCAACCAACGCGCCACAGCATCGGACTTGCCCGCCGCAGAATACAGGCTCATGTCATCAAGCAGACCCGGCGGCATCCGCCCCGGCTCGCTGTGCCAGCAACCAGCAAGCACGTTGACGGCCGCCACGCGCTCTTCCGCCTCGGCCACCATCAGGCCGTCGGCCAGATCGCATTTTGTCAGCACGATTCGGTCTGCCATCGCAACCTGCTTCATCGCCTCGTCATGCTGACCAAGCTGCCAATGCACATTGCGTACGTCCACAGTTGCCACCACGCCTTCAAGGCGGAAACGCTCGGCGAGAAAGAAGTCTTTCATCAAGGTATGAATCACCGGCGCGGGATCTGCCAGGCCGCTGGTCTCGATGACCACCCGGTCGAGCTCGCCGATCTCGCGGCGCAAACGGCGCATGAAGAGCTCGCGCAAGCTACGTGAGAGATCGCCCCGCACCGTGCAGCACAGGCAGCCGGACTCCAGCAGCGTGACCTCTTCGCTGAGCTGTTCGACCAGCAAATGATCGATACCCACCGCGCCCACCTCGTTGATGAGCACTGCGCAGCCTTTCATGGCCGGCTCACGCAGCAGGGTGTTCAGGAGGGTCGTTTTCCCGCTACCCAGAAATCCCGTAAGCAAGGTGACCGGTATCCGCCGATCTTCAATGAGCATGGCTCAGCGTGCCGAGTGCAATCACGGCAACACCAAACAGCATTGCCACCGTCTGCCAGATTGAGGTGTGCCGATGCTGCTCATGCCGAAGCATCGGCAACAGATCAGAGATCGCAATGTAGAGAAAGCTCGCTGCCGAGATCGTCAGGATGTAAGGCAACGCGTTTTGCATCTGGGTCAGCGCCACGTAGCCCAGCACACCACCGAGAATCGCCGTCAAACTCGACAAGGCGTTGAACCACAGCGCGCGCGCATTCGACATCCCGGCCGCGCGCAGGATCGCGAAATCGCCCGCTTCCTGCGGAATTTCGTGCGCCACCACGGCAAACGCCGTGCTCCAGCCAAGGGTTGGACTGACCAGAAAAGCAGCTGCAATCAACACACCGTCGACAAAGTTGTGGAAGCCATCACCCACGAGCACCGACATCACAGTCTGGCTACCGATCGCGTCGTTGTGACCGTGGGAATGCGTCGGACAATGATGATCGTGACCTTGCTCATCCACATGAGCATGACGCCACAAAGCAATTCGCTCCAAACCATAAAACGCGAGCAAACCGATCAACAGTGTCAGGAACAGAGAATGAGGCTCGACGCCCGACTCAAATGCCTCTGGCAACACGTCGAGCAAAGCCACCGCCAGCAGTACCCCCGTAGCAAACCCGACCAGACGCGGCAACCAGCGCTGCGGGAAACCGGCGATCAGCAGCAGGGCAGCCAAAAGACTCAGCACGCCACCGGCTAGGGTCGCGAGCACAATTAACAACAAGGTCATCATCATTCCTTGATATCTTGGTCGCACCGGGCACACTGCCCGGTGATGCAGAACTCGACGGTCTTGCCGGAAAACCCGGCGGGCAAAGCCGGCGCTTGAACCGGAATATCTTCAAGGCAGAACACTTTCCCGCAGGCCTCGCAACGAAAATGCGCGTGTTCGCGGTGTGGCGGCGCGGCAATTGACGCCTGGCCAAAACGCCAGACGCGGTCAGCATCGATGATTTTGTGGGCAAAGCCTGACTCGACCGCCCAATCGAGAACGCGATAAAGCGTTACGCGATCAAAGCCTTCGGCCGCCAAGGCCTGCTCAACGTCGTGATGACTCAAGGCGTGCCCCGCCCCAGCCAACACCTGCAACACGGCAAGGCGCGCCGGCGTGGCGCGCGCGCCTACGGCCCGAATCTTTGCCGGCCAATCGACAGTGTCAGTCTGGTTATCAGTCATGCGGGGATTTGACCACACGCGGCCCTCTGATGCAACGTTGTTGCAACTGCGCGCTAGAACAACTGGCGTTGCGCTCCGCTCAATCCATCACGCAGATTTGGTGGTACGCTTGCCACGCCAAGACCCGCATGAATCCTCGCGCTTGGCACGCTCGCCGGACGCTGGGGCCTACCCGCCGACAATTGATACGGAGACACACCATGCCTTTCACCGCCGACCTGGTCGAAGAACTGAACACTTTGTTGCGCTTCGATCTGGCAACCAGCCAGCAGGGCATCAAAATCCACAAGACGGCCGACGCCGGCGTCATCGAAGCAACCCAGCGGTTGCATGGCAAAGGGCTCATCACGCAAGTCGACGGCGGCTACCTGACCAGCCTCGGGCGCGATACCGCGGAACGCGCGCAGATCCTGATCAGCATCCTCACCTCTGAGCCGCGGCGCAGCATGTAATTTTGTCCTGCTGTCACCTGCTGCGCATAAACCCGTACGTGCTTGCAAAGCAATATCGCGCACTCAGAGAATGCCTCGGCGCACTGCCTGAAGGACCATCCTTCTAACCGGCGCGGGCAAGCCAAGGAGCTCAAGCTCATCCACGCTCACCCAGCGCCAGCCGTCTCCTGCGGGCGGCTGGTCGGCGAGTTCCGCCAGCCAGGGCGTAATGGTGAGCTGGAAATGGGTGAAGGTGTGGCGGATGTCCTCGCCACGCTCGAATGCCACGCCATGCCAGCCAAATTTTCGGCGTACAGCCGCCTCAGCAGTCTCGCCCTCGCTCAGCTCCGGCAAGCTGTAAAGCCCACCCCATATGCCTTCGCTCGGGCGCTGCTCCAGAAGCACCGCCCCCTGGGCACGCACAAGCAGCATGCCGCAGGCGCGCTGTGGCGTGGCCTTGCGCGGACGGGCCGTTGGCAGGAGATGCTCACGCCCCGACTCGCGTGCGATGCAGGTCGCGTTCACCGGGCAATGCAGGCAGCGGGGCTTCGTACGCGTGCACACCGTGGCGCCCAGATCCATCTGTGCCTGCGGGTAGATGTCGTTTCCGGTGGCCGGCAGCAAAGACTCGGCCAGCGCCCAGAGCTGCTGCTCGATCGCCCGCTCACCCGGAAAGCCTTCAATGCCGAAATGTCGGCATAGCACGCGTTTGACGTTGCCATCGAGAATGGCCACCTTTTCGCCGAAGCAGAACGCCGCGATCGCCGCTGCCGTGGACCGGCCTATGCCCGGCAGCGCCTGCAGGTCGGCAGCAGTGCCGGGAAATGTGCCACCGTGCGCCTGCATCACGCCCTGTGCGGCGCGGTGCAGGTTACGCGCCCGGGCGTAGTAGCCCAGACCGCTCCAGAGCGCCAGCACCTCATCAAGCGGCGCAGCGGCCAGGCTTGCGACGTCGGGGAAACGCGCCAGAAAGCGCTGGTAATACGGCACGACGGTATCGACCTGCGTCTGCTGCAGCATGATTTCGGACAACCACACGCGGTAGGGGTCGCGCGTCTGCTGCCAGGGTAAATCGTGGCGCCCGTGATGGGCTTGCCAGGCAATCAGGGTCTCGGCAAATTGGCTCATGGCCCGCAGTGTAGTGTGAACACCCGGCCACTTCATCCATGCCGGCAACAGGTTTAAATCTGGTCGTCGGCCACTTATACTGCCTAGCCACGCACTGCGCTGCACACCGTTACCTGCTTCGAGATCATGCCGCCCAGCACCCGCCCATTCCCCGTTGATCTGCATTCGCACACCCTGGCAAGTTCGCACGCCTACAGCACGATCCACGATTACATTGCCGTGGCCAAGCAAAAGGGCATCCGCCTGTTTGCCAACACCGATCATGGCCCGGCGATGGCGGACGCGCCGCACTACTGGCACTTCGTCAATCTGCGCGTGCTGCCACGAGTGGTAGACGGCGTCGGCATCCTGCGCGGGATGGAGGCCAACATCGCCAGCCTGGATGGCGACACGGACTGCTACGGCCGCGCGCGGGAGAGTCTGGATATCGTGCTGGCAGGCTTTCACGAGCCCGTCATGGCCGCGACCAATCGCGTCGATCACACCCGCGCCATGATCGGCGTCATCGAGCGGGGCGACGTGGACATCATCACCCACCCCGGCAATACGGCGTTTCCAATCGATATTCAAGCCGTGGTCAAAGCCGCGGCCCTGCACAACGTGGCGCTGGAAGTGAACAACTCGTCATTCAGCCTCTCACGCAAGGGGAGCGAGGCAAACTGCCGTGCCATCGTCGAGGCCGCGCGGGATTTTGGCGCCACGCTCTCTTTAGGCTCGGACGCGCATATAGCCTTCAGCCTTGGCGAATTCGGCGATGCGCTGGCAGTCATTGCTGAGGCTCAGTTCCCAACCGAACGCATCCTGAATACCTCGCCACGCCGGCTGCTGGACTTTCTCGCCCAACGCGGTCATCCGCCCATCCCCGAATTCGACACGCTGTAAAAGCGTGATCGGATCGACTCGATCTTGCCCTTCGCATACTCCCTCAGCCATGACTGCCCAAGCCTCCCTGAGCTTCGACGCCACCACCTTTCGCCGCACCCTTGGCATGTTTGCGACCGGTATCGCCGTCATTACGGCGCGCGACCGCCATGGCAATCCCGTCGGGCTGACCATCAGCTCTTTCAACTCGGTCTCGCTGGCGCCGCCGCTCGTGGTGTGGAGTCTGGCCAACGACAGCACGCTACGTGAAACGCTGGAGGCGTGCGAGCACTACGCCATCAATGTGCTGGCAGCCGATCAGGAAGATATTTCGAATCGTTTTGCCAGCCGCACCGGCGACCGCTTTGCCGGCCTGCGCTGGGAAGAGGGGCTGGGTGGCGCCCCGCTGCTGGAAGGCTGCTGCGCCGTGTTCGAGGTGCGCAACAGCCAGCGCCTGCCCGGGGGCGATCACGTCGTGTTCATCAGCGAAGTCATCCGCTGCGACCGCAGCGAGCAGGCCCCGCTGGTGTTCTTCAACGGCCAATACCGCCAGCTCGCCCCACGCTGAAAAACGGCCTGGAGAACCGCGCCCCGCTTGGTTCTTCAGGCATCTTTTTTGAGGCTCAGTCCGCCAGCTCCAGCAACACCGTACCGCCGGCCTTCAGTTTCACGCGGCTATTGGCCACCACTCCCGGCCGACCGCTGTAGGCATCGATCACCACCGCACCCTCGGCAAACACATCCGCCACCGGCACATCGAGTTCGCCCTGCGCCGCCGGCACGACGACGACCCGATCGCTAGCGTTTGCCATGACTCGGGCAAACACATACGGCTCTGCCTGAATCCGGCGATGCTGCCCACGCGCCAAGGCCACATGGCGCGAACGGAACTGCCCCAGCTTGCGCCAGTGCGCCAGCAAGGGTGCGTCGAGGCTTTGCCAGTTCATGTCCGAGCGCGTTGCCTGCTGCGGGTCGCTGGCCGGCACGGCCCCGGCCGGGCGCCCGCTTTCGTCGCCATAGAAAATCTGCACACCCCCCGGCGCCAGCATCAGCGCCGAGCCGGCCTCGCGCAGCCGACTGCGGTCAAACAGCCGCGTATCGTGCGAGGACAGGTAGGACAGCACGTTGTAATTCGCCCCCTCCGCCAGCGCGCCGGCGTACTCGGCGTACAGGGCATCGAGCGAGGCGGCTTTCTCGGCACGGTCCTGAAAATCGAAGTTGATCATTGCGTCAAACCCCGCGTCGTAGATCGCCGTGCGCGCGGTGTCCTGCCCCCAGTACTCGCCCACCATCCAGAACGGCTGATCGTCGATCTTGTCGAGCGGATGCGCCGCCTTCCAGGCCGCCAGCGCCTCGGTTGAGGCCTGCTTCAGCGCCAGCCAGGCTTCCGGCTCCACGTGCTTCACCGTATCGCAGCGAAAGCCATCCACGCCGTAGTCCCGCACCCAGCTGCTCAGCCAGCTGACGAGGTAGTCCCGCACCGTGGCATTCGGCAGCTCCACCGCGCGGGTGTCTTTCTTGTCGCGCAGAAACGGCGGGAGCCGCACGGCCTCGCTGCTCTCGGTGCGGAAGTCCGGCAAGTAGGCCAGCTGCTTGGTGAAATCGGTCTTGCCCTCGTCGGTGTAACCCGGCAGCCCGCTGCGCGTCCAGGCGCCGCCCCACCAGCGCGCCCAGCTCTTGCGATCGCGGTTGTAATCGATATAGCTGTGGTAGTCCTTCAGCGTCGCCGCCTCGTTGCCCTTCCACAGCACGTCGATCTTGAAATCCCGCGCGGACTGAATGTCGAGGTAGCCCGGATGATTCATCACCACATCAAAGAGCACGCGAATGCCTTGCTGGTGCGCGGTGCTGATCATCTCGCGCAGCTCGTCCGGCGTGCCCATGTTCTTGTCGAGCACGGTGAAATCCGCCGCGTAGTAGCCGTGGTAGGCGTAGTGCTTGAATTCCTGGTTCCCGCCGACCACCCAGCCATGAATCTGCTCGTAGGGCGCCGTGATCCAGATCGCATTGACCCCAAGTGCCTTGAACCACCCGGCCTTGAGCTTCTGCGTCACCCCGGCCAGATCGCCGCCGTGAAAGGTGCCCGCCTCGGTCTCGCCATCGCGGCTGCGACCGTATGACTGATCATTACCCGGGTTCCCGTTGGCGAATCGGTCGGTGATCAGGAAGTACACGATCGGGTTGTCGGCAAAGCTCGCCGCTTGGGCCAGCCCCGCGCTGCACAGCAGGCCGAGCGCAAGCAGGCAGGAAGCAAGAAATCGCATGTCAGCTCCGATAGATCAAGACAGATGGCCGCATATACCTAGTTTTGTAAGCGGTTACGGCGGCAGTTTAACCGCTTTGGCGGGAATGGCGAAGCGCCTCAGAACGCTGCGGAGGCCTGCCAACGCGCGAACCAGTCGGTCAGCGCGCGCGTCTCGCCCAGTTGCGCCAGGCGCTGGTCGATGGCGTCATGATTCCCCCACACCACGTCCGCCAGCTGACCCGCTGCAACCTGGGCCTCGATGTCGCCACAGTAAAGCCCCTTGTCACGCTGCGCGTAGAAGCCATACGTCCGGCACGCCACCGGGCGATGGGCATACACCGTGCAGGCATCGCTCGCCTGATCGAGCAAGGGGCAGGTCACCGGGCGCGCCGCGTGCGCAGCCAGCTGCGCCATGGCCCGCGCAATAGCAGAGAGTTGGGCCGACGGAAGCGCCGCCAGCGCCGGCTGCAGAAAAGCCCATTCCGTCGCCGTCAGCTGCGGCACTGCGGCCAGCCGCCGGCAACAGCCGCCGCACCCTTTGCCACACAGCCAGGCGGGTGCCTCGGCGCGAATCGCCTGCACGCGCGCGTCGATATCGGCGTGAAGCTGGCCGAGCCGGGTCAGCACGTCAGCGTCGCCGGGTGGCAAGTCGGTGCGCATCATGGCGGCGTCACGCTCAGCGCCAGCTGCAGGCGTTCCGGGGTGAGGATGAGGAGCTGGTCGCGGAGCTCGCGCCGGCGGGCGAGTTTGAGCACCAGCTTGTCGCGGCTGACGAGGAGTTGGGCCTGGCCGTAGGCAGCCAGTTCGATGAATTTCTGGTCATCGCGGTCGCCGCAGCGCGGCAGGCTGGCCAGGGCAGCGAGCTGGGCATCGTCTGGCGCCGGCAGCGCGCAGACGCGTGCGGCATAGTCGGCGAGCAAGGCGGCCTGACGCTCGGGCGGAATGGCGAACTGGCGGTAGGCGAGCACTCGTTGCAGCTCGCCCAGGCTGGCCGGGTTGGCGAGCAGGCGCACGCGGTCGCCTTGCGCCCAGGTTTTCAGGGCCGCGAGCCGCGGGTCGTCGAAATGCCAGAGCGCCATCACGACATTGGTATCCAGCACCACGCGCAGCGGCGTGGTGTCGGGCAGTAGGGGCGCGGCCTGGCCGACCGGTGTTGCCATGATGCGTCCTGTTCAGTCAAAAACACCCTGCCTGCAAAGCCGCATGGGATGGACTTCTCCAGCCATGCCATACGCTTAGGCCTGCTCCGCTTAGTCCTCGGGGCACGCTGCCTGCACAGGCTTATGGGGAGCGGCTTTCCGGGCAGGTCTTTGAGGCGCTACAGGGGTGAATCGAGCGCCTGGGCGAGATTCTGCCGGAAGACGCCTGCTTCTTCGTGCAATGCGGCAACAAAATCATCGGCCAGCGGGCTGGAGGGGCGGTAGTCCGGCCGCACCAGGGTGATGCGGAAGGGAATCGAGACGCTGAAGCGCCGCAGGACCACGCCGCGCCCGCGGTAGTCGAGCGCGCTCAGCGGATTGACGATGGCCACGCCGAGGCCCTCGCGCACCAGGCTGCACACCGAGGCGGCGCTTTGCGTCTCGATAGCCAGCCGGCGAGGGATGCCTTGGGCCTCGAAGACGGCATCCAGCTCCCGCCGGTAAGGGTCGCTGGGCGAGAGGCTGATGAAGGCCTGATCGCGGAAGTCTTCGGGGCGCAGGGCGGGCTGCGCCAGCAGCGGGTGACCCACCGGCAGTACGCACACCTCGTCGGCCGCCAGCAGGGGCTCGCCCTGCGTGCCGGGCGGCGGGCTGTCCTGCTCGGTGAGGCCAAGGTCGAAGCGCTGGGCGCTCAGCCATTCTTCGAGCATGGGCGATTCCTGCGGCGTGATGGCCACGCTTGCGCTGGCATGCATGGCCCGCAAGCGGCGGCAGGCCCCCGGCAGCAAGGTTTGCGCAAAGGCGGGGACGCAAGCGACGGCAAGCTGGCCGCCGGCGAATTCCCGCAGGCCATGGGCGGTGGCCATCACGCGCTCCAGCCCCTGGAAAGAGCGCGTCACTTCGTCATGCAGGGCCAGCGCACGGGCTGTAGGCTGGAGGCGCCCCCGCACCCGGTCAAACAGGCTGAAGCCGAGCACCTGCTCCAGCCGCGCCAGCTCGCGGCTCACTGTCGGCTGCGAGGTGTGCAGCAGCCCGGCGGCGCCGGTCACGCTGCCGCTCTGCATCACAGCACGGAAGACTTCAATGTGGCGGTGGGTGATTCCCATATCAAAATTGAATGCAGTTCGCTCAAATCGCTATTTTCTTAAAATAGCGAACTCGGGCATGCTCTGTAAAGCACCACCCCTACAGAGGATAAAAAACATGACACTGAAGACTGTACTCACGAAGGTTCTGCTGTGCGGCCTGGCCAGCACGGCGGCGTTCGCTGCCGAGCCAAACGCCGAAGACAAGCTGGCGGATGCCGGCTTTGAACTCATGAAAACCGACCATGTTGGCGGGCTGCGCATCGGCCTCGCCGGCACGGAGGTCTTGAAACTGCTCAGCTGCCCGGTCAAGAAGGGCAAAGATCGCGTCTGGGGCGCGGACGGCGGACGGCACCAGGCGTGGAGCTTCCCTGGCTGCGGCGTGGAACTCGACATGGTGTCAGACACCAAGAGTGCGCCGAAAACGGTGGGCATGATCACCGTGGAAGCGCCGTTTGCCGGCGCGACACGCCGTGGCATCCAGATCGGCAGCACGGCCCAGGCGGTCGAGAAGGCCTACAAGACGGTCTGGAACAAGCCGGAGAGCGAGGCCAACGCAACCTTTGTTGCCGGCTCCGTGTATGGCGGCATGATCTTTCACCTCAATCAGGGCCGCGTCGAGAAGATCTTCATCGGCGCCGCGGCCGAATAAATCGCAACGCTCATCGACAGGAAGCCTGATATGAAAAAGAAGCTGGACCTCGCCTTGATCCGGAACATCGCAGCGGACTATGGCACCCCGGTGTGGGTGTATGAGGCCGAGACCATTCGCGCGCGAATTGCCGCGCTGAAGGCGTTCGACACCATCCGCTTTGCGCAGAAGGCCTGCTCGAACACCCACATCCTGCGCCTGATGCGCGAGCAGGGCGTGGCCGTCGACGCGGTCTCGCCGGGCGAAATCACCCGTGCGCTGGCCGCCGGCTTCAGCTCGAAGCAGGGCAAGAGCGAGATCGTGTTCACGGCCGACCTCGCCACCGAAGAAACGCTGGCGCTGGTGATCGCGAACGAGATCCCGATGAACGCCGGCTCGATCGACATGCTGCACCAGCTGGGCGAGAAGGCACCGGGCCATCGCGTCTGGCTGCGCATCAACCCAGGCTTTGGCCATGGCCACAGCAACAAGACCAATACCGGTGGCGAGCACAGCAAGCACGGCATCTGGCACAGCGACCTGCCCGCGGCGCTGGCGGTGATCGCGCACTACGGCTTGAAGCTCGTTGGCCTGCACATGCACATCGGCTCTGGCGTCGACTACCGCCACTTGCAGCAGGTCTGTGGCGCGATGGTCGATCTGGTCAAGCGTGCCGGGCAAGACATCGAGGCGATCTCGGCCGGCGGCGGCCTGTCGATTCCCTACCGCGAGGACGATCCGGTGATCGACACGGCGCACTATTTCGGCCTGTGGGACGCCGCGCGCAAGGCGGTGGAAGCCCATCTCGGCCACGCGGTGAACCTGGAGATCGAGCCTGGACGCTATCTCGTCGCCGAATCGGGCATGCTGCTTACCGAGGTCCGCGCCACCAAGGATGTCGGCAACAACCACTTTGTGCTGGTCGACGCGGGTTTTACCGAGCTGGTGCGCCCCTCCATGTACGGCAGCTACCACGCCATCAGCATCGTCCCGCGTGACGGTTCGGATGTCTCGACACGTCCGCTTCGCGACACCGTTGT
This sequence comes from Uliginosibacterium sp., assembly GCA_016718265.1. Lineage (GTDB taxonomy): Bacteria > Pseudomonadota > Gammaproteobacteria > Burkholderiales > Rhodocyclaceae > Uliginosibacterium. The sequence continues at coordinate 413,657 of JADKDZ010000003.1, read as the reverse complement.
GGCCGGGCCGCTCTGCGAATCCGGCGACGTTTTCACACAGGGTGAAGGGGGCATTGTGGAAACCCGCCCTCTGCCCGCCGCGCACGTCGGCGATCTGCTGGTTTTGCACGACACCGGCGCCTACGGGGCGGCCATGTCGTCCACCTATAACAGCCGGCCCTTGATCGCCGAGGTGCTGATCGAGGGCAGCACCACGCGGCTGATCCGCCGCAACCAGACGATGGCCGAATTGCTGGCGCTGGAAACCGTCTGAGCCCGACGGGGCTGGGCTCAGGCCCGCCGCCCCGATCCGCCCGTCCATAAGGGCAAACTTGTGTGCAACGCGGCGAAGCGTTGCGCTCCGGCCACGTTTCGCCGCCCCAAGCAGCCTATAGTCCATTGCACGGGAATCGCGCGCTGGGGTGCGATTCTCGTGTCGATTTCATTCAAGCCTGGGAAGCCTGCTGTCGTAAAAACATGGAGTCGCTCCGCGGAAAGGGGCGCACTGACATCTGGGAGGCACAATCGTGGTGAATAAAGCCCTTGACGACGAGTTGGTGTTCGCCGACGAAGCCGGAAGCGGCCTGACGACTGTCGTCAAGACCGAACAAAAACGCCCGCCCTGGAACGTGCTGATCGTCGACGACGACCCGGACGTTCACACCACAACCACGTTTGCGCTGCGCGGCACCGAAATACTGGGGTGCCCGCTGGTTTTCCTGCATGCGGACTCCGCAGCGCAGGCACGTGAAATCCTGGCCAGTCCGCCGGATATCGCCGTCATCCTGCTCGACGTCGTCATGGAGCAGGAAGATTCCGGCTTGCAGCTCGTCCACACGATCCGCAATGAATTCAAGATGAGCGAGACGCGCATCATCCTGCGCACCGGGCAGCCCGGCTATGCGCCAGAGATGGACGCGATTCGCGACTACGACATCAACGATTACAAGACCAAGTCCGAGCTCACCCGTAACAAGCTGTTTACGACGCTGACTTCGGCAATCCGCTCCTACCGCCAGATCCGCACCATCAACACCAGTCGCCGTGGTCTGGACATGATCGTGCACGCCACGGGCGAACTGCTCGCGCTCTCCGGCATCCGCAACTTCGCCGCCGGTGTCATCACCCAGATGGCCGCCCTCCTCGGCGTGCAACCCGAGGGGCTGATCTGTGTGCAACGCCCGCCCGAGCTAAGCCCGGCGCCGAGCGACGGCACCCTGGTCATCGCTGCGGCGGGCCGTTATGCCGACATGATCAACATGCCGCTTGACGACATCCATGAAGATCGCGTCAAGCACGCCCTGATCGCCTGTCTGGACAAAGGGCAGCACGTGTTTTCGGAACAGTACACCGTACTGTTCTTTGGCAGCCGCACCCAGCGCAACATGGCGGCCTATCTGGACTCCGCGATCAATATCGATGACGCCAGCCGGCAGTTGCTGGAGGTGTTCTGCTCAAATATCTCGATCGGGCTTGAAAACACCCTGCTCTTCTCGCAGCTGCATGACTTCGCCTACTTTGATTCGCTCACCACCCTTCCCAACCGCCGCAGCCTGATCAATAAACTGGATGAGCGTCTGCTGGGCGGCGAGCGTGGCCGCTATACCTTGGCGCTGATCGACATCGACGGGTTTGCGGACACCAATGACGCACTGGGCCACCAGTACGGAGACGACCTGCTCAAGGCTGTCGCCGCCCGAATGCGCACGACCCTCGGCAGCCAGTGCAACCTGGCCAGACTGGCCGCCGACACCTTTGCTGTGCTCGGCCAGATCGAGCTACTGCTCCCGGCCAACCTGCAAGCGATTTTCCGCGCCCCGTTTGTGCTGCACGGGCAAGACGTCGTGCTCTCCGTCACCATGGGCATCGCGCATCTGGTGGACGTCGATGGCGATGGTGCAGAAGCCTTGAAGAACGCCTACCTCGCCCTGCGCCGGGCCAAAACCCATCACCGCGGGGAGTATGCGTTCTTCACCCGCGACATGGCGCTGGAAATCCGCGAGCGCTCGCGCTTGCTGCAATCCTTGCGGGTTGCGATCGAACGCCAGCGTCTGTTCCTCGTCTACCAGCCGCAAATCGATCTCTCGACGAGCAAGGTCTGCGGCATTGAAGCCTTGCTGCGCTGGCGCTCGGAAGACGGCCGCCTGATCGAGCCCAGCCGCTTCATTCCGATCGCCGAGCACTCGGGCATGATCATTGGCATCGGTGAGTGGGTGTTGAGAATGGCCTGTTTCCAGCAGGCAGAGCTCTCGCGCAAGGGCTTCCCGGGCATCAGTATGGCCATCAATATTTCCGTCGCCCAGTTCCGCCATCCGCGCTTCATCGCTTCCGTGCAATCAGCCCTGGCCGATAGCGGCGTGGACCCAACTCTGATCGAACTAGAGATCACGGAATCGGTAGCCATGGAAGAGATCGATTTTCTGGGTCGCACGCTGGAGACCATGAAGGGTCTCGGTGTGCGGGTCGCCGTGGACGATTTCGGCACGGGCTTCTCGTCCCTGTCCTATCTGCAACGCCTGCAAGTCGACCGGCTCAAGATCGACCGGGGCTTCATCGTGGATATCGCGAGCGACGAACGCGCACGCCGCATCCCGGAGCTGGTAATCGACCTGGGGCACAAGCTCGGCCTCTCGGTCATTGCCGAAGGCGTGGAAACCGCCGCGCAGGCCGAGACGCTCAAGGCCTTGGGCTGCGACGAAGCACAGGGCTTCCTCTACTGTCGTCCGATCGAGCCCCACGCACTGCTCGAATGGCTGGGTAAAGGGGCCGGCATGGCCCTGATCAACCCGCCGGAAACGGCACCGCCCCAGTGATCGCCGCACAGACAGGGAGGGCAAGGTGTCGAAAATGAACGTGACCATCAGGCAGGCACTGGTTTCCGCTGTGCTGCTTGGTGTCCTCGTCCCGGCGCTCCTCGTCGGCGCCTATCTGACGCGCTTGTTCTACTACGACAGCCTGGACCGCGAGATCACGCAATCCTTGCAGCACAATGCCGACGTCCTTGCTCTGGGAGTTCGCGAGAGTCTGTGGGCGATCGACAGCGAGTCTGCTGCCGCACTGGCCGAAGCCGTCATGAAGGATGCGCCGCTGGTCTCTGTCGAAGTACTGGACCCGCAACTCGGGCGCTTTGTCTTTCGTGAAGAGGCCGAGCGGCGGGTGGGAAAAATCTACAACATCGAGCGTGAAGTGCTGCACCGTGGCGCCGTCATCGGGAGAGTCCGCCTCGAAATGTCCGACGAGGTGTTTACCTCGGGCTTCGGTGCGCAGCTGGTATCTCTCGCAGGCGCACTCGTCTTGCAGTTGTTGTTCAGCGCCTGCCTGATCCTGGCGGTATTGCACTATCGCGTCGGGCGCCCGCTCAAGCGTCTGTCGCACGAGGCCAAGCAACTCGCCGAAGGGGAGTTGAGTGCCACCATTGTGCCGCTTTGCCGCGATGAGATCGGGGAGGTTGAGGCACAGCTTGAAATCACTCGGCTTGCATTGCAGAACCTGTTCCGCACGCTGGAACAGAAGAATCGCACACTGGAGGTTGACCTGCGTGAGCGGATGCGGGTGGAGTCGGCTTTGCGGGATCGTGAGCAACGCCTGCGTGCCTTGGTCGATCAAAGTCCGCTGGCGGTAATTGAGTTTGATCTTGAATGGCATATTCTTGACTGGAATGAGGCTGCGGTTCGCATCTTTGGCTGGCATCGCGAAGAGGTCCTGGGCCGATCCGTCAGCATGCTGAACAGCCGTCACAACGACACAGCACTTCAGCCATCCGATGACGAAGACGTGCCAAGCGCACCGCTCGACAAGCAAAAGAATAGTCGGGCTGATGGCAACACCATCGTCTGCCAGTGGTACAACAACACCATCCGTGACAGCAAAGGGAAAGCGCAGCGGATTGTTGCGGTAGTAGAAGACATCACCGAGCGTCAGCACGCCGACGATGAAATCCGGCGCCTGGCCACGGTGGTCCGGATGACCACCAATCTGGTGGTACTGACCGATTCAATCGGCTCAATCATCTGGTTCAACCGGGCCTTTGCCGAGCGCAGCCTGGCCCCGGGGACGAACCCGATCGGCAGCGAGCTCCCTGACTTGTTGGGTGGAGGTAATGCTGACGCCGTGACCCGACTGGCCGCCATCTCACAGGCCTTTGCCTCGGAGCAGACGCAGTCGATAGCTGAATTGCCCTGCCGCAGCCCATCGGGCAAGGCCTACTGGGTGGCCATCGATCTGCAACCCATCCGCGATGAGCAGGGAAAATTGCAGCAATGGGTCGTTGTCATGACTGACGTGACCAACCGTCACACGATATCGGACGCCCTGCACAACATCGCCCGGATTAGCGCCGCCCACGACCCCCGACTGTTCCTGGAGCAGATTCAGAGCATCGTGGCGCGCGGCGCCGGGGCATGCGGCGCTTACGTCGCCCTGCACGACGAAGTAAGCATTGATGTGTGCTGCACCTGGGGTACCAGCACAACGAACCTGCTGATCGGGTCCTACCCGAAAGACAAGACGATTGCGTCGGCCATCGAAAGTGCCAGCTCACAGATCTACGTATCGCATGCCAAGCAGCACCAGGATGATGACATCATCCTCCGCTCGGTACTGGCTTATGAGACCCTGGTGGCAGAGCCTATCCTGGACCCACAGCATAATGTCGTGGGCCATCTGGCGCTCTTCTTCAGCGCACCACCCGGGAATCTGGAAGAAGTGCAATCTCTCGCACAGATCGGTGCCTCTCGGGCGGGCGCAGAACTCTCTCGGCAGCAAACGCTGGAAGCACTGCAAGACAGTGAGCTGCGATTCTCTTCGATCTTCCAGAGTTCCCCTATCCCGTTGGCGCTTTTCCGGCGCACGGACGGTCACTGTGTGAACCGCAACCCGTCTTTCCGCAGCGCATTTGGCGATATCGAAGCCCACCTGGAGACCAGCCCGGCGCTCAACGGCGGGCAAGACTTCCGGGCCTGGCTGGCCACGATGCTGGACGAGAACAAAGATAACGCGAGTGCCGATCTGCGCCTGGTCGCCACCACTGGCGAGCCGAGAGACTGCCAGTTGTATGCGCGAAAAATCAGCCTCAACGACGAGGAATGTCAGCTCATCGCAATTGTCGACATCACGCAACTTCAGGACGCGCAACGCCAGGTCAAGGAGCTCAATTTCTCTCTGGAACAGCGTGTAAAAGATCGGACGCGCGATCTGGCGAATGCCAACGCAGAGCTGGAGAAAACACTGGACCATCTGCGGCGAACCCTGGAGGAACTGGTCCGCTCAGAGAAGCTTGCCGCTCTCGGCTCACTGGTAGCCGGGATCGCGCATGAACTCAATACGCCGATTGGCAATAGTCTCATCGTCGCAACCACGTTACGCGACATGAATCGAGATTTCAGGCAGAAGATCTCAGCAGGCTTGCGTAAGTCTGTACTCGATGAGCATGTTGATGAAACAACTTATGCCTCAGATATTCTGATCCGAAATCTTCAACGCGCCGCAGAGCTCATCACTTCGTTCAAGCAGGTAGCGGTGGATCAGACCAGCTCCCAGCGCCGGGAGTTTGATCTGGCGGAAGTGGTCAACGAAATCATCGTCACCATGCACCCGGTGTTCAGAAAGACCTCTCACACCATCGAAACCCGGATCCCGGCTGGCATCAGCCTGGACAGCTATCCGGGCCCGCTCGGGCAGGTCATTACCAACCTGCTCAATAATGCGGTACTTCACGCCTTCGACGCTCAGGATGAAGGCCTGATCACCCTCAGCGCAGCGGTGCTGGACGATGGAAGCATCACGCTTTCATGCCATGACAATGGCTGTGGCATTTCAGCCGCCAACCTGAAGCGTATTTTTGACCCGTTCTTTACCACCAAGCTCGGAAGAGAAGGATCTGGTCTGGGCCTGAATATCGTGCACAACATCGTGACCGGGATTCTGGGCGGGACAATTCACGTTGAGAGTGCAGAACAGGCAGGGGCAACCTTCACGCTCACACTTCCCCGCAAGGCCCCACAAGCCTGAAGGAGAGTCTGCGCCCGAACAAGCGCTCAACCCTCGAGTCTTCGAGGCTTTCTGCGTGCCCGCGCGGCGTAACGGTCATACAAGGTATTGGGCACGAGAGGCAGCAGCTTCGCCACCACAGCCATCTGCCAGGGAATCGTCGCCTGCGACACCCCACGGTCAATCGCCGCCGCAAAACGGCGCACGGCGTCGTCCACCTCCAGAAGAAACGGCATCCGGTAGGGATTCACGTCCGTCATGGGCGTACGGATGAACCCCGGCCGGATCTCGGTCACCTTGACACCCGAGTGCCGCAACTCGACCCGCAAGCTCTCAAGGTAACGGCTGACGGCCGCTTTCGAGGCACTGTAGGCGCCAGCCCCGGGGAGGCCCCGCACACCGGCTACCGACGAGATTCCCACGAGTTGCCCGGATCCGCGACGGCGCATGTCGGCCACGAATGGACGAAAACTCGCCACCATGCCGAGCACATTGGTCAGGAAAACGGTCTCAAACGCTTCATAGTCGTCGCGCTCTTCCGTGAGCGTCCCGACGGACACGCCGGCGTTGGCGATCACGATGTCCGGAACGCCGAAGCGATTGCAAAAATCCGCTGCCGCCGCGGCCAATGACTCCGGCTGGCACACGTCGGCGGCATAGACAGCGTGTGTACCGGGCAGCCGCGCGGCCAGCGCGTCAAGCACACCGACGCGACGTGCAACCAAGCCCAGCGTCGCACCGCGCGTCGCGTAATGGTGCGCGAAAGCCTGCCCGATCCCGCTTGAGGCTCCCGTAATCCAGATTTTCGGGGCGGTCACTTGCCGTTGCGCGCCTTCTGGATCAGGCTATCGACCGCTTTCAGGGTCTCGTCATCGTCGCCCACGACCTTGAATTTGCCATTCACGGCCAAGGTCGGCACGCCATCAATCTTGTACGACACTGCCAACTGTTCGTAACGTCTGCTCAGGGACTCGACGCCGAAAGAGCGCCAGGTATCGTTGAAAGCCTTCACGTCGATGCCCGTCTTCACCAGCCACTCATTACGGGTCTTCTCGTCCTGAAGTTTCACCTGCCCTTGCTGGATGGCATCAAAGACGGCCGGGCCGAACTTGTCTGCAAGCTTCATCGCCTCCAGCGTTGTGTAGATGCGCCCCAAGGCAGCCCACGAGGCTCTGCCAAATGAGACAGGCACACGCTTCACGACAACATCACTCTTCTGTGCTGCTTCCCACTTGCGCAACTTCGGATCGAGGCTGTAACAATGCGAGCAGGCGTAGGAAAAGAACTCCAGCACTTCGATCTGGCTGGACGTCCCACTCGGCTGCGGTGGGTTGATCGTCTTGATTTCAGGTGCTGCCGCCTGTGCGCTACCCAAAAAACCCAACGCAAGGACTACCAGCAACTGTTTGAGACTGTTTCTCCGAGTCATGCCTTCTCGCTCCGTTCTGTTCAGTGTTTCGCAGTCGCCGCTACCGCGGCTTTGGGGTTGGACTTCACGACGCTGGTTTCTATCCCTTCGGATGCAAGTTTTGCGCGCATCTCGTCGGCGTCAGCAGGCGTATCAAACGGTCCGAGGCGAACGCGATAGAAAACCCCCTTCTCCCCCAGATCAACACGCTGCACCTTGGCTTCTACCCCCATCATTGCGAGCCGCGCTTTCAGGTTGTCGGCCTCGGAAGGATCTTGATAGGCCCCTGCTTGCAGCGCCACCTTGTCACTCGGCGTCTCGGTTGGTTTTGCAGGTGCGGGAGCAGATGCAGTTTCCCCGCCCGGCAGAATCTTGTAGAAGTCAAACTTGCTTTTCTCGCCTTCTGCTGCGGCAGATTGACTGCTGGCGGGTGTCTGCGTCGTCGTGACAGGGCGATCACCCGGCTTCCCTGGCAGGGCTATCGGGGTATTTCCGCCCGCCGCGGGCGCACTCTGAAGCGGTTTGCTTGCCGAGGAGTCCGGCTTGGGCAACACGAAGGGCTTGGGCCCAAAATTGATATAAGCCGCTATTCCCGCCGCGATCAGGATCCCGATCAATAGCCCGATCAAAAGCCCGGATACGGTATTGCCTCTCTGGTACCTGGCTGCAGGAGATGTAACGTTCATGTGCAAACCCCAAAATTAGTGCGCGGAGTATAGCGCGCCCAATATCGCGCGAGACCAACGCCCGGCGCCATGCGCCTCGCTGCTACTCATATCTTCTGAAGTACCGCCTGAACAGAAGCTTCGTATACATCCTTGGCCTCAGACTCGCGGCCCACCTCAGCGCCAAGCTCTCGAACCAGACCGTCGGCCAGACTGTACATCCAGCCGTTGACCGATACCTCCTGCCCGCGTGCCCAAGCGTCCCGGAGTACAGTGGTCTCGCTCACGTTCAAGACCTGCTCGACCACGTTGAGCTCGCACAGGCGATCTGCACGCAGATCCAGGTCTGCCTGCGCCATCAGGCGCTGACGATACTTGTCGCGTACATCCTGAACGTGTCGCAGCCAGTTGTCGACCAAGCCCAGTCGCATATCCCGCATGGCCGCAGTCACCCCGCCGCAGCCGTAGTGGCCGACGATCAGCACGTGTCGCACCTTGAGAACATCCACCGCATACTGCAGTGCGGACAGGCAATTCAGATCGGTGTGCACCACAACGTTGGCCACATTCCGGTGAACAAACACTTCGCCCGGCGCCAGCCCAATGATTTCATTCGCCGGCACACGGCTGTCGGAGCAGCCGATCCACATGAACTCTGGATTCTGCTGCGACACCAGACGCGAAAAGAAAGCCGGGTCACGTGTACGCGCGTTCGCGGACCATTCTGCATTACGCGCAAGCAAGTCCTTCAGTGAAATCGCCATCGGCCATACCCTCCCATCACTTCAATACAAACCAGGGTCGTCCGAGGTTTACAGCGCATTGCGGCATGCCACTTGTCCAGCTATCAATTGCTGACCGCTGCCTTCTGCAGCGCAACCAAACGCTCAATTCCTCGCTCGGCCAGCGCCAGCAAGGCACTCAACTCTTGCCCGGAGAACGGCACCCCTTCTGCTGTCCCCTGCAGCTCGACAAACCCGCCGCGCCCGGTCATCACCACGTTCATGTCGGTGTCACAAGCCGAGTCTTCCGGGTAGTCAAGATCGAGAACCGGCACACCATCCACAATGCCAACAGAGACAGCGGCGACCCAGTCGCGCAGGGGCGAAGCGTCAAGCCGCCCGTCCTCAATCAGCTTCTCCAGTGCATCGTGAACCGCCACGCAGGCCCCAGTGATCGAAGCTGTCCTCGTCCCACCATCGGCCTGCAACACGTCGCAGTCGACAATGATCTGGCGTTCACCGAGCGCGGTGAGGTCGACCACCGCTCGCAGGCTGCGCCCGATCAGGCGCTGGATTTCCTGGGTTCGACCGCTCTGTTTCCCTTTCGCCGCTTCTCGCGCTGAACGCGTATGGGTAGACCGGGGCAACATGCCGTACTCCGCCGTCACCCACCCCTGCCCTTTACCTCTCAGAAAGGGCGGCACACCTTCCTCCACCGTTGCGGTGCAAAGCACCCGGGTGTCGCCAAACTCGACCAATACCGATCCCTCTGCATGGCGGGTGAAACTTCGTGTGATCTGCACTGCACGCAATTGCTCAGGCTCCCGCCCGGAAGGTCTTGTCATCACTTTGTCCGTTGAAAATGGAATCCACGCTCAGGCACTGCGACACCCTGAGGCTATTTGCCTGGGTCGAAGCGTGAGAACTTCTTGATCGCCAGGTTGATCTCGTCAATCGCGTTTTCAATCTCGGCGTCTGACAGATTGGTGCCTTCTGGCGGGCGATGACGCGCAAAGCCCTCCATCTTGGTCGTGATGCCGTCTGCGGCCATGCCCTCGGTCGAAATCGCCGTAGCCTGTTCCATCACGTAATCATCGTGCCAACGTAAAGCGAGCATCGAGAGGTTGTCGCAGGTCAGCGCACCGTTCTGCTCGGCGCGATCCAGCAACTTGGGCGAAGCCTGAAGTACATCTGCGTCGGAAAGCTTCTCGAGAATCTCGTCCGGAGCGAGGTTACCCCACACCCCGTCGGTGCACATTACGACCAGGTCGTTGGCAAACAAAGGGACGGGCGACGAGAACTCGATCTGGGGCGAATGGGACCCTCCCAGGCAACTGAAAATCCGGTTTCGCGCCGGGTGGTGCAGCGCGGCCTCTTCATCGATCAGGCCCTGATCAAGCATCATTTGCAACCGCGAGTGATCCTTGGTCTGCTGAATCGTCCGCCCGCGACGCATCAGATACAGCCGGGAGTCCCCAGCATGTGCCCAGAAAGCCACGCTGTTCTGCACAAGACACGCCACGATCGTCGTACGTGGCGCTTCGGGGAGGTTCTTGTCGAACGCGTAATCCTGAATCGCCGCATGTGCATTCCCGAGGCAGCGCGACAGAAACAGCAGTTCGTCCTTGACATGCGGCGTAGCATTCCGCTGAAAAGACTCCGTGATGTACTGCACCGCGATCTGCGCAGCAATCTCGCCATGCAGATGCCCGCCCATGCCATCCGCAATCACCATCAACAGCGCATCGCGGGTATAGCTATAGGCAACCCGATCCTGATTATTGGGTCGGGCGCCCGGGCGGCTTTCCTGATAGATGGTGAACTTCATGATCTGCCAATCAGCGATCTGAGCCGGGTTCCCACACGTTCAAGCAGGGTCGCCGGCACTTTGTTGGGGACATGGCGCGCGCGTGTCAGCAAAGCTTTCTGCAGGGCATACACACTTTGTGGCCGCGCCAGCGGGTCAAGATTCAGACACCAGTCAATGGTTTCAAGCAAGTGCGGGGAATACTCACCTGTCCACCGCTTGGTCGCAGGCTCCATCTGGTCTTTCTTGATGCGCTCATCAGAGCGCTGCGGCGGCCCGCCAGCCAGGCAGGCATACATCGCCGCGCCAATGCTGTAAATATCACTCCATGGCCCGAGATGCTCGCGGTCAAGAAACTGCTCGGGCGGCGCAAACCCCGGCGTGTACATGGGTTTGAGCATCGGCGTGTCCTGCGCCAGCGTCTGCCGCGCCGCGCCGAAATCCAGCAACACAGGGGCACCGTCGTTGCGGAGATAGATATTGGACGGCTTGATATCCAGATGGAGCAATTTATGCGCATGAACCTCGCGCAAACCATTGAGCAAGCGCGTGAATACGCCGCGGATGAAGCGTTCCTTGATATGGCCCTTATTGCGCTGGATGAAATCCTGCAAGGTACGGCCACGCTCGAACTGCATGACCATATATACCGTCCCGTTCGCACGGAAGAAGTTCAGCACTCGCACCACGTTTGGATGCATGAGCTTCGCCAGCGAACGCCCTTCTTCAAAGAAACACTTCATGCCATAGCGAAACGCGGCCTGATGCTCTTCAGAAATCTGCGGCTCGATCTCCCCCGCTTTACGCAGGGCAAGCGAATTAGGCAAATACTCCTTGATCGCCACGGGCCGGGCCTCTGCATCGGTAGCCAGATACACGATCGAGAAGCCCCCCAGGCTGAGCTGTTGCTCGATGCGGTACTGTTCGAGCTGAAAGCCTGGTGGCAGAGGTGAATTGACTTGAGAGGCCATGTAATCGGGCGTTATGATCCGCTAGCCGGGGGATTCTCCGGCTTTGTTTCACAAGTGTAAAGGCCCGGAACGCAAGGCCAGCCTCCCGCAGGAAGGATTCCAATGGTATACAGCATGACCGGCTACGCGGCCCTCACCCGGGACATCGGGGGTGCTTCGATGCAAATCGAGTTGCGCAGCGTCAACTCCCGCTATCTCGATCTCACATTCCGCATTTTTGAGGATCTGCGTTTTACCGAGCCCGCCGTACGTGAGCTCATCAGCGCCAGCGTAACACGCGGCAAGGTCGAGTGCCGGATCGGCTTACAGACGGGCAGTACGCAGAAGACAGACCTGACAGTCAATACTGCACTTCTCGGCCAGTTATGTGCCGCTCAGGATCAGGTTCGCCGCGTGCTGCCCGATGCCATCCCTTTCAGTGCAAACGAGATCCTGCGCTGGCCAGGCATGCTGGCCGAGCAAGCTGCAGACCCCGATGCACTGCTCGCAGCGGTGAAAGAACTGACCCAGGCGGCCTTGGCAGACTTCAAGGCGTCGCGCGCGCGCGAGGGTGGCAAACTCGTCGAAATGTTGCGCGACCGGCTCGGCAAGATGCGCGAGTGCGTGGCGACAGCCGCGCCACTGGTCCCGGCAGCCGTTGCTGATTACCGCGAACGGCTGACTCAGCGCCTGCGCGAGGCGGTAGCCACCCTCGATGAAGACCGCATCCGCCAGGAGGTCACGCTGTTTGCTCAGCGTGCCGATGTTGCCGAAGAAATTACCCGCCTTGAAACCCACCTGGACGAGCTGGAACGTATTTTGAACAAAGGTGGCGCAGTCGGGAAACGGCTGGATTTCCTGATGCAGGAACTCAATCGCGAAGCGAACACCCTGGGATCGAAAGCGGTCGCACCGCAACTGACAGACATCTCCGTCAATCTGAAGGTCTATATCGAGCAGATGCGCGAGCAGGTGCAAAACCTCGAATAACCCCCTTCACAAGAGCCCCGCCATGCCCGGATCACTTTTCATTGTTTCTGCCCCCTCTGGTGCCGGTAAAACCACCCTGGTACGGGGCCTGCTGGCGCGAGACCCGCGCGTCCGCCTGTCTGTCTCGTACACCACGCGCGCGCCTCGCGAAGGGGAGACAGATGGTGTCGCCTATCACTTCACGACTGTCAGCGACTTCATGGCCCGGCGGGACGAGAATGAGTTTCTGGAGTGGGCCGAGGTGCATGGCAATTACTACGCCAGCTCACGCCTCTGGCTCGAAATGCAGCTTGCTGCTGGCCAGGACGTATTATTGGAAATCGACTGGCAGGGTGCCGAACAGGTTCGGCGCTTCTTCCCGGACGCCGTCAGTATTTTCATCCTGCCTCCGAGCTTTGCCACCCTCGAACAACGCCTGCGTGGCCGTGGTACCGACAGCGAAGCAATCATCCAGAAACGCGTTGCAGCCGCGCATCACGAAATGCGTCAGGTAGACCAGTTCGCTTACGTTATAATTAACAATGACTTGCAAGTTGCGCTCGAAGAGCTGTGTGCCATCGTGTGCGCAGCGCGCTTGCGCACTGCGTTGGTACGCCAGCGCAACCCGGAAGTTTTTCTCCCTGCTGTATAAGAAACAAGGACTTCACCATGGCCCGTATCACCGTTGACGATTGCCTGCCCAACATCTCGAATCGTTTCGAGCTGACCCTGGCAGCCACCTACCGTGCCCGCCAGCTCACCGCCGGCAGCACTCCCTTGGTGGAGGCCGACCGCGATAAGCCCACCGTGATCGCACTGCGCGAGATCGCGGCCGGCAAGATCGGCCGGGAAATGCTGACTCGCCACCAGGGCTGATTGCGTGCAGCGGGCTTGCCATCGCTTCGAAAGGCTGTGAAGTGGAGCCCAAGCCCGACGCACACGCTGCATCATCTCCCGGCAACATTGCAGCTTTGTTGCGGGTAGAAGGCGGGCAAGTAACTCGCCCTTTGCCGGAGGCACACACCGGCGGCTCGGACTTTCTCGAAGAGGTGGAATTCGAGCGCCTGCGCGTGCAAGCCGCGCGTTATCTCAAGACAGATGACCTGTTGAGGCTCCAGCAGGCCTTCCTCCTCGCTTCACAGGCCCATGCCGGCCAATTCCGCATCAGCGGCGAGCCCTATGTCTCGCACCCGCTGGCTGTGGCCGAGATCCTTGCGCAGTGGCATCTGGATGCGCAAGCCCTGATAGCGGGCCTGCTCCACGACGTCATGGAAGACAGTGACGTCACCAAGGAAGACATTGCCGCGCAGTTCGGCAAGACAGCGGCAGAACTGGTCGACGGTGTCTCCAAACTCGACCGCATCGAATTCAAAACCTATCAGGAAGCGCAGGCAGAGAACTATCGCAAGATGTTCCTCGCCATGGCGCGCGACGTTCGCGTCATCCTCATCAAGCTCGCCGATCGCCTCCACAACATGCGTACGCTGGACGCAGTGCGGCCGGACAAGCGTCGGCGGATCGCCCGAGAGACGCTGGAAATCTTTGCCCCGATTGCCAATCGCCTCGGCCTGAACACGCTGTTTCGCGAGCTGCAGGAACTTGCCTTCAAGAACACTTACCCAATGCGCTTCCGCGTATTGGCCAAGGCCCTGCGGGAAGTCCGCGGAGACCGGCGCGAGATGGTCACGCGCCTGATGAACACCATGCGTGAGCGTCTGCCGTCCTGGGGTGTCGACGCCGAAGTCTATGGCCGCGAGAAGCATCTCTTCGGCATCTATCGCAAGATGGTCGAAAAGCATCTCAGTTTTGAGCAGGTGCTGGATATCTACGGTTTTCGCATTCTGGTCAAGGAAACCGCCAGCTGCTACCTCGCGCTGGGCGCCCTGCACGAAATGTTCAAACCGGTGCCGGGCAAGTTCAAGGATTACATTGCCCTGCCCAAGGCCAACGGCTATCAGTCGCTCCACACCACCGTGATTGGCCCGCAAGGCATGCCGGTCGAAGTGCAGATCCGTACGCTGGAGATGCACGCGGTGGCCGAGTCGGGGGTAGCCTCGCACTGGCTGTACAAAGACGACACGGCGGAGTCTCTCTCGGATCTGCAGCGCAAGACGCACAACTGGCTACAGTCCTTGCTCGAATTGCAGTCAACCTCGGGCGATTCCTCTGAATTCCTTGAGCACGTCAAGATCGACCTGTTCCCGGGCGACGTGTTCGTCTTCACCCCAAAGGGGCGAATCCTCAACCTTCAGCGGGGCTCCACCGCAGTCGATTTTGCGTATGCCGTGCATACCGACGTCGGCAATCGCTGCGTCGCCTGCCGCATCAACGGCGAATTGCGTCCCCTGCGTACCGAACTCAAGAATGGTGATCAGGTCGACATCACCACTGCTCAGCACGCGCACCCGAATCCTGCGTGGCTCTCCTACGTGCGCACCGGCAAAGCACGGGCGGAGATCCGCCACTTCCTCAAAACCGTGCAGCAGGAGGAAGCAACCCACCTTGGCGAGCGGCTACTCTCGCAGGCGATCCGTCAGCTTGGTCTTTCACTGTCCGACATTGGCACTTCCGCATGGGACAGATTTTTGCGCGAGTTCAGCGCGCGCCACCGCGACGACATCTATACCGACATCGGCTTGGGCAAGCGCCTTGCAGCCATGGTCGCCCGCAGGCTTGTCGACCTGCAGGACGAGCAGGATTCGGTCAATGGCGAATCACCCAAGCAGAAGCACCGCCCGGCAGCGCCGATCCTGATTCAGGGGGGCGAGGGCATGGCGGTGCAGATGGCGCGCTGCTGCCGCCCGATCCCGGGCGACCCCATTGTGGGCATGCTGCGCAAGGGCCAGGGGCTGGAAATCCACGTCAACGATTGCCCGGCGCTGACCCGCAACCACTCTTCGGAACGTGACCGTTGGGTCGATGTGGAGTGGGAGCCGGGCTCGGACCGCTTGTTCGACGTCGGGGTTCGGGTCCTCGTACACCATCGCCGTGGCGTCCTTGCCCGTGTCGCGGCTGCCATCGCCGACCTTGAGGCCAACATCCAGAACGTGAATATGGAGAACGAGCGCAGCGCCAACTCGATCATTCATTTCACCATCCAGGTCAAGAATCGCCTGCATCTCGCCAAGGTGATGCGTTCAGTCCGCCGCCTGACGGACGTCGTCCGCATCGTACGAGAGCGCCACAACGACAAACCCCTCGATAAACGTTGAATACCTCAGAGAGACGAACATGGCCTACACCTCAGAATTCACTCAGTTCATGAACGCGTGGCTGGAACAACATCCCGAGCAGATTGAGGAGCGCCAGGCCGGTCGCGCCCTGTGGTGGGACAAACCGCAAGATCCGGGCGTCCAGCAGGCCCAGCGGGAGTCGAAAATCGCCCAGAAGTCCTACCCCTACTTCCAGATCAGTTGAGCCAGTCCGGTGCGCGTTGAGCAGCCATTGTGACCGTTCGTAAGCCCGACTTAAGTCTTACCCACGATGCAGCCGTTACATGCGTGTTAGCGATACCTAGGTAATAGACTCCTCATCCGCGCAGGCGCGTCGCAGTGGGATGCGCGGTGTCATGTGGGGGGGGCGCCTGCCGACGCCAGGAGCGTCTATATGGAGACATCGACAGAGCGATTGAGACTGCGAACGGAGCAGTTGCAGCGCAATCAGCCGTTGGCGTGGGACGTATACGACAGCGCGGGGCGTCTGTTGCTGCGCCGCGGATTTGTCATTGAGCGAGACGCACAGATCGAGTCCCTCATTGAGCGCGGCTTGTACGTGGATACCGTCAGTTTCCGCGCCAATCCGGTTGCCTCGTCGGCCACGGCGCGCCGAGACCCGCTGCGCGACTGGGAGAACATTCAGGCCCAGCTGGGGCTGGTACTTCAGACGCGCGCGGCAGACGGCTCGCTGGTGCTTGAGGTTCGCGAAATGGCCACGCTCCTCATGCAGCTCAGTGAGCGGCATGCCGACATGGTGCTCGCTGCCATCATGCTGATGGATCAGCGCAAGTACCCGATCGCCCACGCCGTTCACAGCGCGGCCATTTCCAACATGATCGCCCGACGCGCGGGCTGGGGCCAGGACACCCGCCAAAGCCTGGTGTGCGCCGCGCTTTCCATGAACGTTGGCATGCTCGCTTTGCAGCTTCAGCTGTGCAATCAACGCGAACCCCTCAGTACGCACCAGCGGGAAGCCGTTGACCTGCATCCCGCACAAAGCTGCGAGATCCTGCAGCAGTGTGGCGTGGACGATGCAGATTGGCTGTGCGCCGTGCACGAACATCACGAGAAACCCGAGGGCAAGGGCTACCCGCGACGGATCGCAGCGCCTTGCGAAGCCGCCATGATTCTGCAGACAGCGGACATATTCGCTGCCAAAGTCAGCCCCCGTACGCATCGCAAACCGATGATTGCGAGCGAGGCGACGAAAATCGCCTACGTTGAGCTGTCAGACAACGGGCGTAACCCCTTCCCCGGCATCCTGGTCAAAGATGTCGGCATCTATCCGCCGGGCACCATCGTCAAGCTTTCCAACGGCGAAGTCGGCGTGGTGCAGAAACGCGGGCCGGCCGCCAACACCCCCGTCGTCGCGGTACTGAGCAACGCGCACGGCGTGCCCATGCTGAAGCCCGTGATCCGGGCGACCGCGCAAGACCCGAACCTGAAAATCATTGCCGTCATGGCACGAGACAAGGCTTTGATCGGGCTGAATTTCAACCAGATCTGGTGCCCGGCGGTCTGAACCACGCACCGAGGCTTTAACATGACGGCTGACGTCAGACCACCCCGCTTCTTGCCGCCATGCTGTTACCCCGCCTCGCGATTGTCGACCTTGAAACCACCGGCGCAGATCCGAGCCGTGACCGCATCACCGAAATCGCCATCCTGCTCACCGAAGGTGATCAACTGCTCGGACAGTGGAGCACCCTGGTCAATCCCGGCATCCCCATTCCTGCCCGCATCCAGGCACTGATCGGCATCACCGACGAGATGGTGGCGGACGCGCCCGCTTTCGCGGAGATTGCCGACACGGTGTGGGCCAAGCTCAGTGGTGCCGTATTTGTTGCCCACAACGCACGCTTTGACTACGGCTTTCTGCGCGCTGCCTTCGAGGCCGAGCGCAAGCCTTGGGACGCGCCGGTGATGTGCTCGGTAAAATTCTCCCGCGCGCTGGACCCGGAACACAGCCGGCATGGCCTGGACGCCATCATTGCACGCGGCGGCTACACGATCGATGCGCGCCACCGGGCGCTGGACGATGCCCTGATCGTCTGGCGCTTTCTGCAAGACGCCCTGACCCGCGCCGATGACGCGCGGTTGCAAAAAGCCTGGGATAAAGCCTACGCCACCGGCACCGTACCCCGTCTGCCGCGCGGGGAACTCGAAGCGCTACCGGACAGCCCGGGCGCTTATGTCTTCCGTGGGGCGACCGGCCAGATCCTGCAGATCGGGCGTGCCCGAGATCTACGCTCCCAGGTGCTCGGACTCTTCACAGCCACCCGAACGGATGCCAAGAGCAAACGTCTGGCAGCGAGCGTACACGATGTTGAAACCTGGCCCTGTGCGGGCGAACTCGGCGCACAACTCCAGGAGCTCGCGCTGCTGCGCAGACTGAAGGAACCTCAGCCGACACAGGCCTTGGGATGGCGCTGGCTGAAAGATGCCGCCGAACTCCCCCTGCTGAGGCTGGAGGACCTGCACGCAAGCGACCCCGCAGAATGGCACAACCTCTTCGGCAACTTCCGCGGCGAACGCGAGGCCCGGACTGCCTTGCAGGAAATGGCCCGCCAGCATCGGCTTTGCGCCACCCGCATCGGCCTGGAAGTCGCCGCCGGGCCGTGCCAGGGCGCCCATCTCGGACGCTGTAACGGCGTCTGCGCCGGCAAGGAAAACCCCCGACTGCACGACCTGCGCCTGGCCACCGCGCTTGCTTCCCTGCGCCTGCGCCCCTGGCCCTGGCCTGGCGCCGTAGTGATCCGCGAGTCTCACCCTGGCAGCGAACGCGCCGAGACCCATGTCTTCGACCACTGGTGCCACCTCGGCAGTGCCGGTTCGGAAGCGGATCTGGGAGAACTGCTCGCCAGGCCGCCCGCCCGCCGTTTCGATGCCGAAATCTACCGCCTGCTGCAGCGCTGGCTCAACACCAGCGACCATCTTGCCGCCGTGCGCGCGATCTGACCTCTCTCAACGCCACACACCTGCCCGGAGAGCCAATATCCATGCGGTTCTTCAGGCATGTTTTGCAGGCCTGGCTCCGCTCCGCCAACGGTCAAGGCAAGACCGCGGGTCAAACACCCAACTCAGCCAGGGTGTTTTAGCCAGCACCGCCTGATCAAGCCACGCCGGCAGACACACCCCGGCGAACAGGGCCAGACAGATCGCTACGCCCAGCGGCGCGCCGAGCAACACCGGCCGGAGCAGCGTATAGGCCACCACGTGCAGTACCAGAATCGGCAAGGTCGAACGCCCGATCCAGGCCAGCACGCCCAGCCGCCCGCTTGCCAGCTTGGCCAGTGCCGACAGGAACAGGATGACCGCGACGGCCACCACACTGTGGCGCAGGGGGTCTGCCCACGCCCCATACGCCAGCTCAACCCTTGGCGTACTGCGAAAGACCAGCATGGCCAGTAAGGCCGCCGCACCGGCCAGCAGTGCAGCGCGCTTCATGTCGCAGGCCTCGACCAGTTTGCCGAGCAATGCGCCCAACACCACGAACCCGCTCCCGAGCACCGCCACATCTGCACTCCAGAACGCGCCCGCCGAGGTAAATCGCCCCCAGGCGAGCTGCAAGCCCCCCGCATGCCGAGGCGGCTCAAGCGCAAACAGGGCACTCCCTGCTCCCAGCATCAAGACGGCGGCACCTGCCAGCCACAGACCATGGCGCCAGGACGAGTCAGAACGAGCGGCCGGTCGCATCGCCAGCCACGCCAGCGGCACGGCAAGCGCCAGCGCGGGCAAGAACCACAAGGGGCCGATCAGCAGACTCATCGGCGAGCCATACGCCAGCCCCGCCAGAACGCCCGACACCGATGCCGCGGGATGAAGCCACATCGCAAACGGCAGACTCAGCAGGCCGACGGCGCCATACACCCAGAGCAGAACGAACACCCGCCGCCCCATTGATCGCGCGGACGCCCCGCCGAGGGTCGCGCCGGACAAGGCAAAGAAGAGCGGCACGTGAAAGGCATAGATCAGCGCCCCCGTCGCAGAGGCGCCAATTTGCGGCAAGTGCCCGAGCACCACCAGCACGATACCCAGCCCCTTCAGGGCGTCCAGCCACTCCAGCCGCGGCCGATTGATTGTCTCTCCCACTGCACGCCTCCTCTCAGCACCTTCCCCGACTCGCCACAGCCGCCACCATTCACGCCCATTCGCTGCATTTGACACCCTGGTTTCTGCAGCTCATCTCAGCGTGGCAGATGCCCGCACGGCGGGCGCCTACAGTGGCACCGTCTCCACCACCACTCAAGGACCTCACCATGAAAGCACAGATTCGCCCTCTCCTCCTGAGCCTTGCGCTTGTCCTGCCCATCAGCACTGCCTGGGCTTTCGACGAAGCCGGATTCAATACCGCCTTCGCCCACCTGCAAAAAGCCCGCGAAGGTGACAGCAAGTCGGTTGATGTCGCCGTCGACGCCTTCAGCAAACTCTCTGCCCAAGAGCCAGGCAACCCCTTGCTGCGCGCATATCAAGGCTCGGTCGAAGCGCTGCAGGGGCGCGAGGCGTTGCTCCCGTGGAACAAGATGAAGTACACCGAGAACGGCTTGGCCACCGTGGACAAGGCGCTCCAGCAACTGGCCCCGGAACACGAGCAACAACTGGCACGTGGCGTACCGATACTGCTCGAAACCCGCCTCGTTGCCGCCAGTACCTTTCTCTCCCTGCCCTCAATGTTCAACCGGGGCCCTGTTGGTCACCAGCAACTCCAGGCTCTGATCGCAAACCCCGTACTGCTCAAGGCCCCGGATGGCTTCCGCCAGGCCGTTGTGGAGCTGGCCGTCAAGACGGCCCAAGCGGAAAAATTGCCTGCTGAGCGCATCAACCAGCTGCAACTGCTCACCTCCGCCAACGCCGCGCAACGCGAGAGTGCGCAGGCACAGCTCAAGGACCTCTGGAAATGAAAACGCCATCGCCGGTCATCCGCCTGCAAGGGATGAGCAAGACCTACCGCATGGGCGAAGTGCGCGTCCACGCCCTGATCGAAGCCAGCCTGGCGGTGGCGCCAGGCGAGCTCCTGGCGCTCACCGGCCCCTCGGGGAGCGGCAAGAGTACCTTGCTCAATCTGGCCGGCCTGATCGACACGCCCGACGCGGGCCGCTATCTGCTCGATGGACGCGACGTCAGCCAGCTGGACGAGCACGCTCGTACGCTGCTGCGGCGCGACGCCATCGGTTTCATTTTTCAGGGCTTCAACCTCGTTCCGGTCATGACGGTCGCTGACAATGTGGACTACCCGCTATTCCTGGCGGGTGTCGACGCCCCCATGCGCAAGCAGCGTGTCGCCGAGATACTGGAGAAAGTCGGCCTGTCCGAGCAAGCCAGACGGCGCCCCGACGCCTTGTCGGGCGGCCAGCGTCAGCGCGTCGCTGTCGCCCGGGCCTTGATCAAACGCCCGCGTCTGGTCATTGCCGACGAGCCCACCGCCAACCTGGATTCGCATACCGCGGATCAGATCATCACCCTCATCCACGACTTGTGCCAGGTCGAAGGCACCGCCTGCCTCGTCGCCACCCATGACGAGAGAATGACCACGCGCTGCGACCGCATCGTCAGCATGCGAGACGGCTGCATCCTCGCAGATGGCCTCGACACCCCCCATGTGGCACACGCCACCGCAGCCTGAGAAGGAAATAACCATGCAATGGCTGAAATTTGCTTTTCTCAACACCCTGCGCAACCGGCGTCGCTCGGTTGTCACCCTGACCATTGCGGCCATGGGAACCGCTGCGATGTTGCTGGCAGCCGGCTTTGCCGAATTCACGTACGAGAGCCTGTCGGAATCCGCCGCGCGCAACGCCGGCCACCTGATTGTGGCGCGCAGTGAGTTTGTCGAGAAGGAAGAAGATGTTCCGATGCAGTACGGCATCCAGAACTACGCCGCGCTGCGAAAGACCTTGCTTGCCGATGCCGAGGTGCGCTACCTGCTGCCGCACATCCAGTTCTCCGGCTTGATCTCGAATGGTGACAAGTCAGTCGTCATGATGGGCACAGGCATCGACCCGGACAGCGAGTTCCTGGTCAAAGGCCCCTTCCTCAAGATCACTGCAGGTGGCGTGCTCAGCAGCACCCGCACCGGCGCTCCCCAGGTCATGCTCGGCGAAGGCTTGGCCAAGTCGCTCAATGCACATCCCGGTTCAAGCCTGACACTGCTCGCCTCCACCAGCGAGAATTCCTTGAACGCCGTGGATGTCGAGGTAAAGGGCATCTTCTCGACCGGGATTCCTGACTACGATAAACGCTCGATCTACACAGACATCGACACCGCGCAGAAGGTGCTGCTTTCCGACCGGATCAGCCAGGTGGGCATCTATCTCGCCAGCATGGAATTGTCTGATACGGCCCGCCCCCGCATCGAGAAGCTTGCCGGTAACGGCTTCACCGTCCAGAACTGGCAAGACAAGGCCTTCTTCTATCGTTCCGTTCGCGACCTCTACAACCGCATTTTTGGCGGTCTGGGCGGCATCATTGCGCTGATCGTCCTGTTTGTGATCGGCAACGCCATGAGCATGGCAGTGATCGAACGGACCCGCGAGATCGGCACCCTTCGTGCGCTGGGGACGGCGCCCGCCCAACTGACCCGCGTGTTCTCGATGGAAGGCGCGATCCTGGGTGGTCTGGGCGCCGTGCTGGGCGGGGCCAGCGCCTTGCTGATTTCCATTTTCCTGATCTTTGCCGGCATCCAGATGCCTCCAGCGCCGGGCTACTCCACGGGCTACCCCTTGCAAGTAGCGATCAACCCGATCATCTATTTAATCGTCATTGCATTGATCGTCGCGCTATCCACGCTGTGTGCGATGCTTGTCAGCCGGCGCAGTGCACGCAAACCCATTGTGGAGGCCCTCGGCCATGTCTAGGAAAATACTTCTTCTCTCCGCGTTGTGCCTTGGGCTATCCACGGCCGCGCAAGCTGATGATGGCGTCCAGGCCCTGCTCAAAAAAGCCGATGCATTCCGCCTCACCGAGGATCATCTGCAAGTCGAGAACCAGATCATCGTCAAGAAAAACGGGCAGATCGATAAGGACCGCCTCTACTCGGTGATCCTGGCGGGTACCAAGAAGTCTCTGGTGCTGATGCGCTCGCCCGCTGAAAAAGGCCAGAAAGTGCTGATGCTGGGGGATGACTACTGGCTGATCATGCCCAGCAGCCAACGCCCGATGCGCATTACCCCGACGCAGAAGTTGCTCGGCGACGCCTCAACAGGCGACATCGCCACGCTGAGCTGGGCGGGGGACTATGACGGCAAGATCGTGGGAGAAGAGCCCTGTGAGGAAGGCGGCAAGGAACGTTGTACGCATCTCTCGCTCGTTTCGCAGCGTAAAGGACTGACCTACGCCCATATCGAACTCTGGTTGGCGGTCGGTAGCGCAGAGCCTGCCCGTGCAGATCTCTACGTGCAATCGGACAAACTGGCCAAACGCGCAAAGTTCATCCTCGACAAGATCGACGGCCGTCGGATGGTGCGTGACATGGTGATATTTGATCAGATCGAGAAGAGCCGTGAAACCACGGTTCGCTACCTCAGCCGCAAGGCACGGCAGGCCCCCGATGAGTGGTTCAACCCGATGTACCTGACCCGCGCGGAGATCGAGTGATGGACGCCCTTGCCCGACTTGCCCGCCTGACGCCGCTGGCCTTGGCCTTGGCGTGCACGACCGCGATTGCCGTAGAGACAGAATTCTCCGGCGCCGTGCGCGTACTGGGCGAGCATGCCGACGCCAATCGCACGGGCCTGTTAGCACCGGCCAACACGCTGACGCAAGCGGGGCAAGACAGCCTGCGCGGCGAGCTTTCGCTCAAAGGCCGTGCCGGCCCGATCCGTGCGGAGGCCACGCTCTTGCAGTCGCAGAACCCCCCCGGCAAAGACCGGACCGAAAGCCAGGTCAACGAACTGTACTGGACAGGTCAGGCCAGTGATTGGCATTTCACTGTGGGCAAGAAGATCGTCAGCTGGGACGTAGGCCAGGGATTTCGCCCGCTGGACGTCATCCAGCAGGAGAACCGCCGCGCCCTGTATGGCGCAACGCTTGAGGGGGTGCGCGTCGTCATGGCCGAGCGCTATGTGGGCAACGCGGCATGGTCGGTCGTGCTCGCCAACCCGCTCAAGGATGATCGCGCCCACGGGCAAGAAGAATCCGCCGCCGCTCTGCGCTATTACCGGCACAGCGGGCGTGCGGACTGGCATGCTGTCGCGCGCTGGGGGCGGCAGACCGGAAATCGTGGCGGGGCGGCACTCTCATGGGTGGTCAGCGACTCACTCGAACTGCATGGATCGCTGCTGTATGCACAACACCTGGAGCGCGTTCGGGCAGAAGGCCAGGCTTACACGCTGAGAACCGGCGAAGGCGGCTGGCAAAGCGCACTGGGGCTGAACTGGACTGGCGAGAATCAACTCAGCCTGATCGCCGAGTTCTGGCATGACAGCCGCTCGCTACGCAGCGCGGAATGGCATGCGTGGCGCGATCAGGCCACGAACGTACCGCCGTGGTTACCGGCCGACGCACGCATGGGACACCTTGCCATGCTGGCCTCAGCCTTCGGCAATCCGAACCTCAGGCGCGACAACCTGCTCCTGCGCGCGGCGTGGACCAACAACGTGTGGAGCCCAGCCGTCGACATGGTTTACACGCCGGCCGATCGCGGCCGAATCACCACCGTGTCGCTCGCCTGGCAGGGCAATGTGCTTCGGGTCGAAGGCGGATATCGACGTTTCGACGGTCCGCACTCGGCCATCGCACGCAATCTTCCGGACCGGAACCGCGCCTACCTTTGGATCAAGTATCCCTTCTGAGGCGCGCCGCGCACGCTAGAATCCCTCACCTGTCTGACCGCCTGAACGCCATGTCCGCCCCAAGCCCTCACCCCGATCACGAGACCCGCCCGCCGCACTGGGTCGTCGGCCTGCGCGAGTTGCCAGTCGTCCTCGGACTCAACACTGCCATCGGCTTCGCCAGCACCTTCATTTATGACGACTGGCCTCACTGGGATGACAATATGGTCGTCTCCCAATGCATCGGGCTATGCATCTACGCCGGGGTGCTGTTCTTTCGCAAGTGGTTGCGCGTCCACTGCGCTCGCTCCGGCATCGTGGCGACCCTGCTGACGGGCGCGTGTGTCGTATTCGGGATACTGGCCGGGGACACGCTGGCTGGCTGGCTCTTACCCACGCATCCCGCACTGTTCCTGGACAAGCTGGATAGCAAGCACTTTGTGGCCTACGTGGTGTTTGGCATTGGCGGTGGAACAATCGGCATGCTCTACTTCGGCGGCAAGTGGCGCCTCACCGAAGAGAAAGAACGTGCCGCGCAAGCCCAACGTGCCGCGGCAGAGGCCGATTTGCGCGCCTTGCAGGCGCAGGTCGAGCCCCATTTTCTTTTCAACACGCTCGCCAATCTGGACGCGTTGATCGCACTCGACCCCAAGCAGGCACGCGTGCTACTCGGCCACCTCAACCGATACTTACGCAACAGCTTGACGCACTCACGCAGCCTTGCCCCGACCCTGGGTGATGAAATCGAGCAATTGCGGGCGTATCTCGCCATCATGGAAATCCGCTTGCCCGATCGATTCCGAGCCAGGATCGACTGCCCGGACGACTGTCGCGATCTCCCCCTGGCGCCCATGCTGATCCAGCCGCTGGTTGAGAACGCCATCAAGCACGGCATCGAGCCCTCGGCCAGCGGTGGCGAGATTTCGCTCCGCGCCTGTCTGACGCCAGATGCCCTAGAAATCGAGGTCTGCGACTCGGGCGTGGGCTTGCACAAGGCCCCTGTGCAGGACAGCAACAATGGCACCGGCATCGCCAACGTACGCGAACGCCTTCACTTGCTCTACGGCAAGCAGGCCCGTCTGGACCTCACCGCCTTGCCTGAATGCGGCACGCGCGCTCTGCTCAGCGTGCCCCGGAGCGCCTTGCAGGGGAAGCCCTCATGAACCCGATCCGTTACCTGATTGCCGAAGACGAGCCCCTGCTCGCCCGCGTACTGGCCACACATCTGGCTGAATTCTGGCCCGAAGCCGAATGTGCCGGCATTGCCGCGAATGGAGACGAAGCACTTGCACTGGTTGAACATGTCGCGCCGGACGTCATATTTCTGGACGTTCGCATGCCCATGCGCGACGGCTTGCAGACTGCACAAGCACTCTGCGAGCGCGCCTCACCGCCTCTGATCGTATTTGCCACGGCCTATGACGAGTACGCACTGGCGGCCTTTGACGCGGCGGCCGTCGACTACCTGCTCAAGCCGATTGATACCGAGCGCCTGGCGCGTTGCATTGAGCGGCTCCGTGAACGCCTTGCCGAGCCGGATGCGCCGCTCGCGCTCGATCAACTGGCCCTCAGGCTGCAAGGGCTGCTCGGTCAGCCCACGCAGCAGGAACGCCTGCGTGTCATTCGGGCAGGTGTTGGCAATACCGTCAAGATGATTCCGATCGACGAGGTGCTCTACTTTGATG
This sequence comes from Uliginosibacterium sp., assembly GCA_016718265.1. Taxonomy (GTDB): domain Bacteria; phylum Pseudomonadota; class Gammaproteobacteria; order Burkholderiales; family Rhodocyclaceae; genus Uliginosibacterium. The sequence goes on along the minus strand of JADKDZ010000003.1, from coordinate 387,501 downwards.
CCAGCGACAAGTACGTCAGCGTGGTGACAGCACAGGGAGAATCCTTGATTCGCACCCCTTTGCGCGAGCTGCTGGCCAGTCTTGATGCCACGCAGTTCTGGCAGATTCACCGCGGCAGCATTGTGAATGTGTCTGCCATCGCCTGCGCCGAGCGCGACGACGCCGGTCGCATCCGCCTGAGTCTGCATGGCAGCAGCAAGAAGCTGGCCGTCAGCCGACAGTTCGCCCATCTTTTCAAACAGATGTAAGCGCCCTCAGGCCCAGGTGTTCGCTGCGATCGACAGGTGCAGGAATCGGCACTTGAAGTGCGCACCCAGCGGGCTGCAGGCATACACCCCGGCTTGCACCTGCCCGGCGGGCTGATGCAGATGCGCGATGCGCTGCTGCACCCATGCGTGGCCATCTTCTGAGTGCTCGATCAGAAAGTCCTGGCCGTTCTTGCTGATACGGTACCACTTCGCGCAGCACGCCGAGCTGACATCCTGCGTCGCCCAGTCGGAATAGCCCAGATTGGTGACCACCGAGCCCAGGCGGCTGCACTGGGCATCTTCGTACTCGGTGGAGACCTTGATCCAGTTGCCGGCGTCCAGGCGAATCATCAACCCGCATTGGTCGTAGCGCGTCGTGGGAGAGAATTCAACCTGGGTGCTCAGGGAGAAATCTCCCTCCATCGGCTTGAGCAAGGCGTGGCCGTCGTCTCGGCGAAACCCGTAATGCGTACTTTGCCAAAAATCGGTTTCCGCCCGGGTCACTACCTCCAGACCATTGCCCACGGCATAGCTGGCGGGCGCGTTAAACCACTGAAAGCCTGCGGGCAGGGTCGCTTGCTTGAAATCTTCTACGCTCATCATCATTAGTCCCCGGGTTTCTGGGCACCGTACCTACTTGAGATCGTCTGGCAGCGCGTCCCGATTGATCCGTCCCGCGCCCCCGTAATACTTCGCCATGATCTGCATATAGGTGCCATCTTTCTTGATCCGGTCCAGGCCACTCCGGAAATCCCGCATGTAGCGGCCCTGACCATCGCGCGCACGTGCGCACACAAGCGATACATCGCCACGGTTAAACGGCGCAGTGGTGCGATAGAAGCGGCTCTCCTGCGGGAAGAGCGCCTTCATCGTCATCAAGCCTGTCAGGTCGACCACCGCCCACACATCCAGCCGCTGCAACTGCAACTGTCTGGCCGACCCCTCGTGCGTCCGGTTCGCCTCAATCTTGAGCGACGTCTCCCGCTGCAGGTAATGCATGATGCCACTGGAATTCAACACACCAATCCGGTAGTCCGCCATGTCGGCAAGCCTTGAAAACCGGATCCCCTGCGGATATCGCCGCGTGTCATACATAAACGTCTGCAGCACATACTGCACCGGGGGCCCTACAACGACCTTCGGCGCCACCTCGGGGTTCTCGAATAGCACCGCGCCACCTATTCCGCACGCGTTCTCACCGGAGGCCACCATGCTTACCATTCGATTGACGGGCAAAAACTTCAGCTCTGCCTCAATGCCCGCCGCCTTGAATGCGGCGACGACCAGATCGCCGGCGGAGCCCTTTTCCGCCTCATTCTGATAAATCGGCGGATACTCGAAAGCCGCGACCACGAGCCGCTCTGCCCGTGCTGGCACGCACAACGCTGCCAGACACACCGCGAGCCCCCATTGCCTTGTGTGCATGTACCTCATGCTCAGCATTCACCATCCCATCGTCTGTTAACCCGCTGGCGTACGTGCTGTCAGTAACGCCTTGTTCCAAGCTGCTTCATTGCTCGTCATCGATGCTTGTTTCCTGGCGATCCCCACGATTCTGCCCCGCCACCACTTTGTACTCGAACAGCCGGCAATCCAGATCGCCATTCATCAGGGGCGTTCGTTTGCTGGCTTTCAAACCGATGCGCTTGGCAAGTTCCATGTCGGCGGACAGGAAGTAGCAGTTCCAGCCGGCAAAGCGCTGTTTGAGCAAATCGCCCACCTGCGGGTACCAGTCATAAAGCTCTTCGCCCGATGACAGACGCACGCCATAGGGCGGGTTGGTGACAAGAATGCCTTCATCGGCGGGCGGCTCCAGGTCAAGCAGGTCACTTTCGATCAACTCGACCTTGCCGTCCAACTCCGCCGCCGCGAGATTCTCCTGCGCGGTGGCGAGCTGGCGCGGATCAATGTCTGAGCCGAAAATCGGGAGCACCTGACGCGTCTGGCGGCGTTGCGAGATGCCGCCGCGCACCGCGCGCCAGCCCGCCTCATCATGCTGGCGGAACCGCTCGAAAGCGAACTTCCGCCCGAGCCCCGGGGCAATCCCCAGCGCCATCTGAGCCGCTTCAATCAGGAAGGTGCCACTGCCGCACATCGGGTCGAGCAGCACTTTGTCTGGCGTCCAGCCCGCCAGCATGAGAATGCCCGCAGCCAGGTTCTCCTTGAGTGGCGCTTCAACCTTGGCACGCTTGAAGCCGCGCTTGTAGAGCGGCTCGCCAGAGGTATCGAGGTAGAGCGTGCAGGTGTCTGCGGTCAGGAAGGCATGAATGCGGATGTCCGGATTCTCGGTATCGATGTAGGGACGTTCGCCCCGCACCGCGCGGAAGTGGTCGCAGAGCCCATCCTTGACCTTGAGGGTGATGAAATTGAGACTCTTGAGCGGTGACTTGATGGCCGTGACATACACGCGAACGGTGTCTGTCGGGTCAAACCACTTCGCCCAGGTGGCCGCATAGGCGATCCGGTAGATATCCTCCTCGCCACGGTAGCGCCCGAAGCCGACTTTCCACAGCACCCGGGTTGCAATGCGCGATCCCAGGTTGGCGCGCCAGACCAGATCCCATTCGCCTTCGCATTGCACGCCCCCGGGCACGGTAGACATCTGCCGTGCGCCAAAGCCCTGCAGCTCGGTCACCAGAAAGGGTTCCAGCCCACGTGGGCAGGGAAGAAAGAAGGTGTGTGACATGCGTGATCTCAGAAAGGTTTGACAATGGCAAGAATGCAGACAGCGAGCAGAATAAACGTCGGCACCTCGTTGAACCACCGGTACCACACGTGCTGACGCCGATTGCGCCCACCAACGAATTCGCGCAGCAGCACCGAGCAATAACCATCGTAGCCGAACAGCACCAGCACCAGCGCAGTCTTGGCCCAAAGCCACTTCTGCGCCAGCCAGAGATAGAAGCCCTCCATGCCGTTGGAAAGCATGATCGCGCTACCAAATATCAGGGTGCCGAGCATCAGGATCAGCATGAAGCGCTTGAGCCGCTGCGCCATGCCCAGCAGCCGCCGATATTCGTCGGTATCCGGACGGATCTGCGCCAGATTGACAAAAATGCGCGGCAGGTAAAACAGCCCGGCAAACCAGCTGACAACAAAGAAAACGTGAAACGCTTTCATCCAAAGGTAGAGCATGATTAGTTCCTGAATGGGTTGAAAATCTCTTGCAGCCCTTCGCGTGCATCCGGGTAGGCTAAAGCCAGACGCAACTCGCGCTTGACACGTGCATTCTCCAGTTGCCGCGATTCGCCCATGAAAGACAGACTGGCGGCCGAGAGACGCTGGGCGCAGACCTCGCGACTGGCACGCGGCGGGCGGTCCAGTCCGGCCGCGTCAGCCATGGCATCGTACCAGTCGCCCATGCTGAGACGCGAGTCATCGCACACGTTATAGACCCGGCAGCGCGGCCCCCGCATCAGGGCGAGGCAGGCAGCGTGAGCGAGATCGTCAGCGTGAATGTGGTTGGTGAACACGTCCTGATCCGAGGACAGCACCGGGTCGCCGCGCTGCAAACGCTCCAGCGGCAGTCGTCCGGCGGCGTAAATGCCAGGCGCGCGCAAAATGCGCAGTGCAGCGCCCTGACGACGCGCAAACGCGCGCAGCAAGGATTCAGCGGCCACCCGACGCCGCGCGCGTGCCGTCATGGCGCGCACCGGGCGAGTCTCATCCACCTCGTCACCCTGACAATCGCCATACACGCCCGTCGTACTGATGTAGACCAGGCTGCGGATCGGGCTGTCGCCACGTGCCAGTGCAGCCAACAGATTACGCGTGCGGGGGTCACCTGGCCCGCGGTCGGGCGGCGGCGCGGCATGCAGCACGTAAGTTGCCAGCCCCGCCAGCCGCGTCAATGTAGTGGGTTGATCGAGGTCACCCCGCACGGGCTGTGCGCCAAGCGCACGCCAGTGGGCCGCGCTCTCCGCGCAGCGCACCAGGGCCAGGACACGGAAGCGCCGCACCAGCCAAGGCATGGCGCGTGACGCAATGTCGCCACAGCCGGCAATCAGGAGTCGGTTCATGCTTGTATTATCCCACGTCGCCCAACACGGTCTGAATCATGTCTTTCACGGTTTCCCTATTGCCCGGCGCCCACACATTCGAGGCCTCGCCGGACGAGTCGCTGCTGCAAGCCGCACTGGCGGCCGAGTTGCTGGTGCCGTATGGCTGCCGCGACGGGGCCTGCGGCGCTTGCAAGGCGCAACTGGTCGAAGGGGAGGTTGATCACGGGCACAGCCCGGAGCGTACGCTGCCCGCTGAGGATCGCACGAAAGGCCTTGTGCTCATGTGCTGTGCGCAGGCACGCAGCGACCTCATCCTCCAGTGCCGCGAGGTCCGCTCCGCCCACGACATCCCGATCCGCAAGCTGCCCTGCCGCGTGCAGAGCCTGGAGAAAGTAGCGCCAGACGTCATGGTGCTGACTGTCAAGCTGCCGCCGGGCGAGGTATTTCATTTTCGCGCTGGGCAGTACATCGACTTCCTGCTCGCGGATGGGGGGCGCCGCAGCTTCTCGATCGCCAACGCCCCGATTGGTGGCGATACCTTGGAGCTGCATGTGCGTGAAGTCCCGGGGGGCCACTTCACCGGCCGGGTGTTCTCCACCCTGAAGCCGCGCGACATCCTCCGCCTGGAAGGGCCGCTCGGCAGTTTTTTCCTGCGCGAAGCCGCAGTGGAAGGCGGGGATAAACCAATCATCTTGCTGGCTGGCGGCACCGGCTTTGCGCCGATGAAGGCGATCATCGAACATCTGCTGAACCAGCCGGTGCGGCGGTCCGTCGCCCTGTACTGGGGTGCCCGCACACGCGAAGGACTCTATCTGCACGCGCTCGCCGAACGCTGGGCGCACGAGCTGCCGGACTTCCGCTATGTTCCGGTACTCTCCGACGAGAGTCCGGCCGGCTGGTCGGGCCATAAAGGTCTTGTGCACCGTGCCGTAATGACAGACTGGCCGGATCTTTCTGCGCATCAGGTTTATGCCTGCGGCGCACCGGCAATGATCGAGGCAGCCCGTGCAGATTTCACGCAAGGCTGCGGACTGCCAGACACAGCATTTTTTGCGGATGCCTTTACATTCGCCTCTGACATCAAGCCCTGAGCGGGAGGATTCTCATGCCCAATGGCGTACTCATCACACGCGAGCCCGTCGTCAACCAGCAACGCGCCATCACGGCGAACCGGGTGATCGTCCACGCCGCCACTGTGCCCGAGGCTGTGACAGCGCTCGACAACCTGCGCCAGCACTGGCCCAAGACCCACACCGTGCTGCTCAGCCTCGGCAGGCTGGTACCCACCGTCGATCTGCTCGGCTGGCAGCCGCCTGAAGGCACCCTGATCGAGATTCCAGCTCAGGCACTGCAATACACCCAGACCCAGGAACTGATCGCTCGCCTCAACGAAGCCGGCATTCCGCTCGCGGTCAGCTGGTATCAGCCCGGTGCGGCCTGGCCGGAGGGCGTCGACTGCCGCTTCGCGCTGGCCGACATCAACAAGGTGCCCAACCCTGCCGGCGCCCCCGGCGTCGCACTGGCCTGGGGGCTGGCCGATGTGCCCGCCTTCCAGCAGGCCATCAGCCAGGGCTACAGCGGTGCGGCGGGCTGGTTCTTCTTGCGCGGCGTCACGCCCGCCAAGCAACTTGCCCCTGGCCATGCCCAGATCGTGCGCTTGCTCAATCTGGTGCGTAACGATGCGGAGATCACCGAAATCGAAGCGGTGCTCAAGCAAGACGTCACCCTGCCCTACAAACTGCTGCGCTACATCAATTCCGCCGGCTTCGGCCTGATGGTGGAAGTCCAGTCCTTCCGCCACGCCGTGACCATCCTCGGGCGCGACAAGCTCAACAAGTGGCTCTCGCTCCTGCTCGTCTCGGCCAGCAAGGATGCGACGGCGCCGGCCGTCATGCAGGCTGCCATCGCCCGTGCGCGGATGATGGAGATCCTCGGTGCCCATTTCTTCGACAAGAATCAGCTCGACAACCTCTTCATCACCGGCGCCTTCTCGCTGCTGAATGTGCTGCTGGGAACCACGATGGATGTCATCCTCGAACAGATGACCCTGCCCGAAGCCGTGCGCGACGCCTTGCTGATGAACGAGGGCGCCTACGCGCCCCTGCTGCGGCTGGCGATTGCCTCGGAAACCTTCATGCCCGACCAGCTTCGCAAGCAGGCCGAAGCCCTGGGCCTCAGCGATCAGCAGATCACCTCGGCGCTGATGCAGGCCGTGGCCTTCGCCGACGAGCTGAGCTTCAACTGACCCGCACCCGTTCGCCTCAACGGCACCCTGCCAGGAGGCGCACGGGACGGACCTCTGCAGCAACCCCTGCCTCACAGGCTTATCGCACGGGCATTCCAGACCATATTGCCTGCAGCGCCATACGGGGTGCGGCTCTGCGGGCGGGCGAATCAGGGCTTGGCTGACTGGAGCAGAGCCCCGGGATCAAGGTAGAACATCTTCTGCCAGCCTTGCGTCTCCGTACCGCTGAACCGCCAGGGGATCGGCAACAATGAAACGATGGTGTAGTGAAGATGCGGCGGCTTGCCGGCAGCGTTACCGGAGCGGCCGACTTCACCGAGCGGTACGCCGGCCGTGACGAAGAACGGAAGCTTTTCGTCGATGTGCAGCAAGTGGGCGTAGTAGTGCACGCGCCACTTCGGACCGAGAATCGCCACCACCTTGCCGCCCCGCCCGAAATCGCCCCGATAGACCACCAGGCCTGCCGAGGCGGCGCGGACCGCGCGTCCGGACGGCGCAAAGATATCGATGCCCTTGTGCACGCCGGAGACGCCCCAGGGCTCGAACCAGAACGATCTGGGATGCCAGTCCTGGCGGGTCGCGCCCGCCACCGGAATGCAGAGGCGCTCAGGGACGAGCAGACCGGCCAGCAAAATTCCCAGCACGGCCAGCCCCACACCTCTCCACCCTTTCATGCGCCCCACAGGGCCTCCTTATCGTGAACGGCACTCACGCCCGTGCACCCGTCGGCCGAGCCGCACCCATGCGCCGCCGGCGCCATTGAAAAAAACGCCCGGCAATTTTGCGCGGGCGTTGCAGGCACAGCAAACCACCGGGAAGCCTAGTTGTGGACCAGAATCACGTTCTCCGTGATTTCGGCTGGCCGGCTCCCAAGACCGTAGGTTCCGAACACCGTCCCACTGCTGATGTCGACTTTGTCGAAGTAGCTGAACGAAGCGGGTACAGCCACAGTCGAGGACCAGTACGTCCGACCCCGCGAATTCGGCAGCCACTCAGCGTGCAAAGCACTGGACGCTGAGAGTCCCTTCAGCTCGGCTGTCGTCGGCGAACGCCACGCACTGTTTCCGCACAGCCTGGCCGCATTGACCTGACGCTGAAAACCCATCAGGTTGGTCGCCGCATCAATATCTGCCTGACTAGGCGTCAACATGATCGGCATCGGATTGGCGGTATCGGTGTTCACTTTCTGCGCCAGCGTCGTGCTGGTGTAGTGCGTAAATTTCTGGCCTGCCGCACGGAGCGAACTGGCGTTCCATGCCGCGTGCGTCTGCCAGATCAAACCCGTCGTGTTGTCGCGCACACACTCCGTCTTGTCGTAATACTCGGCCTGATTGCTGCTGGAGCAACCCTTGAAGACCAGACTGAATCCGCTTGCCCCGATCGGCTCCGGGGTACACACAACCGGCTTGACCACAGGCGCCGTCACAACCGGTGTCGGTGTCGGTGTCGGTGTCGGTGTGGGTGTCGGTGTGGGTGTCGGTGTCGGTGTCGGCGTGGGGGACGTCACGACGGGCGTCGGCGTGACGACCGGCGTCGTGCTCGGTTTGACTACGGGAGCAGGCGTCGTCGTGACGGGCGTGGGGCTCGGCGTCACGGCCGGCGCGGAGCTGGTCGGCGCTGGAGCAGCCACCGGCGCTGAGGTTTCAGGAGCTGGCACCGGTGCGCTAGGGGTCGGCGTCGCGGGCGCGCTGCTCTCGGGAACGGTCGGGCTTGGGGTGGTGGCCGGTTCGGAGCTCGTCACGGCCGGCGCGGCGCTGGTCTGGCCGGAGGCATCGCTCTCGCCGCCACCTCCGCCGCAAGCGGCCAGTGTCAGGCCGACGGCCAATAAGCTGAGAGGCAGGCGCAGCGCAGTCAGCACGGCAGAACTCGGGGCAAATTTCATGATTGAAGGCTCGACAGTCAGAGGGAGGGACGCACTGCACGTTCTCTCGGCAGGGCTTTGATCTTGATGGGACTTGTCGAGCAATTCTACCTGCGCGCCATGACGAAAACATGGGCCTGGAGCAGGTAAAACCGGTTAAATGGTAAACCGGTAAACGCTGCTGGGACGGCCTGATTCGTTGGACAGATCAACGCCGCCTGACCCGCCAGGCGGGTCAGGCGGCGTTGGCCATTGACCTGCTTTCGGAGCGCCGCGATCTAGCGATAGGTCTCGCAATCCGCGAACGCGAGACCGGCTTGATCTTTTGCCGAGAGTTGCGGCGTCAAGTCATCCAGCGGCCAGGCGACACCCACCGTGGGATCATCCCAGCGCAGGCAGCGCTCGTGCTCGGGCGCGTAGTAGTCGGTGGTCTTGTAGAGGAAATCGGCGGCATCGGAGAGCACGACAAATCCGTGGGCAAAACCGGCTGGCACCCAGAACTGGCGATGATTCTCGCCGCTGAGCTCCACCCCGGCCCACTGGCCGAAACTCGGCGATGAACGACGCATATCGACGGCCACGTCAAACACCCGCCCGCTGGTGACACGCACCAGCTTGCCCTGGGGCTGCTTGAGCTGATAGTGCAGACCGCGGAGCACACCTTTCTGCGAGCGGGAATGGTTGTCTTGCACGAATGTGAGCGTGAGGCCGGTCGCCTCGGCAAAGCTCCGTGCGTTGAAACTTTCGAGGAAGAATCCACGCGCATCGCCGAAGACGCGCGGCTCGATGATGAGCAGATCCGGAATGGCGGTCGGAATGATCTTCATCAGAATACTTTCTCGTCCATGATGCGCAACAGGTACTGGCCGTAACCGCTTTTCGCCAAGGGCTGGGCGATGGCCGTGAGCTGGGTGTTGTCGATCCAGCCGTTCCGCCAGCATATTTCTTCCGGACAGCAGATTTTGAGGCCCTGGCGTTTTTCGAGCGTCTGAATGAACTGCCCCGCCTCGATGAGACTGTCATGGGTGCCCGTGTCGAGCCAGGCATCGCCGCGACCCATGATCTGCACATCGAGCTGGCCGCGCTCAAGATACACGCGATTAAGATCGGTGATCTCCAGCTCGCCGCGCGCAGACGGCTTGAGGTGACGGGCGAAATCGACGACTTGCGCGTCGTAGAAATAGAGGCCGGTCACCGCATACCGGCTACGCGGCTGCTTCGGCTTCTCCTCTAGACTGATCGCCTGCCCCGCCGCATCGAACTCGACCACCCCGTAGCGCTCGGGGTCGTTCACCGGGTAGGCAAAGACGCTGGCCCCCTGTGTACGCTGACTCGCGGCCTGGAGCCGCTCGCCGAGGCTGTGACCATAGAAGATGTTGTCACCAAGCACCAGCGCCGAGGGCCCATCGCCGACAAAGTCGGCACCGATGATGAACGCCTGAGCAAGCCCGTCTGGGCTGGGCTGGACGGCATACTCGATCGAAATCCCCCAGGCGGAGCCATCGCCCAGCAGTTGCTGGAAGCGCGGCGTATCCTGCGGCGTCGAGATCACCAGCATGTCGCGTTTGCCCGCCAGCAAAAGTACCGACAGCGGGTAATAGATCATCGGCTTGTCATAGATCGGAACCAGCTGCTTGGAAACTGCCAGCGTGACCGGGTGCAATCGCGTGCCCGAGCCGCCGGCGAGGATGATGCCTTTTCTACGCAGCGGGGAATCGGCAGGGGGGAGTGGGTTCATTGGAGGCTCCATTTCCGGTGGAGACCCGTCAGCAGCTTGCCGACGTGGTCGATTAACTCAAAGACCGTGTGTTGCTTGTCCAGCCATCCCAACATCACGGCCAATTGCATTTGGGTATCGAGCTCCGCGTGGGAGCCGCGGGCAATGCTCAGAAACCGGGCATACTCCCAAGGTCCTGATCGGGCCGCTCCCTCCGCAATATTGCTGGGAATCGAGACCGCAGCTCGCCGCATCTGTTGTGACAGACCAAACCGCTCCTCGGACGGAATCCCGGCCGTAATGGCGAATGTCTGCGTGGCGAGTTCCATGCTCAGCTTCCAAGCATCCAGCTGCTCATGCGGCTTTCCCACTTCCCACGCCCTACTGGCCACTACCCAGATGCTCAGCCAGCATCCGGATCACGCCGGCTTGCCAGTCGGGCAAGTGCAGCCCGAAGGCTTTCCGCAGCTTGTCGCAATTGAGGCGCGAATTCAGGGGGCGGCTGGCGGGGGTCGGGTAATCGCTGGTCGGGATCGGCAGCACTTCGGAGACACTCAACGTCCGCCCGGCAAGTCGCGCCTGCTCGAATACGAGGCGCGCGTACTCGAACCAGTTGGTCTCGCCACCGGCCACGCAGTGATACAGCCCACCCAGCTCGGGCTGATAGCGGGCGATCCGGATGGCATGCGCGGTGATATCGGCCAGGAGCTCGGCGCTGGTGGGCGCACCGATCTGGTCGTTGATGATCTTGAGCTGATCACGCTCGCTGGCAAGTTTGAGCATGGTCTTGGCAAAGTTGCCGCCACGTGCCGCATAAACCCAGCTGGTGCGGAAGATCAGGTGCTTGCAGTCTGTCAGGCCGATCAGGTTCTCACCGTCGCGCTTGGTACGGCCATACACCGAGAGCGGCGCGGTGGCGTCGTCTTCCTGCCAGGGCCGGTCGCCACTGCCGTCAAACACGTAGTCGGTGGAGTAATGGATCAGCCAGGCATCGAGCTTTTTGGCTTCTTCGGCCAGCACGCTGGGCGCCAGGGCATTGATGATGCGTGCCAGCTCGGGTTCGCTCTCTGCCTTGTCGACCGCAGTATGTGCTGCCGCGTTAACAATGACATCCGGCTGAACAATCCTCACGGCCTGCGCCAGGCCCGGCAGATTGGTGAAGTCACCGCAGAGGTCTTCACTGTCGAAATCCAGCGCAACGACTTGACCCAAGGGCCCGAGGCTACGCTGAAGTTCCCAGCCGAGCTGCCCCCCCTTACCAAACAACAATATCTTCACGTCATTCCTCCGTCTCGCTGCGCTCAGCGACTGGCGTAGTTCTTCTCAAGCCACTCGCGATAAGACCCGCTCAGGATATTGCCCACCCAGCTCTGGTTTGCCAGATACCACTCGACAGTCTTGCGAATGCCGGTCTCAAAGGTCTCGGCAGGCCGCCACCCCAGCTCGCGCTCGATCTTGCGGGCATCGATGGCATAGCGCCGATCATGCCCCGGCCGGTCAGCCACGTAAGTAATGAGCTCACGATAGCTAGCTTTCCCCCCAACGCCTGGCGCCAGATCATCGAGCAAAGCACACAGGGTATTGACGATCTCAATGTTCGGCATCTCGTTCCAGCCGCCGACGTTGTAGACCTCGCCTGGAACGCCTTTAGCCAGAATGGTACGGATGGCGCTGCAGTGGTCGCCCACGTAGAGCCAGTCGCGCACCTGCATCCCGTCGCCATAGACCGGGAGCGGCTTGCCAGCCAGCGCATTGGCGATCATCAACGGAATCAGCTTCTCCGGGAAGTGATAAGGGCCGTAGTTGTTGGAACAGTTACTGGTGGTCACCGGCAGGCCGTAGGTGTGATGCCATGCGCGTACAAGGTGATCGCTCGCCGCCTTGCTTGCCGAATACGGGCTGTTGGGCTCGTAGGGATGGGTCTCGGTAAAGGGCGGATCGTTGGGTTTGAGCGAACCATAGACTTCATCGGTGCTCACATGATGGAAGCGAAACCCGGTCTTGGCCGATCCTTCCAGCGCATTCCAGTGGGCACGCGCAGCTTCCAGCAGGGTAAAGGTGCCGGTGACATTGGTACGCATGAATTCACCCGGACCGTGAATGCTGCGGTCGACATGGGACTCGGCCGCAAAATGCACGATGGCACGCGGCTGGTGCGTGGCGAGTAAGGAGTCAACCAGCGCGCGGTCACAGATGTCTCCCCGCACGAAACAGTGTCGTGGGTCATCCTTGATGCTGGCGAGATTTTCCAGGTTGCCGGCGTAAGTCAGGGCATCGAGGTTGAGCACCGGTTCATCGCAGTCGCGCAGCCAATCTAGGACGAAATTGCCGCCAATGAAGCCTGCGCCGCCGGTTACCAGAATTGTCATTGTTCGCTCTCCATCGTTGCCAGCGCCTTGTTGCGCTCAGCCATCTTAGAAATACCAGGGTTCCGCCATCCGCGCGATCTGGTCGCGCAGTGCGGCGATATGCTCTTCCCACCAGCTCCGCGTGTTGAACCACGGAAAAGCCCGCGGGAATGCTGGATCGTCCCACCGCCGGGCCAGCCAGGCTGCGTAGTGAATGAGGCGCAAGCTGCGCAAGGCCTCAACCAGCCGCACCTCACGCGGGTCGAAGTCAGCGAAGTCCTCATAGCCCGCCAGCAGGTCGGCCAACTGGCGATTCATCTCGGCCCGCTCGCCCGAGAGCAGCATCCACAGATCCTGAATGGCCGGGCCGGTACAGCAGTCATCAAAGTCGACAAAGTGGGGGCCGAGATCGGTCCACATCACGTTGCCCGGATGGCAGTCCCCATGCAGTCGCAGGGTGCGCAGATTCCCGATGGCATCAAAGCACGCCCGAACGCCTTCCAGCACGCTGTGTAGCGTCCGCTCGTAATCACCCCTGAGGTCGGCTGGCGGCCAGTTGCCAGCCAACATGAATTCGCCGGGCTGGCTGCCGAACGTGTTCAGATCAAGGCACTGTCGGTGCTGAAACGGAGCCGTGGCCCCAACGGCATGGATCCGGCCAATAAAGCGGCCCAGCCATTCGAGTACCGCGGAATCTTCAAGCTCCGGGGTGCGGCCACCGCGGCGCGGGAACACGGCCAAACGAAAGTTGCCGAAGCGACTCAGCGTCTCGTCCCCCGCCAAAGCCAGTGGCGGCACAGCAGGAATCTCACTGTCAGCCAAGGCCTGCGTAAAAGCGTGTTCTTCACGAATAGCCTCGTCGCTCCAGCGACCAGGGCGGTAAAACTTGGCAACCACATAGCGGCCATCGTCGAGGCCGACCTGATACACCCGGTTCTCGTAGCTGCCCAGCGCCAGCAGGCGTCCGTCGGCGCGCAGACCGGTCGCGTCCACGGCGTCGAGCACCACATCGGGGGTCAAAGCATCGTACGGATGGCTGGCTGTTGCGGTCATGGCCCTGATTCTGGATTCAGCCAGGAGGAGTTCTCCAGGCGAGCCCGCCATTCTAGCCGAGCTGGCCGGGGGCATTGAGCCATTCAACTTCCGGCTGTCGATCCGGCTCGGCGCGCCTGCCAATCGGCGAGGCGCACAAAATCAGCCACGGCCAAGGTCTCGCCCCGCGCCTGAGGATTGATACCCAACTCGGCAAAGTCCTGATCGGAGAACCATTCGCGCAAGGTGTTGCGCAGGGTTTTACGACGCTGGCCGAATGCTGCGGTCACGATCCGGCCAAACAAGGCCTCATCAAGACAGTTGCATTCGGCAAGAGGACGTGGCTGCAACCAGACAATCGCCGAGGTCACCTTGGGCGCCGGGCGGAAGGCTTCGGGCGGCACATCGAACAGGCTCGCCATGTGAAAACGGTACTGCAGCATCACCGACAGACGCCCGTAATCCTCGCTGCCGGGTTCAGCCACCATGCGGTCGACGACCTCCTTCTGCAGCATGAAGGTCATGTCACGGATACGCTCGGCATACCCGGCAAAATGGAACAACAGCGGCGTTGAGATGTTATAGGGCAGGTTACCCACCACCCGCAGCGGCGCGGGCAAGGTCGACAAATCAAACTTGAGGGCATCGCCTTCGTGAATCGTCAGCAAACCCTCGGCGTAGTCCTGCTTGAGCCGGACGATCAGGTCGCGGTCAATTTCGACGACATGCAGGTGGCCACAGGCAGCCAGCAAGGGTCGCGTCATCGCCCCAAGACCAGGGCCAATCTCGACGATCGTCTGTTCACGCTTGGGCGCGATCGCCTCAATGATCCGGGCGATGATGTTTGCATCAGACAGAAAGTTCTGTCCAAAGCGTTTGCGGGCGATATGGCCTTGCGGCATACGTACGTCCTGTCCCTGTAGTCTTACTGTCGCGCGGCGAGCTTCTCGCGAATCCGCGGGATCGCGGCAAACCCGGCTTGCTCACCACGCAGAATCGCATCGTGACGCTGCTGAAAGTTCCCAGCCGCCAAGCCCCCAATCTCGGGGCGAATCACGATATCGGCATCGCGGAGCTCGTATGCGCCTATCGTCGTCCCCATGATCGCAATGGTATCGAGCAGGATGTCGACGCTCCCCTGGTTGTGCTTGCCCGAAGGGCGCGCTGAAATATCGACCGCGATCACGATATCAGCCCCCAGCTGGCGCGCCGCCCTGACCGGAATCGGGCTGACCAGACCGCCATCGACGTATTCCTTGTCGCGAATCACAACCGGTGAAAACACCCCCGGCACCGAAGACGAGGCGCGCACGGCCTGGCCAACGTTGCCGACTGTGAAAACGGCCATCGTGCCACTGGCCAGCTCCGTCGCCACGGCGGCAAATTTGCGCTTCAATCCTTCCAGCGGCTTGTTGCTGACTTGCTGATTCACAAACTTCTCAAGCGCCTCGCCCTTCAGAAAACCCCGGTCAAAAAGTGCCCAATCCTTGAAGGAACTCTCTTCCAACTGAAATGCGAGTTTCTGCAAGGCAAACGCATCATAGCCCGTGGCATACAGCGCCCCGACAACACTGCCTGCGCTGGTGCCCACCACAATGTCGGGCACGATCCCGTTCGTCTCCAGCGCCTTGATCACGCCAATATGCGCAAAGCCACGCGCCGCGCCACCCCCCAATGCAAGCGCGATTTTTGGCTTGGCCTTGGGGCTCACTGCTGTCGGGGTCGGTTTGGCTGGACCAGGGTCCGGCTTGCGCTCCATGTCGGCACACGCAGCAAGGCAGACAAGGAACCAGGCACAGCACCACCAGCTAAAACGTTTCATCGTCAACGATCTTGAATCAGGGTAAGAAGGATCACTCGGCAGGACGCGAGGCTTCGGTCATGCCCAGTGCGCACTCGACTGCCGTGTGAAGGCTGCCGGGGTCGGCCCGACCGGTGCCCGCCAGATCCAGCGCGGTGCCGTGATCGACCGAGGTGCGGATAATCGGAAGACCTAGCGTGACGTTGATACCGCCACCGAAGGTCGCGAACTTCAATGTCGGCAAGCCCTGGTCGTGATACATCGCCAGTACGGCATCCCCGCGCCCGAGCTGACGCGGGGTGAATAAGGTGTCTGCCGGCAGCGGGCCAATCAGGCGCATGCCCTCGGCACTGAGCCGCTTGAGGACAGGGGTGATCACTTCAAGTTCTTCGCGCCCCATATGCCCCCCTTCGCCTGCATGGGGATTCAGCCCGGCCACCAGAATGCGCGGCTGGCTCAAGCCAAATTTCTGGCGCAGGTCGGCGTCAAGAATGCGCAGCACCTGCTCCAGTGACGCCTGGGTAATGGCCGCACTCACCGCGCTGAGCGGCAAATGGGTTGTCGCCAGCGCCACCCGCATCCACGAAGGATTCGCAGCATCACCATACTCGCCCGCCAGCATCATCACGACCTTGGCGGTCTTGGTGCGCTCGGCCAGGTATTCGGTGTGGCCGGAAAAAGGAATTCCGGCGTCGTTGATCACGCTTTTCTGTACCGGGGCCGTCACCATGGCGTCGAAGCGCCCCGAGACACAGCCGTCAATTGCCCGGTCCAGCAGCTTGAGTACGTATGGCGCATTCTCTACCCGGACCCGCCCAGGATCTGACGGCACCTCCAGTGGTACGTGCAGTACTTCGAGCGTGCCAGGTAACGCGATTCCCTCCCGCTGGAACGGGCGCAGCGTGGCATGGCAGCCGGCGGCAGACATCCGAGAAGCCAGCAAATCACGATCACATAAAACGACCAGGCGCGCAGGCCAGTGGCGTTGTGCCAAGGTGGCACAGAGCTCCGGCCCGACACCTGCAGGTTCTCCGGAGGTAATGGCTATGACGGGTTGCATGGCTATCCGGCACCTTTCGATGCCGGCCAGAAACAAGGATCAGTTATCGGTTTGTTTGATTTCGACATACGCTGCGTCACGCAGCTGGCGCAGCCAGTCTTCATATGCCTCATCACTCTTTCGATCGCGCAGCGCCTTTCGGACTTCCAGCTTGCGGCGCTCGTCGGTCATATCCACATTGCGGCGCTCGGTCACCTGAATCAGATGCCAACCAAAGGGTGACTGGACGATATCACTCATTTCGCCCGGCTTGAGCGCATTCATCGCACGCTCAAATTCCGCCACCGTGTCGCCCGGAGACAACCAGCCAAGGTCCCCCCCTTTAACCGAAGAGAAATCCCCCGAATTTGCTTTGGCAAGCTCGGCGAAGTCGGCGCCGTTCTTCACGCGATCACGCAAATCTCCGAGGCGCCGGCGGGCGTCCGCCTCGGTCAAACTGTCCGAGGCGCGCAAAAGGATGTGGCGCGCCCGGGTCTGCTCCACTTCGGCCTTGCTTTGCGTGACATCGCGAATATCCACCAGCTTGAAAATATGCAGACCGACGGGGCTGCGCAAGGCGGGGCTGACCTCCCCTTTCTTCATTCCGGGCAGACGCTCAGCAAACATCTCGGGCAGGCTACGATACTGCCGCCAGTCAAGCAGGCCGCCCTGCATCGCGTCCTGCGCGTCGGAGTACGAAGCCGCGAGCTTGCTGAAATCCTCACCTTGCTTCACCAGCCGAAGAACTTCCTCTGCGCGTTTGGCCACCACCTTCCACTGCTCCGGCGATGCCCCTTCCGGCGCCCGCAGCAGGATGTGCGCGAGCTGGAAGTCGCTCGAATTCAATGCAGACGTGCCTTGTTCACCCAGCATCCGTTCAATTTCCGCATTGGTCACCACTATCCGGCTGTCCACTTCGCGCTCGCGCAACTGTGCCAGCGATATCTCGTTGCGGATGTTTTCGCGGAAGTCTTCCCAGGTCCAGCCCTCATTGCTGACGGCCTTCTTGAAGTCCCCCAGCGTTAGCTTGTTGTCTTCGGCAATCCGGCTCACGGCGCGATCAAGCATCATTTCGTCGATCCGGATACCGACAGACTCGGCGGCCTGAAGCTGCAGGCGCTCCATGATCATGCGTTCGAGCACCTGACTGCGTAATTGCGCGGCTGGCGGCAAGGCAGTGCCCTGACGCTTGAGCTGCCTGGAAATGGCCTGAACGCGCGCCGCCAGTTCAGACTGGGTGACTACGTCCCGGTTCACGACCGCCACCACGCGGTCCATGACCTGCGCACCCGCAGAGAGGGATACGAGTAGCGCCAACAGGCAGAGAACGCGTGAAATCCTGAAAAAAGGTCGCATCTTGATCCACTTTCAAATACGGCTAGGGTTCGTTGGAAAACATTTGGCCATTGGCCGGAGGCTCGTTGATCTTGCCATAGCCCCCCACATTCCGGCGCAACAAGCTGACCGGATTGTTCCCGATCGCCGCAAAATCGTTCAACTCAAGCTGGAAGAAATACGCATTATTGCGTCCCTGGGTATTCAGCAAAGTCTGCCAGACTCCCCGGAAAACCCAGCACCCGGCCTTGTACTCCAAGCCGGCGAGCGCCTCCGACGTCGTACGGTCGCGAAGGTTGCGATTGTAGCGGCCAACGCCGTACCACTGCCCCCACAGCGGCCATTGCGACGTAATGTCCAGATCCCGGGAGTCTTTCTTGCGAAACCGGTAGGACACCGAGATGACCTTGGCAAAATCCGGCTGGTAACGAATACCCAAAGAGGTCTTCTGCACCCGATCGTCGCGCGGATCGTACTGCAACGCGGCGTCAAGCAGAATGTGGCGATAAGCTTTGCCGGAAATGGCGGCGAGAATATCAGCTACGCGCCCGGTACGCGGTGTTTCCTTCGGTAGCGTGACGCGCTGATCGCGCATGTAGTAGCGCTGCGCCAATGCCATGCCCAGCCACTGTTCACCGGTATCGGCAGCGATCAAGCGGGACTGTACACCTGCTGTGAGCTGGTTGGCGTCAGCGATCCGGTCCTGCCCTGTATAGACGTTTTCCGAGAAAATCTGCGCAAAATTGAAGTCGGCCCGGGCGCTGTCAAACACAGGGAACGCACTCTGGTCGCGATAAGGCGTCCGCACGTAGTACATGCGCGGCTCCAGGGTCTGCACCTGATCGCGCCCTGCCCACTTGAACTCACGCTCGAAACTCACCCCCCCATCCAACGAGAGCGAAGGCACTACACGGCTCAGACTCTCGTCGCCTGATGTGGTGCGGCGATCCAGCGCATATCGCGACAGATGCAAACCGAACTTGGGTGTCAGGTAGAACGCGGCGTTTTGCAGCGGATAGGCGATCTGCGGGTACGCCACGAGGCGCCCGCCCTTGTCCAGGGTCGGGTGCGTGAAACTCGTCAATTCCGTGGGAACCTGCAGCGAAAACCCGTTCAGGTCTGGCTGGCGCAACTGCATCGACAGCTGGGGAAGGCGCGAGTACAGCGTGTCGCCCGTCAAATTCTGATAGCGCTGCATCTGCAAGGTACTCGACAACCACGTGCCATTTCCATAGTTCAGCACGATCTGGCGATTCAGGTTGGCCTGCGAGGTAGAAGTGATCTTGGAACTCAGATCGGCGAAGTAGGCCTTGTGAGAGACCGCATTGAAGTCGATGAACCCGCTCAACCCGGCTCCGAAGCTGTGCTGGTGATTGAAGGTCAGCAGGCCGCGTGAGGCGTTTGTTACAAGGTCCTTGGGGAGATACTCCGTCCGCAGGGTGCCTCGTGCATACGGTGTCAGATAGCGCCCCTCTGTCCCCAGCTGGAGGCCCCGCCGGCTCATCAGGCGCGGGGCAAGCGTGACATCGTAATTCGGCGCGAGGCTGAGGTAGTACGGCAACGTGACGTCCGCCCCGGTATTGGAGGTATTCCCCAAGGTGGGCGGCAGAAAACCCGACTGCGAGCTTCCATTCAAGGGAAACTCCATCCAAGGCGCGTAAAGAATCGGCACGCCTTTGAAGACCACCACGCCGTTTTGCGCTTCACCTTTCTCGCGATCGTAGTCGAGCTTGAGCTCCGAGACTTTCAGGTACCAATCGGGGTTGGGTGCTGGGCACGAGGAGTAACTTGCATTGATCAGGCGATACTTGTTTTCGCCCTCCAGCATAATCTGGTCCGCCGCACCACTGCCAGAAACGGAACGGCGCATGGCATCGGACGGCAGCCGGTTGTTCCGCGTCGCGGCCAGACGACGCAAGGAATACTGCGGCGTCTCGACTTCGCCAAACCAGGTATCGACATTCACCCGCGCGCGCGGTCCGCGAATGCTGTCCTGATTGCGCAGAAGCAAAACGTTACCCTCGGCGGTGACGTCTTTCGACACCAGATCCATTCTGGCCGCATCGCTCGTCAGCACCGACTCCTGCCTGTCTATCCTGACATTGCCGCTCGCCCGGATATCGACTTCCTCCTGCCCCTCGATCGTGCTCGCACGCACCCGCGTCTCTGCTTGTTCGAATTCAGCCGCGCAAACAAGCGCCGGCAAGGCCGCGAAGACAGCCAGGGCCAGGTTACGGAAACGAAAGGAAACCGCGGGGCGCAATCGATAAGAACTGGATAAGGTGGAGCGTCGCATCTGGGTCGTGGCAGGCTCGAACATGGCGGCCGAAAATGCCACCACCTTTGATAAGATCCGAGGCCGCATTCTACATGAACCCTCTGCCCAGCCGCGGGAAGCCGAATGGATCGCCTCGAACAACTCAACACCTGGATCGCACAAGTCTGCCCGGGAGATACCTATACGATCGCCCCGGCTTCGGCCGACGCCAGCTTTCGCCGTTACTTCCGGCTGAGCTTTGCAGACGGCGCCACGCGTATCGTGATGGACGCGCCGCCAAGTCACGAAGACTGCCGCCCGTTCTTGCATGTTGCCCAGTTGTTTAGCGATGCAGGGGTGCACGTCCCGACCGTATTTGCAAGTGATCTGGACCAAGGCTTCCTACTGCTCTCCGACCTCGGCGCGACGACTTACCTGTCAGCGCTGACGCCCGAAAACGCATCCGATCTGTACGCGGAGGCCCTTGGATCCCTGGCCAGCATCCAGCGTTCGAGCCGCCCAGGGCTTCTGCCGGAATACGATCGTGCCCACCTGCTCCGCGAAATGGAGCTCTTCCCGGTGTGGTACATCGACCGCCACAAGGGTCTGACGCTCTCGGACGAAGAAAAAAACAGCCTCTACGCCGTGTTCGAGACGATTCTGGACGTCAACCTCGCGGAGCCGAAGGTCTTTGTACATCGTGACTACCACTCGCGAAACCTGATGGTGAGCCGTCCCAACCCGGGCATCCTGGACTTCCAGGATGCCGTGCACGGCCCGCTGACCTATGACCTCGCCTCGCTGTTCAAGGACGCCTACATCCATTGGGAAGAGGCCCAGACGCTGGACTGGCTGGCGCGCTACTGGGATGCAGGACGCAAGCTGGGGCTCCCGGTGCGCGCGGACTTTGCCGACTTCCATCGCGATTACGAGTTCATGGGCGCCCAGCGCCACATCAAGGTGCTCGGCATCTTTGCCCGCCTCTGGCACCGCGACGGCAAGGAAGCCTACCTGCAGGACATGCCACTTGTAATGCATTACCTCCGCACCGTCTGCAAACGCTATGGCGAGCTGCGCCCGCTTCTACGCCTGCTCGACAAGCTCGACCCCGAGGAGGTGCAGATTGGCTACACCTTCTGAGCCGCGGCTCCTGGACAGTCGCCCGCTGGAAGTACGGCTGGCAGAATTTGCGCGCGAGCGGGACTGGGATCGATTCCACACCCCACGCAATATCATCCTGGCGCTGACGGGTGAGGTTGGCGAATTGGCGGAGATCTTTCAGTGGCTCGATGATCGCCAGGCGGAAGCGATCATGCAGACCGCCAAAGCGGAGCATGTGCGCCAGGAAGTTGCCGATGTGTTGCTCTACCTGGTGCGACTTGCCATGGTGCTGGGTATCGATCTTGATGCCGCGGTCGGCGAGAAAATCAAACTCAATGCGCTGAAGTACCCACCCTTGCCGCCGGGCTGAACGCCCCCTGCCCGGCCTGCACACAGATATTTGCAAGAAGCCTGGTGACTTCACCCGGAACTCCTGTATAGTCCGCCCCCTTGTGCCCGGTCTGACCCGGGCACTTCTCATCGTCTCTGACCCCCGCCTGACGCTTCCCCCACTTTCGGGATTCCCGCGCACGTGTAGTTCTGGTTGGCGCCGATGCATTTGCGTTGCGATGTTGGACAACGCCATGTCACGTAGCCGCTGCCAGCCTGCTTTTCCACGCTGAGGCCTTCAAGTACCGCCCTGCTTCGTTGCCGGTCGGTCGGGTTTTGCCTTGTGTGTATGCCTGTGTCGGTTGTCGTGATCTCCGGTTCGCCACTCACTGTCGTGTGACATGCGTGGCGTGCCTCACATCACTGGATTTGCATATGACTTTTGAATCACTTCAGCTTCACCCCAGCATTCTTTCAGCACTGCAAAAATCGGGTTACACCACCCCGACCCCCGTACAAGCTCAATCGATCCCGCTCGCGCTGACCGGCGTTGATCTGATGGTTTCTGCCGCCACCGGTAGCGGCAAGACGGCCGCATTCATGCTGCCGGCCCTGCAACGCCTCACGGAGCCCTCGGCCCTGAGCAAGAGCATTGGCCCGCGCATTCTCGTGCTCTGCCCGACGCGAGAGCTCGCCCAGCAAGTCGGCAAGGCTGCCATCACGTATGGTCGTGGCTTCAAGCGTCTTTCGGTTGTCACCGTCGTCGGTGGCATGCCTTACCCCGCCCAGCTCAAGCTGCTGCGCCAGCCTGTCGATGTGCTGGTTGCCACACCAGGCCGCCTGCTCGACTACATTGATCGTGGCCGCATTGATTTCACGCGCTGTGAAATGCTCGTGCTCGACGAAGCGGATCGCATGCTGGACATGGGCTTCAAGGATGACATCGACCAGATCGTGGCCGCCTTGCCCGCCCATCGCCAGACCGTCATGTTCTCCGCCACGTTTGGTGGCGCCGTCGGCCAACTTGCACACAGCATGCTGACCGATCCGACCCGGGTTGAACTCGCCCACCAGAGCGACCAGCACGCGGATATCAGCCAGCACATGCACTGGGCGGACGACTCCAGCCACAAGCTGCGGCTGCTTGACCATCTATTGCGCGGTGAAGACGTCCAGCAAGCCATCGTCTTCGCGGCCACCAAACGTGACGCCGACTGGCTCTCCGAAACACTGGGAGAAAAAGGCTTCTCGACGGCAGCGCTTCATGGCGATATGCCCCAAGGCAAGCGCAACCGTACGCTGACCGACCTGCGCCGCGAGCACATCAAGGTACTGGTCGCGACCGACGTCGCCGCGCGCGGCATCGATGTACCCAATATCAGCCACGTGATCAACTTCGGCATGCCGATGAAGCCGGAAGACTATGTGCACCGCATCGGCCGGACTGGTCGCGCGGGTCGGACGGGCATTGCCATCACGCTGGCGATGCCGGCGGAACGCTTCAAAGTGAAAGCCATCGAGCGCTTCACGACGCACCTGATCCCTGCCAAGACGATCGAAGGGCTTGAGCCGCGCTTCAAACCGGAACAGCGCGATACGCGCAGCCGCGGCGGACGCCCGCCACGTGACGGCGCGCGGCCCGGCGGAAGCGATCGCCCACGCTTTGACAGTGATCGGCCCCGCTTCGGTGACCGCCCGCGCTTTGGCGCGGACAGCCCCAGATTTGCCGACGGACATCGTAGCGCCGACCGGGCGCCGGCCTCCCGTGATCGCGCCGCGCCGCCCCCGCGCGACCGCGAATCGGGAGCTGCCCGCAAGCCAGGCGGTTATGGAGCCCCCCGAACCTTCAGCCGCGGTCGCCCCGGCGAGTAAGCCCCAGAAAGCCCTGAATCGAAGATTCGGGGCTTTTTCAAATGTGGCCGTCAGTCAGTCATCCAGCCAAAACCTTGAATCAACTGACAAATATTTGCATTTTTCGGTTAGATTCTCGGCTCACGCAAGCAAGACGATGCCAGTACCGCCCGCTACTTGTGCCTAACGCTCCCTACACTCTTCTGTCACGGCCTGTTTTCGATCATGTCCCGCACACTTCATCCACGTTGCAACGCCACCCGCCTCCCCATTTTGCTCTCGCTGCTGCTCACGCCCTACCTTGCGAGCGCAACGGCTGCAGAGCCTCCACAGACGCAGGTGCGACCTGACGGCGCGCTACAGTGGGTGGGCGCCCGAGCCCAAGTTGGCATCGGCTATGACAGTCTGCAGAAACTGCGGGCCGAGTTTTCCGGCGTGCTGACCGAGTCGGCTCAATCGGCGGTAATGGGTTCCGCCTGGCTCGCAAAACGTGCGGGCGGGATCAAGCTGGGCTACCAGTATCAGCCAGCCGATCAGAAAGATGCGAGCATCCGTAAAGTATTCGGGGCGCTTGACCAGAACAACCAAGGTGACCGCAAGCTCAGCCTTGGTGGCGGCCTCGAAGGCGAGCGCTGGTTCGGTACGGGCTACCTCAGCCGCGCACTGACCGGGCAGCGCGAGATGAGTTCAACGAGCACGACCTCGGTTGGCACCTCAAGCGGCATCGACAACGGTCGCCCGTATAACGATGTCATCACGACCACCACCCTCACACGCATCTATGAGCGGGCCTATGACTGGGGTGTCGGTGCAGAGATCGGTCGCGTGTTCGAAGCCCCCGGTCTGACCCTGACCGCCCGTCTGGACCGCGAGTGGGGCAAGGAGAGTGCCGCACAGAACAGCTTGACGCTAGGCGCTATCAAGCGTTTCGCGGGCACACCGCACAGCCTGTCGCTGCAGGCCAGCGCACACAGCCGCAGCGGCCCGCTGGAAGCGGATCGGCATGACACGCGGGCTATGGTGATGTACCGCTACGATTTTGGCGGTGCTGCCAACTATCGCGCTGCCCGCCACGTCAAGCAGACCCCGTTCAGCGCGGACCCTGCCACCGCGAACGCAACGACCGCGGCCGTCGCGACGGCGGACACTAGCGTCGTCGCAGAGCCCCCGAAGACCGAAACCCGCTTGGTCAAAACAACCGTGACCATGACTGGCGACGCATTCTTTGGCCTCAACAGCGCGGTACTGACCGAAGGCGCCAAGCAGCAACTCACCGATCTGGTCGAGGCGCTCCGCAAGAATGGCATCGAAGGTGCCATCCGCGTTGTGGGCCACACCTGCAATCTGGGCTCCGACACCTACAACCTCAAGCTGTCGCAGCGGCGAGCTGAGGCCGTACGCGCTTTCCTGACGACTGCCACGGGTATGGCGAACGATGCGATCCAGACCGAAGGGGTCGGCAAAGCGAAACCGAAGTTCCCCAACACCGCGGCGTCACGCGACAAGAACCGCCGGGTCGACATCGAATTCATCTCTGTCCTGACCAAGGAAGAAGTGATCACCCTGCCGACGCCGGCTGCAAGCAAACCGCAATCCCCTGCCAAAGCGGGCGAACCGGCGAAGACACCCACCATCGAGTGGAAGAGTGAAGTCATCGACGAAGAGCCGACCTGGGTGCGGCGTGCCCTGCGCACCTTGCCGGGCCACAAGCAATACGTCGACACCTATCGCTACGCCCGCACAGAGCAAAGCGCTTCCACCCAGCGTGAGTGGGTCAACCGCACACCTAGTGCCGCCGACGACACTGCGTCCGTCATGGCCGGGTCGTCGGTGCTGGTTTCCATCATGGCGAACGACACCGATCCAGACGGCGACGCGCTGCAGATTGAATCGGTGGGAACGCCAAAATTCGGGTCGGTAAGCATCGAAGGCAATGCCATCCGCTACGCGGTGCCCAAGTCGCAAGTCGCCGGCAGTGACGAATTCACCTACACGGTGCGCGACGCGAAAGGCGCCAAGTCTGTCGCACGCGTGCGGGTGGCCATCAGCGGCTACAACCAGGCCCCCGTAGCAGGTAGCGACAGCGCAACGGTAAGCCTTGGCGCATCGGTCCTCATCCCGGTGTTGACCAACGACAGCGACCCGGATGGCGACGCTATCGAGATCGATTCCGTTTCGGCCCCGTCCGCCGGGACTGCCGTGATTGAAAATGGCGCCATCCGCTATGCCGCAGCTGCGAACGCAGCGCTCGGGGACGTCAATTTCAGCTACACGGTGCGCGACGCCAAGGGTGCCAAGACCACCGCAAGTGTCCGCGTCACGGTCACTGCCAAGCCCAACAGCTCGCCGCTCGCGATGGATGACAGCTACTACATCCCGTATGCGCAACTGAGAAAACCGATTCCGCTGGACGTATTGAAGAATGACAGCGATCCGGACGGCGACACCCTCACGATCAAATCCTTCACGCAGCCCACCAATGATATCGGCTCGCTCTCGCTCAGCGGCAATCAGCTTGTGCTGCTTACAAGCCGCATGTTCGCGACGAGCACCTTCACCTACACGGTGTCTGATGGCAAGGGTGGCACATCCACAGCAACGGTTACCCTGATCGATCCTTGATGCAGCAGGCATTGCCAGCTCAGGCCCACTGAGCTGGCAATCCGCGAGGCAGCCGCGAACACGACTCCCGTCCGCTCGGCATGTTGAACACCAACGCTCCGAGGCCAGGCCTCATCGCCTCCACCCTGAGTCTCGCAGGACTCATCATCCTGTCCTTGACGATCGTGTTCGCTGCACACGATCAGGCGTGGCGCGCCGCACACTACTTCCACCCCGCCAAGGACCCGCTTTGGACCGGGCTGCTGGCGCAACTGGTTCACCTCAACACCGCACATGCCGCCCTGAACCTTGCGGGCCTCTTCACCCTGAGTCTGGCAGCCTGGTTTCTCAATCGTCTTCCATGGGTTGTGCCGACACTACTGGCAAGCGGCGTGGCGGTATGCGTTGGACTCCAGCTGGAGTCACCGCCTATTGCCTGGTATGTCGGACTCTCGGGCGCGTTGTACGGCGGCTGGGCCGCGCTCTGTCTCGAGATCGGGACAAATCGCCAAACCCGGCCCGCCCTGAAAAGCCTCGCCGGACTGGCGTGCCTGGGCATTGGCTGCAAGGCGGCTATCGGCCTGAGCACATCGGAAGTGCTCGGCTCCATGCCTGTTGCCCATCAGGCCCACCTGTACGGCTACGCAGGCGGCCTGGTATTTGCCGCCTGCCTGCTCATAGGCCCTTACTGCGCGTGCCGGCTGCGGACCCGGGCGGCATAGGCCAGCCCGGCAAGCCCCAGCAACGCCAGCACACTGCCCAGGTCAAGCGCGCCGCCCCCACCGCCGCCAGAGGACGAGGATTCTCCCGATCCGGAACTACTGGACGAAGACGAACTGCTGGAGCTGCCCCCCGACGACGAACTGGAACTGCTCGAAGAGCTGGAAGAACTGGAAGAGCTTGAACTTGTGCCGCCGTTATAGACAATCAGGTTTGCACTCAGGCTATCGGTCGCGCCGGCATCGTCCGTTACGACCAGGCTCACACTGACTGTCCCCGTCGCCCCGACGACCAGCGTGGCCTTGCTCTGGTCAGCGTTCGCCAGGCTGCCCGCCGAAGTCGTCCACTTGAAGCTCGCCAGGCTGCGCCCGCTCGCTGCCGCACTCCGCGAGGCATCCAGGGTCACCGTCGAGCCCGCTGCTGCGGTCGCCGGCACCGACGCCAGCACCACCGGACGCAAGGCCAGATTCACCGATGCCAGCGCATTCAGCATCCCCGCCCCGCAGGTCGAGGTGGTGCAGCTGCATTCTTCAGCATCCTTGACGACCGCGCAGCTCTTGACAGTATCGCTGCTGTTGGCCGGGAAAGGCGTCGCCCCTGCCTTGATCCGCTCGACCAGTTTTGCCGGTGTCAGCGCCGGGTTAACCGACCGCATCAGGGCGGCCACGCCCGCAGCCAGTGGCGCCGAAAAACTCGTGCCGACTTCAACGTCCGCCGCGGTGGTATAGGTATGGGCAGCCGGGCCTTGGGTCCCTGCGTTGTAGGTGGAATAGAAGGGGTACTGGCAGGTCTTCCCCGTGCCGCAGTTGCCCGCCGGTGCAGCGATGCCAGCCTCGGCGCCGAAACTGCTGTAGCCCACTTTAGTCCCGGCATTGCGCAAACCCACCACGGCAAGCACGCCGGGACAATTGGCAGGTGAACCTATCGCAGTGGCCTCATTGCCGGCCGCCGCAACCACCAGTGCGCCCGACGCGGTAATCTGGTTGATGGCATCACGATAGGCTGCGTTGCAGGCGCCCACGTCGCCCAGGCTCACGTTGATGATCTTCGCGGGTGAGGTATTCGCAGGTACCCCGTCGACCGCCAGGCCAGCCGCCCAGCGCATGCCGGCGAGAATATCCGAGTCATAACCGAAGCATTTGCCAAGCACGCGAACCGGCAGGATCCTGGCGCCCCAGCTCACCCCTGCAACGCCGGCCGAGTTGTTGCTGGCGGCCCCGACGATCCCCGACACCACCGTGCCATGCCAGGAGCTGCCGCTGACCTTGCAGCCATTGAAGGTCTCGCCAACCGCATCAGCCGCCGTGATGAAATCGCCTGGATCAGACGGGTCTGCATCGCGACCGTCTCCGTCGTTGGCCACCGCCACATCAGTCACGAAATCATAGCCATACACGCCACTCCCGGCCGATACAAACTTGCTCGCCAGATCGGGGTGATCGGGCCGCACACCGGTATCCAGCACTGCGACCACGACACTGTCGCTGCCGGTGCTCAGGTTCCAGGCGCCCTCCGCATTGATCGAAGCCGGCTGGCTGGCCTGCAGATACCACTGCTGGGCATACAGGGAATCATTCGGCACCGCGCGGAGGTATTTGCGCCCGTCCGGTACCGCATATTCCACATCAGACTGCGCCGCCAGCTTCTCGGCCAGCGCGGCGGAACTCAGCCCGTCTGCCTTGAGCAGGTACATCCGTCCACCCAAGGCCCGGCTCATCGCGATGGCCGCGCCGCTGCGCGCACTCATGATTCTGGCGCGAGCGCTTTCGCTGCCCTGCACCAGCACGCTGGAGTCGCTGCGGTACTTGACGATCACCCGCGCACGGTCGGTCTGCACGCCAGCCGCCCACACACTGCTGGACACCACCAGCCCCAGACTCCATACCAGCCAGCGGCCCCAACCCGATACGCTCTTCATGATGTTCTGCCCTCAAGAAAGTTGATCGCGCCCGGCCCTCGGTACGCGCTCCACTCGCGGTTTAACGGCCTCGCCAGGCCATTCTCCAGCGCAGTGTATCAACGTAGCCTGAGCGCAAACCCGCCACCTGCCTGTTTTGCCGCCAGACCCGGCGGCGCGCTGACAGACGGAAGCCGGCGCGGACTCAGACGATCCGGGTCGGCTGATCCAGTGCCGTCACACAGATGGGCAGGTTCAGATCCCCGTCGATCTCGACGAAACGGGGGACGCCTGGCAAGAGATCGAGAAAGTTGTCGCCGAACCGCAGCCCCGACCCGGCCAGCCACAGCCCCTTGACCGGGACGTCGGCACTCAGGCAAATACGCCGCGCTGCGGGCTCGCGCACCACCGCAATATCAGCCGTGGCAAAGCGATGGTATCGAAAGGGCTCCGGCCAGGCGCAATCCTCGGCAAGCGTCCGGCCGTTCGCCCCCCAGCGCACCGCGACAATCACCGGCTCGGCAAAGGACGGCAGCGGCAGACTCAGCGCGGTGCTCGCATTCGCGGCGGCCTCGCCGTCATGATGCATCGTGTAGAGACACGCCCCTGTCAGGGCATACACCGCCAGCTCAAGGGTCGCCGCGACAGCCGCCGTTGTGCTGTTCATCAGACAGATCGCGGCCTCCTCCGCCGATGCTCTTACCGCCACCGCGCAGGGCGCCAGCGCACGGCGAATCGTATGCCAGGCCGGTTTCACCACGCCCGCGGAATCGATCACCGCCCAGCTCGTCACCGGCCAGCAGTCGTTGAGCTGCCAGACCAGAGCGCCGCCCACGGCGCGCGCACCCGGTTGCTGCCAGCGGCGGCGAAAATCCTGATAGGCGTAGCGCATCGCCTCGGCCTGCACGAACTGCGTGGCATAGACACTCTCCGCAAGGCTCGGCCCGGCATTCAGGGTATCGGCCACATAGACCGCCAGGCGCCGATGACCGTCGGGAAAGGCGGCCGAACCGGCCTTGTTGTGGGCCGTCATCGTGCGGCTGAGCGGAAAACGCTCCGCTTCAGGAATTGCGGCTTCAAGAACACCAATCGAGGGATGCGCCTGCATGCCGAATTCGCTGACGAAGCGCGCTTCGACCTGGCGGTACTGCTGGTAAGGCAGCATCTCCTTGTGCCACACCTCCCAACTGTGGCGGTCGCCGACGGTAGCATCATCCGAGTTCACGGTCGCTGTCGAACTGGGGCTGTAGGGACTGCCCGGCCAGTACGGGCGCTGCGGATCAAGCTGCTCGCACAGTGTGGGCAGCAGACCTTCATAAATGGCACGCGCATCGAACCGTGCCATGTCTTTGCCGGCGCCATACAGGCCGATCGACTCGGCGATCGCGTAATCCTCATTGTTGCCACACCAGAGCGCGAGGCTCGCACGGTGGCGCAAGCGTCGGATCGCCGCGCGAGCTTCCGCCTCGATACTGGCGAGAAACGCCTCATGCGCCGGGTAGAGGCCACAGGCAAACAGGAAGTCCTGCCACACGAGCACGCCCAGTTCGTCGCAGGCGTCATAGAAGGCTTCGCTCTCATAAATGCCCCCGGCCCACACGCGCAGCATCAACATGTTGCCCGCCACCGCCTGCTGTACCCGCTCGCGGTAACGGGCCGGGCTGATGCGGTTAAGCAGCGTGTCATCCGGGATCCAGTTCGCCCCACCCGTGAAGACCGCCTTGCCATTCACCTCGAAGTAAAAGGACAGACCACGCTCACCCGCTACCGGCTCCTGAACGAGGCGCAGACGCCGCAGACCGATGCGGCGCACCACGCGATCCAGCACCTGATCGCCCGCGCGCGCAATCGTCTCCAGCCGGTATAAAGGCTGGGCGCCGTGGCCGGCAGGCCACCACAACTCGGGCTGTGCAAGCGACAAGCTGGCCTCGCAGTCAGTCGTCAGCGGTGCACGGTGCTCGGCAATCAGATTGCCGGCTGGAGCGTACAGCCGGTGTTCAATCACCCCCTCGACGATCGCTTCCGTGCCGACAATAGCCGTCCGCAGATCGATCCGCGCCGCATCGAGCGACTCACTCAACCAGACGGTGGACTCCAGATCGTCAATCCGTGCGGCATAGCTGTGCAGCCGCACCGGCTGCCAGGGCCCCGCGGTCAACATTACCGGGCCCCAATCCCAACCGTAGTGGTACTGCGCCTTGCGCACATAGAGCCGGCTCGCGTCACCGTTCCACAGGTGGCGACGACCAAATTTCGCTTCCCGCTCACGCCCTTTGCGCAAAGCCGATTCAAAACGGATTTCGAGCAGGTTGCTGCCCTCGCGCAGCGCTGCCGCCACAGCCACCCGTGCCGGGACGAACATGTTGTCGCTCGCAAGAATCCTCTTGCCGTTGAGCCAGACCTCGGCAAAGGTATCCAGACCCTCAAAGACCAGATCGGTCTGTGGCCCCAGCGTCGCCAGACTGAGATCAAAGCGGCAGCGATAGCACCAGTCACGCTCGGCGACCCACTGCACGTCCGCCTCATTGAGCCCGACATGCGGGTCGGGGATCACCCCATGGACCAGCAAGTCCTGATAGACCGTGCCCGGCACCGTCGCGGTGCGCCATCCGTCACGGGCAGCAAAATTTTCGCGCAGGGACAGGGCAGGATCAGCGGCGCGGAATTCCCACGCGGAATGGAGGTCGAGTTTCATCGGCGGCAGATCGATTCGTCAGTCGGACACGCGGCCCAAGCCATTGCCGGAGCGCCCGCGCGAAAACGCACACGTGTTCAAAAGCAGCATATTACCGGCTTCGTAGCGGGCCGCCTATCGCGGCAGCGGGCGCCACACGCGCACCGCGATTGCGCGAAGCCGCGCCAGACCCGACAATCGCGCCCCGCGTCTTCAACCCACGTTCCGATCCGCCATGGAAACCAGCACCTCCACGCTCCAGCTCGCCCTCCACCGCCTGCGTGCACACCCGCACGGCCCCACTCAGGTTGAATTCGCACAGCAGGAACTCTCCGGCGTCGCCATGGCCAACCCGCTGATCGAGCGCTTCTCGGCATTCTATGCAGCGAAGCAGAGCAAGGGATTTGGCCGCTTTGACGCTGACGACGCGAGCTTTCCGCTGCCGGCGCTGCTGCGCCGCCACGTCCTTGAACAGCGTCTGGACTTCTTCAGCCTGAGCAAAGAACTCGCGACACTGCTCATCAGCCTCCTCGGCGACGAAGCCCTGGCGGAAGACCAGCATCTCCTTGTGGCACGCGTGCGCCATGGCGAAACGGTTGATTTCCTCTTCCTGGCGCTGATCCCGGAAGCACATGGCATCAGCCTTTCCACAGAGCAAGGACTCTGCACCAGCCCGTATCTGGATCTGGACGGCATACGCCTGGCCGCCCGCATCGATCTGCGTGCCTGGCAGCAGGATGCCGATAGCCGTTATGTGAGTTTCCTGAAGGGGCGGGGAGGCGATGCCGAGTTCTTCAAACGCCTGATCGCTTGCCAGGATGCCGCCGCTCCGCGCAAGGAAACGCAGAAACTCATCGACGGTATCGCCCAATATGCCGACACCGAACAACTCGCCCCCGAGGCGCGCAGCCAGCTGTTTGAAGACGCCCACCGCTACCTCGAAACACTCAGCGAGACCGATACGCCCTGGCATGTGGAACAAGTGGCACAGGCGCTCAGCCCTGACGCCCCCCAAGGCCTCAGCCAGGCCCTGCGCCACGAAGACCTCGATTTGCAGGACGGCTGCATCCCCGACCGCCGCGCCCTCCGCCCGCTGCTCCGCCTCAAGGCCGCTGCCCCGCACTGGAAGCTGGAATTCAACCGCAGCGGCCTGCGTTCGGGCGACGTACTGTACGACCGCGGGCAAGACCGCATCGTCTTGAGCAACCTGCCGGAAGATCTCCGCCGCGCACTGCAGCTGGAACTCAGGTGAACAGATCCTGACGCCAGCGGC
This sequence comes from Uliginosibacterium sp., assembly GCA_016718265.1. Lineage (GTDB taxonomy): Bacteria > Pseudomonadota > Gammaproteobacteria > Burkholderiales > Rhodocyclaceae > Uliginosibacterium. The sequence goes on along the minus strand of JADKDZ010000003.1, from coordinate 355,170 downwards.
CTTCCGCCTGCCAGCGCGCCAGCGTGGCTTCTGGCGTCTCGCCCGCAACCGGGTGCTGGGCGAGGAGTTCGAGGAAACTCGTGCGCACGGTTTGCCCCAGCGTCGTGGCGCCGCCGCAGAGATACACCGCGGCATTGCGCTCATTCATCCAGCGCAGCAGCTCGACGCCTTGCTCGACGATGCGCTGCGGGAGGCGGCTGCTGTTGCCGGCGTCGCGTGAGAAGGCGGTATCGAGGCGGCTAAGCACGCCCTGGGCGAGGCATTCTTCGAAATAGCTGCGGTAGTAGAAATCGCCGGCGCGCTTGCGGTTGCCGAACAGCAACCACACCGGCGCTGCCCCAGGCTGCTTGCGGCGCTCGGCGAGGAAGCCGGGGAAGGGCGCCACGCCTGCGCCGGCGGCGATCAGAATCAGCGGCTGGCTGGCATCGGCTGGCGGGTTGAACCCTGGATGGCGGCGCAGTTGCGCCTCGATCTGGGTGCCGATCTCCAGTTGCCGGCCGAGGTAGCTGGAGGCCAGACCGGTGACGTGCTGGCCGTCTGGCGCGGTATGGCCGTGCAAGACCACGGTCAGATCGATGAGCGCATTGCCGGCCTGCGACGAAGAACCAATTGAGTAGCAACGCGGCGCGGCTTCCGGCGTCGGGCGGATCAGCAGCAGGTCGCCGGGACGGAATTGCTCGGCAGCGTTCTGGGCGCGGAAGCGCAATTGCCAGGCGGGCTTCAGATCAGCGTCCAGCGGGTTGTCGAGGCGGGTGCGGGCGACGAGCTGCAGACTGAGGTCTTGGTCAAGGGCCACCTTGCCCGCGGTGATCTCGGGCAGCGCAAAAGTTTTGGCGACGCGCTGCAGCCAGGCTTGCCAGCTGCGGCTGGTGGCTTCGCCGTCGGCCGTTTCGGCAGGCAGGAATTCCTGCGCCCCTTGGGCCAGCAAGGCCGTGCGCAGTTTCAGCCCGCCCGCACAGAATCGGGCATAACGCGTGTCGCCCAGCGCGAACAGGCTGAAGCGGCTGCCCTGCATCGGCGTGTTCTGCAGACCTTGCACGAAACCCTGGGCGTGGTCCGGCAGCTCTCCGTCGCCAGTCGTCGAGGCAATCAGCAGGGTGCGGCGAAAACCGGCCATCTCGACAGGCTGCAGGGCCGCGAGTGAGGCCAGCATCACCGATTCACCCGCCTGGCGCAGCGCATTCGCTGTGGCCTCGGCGAGCCTGGCGGCGGTGCCGGTCTGGCTGGCGAAGGCCACCAGGGTGGTCTCGGCGGGTTTGCCGCTGGCATGGCTTCGTAAGCTTGCCTGACGGCGCCGCTGCCACCAGGCCCAGACGCCGGTGCCGAGCAGACCGATCAGGCCGAGTGCCGAGAGCAGGTTCACAAGGCCCGACCAGGCGCCCGCCCAGCTGCCCTCGTGGAGCATCCGCACCCAACCCGGGCCTTCGGTGCTGGTGCTCAGCTTGCCGGTGCCGGAAACGAGGTGGAGCGCAGAGCCAGCACTGGTCTGTACGTTCAGCAGGGTTGCACCGCGGCGGAAGCCGCGCGCCATTGTCAGCTTGCTCAGGTCGGCCTGTTGCGCCGCGATCTCGATGCTGCGCGCCAAGGGCAAGGCGTGATCGGCGGCTTCAAAGCGGGGCAGGCTGGGCATGCCGAGGTGGAGTGCCATCAGCACGCCGGTGAGCGGCGTTACCAGCATCAGCGGCAAGCCAAGCCAGCCCAGCCCGAGATGCCAGCCGGCAAGGGTGTTGCGCAGGCGCGGCAAGCCAAAGAAGAGGCCGCTGAGGATGATGAAGACCATCGCGAACGCGGAGATCTCGACGAGCGCGCCAGCACCAATGGCGAGGTTCTTGTGCAGGTTCAGGGCGAAGCCGAAGAAGTCGAAGCCGCTGGCGGCGGACTGACTGGCCGAGGCGATCTCGAAAGTACCCGCGGGGCCGGCACCCCGTGAGCGCAGTTCGAAATGGCGCCCGTCGCCGCTGATGGCAAGGCCGCTGGCCTGGCCTTGCGGATCGACCTTGTCGAGCGCCGCAATCAGGGCGGGAACATCCAGCGTGCTGGTGCGGGTCTCGGCAAGCATGGGCTTGAAGGCAAGCATCGCGCCGGAGACCAGGACCAGCAGGAATACCGGGGCGAGCAGCAGGGCGAGCCAGCGATGTGCCTTGCGCAGGAAGTTCAGGTATGAAGAAGACATGATGACGAGCGCTCTGCAAGCGGCTGGACTGGGATGACTGCTATTGAACGCCTGCTCTGTAAACGGGGTGTGGCCGGATGGCAGGCTTTTGTAAATGGCCGGTAAATGATTGTTCCGCATCGCTTACAAAGCCGGTTTTCGCCGTGCGCCGCGCTATGCTTGAGCGGAAATGGATAAGGAATGAGCACGCATGAACGAGAGACTCCTGGTGGTGGACGACGACCCCGAGCTGACCGAGCTGTTATGCGACTACCTCGGCAACAACGGCTATCAGGTCGAGACCGCTTGTGATGGCGCCGAGATGCTGCGCAAACTGCCGGAATGCCAGCCGGATCTGCTGATCCTCGACGTGATGCTGCCGGGCGAGGACGGTTTGACGCTGTGCCGTAACCTGCGTGCGCGCTCGCGCCTGCCGATCCTGATGCTCACCGCGCGTGGCGACGATATGGATCGCATCATCGGCCTCGAAATGGGCGCTGACGACTATCTCGCCAAGCCCTTTCATCCCCGTGAGCTGCTGGCGCGCATCAAGAGCATCCTGCGCCGCAGCCAGGACCACGGCAGCCAGGATGCGCCGCCTCGCGCCCTGCGTTTTGCCGGCTGGACCCTGGACCTCGCGGCGCGCAACCTGGTCGGGGCCGATGGTGTGGTGATTGCCCTGTCATCGGGCGAGTTCCGCCTCCTGCACCTGCTGGCCGAGACACCCAACAGCGTGTTTTCACGCGATCAGCTCATGGATGCCCTGGCTGGGCGCGAGGCCGGGCCATTCGATCGCACCATCGACGTGATGATTTCGCGCCTGCGCCGCCGCCTCAATGACGATGCGCGCGACCCATCCCTCATCAAAACCGTGCGCAGCGAGGGCTATATGCTCGCGGCAAGGGTGGAGCGGCTCAAATGAAGCGCCTGCTGCCCAGGACGCTGTTTGGCCAGATCGTGCTGGCCTTGTTTGCCGGTTTGCTGGTGATGCAGATTCTCGGCCTGTGGCTGATGCTTGATGACCGCAGCAAGCTCAACTACAAGCTGCTGGCAGAATATTCCGCACAGCGCATGGGCGGGATCGTCGTTGTGCTCGATCAGGCCGAGCCGGCCGAGCGGCCCGCACTGGCACGCGCGCTCAGTGTGCTGCCGACGACCCTGTCGCTGGATCTGCCGTGGCAGGCCGGGAATGCCGAAACATCGGCAGCAGCCAAGACGTTCATGCGCCAGGTACGGCGCGAGCTGGGTGCCGCGCGCGAGATCCAGGTGCTGTCGCTGGAGCAGATCGATCGCGATGTATTCGAAGCGCATTTCCAACGCGCTTCCCCGCATGACCGGCATGAACAGGCGGAACACGGCGGCGAGAACGCGTCGCGGCGACCGATCTTCTCGCGCGTAGTGATCGCCCAGGCAAAGCTTGGCGATGGCAGCGTGGTCACCTTTCATCACGCATTGCCGGCACTGGCCACCGATCTGCCGCATCGCATCCTGGCCTTGCTGGTCTTGCTCGGTCTCTCGGTGTTGGCACTGTCGGCCTGGGCCGTACGGCGCCTGACCCGTCCGCTTGCCGGTCTTGCCGATGCTGCAGCCGGGCTGGCGCGCAACCTCAATCAGCCGCCCCTGCCAGAAAGCGGGCCGCAGGAGGTACGGCGTGCAGCCGAGGCGTTCAACGCCATGCAGCGCGACCTCAAGCGCCTCATCGATACGCGGGCACAGGCGCTCTCCGCTGTATCGCACGATCTGCGCCTGCCGATCACCCGGATGCGCCTGCGCCTCGAAGCGCTCGGTGACAGCGCACTGCGCGACAAGATGGCGCAGGATCTCGGCGAGATGGACACGATGATCGGCGATACCCTCGACTTCCTGCGTGCCAGCACCAATGTTGAAGCCTCGGCGCTTCTCAACCTCGACGCCCTGCTCGACAGCGTCTGCGAAGACATGGAAGCGCTTGGCGCCCGCATCCACCGCAGCGGCCAGACCCGCCGGGCGATTGCCGCGCGACCCCACGCCTTGCGCCGCTGCATCGCCAACCTGCTGGAGAACGCGCGCTGCTATGGCGGCGACGCGGTCAGTCTGGCCGTGGAAGACTCTGGCAGCGCAGTGCGGATCATCATCGAAGACCAGGGACCGGGTATTCCCGCCGCAGAGCGGGAGAAGGTCTTCGAACCGTACTACCGCCTCGAGTCCTCCCGCGCCCGCCACACCGGCGGCACCGGCCTCGGCCTGACCATCGCCAAGGCCATTGTTGAAGCCCATCACGGCACGATCACGCTCGGTACCGCCGCGGGTGGCGGTTTGCGCGTAGAACTGGCACTGCCTCAAGCTGCAACGAACACGGCATGAGGGTCGCATAGCAAGCCAGAACCTGCCGGCACACCTATGCGCGAAACGCCGCGCCCCACGGCACTCTGCAGCACGCATACCCCCGCATCCGCTCCCCGATTGGCTCTCCCCCAGTCCTGCCGCAAGAGGCTTGCCAGTTGCGCTTCTCCAGCATGCTCGCTTGCGGGCTTGCTTGGCTGCAACCGGCGCCGGGCGAAGCGCCAGGCGGTTTTGCGCTCTGCGCCGTCCTGCCCCAGAATGCAGCGCCTTCAGGCGACTCTCCGACCGCCTGGGCCTTGACGCCCGCCCATGACACACGCCCACCATCGCCTTGAGTTCGCCGGTACCGACGCCCTGGGCGCCTGCTTTGCCAAGAACGGAGCGACCTTCCGTGAATGCGTGTTCAACTCGGCGTCGCTAGAGTGCGGCACGCTCGATGGCGTTTTCGTGGATTGTCATTTCCGCGATATCGAGTGGTATTGGGGGCTGTTCAACGGCGCACTCTTCGCGGGCTGCGTGTTTGAACGCTGCGTCTTCCGCGGCACGAGTTTTCAGAGCTGCCGCTTTGTGGAATGTCTGTTTGCGGACTGCCAGTTTCTGCCCGACAACCTGGACACGCCCTGTTCTGCCACACGGGTGCGCTGGTATGCCTGCCGGAATCAGGGCAGCGTGGGCTGGGCCAGCGTGTGCCAGCCCGGCCAGCGTTAAAGACCGGGTACGCCGCACGATTTTGATACCATGCGTCGCCGCCCCGCTTGCGACGAAGCCATGCGTATAGCCGACCTGACCCACACCCTGCAGACCCTTGGCGCCAAGGATTGCCACCTCCACCGCATCCTGCGCGCCTGGCTGGCGGCCAAGCCGCTTGACGCCGGCCCCCGCCTGGCCGAGCACGCCCTGCCCCGTGCCGTGCGCGAGGCACTGCCCGCGCTGGAAGCGCAGCTCCACGGGCTGGTCCAGCTACGCTCGCAGCACCCCGGCGAAGATGGCTCGGCGCGGTTGCTGGTCGGCCTCGGCGATGGGCAGACGGTGGAAAGCGTGCTGCTGCCGCGCGACGGCCTCTGCGTCTCCAGCCAGGTCGGCTGCGCGGTCGGCTGCGTATTCTGCATGACCGGGCGCGATGGCCTCATCCGCCAGATCGGCAGCGCCGAGATCGTTGCCCAGATCGTGCTGGCGCGCCAGCAGCGAGCCGTGAAGAAAGTGGTTTTCATGGGCATGGGCGAGCCCGCGCACAACCTCGACAATGTGCTCGAAGCGATTGATCTGCTTGGCATGTACGGCAACATCGGCCACAAGAATCTGGTGTTCTCCACGGTCGGCGATCCGCGTGTCTTCGAGCGCCTGCCGCTATGCCGCGTCAAGCCGGCGCTCGCCCTCTCGCTGCACACCACCGATGCCGGGCTGCGTGCAGAGCTGTTGCCCCGCGCGCCGCGGTTCGACCCCGCCGAGCTGGTTGAATGCGGCGAGCATTACGCCCGCACCACGGGCTACCCGATCCAGTATCAGTGGACACTGATCGAGGGCGTGAACGACAGCGAGGCCGAAATCGACGGCATCGTGCGCCTGCTCAGCGGCAAGTACGCCATCATGAACATGATCCCCTACAACACCAATGAAGGCATGGCGTTCAAACGCCCGAGCTGGGACAAGGCGGCCGAGATCGCACGCCGCCTGCACCGCCGCGGCATTCTCACCAAACTGCGCAATTCCGCCGGTCAGGATGTCGAAGGCGGCTGCGGCCAGCTGCGCGCCCGCGAGGCGCTGGGCAAGCCAATGCGACGCGTCAGCGCCGAAAAAACCTGAAATTGTTGTGAAAGTAAGTTGCGCAGCCGCGAATGGGTTGCCAATAGCGTCGATGTCGGGTCAGAATCCGGCAGTGCAGTGCATAGACTGCGTACGCGCGCGCGAGGCGCACCTTCAAGGAGACACATACATGGCAACAGCGACAAAAGCAAAAGCGGTAGCAAGCAAGGCAGGCAGCGCGAAAAAAGCCGTAGCAAAACCTGCAGCACCGGCCAAGAAGGCCCCGGCGAAACCCGTCAAGAAAGCCGCTCCTGCGCCCAAGGCTGTTGCAAAGCCCGCTGTCGACACTGTGAAGCCGATCAAGGACACATTCACCAAAACCGCTCTGGTAGCGCACATTGCACAAACCACCGGCGTTGAAAGCAAATCCGTGAAAGCCGTGCTGGCCGCCCTGGAAGGCGCGATTCAAGGCTCGATCATGAAGAAGGGCGCGGGCGAGTTCATGCTCTCCGGCATGTTCAAGGTCACCGTGCAAGACATCCCGGCACGCAAGGCGCGCAAGGGCATCGACCCCTTCACCAAGGAAGAACGCATGTTCGCCGCCAAGCCCGCCTCGCGTCGCGTCAAGATTCGCGCGCTGAAGAAACTCAAAGACAGCGCCGCATAACGATCAACTCAGCTCCCACATAGCGCGGGAAGTCCGCCACCGTCTGTCATGGACGGTGGCTTTTTTACGTCGCTATCCGCTGCCTGCTACGCTCGCTGAGCCAAGACACATCGGCCCAGTACGGCCACCAACCGGTCAAATCGCCGCGTCAGCCGTACAGATCACAAAATCCGCTTTATGCGGGCTCTCTTCCAGCTTGCGCCCGAATTCAACGATCCAGTTCTGGTCCGCGATCTCGTCCTTGAAGCGCTGCTTATAGGGCAGCGCAATCTCCGCGAGCGTAAAGACTTCAACCGCAGTCGCCTCGTCCTCATCCAGCACATAACGATAGCGAAGCATGCCACCCGCCAATTTGCAGAGATCTTCACGTGCCATGACTTCCTCCCAACCAGAATGACGCCGCGCGCTAGCCCTCCGCCGTGCACGCTGAGGCGAATATAGCACCGGGCACGGCACCACAGTCGGATGACGCAACGCGCGCGATGTGCACACTACCGGGCTACTGAACCTCAAGTCACTTCGACAATTGCATTCCACTTCCAGCTCCCCACTGTTGTTGAGAGCGCCATCCCTTCCAGAAGGGACATGGCATTCAAGCGTGGGGCCTTAACACAGCATCCCATCTTGAATCGCCAGCACACGCGTCGCGACCACGTCGGTAAACCAGCGATCGTGCGATACGAACAACACCGTACCATCCCATGCGAGTACAGCTTCCTGCAAGGCTTCGCGTGATTCGATGTCCAGATGGTTGGTTGGCTCATCGAGCACCAGCAGATTTATCCCATCGGCGGCCAGAAGTGACAGTTCAAGCCGCGTCCGTTCGCCACCGGAGAGCTGGGCAATACGCTTGAACGCACTTTCTGCCGGGAACAGCCATTTAGCGAGCAGGCTGCGCGCGTCGTGCTCGTTCATTCGCCTGGCTTTGGTCAGGGTTTCGATCACACGTAGCTCGGGGTCGATCGCGCTGCGCGACTGGCTGAAGTACGCCGGTTTCACCGAAGCATGCATGTGCAATGTTCCTTCGAGCAGGGGCTGTTCACCCAGAATCGCCTTGAGCAGGGTGCTTTTGCCCGAACCATTTGGGCCACAAATCGCCAGCCGCTCACCTTTCTGCAAAGTGAAGCGCTCACAAAGAAACAGTACGTTGGCCTCATGTCCAACCAGCAAGGCTTCACCCTTGATCAACTCACGTCTGACCGGTTCAGCGGGGGCAAGCGCGAATTGAGGCCGTCCCAGACAGCGCTTTTCCGGGGCCAGAGCATTCACACGCCGAATAACCTCGCTGCACGCGGGCGGGCGTGTGCGCTCGAACTCCATTTCCAAGAGCCCCATATTGGAGTTGAGTTGCTCAACGCCGAATTTTTCGATGATCAGCAAATCGGTAAATACGCGCTTCAGCATCCCACCCGCCTGACTGGCAGTACTGGCGCGCGCGATGTTCTTGGCCACGAAGTCTGTGCTTTGCAACAGCCGCTGTTTCGATTCGGCAAACAGTTTCAGATATGCCGCCCGGCGCTCATCTCGTAGCCTGAGGTAAGCGGAATAACCACCCGGATAAACGTCCACACCGTGCTCCGAGAGCTCCCAGATCGAGGTGACTACCGTATCCAGAAAGCGCCGGTCATGGCTCACCACCAGCAACGCCTTTTTGTACAGGCGCAACTCGCCTTCAAGCCATTCGATCGCCTGAACATCCAGATGGTTGGTAGGTTCATCCAGAATCAGCAAGTCCGCCTGCGACAACAGCAGTTGGGCCAGGCGCATGCGGGTTTTTTCCCCGCCCGAAAACGTGGACACCGGGCGCGCCCAGTCTTCACGCGCAAAGCCCAATCCGGACAGCGTTTTCTCCGTGCGGTAAAGATAATCGTAACCGCCTTCTTGCTCGAATTCGGCCAGCAGCCGCCCGTAATCATTCAGTTCCTGGGCGGACTCCGTGGTCAACTGCGCTTCCATGCCCCGTAACCGTTCCTCTTTGGCGCGCAGCGAAGCAAACAACCCGATCATCGCCTCGTAAAGCGAACACGCGCCTTCGCACTGCGGCGCAAGCCCGCCCAGCAGCTCCTGCGACAGCACGGCGATGCTTGCCGAACCGGACTTGTTTACGGTCCCGAACGAGGGTTCGAGTCGCCCGAGCAAGGCATTGATCAACGACGTTTTCCCGGCGCCGTTCTGGCCAATCAGGCCAATCCGGTCGCCCGAATGAATCGCCACATTCACACCGGAAAACAGCTTGCGCGCAGCGAAAGACACCCCCAGATTGGTGGTAGAAATAATCGACATACATGACACCCTGATTGCTGAATTGGATTCAAACGCCGGCCCAGCCACAAGCAGGCCGGCGCATTGCATGAGATGGCCTGTTCAAGGCCCGGAATCACAGTGCTTGACTCAAGCACACAGCAGATAGCCAGGGGGACCGCTCAGCTTGCCGAGTAGCGAAACGGCAACCGAAAAGGGTGTCGCCGCTCTGCTACAGCGACCCACTGCGCATGGCCGCGCGAGCGCACGGCAAGCAGACCCATATCCGGAGTCATTCAAGCGGGGAATTGATAAATCGAAATGGAAACACGACAACGACCTGCGCCGTGCCCAATGCATTGCAAATTGCATGATGCGGAATTCCTGAACCGATTAGCCACCATTGCGCCTCAACGTTCAATTGCTTGAAAGTGAAAAGGCGGAGATCAAACAGCCGAGCGCAAACACACCAAATGCGGTGCGGAGAAGGTCAGCTGGACGCGTAGCAAATCAGTGAGGCACAGGAAAACCTATGGGAGGGGTTAATACAACGGCAGCGATCTTACTCCTCGGCTTGAGGCAGGGTCAACGCAGGCGCGGCCGACCTGTTCCAGGTGTTGCATTACTTCGTCACCAGCGCGTCATACAAATGACCAAGCCGTTCTTCGACCCAATTGTTTTGCGCTAGGTGACTGAATGACTGGATTTATCTCATGTCGGCCGGTCAAGTTGCAGCGTATGAATGGTGGCTTTGGCCGACTAGGCGCCGCATTGACTAGCTGGTGTGGCGCAATAAGCGTCTACGACAGGATCGTTGAAAGCCTTGCCTGGCCTAAATTCGATTGCTGTTTCCGACAGCTAATGCGCAGAACTCCTGATACGTCCCAAAAGCAAAGCCCGCTTTATAAGCGGGCTTTGCTTTTTGACGTTTGTCTCGGACTCTAATGTCATGTCTCAGACTTTATTGTCACGGAACACCTACTCCACCGTCACCGACTTCGCGAGGTTCCGGGGCTTGTCCACATCCGTACCGCGCGCGCAGGCGGTGTGATAGGCGAGGAGCTGGAGCGGCACGACGTGGAGAATCGGCGAGAGGACGCCGTAGTGCTCAGGCATGCGGATGACATGAATTCCGGGCTCGCTTTCGATCCGGGAATCAGCATCGGCAAACACGTAGAGCTCGCCGCCGCGGGCGCGCACTTCCTGCATGTTGCTTTTGAGCTTGTCGACCAGAGCATCGTTCGGCGCGACGGTCACGACCGGCATATGCGCGTCCACGAGCGCGAGCGGGCCGTGCTTGAGCTCGCCGGCGGGATAGGCTTCGGCGTGGATGTAAGAGATCTCCTTGAGCTTGAGCGCACCTTCTTGCGCGATCGGGTAGTGCATGCCACGGCCGAGGAAGAGGGCATTCTGCTGGCGAGCGAAGTCTTGCGCCCAGGCGATGACCTGGGGCTCCAGCGCCAGCACGGCCTGCAAGGCGAGCGGCAGGTGACGCATGGCACGCAGGTGCTCGGCTTCCTGCTCCGAGGTGAGGCGCTGGCGGACCTGGGCAATCGCCAGGGTGAGCAGGAAGAGCGCGGCCAGCTGGGTGGTGAAGGCCTTGGTCGAGGCGACGCCGATCTCGACGCCGGCACGGGTGATGTAGGCCATGGCGCTCTCGCGCACCATGGAGCTGGTGGCGACGTTGCAGATCGTGAGCGTGTTCGTCATACCCAGATTCCGTGCGTGCTTCAGGGCAGCCATGGTGTCGGCCGTCTCGCCCGACTGCGAGAGGGTGACGACCAGGGTGCGCGGATTGGGCACACTGTCGCGGTAGCGGTATTCACTGGCGATCTCGACCTGGGTGCTGATGCCGGCAATCGATTCGAGCCAGAACTTGGCGGTGCAGCCTGAGTAGTAGCTGGTGCCGCAGGCGAGGATGAGGACGGAATCGATCTGCTGGAAGACCTTGAACGCGCCGTCGCCAAACAGCTCGGGTGTGATGCCTTCCACCCCCTGCAGGGTATCGCCCAGCGCGCGCGGCTGCTCGAAGATCTCTTTCTGCATGAAGTGGCGATACGGGCCCAGCTCGGCCGCGCCGCTGTGGGCATACACGGTGCGCACCGGGCGCTCGATGCGGGCGAAGGCCTCGCCCTGGCGCGCTTCGACCCAGTATTTACCGATCTGAAGGTCGACGACGTCACCCTCTTCCAGATACACGATCTGGTTGGTCACCCCAGCCAACGCCATGGCGTCGGAGGCGAGAAAACACTCGCCGCCCTGCTCGCCCATGCCGAGCACCAGAGGCGAGCCCTCGCGGGCACCGACCACGCGGTGCGGCTCATCACGGCAGAAGGCGGCAATTGCGTACGCGCCGCGCAGGCGCTGCACCGTTTGCTTCAAGGCGGCGAACAGGTCGCCGTCATAGTAGTGATCGAGCAGATGCGCGATGACTTCGGTGTCGGTCTGGCTTTCGAACACGTAGCCTTGGGCGCTCAGCTCTGCGCGCAGCGCTTCGTGGTTCTCGATGATGCCGTTGTGCACCAGGGCGATCCGCGCTTGCGCCAGGCTGGGCGAAAAATGCGGGTGGGCGTTGTGCACGGCCGGTGCGCCATGCGTCGCCCAACGGGTGTGGGCAATACCGGTGAAGCCTTGCACCCCGTCTTCGCGTACCAGGGCATCGAGTTCGGCCACGCGAGAGGTGCTGCGGGCACGGCGCAATGCGCCATCCTGATGCACAGCCACGCCGCAGGAGTCGTACCCGCGGTATTCGAGGCGCTTGAGGCCTTCAACGAGAATCGAGACGATATTGCGCTGGGCGACGGCTGCGACGATGCCACACATGGATGAGACCTTTCCGGAACGACGGGATGGCGCCGATCTTAGCGAGAACATCACGCACCATGCTTGCAAATTCCATCTCTTTATGAATTATTATTTCTACATGCACTCAGTGTGAAATAATATTTCACTTAACAAGCCTCGGAGCCCGCGATGCCCCCCACCCTGGACGCCTGCGATCTGCGAATCCTCGCGCAGCTGCAAGCCGATGCAAGCCTTTCCAACCAGGCCCTGGCCGCACGCGTGCACGTGTCGGCGGCGACCTGCCTGCGCCGGGTCAAGCGGCTGGAAGAGGCGGGGATCATCGAGCGCCGGATCGCCGTACTCTCTGCCGAGAAGCTCGGCGCGGGCCTCTGTGCCATCGTCGAAGTCACCCTGGACGTGCAGTCCAGCGAGCAGCTGGCGAGCTTCTGCGCACGGGCCGTCGCTGACCCGGCCGTGCAGCAGTGCTACCAGGTCTCATCCGGGCCCGATTTCGTGTTGATCCTGCAGGTACGCGACATGGAGGCCTACCACCAGACCGCCCACCGCCTGCTGACGGCGGTGGCCAATGTGCGCAATGTGCGCACATTCTTTGCGGTACATCGGGCCAAGTTCTCGGCGCGGATCGACCTGCCCGACTCGCCCTGAAAGCCGCACCTGCCCACTTGGATGCCTGACGGCGAAAGATCATTCTGGCAGGATCCGGGTTTGCTTCCGTGCTGGAGCACCCCATGAGCACCGCGCGCAAATTCCACCACCGCTCCTATCTCCGCCACCCCTCGGAGATGCCCTTGCTGCTGCTGTGCGAATCGCACCCGCAAGGCGGCCTGCGGCGCATCCACAACGTATCGCTCGGCGGGCTGGCGTGCCGGTCGGAAGCCTCGCTGCTGGTGGGCACCCGCGTCATCGTCCAGATTCCGGTGGTGGCCCCCCCTTTCGAGGCACGCGGCGAAGTGGTGTGGTGCCGCCGGGCAGACGCCTGCTATGAAATTGGCATCCAGTTCTCATCCGAAGCAGACGCCTTCGCCGCCCGCATGGTTGAACAGCTGTGCTACATCGAACGCTATCGGCATGAGGTGCTCGCCCGCGAAGGACGGGTGATCGACAGCCAGACGGCCGCCAGCGAATGGATCAGCAAGTTCGCCGCGAGCTTTCCACACATCAGCTGAGCCACGACGCACCGCGTAGCGCGTAAGGCGCCCACCAGTGCGCCGCGCTGGTTCAAGCGCCAAAAGGATCGATATCGCCGGGCTTTCTCAGCATCTTGTTCACCTCATCGAGGTGAAGCTCTTCCGCCACAATCATCTCGCGCGCATATTCCTCAAGCAGCACTGACTTGCCTTCGGCAATCTTTAGCAGCTCGTAGTATCCGGCCAGCGCGCTTTTCTCATGCGCCAGGCTCTCGCGCAGAATATCGCCGATGTCGTGTTTCTCCGTCTCCAGCAAGGCGCCTATCTTCAGTGAGGGATGCCCGCCCATCAGTGTGACCAGCTCGCCCGCTTTGTGGGCATGCGCCAGCCCCTCGGTCGCGTTGTCCTTCAGCCATGACACGATGGGAATCCGGTTGTAGCCGTAAACCATCAAAGAGTAGTGGGTGTAACGCACGACGCCCGCCAACTCGGTTTCCATGATCCTGTTGAGCGCGGCGATCGCTTTCTTGGTATCAGTCTTGTTCATGTCGGGGTTCTCCATGGGGTTTGCGCGATGCCGACCGCCATGCCGTCGGCACTTGCATTCTGGACGGCGCCGTCGTCGTCGACAAGCGCATCCGACAACAAGCGACGCAATCCACGTGCCAACCCGTTGGCGCTCGGTGACTCCACGAACGCGCAGCGCTTGCCGGTGCGCTTGCAATGCTCCTTCACCCGCCAATAGGCGTTGTGGCTGATACAGCCTGTCTGGCAGATCACCAGATCAGCCGCACTCAGTGCCGAGTCAAGCTGGGCGAGGCGATCTTCCACCCCCCCATCGTGGTGCATGAATCGACCACCGGCGGCTTCCACCAACTTGCGATAGACCCCGAGTGCGCCACCCCGTCCGCCGACACAGAGAATCCGGTGCCCATCGAGGCAAGTCGCCATCTCACCGGGAACCGGGCGCGGTACCGGCGTTACCGCCGGCTCGGGTCGCGGCGCCTGTGCCTGCGCCGCCAGCGCCTTCTGCAAGCGCGCATTCTCGAGGCTCAGCCGCGCATTGCGCTCCTCCTGATACAGCAGTTGGTGCACCAGCCGCAGACGCTCCGTCGCCTCCGGTGCGGCACGCAGGCGACGCAACTCGTCTTGCAGGGCCAGCAGGGCGTCTTCACGCGCCACCGCCTCACCGCGTAGCCGGGTCTGCGCGGACACCAGCTCGGCGATCTGGGCCGATTTCTCGCGCGCCACCTGTTCGCACCGCTGCTGCGCCTTGGCAAGCGCCCGCGCGAGGGTCGCGTTCTCTTCGATCAAGGCGCGCTGCTGCTGCAGCGCTGCGCCCGCCTGATGCTGCAGCATGTGCATCTGCTGGCTGAGCGCTTCGCTCAGGGCCGTGTCGCACTGCGGGTGGGTCACCACCGCCCATAAGGCCCCGGCAACGCCGCCTCGCGCCAGCGCGTCTGCCTACGCGACTTCAAGCCCCGCCCGGTCGCGAATCTGGCGGAAAGCCTTCACGTCGGCCACGTAGCGTTTCTCCAACTCGTCCTGAAGCGCGTGCGAGAGCGATTACGCCGCGCCGCTTCCTGTACCGCGTGTGCATGCAGGGCGTAGTCGCTCACCGTCTCCGGCGCGATCAGGAGCTTGTCGGCCAGACGACGCAGCACCGGCATCGGCATAGATACCGATCACCGGGCAGTGACAGTCGGCGTGCACCTCCCATAAGCGCCGTCGCCTCACCGTTGCCGCGCGGCCGCCATCGGGGGCCGGGAACGCTTGCCGCGTCACGTTGATGGTTTCCATGAACGCCTCCTCGCACTGCAATCTGGATGAGTAAAGTCCCGCCTAGAGTCGCTGCGCGTAGTACTCGACCACGAGCTGCATTTCCAGCGGGAAGGGAATGTCCTGCACATCGGGCAGATGGCTCACGCTGACGGCGAAAGCGGCTTCATCGAAGGCCAGCCATTCGGGCCGCGCCAGCGCCAGGTCGGCGAGGCTGGCCGTGATCACCGCCAGCGTGCGGCTGGCCGGACGGATGCTGACGACATCGCCGACGCGTACCCGGAAAGACGGGATGTCGACTGCGCGGCCATTCACCAGCACATGCTTGTGATTGACGAGCTGACGCGCGGCCGGAATCGAACCGGCAAAGCCGGCGCGGAACACCACATTGTCGAGGCGCCGCTCCAGGAGCTCGGCCAGCTTGTCGCCCGCCGAACCCCGACTGCGGCGGGCATCCGCCATCAGGCGGCGCATCTGGCGCTCGGTCAGGCCGTAGTTGAAGCGCAGCTTCTGCTTCTCCTGCAGTTGCAGACCGAAGCCGGATTTGCGCTGCTGCTTCGCACCATGCTGGCCGGGTGGCTGGGGACGATCGGCAATCGTCTTGCGCGACAGGCCAGGCAGATCGACGCCAAGCGCACGCATGACCTTGAGGCGGGGACCGGTGTAACGGGACATTTCAGTTCCTTCTTCAAGTAGCCCGGATGGTGCAGCGGAATCCGGGGAACGAGCTGACAAACACTCCCGGATTCCGGCCTGCGGCCTGCATCCGGGATACACATCATTTGGTCAGGATCAGCTTGCCGTTGCGGGTGGCGCGCAAGGAGTAGACCATGCCTTCGTGCTCGATGAGTACCTGGTTCGCCGGCCCGAGGAGATCACGGCTGGCGAGCACCGGTAGCCGCAGATCCGCAGCAGAAGCCACCGCGCTGCTCCGCGGTGTGGCCGCCAGGGGGCGCGAGCGCTCAGTGGAGCACGGCATGGCTTCCCCTTTCGGCCAGCGCACTGTGTGCTTCGGCCTCGTTGCGTTGCTGGGCCGCGACCTCGTCGGCAATGCGATGCCAGACATCAGCCAGCTCGTCGCAGGTGCGCGCAGCAGCGGATCGGTGTCGGCGCGCTCGGCCAGCTCACCCAGATGGCGCACCATCGCCTGGCATTTGGCACGGCTGACACCATGCAATGCCGAACAGCTCAACAGATGCAGGGCCGCCGCCAGCAGTACGGCCGAGCGGGTTTCGGACAGTTCCGGATCGAGATTCATGCTGCAGTGCTCCTTGTGATTCACGGTTGGGTTGCGCGCGTGGCGTCCTGCGCTTCGGGGACATAGACCATCGAGCCATCCTTGAGCCGATACGCCACGCCGGCCTTCTCGCCATCGCCGCTGCCGATCTGGCCCTTGGCCTGGTAGCGGGTGATCTTCTGGCCTTCCTTCATGGTGATTTCCATATCCGGCTTGCCGGGATTTTTGATGACGGTGACGTTTTCCGCGCCGAAGGGATTGGCCGGACTCTGCGCGACACTGACCAGCAGCGCGGCGATGATCACGAGGAAGACGTCGATCAGATTCACCACCGAGAGGATCGGGTCATCGCCCTCGTCCTCGTGCAGAAAGCTCGACGTGCGCGCGCGACGCATCGCCGGCACGGCCGCCACGGCCTGCTCGATGGCTGCGTCCGGCGCGTTCATGCCGCCCCCTGCTGGTTCAGCCAGACCATTTCTTCGGCCAGCCAGCGCCGGCGCACGCCGACGATCAGAAAGGTGACCGACGCCGCGATCAGCGCCAGGATCACCGCCGAGAAGGCGATGGTCAGGCTCATGCCGACGTTGCCAAGATTGCCGTCGGACAAGGAACGCAGCGCCGGCCCCATCGGGATCATCGTCGCGACGAGGCCGAGCATCGGCGCCACGCGGGTGGCAATGCGGGGTTTTTCCAGCAGCTTGTGGGCGGCCACGTCGAGTGCTTCCGGATCGCGCAGATGACGTTCGCGTGCAAGCAGGATCAGGCGGTAGCCACGCCCGCTGGCAGGCTGATGGCGCGCACGCAGCCAGGCCTGGACGCAGAAGTCGCCGAGTGCCCAGAAGCATACAGGAACAGGATGGCGATCAGGATCAACGTCGGCAGAAAGAGCTGGCCGATGTCAGCCATCATGGTTTCGAGCGGATTCGGAGTCATGCGGAGACCTTGCTGGAAGCTGGGTTGAGGGAGAAGGCGAAGAGGCTGCGCAGCGCGCCACCGCCGAAAGCCAGCAGCATCAGCGCCCCGCCAAACAGCCAGGCCAGTGCGGCAGGCGGTGGTACGGGTGGTGAAACTTTTCCGAGTTTCATGCCCTGCACGGGCGGCGGGCTGGATAGCGGCTCTGGACGGACGTCTTCAGGATGCCCGCCTGTAGATGCAGGCGTAACCTGCCCTGTCGCAGTAGCAGCCTGAAGACCGAATCCAGGAGCGGCTGTCGGGGCATTGGCTTTGACGAACTCGCGGAAAGCAGCGTTACTGCTGTGGATGTCAAAACGCTTGCTGAGGTTCTCGTAGCGCTGCGCAAGTCGCTGCAAGGTCGCCGCATCGGTCTTCCAGTAGTCCTTACGCGCGGCTTCCAGCATGCGTTCGATCATCTGCGCCTGAGCCTGCGGCGCGTGTTGCTCGACCCACTTGTCCATGCCGAGCTTGTACTTGTCGCGAACATAGTCCTCCGCGAACTCCTGCCACTGATCGTCGCGCACGATCTCCGGCGCGGTCGCAGTCCAGCCCCAGAAGTTGTTGATCGAATCGAGCATGTTCAGCGCGCCCGAGTAGCCCTCCGCCTGCATGCCCTTGATCCAGCCGGGGTGGAAGTTGCGCGTGACGAGTTCGGTCGCGAGGAAGCCGGCCGCCGTCTCGGTGCGCGCCGCGCGCGGATCGCGCAAATTGGAGATCAGGAGTTCCGGCGCCTTGCCGGTGAGGTGACGCACCGCCTGCCCCAGCCCGCCCAGATACTGAAAGGGATCGTCAGTGGTGAGCATGCCGTAGAGATTGGAAGAGCGTGCCAGTAGTGCGGCCTCCACACCTTTGAGGTTCTCGGCCTACCGATTCACGCCTTCGAGCTTGCTGCCCCAGTCCTTCTCGTCTGGCCCGTAGGCGTACTGCATGCGCGAGATACATCGTGGGAGCGGCATCGGCTTCCTTGCCCTTGCTGGTAAAGCTGTCGGAAGCCAGCGTGGCTTCGTTCAGGCCCGTGCCATAAGCACCGGACTGGTTGGTGAAGATGCGCGTATCCGCCCAGGCAGCAAGCTTCGCTTCCGGCAGGCCACGCCCGGCCAGCGTGGCACGAATCCCATCGGAGGCAGCACGCACCGCGTTATCTGGCTCGTTCTGGGCGGCGGCGAGCTTCACCGCCTCGGCCAGCCACTTCATGACATTCGGGAAGTGGTCGCGATACAGGCCCGTCGCCGAGAGCACCACATCCACCCGCGGGCGCCTGAGCTCCTTCGCCGGGATCAGCTCGACGCCGGACAGGCGCCCGCCCTGATCCCATTTCGGCCGCACGCCCAGCGCGGCCATAGCCTGCGCTTCGAGCACCCCGGCGTGGCGCATGGTTTCCACGCTCCACAGCGAATAGGCGAGCTTCTTCGGGTACTGACCGTGGCGCTGGCGGTATTCCGTGATCATCGCCTCGGTGGCCTGCTGGCCAGCCTCCCAGGCAGCGCGGGTGGGAATCTTGGAGGGATCAAAACCATACAGATTGCGCCCGGTCGGCAGCGAGTCGGTGTTGCGAATCGGGTCGCCCCGGTGCTGGTGGGATGAATTCGCCGTTCGGCCACACGGTGATTTCAGGCGTGGCGTCAGGCGATCCATAGGTCCTCCACGCTCAACATCTGCACGCAGGTGCATCGCGGATTTCGCTGGTAGGCGCGCCTTCGATCAGATGGCGGCGCAAGAGCGCGAAGGGCGACTCTTGGCGAGTTCCTTGTAGTCCAGCGCAAATAGCTCCTCTGGCTCCTGCGGCTCGATGCGCTTGTAAAAGTCTGTACCGAGCATCGTCATCACGGTCGCCCAGGCGCAGATCCTGATCCTTGTTGAGGCCGAAGGCGTGTAGGCCGTAAGGCTGCAGTTGGGCGGCCATGGCGTGGAGGTGAGCGTGCAGCGCATTGATCCAGCCGGCGAAATCCGCCTCGGCACGCGCACGGGTCCAGGCCATGTCCTCGAAGATGTGCATCTTCGCGGCGCGGCTCAGCAAGTCGCGACGGATCGCCTCCTTCACCCCGCCTTCGTCCTGCTGCACCCAGGTGTGGAGCTGGTCGTGCAGCGCATTCAGCTCGGTATGCAGACCGGCCGGGCGGAAGCTCGGCGTCTGGTGGCTGATGATGGTGGCACGGCCACGGCGCTTGGCCTGCAGCGCCTCGCCCACGTCGTCGACAATGTAGGGATAGACCACCGGAGTATCGCCGAGCACTACGAAAGGCTGGTCGTCCATCGACAGGCCGCGCTCCTTACCGGGCGTCCATTCCTGCGAACCATGCGTGCCGAAATGCACCAGTGCATCACGATTGCTGCGCGCCCACAGGTAAGCCGCCATGTAAAAGTTGTTGATGGACTCTTTGGTGGAGTGGTAGATCGCCGCCTCGTGATCTTCCCGGCGCTCGCCGCGCGGCGGCACCGGCATGAAGCTCACATTGCCCAGTTGCAGGCGCGGAATCACGAAGCCCGCCTCGCCCTTGTGGCGCCAGGCCATGCTGCTCTTCTCCGGCTCGCCCCAGCGCGCCAGCACCTGCGCGCGCAAAGCGGGTGACTGCGCCGCAAACCAGCGTCGGTACTCGCTCATCGGCAACCATGCCGCGAGACCCTCATCCAGCAAGGCTTGCAGCTGCCCCTCCTTGTAGAACGGCGCCAGCAGCCGGCCCAGAGACTGGGTCAGTTCGGCTTCGTCGCGTTCCTCGGTACGGTAGCCGGCCGCCTTCATGGCCGTCAGGGTGTTGGCGAGGCTCTTGGGCAGATTCAGGAAAGAGGCGGATAGATTCTTCTCTCCCGGCGGGTAGTTGTAGAACAGGATGGCCACACGCTTGTCGGCGTTCGCGGTGCGGCGCAGCTGGGCCAGATCATGGCCTTGGCGGCAATCGCCCGCACCTGTGGGGCGATGGCTTCGACCTTGCCGCTTTGCTTGTTGATCGCCGAGGCAATCATCGGGTCCATCGCGCCGGCGATCTCCTCTGCACCAGATAAAACGGCAAATCGATCAGGCGCATGCCCTGCGGATCGGCCTGCCAGTCGGCGGTGTCGCCACGGCGGTAAGGAATGGTCTGGATGACCGGCACGCCAGCTTCTCGAACTCGGTGCGGCGCCCCCCCGGCGTCGTACATGATCTGGTTGTTCACCAGCACATCGACGATGCGCTTGCCACCCGGCGCGGCCATCTTCAGGAACAGATCCTCGCCGCTCATCGGGGTATAAGACCAGCGCACGCGCGCCCTGAGCTTCGATCTCGCCAATCAGGTGGTCGACGTAAGCGCTGTCCACGCCCGGAGATATAGTTCTGATGGATCGCCACGCCGATCACCGGCTGGCCGGACTTGCCAGATACCGCTAGTGCCGCGTCAGCCGACGTGGCGACGCTATCGGCCAGCTTCGGATGGTAGTAAGCCGCCGCCGGCATGGGCTGCAGCGGCGCGATGCCCTCGGCACTGCGCAGCTTGAAGACGCGCGCGGCGATCAGTTGGGCGGCGGCTTCGAGATTGCGTCGCCCACCGTGGCTGACGTAGCGCTGAATATCCTGCGCCAGCGCACGGTCCAGTCCGCGCACCTCGACCCGCTCGCCATCCAGCAGCAGGCGGGCCGCCTTGCGCTCACTCCAGGCCGGGCCCAGCTTGCCGAGCATGGATTCGAGCAAACCCGGACGTGGCGTTTCGACAATCAACAACTGCGCCTCGCTGGCGAAACGGGCGAGACCCGCTTCGTCCAGTTTCTCGATGTAGTGGGCGTCAAGCTCGAAACCGTGCTCACGTGCGGCGTGGGCGAGCACTTCGAGTTTTCCCGCCGGCGCCGGCGAGGCACTCAGCCACGCCACACGTGGCGTGGCGGCCACGGCGGGAAAGGCGCCAAGGAGAAGAACGAGGCCGCACAGAACGAGCGCAAGTCCCAGCAGTTTCCGCAGAATCCGCATGTCAGTAATCGAACTTCACTGAGAGGGCGAAGTTGCGGCCCGGCTGGGTGTAGAACTCGGGCGCCGGGTCAGCGGCGCTCATGCCTGAACGTCGGACATCGCTCCATAGATAGTAGGTTTTGTCGAAGACGTTATTGATCGCCAGGTTGACCCGCAGCGTCGGCTGCGCCTGCCACCAGGCCGACAGATCGTTCACCCCGTAGCCTGCCGTGCGGTAATAACCATAAGCAGCGTTGGAGTCGTCGATATGGCTCTTGCCGGCTGCCGCACGCAGCCGCCACTCTGCGCCCCACTGCTCGGAGGGAGTCCAGTGCACAGCCAGATTGGCGCGCTTGGGCTCAACGCTGTTGAGCGGCTTACCGGTGGATTGGTCATAGCCATGTGTAATGGCGATGCCGGCCGACAGACGCAGCGTCGGCAGCGCCTGCCAGTAACCGCGCCAGTCGCCGCCGCGAATCACCACACGGGAAAGATTCTTGTAGTGATAGGTGCTGGAATGTCACGCCACCGGCCACCACAAGGTTCGGATCGCCCGCCGGCAGCAGCACCGATTCAATGAAGTTCTGATAGCGGTTCTCATACAGCGCGAACTGGCTACCCCAGGATTTCCCGGCATACTTGGAGCCGACTTCGAAACTGCGGCTGGTTTCCGGCTTCAGATCCGGATTACCGGTCAGAGCGTAGCGTTGCGAGTTGTTGTAGAAGTAGCGATTCACTTCTTCGTAGCTCGGGCCGCGGTACCCCTCCAGGTACTGGGCATACAGATTCCACGCCGGGCTCATGCCATACATCGCGGCAAACTTGGGCGAGAGATGACTGCCCTGCTTGCTCACCGCGCTACGACCATCGGTGCGGACATAGAGCGGATCGTTCTCAGGCACGAGCTTGAAGCTGTCATAACGCAGACCCGGCGTCAGCGAGCTTGCCGAGCGTGATTTCATCCTGCGCAAAACCCCCACCTGATCCGTATGACCACGCGGGTAATCTGCCTTGGGGAAGACCTCGCCGATGAACACATTGGAACTCACGCCGGTGGCGAGATTGGTCCAGGTGGTGGTCTTGGATTCCTCGGTCTCGGTGCGCAGAAAATCAGCCCCCCAACTCGCCTGTTGAGGCAGACCATGGGTGAAGGCCGTCTCCTGCATGAGACTCAGCCCTGTATGAATCTGCTCGAAGCGGAAACGCTGATCCACGCTGCAATGGGCGGCCCCCACGGTGCTGGCCGAGCAGCCTGAAGAGGTATTCGTGCGACGCTGCCAATTCTGGTTGTCGGTACTCTTGCTTGCGTGTGAGCTTGGATGA
Source organism: Uliginosibacterium sp. (assembly GCA_016718265.1). Taxonomy (GTDB): domain Bacteria; phylum Pseudomonadota; class Gammaproteobacteria; order Burkholderiales; family Rhodocyclaceae; genus Uliginosibacterium. The sequence goes on along the minus strand of JADKDZ010000003.1, from coordinate 332,904 downwards.
CAGACGATCAAACCAGGACGCATCTGGCATATAGTCGTAGTTGAGGCACGATGCGCTCACGCGTCAGCGAATCAAGGCCGGTATTGGTGGTGATGCGAGTCAGGTTGTTTGGCGCCCCGGGCTGGTGTTGCCCACGCGCTGCGCATCCACCTCGGTTTCGCTGTCCTTGTGCTCCAGCGTCAACTTGAAGTGATGCGCCGTCGCGGGGGCGAACGTCAGTTTGCCCAGTACATTGCGCTGCTCGTACCGAATCGGATTCGGCGCCGTCCGCCGCAGGCCCTGAACAGCCAGCGTTCCCTGATTGTCCGTCTCTTCTCCTTTGGCCTGGCCCACCATCAACAACGCCTGGACACGCGCGCCGCCCGCCGCAGCATAGACCATCGCGCGCGTGCTGCTGTCGGCCGAGTAATGCCCCAGCCGGGCACCCGTCGCAAGCGAGCGGGATTTCAGCAGGTCAGCTGGATCCAGGGTAAGAAAGCCAAGTACGCCGCCGATCGCGTCGGACCCATAAAGGCTGGATGCAGGACCGCGCACGATCTCGACCTGTTTCAAGAACTCGACAAAAGGAATGTCGCGATTACTTGCGTCGTAATTGGTTGTACCTGGGCTGCGAAAATCCGCCGCGCGAACGCCATCGGTCAACATCAGCACCCGGTTGTCCTCAATGCCACGCAGGTTGACGTGCCCGGCACCGAAACGCCGCGGGTCTGCGGGCAAGCTCACATCCGGCTCATCCGCCAGTGCATCGGCAGGGAACGCGCCCCGCTCGGCCATCTGCCGGCGGGAGACCAAACTGATCGAGCCGGCCAGATCCTGCGCATCGGACTGCACCCGGCTTGCCGTCACCACGACATCCCGCAGTTGCGCCTCGTCGGCCGCACGGGCCTGCGTCAGCCCCAGCAGCGGCCAGACCGCGACAACAGCCACCGCCAGCGGGCGTGGCGAGAAATCCTTGCGAGCCGCGGCAACCCCTGCCAGCCGACCACCGAGCCTCATCTTTTCCATGAACTTTCCTGAAACGAAAAGACGCTGGCTGGCCGCCCCGAGAGCTGCTGGCTTGCGCACATATGGCACTGAAAAGAACTGCCGGCTTGCGGCCGGCAGCAAACGATGCAGACAGCACTGCCACAGGAGCAGGCAACCACATCACACCCATCGCCGTACCCATTACAGAATCACCCGGCGATGTCGTGATTATATACAAATGAGAATCATTCGCAATAACAATGATTCTGACAGCGCTTCTCCAGCAAACCGGAGCCCCCGTCCGCAAGGGGAAAGGGCAGCCGAGCTGCAGCAGTGGAGTGCTGAAATCGGTGTCGCTATATTCCACGACAGAAATGTGGTTTTATAGGGACAGGCTATCAAGCGAAACAATCGTTCAATTAGCCTAATCGAACCCCCGCTCGGTACGATGCATCCATTCCCGCTCGGCGCCCTGCTGCAGACCGCGGGAACCCTTTGAACACAGTGACCAGGAGATAGACAAATGTCCTACATCAATTCCGCAGTAAAGCCCTTCAACGCCACCGCCTACCACCATGACAAGTTCATCCCTGTTTCGGATGCCGACTTGAAAGGCAAGTGGTCCGTGGTGTTCTTCTACCCGGCCGACTTCACCTTCGTGTGCCCGACCGAACTGGGTGATCTGGCGGACCTTTATCCCGAATTCAAGAAGCTGGGCGTGGAAATCTACGCCGTATCGACCGACACCCACTTCACCCACAAGGCCTGGCATGACACCTCGGACACGATCAAGAAGATCCAGTATCCGATGATCGGCGACCCGACCGGCACCATCACCCGCAACTTCGGCGTGATGATCGAAGAGGCCGGCCTGGCTGATCGTGGCACCTTCGTGCTGGACCCGGAAGGCAAGATCCAGATCGTCGAGATCAATGCCGGCGGCGTAGGACGTGACGCTTCCGAGCTGCTGCGCAAGGTGAAGGCCGCTCAGTACGTGGCCTCGCATCCGGGCGAAGTCTGCCCGGCCAAGTGGAAGGAAGGCGACGCCACGCTGGCTCCGTCGCTCGACCTCGTCGGCAAGATCTGATCCCGCCCTCGTCCCTGCTCCGGCTTTGGCCGGAGCAGGTGCAGCCGGAAGCCCACGTCATTTCATGCCTGAACGAATTTCAGCGTTTGTTCAGGCATGGCATGCAGCAATGCCAAACCAATCAAACTAGACAGGAGTCACACCATGCTGGACAGCACCCTCAAGACCCAGTTGCAGGGCTACCTTACCCGCTTGCAGCAGCCGATCGAGCTGGTTGCAAGCCTTGACGACAGCGCAAAATCTGCCGAAGTCCGCGACCTGCTGGCTGAAATCGCCGCGCTCTCCGACAAGATCAGCGTGCTGGAAGATTCGGATGCCTCCCTGCGCAAGCCTTCGTTCGCGGTGCGCCGCGTGGGCAGCGCCATGAAGATCCGCTTCGCCGGCATCCCGCTCGGCCACGAGTTCACCTCGCTGGTGCTGGCCCTGCTGCAGGCCGGCGGCCATCCGCCCAAGGTGGATGCCGAAGTCATCGAGCAGATCAAGGCGCTGCCGGGCGACTACGACTTCGAGGTCTACATCTCGCTCTCGTGCCACAACTGTCCGGACGTGGTGCAGGCCCTGAACCTGATGGCGGTCGTGAACCCGAAAGTGCGCGCCACAATGATCGACGGTGCGCTGTTCCAGCGCGAGATCGAATCGCGCCAGATCATGGGCGTACCGGCGGTGTATCTGAACGGTGAGCTCTTCGGCCAGGGTCGCATGACACTGGAAGAAATCGTCGCCAGGCTGGATACGAATTCGGCCGCCCGCGATGCCGAGAAGCTCAACGCGAAAGAAGCGTTTGACGTGCTCGTCGTCGGCGGGGGACCGGCAGGTTCGGCCGCGGCCGTCTATGCCGCGCGCAAGGGCATCCGCACCGGCGTGGTGGCCGAGCGCTTCGGTGGCCAGGTGATGGATACGCTGGGCATCGAGAACTTCATTTCGGTGAAGGCCACCGAAGGCCCGAAGCTCGCGATGGCGCTGGAGGAACACGTCAAGGAGTATGGCGTCGACATCATGAACCTGCAGCGTGCACAGGCGCTCAAGCCGGTCGATGGCGGCGTGGAGATCACGCTGGAGAACGGCGCAGTCTTGAAGAGCAAGACGGTGATTCTGTCGACCGGGGCGCGCTGGCGCAACATGAATGTGCCGGGCGAGGCCGAATTCCGCACCAAGGGCGTGGCCTACTGCCCGCACTGCGATGGTCCCTTGTTCAAGGGCAAGCGCGTCGCGGTGATCGGCGGAGGCAACTCCGGCGTGGAGGCTGCGATTGATCTGGCCGGCATCGTGGCGCATGTAACTTTGCTGGAGTTCGACAGCGTGCTGCGTGCCGATGCGGTGCTGCAGAACAAGCTGCGCAGCTTGCCCAACGTGACGATCATCACCTCGGCCCAGACGACCGAAGTCACCGGTAACGACAAAGTGCATGGCCTGAACTACAAGGATCGCGTCAGCGGCGAGGCTCACCACGTCGAACTGGAAGGCATCTTCGTGCAGATCGGCCTGGTGCCGAACACCGACTGGCTCAAGGGCGTGGTGGAACTCTCGCCACGCGGCGAGATCGTGGTCGACGCCAAGGGCCAGACCTCGGTGCCCGGCGTGTTCGCTGCGGGAGACTGCACGACGGTGCCTTACAAGCAGATCATCATCGCGATGGGCGAAGGTGCCAAAGCCTCGCTCTCGGCCTTCGATCACCTGATCCGCACGTCCGCGCCCGCCTGATATCGAGCCGGATGGACCTGGCGGGCGCGTCCCCGTCAGGTCGTCAGGCGGAAACGCCCGGCAGCATCGCGCAACAGGCGCGCATCGTTCGAGAGCGCCGCAATGCGTTGCTCGCTCGCCCCGATCCGGGCGGCGCTGCGATTGGCGATCTCGCCCACGCTGACCAGATGCTCGCGCACCGCTGCCGTCTCGCGGGAATGCTCTTCACTCGCGACGGCCACACCGTCCAGCATGTGACTGACCTCGGTCACCGCCACCTCGATCGCGGCCAGCCGGACCAGCATTTCCCGCCCTTCTCCATGGCTCTGCTCACTGCCTTGCGCGGCCGCGCGCATGGCTTCCTGCACCGCGTGGCAGCTCTCGGCAATATCGCGCAGCAACTGGTCGATCTTGCCCGTCGAAGCCGCAGTGTGTTCGGAAAGTGAACGCACCTCATCGGCAACCACGGCAAAACCGCGCCCGTGTTCCCCCGCGCGAGCGGCCTCGATTGCCGCATTGAGCGCCAGCAGATTGGTCTGGCTGGCGACATCCTTGATCAAGCCACTCACACTGCCGATCTGCCCGAGCGCTGACTGCAACTGACGCAGCCGGGCTTCGGCGGCAGCCATTACTTGCTGCAGACTCGCCAGCCTGGACGACGCATTTTCTCCGGTCACCATTGCCATGCCTGCCTGCTCTTTTGCGCGGCTGACGTGTATTGCAGCTTCAGCTGCGGCGTCCGCAATGCTTTCGATGGCTCCGGTCATTTCGACCAGTGCGCCACCGATCTCGTGGATCTCTCCGGTCTGCTTGCCCACATGCGTGGTGATCTCGCGCGCATCCTGACTGATCTCTTCCGCCAGGGCCGTCGTCCGCCCAGCGCTCCGGCTCACGTCATGCAGCATGGATTCGAGCGAGGCCACCGCCAGGTTGGTCGCCCGCGCCAGATCGCCGATCTCATCGCGTGCTTCGTCGGGCAACCTCTGGGTCAGATCGCCTTCGGCCAGACCGAGCGCCCGCTGATGGTAGATCTTGAGTCGCTTGCGCAAACGCTGGCCGAATTGCTGCTGGAATACCAGCACGACGCCCCCGGCAGCCAGAAGCGGCGACAGGACGACCCAGAGAATGTTGTCGAGCTGACGCTGAATCTGCGCCTGTCGGCGCCCGCTCTCGCCCTGACGTGCAGCAACCAGACGATCGATCTCGCGACTCAAGGGCTTCACGTATAGGTCGAAGATCCGGTCTGGGATGCTCATCGCATCATTCGGGGCCGTTACGAAAATCTTCAGTGCGCTGGCATAGTTCTTACGGTACTCACGCCAGTTCCCCCCGATTTCACGCTCGGCACGCGCGCCATCCTCACGGCCCAGCGCCGGACGCAGTGCGGCCAGACGCGCCAGGATCAGTTTGTCGCTGCGCGCAAGCTGCTGCTCGATATCGGCGGAGAGAAAATCGGCACGCGATTGCTCCAGGGCGGTCGCCTTGATCTCGGTCAGCTGGTACAAGATAGTCTGGTCATGCTTGACGGCCAGAAAGCCTTCACGCAGATCGGAGAGGCGCAAAGAGCACAGAACGATGGCCAGGGAGAGGGCCAGGCCATTGAGCAAGGCCAGCAGGAACAACTGTCTGGAAATTCGCATATACGTCGCAGTCGCGCCCCGCCTGACGGGGCTTTGTGAAATCAACTGCGCTCTTAGCGACCTTGATGGCTCGGCCTTGAGGCTCTGGCCAGATTAAGTTTATATTACAAATGAATTCTCTAACCTACGAATGTGACAACACTTCGCGCGCCGAACAGCCTCTTCTGATCCCGAGCAAAAAGCGGCATCAAAAGGGAGGCTCCGCGCGCGCTTACCACCTGCGCCACTCGCAAAGAGGGAAACACCCGTCATACAGACTCACTCAGCGCCAGCCGGCGCGGTCGAAAATCTTCTGTGCCGTAATCGCACCTTTCGAGGTCCGCCCGATTGCCAGGGTGTCCGCCTTGAAAGGGCCCAGGCGTTCCAGCGCAGGATTCTTCACCTTGACGTCCGCGACGACCGGCCATTCGTTGTTGCCATCGGCAAAGTAGCGCTGGGCGTCGTCCGAGGCGAGGTATTCGAGGAATTTGACTGCGGCCTCTTTATGCGGCGCAGTTTTCAGCATGCCGCCACCGGAGACGTTGATGTGGGTGCCCCAGGTTTTCTGATTGGGCCAGATCACGCCGATCGCTTCGACGACCTTGCGATCTTCCGGCGCAGACGACCGAATCAGGCGCGCCACGTAGTAGGAGTTTGACAGGGCGACGCCGCACTCGCCTGCGGCCACTGCCTTGATCTGATCGGTGTCGCCACCCTTGGGTGCGCGCGCGAAGTTGGCCACCAGGCCGCGGGCCCAGGCTTCGGTCTTGGCCTCCCCCTCATGCGCGATCATGGCGGCGCCAAGCGAGAGGTTGTAGGGGTGCATGCCGGCACGCACGCACACCTGGCCCTTCAGCGCCGGATCGGCCAGTTGCTCATAGGTCTGGATCTGCTCGGGCTTGATCGCAAGCTTGTTGTAGACGATGACCCGCGCCCGGGTCGAGAAAGCAAACCACTCGCCTGTTTGCAGATGCGGCGGAATACGCGCTGCGAGCACCGGCGACTTCACTTCGGCGAACAGGTTCAGCTCGTCGGCTTTGGCAAGCCGGGTGGCGTCAACGGTGATGAAGACATCGGCCGGGCTGTTGGCGCCTTCATTCTTGAGGCGCTCCAGCAGCGCATCTTCCTGCGCTTCGATGCGGTTGATCTTGATGCCCGTGGTCTTCTCGAAGTTTTTGTATAGCGCTTCGTCCGTTTGATAGTGGCGAGCCGAATAGAGGTTCAGCTCCGTATCAGCGGCGTGCGCCGTCAGGCTCGCCAGACTGGCGACGACAATCCATCCCTGCAGTTTCATGCGCGACTCCGGTCCAAATGTTCACTCAATGGACCGAATTTTAAGGAGAATTCATCTCAGTTGCAAATAGCTCTCAATTGCAACTCAGCAGCCCGTCACGCCACCATAGCCGGAAGCGGCCTTTCGCCCCAGTTCGGCACCCGCCTGCAAGGCGGCAGGAATGTCGCGGTGCTGGTAGTAGTGCGCGGTGAATGCCGCCTGAAACGCGTCACCACAGCCGGTGCAATCCACCACCGGATCAATCGGCAGTGCGTGCTGCTTCCAGGTCTGTCCGCGCTGGAAGGCCAGGCTGCCACCGGCGCCCAGGGTCAGCACGATCAGGCCGGCATGCCGCCGGGAAACCTCGCACAGTTGCTCGGCCATCGCCGCCTCGCCACCCACGTACACGATGTCCGCAACGTTCAGACTCGGTTCGAGCTGCTCCATGGTCTCGGAAGCGTCCAGAAAATCGACTGCGAGAAAGTGGGCCTCCGCCTTGCGCGCAAGCGCCTCGGGGTAGTTGATGCCGTTGGCGTGGGTGGCCCAGATGTCGCAGCGGCAGACCTGCTGCCAATCGCTGGCGCTGAGCTTGAAGGCCCCATAGACGCCGCCGTCCCACGCGCCGGCCACCCCGAAGCGCTCACCGGCCGCGTCATTGACGATCTGATTGCTCGCTGTGCGCCCGGGCAACTGGTAGCAACAGCGGGTATCCACACCGCGCGATTTGAGCAAGGCCAGAATGCTGTCGCCCGCCTCGTCGCGCCCCAGCGCGCCGAAGAACACCGCTTCGTGCCCGAGCTGGCGGAAACGCAGCGCCTGATTGAGCGAGTTTCCGCCGGCAAAATGCTGATTTTTCTGGGGAAAGAAATCCATTGCAGCCACACTGAAGCAAGCCACTTTCATCTCTGACTCCTCATTCAAAACCTCGCGATGCAGACGCCCTCACCCGGCCGCGCGAATGACTCAGCCGTGCAGCTTCGCCAACTGCCTGGCAATCACATCGTGCGAAAGCCACAGCACCGGCCCGGACGGCGAGGCCGCCTCGTTGAACATCAGCGGGCCGGTAGCCTCGATCACCAACGCACTGAGGTGATCGGTAATCAACGCGGTACGCTCCTTGTGCAGTGCTGTGACGGCTTCAGAGGTCCCGATCATGCGCTCTGCGAGCTCGGGCGTGTTATCCATCGGCCAGGCGTCAAAATCACGGAAGGCCACCATGACGGGATCAAGGTTGTAGCGGTCGAGCGTGTCGAGCACGCTGGCGAGCGAGGTCCCGTCCTGCAACAGCGCTTCGCAGTGCGCCCACTGCGCCTCGGCCCAGGCACCGCAGCCCTCGCGCTTCAGCGCATTGAGCAGCGGCACGAGCGAGAGCTCGACCCCCACAAAGATGTCGGAAGAATTGGTGCGGATCTCGGGGCAGTTGAAAACCGTGGCCTTCACGCCCTTGTCCCATGCCGCCCGGGCAATGTCTTCGAGCCGCTTCTTTGCCCGCCCCTGCGTGTAGTTGGTGTAGGTCTGCCAGTGGTAGTCGCCATCAATCAGAATCTCGGTGCCGTGATAACCATAGGCGGTGTACCGGGCCGAACCGCCAGTCTGTTCAACGCGCGCACGGATCGCAGCACTTCCCTCAATCAGGTGCTGGAAGGTGTTGGCGGTCACTTCGTCGAAGTTCATCAGATTGAGCTTGCCGAGATCCGAATCGAGGAGCGCACGCGAGGACATGAAGCGCTCGCCGCGCCCCTTGTAGATGCGGTTCGCAATGGCCAGAAAGACCTTGGCCTTCACCAGGCCGCCCGCCATGGTATGGGCGAAGAAGACATTGGCTCCGTCAGGAATCATGCCGTCGAGCTGCGCCATTGCCTCGGCCACCGCCGCCTTGAAACGCGCCACGCCGACATCGCGACAGGCGCCCACGTGATCCCAGTCAAGCTTGTCGCCCTGCCAGGACTTGAGGGTCATCTCATTAACCCGCGCCGTCATGGTCGGTGACTCGGCCGGGGCGTCCATGTCAAAACCCGCCATCATCGGCACATTGATGATCTTGCCGCCCAGATTGGCCTCGGCGGCCGCCAGCTCCTCGGCGTTCAGGCTGCGCAAGCTACCGTCGGCCTCGCGCCGACCCACCGTCATGCCGATCAGGGTGAGGCCCGCCGCGCGGGCTTCATTGACGAGCCCGTTGGCGTAACCACGGCCGAATAGCTCGCCAAACAGGACGAAGACATCGCCCTTCTTGAACAAGGTCTGACTGCTCAGATGTCTCAATGCGGTGGGTGCGCTCACGTTTAGATCCTCGATTGCTCCCTGACAACTGGGTTCTGACCTTACCGCACAAGCCAGGCTTCACGTTGGGGCCATGCCGCGCCATTCAGTCAGGGGATGTAAATGGAAGGCGGACAGTCGGGGGCGGATTCTACCGCAGTCGGGCGACGCTGCCCGCTTACGTGCGTCTGAGCGCTTACCGGTGCGCTCGCCCCACCGCCCCGGCGGTCGCTGCGAACACGCCTCATCGAAAACGAGATGCCCGAAGAGGCAAGCGGGGTGCGGCTCTCCGGGCAGGCATTTCAGCCCGCGGCAGACAGTTCGTCGAAGGCAGCAATCACGGCCTCGGCGCTCACCTCGGCTACGTCTTGCGAGGCCGGCTGCAAGAGCCTGAAGGGTACGCCCCAGGGATGCCAGCGGCTGGCGTCAGACTTGCCGAACAGGCAGACAATCGGTTTGCCCAGCGCAGCGCCAAGGTGCATATGGCCGCCATCGGCACACAGTAAGCGCTCGCAGCACGACAGCCCGGCAATCAACTCGGCCAGGCTGGCGGTGCGCAAGGGCACAACCGGCAACCCCGCACAGGCGGCAAGGATGCGACTGGCTTTGCCGTCATCACCCGGGTGCAGTGGATTGTTCTCATCCCCCGGTGACCAGAACAGGGCAAAGCGCAACTGCGGCTGGCGTGCGTGCAAGGCTTTTATCAACGCGACAAAACTCGCTTCAGGCCAGCGCTGCGAGGGTTTGCGGGCACTGATGTGGATGCCGAGGACGGGCGCCTCGTCCGTGCCGATCCGGCCCAGCATCTCGCGCCGCAGCACTGCATCCGGACGAATGCTGGCTGGCGGCAAGTTGGCCGAGGGCAACTCCAGCACCTGAAGCAGACGACTGGCGCGCACCACCTCATGCGCGGGCGCGCCGGGCGTCCGCAAATCCTCGTGGCTGACAATCTGCCTGGCAGCCACCAGAAGTGCCATGCGCCTCGCGCTGCGCTGATCACCTTCAGCGGGCAGCAGCACCAGATCAAGCTTGCGTCGCCGGAGCTGCCAGAGCTGGCGAAGACGCGCAAGCATCGCCGCCCAGGCAGATTCGCCGGGCGCAAGGTGCTTGCGCTTGGTGTAGCTGAAGACGGCGTTGATGTCCGGATTACCCTGAAGCACCTCGGCGTTGTAGCGAGTCACCAACATGCCGATCCAGGCATCTGGATAGCACTCGCGCAGGCGCCGTACCAGCGGCAGGGTGCACACCAGATCACCAATGTTGTCGCGGCGGATCACCAGAATGTTCTGCGGCACGACCCGGGTCATACCGGCTCCCTGCCGCCAGCGGTCGGCCTTGCCCCAAGCAGCAATGCCAGACCAAACAGGCAAAGCATGCCGTGCTCATGATGCAGGGTGGTATTGAACACGCCGCCGACGAACACCACCGACCACCCTGCCACACCACTTGCCCAGGCCAACGCGTCCACGTCGGCCATCCCTGAACGTGGGCGCCGCCGCCACAGCAACCAGGCCCAGGCTATGCCAAGCCCCAGCAGCAGGAGTTCGCCCAGCGCGCCACGTTCGGCCAGGGTGTTGAAATAGACGTTGTGGGCATGGTTCGAAAACAGGTAAGACTCAGGCTCAAACACCTCGCCCCGCGCGGTAACCCAGGCTTCGACCTGTGCGGGAGAAACCGCCGAAAAATTAGCCACCCCCAAGCCCAGCAACGGACGCTGACGCCAATACTCGATCGCCGTGCGGGCGAGCCGCCCCCGCGCGGAGGTGACATCGTTGTCGCGCACGTTATCGAGCGTCTTTTGCAGCAACGACGAGCCATTCTTCTCTTGCGCAACCATCCAGACCAGGTTCTGTGCGGCAAAAGCAACCAGCGCTGCCATGACCAGCGAACCTGCGGCCACCATCGCGAAGCGCCGCCCTTGCATGAGCAGGCAGGGCAACGCAATCACGACGACACCGAAAAGGTAGGCGACAAAAGCACCACGGCTCGCAAACGCCACCACCCCGCCAAAACAAGCCAATGCCGCGGCCACCGCGAGCCAACGCCCCCGCGCAGACAGTCCGCGGGCATATACGCTCAGCCCGCATGCCAACATGCCTGCCCCGGCGCCATACAGGGCGGAGTGATTGACGTGACCCACCGAATTGAGCTGCAACCAGATCCGCTTGGCATCCAGGGCCAGCACCGCGTAGCCATGTACCACCCCAATCAGGGTCGCGCCAACCGCGCAAGCGATCAGCCCGATGGACTGCCGCGCTGTGACGCGCGTTCGGGCCAGCGTCCAGCCCAGCAGCACGTAACTCGCAATGTCCCCGAGGTCTTTCCAGACACGCGGATAGGGCGCGCTGCTCACCACACTCAACAAGGGCAGCAGCAGCAGGGCAGCGAAAAGCGCATCCCACGCCCGCGAGCTCAAGCCGAAGTTGTGCTGACGCAGGCTGCCAGCCAGCCAAGTCAATACGTAGGCGGCCAGAAACACGTTCTTGGGGGCTTCGACCAAAGGCAGCGCAATCAGGAAGCAGCCGAGGAGGATGTATTCGGCCTTGCCGAGCAAGCGGGCACGAGAAGCAGAAGGCAGCATTTAAGGGGGCCGGGAGCTAAAGCGTGATGATAACGCAGGCGCCCGGCCACGCCGGGTGCTGCGCTGGCTTACAATCCGCCCTTTCTCCTGCGAAACGCGACGGCATGGACTTGAAGCCTTATCTGCGCGATGCCATCGATCCGGCGCTCCTGCGCCGAGCACTCGTCATCAAGCTCCGCCATCACGGCGACGTGTTGCTCGCCTCGCCGGTGCTCTCAGCGCTGAAGGCCATCGCTCCGCACTGTGAGATCGACGCTCTGGTGTTTGCCGATACCGCAGCCATGCTCGAAGATCACCCGGCGCTGGCGCAGCTCCACACCCTGGGGCGAGACTGGAAGAAGCTCGGCCTCTGGCGGCAGGCCAGGCACGAACTGGCGGCGCTGCGTGCCTTGCGCGCCCGCCGTTACGACCTGGTGATCCACCTCACCGATCATCCGCGTGGCGCCTGGCTTACCCGCCTGCTCGCGCCGCGCTGGTCGGTGGCCCCCCAAGGCACGCGCAACAGCGGCTGGTGGAATAAGTCCTTCAGTCATCTCTACAAAACCGTTGGCGGCGGACGTCGCCATACCGTCGACACCCACCTTGATGCGCTGCGCCGCCTGGGGCTGCAGCCGCCCGAGGCGGCACGCCAGCTCTGTCTGGTGCCCGGCGAGCAGGCCGACGCCGAGGTCGGCGCCTTGCTGGCACAGCACGGCCTCACGGCGAAGCAATTCATCCAGTTCCATCCAGCGTCACGCTGGTTCTTCAAATGCTGGCCACTGGCGCAGAACGCCGAACTGTTGCGTGTTTTGGCGGCGCGCGGCGAGAAGCTGGTGCTGACCGGCGCGCCGGACGCCAGGGAACGCGAAATGGTGGCGGCAATCATCGCGGCAGCAGGGGTCGAGGTCGTGGATCTTTGCGGCAGCCTGAACCTCAAGCAGCTCGCCGCGCTCACGGCGCGGGCACGACTGTTCATTGGCGTCGATTCGGCGCCGATGCACATCGCCGCGGCCGTCGGCACGCCCTGCGTGGCGCTGTTTGGCCCCTCCGGTGACAAGGAATGGGGGCCGTGGCGGGTGGCGCATCGCGTCGTCACCTCGACCCACAGTTGCCGCCCCTGCGGCCTGGATGGCTGTGGCGGCGGCAAGGTCTCGGAATGCCTTGCCCAGATCAGCGTGGCAGAAGTCATCACCGCTATTGATGCCCTGGAGAAGCAGGACTGATGCGGCTCGCCATCGTCCGCCAGAGCTACAACCCGTATGGTGGCGCCGAGCGCTTCGTCGAGCGCGCCCTGCAGGCTTTGCGCGACGCCGGCGAGCCACTGGAGATCACCCTGATCGCGCGGCGCTGGCACGGCGAAGCACACAGTGCCGATGCGCTGTTGCGCTGCAACCCGCCCAAACTCGGGCGCCTGAGCCGTGACCTCGGCTTTGCCTGGGCGGTGCGGCGCGCCATCGACCACGGCCGATTCGACCTGGTCCAAAGCCACGAGCGGATTCCCGGCTGCGATATTTTCCGCGCGGGCGACGGTCTGCATCGCACCTGGCTGGAACTGCGCGGCCGCAGTCTCGGCCCCTGGGGCAGACTGATGCAGGCACTCTCTCCCTGGCACCGCTACACCTGCGCCGCCGAAGCGGCGATGCTGCGCCACCCAAGGCTGCGGGCGGTGATCTGCAACTCGCGGATGGTGCGCGAGGACATCGCGACACGCTTCCCGGAGATCGCCGCCAAGCTGCACGTGGTGCATAACGGCGTCGACCTTGCCCGCTTCCACCCCGGGCTGCGCGAACAACACCGCGCGCGCTTGCGTGCCGAGCTGGGCGTCAGCGAGACCACACCGGTCGTGGTCTACGTCGGCTCCGGCTTCTCGCGCAAAGGCGTGCCGCAGTTGCTCGCGGCTTTGGCACAGCCTGAGTTACGCAATGCCGAACTGTGGGTGATCGGCAAGGACAAAGATGCTGCCCGCCTGCAAGCCATGGCACGGCAACAGGGACTGCAGGTTCGCTTCCCGGGCCCGCAGCAAGACGTAACGCCCTGGCTGGGCGCCGCCGATGTCTTCGCCCTGCCCACGCTCTACGACCCGATGCCCAACGCTGCGCTTGAGGCGCTTGCCGCAGGCTTGCCGGTATTGTGTTCGTCGACCTGTGGCGCTGCTGAGCTGATCGAGCCAGGCAAGAATGGTGCGGTGGTCGATGCACTGGACGTGCCCGGCATCTCCGACCTCGCTGGCTTCGCTATTGGCTGCGGCCACCCACCCGGACACGGGTCTGGCCCTGCGTGAAGCAGCGCGGGCAAGCGTCGCCAAACTGGGGCGCGAAGCGATGGCCAGCAGCCTCATCGCGCTCTACCGGTCTTTGTTGCCACCAGGCCACGCGCAAACGTCCGAGGCCCCGCCTGCCGATTAGTCCCTGCTTCGCCGCCGACTGGCGCCTCGCTCCGGTGGCAGCAAGGTAGCCGCTATAATTGGGATCGCCAGCCTTACAGAAATGGTAGCCAGAATGGCCAAATACAACACGCTGCTGTCCCACCGCGCGCTGAACATCGTGCACACCGAATCCAGCTGTGGCTGGGGTGGACAGGAGATCCGGATTCTTGAGGAATCACGCGGGCTGATCGAGCGCGGCCACCACGTCACCATCGTCTGTCCGGTCGAAGCTACGATTTACACCCGCGCCCATGATTGGGGCGTCAAAACGGTCGGCCTGCCGATCAATGACAAGCGCTGGGCGAACTTCAAAGCCATGCGCCGCTGGTTGCTCACCAACCGGATCGAGGTGGACGTCGTCAACACCCATAGCTCTACCGATAGCTGGCTGGTCGCCCTGGCCAACCTGAGCTTTGGCAAGTCAAGAATCCCGGTGGTGCGCACGCGTCACATTTCAGCCCCGGTTGCCAACACCTTCGCTAATCGCTGGCTCTATGGCAAGGCGGCCCAGCATATCGTGACCACTGGCGAAAGCCTGCGCCACGAGCTGATTGACGGGCTCAGCCTGTCACCCGATCGCGTGCAATCGATATTTACCGGCATCAACACCAAGCGCTATGTCCCGGGTGACAAGGTGGCGGCACGCGAGCGCCTGGGGCTGGAAATGAACTGCACCTGGATCGGCATCGTCGCAACCCTGCGATCCTGGAAAGGGCACAAATTCCTGCTGGATGCGCTCAAGGAACTCAACGATCCGCAAATCCGCCTGGCCATTGTGGGTGACGGACCGCAGCGCGAGAAACTGCAACAGCGCGTGATTGAGCACGGCCTGGTCAAGCAGGTGCTGTTCGCGGGCAACCAGCGCGATGTGGTGCCCTGGCTGCAGGCGCTGGACATCTTTGTGCTGCCCTCCTTCGCCAATGAAGGCGTCTCGCAAGCCGTAATGCAAGCCATGTCGGTCGGGCTGCCTGTGATCACGACCCCCATCGGCAGTTCGGGCGATGTCATCAAGCCCGGCATGACTGGCTTGATGGTGACGCCGAAGAGTGCCAAGGCGCTCGCACAGTCCATCCGCAAACTGATCGACGAACCGCGTGAAGCGGCTCGCCTGGGCGAAGCAGCGCGCAATTTTGCAGTCGACAACTGTGGCATCGACCGAATGCTGTCGCGCATGGAAGCGGTTTTCCAGCGCGCGGCGGGTTAGCCCGTGGCGGGTCGTCTGGCGTCCCGGCTGTGGACGCTCACACAGCTGCTGAAGCCCTCTTCCTGGTTCAGGCCAGCCCCTCACTCCCCGCCAAGACGCATTCTCGTCCTGCACCATCTGCTGCTGGGCGACACCTTGATGCTGACGCCGCTACTGGCGAAATTGCGCGCGCAGTATGCGGACACCGAAATCTGTCTGGCCTGCCCCAGTGCCTTTTTGTCGCTGTACGCCGCACAGCCTTTTGGCGTGATCGCCGTGCCATTCGACCCGCGCAAGGTCTCCACACTGAAGAAGCTGTCTCAGCGCGGCCCGTGGGATCTCTGCATCATCCCGGCGGAGAATCGCTACACCCCACTGGCACGCGCACTCGGTGCACAAAGAATCGTCGGGTTTGCAGGCGATCGGCCGGGCTGGAAGAATCTGCTGCTCGACGAGGCCGCCGGGTTTCCCGCCGCGCCGGCCTGCTTCGGTGACTTTGTGGCGTCGGAACTCATTCCAGGCACCCCGCCACGCCACTTCAGTCCGGAGGATTGGCCCTGGGCCCAGGCTGAGTCGTTTTCCCGCCCACGCCAGCCCTATGTGGTGCTCCACCTGGGCGCAAGCAGCCCGCTCAAGTATTGGCCGACAGCGCGCTGGATGGCTCTTGCCGAATGGTTCTCCATCCAGGGCTTCGAGATCGTATGGAGTGCCGGGGCAAAAGAGACGGGCCTTGTCGATCAGGTCGATGCCGAGCGGCGCTTCACCGATCTGGCCGGCAAGCTCGACCTCCTGCAGCTGGCAACATTGCTGGCTGACGCAGCCTTGATGGTCTGCCCGGATACAGGCGTGGCACACCTCGGGCGCCTGACCGGCACCCCTACGATTGCATTGTTTGGCCCGGGCTCCCCGGCGATTTGCGGGGCAGGCGACTACTGGCGGAACAGCCCTTTCGTCGCCCTTTCTGCGGAGGTCTCCTGCCGCGATCAGACCACGACCTTCCGCCGCAACGCAGCCTGGATTCGCCGCTGCGCACGCAGCCACGGGGACGGCGCCGGTCAGTGCGCGAGACCTCTGTGCATGGAAGGCATCCCCCTGCAGGCCGTGCAGGCTGCCGCCCGCTCACTGCTCGCAGGCCAGCCCGACACGCGCGTTCAGGGATAGAAGGTGTAGATACGGTAGCCGGCAGGTTCGGGCTTGCCAGTTGCGAGAAGAATATTCGCGGTGATTTCGGAATTCCCGTCAAACGCTGCTTTTTGCGCGTTGGGAGCAGGCAACCATTCAATCGGCTTGAGCACGCGCCGACTGATCGCGATATCAAACTTGTCGGTCAGCGTCAGTTCCAGATGCGGCCAGGCAACCGCATGCGGGGCTTTGTTGCGCAGGGTCACGATCAGGCGGGAATGGCCCTCTGGCGAAGCCTCAGCTACGAGATTACTGCCTTCAATGCTGAGCCGGCCAGGATCCTTCGGATAGGGAACCACACACGCAAGACCAAAAACTTGGCAGGCCTGCACTATATGCGCCCTCGACTCGGGGACGACTGCCACCAACCATGCCCGATAGTAATAGACCACTTGACCGATCGCCAAGAGCAATAACACAAGTATGCCCAGCACCCACGGCCATGTCCGACTCTTCTTGCGCCGGTCTTCCACCTCCGCGCGCTTCTTGACCGGCTCTTGCTGATCACGCAGGTACAGCAAGGATGTCTCGTCCGTCGGCGCCAGTTTGCCCGGCCCTCTTGCGGGCTCGTCGACCGAATCATCCAGCATGTAGGTCAGGCCGAGGTTGTCGTCCTGCGAGGGATCGAACGGCGCCACCCCGAGATCAGCGGCTACTTTGGACATGTAAGGTTCGTCTGGCACCACCGACGGCGGGTGCGGACGGGCCTCCGGCTTGCCATCCTCCTGCGCACCTGACAGATCAAACTCCATCCGGAATCCGGCGGCAGCTTCATTCGGTGCGGCCGGCGCTTCAAGCTTGGCCGGGTCAATCAGTGGCGGCGCATCGTCGATAGTCGGCAGATCTAGATTTGTTTGGGTTACGCTGCGCAAGGATGATTGTTCGACGATGTGCTGGAATCCGCCCTGTGGCAAATCAGCGTCGATCTTCAGCCAGCCAGGCTCGGCTGCTGGCTCCTTGCGCACCACAATCTCCGGCGGGGGAGGTACTACCACCTCGACGGGCGCCGCAACAGGGACCTCAACTGCCGGTGGTGCCGCCTCGGGCGGCGGTGGCGTCACGACAGCGGCAGGTGGTGGTGGCCGCACGGCGGCCTGCGGGACAGAAGCAGGTGCCGCTGGACTCATGGCAGCGGCAGGCAGGCGTGCTGCTGGCGGCGAGACCGGTGCCGCATGACTGAGCGTTACAACGGGCGCAGGCGGCAAATCGTCGGGCAGCTCTTCCAGCGTTTCCAGCGCAGAGAACGCCGTGTGACAGGTGCCACAGCGCACACGGCCGCCGCGCACGCCAAGCTGCTCCGGCCGAATCCGGAAAGTGGTGCTGCACTGCGGACAACGCGTGGTCAGCATGGTCGACACCCCTCCAAACGAATCCAACCCTCTTGTTCGTCGCCCACTTCCAGCGCTATCCACGGTGCGTAAGCATCAATCACCTGCTCCGCCTGGGGCGCCAGGACACCCGAAAGCGCGATACGCCCGCCGGGCTTGACGTGCGAGACCAGCGTTGGCGCCAGAACACACAAGGGATTGGTCAGGATATTGGCAACCACGATGTCAAAATTGCCGGCTACCGGGCGCGTGCTGTCCTGCCACACTATGTGCGGGACGGCGTTGCGCTGCGCATTCGCGATACTGGCTTCAACAGCCGCCGCATCAATATCGCAACCCGTCACGCTGAGAGCGCCAAGCTTGGCAGCCGCAATCCCGAGGATGCCCGAACCGCAGCCATAGTCGAGTACCGAGGAGTCCGCCGATACCGCCGTGCAGAGCCACTGCAGGCACAAGCGCGTGGTCGGGTGCGAACCGGTGCCAAACGCCATGCCGGGGTCCATCTCCAGGTTGATCGCCGCGCTATCCGGGGCAGAATGCCACGAGGGCACGATCCACAATTTCTCGTTGATTTGGATCGGGTCAAATTGTGACTGCGTCAGCTGTACCCAGTTCTGCTCGGCAACTTCTTCAACGCGAAAATCTGGCACGGCTTCCAGCCCGATGGCCGCGGAGGCCTGCGCCAAGATCGCGGCCAGATCGACGTCAGCATCGAACAAGGCAATCACCACACTGTGATCCCAGAGCTGCTCGTTGACGCTACCCGGCTCGCCAAACTGGGGGCGTTCTTCGGGCGTCCCGGCATCCGCATCCTCCAGGCTGACAGACAGTGCCCCCGCCTCCATCAATGCTTCTGACAGAGCTTCGGCCTGGTCTGCTGCAGCGTTGAGGAAGACGGAATACCACATGGTCAGCTTTGTCCTGCGAGTTTCTTTTCCAGATAGTGAATGCTCGTACCACCCTGAACGAAGTGCGTATCAACCAGCAACTCCTGATGCAAGGGAATGTTGGTCTTGATACCGTCTACCACCATCTCCGACAAAGCAACCCGCATGCGCCGAATGGCTTGCTCACGAGTGTCGCCATACGCTATCACTTTGCCGATCATCGAGTCATAGTGCGGCGGAACGGTGTACCCGGCGTACACATGAGAGTCCACCCGGATCCCCGGTCCGCCGGGCGTATGCCACGAGAGGATTTTGCCCGGTGACGGCGTAAACTTGAAGGGGTCTTCCGCATTGATCCGACATTCGATTGAATGACCGCGCAGATGGACGTCCTTTTGCGTGTATCGCAACTTCTCGCCTGCGGCAATCCGAATCTGTTCCTGCACGATATCGACCCCGGTGATCAGTTCTGTGACCGGGTGTTCAACCTGAACGCGCGTATTCATCTCGATGAAAAAGAACTGCCCGTTCTCGTATAGGAATTCAAAGGTACCGGCGCCGCGATAGCCGATCCGCTGACAGGCCGCGACACAGGAGTCACCGACCTTGGCGATCAACTTGCGATCGATCCCCGGCGCAGGAGCTTCCTCCAGCACCTTCTGGTGTCGACGCTGCATCGAACAATCCCGCTCGCCCAAGTAAATCGCGTGTCCATGCTGATCGGCCAGCACCTGGATCTCGATGTGACGGGGATTTTCGAGGTACTTCTCCATGTAAACCGTCGGGTTGCCAAACGCAGCGCCCGCTTCGGTCCGCGTTGTGGTTACAGCCGAAATCAGCGCGGCTTCGGTATGCACGACACGCATACCGCGCCCACCACCCCCACCGGCGGCTTTGATTATGACCGGGTAACCAACACTGCGGGCCATCTTGACGATTTCTTTCGGATCATCGGGCAAGGCGCCATCCGAGCCGGGCACGCACGGCACCCCTGCAGCCTTCATCGCGTCCTTGGCGCAGACCTTGTCGCCCATCAGCGCAATCGTCTCGGGCCGCGGCCCGATAAAGACAAAGCCGGACGATTCAACGCGTTCGGCGAAATCGGCGTTCTCGGAGAGGAAGCCGTAGCCAGGATGAATCGCCTCGGCATCGGTGACTTCTGCTGCCGCGATGATGCGGGGAATGTTCAGATAGGACTGTGCAGACGGCGCCGGTCCGATACAGACCGACTCATCGGCAAGCTTGACGTATTTGGCTTCGTTATCGGCCTCGGAATGCACGGCCACGGTACGAATACCCAGTTCGCGACAGGCGCGCAGGACACGCAGTGCAATCTCACCGCGATTAGCTATCAGGATCTTGTCGAACATGTTTTATGTGGATACCGGAGACGTGAGGCGGGGACTTTTCACTTCGCCCATTCGCCACAATCCGACACCCATTCTCCTTTAGCCGATAATGAACAGGGGCTGACCGTACTCGACCGGCTGGCCGTTCTCGACCAGAACCGCCTTGACGACGCCAGCCACATCGGCTTCGATCTCGTTCATGAGTTTCATGGCTTCGATCAGACACAAGGTGTCGCCCACCGCAACCGTCTGACCCACTTCGGCAAACGCCTGAGACTCCGGTGACGAGGCACGGTAGAAAGAGCCAACCATGGGCGACTTGACTACATGGCCAGCTGGCGCGGCAGGTGCTGCCTCGGTCGCAACCACCACGGGTGCGGCGGCAGGTGCCGACTGCGGCAGGTGCGTCACATAGTTGGTGGGCGCCGCGGCGGCCGTCGAATGCTTGGCAATCCGTACTTTTTCTTCACCCTCTGTGACTTCAAGTTCCGCGATCCCGGATTCCTGCACAAGGTCAATGAGTTTCTTGAGTTTTCTCAGATCCATGTCTCACTCCAATAGCAAGGCGTAGCGCATCTGAGATGCGCCATGAGTTGGTCAGCGCGCCAGAAGGCGCGACAAAGCGAAGTCCAGTGCGTACTGGTAGCCCTCCGGGCCCAGACCACAAATCACGCCGACTGCGATGGCAGAGAGGTAAGTGTGGTGGCGGAAAGGCTCGCGGGCATGCACATTCGAGATGTGCACTTCGACAAAGGGGATCGCCACTGCTGCCAGCGCATCTCGCAACGCGATGCTGGTATGGCCATACGCCCCCGGGTTGATGATGATGAAGTCGACGCCCTCGGTGTAGGCCGCCTGAATGCGGTCAACCAAGCCACCCTCGTGATTGCTCTGGAAGGTTTCGAGCTGAACAGACGCCGCACGTGCACGAGCTTCGAGCGCAACGTGAATATCCGCCAGTGACATCCGACCGTAAACTGATGGCTCACGAACACCCAGCATGTTCAGATTAGGGCCTTGCAGCACCAGAATCTTGGCGCGCGGGGCCGACGAGGTCGCCTCGTCTGTGCTCTCAGTTTTCTTGGTTTTTTTGGGCGAAGAATTCTTCATGGCCGCGAGTTTGCCGTAAATCGCTGCACGTTGTCCATCTTTCGCCCCATCTGAGCGGCTGTTCACGATCTATCACGAGAGGCGTCGGCAGGGCGAAACAACACAGGGTCGGAGTTTACTGCGTTGACAAATGAAGGCCCCGCGCAACGCATGGGCCCTGATCACGGCCTCGCAGTAAGGCCATGAGCGGCCGCCAGCGCGCGCCGCTCAGTCGGGGCTGAACGACTGCGCCACATCCAATCGACCCAGCCGGGTCCATCGAACATGGCCGTCTTCGCTGAGCAACACGGAAAACGGCAAGCTCCGGGTCGCGTTACCCGATGCCGCCAGCACCGCCATCGCCTGTTCGTAGTCGGCGGGGAGCAACACCGGATAATTGAGCGGGCTGCGCTGCAAATACCGGGCAAGCGCGTCCGGCTTATCCATTGCCACCCCGACAAACTCGACCTTGCCGCGCTGCGCCGCGGCCATGCGCTGCAGCACGGGGAGCTCATCAAGACAGGGGGCACACCAACTCGCCCAGAAATTCACCACCACCGGCTTGCCGCGCCATTCCGCCAGCGTGTGCCGGCGCCCGGTCAGATCAACAAGTTCAAGTGTGCTCAGCGCTTGCGCTGCACTTTGAGCACGGACAAACCATGCGGTGCCCAGAACAAGGCTCAGGCCACACGCCGCGGCCGCGGCCCACCACTTAAGCTTCATGGCTGGCGGGCTCGGCCAGCACTTTCTCGAAGGCCTCAAGACGCATCTTGTCCCGCGCCAGACCGGACGGCCCCCGCCGCGGAGAGCGCTCAGCCTTCACGTCATAGATCGTCAGCCGGACAGGCACTTCGCCCCAGTCAAACTCCAGCACCGCCTCGGGTGCATCCTGATCGCGTCGCCGCACCTCGCGATGTTCGTAGATCAAGCCCTTGCCCAGCAGGAAGATCTCGACGTCCTTGGCGGTGTCCGCATAGGTTTCGAGCTCCACCTCCGAAAAGGCTCCAGCCGTGCCCTCCAGCACACCACCCGTTACGTAAGGCCGGAATGGCGCGAGAAACCGCATCACTTCGAGTGCGGCAACCCGCATCTGCGCCAGCCGCTCGCAGTCTTCTTCGTCGCAATACAGGCTGCGCCAGGCCTGCAGGGCTTCTTCGACCTCGGCATTGGTGGGCAACTCCCGATCGGTCGCCCCGAGCTGGCGGGCAGCCTTGCGTTTGGCAAAGCCATAGTCGTGCACACCTTCTTCGGCGATCAGGCGCGCAGCCTGGGCAGCGATAGTCTGGCGCATGGTATCGGGACGGGGAGGCACAGACGGACGATCCGGCATCAATCGCTCACTCGCTAAGAGGTAGAATCCGGGCCTATTGTACATACCCGCCATCGGACGATTCACCATGCACATCCACATACTGGGCATCTGCGGCACTTTCATGGGCGGCATTGCCCTGATCGCGCGTGCGGCTGGGTTCACGGTCACGGGCTGTGATGCCAATGTCTATCCGCCGATGAGTACCCAGCTCACCGAGCAAGGCGTTGCGCTGATCGAGGGGTATTCGCCCGACCAACTCGCCATGGCCCCAGACCTGTTCGTCGTCGGTAACGCCATCTCTCGCGGCAACCCACTGCTCGAAGCCATTCTCGATCGGGGGTTGCCTTACACATCCGGCCCGCAGTGGCTGGCAGACCATGTGCTGCGGGACAAATGGGTGCTCGCCGTAGCGGGCACACACGGCAAGACCACTACCTCTGCTTTACTGGCCTGGATCCTGGAGCAGGGCGGGCTGAATCCGGGCTTCCTCATCGGTGGCGTACCCAGCAATTTTGGCTGCTCGGCACGGCTCACCGATACGCCATTTTTTGTTGTGGAAGCTGACGAGTACGACACGGCTTTCTGCGACAAACGCTCAAAATTCGTCCACTACCGGCCCCGCACGGTCGTTCTCAACAATCTTGAGTACGACCATGCCGACATCTTCCCTGATCTCGCGGCCATAGAAACCCAGTTCCACCATCTGATCCGCACCATCCCTCGCCATGGACGCCTGATCGCCAATGGCACGGAAGCCAGTCTGGCGCGCGTGCTCGAACGGGGATGCTGGAGCGAAGTTGAGTGGTTTGGCGGCGAAGGGAGCTGGCAAATTCGTGATCTGGACAACCATGACCGCGTCGGCATTTTTCACAATGGCACGCAGGTTGCACACTGCGAGTTGCCACTGACCGGCCATCACAATCGCATGAATGCGCTGGCTGCATTGGCGGCGGCGCGCCACGTCGGCATTACCCCGGTCTCTGCAGCCGAAGGGCTGGCGACCTTCGCGGGCGTCAAACGCCGGCTGGAGGCACGGGGCACGGTCCGCGGCGTGACGGTCTATGACGATTTTGCCCACCACCCGACCGCGATTGCCACCACGGTAGCCGGGCTCAGGCGCCGGGTGGGTGAACGGCGCATTCTCGCGGTGATCGAACCCCGTTCCAACACCATGAAGCTCGGCGTCATGAAGGCACAGCTCCCCGCAAGCCTCGCTAGTGCTGACCACGTGTTCTGCTACGCCCATGCGCTCGGCTGGGATGCTGCCGAAACCCTGGCGCCACTTGGCCCCAAGGCGCATGTCAGCGAAGACCTCGATACTCTGGTCGCTGCGATCGTCAGCGAAGCGCGCCACGGAGACCAGATTCTGGTAATGAGCAACGGTGGATTCGGCGGCATTCACGAGAAACTGCTGGCTGCCCTTGCACACAGCACTCACCCATAAGCCAGACCACCATGCGCACTCTGATTCTTGCCCTCATCGTCGCGCTAGCGCTCACCGCGTGTGATCCCGCCTACCGTTTCAACGGCATTGATATCAGTGGCAAGGATTATGGCGCGGCGCTCACGCTTCGCGACCAGTATGGTCAGGTGCGGCGCATGGCCGATTTCCGGGGCAAAGTTGTTGCCGTGTTTTTTGGCTATACCCAATGCCCCGACGTCTGCCCCACAAATCTGGCCTTGTTTCAGAATCTGCTTGCCAAGCTTGGTCAGGACGCCGAACGTCTCGCCGTAGTGTTTGTCACCGTTGACCCCGAGCGCGACTCAGCCGAACGGCTCACCATGTACATGAACGCATTTGATTCACGCTTCATCGCCCTGCGGGGGACTCCTGAAGAAACGGCGCAGGTCGCCAAAGCGTTCGGGGTGATCTACGCCAAGCAAGGTGACGTTGCCGCAGGTCGCTATTCGGTTGATCACACCGCCAGCACTTACCTGTTTGATCATCTGGGCAAGACCCGTTTGATGGAGCGCTACGGCGAGACGCCAGCACGCATCGAAGCGGACCTGCGCCAGCTTCTCGCCGCCGCAAGACCTGCTGCCGGGAGTCTTGTTTCACCCGGCAAAGCGCCGTAAGATCATTCCCGCAGTGGGGGGGTAGCTCAGCTGGGAGAGCGTCGCGTTCGCAATGCGAAGGTCGGGAGTTCGATCCTCCTCCTCTCCACCACTTGAAAAGCTCGGAGCAGTTCCGGGCTTTTTTGTTTGCTGTGCGGCAGATACGTCTGCCCACGTAGTCGCTGTCGGCTCAGGTCGATGCATAACCCCCGCTACCGGCGAAGCCGGATCCTGGTAATGAACAGACGCCCACCTCCAGCTGGCCGCACAAACCAGCGCAACACTCCACCACGCCACCGCCCTGATGCGGCAGCCAGCCCTTTGCCTGCTGGGTCACTGGGTGAAGCATTGAGTGTGGCCTCGGACGCACTCAAGGCCGTGCTGGAAGGGTTTGCGCTGAATGACGGCTTGGCCGGGCTCTGGCAGGCCTATCCCGAGCTGAGTCCGGCAACGCGTGGCGCGGTGCAGGATCTGCTGTACGGCACGCTGCGGGACTTTGGCCGGGGCCAGGCGATCTTGGCGCGCTTGCTGAAGACCCCGCTCGCCGAGACGCGTATAACGGCTTTGCTGCTGGTCGCACTGCATCGCCTCGAAGTCCGGCCCGATACTGCGCACACCGTTGTTGACCAGACCGTGGAGGCGGCGTCGCGTCTGGCCGGAGGCGGTTTCAAGGGACTGGTGAATGGTGTGCTGCGCAACGCGCTGCGCACTTGGCCGCAGATTGTGGCAGCGCTTGATGAGCAAGAGGTATCGCGCTGGCGCCACCCGGCGTGGTGGATTGCGTCAGTTCGCAGAAACTGGCCGCAAGACTGGCCAAGCATTTTGGGGGCAAACAACGCCCACCCGCCGATGAGCTTGCGTATCAATCGTCTTCGCGGCAGTGCCGTGGCGTACCGCTCCACGCTTGAGTCTGCAGGCATGGCCTTTGAAGACCTCGATGAATACGCCCTGCGCCTCATGGCTCCCTGCCCGGTCGCACAGCTGCCGGGTTACAGCGAGGGCCTCGTCACGGTGCAGGACTGGGGCGCCCAACAGGCGGCTGGCTTGCTGGATCTTCACGACGGGCAGCGCGTACTGGATGCCTGTGCAGCCCCCGGGGGCAAAACAGGGGCAATTGCAGAATCCGCGAAAGTCGAACTCCTCGCGCTGGAACTCGAACCCGCGCGGGCCCAGCGCGTGCGCGATACGCTCGTCCGCCTTGGCCTGAGCGCTGAAGTACGCACGGTAGATTGCCGCGACACCGAAGCCTGGTGGGATGGCCGGCCGTTCGACAGGATTTTGGCAGACGTTCCCTGTTCTGCCTCCGGCGTCGCGCGCAGGCACCCGGATATCAAGTGGTTGCGGCGGCCAGAGGATGTTGTGCGCTTCGCAACAATCCAGGCCGAAATACTGGAGGCCTTGTGGATAACGCTGGCGCCGGGCGGAAAAATGCTTTATCTCACTTGTTCGCTTTTCCCGGAAGAAAACAGCGCTCAGCTTGCAGGATTCGCCGCGCGCCATCGGGATTGCGTACGCGCACCGTTCCCCGACGGCTCCATTGAACGACAACTGTTGCCCAGCTCGCAGCATGACGGTTTCTATTTTGCACTGCTGGAAAAAACGGTCAGATAGTCCGCGCCGCCGCACGTCCTGCTGGCTGGCGCTGTTGGTGTTGTGGGCCACGCTGGTGTGCAGTATGGCGGATGCCGCCGGGCTGGAGTTTCGCTATACCGAGCTTGTCGCGTCCGAGCAGGAATACCTCATCAACGCCGCCGTGAATCTGCAGATGCGGCCGCGCCTGCAGGAGATGGTGGAAGCGGGCGTTGCCATCCCCTTTCGCGCGGAGTTCTCGCTGACCCGTCCGCGCTGGTACTGGTTCAGCGAAACGGTCGCGGAACAGGTCCTGGATCTCTCGCTCTCATATCACGCACTCACGCGGCAGTACCGCGTCAAAGTCGGCGGCTTGAACCGCAACTTCAGCAGTTTTGATGAGGCCATGCGCGCCTTGCTCTCGCTGCACAACTGGTCGGTTGTGGAACGAAGTCGCCTGCGCGATGGTGAAACCTACTCGGTCAGCCTGCGCTTCCGCTTGGACGTGGCGTCCTTGCCGAAGCCGT
Source organism: Uliginosibacterium sp. (assembly GCA_016718265.1). Taxonomy (GTDB): domain Bacteria; phylum Pseudomonadota; class Gammaproteobacteria; order Burkholderiales; family Rhodocyclaceae; genus Uliginosibacterium. Next base: position 306,554 of record JADKDZ010000003.1, on the reverse strand, counting down.
TCCAGGTCGCCGCGCTGGGATCAAGGGATCTGGATCTGACCACCGGCTGGACGAGCTGGGCCTTGCAGATTCCTCGCGAGCCACGATGAAACGCCTGCTGATCATCACCTCGGCCATTGGCGCGATCCTGCTTTTCCTGCTGGCTTCAGCGGGGGCCAACACTTCCCTGTTTGCACACAATTACTCGATCCTCCTGGGCCTGAACATCGTCCTGGCGGTCGCCTTGGCCGTGCTTGTCGGGATCCAGCTCAACCGGCTCCGCGAAGAGTATCTGCACCGCGTTTTCGGCTCGCGGCTCAAACTCAAGCTGATCGGCATGTTTCTGCTGCTGGCAGTGGGTCCGGGCACCGTGATTTATCTTGTATCGGTGCAGTTTGCCGTGCGCTCCATCGAGTCCTGGTACAACGTCAAAATCGATTCGACGCTGAATTCCGGTATCGCACTCGGCCGCAACGCCCTCGATGCGCTGCTCGACCAGCTCAGTGACCGTGCGCGTAACCTTGCACTGGATATGGGCGACAGCGGCACGCAACCTGGATACCCCACCCTGTCCCGCGCCCGCGAGCAACTCAACGCCGACGAGGTCTCCCTGCTCTCAAACAGCGGGCGTATCCTCAGCTCGGCAGGCGAAGCCAGCGGAAAACTGCAGCCCGACGGGCTTTCTAGCACCTTGCTCCGCCAGGCGCGCATCGGGCGCGGATACCGCGCAATCGAAGGGGAAGGTGTCAACCTCGTGATGCGGGTTGTCGTGCCAATTCCCAGCCGCCAGTTTGGCTCCTCTCCCCTGTTCCTCCAGATCCGGGCGCCGGTCCCCGAGGCCTTGGCCGAGAGCGCGGAAAGCATTCAGGAGTTGCACCGGAACTATCAGGAACTGTTGTTGGCACGGCAGGGCCTGAAGCGCATCTATGTCATTACGCTGACGCTTGCCCTGCTTCTGGCCATTTTCACTGCAATGGGCCTGGCATTTGTCTTTGCACGATCACTGTCGACGCCCCTGTTGATCCTCGCGGAGGGCACACAGGCGGTGGCCTCGGGGGACTTCACGCCTCGCCAGGCGCTTCCGGCACGGGACGAATTGGGCGTGCTGACCCAATCGTTCAACCGGATGACCCGGCAGTTGCAGGATGCCCGCCAACAAGCAGACAAGCATCGGTTTGCTGTCGATGCGGCCCGGGCCTACCTGGAGAGCGTGCTCGGCAATATCTCGGCCGGCGTGCTCGCGTTCTCCAGCGAGGGGTATCTGAAAGCGGCCAATCGCGGCGCAATGACCATCCTGCGCGAAGACTTGACGGAACTGGAGACCATCCCGCTCGCACACTGGCTCACGCACCTCACCTTCCGCGATGCTGTCACAACGGGCTTTGCCGAGCATGACGGAGACTGGCAACGGCAAATCGAAATCCAGCTCGGCGAGGGGCAGACACAGACCCTGCTGCTGCACGGTTCGCGGCTGCCCGAGACCTCGGGGGGCGGCTTCGTCATAGTGTGTGACGACATCACCGAGCTCCTCTCTGCCCAGCGAAATGCGGCATGGGCGGAGGTTGCACGACGACTTGCCCATGAGATCAAGAACCCCCTGACGCCGATTCAGCTTTCGGCGGAAAGACTGCAGCATAAGCTGGCGGACAAGCTGAACGAACACGATCAAGCCATGTTGGCGCGCTCGACCCAAACGATCGTCAATCAGGTTGAGGCGATGAAGAACCTCGTCAACAGCTTCCGTGACTATGCGAAGTTGCCGCCACCGAAGCTCGCGCCGCTGGACCTGAATGACTTGGTGCGCGAAGTGCTGGTTTTGTACGAAGGATCGCGCATTCCGGTCGGGGCTCAATACGGCGACGCACTACCTGCTGTCAAAGCAGACGCCAGCCAGCTGCGGCAGGTACTTCACAATCTACTGCAAAATACACAAGACACTATTGCCGAGCACGCAAACCCGCAGGTCTCGGTGCTGACCCGACGCGATGGCAGAAGAGTCGAGCTGATCGTACGAGACAACGGCACGGGTTTCCCGCCCGCCATCATCAGCCGAGCACTGGAACCCTACGTTACGACGAAACCGCGGGGTTCAGGCTTGGGCCTGGCAATCGTGCGGAAGATTATCGACGAGCACCGCGGCGAGATCCTGCTTGGCAACCGCGCAGAAGGCGGCGCAGAAATCAAGATCCGCCTTCGTCTGGCGAACCCCGAGAGCACATGAGCCCAAGCAGAGCGCCCTACCGGTCGCCTGGGTGAGCAAAAAAGGCGCAAAGGGATGTTGCACATCCACAACACTATGGTAGCCTTTTGGCATGGCAAAGATACTGGTAGTTGACGACGAAATCGGCATCCGCGAACTGCTCCGCGAGATCCTCAACGACGAGGGGCACGACGTGGTGCTGGCAGAAAATGCAGCGGCAGCGCGTACAGCACGTCAGGCTGGACGGCCTGACCTCGTCCTGCTGGACATCTGGATGCCGGATACCGACGGCGTCACCTTGCTCAAGGAGTGGGCCGCGACCGGCATGCTGACGATGCCGGTATTGATGATGTCGGGCCATGGCACGATTGACACCGCTGTTGAAGCCATCCGCTTGGGCGCGCTCGATTTCCTCGAAAAACCCATTGCACTGCAGAAGTTGCTAGCCGCCGTCAAGCGTGGCCTGCAGCAGCAACCCGTCAAAACCCAGGCTCACCTCACGCTCGCCGCTTTCACACGGTCTGCGCCGCTGCGCGACTTGCGCAAACGCCTTGAGCAAGTCATGCAAAAGTCGCGGCTGGTGCTCTTGCGCGTTGGTGCCGGCGCACTGTCCGAGCTGTGTGCGCGCAGCCTGCAGCCGGTGGGGGGAGGCTGGCTGGATCTGGGCGCACTGACGCAGCCCATCGAGCTCCACTTGCTCGAAGCCAATCGTGGCGGGATTGTCTATATCGACAATCTTGCGCTCCTTACCCGCTCTCAGCAGCGCAATCTGGCGTTCGTCGCGGAGCGTCTGGACAAGTACGACTTGCGCCTGATTGCCGCCGCGTCGTGTCAGCCCGAAGAATTGATCCAGGAGTCTTGGGATGCCCTGTTGGTGCGGCGGCTGTTTGAGGTCACCCTTGTGCCCCCTTCCCTGCTGGAACTCAAGGATGACGTTCCGGAGATTGCCAATCAGCTGCTGAACCACTTGATCGAGACGGGACAGATTGGCAGGCACACCTTTTCAACAGCAGCGCTGAATGCGCTTCGCAATATTCCGTGGATGGGTGGATTCTCCGAGCTGCGTTCGGCGATCCGCTCCTTGGCGCTCAGCGCCCTTGACAATGAAATCGGCCCGGAAGAGGTCAACCGCTTCGTGTCAAAGTCCTCTGCCGCGGCACTTGCTTTGCCTCTGGATGAGCCCTTGCGCGTCGCACGCGAGGCGTTCGAGCGGCTCTATTTCGAGCACCATCTGAAACTTGAAGACGGCAATATCACGCGTGTCGCCGAGAAGAGCGGGCTGGAGCGCACCCACCTATATCGCAAACTCAAGCAGCTCGGGATTCCAGTCGGACGAAAAGCAGAGTAGCAGCACGCGTTTCACGGGCAGGTAAACATCGATTCTTTGCTGGCTTCCGTGAAGCCCTCGACGTTTGTACACGCGGCGGACCGCTATAATCGGCCCATGCTTGATATCGACGCCCAGTCCCTTCACACGCCAGAGAATTCGCCCGCTTGCACCGTTGACGCCGAGGCGCTGTCAAATACCGTTCAGCGGCTGAAGAAGCGCCTGCTGCGTGACGTCGGGCAGGCAATTGCCGACTTCAGAATGATTGAGGAAGGCGATGTCGTTCTGGTGTGTTGCTCTGGGGGCAAGGACTCCTTCGCATTACTGGACGCCCTGCTCGCGCTGCAACAGCGGGCACCGATCAGTTTTCGCGTGGTCGCCATGAATCTGGATCAGCGCCAGCCAGGTTTTCCGGCGGACGTTCTGCCCCGGTATTTCGAAGCGCTCGGCGTCGACTACAAGATTGTTACCGAAGACACCTACTCGATCGTCAAAGAGAAGATCCCTGAAGGTAAAACGACTTGCTCACTGTGCTCGCGCTTGCGGCGGGGCATTATTTACCGCACGGCGAAAGATCTCGGAGCCACCAAGATCGCGCTTGGCCATCACCGTGACGACATCATCGAGACACTGTTTCTGAATATGTTTTTCGGCGGTAAACTCAAAGCAATGCCACCGAAGCTGCTCAGTGACGACGGGCAAAATGTCGTCATCCGCCCACTGGCCTATTGCAGTGAGAAGGATATTGCCAAGTACGCCCGAGCGCGGGAATTTCCAATCATCCCCTGCAATTTGTGTGGCTCGCAGGAGCACGCGCAACGCAAGCAAATCAAAGCGATGCTGCATGATTGGAGCCGGTTGCATCCTGGACGGATTGAGTCCATCGCCACCTCGCTGAAAAATGTGGTTCCCAGCCATCTGGAAGACAGCTCCCTGTTCGAATTCCAGAAGTTGTCCCCTGGCAATCCGCTCGCAAGCTGCGACGCTGAAAACCAGATCCAGCTCGACCCCGACATTCCGTCCGTCTCCGCGATCCACTGGACTGCGGCACAAGCGGATTGAAACCGATATCATAGAGATCCAGATCCAGCATACGACAATGAGTCCGATCATGAGCGAAACACGTAGTTTTCTCGTCGCGGAAGTAACGGGTGACAAGTTGCTCGACAAGATTGGTGCGGACGAGACCAAGCGTGCCGTTGAACGCTGCCGCAACCGGGCCGAACGGTCGATCGAAAGTCATCAGGGCAGCACGGTTGCAACGGATGGGCCGCGCATCGTTGCGCATTTTGATCGCTGCGAGAACGCCGTATTGGCCGCATTTGACATGCGTACGCGAGTCGCACAGCTCCCGCCAGTCTCAGGCGTCAGTCTGTCGGTGCGGATCGCGGTGCACGCTGTTGAGGGAAATGCGTCGCCTGCGGAGATTGATCTGGTCAAGGCGATTGCCAAAGGCACGCCGGATAATCAGGTGTTGATTACGACCGAAGCCTTATCAGCGCTGCCCGACAGCTTGCAGCCGCACCTGGACCAGGAAGCAATTCCCACCGTTGCCGGTTACGATTTGCCGCTCTATCAATTCAAGCAAGGCACCACTTTGCCGCCGCTGAGAGAAGCCTTTTCCCCCACGGCAACATCCATTGCGCTGCTTGGAAACATTGCTGACCCCGAAGCGATGAGCGCGCCCCAGCCTATGCTGGCACCGGTCGCCGCTTCGTCGACCACTTCACTGATGTTGCGGCATGAGAACCACAATTTCGTCGTCAGCGATTTGCGGCCAGTGCTGCTGGCCGGCCGTGAAGACGGCAATGATCTCGTCATATCAGACAAGCGTGCTTCGCGCCATCACGCCCGTGTCGAGTGGCGGCAAAGTCGCTTCGTATTGATTGACACGAGCACCAACGGGACCTACTTGGTTGATGAAACGGGGACTGAAGTGGTGCTCCGCCGTAGTGAAGCAGACCTGCCCCCAAGGGGCCGAATTGGCTTCGGCTACTCGCCACTAGAGCTGGGCGCGGAAGTCGTCTTCTTCGACGTTGGCCAGCGATAGGCCCCCACTTCAACGATCGTAAGGATCTTCCTCACGGTCAAGCAGGTCTCGTTGGCGATTGACGAACTCCTGCGTGGAATCGATACCTCGCAGCTTGAGAATCGTATTCCTGACCGCAGCCTCCAGCAGCACCGACAGGTTGCGGCCCGCTGCGACAGGTAGCACCACGCGGCGTACGCCTACTCCCAGTACATCCTGGGTCTCTTCGTCATCCAGAGGCAGGCGCAGGGTGTCCTCGGGGCCTGGATTGCGCCGCTGCAAGTGCGCAATCAACTTCAGCTTCATTTTCCGCCGGCAAGCCGTTTCGCCAAAAATGGTACGGATATTCAGGATGCCCAGTCCCCTGACCTCCAGATAGTCCTTGAGCATCTCCGGGCACCGCCCTTCCAGCACACTGGAGGCAACGCGCGAAATCTCGACAACATCATCCGCGACCAACCCGTGGCCACGACTGATCAACTCCAGCGCCAGCTCTGATTTACCGGCCCCCGAATCGCCAGTGATCAAGACACCAATACCCAGTACGTCGACAAATACCCCGTGAAGCGAAACACGCTCAGCGAGCTTACGTGCCAAGTAACCACGCAAGACGTCAATGACCCGCGCGGATTCCAGCGGGGACGCCATAACCGGCACGCCCGCCTCGTCGCAGGCACGTCGTAACACATCAGGGATTTCGCAGTCATCCGCCACGATGACGCCCGGCGGCACTGCACCAAGAATATCGCTGAGGTAGCGGTTCAAGCGTTCATGTGACTGATTGCGGGCCCAGTCCAACTCCGCTTCACCGATGATCTGCAAACGATTCGGGTGAATCAGATTGAGGTGGCCGACAAGATCTGCGGCCCAAACCCTGCTATCAGCCGCTACCAGGTAGGTATCGAGCCTCCCGGCGGCATGCCTGAGCTGCAGCAGGGTCCGATTAGCTTCAAACAGCTGCGCTACGCTCGTTCGCCGCATTCGGGTTCCATGAATCAAACAAGGACCAGGCCTCCACGGCGTCACTCGCGTCGCCCAGCCGGTCTCGGAAGCCACGGTCACTAAAGACTTGCGCCAACTCGGAGAGCAGGCGCAGATGTGACTCATTGGCCTGCTCTGGCACGAGCATCACGAACACCATGCTCACCGGTGCACCGTCCGGCGCGCCAAACTCTATCGGGGTTTGGGTACGGACGAACACTCCCTCGGCCTGCTTGAGTCCCTTGATTCGGCCATGGGGGATGGCTACGCCTTGCCCCAGCCCGGTGGAACCCAGCTTTTCGCGTTGCGTCAGGGCAGATACCACGTGTTTCTTTGCCAGCCCCAACTCACGCGCGAAAACATCTCCAACGCGATCAAACAAATCGCCTTGAACCGACACTGGCATGTCAACCAAGACACGCTCGACGGGAAGAATCTGAGAAATGAGGTTCATACAACACCAAGGCCACAACGGCAGCAAGAAACCGCTGTTGTGGCCAGTTTGTGGTTCGCATTCATCCGGATATGTATCCAGGTTCGGCTCGGATTATATGCTCAGCGACCTCTCGGCGCTGCATTTAATCTCTGCGCTAGCCCGGCAAGCTCAGCTCGCGCTTTCGACATCCTGACGGCGCATCGAATCATGACCATGATCGTTAGCTTTCTCCTTGTGCTTGAGCACCTGGCGATCCAGCTTGTCGGTCATGCTGTCGATGGCGGCGTACAGGTCATCGCCTTCGCTCTCAACGAAAATGTCTTTTCCCCTCACGTGAACAGTTACCTCAGCCTTCTGCTTGAGCTTCTGGACGGAGAGGATGACATGCGTTGCCGTCACATGATCGAAATGGCGAACCACTCGATCAAGCTTGGTCGTAACGTACTCCCTCAAAGCGGGCGTCACTTCCAGATGATGGCCGGTGATATTGAGATTCATATACTGCTCCTCTCTTTATTAGATCGATTTGCGCTGACTGACCGGCAGAATATTGAGTGACTCCCGGTATTTCGCGATGGTCCGACGGGCCACAACGATACCCTGCTGGCCTAACAATTCGGCAATCCTGGCATCAGACAAAGGCTTGCGCCTGTCCTCTGCCGCGACCAACTGGCGAATCAGCGCGCGAATCGCAGTTGCCGAACAGGCACCGCCTGTATCGGTAGAGACATGACTGCCGAAAAAATACTTGAGTTCAAAGACGCCCCTGGGCGTCGCCATATATTTCTGCGTCGTTACACGCGATACCGTCGACTCGTGCAGCTCCAGTTCTTCAGCGATCTCCCGCAGGGTAAGGGGACGCATCGCCACCTCACCATGATCAAAGAAATGGCGCTGCTGCTCAACGATGGCTTGCGAAACACGCAGAATCGTGTCGAAGCGCTGCTGCACGTTCTTGATGAGCCATTTGGCTTCCTGAAGCTGCCCCGACAAAGCGCCACTCAATCCCCGGTTCTGTTGAAGAATATCGGCATAGACGCGGTGAATCCTGAGCTTCGGCATGGCTTCAGGGTTCAGACTGACCGTCCACACACCACGATGCTTCTTCACGACTACATCGGGAACAATGTAACGCGTATCCACCACTGCGTATTGAGCCCCTGGACGAGGGTTCAGACTGCACACGAGTTCCTGTGCCTGCCGCAGTGAATCGTCATTGCACGAAAGCCGTCGTTTGAGCTTGACGAAATCCCGCGCGGCCAGCAACTCAAGGTTTTCATCAACTATCGCTTGCGCCAGAAGACGTGCAGGCGTTGGCGGCAAAGCGCGCAATTGCAGGCTCAGGCACTCCTGCAGGTTTCGCGCGCCCACTCCGACGGGGTCAAAATTCTGCACATGATGCAGGGCGATCAACAGCTCATCGGCGCCAACGTCCCACTCGGCCGGGATCAAGGGCAAGAGCTCCTCCAACTCCTGCTCCAGATAGCCATCGCTTTCCAGGGCCTCAATCATGAACATGACGAGTGCTCGATCACGATCGCTGAGTGGCATCAGCGCAACTTGCGCGGTCAGGTGATCACGCAGGGAGGTCGCAGCCGCCTGGAACTCCTGGAAATCGCTCTCATCGTCATCGTTATTGCGACTCTTGCCTTCGCTACGCCAGTCCCCCGCCTCGGACGCATCGCCGATATCGTCACTGGAGACGGTGTCGTACGCCTCCCCGATCGTATCGGGCATCTCCTCGACACCTCGCGGCTCGAATTCCTCTTCCCCGCTATGTTCGGTGAGGGGCTCATCCCGGGGCGGCGACTCTGCAACGGATGCCAGCTCGACCGGGGCCGGCGAAGCGGCCTCCTCCTCGTTGATATCCTGCTCCAGCATCGGGTTTTCAAGCAGGATGCGCTCAATCTCTTGATTCAGCTCCAGCGTCGAAAGCTGAAGCAGACGGATGGATTGCTGCAACTGAGGCGTAAGCGCCAGTTGTTGAGACATCCTGAGTTGCAGCATTGGCTTCATGCGTATCGTCCGTGTGCCTTACAGGCGGAAATGCTCGCCAAGATAGACTTGACGCACCTGGTCATTCCGCACGATATCGTCCGGCGTCCCACCCGCGAGCACCTCGCCAAGATTGATGATGTATGCATGGTCACAGATCCCCAGCGTTTCACGCACATTGTGGTCGGTGATCAGAACGCCAATCCCGCGCGCCTTGAGAAAATTGATGATTTTCTGGATATCCAGTACGGCAATCGGATCAACCCCCGCAAAAGGTTCATCCAGCAGAATCAACCTTGGCTCGGTCGCCAAAGCCCGCGCAATCTCAACACGCCTGCGCTCACCGCCGGACAATGACTGCGCAGACGCATCGCGCAGATGCGCAATGTTAAGCTCATCAAGCAAGGCATCCAGCCGTTGCTCACGCCCTTTCTTGTCGAGCTTCTGCAACTCCAGAACAGCCATGATGTTTTCGGCGACCGTCAGCTTGCGAAACACCGAATTTTCCTGCGGCAGGTACGACAGTCCCAGCCGCGCACGCCGGTGCATCGGCAGGTGGGTCAGCGCCGTTCCGTCCAGGTGGATACTCCCGCCGTCAGCGCGAACCAGACCAACGATCATGTAAAAGCACGTTGTCTTTCCTGCACCATTCGGCCCCAGCAGGCCCACCACTTCACCGCTGCCGACCTGGAACGAGACGTCGTGGACAACTGTACGCGCCTTGTAGCGCTTGCGAAGACTACCAACCCGCAGCAGGCTCATCGGATACGTCTTTCAACAGCTGCCGGATCACGGTGCTGGAAAAGCCACGCGACTGCAGAAACCGGGCCTGCTTCGCCCATGAACGAGGGTCCTGCGGCACTTCTCCAAATTTCTTGCTCCAAACTTCCCTCGCCCTCGTGAATTCGTCGCCGGCCCCATCCACGGAGCTCAAGTGCGACAGCACCCCTTCAATAATATCCTCCGCGACGCCCCGTCGCGCAAGCTCATACCGCAATCGGCTCTCGCCGAGGCGCGCCGCTTTTGTCCGCACATAAGACTCGGCGAAACGCTGGTCTGACTGAAATCCGAGTGCCACGAGGCGGTCCAGGACCGCCTCCAGAACCTCCGCCGCCGCCTCGCCCGCCAGCTTGGCACGCAATTCGGCGCGAGAATGCTCACGTGTTGCCAGCAAGCGTAGCGCCCGCGTGTTGAGCTCGCGCTCCAAAACGCACCCCGTTCAGTCTGCGCTCGCGGCTGTCGCCACTGCAATCACGCCTACCGCCGCGCGGATCTTGTTCTCGATCTCGCGCGAAATTTCTGGGTTAGCACGCAGATACTCGCGCGCGTTGTCTTTGCCCTGGCCGATTTTCTCGCCGTTATAGGCATACCAGGCACCACTCTTGTCGATGAATTTCTGCTCCACGCCCATATCGACGATTTCGCCCTCGCGCGAAATCCCTTCTCCATACAGGATATCGAAGTGTGCTTCCTTGAAGGGTGGCGACACCTTGTTTTTGACCACTTTCACCTTGGTCTCGGAGCCAATCACTTCGTCGCCCTTCTTGATCGTCCCGGTCCGCCGAATATCCAGACGTACCGACGCGTAGAACTTGAGGGCATTCCCCCCCGTCGTGGTCTCAGGGCTGCCGAACATCACGCCGATCTTCATGCGGATCTGGTTGATAAAAATCACTAGCGTGTTCGTACGCTTGATGTTCGCCGTAAGCTTGCGCAAGGCCTGTGACATGAGGCGGGCTTGCAAGCCTGGGAGCTGATCCCCCATCTCGCCTTCGATTTCGGCGCGAGGGGTCAGCGCGGCAACCGAGTCGATCACCAGCACATCCACACCACCCGAGCGCACCAGCATATCCGCGATCTCTAGCGCCTGTTCCCCGGTATCCGGTTGCGAAATCAACAGATCTGCCACGTTGACACCCAGTTTCTGCGCATAACCCACGTCCAGCGCATGCTCGGCATCGACGAAGGCGGCCGTGCCGCCCAGCTTCTGCATCTCGGCAATCACCTGCAAGGTGAGTGTCGTCTTGCCCGAGGACTCCGGGCCATAAATCTCGACAACCCGCCCCCGCGGCAAGCCGCCAATTCCCAGCGCAATATCGAGCCCCAGCGACCCCGTCGATACCGATTCGATGGCTTCGACCTCACGGTCGCCCATGCGCATCACGGCGCCCTTGCCAAACTGCTTCTCGATTTGCGCCAGCGCTGCCTGCAGCGCCTTGGCCTTGTTGTCGTCCATACTCACCTCTCGGGATAGTTAAAAACATTATGGCACAGAGCTTGCTGTGCCAACGCGCAACCATGACTTCACGCCCACCCGGCCGGGCCGCGCCCCTCGAACCCGCCGGATAGCTGTAATTATATACAGTATTCGGATTTCTGCTTACATACTGAGCCGCATCGCGCCTTGGCGGAGCGGATTGATTCGCGCATCATGGCAACCTGCACACAACGCCCCCTCTGGCGCACGGATGGATAAGGTCCGGGCGAAGGATGAACCATGCACTCCCGTCTCACCCTCCTTCTGGCTTCGATCGTCTTAGCGCTCTTTGCATGCGGCAAGACGCCGCCTGGCGATGGAAAACCTGCGTCGAGCAGTGCCCCGACAGGCAGCAAATCCGCGTCAGGTAACCGGCCTCAAGCCGTGCAGACCATGCGCACACACCTTGAAACCGTGCCGATCATTCTGGAAGTACAGGGCAGCATCGTCGCACTGGATGAAGTTGAGCTCCGCGCGCAGCGAAACGGAACCATTCAGGACGTACTCGTCACCGAAGGCAGCGAGGTCCGCCAAGGGCAAGTGCTGTTCACGCTGGACGCGCGTGAAGATGCCGCAAATGTCCGCAAGGCCGAAGCCGCGGTCGCCGGTGCAGAAACGGCGCTGAGCATCGCGCGGCGTGATCTGGCGCGCAATCAGGATCTCGCGCAGCGGAATTTCATCTCGCCCGCGGCGCTGGATACCTTCAAGAGCAAAGTGGAAACCGCGGAGTCGGCCCTTGCCCAAAGCAAAGCCGTGTTGGAACAGACGGTGGTGACCCGCTCCTACACACGCATCACCGCACCATTCGCCGGGCGCGCAGGGCGTGTCGATGCTCGCCCTGGCGCACTGGTGACCGCCGGAGCTACGTCGCCGGCATTGGTCAAGCTCACCAGAATGCACCCCATTGGCGTCAGTTTTGCTCTCCCGGAGCGGGATCTCCCTGGGCTGCTGGCAGCGCAAGCCACGGCACCGGTCAAGATTACGGTCAGTCTGGGCAACGCCACCGAACTGAACGGCCAGGTCAGCTTTATCGAAAGTGCGGTCGACCGCAGCACTGGCACGATCAGCGTCAAGGCACGGCTGGACAACACCGCCCGCGCAGCCTGGCCCGGGCAGTACGCCCGGGTCAGGCTCGCCACCGGTCAGATCGACAAGGCCGTGGTTCTGCCGGCCCAGGCGGTGATCAACAACCCGAGCGGCCGCCTCGTTTATGTCGTCCAGGACGACGCCACCGTGCGCGCTCAGCCGGTCGAAGTCGTCCGGATATTTGAGCAGAAAGCCGTCGTCAAGGGGCTGGACGCCGACCTCAAGATTGTGCTGGAAGGCGCACAGAACCTGCGCCCGGGCACAAAGATCAGTGAAATCAAGCGCGGCGAGGGAAAAAATCCCGTCGGAGGGGCTAACTCCGCGCCCGCCGCCTCAAACAATGTCCTGATCCTCCCGGAAGGCTTTACGCCACGTGATCCCGAGCGCTGGGCAAGTGCCAGTGACGAGCAAAAGCGCGCCATCATCGCGCGCTGGCAGGCCCAGCGGGGTACCGCCGGAGACGCTGCGCAATGAGCCTCGCCGAGCAAAGCATCCGGCGCCCTGTTGCCACCACGCTGCTGTGGTTCGCGATCATGGTGGGCGGCATGGCAGCCTGGTTCCAGTTGCCGATCGCCGCGCTGCCCTCATTCAATCAGCCCATCATCCAGGTCAGTGCCAATCTGCCCGGCGCCAACCCCGAGACCATGGCTTCGTCGGTTGCCACCATTCTGGAGCGCCAGTTCTCCACGATTGCCGGCCTCAAGCTCATGACCTCGTCAAGCCAGCTTGGCAGCACCAACATCACGCTGGAGTTCGTGCCCTCGCGGGACATCGACTCCGCGGCGGTCGACGTTCAAGCCGCCTTGCTGCGCGCCAACCGGCTGCTGCCGAAGGACATGACCAACCCGCCCAGTTACCGCAAGGTCAACCCGGCGGATGACCCGATCATGTTCATTACCCTGGACTCGCCCTCACTCTCGCTTGACCAGCTCAATGACTATGCCGACAACCTGATCTCCCCCACCCTGGCCACGCTGGAGGGGGTTGCGCAAGTCAGCATCAACGGCCAGAAGCGTTACGCCGTTCGCATCGCGGTCGACCCTGGCAAGCTCGCCGCGCGCGACCTCTCGATCAGCGAACTTTCGGCCGCCCTGGCTGCCGCGAATGCCAACACCCCCATGGGCTCGCTGGAAGGCGCCCGCCAGACACTGGTCATCACCGCCAATGATCAGTTGCAGAACGCGGCCGACTTTGCCCGCATGATCGTGGCCAGCAAGAACGGCCAGGTCATCCGCCTGGCCGATATCGCCGAGGTCATCGACAGCGTGGAGAACGTCAAGACCGCCAGCTGGGTCAATGGCAAGCGTGGCCTCAACCTGCAGGTACTCCGCCAGCCCAATGCCAATACGGTCGCCGTAGTCGACGCCGTGCGCGCCGCCCTCCCTCGGTTGCAGGCTCAGTTGCCCGCGTCGGTCGACATCCAGATCGCCAATGATCGTTCGCGCTCCATCCGCGAATCCATCCACGACGTCAATCTCACCATGCTGCTCACCATCGGGTTGGTCATGCTGGTGATCCTGATGTTCCTGCGCCGCCTCTCGGCAACCTTGATCCCGTCGGTATCGCTGCCCGCCTCGCTGCTGGGCACCTTTGGCCTGATGCTGGGTTGGGGCTACAGCCTCAACAATATCTCGCTGATGGGTCTCACCATCGCCATCGGACTGGTCGTCGACGATGCCATCGTCGTGCTCGAGAACATCGTTCGCCACATCGAAAACGGCGTCAAGCCGTTCGCGGCTGCCGTCCGGGGCGTCCGCGAAGTCGGCTTCACGGTGGTCTCGATCTCGGTCTCGCTGGTCGCCGTGTTCATCCCGATCTTCTTCATGCCCGGCACCATCGGGCTGATGTTTCATGAGTTCGCCGTGGTGGTCACGCTCGCCATCACCGTATCCGCGGTGGCGGCCCTGACCATCATCCCCATGCTCGCGGCGCGCTTCGTCAAGCATCAGCCCGCCGCGGCGACGCCACCGCGCTGGAGCCGCATCTTTGAACGCGGTTTCGACGCCGTGCTGGGCTTCTACAGCCGCAGCCTCGGCTGGACGCTCCGCCATCGCGGCCTGATGCTCCTGCTGGCATTGGCAACCTGCGTCGGCACGGTGTGGCTTTACCTGATCATGCCAAAGGGCTTCTTCCCCGAAGAAGACATCGGCCAGATCCGTGCCCCGATCACCGCTGCGCAGGACATTTCCTGGCAGGGCATGCAGGCGCTGACCATGAAGTATGACGAAGCCATCCGCCGCAACCCGAATGTCGCCAATGTCGTCGCCAACACCGGCGGCAGTAATCGCGGCTTCATTTTCATCAGCCTCAAGCCACAGCGTGAGCGCGGCAAGATGAAAGACGTGCTGGAGAGCCTGCGCCGCGATACCGCCAGCATTCCGGGTGGGCAGATTTCATTCTCCCCCATCCAGAACCTGCGGATGGGCGGGCGCAGTGCCAACGCCCGTTTCCAGTACACCCTGCAGGCGGTCGACTACGATCTGGTGGCCGGCTGGTCCGAGCAGATGCAGCGCAAGCTGCGCGAATCCTCCCTGCTCAAGGACATCAATAGCGATGCCGAACGCCGCGCTGTACAGGCGAGGCTGGTCATCGACCGGGATCAGGCACTCACGCTCGGCGTCGACATGCAGAACCTGCGCAACACGCTGAACGCCTCGTTCGGCGAGCGTCAGGTCACCACGATCTACGCCTCGCAAGACAACTTCCCGGTGCTGCTGGAATGGGCCAGCGACTTCCGCGCCGACGAAAGCGGGCTGGAGTTCCTGCGCGTGCGCAGCAAGACCGGCCAGCTCGTCCCCGTCACCGCTTTTACCCGCATCGAGCGCGCGGCCGTCAATAACAGCGTCAACCACCAAGGCCAGATCGCCGCCGTCACACTCTCGTTCAACCTCGCGCCCGCCGTCACGCTCTCGCAGGCGATAGCGGAAGTACAGCGCATCAAAGACGAGCTCGCGATGCCGGCCAGCATCTCCGGCGCCTTTGCGGGCGACGCCGCCGTCTACCAGGAATCGCAGACCAGCCAGCTCTGGCTGATCCTGATCGCCATTGCCGTCATCTACGTCGTCCTTGGCGTGTTGTACGAGAGCTGGCTGCACCCGGTCACGATCCTCGCCGGCATTCCCTCTGCCGCCGTCGGCGCCCTGCTCTCGCTGCAACTGGCCGGGCTGGAGCTCACCTTCATCGCCATGGTCGGCATCCTGCTCCTGATCGGCATCGTCAAGAAGAACGCGATCATGATGATCGACTTCGCCCTCGACGCGCAGCGCAATGAGGGGCAAAGCCCGCAGCAGGCCATTCAGGCCGCCTGCCGCCTGCGCTTCCGGCCGATCATGATGACCACGCTCGCCGCCATCATGGGCGCGCTGCCGATTGCACTCGGCATCGGCGCCGGCGCCGAGCTGCGCCAGCCCATGGGCGTTGCCATCGTCGGCGGCCTGATCTTCTCGCAGCTCATCACCCTCTACATCACCCCCGCGCTCTTTCTCGCCTTCGACTGGCTGCACCATCGGCTCGGCTTGACCCCGGAGACGGAGCACTGCTGAAGGCAAGCCGGAAAGCCGCTCCCCGCCTGCCTCTCCAGCCACCTGCCTGAAGAAGTCCGCCCCACAAGCCTCTCCGGGCAGGCATTCAGGTCTGCCGTTTGCGCGGGAGCGTGGGACAATCGCGTCCGAATTCATCTTTCCGCACCCGCCATGCCCATCCAATGGTTCCCCGGCCACATGACTTCTGCCCGCAAGAAAGCAGGCGAAGCCATGGAAAACATCGACGTCGTGATCGAAGTCGTCGACGCGCGCCTGCCCCAAGCCAGCTGCAATCCGCTCATTCACGAATTGCGTCGCCACCGCCAGCGCCCCTGCCTGAAGATCCTGAACAAGGCCGACCTCGCCGACCCGGACGCCACCCGCGCCTGGCTGGACCACTTCAACCGCCAGCCCGGCGTCAAAGCCGTCGCCCTCTCGTGCAAAAAGGCCAGCGACGTGGCCCGCGTGCCAGGCCTCTGCCGCCAGCTCGCCCCCCATCGCAACGACAACACCAAGCCGCTGCGGATGATGATCATGGGCATCCCCAACGTCGGCAAATCCACCCTGATGAACGCCCTGCTCGGGCGCAAACTCTCTGCCGTGGGCGACGAGCCGGCCGTCACCAAGGCCCAGGTGCGCGGCGACATCGACATCCGCCACAGCCTCGTCGACACCCCGGGCATGATGTGGCCCAAGATCGAGTTCGATTCCGACGGCTACATGCTCGCCGCCAGCCACGCCATTGGCCGCAACGCCGTGATCGACGAAGAGGTCGCCACCTTTCTCGGCAATGTGCTGCTCGCCCGCTACCCCGAGCGCCTCACCGAGCGCTATGGCTTCGCCGTGGCCGGCATGGATGGCGTAGCGGTGATCGAAGCGGTGGCCAAGCGCCGCGCCATGCGCCTCAAAGGCGGCGGGCTGGACCTCGAAAAAGCTGCCCTCGTGTTGCTGCAAGACTACCGCGACGCCAAGCTCGGCCGCATCAGCCTGGAAACACCGGAAACCCGTGAGGCCATGCTCGCCGAGCACGCCCAACACCGCGCCAGCCTCACGCCCGCGGCCGACGCCGCACCTTTGGGCGAAGCTGAAGCGTAAGCCCCGTGCCCGCGCCCGCAGCCCTCTTCGCTTCCCTCCTGTTCAGCCTCATCGGCATGGCGGTGTGCCTCTACGGCAAGCGCAGCGCAAACCTGCCCCTGGTCGGCATCGGCTTCGCCCTGATGGGCTACACCTGGTTCGTCTCAGATACCTTCTGGCTATACGCCATTGGCTGTGCGCTGTGCGGCGGGATCTACTGGTTTCGTGAGTAGGTTCAGCGCTGTACCACGTCGACCAGCAGATCGGAGTCGGCCATTGCAGCCGGGGAGATCACCGGCTCGTCGAGCGGGATTTTGTTGCCATAGCGCTCGACAAGCTTCCGGCGCACGGCGGGGTCGTCTAGCTTGAACTCGCGCAGGCGCTGCAGGGCGCCGATGCGGATGCCCAGGGCGCGATCGTAGAGTTTCCAGACCAGCTCGGAGCAGTAGATGCGCGCGTCCGACCATTCGAAAGTAAGGTCATACGGGCGCCCGGCAAAGGTGGCCGCCGTTCGCAGCAGTTTCGCCCGGCTCGCGGCATCCAGTGGCTGGCGCAGACGCTTGGCGACGAAATGCCCACCTTCACCGCGCGCAATCCAGGCTGTGAGTGGAGTCAGGCGCACGGTTTTCACGGCCTCGAAGACGAAGGGTTTGCCGTTGCGCCAGACGACGACGCCCATGTGGCTATAGCGCGAACCGGTCGCTTGCTGGATCGCCAGGCTCTGCGCCGAACGCGAGGTATGAAAGATCAGGTCGCCATCCTGCAACACAGGCTCGGCATGTGCGAGGCCGGCCCAGAACAAGAGCACGGTCCAGCAATACTTCATTTCAGCAGGCCGCTCAGGGCGATCTCAACCGATTGCGCGCGCACCTCGGCGCGGTCGCCGTCGAGATGGTGCGTGGTGCATAGCGCGGCGCTGCCGCGCCATTGCCAGCCGAAGCAGACGGTGCCGACCGGCTTTTCGGCGGTGCCGCCGCCTGGCCCGGCGATGCCGGAGACGGCGACGGCCACGTGTGCGACGGAACGCGCCAGCGCGCCGGCCAGCATTTCGCGCACGGTCTGCTCGCTGACGGCGCCGTGGGCGTGGAGTGTGAGTGGCGACACGCCGAGGAGCTCGACCTTGGACTCGTTGGAGTAGGTGACGAAGGCGCGGTCGAACCAGGCGCTGGAGCCGGCGACCTCGGTGATGGCGGCACTCACCAGCCCCCCCGTGCAAGACTCGGCAGTGGCGAGCTGCCAGCCGCGCTGGCGCATGCGCTCGCCCACGCGAGCGGAGAGGGTGAGGATCGCTTCATTCATGGCTCGCTCCTTCAAAAACGGCTTCAATACCGGGCCGGATCTGGGCCCACAGGGCAGGAAACACTTCACCAATATGCTGGGTGCGCGCCAGGACCTGGTCGAGCGTCACCCCATGCGCGTGCCACACCCGCCCCGCGCTGGCGAGGTTGTGCAGCACGGGCATGAGTCGATCCAGCGCATTGGCATAGCGCGCTTCCGGGGTTTCGCCGGCCGTGAACTCAGCCCACAGCGCACGCAGCGTCTCGGCATTCTGCGCGGGCAAGCTTGCAGTGAGATGACGCAGGGCCAGGGCTTCCGCTTGGTGCGCGGTGGCGTGCTCGGCAGCATAGGCGAAGGTGTCTCCGCATTCGATCTCGGGAATGTCGTGCACCAGCATCAGCAGCGCGGCGTGCGAGGCGTTGACGGGAAACGCGCACTGCGCCTGAAGCAGAAGCGCGCACACACCACCATGCCAACTATGCTCGGCGCTGTTCTCACGGCGGCTCATGCCGCTGGGGCTGGTGCGGCGCTCAACGGCCTTGAGGCGGTCGAGCGTCAGGATGAAATCCAGCAGGGCCTGGGTGTCGGTCATGGGCGGGGCTCCTGCTCAGTGATTACACTTCATAATGTATTTGTCATTATCTAATGCTCGAAGAGCCGCTCCAGTATTGGCTCTTCAGGCATGCCGACTATATCGCTACGCCCGCCTGCGCAAGCGCGCGGATTGTCAGGAACATCGCCAGCAAGGTGTATCCCGCAGCGAGCAGGTCGTCGAACATCACGCCGAAACCATTCTTGAAGCGTGCATCGGCCTGTCGGATGGGCCAGGGCTTGAGAATATCGAAGAAGCGGAACAGGCCAACCGCGAGCGCCTGCCACGCGAGACCGGGCGGGCTGAGCCAGAGCACCAGCCAGACGGCGACGAATTCGTCCCACACAATCGCGCCGTGATCCACCTCGCCCAGCGCCTGCCCGGTGCGGGCAATACACCAGGCCCCGAGGGCAAGACTGATGAGCAGCAACGCCGCCATGCCCGTGTCACCCACAAAGGGTTTGAAACCCAGAAACAGCAGCCACGCCGCGAGTGAACCGAAGGTGCCCGGTGCCTTGGGCGCCAGGCCGGACCCCAGCCCCAGCGAGATGAAGTGGGCGGGGTGCGCACAGAGCAGCTTGAATGTGGGCGAAGGCATGGACAGCTTGACCGGGGTGAAGGCGGCGTTGCGAGGATACCATTCGATTCGCCTGCCGCGCGGCGGCGACGAACGTATCTGCGGGCTGGCCGGCTGGCGAAAGCGCGGGGGAAAGCGCTATTCTGTGCGGGCATCGCGGGGATCAGCCGAACGGATTTCTCCGCTGACACTGCGTTGCGCGATCACTCTGGAACTCATGACACATGCCTTGCCCACGCTGCGGTTACGAAAACCCATCCAATGCGCGTTTCTGCGCCCGCTGCAATGCCATGCTCCAGGCGGAGGCCAATACTTACAACCCAGACGATCAGATGAAGGTGGTGCTGCCACCGGTGATCCGGCCCCTGCAGCCCGTTTTCAGGGCACGCCCGGTTGCGGCGCCCGCCAATCAGCCGGCGGCTAATTCCGCCCCGCTGAATCCCTCAGGCGCCGATCTGCCCGAGTCGGCGCGCGACGCTGGCCAAACGGTGGTACTCGACCCCAAGGCAGTGGCTGCTATCACGCAAGGGCAGCAGGCAAAGCGCGACAAGCAAACACCCAAACAATCGCCTGAGCTTGCGAAGCAGGCCACCCACTTCAGTATCGCCATCGGGACCGCGAGTGTGGTGCTGTTGGCAATGGCGGTCGCCTATTACCTCTTTTTGCTGCGCAAGGAGAAACCCGTCGAAGCGCCCTTGCCACCGGTAGCAATCTCCGCCCCGGTGGTTGCGGCACTCAGCGCGCCAGCGCCGGAACCGGTGGCCGAGAGCGCGCCTGCCGCAGTCCCTGCCTCCGAACCGCTCGGCGCGGTGCCGCAGCAGTCGCAGCCCGCCGCGACCGCAGAGCCGCCGCCCGTCCTCGCCTCAGCGCCCGCTGTGGTGCCCGCAATCGAGGCAGCTGCCGACCCGGCCGCTTCGACGCCGCAGACGCCAAGCGGCCCGCGCGTCCTCGCGCCTCGTGAAGTCGTCGCCCTGCTCCGTGTGCTAAAAACGCGCAGCAGCACGCCATTGGACTGCACGAGCGCCACCGCCATGTTGGTCAAGGACCACGACGTCGCGCCGCGCCAAGCGAATCGCATCGCCAAACTGGCCTACCCCGAACTGTGCCTGCCCGCCCGGCCGGCTGCGGCACCCGCCACCCCGCGGGTGTTACCCGCGCCCGAGCGCGCAGGCAACACGGCCAGCCCTGCGACGACGCCGGCGCAAACCCGGCCCAAAGCCCGGACCATTGATGAACTCTATGAAGAGCGGATTGGCAGCGAGTGCTCGCGCGGCGCGTTTGGTCACATCTGCCGGGAATCTGTCCGGCTCACGCTCTGCAGCGGCAAACTCTCCGACAATCCACCGCCCGGGCAGAGTGTGTGCACCCAATAGGCGTGGGGCTTACGCTGTCGCGTGAAAGTGATCGTAGCCGGTGGCGCTCACGCGCTGCCGCAACCCGCTGGCCTGGAGAATCTCGATACCCTCGCCTGGCTGCGTATGGCCAATGCGGTGGACGGCCAGCCCCAGGTCAGCACTGATACCCGCGATCCGGCCAGCCTCGCCGGGTGCAGCCGTAAACAACAATTCGTAGTCATCGCCCCCCCCAAGCAGGGCCGCGCGTGCGCGTGCCTCACCCACCCCAGTCTGCAATAAGGGCGCAAGTGGCAAGGCGGCTTCGTCGATTACGGCACCGAGCCCGGAGCGTTCGAGAATATGTGCGAGGTCGCCGAGCAAACCGTCCGACACATCGAGCATGGCGCTGGCCAGCCCGCGTAGCGCCAGCCCGAGCGCGACACGGGGTGTCGGCTGGTGCAAACGGCTCAGGCAGTGCTGCTGATAGATGCCCAGTTCCAGCGCTTCGAGCAGACTCGCCAGGCCAAGCGCCGCCAAGCCGGGCTCACCGGAGATCCAGATATCGTCACCCGCGTGGGCGCCGTCACGTCGCACGGCGGTACCGCGCGGCACTTCGCCAAACACGGTGGCGCAGAGGTTGCGCGGCCCGCGGGTGGTATCGCCGCCGACCCAATCCACCCCAAATTGCTGGCAACACGCGTGAAACCCCTGCGCGAGGGCGCTCACCCAGGGCTCATCTGCCGCGGGCAGCGACAAGGCCAGGGTTATCCAGCGGGGTTCTGCCGCCATGGCAGCGACATCGGAGATGTTCACCGCGGCGGTTTTCCAGCCAAGCAGCCAGGGATCGGCCGCGGGCAAAAAATGCGTCCCCTCGACGAGCATGTCGCTGGACACCACAAGCTGCATGCCGGGGCGCAAAGTCATCAATGCCGCATCGTCGCCAACACCCAGATCGGTATGGGTAACCGGGGTCGAAAAATGGCGCGCAATCAGCTCAAACTCACCCGCCATATCCGCCCCGCAGTATCACTTGCGGCCTTGCTGTTTCTTCTTCGCCGCGTGTTCGACTTCAGCTGCCCGCACGGTGGGCGCCAGTTTGTCGAGCACGCCATTGACATAGCGATGCCCATCCGTCCCGCCGAAGGACTTCGCCAGTTCGATCGCTTCGTTGATCACGACCCGATACGGCGTTTCGAGCCGATAGGTGAGCTCATACGCGCCCAGCAGCAAGATCGCGCGTTCGACCGGCGAAATCTCGGTGATAGGCCGGTCGATGAGGCCGGTGTAGCTGGCTTCAAGAGCGTCGCCATGCTCGGCCGCGCCACGCAGCAACACCAGCGCGAGCGCACGATCAGCCTTCGCCCAGTCTTCACTCTCCTGTTCGAGGTGGTCTTCGATGACGGGGAGCGAATTGCCGCTCATCCGCCACTCATACAAGCCCTGCATGGCTATTTCGCGCGCCAGACGGCGCGGGGTCTTCTGGTTCTCGCTCATGCGTGGGTCTTCCTCAGTAAGTGGGCCATCTCGATGGCAGCCAGGGCACAGTCGCGCCCCTTTTCGTTCATGCGGGCGAGCGCCTGATCATCGTCTTCCGTCGTCAGGATGCCGTTTGCCACGGGCAGCCCCAGATCGAGTTGAAGACGCATGAGGCCGGCGGCCATCTCGTTCGAGACAATCTCGAAGTGGTAGGTCTCGCCGCGAATCACGGCGCCAAACGCAATCAGCGCGTCATACTTGCCGCTGCGGCCGAGGGCCTGCAGCGCCAGGGGCACTTCGAGCGCGCCAGGTACCGTCTGGATCAGAATATGCTCGGGGGCAACGCCACGCTTGAGCAACTCGGTGACGCAGGCAGACAGAAGCCCTTCGCCGATCGCGGGGTTGAAACGCGCAGCAACAATGCCGATCCGCAAATCCTGTCCGTCATGATTGGGCTGGGTTTCGGGAATGTGTTCAAAACGGGCCATGAAGTTCGTGTCTCACTTGAAGAAGAGGGGTTAGTCCTGGATCGCTCCGGCAGCCACTGGCGGTTCGTAGCCGGTGATCTCCAGGCCGAAGCCGGTCATGCTGGGAATGCGCCGGGGCTGTGCCAGAACACGCATCCGGCCTACGCCAAGATCACGCAGAATCTGTGCCCCGATGCCAAACAGGCGCGGATCCCATGCTGCGGCGGGAGGCTTGGCGCCGGTGCTGACCACCCCCATCGCCGCGAGCATTTCCTCGTGCGTCTCGGGGCGGCGCAGCATGATCAGCGCGCCGTGCCCGTTTGCGGCGATCCGCGCCAGGGTCTGATCAATCGGGTAGGTGTGGCGGCTTGCCGCGGGATCGATGAAATCCAGCACCGAGACGGGCTCGTGCACCCGCACCAGGGTCTCAACCGCCGGGTCCAGCTGGCCGAGATACATGGCCAGATGGATCTCGCCGGACGCCCGATCGCTAAAGGCGGCCAGGCGGAACTCGCCATGCGCGGTCGGTACAGGCTTGTCGGCCACGCGCTCGACCAGTTTCTCGACGGCGGAGCGGTAGTGGATGAGATCCCGGATGGCGCCGATCTTGAGCCCGTGTTGCAGCGCAAAGGGAATCAGGTCAGGCAGACGGGCCATGCTGCCGTCGTCATTCATGATCTCGCAGATCACCGAGGCGGGCTCCAGCCCTGCCAGCGCAGCAAGATCACAACCCGCTTCGGTATGCCCGGCACGCACCAGCACCCCGCCAGGCTTCGCCATGATCGGAAACACGTGGCCGGGTTGCACCACGTCGGCGGGCTTGGCGTTGCGGGCGACTGCCACCTTGACGGTATGCGCCCGATCCGCGGCCGAGATGCCCGTGGTCACGCCTTCGGCGGCCTCGATCGACACCGTAAAGGCGGTACTGAACTGGCTGCGGTTGTCGCGCGCCATCTGGTTGATGCCGAGCTGGCGACAGCGCTCTTCGGTCAGTGTCAGGCAGATCAGGCCGCGTGCGTACTTCGCCATGAAATTGATGGCTTCCGGCGTGATGTGCTGCGCCGCAATCACGATGTCACCTTCGTTCTCACGGTCTTCGTCGTCGATCAGGATCACCATCCGGCCGGCGCGGATGTCTTCAATGATGTCCCGAACGGGAGACAGCGTCGTCATGAACACGCCTCGTGAGCAAATGGTCGCAGGCAGGTCGACCCGCTGTGAGCCGGCCTGAGGGCCAAAAAGAAGGGGATTCCAGAGGGCATATCTGGTCAGCGGAAAGGAGTCAGGCGCTTGATTTTACGCGATTCGCCGCCCCGCGCCCAATTCTTGCGTGCCAGCGCCAGCCCTGCCCGTTTTTGCCTGGAGTAATATCCTCGCCTACGTTCGTCGCAGGCACCTCCCATGAAAATTGCACTGATCGTTGATCCGCTTCCGCAGCTCAAGCCATACAAAGACTCCAGCGTGGCCATCATGCGGGCCGCTCAGGCGCGCGGGCACACCGTGCACGCCATCGCTCGGGAAGCGATTTCGGTCCGCGATGGCCGGGTCAGCGCCATGGCAAGCGCACTCTCCGTCCGCGCCGACGATCAGGACTGGTTCTCGGCGGCCCCGCCCTCGCGCCACGCGCTCAATGATTTCGACGCCGTCCTGATGCGGCAAGACCCCCCCTTCGATGCCGAGTACGTGACCGCGACCTGGCTGCTGGAACGTGCGGAGAGCCACGGGGCGCGGGTCTGGAACAAGCCTCGCGCAATCCGGGATCACTCCGAGAAAGTCGCTATCGCGGAATTCCCCGACTTCACGCCCACCACCTTGATCACCCGGGACACCGCAGAGATACAGGCTTTCATCGACGAACTTGGCGACGTGATCCTGAAGCCTCTCGACGGAATGGGCGGCGCGGGCATCTTCCGCATTCGGCACGATGACGCAAACCGCAATGCCATCATCGAAACCCTGGGTGCCGACGCCAGCCGGACCCTGATGGTGCAACGTTACCTGCCGCAGATTGCCGAAGGCGACAAGCGTGTCCTGCTGATTGGTGGTGAGGTCATGCCGTACAGCCTGGCGCGTATTCCCAAAGCGGGCGAAACACGGGGCAACCTCGCCGCAGGCGGGCGGGGTGTTGCCATGCCGCTCACCGCGCGCGAACGCGAGATCGCCGAAACCCTGGCGCCTACGCTGTGGGCGCGGGGACTGCTGATCGTGGGGCTGGACATGATTGGCGGGCACCTCACCGAAATCAACGTCACCAGCCCGACCTGCATGGTCGAGATCCGCCAGCAAACCGGTTTTGACATCCCGGCGCGCGTCATCGACGCGCTCGAAAACACCTGCCACTGAGCGTCCGCCCCCCGATCGCGCCGCGCGTCACCGCGCTTTCGGGCAGCGCTTCTGCACCAAAGGGAGCGCGACAAAAAGTCGCGCGAGTGCTCGCCTATGTTTGGTCTCACAGCCTGAGACGCTGCGCGCCTTGGCGCACCCCCGGCACCCACAGAGATCAGTACGAATATGGCGGTCATTTCCGTTCGCATCCCGAATCGTCGTGCTCCCCTCCCGCGCAAGCCGCGCGGACGAGCGCTCGGGCAGCGAGAGTCCAGCCGGCAGCGTTCGCCAGCACGCCGCTCGCAGCGTCTTCTGCTGGCCTGCGCCGCACTGGGTGTGCTGCTGGCAACGCTCGCACACCTGTTCCTGCGTCATCCCTTGACGATTGCAATGACGGATGCACTCCCCGCCACCTGGGTGAAGTCCGCCGCGATCAATACGCAACACACGCTGGATCAGACGCAGCTCCGACCCTCGCAAGCCTCCGGCACGCGCATCGAAGCGCTGACCACGCGTTTTGCGGCCCTGGCCGCACCAGCCAGCGGCGCCTTGCCCTACCGCCTGATTTTCCGCCGGGGTGGCTTGAGTGGCCCCCTGACCTATTCGCTGCCAGACGGCTCGATTGTCGTCACCGACGAACTCTTGGCGACACTCCCCGACGATACACAAGTCCTCGCCTTGCTCTGTCACGAGCTTGGGCACCTGCACCATCGCCACATGCTGCAAGTCAGCATCGAAGATCAAGTCTTCACCTTGGCCCTGGCGAGCTTGCTCGGGCTAGAAAAGGTCGTTGTACAAGGCTTGGAAACGGGCATCCTGAATGCCGAGATGGGTGACACGCCGCACTACGAGGCTGACCGTTTTGCGCAGCACATGCTCGCCCAAAACGGTCTCTCACCCCGCACGCTGCATGCGGCGCTAGAGACTCTGGCGCGCCAGGCGTCGACCACGCGCGCCCAGTCTCCTTTGCTGCGGGCGCCGTCGGCAGAGCTCTTTCAGAGCCGCATACGGTACCTGCCGCAAAGAAAGGGATAGCGAACCACCGGCTGACGCCAAAGGTGCCAACCCGCCCTCCAGCGGGTCCAAGAAACCCTTGTGGCAACCCGGCGACTTTCTTGAGCGCAGGATCGCGGCACATAGCCAAGCGGCGTATCATGCTGCCATGCCCATTTCACGATTCTCGCCGCACTGGCGCACGCTGTTCATCGTCTTTCTGCCATTGTGGCTGCTTGCCTGTAGCCAGCCGAAGCCGACCCGCATGGAGTCGTTTGTCTTCGGGACGCGCGTAGAAATCGTCGCCCTCGGTGCCACCGAGGCCAAAACGCAAGCCGTTCTGGGTGACGTGCTTAGGGATTTTGATCGCATGCACCGCACCTATCACGCCTGGGTGGGTTCGGATCTCATGATGCTGAACGCAGCGTTTGCCAAGGGCGAAAGCCTGACGGTCAGTGATGAAATGCTTGGCCTCATCCAGCGTGCGCAAACGTACGCGAGCAAAGCAGACTACCTGTTTGACCCGGGCATCGGGCAACTGGTCAAACTCTGGGGCTTTCACTCCGACAGTTACACACCCCGTCTGCCCGCCGCGGATGCGCTCGAGAAACTTCGCCGCGCACACCCGAGCGTTGCGGACGTCGAGATCAACGGGCATGAGGTGCGCTCCCGCAATCCTGCGGTCTCGCTCGATTTCGGCGGCATCGCCAAGGGGTATGCGCTGGATCGCGCACGCACGCTTCTGCTCGAAGCCGGCATCAAAGATGCCCTCATCAACATCGGCGGCAACGTCATGGCGCTGGGCAGCAAGGCCGGGCAGCCCTGGACGGTCGGCATCCAGCATCCGCGGCAGTCTGGCGCCATGGCGACCCTTGCGCTGTATGACGGGGAAGCCATCGGCACCTCGGGCGACTACCAGCGTTTTTTTGATCTCGATGGACAGCGTTACTGCCATCTGATCGATCCCCGTACCGCCATGCCCGTCCGCCACACCGAAGCCGTCACCGTCTTGATCACGGCCCAGACCGAGGCCGGCCTGCTGTCGGACGTCGCCAGCAAACCGATTTTTCTCGCCGCCGAGAACTGGCGCAAAATGGCTTCCCGGATGGGCGTGAGCCACGTGTTGCGGGTTGGTGGCGATGGCAAGATAGCAGTAACCGAGGCTTTGCGCGTGCGCTTGCGCTGGGCAGAGAACATCAAGCCGGACCAAGTCGTCCCCTGACCCCGCCGGCACACATCACGGACCCGACGCATGATAGGCATCCTCATCATCTCGCACGGCACGCTTGGCGAATCGCTGATTCAGTGCGCCTGCCACGTCCTGAACAAACGTCCCCACCAGATCGCACAGCTTGGCGTCAGCGCACAGGATGATCCGCTGGACATCCTGCCCGAAGCGCAGACCCTGGTCGACCTCGTCGACTCGGGCGATGGCGTGGTCGTGTTGACCGATATATTTGGCGCCACACCCTCGAACATCGCCATGAAACTCCTGCGCCCGGGCAAAGTCGAAGCCGTCTCCGGCGCCAATGTGCCGATGCTGCTACGCGTCTTGACCTACCGCGAAAAGGGCGATATTCACACTGTAATAATCAAAGCTGTCGCAGGGGCTTGCGAGGGCGTGCTTCACCAAAAAGGGGGATTCTGATATGCCGCGTGCGATTGCAGAAGTCGCTAACCGACTGGGGCTTCACGCCCGGCCTTCCGCCAAGCTGACCCAGCTGGCGACCCAGTACCGTTGCGATGTCTGGCTGGAACGCGAGGGGCGTCGGGTGAACGCCAAAAGCATCATGGGCGTCATGATGCTTGCCGCCGCGCAAGGCACCAAGCTGACCATCGAAACCGAGGGTGAAGACGCCGAGCATGCCTTGAATGCCATCGTTGAACTGATCGCCAGCCGTTTTGGCGAGAGAGAATAGGTCCGCGCACACCCCATGCCCTTCGTCATCCACGGTCAGCCTGTCTCCAGCGGGATTGCCATCGGCTATGCCCACCTTGTTTCGCACGCCCTGCTCGAAGTCAGCCATCTGGTGGTGGCCCCTCGGCACGTTGATGCCGAGGTCATCCGCCTCGAAGACGCCGCCGCGAAAGTGCGCTTCGAGCTCCGCGCGGTCAAAGAGAGCGCAACGGCCGCCCAGTCCGAGGTGGGCGCCTTTGTCGACCTGCACACCATGCTGCTCGACGATCCGCTCCTGGTCGACACCTCCTGCAAACTGATCCGTGAGCGGCGCTGCAACGCCGAATGGGCGCTGGTTCAGCAGATGGAGCTGGTGGTCGAGCAGTTCGAGGCCATGGAAGACCCTTATCTGCGCGAGCGCAAGGCAGACGTGATCCAGGTCGTCGAGCGGGTACTCAAAGCGCTGCTCGGGCATCCCAGCCAGGTCACGCCCAAGCGCAGCAACAAGAACGACTTGGGCACCATCGTGGTGGCACACGATCTGTCACCTTCCGACACGATCAACTTCAAGAGCAACAAGATCAACGGCTTCGTCACTGACGTTGGCGGTGCGACCTCGCATACAGCCATCGTCGCCCGCAGCCTGGATATTCCGGCCGTCGTAGGCCTGCGCCACATCAGGCATACCGCCCGTGAAGATGACATAATCATTATTGACGGCACCCGCGGCGTCGTCATCATCGATCCGGACGAGCGTGTACTGGAAGAGTACCGCCTGCGTCGCAGCGCCCTGGAGCTGGAACGCAGCAAGCTCAAGCGCCTGACCACTGCACAGGCGCGCACGCTCGACGGCCAGATCATCTCGCTGCAAGCCAATATCGAGTTGCCGCGGGACATCGCCCCGGTCAAAGCCGTCGAGGCCGATGGCGTCGGCCTCTTCCGCACCGAGTTTCTGTTCATGAACCGGGACACCCTGCCCAACGAAGAGGAGCAGTACGAAGCGTATAGCACTGTCCTCAAGGCCATGACGGGCCACCCGGTCACGATCCGTACCCTCGATATCGGTGCCGACAAGCCGCTCGACTCCGGCGGCCCGCGTGCCGAAACCAATCCGGCCCTCGGCCTGCGTGCGATCCGCTACTGTCTGGCGGAGCCGCAAATGTTCATGACCCAGTTGCGCGCCCTGTTGCGGGCCTCCACGGCTGGGCAGGGCAATCTGCGCATCCTGGTCCCGATGCTGGCGCATGCCCATGAAATTGACGCAACCCTGAGTGCCATCGAAGAAGCCAAAGCGCAGCTACGCGAAGAAGGCGTGAAGTTCGCCGAAAACATCCCGGTCGGCGGCATGATCGAAATACCCGCTGCAGCCATGTGCCTGGGCATTTTCACCAAACGCCTGGATTTCCTCTCAATCGGCACCAATGACCTGATCCAGTACACCCTGGCGATCGACCGGATCGACGAAGCCGTCGCGCACCTCTACGATCCCCTGCACCCCGCGGTACTGCGCCTGATCGCGCAAACCATCCAGGCGGGCGCCCGAGCTGGGCTGTCGGTCTCGGTCTGCGGCGAAATGGCGGGTGACGCAGCGTTTACCAAGCTCTTGCTCGGCATGGGCCTGCGTCAGTTCTCCATGCACCCCTCCAAGATCCTCGAAGTCAAGCAAGAGGTTCTGCGCTCGGATACCGAGGCCCTGGGTGTCAAGGTCGCCAAGCTGCTCAAGATGGACGAGCCCGACAAGATCCGCGAGCTGCTGGAAAAACTCTGAGCACTTACTTCCGCTCGGTATCGATTTCCAGCGCAATGCCCTGCGCGTCCGGCGCCACTTCGGTGGTGAAACCTTCCAGATCGCCTGCGCTGGGGGTCGCGTTACCGCTTTTTGATATACGCGCGCCGATCACCACCTTGCCATCGACCGTCGCCCCCATCATGGCTTGCGCCATGGAGAAATCGAAATCCAGCGGCAAGTCTTCGGCACGGAAGCGCAGCGCGGCGAGCGGCGGCCCGCCCGCAGCAGGGCGGGCAAACACGAACAGCGTGTCGCCTGCGGCCACCTTGTCTTTGAGTGCCGCCGCAAGGCTCAGGTGCCCCGTGGCCCGCAGGGCCGGCGGCGCCGTCGACGACTCTGCTGTCGCGCCTTGCGTCGCCCGGTTGCGAGCTTCCTGAATCATCGCCTGGGCCGACTGCCCCATCTCGCTTTGCGGATCGATCTGGGTCGCCATGCGCTCCCAGTGCACGAGGGCTGTGCGGTAGTCCTTGCGATCAAAGGCCACCGTCCCCGCCAGCGCCAGCGCCTTGACGTTGTTCGCGTCGAGCTGCAGCGCTTTGGCGATCAGCTTCTCGGGCTCGCCCGCCAAGCCCTTGCTGCTGTCGACGCTGCCCAGCGCGTCAGCCCAGTCGGCATACACCTCGGCACTTGGACGCTTGGCAGCGAGCGTCTCGTAAGCAGCCACCGCCTCTTTGAAGCGGCCCAGCACCATGTAAGAGCGTCCCAGCATCTGCAAACCTTCCAGATCGTCAGGATTGGCTTTGACCTTGGCGGCGAGCCCCACCACCATCTGTTCGATCTGCGCCGGCGTGACACCCTCCGGCGCCTGCGTATTGGCGGGATTCAAGGCGGCCGGGTTGCCGAGCTTGAGGTACAGCCCCCCCGCCAGCAGCGGAAGCAGAATCGCCACGGCCAGCGCCCAGGCACGGCGCGGCGGCTGCACCGGCGGCATGGCAACGGTCTCCGTCGCCCCTTCTGCCGCCAGGCGCTGCGCCAGTTCCGCCAGGCCTTGCGCATGCGCCGTGGCATCAAGACGCCCGGCCGCCAGATCTGCGTCCAGCTCGCTGCGCTGCTCACGCAGCACGCCC
Organism: Uliginosibacterium sp.; assembly: GCA_016718265.1. Classification (GTDB taxonomy): domain Bacteria; phylum Pseudomonadota; class Gammaproteobacteria; order Burkholderiales; family Rhodocyclaceae; genus Uliginosibacterium. Next base: position 275,874 of record JADKDZ010000003.1, on the reverse strand, counting down.
AGGGCCAGGGCCTCGCCGCTCGCAGGCGGGGGCCCGCCTCGCCGCATCAGCGGACGCACGACCGCGATCAAACAGCCCAGCAACAGCACCAACGCGCCGATCAGAAACCCGCTCACGATTCATCCTTTTCTGCCAACAAGGCGCGCGCACGCGCCAGGGCACGCTCGTCCACCGGCGCAGGCACGGCCGTCCGCCGCCTGACAAGCTGCCAGACCAAACCTGCCAGCGCCACCAGCACCAGCGCCAGCGGGCCGAGCCAGAGCAAGAGCGTGCTGCTTTTCACGGGCGGATCGTAGAGCACAAAGTCGCCATAGCGCTCGACCATGTAATCCCGCACCTCCGCATCGCTCTTGCCCGCCGCCAGCATCTCGCGCACCTGGCGTTTCAGGTCCAGCGCCAGGTCGGCCTGCGATTCGGCAATCGACTGGTTCTGGCAGACCAGACAGCGCAGCTGCTCTTCGAGGTGGGACGCCCGGGCATCCATCGCCGCGTCAGGCGCCGCAGCAAACCACCGCCTCGCGGCCCCAGGCACAGCGCTGCCCACAGATTCCGGTAACGCATCAGCCTTGCCCTCCGGTCAGCTGACGCACCCGCGGCAGGATTTCTTTCGCCAGCACCTCGGGCGTGATCGGCCCGATCTGCTTGTAACGGATGCGCCCGGCACCATCGATCAGAAAGGTCTCCGGCACGCCGTACACGCCGTAGTCGATACCCACCCGCCCGTCCGCATCCACAATGCTGGTGGCGTAGGGGTCGCCGAATTCCTTCAGCCAGGCCTGCGCATCCGCGCGCTTGTCCTTGTAGTTCAGGCCAACGATCGGCAGCACACCCTGCTTGGCAAATTCCACCAGCACCGGATGCTCGTCGCGGCAGGCCGCGCACCACGAGGCCCAGACATTCAGCAGCCAGACCTTGCCCTGCATGTCGGCCAGTTGCAGGGGCTGATCGGGCTTCGCCAGCTGCGGCAGGCTGAACGCCGGCGCCGGCTTGTCGATCAGCGGAGACGGAATCTCGCGCGGATCGCGCGTCAGGCCGATGGCCAGAAAGACCACCAGCACCAGAAAGATCGCAAAGGGAATCAGCGCTTTGGGTTTCATGGTTTCAAGCTCGGCGATGGCGGCGTGATGTCGCGCTCGGCCAACGGCGCGGCGTAGATGAAACCGGGCGCCACGTTCCAGTGCTGCCCGTCTTCGGTCAGGATGGTCACGGTTTTCTTGTTGTACTTTGTCAGGATGCCAAATTTGGCGACACCTTCATTGGAATTGAACCCAACCCTGTCACCTACCCGGTAGTTCAGCATCTGGCTGTGGGCGCGCATGTCTTGAATCATCCGCAAGCGCGCCACGATCCGTCTATTGAGGTCCAGAAGATCCGCCTCGCTGAGACGGTCGATGTCGATCATGTCGATAACTCCTTGCGCACAGCATGCTTGCGATAGCGCTTGTCCAGCGCCGCACACAGCCCACCCAGCGCCATCAGCAAACAGCCCGCCCAGATCCAGCTGATGAAGGGCTTGTAGTACAGGCGCAGCACCCAGGTGTCCGGCGCGCCGGTCGGCTCGCCGAGCGAGACGTACACATCACGGAAGAGGCCGACGTCGAGCGAGGCTTCGGTCATCGGCATCTGGCGGGCGGTGTAGACGCGCTTCTCGGGGTGCAGGGTGTTGATGTTCACACCGTTGCGCGACAGACGCACGATGCCACGCGCCGCGGTGTAATTCGGGCCTTCCACCTCGACCACCTTGTCGAGCGTGAAGCGATACCCGGCCAGCTCGGTGCTGTCGCCCACCTTCACCGCGATGTCGGCATTCGTCTCCAGGGTTTTCACCAGGCTCACGCCAATGATGAAGATGCCGATGCCGAGATGGGCCAGCCACATGCCCCACCAGGAACCAGGGATGCTGGAGAGCCGCTTCCAGAGGCCGCCTTCACCTTGCATCCTTGCCCAGGCAAGCTGCAGGCTGCCCAGCAGCACCCATGCTGCCAGAATCAAGCCCAGCGCACTTCTCCACGATGCCGCGCCGATCAGCCAGGCGCCAAGCCCGCCCAGCACCACGCTGGCCGCAAAGGCAGGCGCCAGGCGCCTCAGCAGCAAGGGGGCTTCGTGACCTTTCCAGCGCACGAACGGCCCCGCCACCATCAGCAGCACCACCGGAATCATCAGCGGGAAAAACACCGCCTCGAAATACGGCGGGCCGACCGAGAGCTTGCCCAACCCCAGCGCGTCAACCAGCAGCGGATACAGGGTGCCAAGCAGCACCGTCGCCGCGACAGCCGCAAACAGCACGTTATTGAGGAGCAAAGCCGTCTCGCGGGAGAGGAAGGCGAAGCTGCCGCCGCCCGTGAGCTTGGCCGCCCGCCAGGCGTAGAGCAGCAAGGAGCTGCCGATCACCAGCACCAGCAACGCGAGGATGAACACGCCACGGCGCGGGTCGGACGCGAAGGCATGCACACTGGTCAGCACCCCGGAGCGAACCAGGAAGGTACCGAGCAGCGAGAGCGAAAACGCCGCAATCGCCAGCAGCACCGTCCAGCTCTTGAAGGCGCCGCGCTTCTCGGTCACCGCCAGCGAATGCACCAGCGCCGTGCCGACCAGCCAGGGCATGAAGGAGGCGTTCTCCACAGGGTCCCAGAACCACCAGCCGCCCCAGCCCAGCTCGTAATACGCCCAGCCGGAGCCCAGCGCGATGCCCAGCGTCAGGAAGAGCCAGGCCGTCAGCGTCCACGGCCGCGACAGGCGTGCCCAGGCCGCGTCGAACTGGCCGCCGATCAGCGCCGCCATCGCAAACGCATAGGCCACCGAGAAGCCGACGTAGCCCATGTAGAGCAGCGGCGGGTGAATGATCATCCCGGGGTCTTGCAGCAGCGGATTCAGGTCATTGCCCTCCACCGCCGCCGGCAGGAGGCGCGCGAAGGGGTTGGAGGTCAGCAGCATGAAGGCCAGAAAGCCGCAGCTCACCAGCCCCAGCACCGCCAGCACCCGCGCTGTGAACACCTCCGGCAATCGGCGCGAGAACGACACGGCCGCCGTCCAGCCCGTCAGCATCAGCCCCCACAACAGCAAAGAACCCTCGTGGCTGCCCCACACCGCTGTGAGGCGATACACCAGCGGCAGACGCGTATTGGAGTGCTGCGCCACGTAAGCCACCGAAAAGTCGTTCATGGCAAACGCCCAGGACAAGGCGACAAACGCCACCGCCACCAGCACAAACTGCAAGCGCGCCGCCGGCCGCGCCACCGCCATCAAGGCCGCGTCGCCGCGCGCCGCGCCCCACATCGGCAAAACGCCCAGCACGGCGGCCAGGACAAGGGCGAGGATCAGGGAGAAATGGCCGAGTTCGGGGATCATTGGGAGTCTTTGATGGTTCAGCGTAATTCGCGCGTGTGCCACACGCGCAGGATGAAAACCTCACCCGCCGGGGTGAGTCGATAGCGCAAAACGTAAGCGCCCGCGCCAAACCGGGCAAACCACTCTCGCCGCTCATCATTCATGGGGCGTCCAGCACCCGGATTCTCGCCCAGAAACCCCGCGGCGGTGCGGATCGCGCCTACGGCCTTGCTGGCGGCCACGGCGCTGTGCGGCTTCAGAAATGCGTGCAGGCGGCCCACATCACGCAAGGCCTCGGCACTCCATTTCACCATGGGCAGGGGGCATCTTCCCCGGCCTCCAGCCGCGCCAACCACACGTCGGCATCCTCGCCACTCACCGCCTCGCCGGTAAGCGAGAAGCGCTCCCAACGGGCAAGGTCTTCACGCTGCTCGCGCAGATGGCTTTCTTCCCGATCCAGATACTCGTTCAGCGCAGTCTTGAGGATCCAATGCGGGGTGCGATCCAGTCCTTCAGCCAGTGAAGCGAGGCGCTCCCGCGTCGCGTCGTCCACCTTGATGCCCAGTGTCGTGCTCATGCTGCCGCGCTCCGGTTGCAACTATTGCAACCATTATTGATAACAAATGCGGTCGCTGCAAGACGCCGCATCCTGCCCGCCATCGCTATCTCGCCTTCTGCGCGGCGGCAGCCTTTGGCTCAAGCTGCACCTGCATCTCCAGCGAGGCCACGCCGAAATTCACCGTCGCCGTCAGCGTGCCCGGGCGCTCGGCCAGCGGCCTGTCCTTGATCTCTTCCAGTGCGATTTCGAGAATGCGGCACATCTGCGCCGTCGACGCCCGCACCGCTTTCTCGTTGATCGCGCCGGTCACCGTGGTCGCAGTATTCACCAGCGACTCGACGCCGTCCTTCACCGTCGTGGTCACGGCCTGCACCGCATCGCTGGCGGCCGTGCTCGCCTGGTTACCGATGTCCTTGATCTTGTCGAGCATGCACATCTCCTGTTCGCATTTAAGGCAGCGAAAACCGAGCACCTTGAACCTTAGCCTCGCCAATTGACCCGCGCTGCAAGCCAGCGCACCGGAGCCCGGCGTGGCGGGTTACGCTGCGCTAACCCGCCCTACTGTGAAACCGTCCGCGCCGTCTTGTGCGCCTTGTCGATCGCGTCCTTGGCCTCGGGCGGCATGTAGTTCTCGTCGTGCTTGGCGAGCACTTCGGTGGCCGTGAACACGCCGTCCGCGCCGAGCGTGCCCTGCGCGACCGCGCCCTTGGCTTCCTTGAAGAGATCCGGCAGCGCACCCTTGTAGACGACCGGTACCGTCTTGGCGGTGTCGGTGATCACGAAGCGCACGGTCATGCCGTCGGCCTCACGGCTCAGGGAGCCGGCCTGCACCATGCCGCCGACGCGGAAAGTGCGGCCCTGCGGCACCTTGCCCTCGGCGACTTCGCTCGGGGTGTGGAAGAAGACAATGTTGTCCTGGAAGGCGTTCAGCACCAGCGCCGCAGCGCCGCCGAGCAGAATGAGGGCGACACCGATGAGCAGGAAACGTTTGTGACGGGGTTTCACATCAATCCTTTTCGAGTTGCTGCAAGCTGTAAAGCCTGGCAAAACTGCTCCTGTGACGCTGCCGAAGCAGCCAGAGTTCCGCCACGATCAATGCAAAGCTCACGCCGTAGCTGCCCCAGACGAAGAAGCCGCGTCCGCCCATCGCAAAAATTCGGCCATCGATTGCCACTGCATCAGCGCCCTCCTCCGAGCCGCGCGATCTCGGCGCGTGCCCAATCCGTATGCCGCTCGCGTTCCAGGATGATGCTGCGCACGCGCGCAAACACCACCGCCAGGCTGTAGAACCAGGCGGCGAAGGCCATCACCAGCATGCCCCAGAGCATGGTGCTGGCCATGGAGGGCGCCTTCGTCATGCTCACCGAGGCACCCTGATGCAGCGTGCTCCACCACTGCACCGAGAAATAGATGATCGGCACGTTCACCGCCCCGACCAGCGCGATGATCGCGCCCGCGCGGTCTGCCCGGCGCGGGTCTTCAATCGAGCGCGTCAGCGCGATAAAGCCGAAGTAGAGGAATTGCAGCAGGAGTTGCGAGGTGAGCCGCGCATCCCACACCCAGTAGGCGCCCCAGGTCGGGCGGCCCCACAGCGCGCCCGTCCACAGCGCGATGAAGCAGAACAGGGCGCCGGTAGGCGCCAGCGCTTGGGTCATGTAGAAGGACAGCCGCGTGCCCAACCCCAGCCCGATGGCCGACCAGAAAGCCATCACCAGATAGATGAACATGCTCATCCAGGCGGCCGGCACGTGAATGAAGATCACCCGGTACACCTCGCCCTGCACGGCGTCGGTCGGCGCCACGAAGAAACCCAGCCATAGCCCGAGCGCACAGCAGACGGCCGCGAGCACGGCAAACACCGGCACAAGGCGGCCAGCAAGCGGGTAGAAGGTCTGCGGAGAAGAAAACCGGAAAATGTTCATGGGGTCAAAGGCCAGAATCCGCCGGGAGCGACATGATACGAAGAAAACCGTCCCTGAGAGCCTTGATCTGTTTCAAGTCGCGGACGTGCTGCCGGGTCAATACACCGCATCATGATCGCCCACGTCGATGGGAATGATCTTTCCGTCTTCGATCAGCAATTCGAGCGTGATCCGGTATGAAAGATTGATCGATACGGAGTGCAAGCCCAGCAACTTGCCACTCAAGGCGTGCAGGCGCAGCGAAGGATGGTGCGGGTTGGCTGCCAGCAATTGCAGCACCTTCAGGTATTGCCCGCGCATCTCGGGATGCCGTTTGAGAAAGCGGGCCGCCCTGCGTGTGTAGTGATCGGTAAAAACGAGCCTATAGCTCATTCCAGCGCATCCAGCCGCTTCAAGTGCGCCTCGGCAGATTCCTCGATGGCGCGCCCGGCAGCCAGATCGGCACGGGTCTCGGCCAGAGCCGCCTCCAGCTCGCATTCACGCAGATGGTGGTAATGCGCCAGATCCATGACCACGAAGCGGTCCTTGCCGCGCACCGACACCAAGGCCTCTGGCCGCTCACGCAGTGCGGCCTCAATCGCCGCCACGCCTTTGGTTTTCAGATCATTCGCGCTGATACTGGCCATCGGATCACCTCATTAAAAGCACAATAAAGAACACTCTTTATAGCACGATTACTTGGCGAAACCATGCTCACTCCGCCGCCAACCGCAGCGCCGCTACGCACGCAAACGGCACCAGCGCCGCCGAGGCCAGCACCCCTGCACCGAGCAGCGAGAACTGGGCGCTGACGCCCATGCCCCCCGCGAACGCGTCCACCGCCCCGGCACCGAAGACCAGCACCGGCACGAAAAGCGGCAGCACCAGCAAGGCCAGCAGACTGCCCGCGCCGCGCAGGCCCAGGGTCAGCGCGGCGCCGATTGCGCCGAGCAAGGAGAGGATAGGCGTGCCGACCAGCAGGGACGCCGCGAGGACCAGGCGCGCGTCGCCGTCCAGCCCGTACATCAGGCCCAGCAGCGGCGAGATCAGCACCAGCGGCAGCCCCGTGGCGAGCCAATGGGCGAGGATCTTGGCGCCGACCCACAGCACGGCAGGCTCAGGCGAGAGCAGGAGTTGTTCGAGCACGCCGGCCTCGAAATCCTGGCTGAACATGCGTGGCAGGGCGAGCAGGCTGGCGAGCAAGGCCGCGACCCAGACCACGCCGGGGCCGATGGCGCGCAGCTGGTTGGGCTCGGCGCCCACACCGAACGGGAAGAGGCTGGCGACGATGACGAAGAAGGCGAGTGCCACAAGCAGGTCCGCCCGCCCGCGCCAGGCCAGCAGGAGGTCGCGCCGCAAGACAGCCAGGAAGACACTCATGGGGCGAAATCCTCGACGTTGAGGCTCTTCAGCGGCGTGGCAAAACCCGCATCCTGATGCGAGCTGAACACCACCGCGCCACCACCGGCACAGTGGGCATCGAGCACAGCGGCGAGTTCGGCGACGGCCGCCACATCCAGCGCGGTGAAGGGTTCATCCAGAAGCCACAGCGGCTGGGCTTCCGCGAGGAACAGCCGCGCCAGACTCACCCTGCGGCGCTGCCCCTGCGAGAGCAGCCGGGCCGGCAGATGCAGCGCGGCACTCAAGCCGATGCGCTGCAAGGCGGACTCGCAGGCCGCAGGCGACACGGGCAGACCTTGCGCCTGGCAGGCAAACAGCAGGTTTTCCAGCGGCGAGAGCAGATCATTCAGATTCGGCGCATGGCCCAGATACAGCAGCCCGGCATGAAAGCGCTCGCGGCAGTCCGTGATGGACTCGCCCTGCCAGCAGACCTCGCCCTGGTCGAGGTGACGCAGGCCGCAGAGCTGGCGCAAGAGGCTGGTCTTGCCCATGCCATTCGCCCCGGCAATGCGCCACAGCTCACCGGCCTTGACGGTGAGATCGAGCTTGCGGAAGAGAAGGCGGTCGCCGCGCAGGCAGGCCAGTTGCCGAGCTTGGAGCATGGCCGGCATTCAAGCACAAGTCCGGCAGCTGACCAAATCGCGCCTCGCGAATGCAGACAACACCTGCCCGGAGAGCCAATTCGGTAGGGCTTCTCCATGCCAGTCGCGGTGAGGTCCATCTGGCGGCCGCCTTCAGGCGGCCCTGCCCAGACCCCTCCCCCACGGACAGAGAGCCCGCCCCCCCCGGCCGCGACCAGGCCCCCCCCCCGGCCACTACCGGCGACCCAAGGGCAGAGCGCCCCCCCCCCCAGCCACGCCAGCACCCCCCCAACCCCCCACACCCGCACGGCACCTGACGACGTGCCAGCCGACCCCCGACGCCCCCGCGCCCCCCACCCACCCCCCCCCCCCGGCCCACCTCTTCCCTGCAAGCCCGCCCCCCGCCCCCAATGCCCCAGCGAGAGCCAGCGCCACCACCGGCAGAGACAGACCCAACCCATACCAGAACCCCTGACAGTCCACACCCCACGTCACACCTACCGCCGCCGCCTATCTGGACGCCACCGACAGGGACATGCCTTCGAGCCTTGCCGGGTCGACCCAAAGCTTGGCCCAGCCGCGACGCCCATGCCGGGCCAGGCGAACTGGCTTAAGCGCAGCAGCCAAGTCGCAATCGACGCCGATGGTTCAGCCGAACGAAGTACCAACGGGAAACACGGCACCTAAGCGCCATCTTTGTCCGCAACCTATTCCGCAGCATCGAACCCGGTAAGCAGAATGACTGGGCCACCAAGGATTTGCAGCAAAGCGGCCTGCGCGGGCGCGCCATACTGCGCGAGGAGCCAACCGCCCCCACACCGCGCACACATAGAATTTCATTGATGAGGCGGAGATCGGCACCCCGTTCCAGCTCACCGTTCAACCATGTAGCGTCACTCTGACCGCCCGCTTCGAGCGACGCCAGTTCGCCCTGGCCTGCGCACCAGTTCATTTTGAGGAGCACATCGGCTTTCGCTTCGGAGCAGGCCTGAAGCCCTTACGCGTTCCCAAAACCGGCTGATCGAAGGCGAGGGGCTGCGCCTGGACTTGCGTTACACCCAGACCGGCGAAACGGTGAGCGTCGAATCCGTGTTTGACTGGACGCCCGCGAGCTACGCCTGCACGGCCGCGCAGTTCCGCGCCATGGCGCCGATTGCCAAAGAGATTCTTGCCGCCAGCAAGCGAGCGATTGCCTACGCCCGCGACAGCGCGCCCGAGTAATCGACGCACAGCCTCAAACGAGTTGCGGCTGCAGCCAGGCGATCAGCTCGTCGGCACGGCAGGCGCCGCTGATCCGGTTGGCTTCCTGCCCGCCTTTGAACAGGATCAGGGTCGGGATGCTGCGGATGCCGAGCCGTGCGGCGACGGGCTGCGCGGCTTCGGTGTCGAGCTTGGCAAACAGCGCGCGGGTCTGCATGCGCCCGGCGGCTTCGGCAAACTGGGGCGCCATGGCACGGCAAGGGCCGCACCAGGCGGCCCAGAAGTCGACCAGCACCGGCAGCTCGCTGTGCTTGATGAAGTGGTCAAAATTCTGTGCGTTCAGCTCGATTGGCTTGGGCGGCAGCAGGCCCTGCTTGCATTTGCCACAGACGGGGCCATCGCCGAGGCGCTCGGCGGGCAGTTCGTTGATCGTGTTGCAGTGGCTGCAGACAAGTTTCATGCGGGGTCTCCAGAGGGCGCAGTCGATACCGCCGATATGGCGGCAGAATGCGGGAAAAACAAGCCCGGCTGTGTCACACGCGACTGGCATGGCCGGCACATGCGATAGAATCCCGCGCTCGACCCCTGAACACCGGAATTCGCGTGAACGCCATCCGTCTCACCCGTTTCACCCTGAGCAGCGCGCTCGGCGCCGGGCTGACGCCCACGCTGGCCATGCTCCGTGCCCAACGCAGCGGCATCACCCGCCAGCGTTGGGAAACCCTGGATTTCGATGCCTGTATCGGCGAAGTCCCCGGGCTCGACGCCCTGCCCGTGCGCGCCGACCTCGCCCGCTTTGACTGCCGCAACAATCGCCTCGCCCAGCTCGCGCTGGAATGTGACGGCTTTGCCGAGGCCGTGCGCGGCGCCATCGCCCGTTACGGGCGCAGCCGCGTCGCGGTGCTGCTGGGCACCAGTACCTCGGGGATTCTGTCCAGCGAGATCGCCTACCGCCATCGGGACCCGGCCACTGGCGCCCTGCCGGACGCCCACGACTACAGCCACACCCACAACAGCTACTCGGTGGCCGATTTTGTGCGCCACTATTTCGATCTGGCCGGCCCGGCGTTTGTGGTGTCGACCGCCTGCTCCTCGGGCGCCAAGGTATTCGGCAGCGCCCAGCGCATGCTGCAGGCCGGGCTGATCGATGCGGCCGTCGTCGGGGGTGTCGACAGCCTGTGCCTCACCACGCTGTACGGCTTCAACTCGCTGCAGCTCGTCTCCCCCGACCCCTGCCGCCCGTTTGACGCGCAGCGCAACGGCATCTCGATCGGGGAAGGTGCGGGCTTCATCCTGCTGGAGAAGACCGACCGCCCGGCCGCTGGCGACATCCTGCTCACCGGCGTGGGTGAATCGAGCGATGCCCACCACATGTCCTCGCCGCACCCGGAAGGCCTGGGGGCCAAACTGGCGATGGAAGCCGCCCTCCGCCAGGCCGACCTCGCCCCGGCGGCAATCGATTACATCAATCTGCATGGCACGGCCACACCGAGCAACGATGCCGCCGAGGCGCGCGGGGTCTCCAGCGTCTTCGGCGCGGCCACGGCCTGCAGCTCGACCAAGGGCCATACCGGCCACACGCTGGGCGCCGCTGGGGGCATTGAAGCCATCATCGCCGCGCTGGCCCTGCAGCATCAGTTCGCGCCGGCCGGCGTCAATACGCAGACGCTGGACCCCGCACTCGCCTGCCGCTATCTGCTGGCCAATGAGGCCCGGCCGATCCGTCACGTGCTCTCCAATTCCTTCGGATTCGGCGGCAGCAACTGCAGCCTGATCCTCTCGCAGGTGCCCGCATGAGCCAGCTCCGTGTGTATCTCGATGGCATTGGCCTGCGCGGCCCCGGGCTGGATGGCTGGGAAGCGGCACGCGCCATCCTCGCTGGCGAAGCGCCGCTGACGCTCGCCCCCACGGTGCTGCCGCCGCCGGAAGCCCTGCCCAGTGCCGAACGCCGCCGGGTGGGCGCGCCGATCAAGCTGTCGATGGCGGTGGGCTTCGAGGCGGCCCGCCATGCCGATGCTGATCCGGCCCTGCTCGCCAACGTGTTTTCCTCGACCGGTGGCGACTGCGACAACTGCCACGCGATCCTCGAAACCCTGGCCTCCGCGGATCGCCAGATTTCGCCGACCCGCTTTCACAATTCGGTGCACAACGCACCGTCGGGCTACTGGAGTATCGCCACCCACTGCATGGCGGCTTCTACCAGCCTGTGTGCCTACGACGCGACCTTCGCCGCCGGCCTGCTCGAAGCCGCCAGCCAGGTGCAGGCCAGCGGCGCGCCCTGCCTGCTCGTGGCCTATGACACGGCCTATCCAGAACCGCTCTACCGCCAGCGGCAGATCCCCTACCCGCTGGGCATCGCGCTGGTCTTGAACCCCGTGCGCAGCGCACATACGCTCGCCGCGCTGACGCTGACGCTCGGCACCGATGCCCCGACAGTGCTGAGCGACGCGTCGCTGGAAGGCCTGCGCACGCAGATCCCCGCTGGCCGGGCACTCCCGCTCCTGCAGCGCATCGCCCGCAGCGAGACCGGCACGGTGGTGCTCGACTACCTGACCGAATGCAGCCTGCGCGTGGAGCTGGCGTGAGCACGCTGGACCGCGCCGGGATCGCATCCCGCATCCCGCATCACGGCAACATGTGCCTGCTTGACAGCGTGGAGAGCTGGAGCGACACGCAGATCCACTGCCAGGCCAGCAGCCATGCCGCCCCGGACAATCCGCTGCGCGCTGCCGGCCGGCTGGGGATGGCCAACGGCATCGAATACGCCGCCCAGGCGATGGCCGTGCACGGTGCCCTGCGGGCCGGCGCCGATGGCGCACCGCGCGCGGGCTATCTGACCAGCGTGCGCGAAGTCGAATTCCACGCCGAACGGCTGGATCTCGACACGACCCCGCTCGACATCCACGCCGAATGCCTCTCCGGCGACGGCAACCACCTGATCTACAGCTTCCGCCTTGAAACAGCCGGCCGACTGCTGATCACCGGCCGCGCCAGCGTGATGCTGGACGCTGGCGCCTTGTGACACGAACCGCAAGAATGCGGGCTTTGCGACTTCCTGCTCCTGACTTATGAAACGTGCCCTCATCACTGGCGGCAGCGGCGCCATCGGCGCTGCGATCTGCCGCCAGCTCGCCCAGGATGGCTTTGCCGTCATCGTCCACGCCAATCGCAATCTCGATGCCGCGGAGAGCCTTGCCACAAGCCTGTCTGCAGAGGGGTATGCCGCAGAGGCAATCCAGTTCGACGTCTCCGACGCATCTGCCACGCAAGCCGCTCTGGATAAGCTTCTTCAGGCAGGGCCAATTCAGGTCGTGGTCAATAATGCCGGCATCCACGACGACGCCGTTTTCCCGGGCATGAGCGCCGAGCAGTGGCACCGGGTCATCGATGTCTCGCTGCACGGATTCTTCAACGTCACCCAGCCGCTTAGCATGCCGATGATCCGCACCCGCTGGGGCCGCATCATCACGATCTCGTCGATTGCGGCGATCACCGGCAACCGCGGCCAGGTCAATTACGCGGCCGCCAAGGGTGCCCTGCATTCAGCGACGAAGTCACTGGCGCTGGAACTCGCCAGCCGCGGGATCACCGTAAACGCCGTCGCGCCGGGCATCATCACTTCCGAGATGACGAAGGATGTCTTCGACGCCGACGCCATCAAGCAACTGGTGCCGATGAAACGCGCCGGCAAGCCCGAAGAAGTCGCCGCGCTGGTGGGCTTTCTCGCCTCGGACGCAGCGGCTTACATCACCGGTCAGGTGATCTCGATCAACGGCGGCATGATCTGACAACCCCCAAAGGACATCCCATGACTTACGAAGAACACCTGGACGAAGTGGCCACCCTGCTCACCGAGCGCTTTCACGCTAGCGACGAGGTGGCGATCGCCACCGTGATGCGTGCGCAGGCGGATGATTTCTTCAGCGGCCACGACGATGACCCCTCGATCTGCACCCAGCAGCGCGCCGTGCAAGACGCCAAGGCGATCTGGAAGGCCTACCGCACCGCCTGAGCACAAGGCAGCGTAAGATCACGCCACGGGAAAATTCCCGCCCCAATAAGACGCCCACACCCATCTGGAGAATACTGCTTATGAGCACAGTCACCCTTGGCGGCAATGCCGTTGAAGTCGCTGGTCAATTCCTGAAAAAAGGCGATCAGGCGCCTGAATTCACCCTGGTGGCCGCCGATCTGGCAAACCAGAGCCTCGCGGGCTATGCCGGCAAGCGCAAGGTGCTGAACATTGTGCCCAGCCTGGATACCGGCACCTGTGCCACCTCGACGCGCAAGTTCAACGAGAAGGCGTCAGGCCTCAGCAATACCGTGGTGCTGGTGATCTCGGGCGACCTGCCCTTCGCGGCGAACCGCTTCTGTGTGGCCGAGGGCTTGAAGAACGTGGTCACCCTGTCCACCTTCCGTAACCCGGAATTCTCCCGCAGCTATGGTGTGGATTTCGTCAGCGGCCCGCTCACCGGCCTCACCGCGCGTGCGGTGGTCGTACTGGACGAGAACAACAAGGTGCTGCATTCCGAGCTGGTGGCTGAAGTCGCGAACGAGCCCAACTACGACGCGGCACTGGCGGCATTGGCCTGAGTTCGCCCGCGGTTCAGACCGAAAAGCCCCCCCTGCTGGGCTTTTTCACCCCCCGAGCAGCCCCCCCCCCCCCCCCCCCCCCCGCGAGCGCACCCCAGCCCCCCCCCCCCCGGGCGCCGAACCCCCCCCCCCCCGCCCCCCAGGGCCCCCCCCCGACCCCCCCCCCCCCCCCCCCAGATAAAACCCCCCCCCCCCCGGCCACAACCCCACCCCCCCCCCCCCCCCCCACCCCCCACCAAACAAAAGAAGAAAAAAGGCCCCGCGCGGGCGGGGGGAACCCCCGGGGGGGGGGGGGGCGGGACCCGGGAACAAAACCCCCGCCCCCCCCCCCCCCCCCACCCCCCCCCCCCCCCCCGCCCCCCAACCGGCCCCCCCCCCCCCCCCCCCCCCCCCCGCCCGGCCCCCCCCCGCCCCCAGGACCCCGCCCCGCCCCGCCCCCCCCGCCCTAACAGCATCGACCGGACATTCTCCTCCGGCTTGGTCGCCTGATATTCCGCGAGGATCGACAGGCCTTTGGTGTCGATGTGGCGGCGGACATTGACGAAGCCAGCCGCTTCGAGCGTGGCGACCACCTGGGCAGGCGGAACGCAGGCGGCGATGGTGTCCCAGTAGTAGCGCCACAGACGGCTGGTGCCTTTTTTCTGACGCCCGACCACGAAGGCCAGCAGGGGCACGATGCCTTTCATGTAGATCTTGAGCAGGAAGCTGCCGAGCGCGGTTTCGGGCTTGGTGATCTCCAGCAGGCAGAGCTTGGCACCCGGTTTCATGACGCGGTGAAACTCGTTGAAGGCGACCGAGAGATCGCTGATGTGGCGCAGGGCGTAGCCCATCGAGAGAAAGTCGAAGCTGGCATCCGGGTAGGGAATCGCTTCGGCGCGCCCCTCGACCAGGGTCACGCCTTCGGGCAACTTGGCATTGGCCATCATGCCGGGGCTGGGATCAACGCCCGTGACGAGCTTGGCGTCGCCCGTAATCCGCACGGCTTCACGCGCCACCAGGCCGGTGCCGGTACCCACGTCAACGATACGCATGCCGGCCTTGAGCCCGGCACGTTCCAGCGCCTGGCCGCGATACCAGGGGCCGGTGCCAAAGCCGAGGATCAGCTCCATGCGGTCATAGTCTTCCGCCGTACTGTCGAACATCTTGCGCACGAAACCGGCGCGTTCCTGCTCGCTGGCGTAGTAGTCGGTCAGCGGTGCATGCGGCTCGTGCGCAACGGGGGCGGGGCGTTCAGCGGTCATGGCGGTCTTTTTAGCTCAGGTGGTTGAGCCGATCCGGCGACAGATCAGCAGGGGCAGGCGGAGGATAAAACCGATCATCAGCCGGATGTGCATCCAGGTGAGCAAGCGGTTGTCGCGCCAGTAGTTGAAATGGGAGACCCCGCCTTCATCGGCGGAGAGGTACTTGACCGGGGCCGGCAGATTCACCGGGCGCACGCCGCGCCAGCACAGGCGCACGACGGCCTCGGGATCGAAATCGAAACGACGCATCCAGCGCTGGCCGCGCATCACCGCCCGCAAGGGCTCAACCGGGTAGACGCGAAAACCATACAGTGAGTCGCCGATCCCCATCCACAGGGTTTCCAGGTTGGCCCACCAGTTGGAAATCTTGCGTCCCTTGACGCGCAAGGCCGGGGCACTGGCATCGAAGACCGGCACACCGAGGACCATGGCAGCGGGCGATTGCTGTGAGGCTGTCATGAAGGCGGGAATCAGCTCCGCCGGATGCTGGCCGTCGGAATCCATGGCCAGCGCGTGGGTGAAGCCCAGCCGGGCGGCCTCATCCAGCCCGTGCAGCACGGCCGCGCCCTTGCCGCGGTTCTGCGGCAACACCAGCACACGCAGGCCGGGATCGGCGGCCGCCATGGCCTGCAGGCCTTCTGCCGTGCCGTCACGACTGCCATCGACGACCACCCAGACCGGCGTCCACTGCGCACGGGCAGCACGGACGGTCTCATAGACCTTGGCGCCCGGGTTGTAGCTGGGGATCAGGACGAGGTGGGTGGCAGAGGCAGTCGGCGTCATGGCGCGTTCGCTGGCAGGGGCTGCAGCTTCGTTGCGGCGCCTGCCGGACGGGGTTCATCCAGGGTTTGCAGAAAGTATTGCTGCAGCCGCAAGGTCAGTGCCTGCGGATCCTGCCCGGGCTCGAAGCGTTCGCCCAGCCGGATACGGAAGTGCATAGGCAGGTCCGGGCGGCGAAAAAGGGGCCAGCCCTTGCCGAGGAACTTGCTGTCGGCCTCGATGATAAGGGTCTGCACCGGGACCTGGGCCCGGCAGGCAATCACCGCAACACTGCCTTTCAGCGTCTTGAAGGAATCAACACCACTGCGCGTACCTTCTGGAAACACCAGAACGTGGTAACCCGCGTTCAGCTCCTGTAAAGCGCATTTGATCATCCCCACGAACTGGTCATTCCGGATGAAGCCCGCCAAACGCGCACCCGCGCCCATGAACACGTTGTCGATCAGGCCAGCTTTGAGAATGCAGACGGTGTGCGGCAGGCGCGAGAGAATCATCAAGGCGTCGAGCAAACTGGGGTGATTGGGGGCAATCACGAACGGCCCGGTCACACGCAGGCGATCCAGCTCCGAGAGATCAAAGCGACAGCGACAAAATGTACTCAGTGCCCAGAGATAGAGCCGAAACCCTAACGAGATGCCTCCGCGCCCAATCAGCATTCCCCACTCGCGCGGCAACAGCACCGTCAGCGGCAAAGCGGCGGCTGACCATGCGAGGCAGCCTGCGCCGAGCATCAGCAGCGCCAGGTAGAGTGCGCTGTATTCGTAGAGACGTCTGAGCGTGTGGTGCATGCTCAGTCCGGCGACTCGACGAGCTCGGACGAGCGTGCGAGCGTCCAGGTGACTGCAAAACCAGTCGTGAAATAGTTGCGCCGCCGCACCAGGGGACTGTCGGCAAAGGCTGCGCCGCGCAGATTATCGTAGCGCGCATAGGCTCCGAACCACGTGGCGCCCGACTTGCGCGACACCGAGGCGAGAAACTGCGTCCCGGAGTAGCCGCCCTTGGCCTGATAGGCCGGACGATCAGACCGTGCATGGGCTGCGTCGACGTCGTAGAGGTAGGCGTGTTGTCGCCGCGTGGCAAACACCGGGCCGGCCAGCAAACCGACATTCCAGCTGCCACCGAGCTTGGGCAGATCGAGATTGAGGCGGGGCTGAAACACCCAACCGGCTACCCGCGGACGGGACTGCACGGTAAACGCCGCGCGCACGGGCATGAGTGCCCGCAGCTGCGGGCCATCAGGCTCAGGCTGCCAGAGTTTGATCTCCAGCGACGGGCCGAACTCGACCATCGGCTTGATATCCGGCATACCCTCGCGGGCCCGATTGTTCTTGCTGCGAACGGGCGGCCCGGCGTTCACGCTGAGGTTAACTTCGGTACGCGCGCTTTCGAGCAAGGTCGCGCGCACGCCGCTGCGGTCGGCTTTCAGCCAGTCAAGCCGGTAGACGAACAGCGGGAACGGCAGCACGAAGCGGGTGCTTTCGTCGGCACCACGATACTCCGGCATGCTGATCCCGGCAGCGCCCACGCCCAGCTCCCAGCGCGGCAGCATGGCAGCCCGGGCGACGTCAATGAGCCCGAAAACGAGCAGCACTGCGGTCAGGACACCAGATCTCATGTAGCCCCCCGAATGCCGACAGCCTCAATTTCGACCAGCAATTCGCGCCGGCAGACGTCGGCCTGCACATAGAAAGCGTTCGGCACGCAGCCCAGGTGACGGGCCATGGTGTCAGCCACGGCAGGGTAATCCGCGGGATGACGAATGAACACCTTGAACTCAAGCCCGGCCGTTGAAAACTGGCGCGTCGGCGACATCCGGTTAGCCTCGGCCACGAGGGTATCGATATTCACCATGGTCTCGTTCGTCTGCGCAACGACATCCCCCAGATGCACGCTTTCATGGCCGACAATGCTGGCCGTGCCGGAGACGAACAAGGCTTCACATCCAGGCAGCGACAGCAGGGACGCCCGCGCAAAGCTCGGGCTGCGGGGCCCATACTGCCCCGGATAACGAAATGCACTCAACTGGCGGGGGTTTTCAATCGATACCGCCCGGGTTCGCGCTGCCAGAAAATAGAGCAGAAGGTCGCCGTCCGCTGCCCCCAAAGCACTGGCCGCTGGCAGGTTCTCGTCGCAAGAACGCCCGGACGCAATGAAGGCCTCCTGGCGCCCGATGTTGAACGCGCGGTAACGCTCCATGCCGGCATGGGTCTGATTGATCTGCGGAATGTAGTTCCAGCAGCGGACAAGCTCTGGAAAACCCAGATCGGCCAGAACGGAAAATATCCGCTCATACCCCGCGCGGCTCGCCTGCTCGAGTGGTGAAACATCTCCAGCGCGCGCATAAGTGGACTCCGCCAGCCGCACCGCCCCAAACAACAGGTGCGTGTTACTCCGGTAGCGACAGCACTGATACGTTCCCTCGGTAAACGGCCCCGCGGACAGCCAGGCCGTCGTTATGGCCCCTCCAGACGGCAGAACAGCCATCGGCACATGCAGATCCGCACACCCGTCTATAACTTCGCCGCCGTAGGCCACCCGCCCTAAGACCCCGGTCGGCGTATCCACCTGCCCATGCGCGTAAGAAAGCACCTGCTCGCCCGCCCGCAACATGCTCAAACCGCCGATTTGAATGCGAGCACGGCATTGCTGCCGCCAAAAGCGAATGAACTGCTTAGCGCGGCTCTAAGCTCGACGCCTGACAAGCCGGACATGACGTGTGCTACCCCCGCGCAGTCTGGTGCCACCTCATCCAGATGCGCGGTCGGCGGAATCCGGCCTTGCTTGATCGCCATCACGGTGATCAGTGCCTCGATCGCGCCAGAAGCGCCGAGCGCATGACCATGCATCGACTTGGTCGCACTGACCGGCAACGCGGCCGCGTGTTCGCCAAACAGATTCCGCAACGCTTCGATTTCGGCCGGATCGCCCTCGCGCGTAGCCGTCCCGTGGGCATTCACATAGCCCACATCCGCGGCGGCGAGCCCGGCATCGTCCAGCGCAGCCTGCAAGGCGCGCATCTGGCCTGGCACGCTCGGACGTACCAGATGGCTGTGATCGCAGCTCTGACCATAACCAGCCAGTTCGGCGTAGATACGCGCGCCGCGGGCCTCAGCATGCGTCCAGTCTTCCAGAATCAGCGCGGCCCCACCTTCGGCCAGCACCAGCCCGCCACGCCCGGCCTGAAACGGCCGGCACGCCCGATACGCAGTCTCGTCGGTACCCTGCGCCACCACACGCATGGCTTCCCAGGCTCGCATGATCGAGAACGACAAGGGGGCTTCGGATCCTCCCGCGACAACCACATCGGCTTCGCCGCGCTGAATGCGCCGGAAGGCCTCGCCAATCGCGACCGACGCCGACGCACAGGCGACC
Source organism: Uliginosibacterium sp. (assembly GCA_016718265.1). GTDB lineage: Bacteria > Pseudomonadota > Gammaproteobacteria > Burkholderiales > Rhodocyclaceae > Uliginosibacterium. The sequence continues at coordinate 256,919 of JADKDZ010000003.1, read as the reverse complement.
GAGTAGGTGAGGCAGGCTGCGCCCAGCCCAAACTTGATCGCGATATGCGAGGCGGCGGCATTGTTCATCGCCATCACCACCGACAGGGGAGACGCACGATCACGCCCTTTGGCATAGAAATCGGTGTAGCCCTGCTCAAGCGTCTGCGTGCCGCCAGCACCGGTTCCCCAGGAAACCCCGAATGTTTGCCGATCTCCTGGCTCAGTTGGCAGGCCGGCGTCGTTCCAAGCCGAAAACGCAGCGGCCAGCCCGAGCTGGCTGTAGCGATCCGTGATGCCGGTAAGCGGCAAGCCCAGGGCGACAGCGGGATCAAAATCGGTGCAGTGGACCGCGCACTGTGCAAGCGGGCACGGTGACTGCGGATGCCGATATATCCGAACAGCGGACTCGCCCGCCATGATCCGGTCGAAATAGTCTTGCAGGTTCCCGCCGAAGGGGTTGACGACACCCAGCCCGGTCACGGCGACCCGACGCCGGCCGAAGAGATTAGTCATTGCTGGTGGCGGCGGGCTTGAGCTTGTCGAAAATCGCGATCAGATCACCGACCGTTTCAGGGCGTGGCAAGTCGTCGGGCATCCGCACGTTGTACTTGTCTTCAAGGTCGAACATCAGATCAAGCAACATCAGCGAGTCGACGCCGACCGCCTCCAGGTTCGACTCCAGCGTGATCGGTTCGGAAGGGGTCCCAACGCGACGATTTATGAATTCCTGCAGCAGCTCAAGCGTTTCCATGGCAGACAACTAGAAAATAACAGGCGAAGTTTAAGGGATTTTGAGGCGCCCCCCCAGCAAACCCGGCCAAGCGGGGGGATAAAAACACGACACACGCCGCGTATTTGCCACAGTTCCCGGGTTCAACCGAGGCGGTAATCGACAATCAGCGGTGCATGATCGGAGAAGCGTTGATCTTTATACACGCTGCACGCGGCAACTAAAGGTACCAAGGCGGGTGAAACAAGTTGGTAATCCAGCCGCCACCCGACATTATTGGCCCATGCTTGGCCGCGGTTGCTCCACCATGTATAGCAGCTGTCGGTTGTGTCGGGATACAGATGCCGATAGGCGTCCACCCAAGCATCGTCTTTGAGCAGCGCAGCCATCCAGGCGCGCTCCTCGGGCAGGAAGCCCGAGTTCTTCTGGTTGGAGCGCCAATTCTTGAGGTCCGCCTCCCGCTGCGCGATGTTCCAGTCGGCACAGACGATGACTCGACGGCCGGAGCACCGGAGCGCATCCATGCATGGCCGGAAAGCCTCCATGAAGCGGAACTTGGCGGCCTGACGCTCCTCGGAGCTGGAGCCCGAGGGCAGGTAGAGCGAAACCACGGAAAGTGGGCCATCCGGCAGATCGTAGTCGGCCTGGATGTAACGCCCCTCGGCATCAAACTCCTCCACACCGATTCCGCTGGCGATCCGCTCGGGCCTCAGCCGGCTATAGATGGCGACGCCGCTGTAACCCCGCTTCAAGGCGCAGTGAAAATAGCCGTTATAGCCTTTGGGACTCAGCAACTCAGCGCTGAGATCGGCTTCCTGGGCTTTGACTTCCTGCAAACAGATGACATCCGCCTTGACCAGCGCCAGCCATTCGTGCAGGCCCTTATTTGAAGCCGATCGCAGGCCGTTGAGGTTGAGGGTAATGACGCGTAACATCGTCTGGCAATCTCCATTCCATTCAGCAAAGCGATTTACAGTGAACTTCAGTCAGGATTTTCTTGCCCTCGCACAGCGCAAGGGCGTGCTTCGTTTCGGCGAATTCACCACCAAGGCGGGTCGCCAATCCCCTTATTTCTTCAATACCGCCCTCTTCGACGATGGCGAATCCTTTGGTGAGCTGTGCGGATTTTACGCGCAAGCCATTCAAGCCTCGGGGATCAAATTCGACATGCTGTTCGGCCCTGCCTACAAGGGCATTCCGCTGGCGGCAGGCACGGCGATGCAGCTCGCAACACGCGGTTGCAACGTCCCCTTCTGTTTCAACCGCAAAGAGGCCAAGGACCACGGCGAAGGCGGCACGCTGGTAGGCGCGCCGCTCAAGGGTCGTGTGCTGGTGCTGGACGACGTGATCTCTGCGGGGACTTCCGTGCGAGAATCCGCCGAGATCATCAAGGCAGCCGGCGCGGAGCTGGCAGGCGTCGTCATCGCGGTAGACCGGATGGAGCGGGGGACCGGCCAGAAAAGTGCCGTGCAGGAAGTGAAGGAGTCGTTCGCCATCCCGGTCGTGCCAGTCGCCACCCTTGAGGACCTGATGCAGTTCATCGCGGGCTCTCCCGCGCTGACGAGCTATTTGCCGGCAGTCAAACAATACCGCGCGACCTATGGAGTGGGTGACGTATGAATCGTTTGCAGACAGCACTGCTGGGCTTCGCCTTACTGTTACCGCTGTCTGCCACTGCCCAGGGACAGGTGTATTGCTGCTCGGATGCTGCGGGCCGGCGAATCTGCGGTGATACCTTGCCGCAGGTCTGCTACGACCGGGGCTATCGTGAAATTAGTCGCGGCGGCAATATCGTCAAGGAAGTCGAAGCCCCGCTCACACCGGAGCAGCGTGCCCGGCGAGAGGCGGAAGCCAAAGCCCTGAAAGACCGCCTCGCTGCGGAAGCAGCGGCGAAGCGCCGCGACCGCGTGCTGATTGACAGCTATCCCAGCTTGGCAGATCTCGACAAACGGCGAGATCGGGAGCTATCGATCGTTGAAGCCGAGCTGCGCATCAATCGTACCCGTGAGGCGAGCTTGCTGGCCACTCACAGTGAAATCGAAAAGAAAATTGCGGCAGCAAGCAAGTCTGCTGCAAAGAAGATTCCGCCACGCCTGGCTGCTGAGGCGGAATCGAACGAGGCCGAGATTGCAAGCGTTCGCACGATCCTGACAAGCAAGCAGAAAGAATACGATGCCCTGAAGGAACGCTTCGATACCGATCGCAAGCGCTATATTGAACTGACCACCACTACTGACAGCTCGCAAAAACCCTGAGCTGCACCGCGTAATGCCGACAGAGAACGAGCAGCTGATCCGCAGCGTCTGCCCGCACGACTGCCCGGATACCTGCGCCATGATTACCCGCGTCGAGAACGGCCGCGCCGTCAAGGTTCAAGGCGCGCGGGATGTCCCGTTCACCGACGGCGTTTTGTGCGCAAAGGTCTCGCACTACCTCGAACGCACTTACTCCGATCAGCGCATCCTCCACCCAATGCGACGCGTCGGGCAGAAAGGCGAAGGCCGCTTCGAACGCATCAGCTGGGAACTCGCGCTGGATACGATCGCTGCACGATTTCGCCAGGTCGCCGCACATGACCCCCGCAGCATTCTGCCCTACAGCTATGCGGGGACCATGGGTCTGGTGCAAAGAAGCTCGATGGATCGCCGCTTCTTCCACCGCCTGGGCGCGAGCTTCCTGGATCGGACGATTTGCGCAGAGGCTGGCTACCAGGGCTACAAGGCCACCATCGGCGAGACGATCGGCACTGATCCGGAAGCCTTTGCCGATGCGCCTTACATCCTGATCTGGGGCGCCAACCCGGTCGTATCGAATCTGCACCTGTGGTCGCGCATTGTCGAGGCACGGCGCAAGGGTGCGCGGGTCGTCTGCATTGACCCGGTGCGCAGCCTGACCGCGGAGAAGTCCGACTGGCACCTCGCGCCCTTGCCCGGTACCGATGCAGCCCTCGCGCTGGCCATCATGCACGTACTTATCCGCGATGGTTTATGCGACGAAGACTACATCGCGCGCTACACCACCGGTTACTCGACGCTAAAGCACCGCGTGGCCGGCTGGACGCCCGCGCGGGCCGCGGCTGAAACCGGCCTGAACGCCGAGGACATCGAACAGCTTGCACGCGAGTATGGTCAAGAGGGCCGGCCCGCGGCTATCCGGGTCAACTACGGACTCAACCGCTGCGCGGGCGGCGGCGCGGCAATGCGCGCGATCGCCTGCCTGCCCGCACTGACCGGGCATTGGCGCTGGGCATGCGGTGGCATCCTGCTATCAACATCGGGCACCTATGGCAGCGACAGCCAGGCGCTGGAACGGCCGGACCTGTACCCCGATAATCCGCTGTTCCCGCCTCGTCATGTCAATATGAGCACGATTGGCGACGCCTTGCTGGACGAGCAGTCGCCGCCGATCCGGGCGATCATGGTGTACAACGCCAACCCGGTAGCGGTCGCGCCGGACTCCAACAAGGTCCGTGCCGGCTTTGCCCGCGAAGACCTGTTCTGCGTGGTCCACGAACTGTTTCAGACCGACACCGCTGACTACGCCGACATTCTGCTGCCTGCGACCAGTCAGCTGGAGCAATGGGACATCCACAAGTCTTATGGCCACCTCAACGTCATGGTCAACCAACCCGCCATCGCCCCCTTGGGGGAAGCCAGACCCAACACCTGGGTATTCCGCGAACTCGCCCGGCGACTCGGCTTCAGTGAAGCGTGTTTCAGCGAGACCGATGAGGAAATCGGTGCCCTGGCCTTCCGCCCAGATCATCCTCACAGCGGCAACGTCAACATGGAAACCTTGCGCGAGCAAGGCTGGCAGCGCCTGAATGTGCCCCGACCTCACGCCCCGTTTGCGGAGGGTGGTTTTCCGACACCCAGTGGCAAGTGCGAGTTTTATTCCGATACGCTTGCACGCCGGGGTCTGGACCCACTTCCCTGCTACATTCCCCCGCGGGAAGGTCCACGGACCAACCCGGAGCTGGCCAAACGTTTCCCGCTGGCTTTTGTCAGCCCGCCGTCGAGGCACTTCCTGAATTCGAGCTTCGCGAACCTGCCACGCTTCCTGCAAGCCGAGGGACGGCCCTGGCTCGACATGCACCCCACTGACGCCCGCTCGCGCGGGCTGAAAGACGGGGACCGCGTGCGTATTTTCAATGACCGTGGAGCTTTTCACGCATGGGTACGCCTGGATGCGGATAACCCGGGGGTTCGATCAGGCGTCGTCAGTGCCCCCTCGATCTGGTGGCAAAAGCTGTCGGGAGACGGCTGTAATGCCAATGCGGTAACCTCGCAGGCGCTGACAGACATGGGCGGCGGCGCGACTTTTTACGACTGTCTGGTTGAAGTCACTGCCGCGCCACTGTAGTGACTTGACTCGGTTTTTCTTTTTCTGACGGAGCGCGATATATGGCAATGGATGTCGTCGATTTCGAAATATTCGGCAACGAGATGCAGTACGTGGAAGTGGAGCTCGATCCAGGCGAGGCGGCCATTGGTGAAGCAGGTGCCATGATGATGATGGAAGACGGCATCCAGATGGATACGGTCTTCGGTGATGGCGCACAACAGCAAGGCGGCCTCTTTGGCAAGCTGATGGGCGCTGGCAAACGTCTGATCACGGGTGAGTCCCTGTTCACCACGATCTTCCATAACGAAGGGAGTGGCAAGCGTCGCGTCGCTTTCGCTGCGCCCTACCCTGGCAAGATCATCCCGGTCGACCTCTCCGAACTCGGCGGTACGCTGATCTGCCAGAAAGACGCCTTTTTGTGCGCTGCGCGAGGGGTTCAGCTCGGAATCGCCTTCCAGCGCAAGCTCGGTGTCGGACTGTTTGGCGGCGAAGGTTTCATCATGCAGAAGCTGGAGGGCGATGGCATGGCCTTTGTTCACGCGGGTGGCACCTTGGCTGTACGCGATCTGGCGCCCGGAGAAATCTTGCGTGTCGATACCGGCTGCGTAGTCGCCTACCAACCCTCGGTGGCGTTCGACATTCAGTACGTGGGCAAACTCAAGAGTGCGCTGTTCAGCGGCGAAGGTTTGTTCTTTGCAAGCCTGCGTGGCCCCGGGCGGGTCTGGCTGCAGTCACTGCCACTCTCTCGGCTGGCCAACCGCATCATCGCTGCGGCGCCCAGCGCGGGCGGCGGCAATCGCGAAGAAGGCTCGGTGCTCGGCGCACTGGGCGGCTTCATCGGCGGCAGGGACAATTGATCGGCTGCAAGACCGACCTGTCATGAAAAGGGCCCCGGTTCGGGGCCCTTTTCATGAAGCAAGGTCTTGCGCGGCAGGCTCAGTCGCCCAGCACGGCCCGCACATTGGCCCATTGCCGGCGGCTGATGGGCAGCAGCTCCGATATGCCATTCAGACGCACGGACCAGTAGCCCTCCCCACCGTCTTCGCCAACCGAGCGTTCGAACCCCACCACCGAATCACGCGCGACCAGACAGTTCCGATGCACCCGCACAAAGCGCTGGGGAAACTCGGTTTCGAGTTGCACCAGCGACTCTTCCAGCAGGTATTCGCGACTCGCGGTGCGCGCCGTCACGTACTTCAACTCCGCTTTCAGGTAGAGCACCTCAGCGATCGGAATCAAGTGGATCTTGCCCCGCTCACTGCAGGTCAAATGCCGGCGTGGCGCGGCAATGGTATCGATCACATCCCGTGTCGAGTTGCTGGACTTGCGTACTTTCTGCAGCGCGTTCGCGAGTCGTTCGGCACGCACCGGCTTGAGCAGGTAATCAAGCGCCGCGAGCTCAAAAGCCTGCACCGCATGCTCGTCAAACGCAGTCACGAAAATGATCTTGGGCGGGAAGGTGAGGCGGCTCGCGTGCTGGGCAAACTCGATACCATCCATCGCCGGCATGCGGATATCGACCAACAGCACATCGACCCGCACGTCTTCCAGCTGACGCAAGGCCTCTACCCCGTTCGACGCAATACCGACAATCTTGGTCGGCTGCTCGGCGGCAATATCCCCCAACAGGTCGCGAAGCCGCTCCCGTGCGGGCGCCTCGTCGTCCACAATCATCACCGCTAGCGGCGCTTGTTCCATCACTTCTCCTCCCTTCGAAGCGGCATCCGGATCTTCACCACGAATTCCTTATCCTGCACTTCCGTCGTCAGCGTCGCTTCCAGATCAAAAAACAGCTGCAATCGCTCGCGGATATTGCCCAGCGCCATGCGATTACCCGCGGCTCGCTGGAAACCTTCGAAAACCGGATTGCTGATGCGTACATCGAGCACGTTCCCCTTCCGGATGATCCGCACCAGGATGGTTCCGCTTTCCACGTTCGGCTCAATCCCGTGATAAACGGCATTTTCGATCAAAGGTTGAAGCATCAATGGTGGTACAAGCGCATTCAGCGGTGCGTATTTCAGCTCCCACTTCACCTGCAGGCGATCGCCGAGGCGCAAACGTTCGAGTTCCAGATAACGATTGCACAGCTCTATCTCATCGCAGAGCGTCACCAGGTTGCGGCTGTCACGCATCAGGTCACGAAACAGCTCCGCCAGGGACTCCAGCGCCTGCTCCGCCCGCTTGGGGTCCGCCCGCATCACGCCGAGCACGCCATTGATGCTGTTGAAGAAGAAGTGGGGGCGAATCCGCGAGGTCAGCGCCAGAATCCGCGCTTCATCCAGCGCTGGCATCTGCGCAATCTGGCGCCAGTGAAGGTAGCAGACCATCAACGCGACGGCACCCAGGGCCCACAGCAAGCCCAGCAAGTAGGCATCTGCGGTGGCCGGAGGAAAGAAGAAAGATTGCGACACCACGGCCAGGAAAACGGCGGTGCAGCTCGAGATCAGGCTCAGATCGCGCCAGTTCAGGCGCTGCAGCCAGGTCCCGCAAAAATAGATCAGAAGCACAAACATCAGCAGCGGCAATTCCGCCCGTGCTGCCAACTCCAGGAACTCACGCCCCAGCCCCGCCAGAGATGGGGCACGCATCAGGGCGGTGATCAGCAATAGCGCGTTACCCAGCAGCACAATGCGCAGCAGGGTCCCCATATTGCGAAAGTCCGGCACCAGACACTTGATGCCACGCTCGCTCACCGTGCGCTCCGGAGCGGCGCTCTGGGTTTGTTTTATACTCGTCGCCTTCACGCGCTGATGTCCCTTGCCAAAGCAGATAAGCCCACCATATCCCTCCATCCACTCCCGCTACCCACCACATTATGACAGATTCTTCCACCGGCAACGGCGCCGGCACATGGTCAGGCAGGTTCTCAGAGCCCGTCTCCGAGCTGGTCAAGCGCTACACGGCCTCAGTATTCTTCGACTGCCGCATGGCCATGCAGGATATCCGCGGCTCGCTGGCGCACGCGAAGATGCTTGCCAAGCAAGGTATCATCACCAACCAGGATCTGGCGGATATCGAGCACGGCATGGCGCAGATTACCAGCGAAATCGCTCGCGGCGAATTCGCTTGGCGACTCGATGCGGAAGATGTGCACATGAACATTGAGCAGCGGCTCACCGCGCTGATCGGTGACGCGGGCAAACGCCTTCACACCGGCCGCTCGCGCAACGACCAGGTTGCCACCGACATCCGCCTGTGGCTGCGAGACACCATCGACAGCATCCTGGTGCTGATTCGCGACTTCCAGACCAATCTGCTGAACCTCGCCGAAACCCACGCAGCCACCCCGCTGCCCGGCCACACGCACCTGCAGATCGCCCAGCCCGTCACCTTCGGCCACCACCTGCTGGCGTATTACGAAATGACCCGGCGCGATGCCGAGCGTTTCGTCGACGTGCGTCGCCGCACCAATCGCCTGCCCCTGGGCAGCGCTGCGCTGGCCGGCACCACCTATCCCATCGACCGTGAGTTCGTCGCGCGCGAACTGGGCTTCGAGGAAGTCTGCGAGAACTCGCTGGATGCGGTGTCGGATCGCGACTTCGCCATCGAATTCTGTGCTGCAGTAGCGCTGGCAATGACCCACCTGTCCCGCCTCTCGGAAGAGCTGATCCTGTGGATGAGCCCGCGCTTCGGCTTCATCGATCTGGCCGACCGCTTCACCACCGGCTCCTCGATCATGCCGCAGAAGAAGAACCCGGACGTGCCCGAGCTGGTGCGTGGCAAGACCGGCCGCGTGAATGGCGACCTGATCGCGCTGCTGACCCTGATGAAAGGCCAGCCGCTGGCCTACAACAAGGACAATCAGGAAGACAAGGAACCGATCTTCGACGCCGCCGACACCATGATCGACACGCTGCGGATTTATGCCGACATGATTACCGGCATCAAGGTGAAGGCGCACAACATGCGCGAAGCGCTGAAGCTCGGCTTCGCCACCGCAACGGATCTGGCCGACTACCTCGTCAAGAAAGGCCTGCCCTTCCGCGACGCCCATGAGGCCGTCGCACTCGCCGTGCGTGCTGCCGAGCAGAAGGGCTGCGACCTGCCCGACATGTCGCTCGACGAGTTGCGCGCCAGCATGGCCCACGTCGCCGGCGCGGCCGACAAGCTCGGGGATGACATCTTCGCGGTGCTCACCGTCGAAGGTTCGCTCGCCTCGCGCAACCACATCGGCGGCACGGCGCCTGAGCAAGTACGCGCGGCGATCGCTCGCGCCCGCGCCAGGCTGATCGCGGCATGACCCCATCGCTGCGTGCCTGCCTCGAAGGCCATGCACGCGACGCACTGGGCAATGACTTTTGCATCACCGACATTACACCGCTCGGCCGCGGTGAAACGACGCTGAAGCTCGCGGGCATGGGAGGGGCGGTCTTCGCCAAGCTGCGCCCGGCAAGCGATTCGGCGATGTTTGCGGCAGAAGCGGAAGGGCTGGCGGCGCTGGCGCGTTGCCCGGCGGTGAAGGTCCCATCCGTGCTCGCGCAAGGCGAGGATGCGGGGCAGGCTTTCCTGCTGCTGGAGTGGCTGGAGATGGGCCCGCTGCGCGACACCGCGCATGCGCGCCGGGCCGGCTCAGCACTGGCCGAACTCCATCGCTGCACGGGCGAGCATTTCGGCTGGCCGCGCGATAATTTCATCGGTAATGCGCCGCAAAGCAATGGCGAGAGCGATCACTGGGCGCGCTTCTTTGTCGACCACCGCCTCAGACCCCAGCTGGAGAAGGCCGCTGCAGGCGGCTTTCGGGGCAGCCTGCAGAAGCACGGCGAGGCCATCTGCGAGCGGACGCCCGCGCTGTTTCTCGACTACCGCCCGCAGCCAAGTCTGCTCCACGGCGACCTCTGGGGCGGCAATCTCGGCGCGCTCGCTGACGGCACGCCCGTGCTGTTTGACCCGGCCGTCTATTTTGGCGACCGCGAGACCGACGTCGCTATGAGCGAGTTGTTCGGCGGCCTGCCTCTGGCGTTCTACGCCGCCTACCGCGAAGCCTGGCCACTCAACGAAGGCTACGAGACGCGCAAGCCGCTGTACAACCTCTACCACGTTCTCAATCACCTCAATCTCTTCGGCCGCGCCTACCTTGGCCAAGCCGAGCGCATGGCCAGCGGCCTCGTGGCCACGCTGACACGCTGAGCCCCCGCGTTCAGGCGCCAGAAAGCAGGGCCTCGCAGGTCTGCGCGGTCTGCGCATCCATGGGGAAGTAGCTTTCGATCCTCAGCTCGTCCAGCCCCGCCTGCTGGGGCGCGGAAAAAACCGTGAGCGTCGTGAAGAACTGCAGCGTAAGCGACTCCCGCGTCAGTCGGAGTGTCAAGGTTGGCGCCGACGCGACAGAAAAGTCCGGCGCGCGCCAGGCTTGCGGCACCCCGGGATAGGCCATCACCTGTCGCAAGAGATCACCCAGTCGCGCGTCACCGGGGCGCGCCAGGGCCTCGCGGTGCAGGCGGATCAGCAGTTGCTGCGCAACACTCGCCCAGTTCTCGATGAAGGGGCGCACCCCTTGCGGGTCGAAGACCAGGGCGAGCAGATTCAGCGGGCCGGCCCAGTGTTCAGGCTTGGCGAGAAAACGCCCGAAAATCGCCTCCGCCGCCGGGTTGGCGCGGAGGATCTCATACCCGGCGTTCATCACCGTCATGGGATAGGGCGCGTGCTGGCGCAGCATGTGCGTCAGCGCAAAATCGAGCGGCGGCGGTAAGGCTTCCAGGCCCAGTTCCGGAAAACGGGGCGGAAAGGCGGCCGCGCGCAGCACCTCGTTCTGATCGCGCAACGGAACGGCGAGCACCGACATCAGGCGAAGCACCATCTCCTCGCTCGGCCGCGCCCGCCCGGACTCCAGAAAGCTGAGATGCCGCGCGGATACCCCGGCCGTCAGCGCGAGGTCGAGCTGCGACAAGCCGCGCTTGCGTCGCCAGAACTTGAGCAGTGCACAGAACAAGGCGTCAGACATCCGCGCACTGTACCAGCCGAGGCCCGGGCCGACACTTACCTGATGAGGTCATTGCGGCGCGGGCGGGCGATGCCAAAAATGGCCGCATGCCCGCCCCACGGCGTTGGCAACTTCACGCGAAAGGCGCCACACGATGTCCCGAATTCTCTTCCTCAGCTTTGCCACCCTCATCGCACTGGGGGTCGGCACCGTCGCCACCCTGTTTCCCGCTGCCCTGCTCGAAAGCAAGGGCGTAGCGCCCACCGCAGCCACCTGCCTGTGGATGCGGGAAGTCGGCGTGATGCTCCTCGCCATGGGCGTGATCTTTGTCCGGGTGCGCACCCAGCCGGATTCGCCAACCATGCGCGCGCTAATGGCGGGCAATCTGCTCATCCAGCTAGGCCTGCTTGGGCGTCGAGGTCGCCGGCTATGCCGATGGCGTCATCACCCTGCTCTCCGGGATTCTGCCCAATGCGGTTCTGCACGTCGTTCTGGCCCTGGGTTTCGGCTGGCTCTGGATCGCACCACCGAGGCCTCAGCGCTGACACACGGAGCCTGGAGGGTTCACCAGGCCTGCCTCATCAGCCAAGTCCGACAAGGCTTCCAGGCAAGGCATCGCCGAAAGCCGCATGAATATTGACTGCCAGGCGCACCCCCGTGCAAAGGCACACCGAGCAAGCCGGTACAGGCGGGCCTGATTGCACCCACGCAAAGCGTCATTCGGCGCGCCGCAATTGGCCGCGCAGCCGGCTCAGGCTGACCGGGGTCATGCCCAGGTAGCTGGCCAGGTGGTGGTGGGGCACCGTATCCTCCAGGCCCGGCTTTTCGGCGCGCAAGGCCAGCAGACGTTCCTTGGCGGGCTGGGTGGCCAAGGCCAGCTCGCGGTCCACGCGCCGCACCAGTTCTTGGGTTAATACGGCGTCTCCCCAACGGGCCATCGCGATATCGGCCATCATCGTGCGGCTCAGGGCCGACGCTTCAAACAGCACCACACGCGCCGCGGTCAGCGCCTCGCAGTGGATGCGCGATTGCCCGGCGCGGCTGCGCGCAATGGCAGGCGTCATGGCGCAAGGCCCCTTGTAGAAATCGAGCGTCACTGCCCGGCCCTGGGCGTCACCCAACCAAGTGTGCAGCACGCCGTCGAGCACAAAACACTCCATTGGCGGGGCATCGCCCACGCGCAGCAAAACATCCTGGGGTTTGAGTTGCACGGCCCGCATATCACGCAAGAGCGGCGCAAACGCCGAGGCGTCCACAGGGGCGATGCGCTGTGCGGTGGCCAGCACCTTGTCGCAATCCGTTGGGGTGAGCGGTTCAGGCTTCATGGCAGGGTTCGGCATCCGGGCCCACACACATGTCGCGTCGCGTACGGAGCGATCTACCGTGGAGCGGTGGGGTGGCGAGTTATCCGATGTTATCGACGGCCGAACTCTAGCAGCCGAACATCCGGGCCTGCGCAACTTTCCGAAAGAAAACAATGCCCCGTATCCCCCGTACCCCCTCCCGATGGGCCCACCGCGCCATGGCCTGCCTGCTGGCCTTGAGCGTCCTGCCGGTCCTGGGCCAGGTTCCCGCGACCGTGGAGGACGACCCCACGCTCCCACAACTGACACTAAACGGCCACAAATTACATGTGGAGGCCTTTGGCGACCTCAGCGCGCCCGTGGTGGTGGTCTTGCATGGCGGCCCGGGCGCCGACTACCGCTATTTGCTCGGGCTGTCTGCCCTCGCCAACCAATACCGTGTGGTGTTCTACGACCAGTTGGGCAGCGGCCTGTCCCAGCGGGTACCCGCCAGCCAGATCACGGTGGACAGCTTTGTCGCTGATTTGCATGCGGTCATCCAGCACTTCAGCCCCACGCAACCGGTCCACATCATTGGCCACTCCTGGGGGGCGATGTTGGCATCACGCTATGCGGGCACCCACCCGGACAAAGTGGACCGCATGGTGCTGGCCGAGCCGGGCTTTCTGGACGCTGATACGCTGGACGGTCTACCCCGTGGCGGTTGGCCGGGTTGGCGTGTGGTGGCGGGCTTTGCCAAGGCTTGGCTAGGCAAGTGGTGGATAAGCACCGGGGACGACCCCTATGCCCGCGACGACTGGTTTCTGCTGCAAATCATGCCGCTGACCCAAGCACCCAATGAGCTGTGCAACGGCCAACTGCCGCCCCTGCAGGCCTGGCGCTTTGGCAGCCCGGTCTTTGAAGCCACCGTGGGGCGCATGATGAACGATCCTGAATGGGGCAAGACGCTGAACTTTGCCCAAGGCCTGGCGCGTTACACCGGCCGCGTGCTGTTTCTGCGTGGCGCCTGCAATCAGGTGCAGGGTGAATCCGTGCAACGCCGGATGATGGCGAAGTTCAGCCCGGAATCCGACGCTCAACTGCTCACGCTCCCCGGGGCCGGCCACTTCATGTTCAACGACCAGCCCGCGGCCAGCGTGGAAGCCATCAGAAACTTCCTGACCGCACCCGCCGCGGAACGGTGACGCCTGCGCCGCACAAATCCCCACGTCAGTAAATGCAGGCGTTGGCAACCATCTGATGGCCAAATTGGAGGGCAGTAATCAGTCAAGTCCGGCAAGGCATACCAGAAAACGTCATGAATACTGGCTGCCAGGCAGGCCACTTTTTCGCCCGCGCCAAGCGTCACTCACTCGGCCAATCCGGGTGGGCGTCACGTCGTTCGGCGAGCCACAGCGGCGAGGGTGGCGTAGCCCGGGGGCTTGCCGACAGCATTGCACTCACTTTCGTCAACCGAGCCTCCGTCGATAGATCACCCTCGATAGGCAGCACGGGGCAGCCAAGCAGCGTCATCCAGCGCGCGTGGCTGGCCCTGCTGCGGATGTCGAGCCCGCCCGTGTCATACCGGGCGGCCCAGTCCATGAAGTCAGCATGGTCGGCATGCATGTCGCCTCCGCGCGCCAAGCGATCGCCAAAGCGTGCCTGCTCACGCGCGCGCAGACGTGCAAGCCGAATTTCTGGCGGAATCGCAAGATAAACAACGAGGTCGAATGCGGGAATGAGTGCGTCGCCCCAGCCCATCATTGAGCCGGCCACAATCCAGCTTGGCAGGCCCTCGACGGCCGATACCAGGGCAGCACGACGCGCATCGTGCGTGCGCGGTGTGCGGTACGGCGGCTCGGTCGGCTCCCAGTAGAAGTCGTCCGAGTCGAAGAAAGGCGCCGGAAGCGCCTCTGCCAGGGCACGCCCCAAGGTGCTGGTGCCGGAGCCCGATGCCCCGAGAATATGAATGCGCACCAGAGGCGAACCGGCTCAGTCGATGCCCTGGCTCGCGAGGTATTCCTCGTAGGTGCCACGGTAATCAACGATCGCGCCGTCGGTCTTGATTTCGAGGATGCGGGTCGCCAGGGTGTCGACGAACTCACGGTCATGCGAGACGAAGAACAGGGTGCCGCCAAAGTCCATCACCCCCGAGTTGAGCGATTCAATCGATTCCATATCGAGGTGGTTGGTCGGCTCGTCGAGCAGCAGCACGTTCTTGCGCTGGAGCATCAGACGGCCGAACATCATCCGGCCTTGTTCGCCCCCGGAGATCACCTTGACGGATTTCTTGACCTCGTCGCCCTTGAACAGCAGGCGACCCAGCGTGCCGCGGATCAGGGTTTCGGCGTCGTCGCCTTCGTAGCCGCCTTCGCGCACATAGCCGGAGATCCAGTCGGTGAGCGTCTCGTCAGACTGGAAATCAGCCGCGTGATCCTGCGCGTAGTAGCCGAGCTTGGCCTTTTCGGCCCACTTGATGGTGCCCGCGTTCGGCGTGAGTTCGCCGACCAGGAGCTTCAGCAAGGTGGTCTTGCCGACCCCGTTCTCACCAATGATCGCCACCCGGTCGCCCGCGTCGAACGTGACCGTGAGGCGCTTGATGATCTTGCGGTCCGGCTCATAACCAAATGTAAGGTTCTCGATCTCCACCGCCTGACGGTGGAGCTTCTCCTTCTCGTCGTAGTCGAAGCGGATCCACGGGTACTGCCGGCTGGAGGGCTTGAACTCATCAATCTTGATCTTCTCGATCTGCTTGGCGCGGCTCGTGGCCTGGCGCGCCTTGGACTTGTTGGCCGAGAAGCGGCGCACGAATTCCTGCAACTCCTGCACGCGTTCCTTGGCCTTGGCGTTCTGCGCCTGCTGGCGTTCCCGCGCCTGGGTCGAGGCTTCCACGTAATCGTCCCAGGTGCCCGGCCAGACCTGGATGCGGCCATAGTCCAGATCCGCCATGTGCGTGCAGACCTGGTTCAGGAAGTGGCGATCGTGGGAGATGATGATCATCGTGCTGTTGCGGTTGTTCAGCACGTGTTCGAGCCAGCGGATGGTGTTGATGTCGAGGTTGTTGGTCGGCTCATCCAGCAACAGGATGTCTGGATTCGAGAACAGCGCCTGGCACAGCAGCACGCGCAGCTTCCAGCCGGGGGCCACCTCGCGCATCGGGCCATTGTGCTGCTCGGTCGGGATGCCCACGCCCAGCAGCAGTTCGCCCGCGCGGGCTTCGGCGGTATAGCCGTCATACTCGGCGAAGTGGTGCTCCAGCTCCGCCGCATGCATGTAATCGTCTTCGGTCGCTTCCGGGTTGGCGTAGATCGCGTCCTTCTCCTGCATGCAGGCCCACATCTGCTCGTGGCCCATCATCACGACGTCGAGCACGCGAACGTCTTCATACGCAAACTGGTCCTGTTTCAAGTGCGCCATGCGCTCGCCGGAATCCAGCGCGATGTTGCCCGCGGAGGGTTCCAGCACACCGGCCAGGATCTTCATGAAAGTCGACTTGCCCGCTCCGTTGGCACCGATCAGTCCATAGCGGTTACCATCGCCGAACTTGATCGAGACGTTTTCGAACAGGGGCTTGGCCCCGAACTGCATGGTGATATTGTTTGCAATGAGCACTGCGGAATCCTTGAAAGCAAACGGGCCCTGCCCGGAATCAGGCGAGCCTGCGAAAGGGCGCGATTGTACACTTTCAGGAATTATCCCGATAGCTCAATGACTTGAACCATAGCTCCGGGGCTTCCAGGGAAGCAGGCGGCGATTTGCCAGTCTCAAGAAGATGCGCCAAAACCCGTTGTCCACCTCGTCAATTCTTTGGAAAGGGTGCGTGCCATGACTCCGCGCGCGTTATTGCGTCTCTGCGTGTCCGTGCTCATCCTGTTGTCCATCACCTTGCTGGTCTGGCAGCACCTCGGCATGAACCTGGTTCTGCGGATCGACGCGCAGAGCCCTTACCAGATCGACGCGATTGACGACAGCAAAGCGGGCGGCGACAGCAAAACCGCGCTGGTCAAACGAGACCGGCGCCTGATCTGGGACTGCACCGTCGGCCACCGCTACGAATGGCCCTTCTGCGAACTCACTGTGGCCATCGCGCCACCCCCGACGGGTTTCGATTTCTCCAAATACGAAACCGTCGCGCTCAAAATACATATCACCGGCAACGGTTCGCGACGGATGCGCCTGTTCATGCGCAACTATGACGGAACACAGGCCGATCCGAATGACCAGTTGAGCTGGAAGCAGAACGAGCTGCAGTTTGATCCTGAGGACGAGAGGGAAACCGTCATCTCGCTCAGCGCACTCAATGTCGCATCTTGGTGGCTCACCAATAACCACATCCCGGTTGAGCGGGCCTCGGTGGACGTGTCATCTGTCCCGGTGGTTCAGCTCTCGACAGCGGGTATCCGCGAAGAACGCTCGCAGCAGATCGCCATCGACTACGTGGAGTTTCGAGGCAAATGGCTCACTCGCGGCGAAGTCGGGCTGATCGTGACAACGCTCTGGCTGTGTGCGGGCATCCTGTTCCTGATCTTTGATTTCCAGCAGAAACATCACGCGCTGGCGGCGGCACAAAGTCGCCAGAAGCAGCTGGAAGCGCTGAACCGCGCGCTGACGGTGGAGAACGAACGCGTGGGCAGTCTCGCGCGCCAGGACCCGCTCACCGGTGCGCTCAACCGCGCGGGCATCCGCGATCTGCTGTGGCAGGAGTCGATCCTTGACAACGCGCGCAAACGGCCGCTTTCCTTGCTGTGTTGCGATCTGGATCACTTCAAGCGCGTCAACGACAGCTTTGGGCACGACACCGGCGATCAGGTCCTGGTGGAGTTCGTCCGCCTGGTGCGCGCCTCGGTTCGCCAGCGCGACTACATTGTGCGCTGGGGCGGCGAGGAGTTTTTCCTGTTCTGCCCCGACACGCCGCTGGATGCCGCCGTCTCGCTGGCGAAGAAGCTGCTGGAAACGGTTGCCCAGGGCACATGGCCAAACGGGCTGCGGCTTACCATGAGCATCGGGGTTGCCACGATCGCGCACGGCGAAGACCTCACAGCCTTCATCCAGCGCACCGACGCCGCGCTCTATGAAGCCAAGAACGCCGGACGCAATCGCGTCGTGATCTCCACACCGGGGGAGCCCAGGCCGGCTGCATGACGCGTGTGTCGCCCCCTCAAGCTCCCCAGCGGGTCATGAGGGTTTGCGGAACGCCAATCTGATCAAGGATCCGGGCGACGACGAAGTCCACCAGATCCTGCACGGTTTCCGGGTGGTGATAGAAACCGGGATTGGGCGGCAGGATCACCACCCCCATGCGCGACAGACGCAGCATGTTTTCCAGATGCAGGGTCGAGAACGGTGCTTCACGCGGCACCAGCACCAGCTTGCGGCCCTCCTTGATGCACACATCGGCTGCGCGCTCGATCAGGTCAGCCGAGAGACCGGCTGCAATCGAGGCGAGTGTGCCCATCGTGCAGGGGCAGACCACCATCGCGTCCGGGGGATTGGAGCCCGATGCGAGCGGCGCAAACCATTCTTCGCGACCAAACACCTGCAAACGCGAGGCATCCGTCTCGAAGCGCTTGCAGAACCATTGCTGGGCATCGCTCGCACGGGAAGGCAGGGCGAGGTGCAACTCCTGCTTCATCACGATCTGCGCAGCCTGGGAATACAACACCTGCACCCGCGCGCCCGACAACAAGACGCATTCGATCAGGCGCAAGCCGTAGGGCATGCCGGAAGCGCCTGTCAGCGCCACTGCAATGGTCTTGTTCATCCTGCGGTCTCCTTGTCATCGACGCTCAGCAAACGCGCCACGATCAAACCATTGGCCGCGCCGAATATCGTCGCAGTCATCGAGAAAATCGGCCACAAGGCCCACAGGCCCTCATGCGGCACCAGCCACAACCGGGCCAGCATCATCTGGCCCCCAATATGCCCGAACGCTGCCAGCAGACTAAGGCTGACCGGGCCAAACCAGCGCGATGGCAAGCGCGTGGCCGCCGCAAGTACCGCGAGACTGGCCACACTGCCCGCCAGGCTGAGAAAGAACCCTGGCGCCAACAACTGGCCCAGAAGCAGGCTGGCGGCAAATACGCGCAGCAAGGCAACCCAGGCCGCCTCTGCCCAGCCGTGACGCATCAGCACCAGCAGCACGATGATGTTCGCCAGGCCCGGTTTTACGCCGGGCAAAGGGCTCGGAATCGCTGCCTCGGCAACCGACAGCGCAATCGCCGCCGCAGCGTATCGTGCCACGCGAAAGTCCGATGCATCCGCCACCACGCGTTTGGGCTCAGTCATCATCAGTAACTCAGAGAATCGTAGCTGCTGCGGCGCCCCTCAAGCAGCAGACTGACTTCGTTCGGCGCGCAGATCGCGGCCGCGCCGCTGCGCGTCAGCCAGCCCTGCTTGACGCAGTACTGACGTGGCCCGGGGTCCGCGGCCACCCGCGCGCGCCCCGGCTCTACCTCGATGTGGGTGAGGCCCAAGGGCCCGCGTACCTGCACACGGCCCGGCCGGTCCAGCGGCAAGCTGGCCACCGTTTTGCCGCCCGCACGCACCACGGCCAGCGCGGGGTGGTCAGCCCCCCAAAAATGACGTCCGGCATAGCCCGTCGCCAGCACGGCAACGAGCAACAGCGCGTAATCGCCCGGCCGCATCCCGCACAGCCAGAGCGCCGCATGGCGCCACATCTGCCTCACCTCGGCTCGGCTTTCTGCCCAGCCGCCAGGGCGCGATGACGCACCATGACCTTGTAGGACCCCGCGAACGCCCGGCTCAACCACTCGACCAGATACACCGAGCGATGCTGCCCGCCCGTGCAGCCAATCGCCACCGTGAAGTAGTTGCGCCCATCGGCGACGAATGACGGCAGCCAGTCCGCCACGAAGCGCCGGATGTCACCCGCCATGCGGGCTACGTCGTCAGAGGCATCCAGAAAATCCACCACGGCCTGATCAAGCCCGGTCAGGGTGCGCATCGCCGGGTCATAAAAGGGGTTTGGCAGGCAACGCACATCGAAAACCATATCGGCATCAACCGGCACGCTATGCTTGAAACCAAACGACTGAAACAGCAAGGTGATCCCCGGCGCAGGCCCGGCCTGAACCAGCTCGCGCACCCAGGCGCGCAGTACATTGGGATGCAGCTGACTGGTATCCATGCGTTGCCCGAGCACCGCCACCGGCGAGAGCATTTCCCGCTCGCGCGCAATCGCCTCCTGCACGGTCATCGCGTCATCGGCCAGCGGGTGTCGCCGGCGCGTCTCGGAGAATCGCGCCAGCAAGGTCGCATCGCGGGCATCGAGAAAGATGAAGCGCAGGTCTTCCACCAACTCGCGCAGGTGTTCGACGACCTCGGGCAGTGCCTTGATGCTGTTCCCCGATCGCACGTCCACCGCCACCGCCGCACGGGTGCTTCCCTCCGCGCGCAGTTGCACCACCAGTTGCGGCAACAGCGTAACCGGCAAGTTGTCGACGCAGTACAGGCCTGCGTCTTCCAGCACGTTCAGCGCGATGCTTTTGCCTGAACCCGATAATCCACTGATCAGTATGAGTTGCATGACGAGATTCCGGAGAGCCTTGCAGCACTTCAGGCCTCAAGGCCTGGCACGTGATTGTGCCACGCCCTCAGCCGCGTGACCCGCCCTCGACGGACGGGCGCTCGGCCCGGCGTTGCGCGCACCGCGACAGAATCTGCCGACGCTCCTCCGCATTCGCATTGCCCCAGCGCATGATTTCGGCAAGCGTCCGGAAACAGCCCACACAGGTATCGGTGCGATCATCCAGGCAGCAGCACCGCACGCAGGGCGATGCCGGCAAATCGGCTTCCGTGCTTACCACGGCAACTGGCGCCCCGTGTAATCGAAGAATCCGCCGTTACTTCCGCCAGAGACTCCGGCGATAACCTCACGCAGATCCTCGACCGACTCCGTCACCCCGAGGTGGGCGTTCGGCCCCCCCATATCGGTGCGTACCCAGCCTGGATGCAAGCCAATGACAATCGCCCCCAGCGGCCCGAAGACACAGGACGCAGCTTTGACCACCATGTTCGCGGCCGCTTTGGAGCAACGATACGTCAGCGCATTGGCCGCATCCGCGTGTTCGATCGATCCCATCTTCGACGACAGCACAGCCACCACCCCGCCCGCCGCGGCCACATTGGCGCCCAAGGTCTGGATCAGGCGCATCGGGCCCAGCACGTTGGTATGCATCACGGTATCGAACGAAACGGCATCGGGCGCCACAAACCCCACAGCGTCGGGGCCGGAAACCCCCGCGTTGATGATGACCAGATCCAGCGCCACGGCTGCCAGATGTTCGCCCAGCGCGTCGATCGAGGACAGATCGGTGACATCCAGCGGCTGCAGATCCACGCTTGGCGGCAGCCAGCTCCTCGCCTGCGCCGGGTTGCGACAACCCGCAATGACATTCCAGCCATCCGCCGCGTACTGCACCGCAAATTCGAGGCCGATCCCCCGACTTGCGCCCGCTACGAGCACGGTTTTAGCCATCTGCAATCCTCCGCAATTCCAATCGGTGATGCGCGAGCTGCACGCCTTCTGTTCAGATTATGTGCCGCCCCCGGGCAGAAAGACAGGCTCGTCCTACGATCGGCTTCGGCAGGCTTGCAGCCGGTCGTGCTGCGATGCATCATCCGTTGTCACCCCGCCTCACGCACGAAGATCGGATCCCCCATGCATCCCGGCCCCTTGCACTACCCTCACCCCGCACCGCCCACGGCCGGCGCCCTGCTTGAGATCGCGCCGGGCGTACGCTGGCTGCGCCTTGCCCTGCCCTGGAGCCTCGATCACATCAACCTGTGGCTGCTGGATGACGAGGCGGGCGCCTGCCTGATTGATACCGGGCTAGGCGATGCGGAGAGCCGCGCGGTGCTGAGCAACACACTTGCTGACGCGGGCCGTCCACTGACACGGATCCTCGCCACGCACTATCACCCGGATCACCTGGGCAATGCGGAATGGCTGTCACAGCAGCACCATGCGCCGGTGTGGATGTCGACCGGCGAGTTTCTGCTCGCGCATGCCCTCTACCACGCGCTCGGCCCCTACAGCGTCGACGCCATGCTGGCGCACTTTCGCGTACACGGGCTGGATGCGTCCCGCCTTGGCAAACTTGCCGCCCGCGGCAACGTCTATCGCCGGGGCGTGCCGAGCCTGCCGCAGCATCACCATCGGCTCGCCGATCAGGATGTCATCCGCATCAACGCGCACGCCTGGCGCTGTATCGTCGGACAGGGCCATTCGCCAGAGCACATCGCCCTGTACTGCGCCGAATTGGGCATATTGATCTCTGGCGACATGCTGCTGCCGCGCATCACCACCAATGTCGCTGTGCCCGCTGCGACACCTTGCGATGACGCCGTTGGGCGCTTCCTGGATTCGATCGACCGCTTTGCCGATCTGCCGGCCGATACGCTCGTCCTGCCCGCGCACGGCCTTCCATTCATCGGCCTGCATGCCCGGATAGGGCAGCTCCATGCGCACCACACCGAACGCGCTGCCACAATGCGTCAGGCGCTGGCCAAGCCGTGCAGTGCGGCCGATCTGCTCGAAACCCTGTTTCGCCGCGAACTGGATCCGCACCAGACGATGTTTGCCATGAGCGAAGCCATTGCCCACCTGAACCACCTCTGGCAAAGCGGTGGCGCGCACAGAATCGAAGACGCTGACGGCCTGATCCGTTTTCAGGCTAACGCCGACCCCGCATGACCGACGTTTACTGAACCCTTGTGCACCAGGAGTCCGAGCATGGCCAACCAAGCGAACGAAGCTGACAAAGCAGAACTGCCCGACCCCACCGAAGTCGCCAAGACCTATGCCGAGGTCGCACAGCGCACCTCCAAGCTGATCAGCGAACATATCCAGCGCCAGGTCAGCAAAGGCATTCAGCCACCAAGCGACGAGCTCGGCCTGGCGCAGGCCTTCATGGACATGATGGGCAAACTGCTCGCCGATCCCTATCGCATGGCGCAGCTGCAAATGCATCTGGTATGGGACTACTTCTCGCTCTGGCAACACTCGATGCTGCGCCTCTGGGGCATGTCGCCCACACCGATCGCAGCGCCTGCCAAGGAAGACAAACGTTTTAAGGACGACGCCTGGCAAGACCACTTCATCTTCGACTTCGTCAAGCAAAGCTACCTGATTGCCGCCCGCCACTTCCACGACACCGTGGCCAGCGTGGAAGGCCTGGACGAAAACGTGCAGAAGAAAGTGAACTTCTTCACCCGGCAATATATTGACGCCCTGTCGCCCTCCAATTTTGCCGTGACCAATCCGGAGGTCTTCCGCGAGACCATGCGCAGCCACGGGCAGAACCTGATCAAGGGCTTCAACAACCTGCTGCGCGACATCGAAGAAGGGGATGGACAGCTCAAGATCAGGATGACCGATGCCCATGCCTTCGAGCTTGGCAAGAATGTCGCCACCACGCCCGGCAAGGTCGTGTTCCAGAATGAGCTGATGCAACTCCTGCACTACACGCCCACCACCGGAAAAGTCTGGAAACGCCCCCTGCTGATCGTGCCGCCGTGGATCAACAAGTACTACATCCTCGACCTGCGCGAGAAGAATTCCTTGATCAAGTGGGCGCTGGACCAGGGCCACACCGTGTTCGTCATCAGCTGGATCAACCCCGACGCGCGGCACGCCAACAAAGGCTTTGAGGATTACGTCACCGAAGGCGTCCTGGCGGCCGTCGACGCGGTCGAAACCCAGACAGGCGAGAAGGAGATCAATGCGATCGGCTACTGCCTCGGTGGAACCCTGCTCGCCACCACACTCTCGTACATGGCCAGAAAACGTGACAAACGCATTGCCTCGGCCACCTTCTTCACGTCGCTGCTCGATTTCTCGCAACCCGGCGAGCTTGGGGTCTTCATCGATGAAGCGCAGGTGAGCCACCTGGAGAAGAAGATGTTCGCACGCGGCTACCTCGAAGGCAGCGAAATGGCGACCACCTTCAACATGCTGCGCGCCAATGACCTGATCTGGTCATTCGTGGTCAACAACTACCTGCTCGGCCGCGACCCCTTCCCCTTCGACCTGCTGTACTGGAACTCCGATTCCACCCGCATGCCGGCCAAGATGCACAGCTTCTATCTGCGCAAGATGTACATCGAGAACGCCCTGCGCAAGCCCGGCGGCATCGAAGTCTGTGGCGTCAAGATCGATCTCGCCAAGGTCAAGATTCCCAGCTATTTCATCTCCACGCTCGAAGACCACATTGCCCCCTGGAAGACCACCTATGCCGGCGCGCAATGCCTGAGCGGCCCGCTGCGCTTCGTGCTGGGTGGCTCAGGCCACATCGCCGGCATCGTCAATCCGCCCGCCGCCAACAAATACGGCTTCTGGGCCGGAGAGAGCAGCACCTATCCCGAATCCGCCGAAGACTGGCTGGCCGCCACGACCCACCAGACGGGCTCGTGGTGGACCGACTGGCAGGCCTGGGTCAGCGCGCAGAACCCGGCCCAGGTAGCGTCGCGCGATCCGACGCGGGGCAAGCTTGCCGTGCTCGACGACGCCCCCGGCAGCTACGTCAAGATGCGGCTCGACAAAGGCGTTCGCTAGCGACACAAACTCCGTGCGGAGCGGGCTGCTAAACTCTCGCCCCTGACTCGCCCGCCACGCACGGAGCCCCCGCATGACCGACCGCTACGCCATCATCGGCAACCCCATCGCCCAAGCAAAATCCCCTGCTCTGCAAACCGCGTTTGCCCGCCAATGCGGGCAAGACCTGGAATACAGCGCCATCTTTGCCGAGCTTGATGGCTTCGTTGCGGGGGTGCGCAGTTTTCAGGCCGGCGGCGGCAAGGGCATGAACATCACCATGCCCTTCAAGCTCGAAGCCTTCGAACTGGCCGACTCCCTTACCCCGCGCGGCCGCGCGGCGGGCGCCATCAATATGTTCAGCTTCATGCCAGACGGCAGCATTCTCGGAGACAACACCGATGGCTTTGGCATCGTGCGTGACATCACCCATAACCTCGGCGTCGCGCTCCGCGGCAAGCGCGTTCTGCTGATCGGCGCCGGCGGTGCCGTCCGAGGCACGCTGCTCCCCTTGTTTGACCAGTCACCCGCCGAAGTCTTCATCGCCAACCGCACGGCAAACAAAGCAAGCGATCTGGCTGAGGAGTTCCGTTCAAACGCCAACGGCATTGCACTGGC
This sequence comes from Uliginosibacterium sp., assembly GCA_016718265.1. GTDB lineage: Bacteria > Pseudomonadota > Gammaproteobacteria > Burkholderiales > Rhodocyclaceae > Uliginosibacterium. Next base: position 232,489 of record JADKDZ010000003.1, on the reverse strand, counting down.
GGGCGGTGGTTTCGCAGACATTCATGGCAGTTTCGATGTGGTCATCAACGGCTCTGCCGCCAGCATGAGCAACGACGTCCCCCCCATCCCGGCCAGCGTCTGGCATCGCGACTCGCTTGCCTATGACATGGCCTATCGCAAGGACCCCACCGCCTTTGTCGTCGCCGCCCGCGCGGCCGGCGCAGGCTTGGCCGCCGATGGCCTGGGCATGGTCGTCGAGCAGGGTGCCGAGTGCTTCTATCTCTGGCGCGGCATCCGCCCGGACACCGCCCCCGTCATCACCGCCTTGCGGACGGCCTGAGTCAGCACCGGGCGCGGGACCAGAGACCTATCCGCCAAGCCGCACCCCGCTTGGCTCTCCGGGCAGCTGCCTGCAGAAGCCCAGCCCGTGCGGCGCTTCGAGGCATAAAAAAACCACTCCGTAGAGTGGTTTCGTTGGCAAGCTGTGGCGGGCGGGCTCAGACCTTCTTCACCCAGGCCGCGCACCAGCCTTTGCCCATGGCAAGCTTGCCACCCAGGGCCGTACAGGGCGCCGACGGTGCCGTGGCGGCACCCTGGTAGAAGTTGCAGTTCGAGCAATTGCTGCCCTTCACAATATTCTTGAACTTGTTCGTATCGACCTTGCTCGCATCTTCCTTGTAGCCCAGCGCAGCGGCTGTCGGATCGGACTCGGTCAGCTTGGCCTGCGCCATCGCATCGCGGCCGACGGCCAGACCCAGGGCCACAGCAGGCGCAACAAACAACAGGGTACGGCGACGGTTATCCATGATCTCTCCATTCATTTTTTGGGGGGTTAAGAACTCACGCCCGCCTAGCTTCGGCCAGCGGCTGGAAATCGTCAAGCCCCCAGAATCTTTCGGGCAGCCAGATCGCCCTGGTTGCTGGCTTCTTCAAACACCGAAAGCCCCGAGAGATCGGCATGCGCAAACAGGATGGCGCCATCGGCATGGCGCAGCGCGTCGATCCCGGGACGACTTAAAAACCCCGGCGTCGGAATTGCCATGGCATGGCCGCGCAAGCTGATTTCCGCTTGCACAACCCGGCGCTCAAAGTCATCGCCGTAGGCGGCGCGAAGATCCTGACCTGCCACGTCCAGCAAAGCCTCGGGCGTCGCGTTCAGCATCTGGCTGCGCACAGCGCTCGGAGCCTGACCGGAGAACGCGTGGTAGGCCGTGAACACTGTCTGCGCGGGCCGGGCGAGGCGAAGCCACTGGTGCGTCGCCACCACCCAGCCCAGTCCAGCGCCGCCGTACACCACATTATCCCAGGCCAAGGGCTGCTGTACGCTGCGTTCAACGGGAAAGCCGTCAAGCAGGAAGTTGCTCACCATCCAGGCGGCATGGGGCGGCTGATCGCGCTCGCGCACAAAGCCGTAGGCCGACAGATCGTGAATCCGCGCGGCAACGTGCAAGGGCATGGCCAGAATCACCCGCTTCGCACGGAGAAGAAATGACGATTGCCCGGACGCCTCCAGGCAGACGACTTCCACCCCCTTGCCACGTGGACGGACACTGACAGCCGTTCCCTGCTGGATGCGCCGCGCGCCGATTCGCTCGCACATCCGGCGGGTCAGCGCGTGCAAACCCTCTGGCCAGGTCAAGACGCTGCCGTCTTCCGCATTGGCCGCCTGTCCGGCCCGGCTGGCAAAGTAATGGATGCCCGCCCAGGCGGATACCTCGTCGATGCCGGCGCCATAGTCATCCCGGCAACAGTAGTTGGCGTACCAGCGCACGGCATTACCCGTGAATCCCTCTCGCGTCAGCCAGTCGGCGAAACGCTCGGTGTCCAGCTGGCGAAAGGCGGGGTCTCTTGAAGACAGCGCCAGCGGCATCGCGAAGGCTTTGCGCCCGTCTTGTCCACGCGCCGTGCTCAGGTCGTGCAGGGTCGCGATAAAGCGCTGGCACTGCGCCTGCTCGGTGGCATCCAGGCCGTGCTGCGGCACGAGCCCCGCCTGCCAGACCCCGCCGATGAGCAAGCGCTCTTCGGGCGCATGGACGAGCGCCGTCTCGTCATAGACCGGGCGATCCGCCTGCGGATTGCCCTGCAGGATGCCGAATTCCGCAAGCATCTCGCGAACGTGGGCCGACTCCCGGCTCGGCAAGGGCAGGTAGTGCGCCCCCCGCGGGCAGCCGATGCCACCCAGGCTGCCCGCGGCGGCATTCCCGTGGGCTTCCGGGCCAGCGAGCACGCAGAAATCCTGAAAGCCTTGCTGGGCGAGACGCCAGCCCGCAAACAGGCCTGCAACACCGCTGCCGAGAATGGCCACCTCCACCTGCCGCGTGCGCGCCGGATCGGGCGCCGGCACGCCGTCCCGCAGGCGATGCCCCATCTCCATTCCCGGCCGCAGCACCGACACGGGTGGCTGCTGCCAGGGCAGGCGTGGCAGACAAGCGCTCAGGCCGCTCGCGGCGGAGAGAGTGAGGAAGGTACGACGTTGCATGCGCCGATCTTAGCGCAGTCTGCGCATTCGCCCCACGCGCAGAGGCCGCCAGCGCTCACGGTGCTTGCTCAATGCGTGCGATCAGATCCCGCATGACGAGCTTGCCGTCAACATCGAAAACCTCACGCGCCACGAGCCCGTAGCCTGCCGCGTACCACTCGTGAATGAAGGAACTCGCCTCGCTCGATACTTTCACCTTGCAAACGTTCTGCAAGATTTGGCCGTCGGCAACGGTAATGTCTTCATACCCAAGCAGCTCAATGCGGTCCTGGCCACTGATAGTACTCACTTCTTCAGCAGACCCTGCCACTGCACGCGTAAGTGTGCCCGCGTACTCCCGCACGGCTGGCGTTCCAATCGCCAACGTAACCGGGGTTGTCACAGGTGGAGAATAGACGAGCCGCCAGCCATCTCGGGGTTCGCCGATAGCCCCCTCAGCCCCGAGCAGCTGAAACCCGGACGAAGTCGCCACAACGGCCTTGGCATAGTCGTAATGCCAATATACGGCGCCCGAGGCCGTTGTGTTTGCACTGTAGGCGCGAATACTCAACACAGGCCGCCCTTCAAACGTCTTCTCCAGCACTTCAAAGCGTTTGTCACCGAAGTCGTAGAGCAACAATCCGGGCGTGTACGACTCAGACCACGAGTCAGTCTCGAACTTGACCCCCACCTTCGGCGTCATGCATTCCACAATCGTCGGCTTGGCAGGCTCCGCCGTGCCGCCACCCCCACCGCCGCAGGCCGCGATCACCGCCAGCAGCGGCACCAGAACAACAGGCTTCATTTGCATGCTCCTTCAATGTTGGAGCGCGCATCTTAGCCATGACAATGTCGCAGACGGGTGGGTGCTTACGTTCGATTACAACTGAAACACTTCAATAACATCTGCTTACCGGATCACCTTGTGCCAGTCTTCCTCGAAGTAGTGCACCAGGTTCTGGCTGTTCAGACGATTGGGTTCCACCTCGACGCGCGACATGTCGGCGGGAAACCTGAACAGCTCGCGCGTCACGGCGGCGTCCAGCCAGCGCAGGCTGACAGCATAGTGTGTGGGGGGCTGATAGCGGCCCTGCGTGTCGGCGAGGATGAAACCCCACTCGCCGAACGAAGGGACGTAGGCGTGGTAGGGATAGGTCTTGAAGCCGGCTGCTTCCAGGGTGGCGGCCACGCACCAGTAGGCGCGCGGGGCAAAATAAGGCGAGGTGGATTGCACGACCAGCAGGCCGGTTTCCGCCAGGCGCTTGCGCACCAGCCGATACATTGGCTCGGAGTAGAGTTTGCCAAGACCGTAGCTGTTGGGGTCGGGCAAGTCGATGATGATGGCGTCGTAGTGCTGCGTCGCCGTTTCCAGCCATTGGCCGGCGTCCTCATTCACGATTTTTACCCGTTTGTCGCGGAGAGCGCCGCCGTTCAAGCCCGTCAGCAGGGGAGCGCGGGCGAACAGGCGCGTCATGGCGGGGTCGAGATCCACCACCGTCACCGCCTCGACGCTGGGGTACTTCAAGATCTCGCGCACCGCGAGGCCATCACCACCACCCAGCACCAGCACTTGCCGCGGCGCCGGCAGGGCGGACAGCGCGGGGTGCACCAGGGCCTCGTGGTAGCGGTGCTCGTCGCGGCTGGAAAATTGCAGGTTGCCATTGATGTAGAGACGCAGGTCGTCATGCCACTTCGTCACCACCAGGCGCTGGTAGGGCGTGGTTTCGGCGTGCACGATCTCGTCGCCGAACAGGCCGCGCTCGCTCCACTGGGTGACGCGATCGGCGAGCAGAAAGCCGGCGATCAGGAGGCAGAGCACCATGCTGGCGCGCAGCGCCTGACTGCCCGCGTGCTTCAGCTCATGCCGAAATGCCCGCACGGCCACCATTGCCACGCCAGCATTGGCGATGCCGAAGAGAAAGGCCGTGCGCGCCAGCCCCAGCATCGGCGCCAGCACCATGGGGAAGAGCAGCGAGACGAACAGCGCGCCGAGGTAATCGAAGGTCAGCACACGACTCACCAGCTCGGAGAACGCCGCCTGGCGCGCATTCAGGATCCGCATCACCAGCGGGATCTCCATCCCCACCAGCACCCCCACGACGAACACCAGGGCATAGAGCACGCTGCGGAAAGGTGCCGCGACCCACGCGAACACCAGAAACAGCAGGGTGGCGGACACGCCGCCCACCAGGCCCACGAGCAGCTCGATATCGATGAAGCGGGCGAGGAGGTCTTCGTCCTTGATGTATTTCGAGAAGTGCGAGCCCACGCCCATCGCAAACAGATAGCAGCCGATGATCGACGAGAACTGCAGCACGGAATCGCCGAGCAGATAGCTCGCCAGCGCCCCCGCCACGAGCTCGTAGGCAAGCCCGCATGAGGCCACGATGAAGACAGAGAGGATCAGCAGGCGGTTGGACATCGGGATAGCGTCGGCACAGCGATTGGTGGCATCATCCGACGGGCATTATGCTTGAAACGCCCTTCCTGCACCGGAGACCGTCGTGACTATTCAGCTGATCCAGGGTTACCTGATGCACCTCCTCACGGGGTTCGCACTCGTCGGCATTTTCGTGCTCGCCTACCTGCGCCTCACCCCGTTTGCCGAAATCCGGCTGATCCGCAAGGGCTGCGTGGCCCCCGCCCTCTCCTTCGGCGGCACCCTGATCGGCTTCTCGCTCACCGTCGCCTCCGGCATCCAGCATCTGCCCGGTTATCTCGACTTTCTCGTCTGGGTCGCGGTTGCCATGCTCGTGCAGCTCGCCGCCTTCCTCCTGCTCAGCAAGGCCCTGCCGGAGATGAAAGCCGCCCTGGAGGCCAACAACGTGGCCATGGGCGCGCTGATTGGCTCGATCTCGCTCGCCATCGGCCTGATCAACGGTGCCTGCCTCTCCTGACAGCCCCGCCATGGGCGCCCTGTCCATCCGCGCACTGGCGCACGGCGATCTCGACGCCTTGCTGGCGCTGTACGCGGAGCTCAACCCCAACGACGCCCCGCTGCCCGCGCGCGAGGCCGTGCTCGCCAGTTGGCAGACGATGCTCGATGACCCCAAACTGCACTGCCTGGGCGGCTTCATCGGCCACGAACTCGTCTGCACCTGCGTACTGGCGATCCTCCCGAACCTGACACGGGCCTGCCGCCCTTACGGGCTGATCGAAAACGTCGTCACCACCGCCCGCCACCGCCGCCAGGGCCACGCCCGGGCGCTCTTGCGCCACGCGCAGGCGCTCGCCTGGCAGCAGGGCTGCTACAAGCTGATGCTGCTGACCGGACGAAAGGACGACGCCACCCTGCGCTTTTATGAATCTGCCGGCTTTGATCGACACACCAAGCAGGGGTTTTATTCCTCTGCACCCTGACCCATCCACCGCGACCACCATGGCCAGTCCAACAATCGTCGAAGGCAACCTGCTCAACCAATCCGTTGAGGTCATCGTCAACGCGTGGAATCGAAACATCATTCCGTGGTGGCTGCTCCTACCGCAGGGAGTTTCCGGAGCGATCAAGTCGGCAGCGGGGTATGGACCATTTCTGGAGCTAGGACGCCACGGCCCCATCCCACTTGGCGGAGCAGTTCTGACACGCGCCGGCAAGTTGCCGTTCAAGGGCATTATTCATGTTGCTGGAATCAACATGCTGTGGCGTTCAAACAAAGAGTCAATCCAGAAGTCCGTGAACTCTGCTATGCAGATCGTCAATGACGCACACTTCTCGTCCGTCGCGTTTCCAATTATCGGGGCAGGGACGGGCGGCTTCGGCGAAGGCGGAGCACTCGAACTCATGACGAGCGCCCTTGCCAAGATAGAAAGTTCAGCCGATATCATTTTTGTTCGATACAACCGCAATACGTGACCGACGAACCTGCGAGGGAGATCTCAAATGGGCCTGACCGATTTCATCAAGAAACAGTTTATCGACGTCCTGCAATGGAACGAAGACGGCGACGGCGTGCTCGCCTGGCGCTACCCCATGCAGGACATGGAAATCCAGAACGGCGCGACCCTCACGGTGCGCGAATCGCAGATGGCGGTCTTCGTCAACGAAGGCAAGGTCGCCGACGTCTTCGCCCCCGGCAACTACAAGCTCACCACTCAGACCCTGCCCATCCTCACCTACCTGCAGAACTGGGACAAATTCTTCGAATCCCCCTTCAAGAGCGACGTCTACTTCTTCAGCACCCGGCTGCAGATCGGCCGCAAGTGGGGCACCCAGCAACCTGTCACGATCCGCGACAAGGATTTCGGCATGGTGCGCCTGCGTGCCTTCGGCATCTATTCCTACAAGATGGCCGACCCGCAGAAGTTCTTCGCCGAGATCAGCGGCACGCGTGAGGTCTACACCGTTGACGACATGGAGCAGCAACTGCGCAACCTGGTCGTCGCCACCATGACCAGCCTGCTTGGCAGCAGCGACGTACCCTTCCTCGACATGGCGGCCAACCAGATGCTGATGAGCGACAAGCTCAAGGAAGGCATGCTGCCGGTATTCGAGCGCTACGGTCTCGCCCTCGACAACTTCGCCGTTGAAAACGTATCGCTGCCCGAGGAGCTGCAGAAAGCCATCGACACCCGCATCTCGATGGGCATGATGGGCGACCTCAACAAGTTCACCCAGTACCAGATGGCCAGCAGCATCCCGCTCGCCGCGCAGAACGAAGGCGGGCTGGCCGGCATCGGCGCGGGCGTGGGTGTGGGCTTCGGCATGGGCCAGATGATGGCAAACACCATGGGCCAAGCCATGAATGGCCTTAACCAGGCCGCAGCACCAGCAGCCCCGGCACCGGTCGCTGACGACCCCACCGCCAAGCTCGGCAAGCTCAAGGTGATGCTCGACCAGGGGCTGATTACCCAAACGGATTACGACACCGCGAAGGCGGAAGTGTTGAAGAAGATGCTGGGGTAGGGATGGCTTGCGGATTGGGAGGTTTGGGTTGGGCGGGTTAGGCGAAGCCGTAACCCGCGCTGCGAACTGGCGAAAACCGGAACCGCGCGGGTTACGCTTCCAGCCAACCCGCCCTTCTATATGGCCTTAGGAGATGTCCATCAATGATCAGAGCATTGCTACTGTTGTTTTTAGCTTTGATTTTACCTGCTGCCCATGCGGCCAGCGACACGCAAACCGGCGTCTGGCGGGGGCAAATAGGCAGGCTTGATGTCATCGCCTGCTTCGATAACGGCAACTGGGGGCGTTACTACTATTTGGCTAATGGCCATACCCTGAATCTCGCCCCGGATGACGGGTTTTGGCGGGAGTTCGCGGCTAAAGACGCTGGTCTCACCGGGCGCTGGGAATTGTCAGACCCTGTAAAGAAAAGGATTGTCGGGGAATGGACTACGAAGGATGGCGCACACCCCACGCCGATTCGGCTTCGGAGTATTCCCCTGCAAAAAGTGACCAAATCCCCTTACCCATGCGAAAACCCCGCGTTCATTGCGCCTTTGCGTGCGATGACTCCGATGACAAAGGGTAAATATTTCCAGTTGGGCGGGTTGGCCTGGCATGACGTGAGTGTCAAGAGTGTCAAGGGACGCAAACTCAGCGGCGTAGTCCTTGATGAGACAATACCCAGCCCGTTAGGCAAGGCCCTTAAAACGCGCCTAGATAATGGCGTCGATAACTTGCTCACATGCGGCGGCGACACTATCTGGCTGGACATGTTGGACTACGACAGTACTGAGCGGATTGCTTACGTGACGCCGACGCAGGGTGGCCTGGGCGCGTTACTACGACTGTGGAGGAAATCACCCAGATGGAGGAACGGGTGGACTAGTGCTCAGCCGCTCGAGTGGCAAGGAGGTGTTGCAGAAAGTCTGGCTAAAGCCACCGTATGACAAAGAGATTGTTTCTGGCAGTACACTTTCTGGCAAACTTCTCGCCAGCTATGGAAAGAAGCTCGACCAAGACTGTCGCGAAGTTCTCAGCGAAGCCTTCAGCTGGAATTTCTGGCCTACCCCTGAAGGGATGGCCGCCAGCCCGTATGTGGCCCGTGCTGGGCGCGCCTGTGAGGCAGAAACTGTCCTGCCTTGGCGCACTGTCCGTCCCTTTCTGAACGTAGAAGGCTTGCGATTGATGGATGAGATGCGCGCAGCCATGCAGGGCGGGTCGCTTGACCCGCGCGGGTTAAACCTTTGACTAACCCGCCTTACACGGCTGCAAAGCCAGTAAAACAACTTGGACAAAATCTTACGAAGCCGCCAAGGAAACACATGAAATACGATGAACTCAAAAAACTGGACGAACTCAGACTTTCAGGCGCCCTGACGGAGCAAGAGTTTCAGCGCGAAAAGGCAAAACTACTGGGTGATTCCTCGGAGGACGACCCCCCAGGGCCTGTTCTGGGGGTGAATGAAAAGTCGTACGCCATGTGCTTGCACCTCTCCCAGTTTCTTGGATTTGTGATCCCGGTTTTTGGAGTCGCGATGCCAATCGTCATGTGGCTGCTCTACAAAGACAAAAATGAATTCATTGCCGAGAACGGTCGAAACGTCGTCAACTGGGTGATAACCAATCTCATGCTGCTGATCGTCCTGATCCCTGCATGCTTCGTCCTGATTGGCATTCCGCTCCTGATCATCCTGTTCGTACTGGACGTTACTTTCTGCATTATTGGTGCGATCAAGGCCGGAGAAGGTACTGCGTGGAAATATCCGCTGAGCGCGCAGTTTATAAAGTGAGGATGAAGGCCGTGCTTAACCCACAAGGGCATTCGTTCAAATAGAACCGCACGGGTTACGCCTTCGGCTAACCCGCCCTTGACTAATTCTTGAGGCGGGGGACGCGATACATGGAAGAAATCGATCAACACGGCAACAAGCTGATTTCACTGACTCGTTGCGGTCTTGACGAATTGGCGGGCGTGGCGCCGCTGACACATAGTCTGGTGGTATGCCAACGCGGGGATGAGGTCTTGTTCGTGTTCAACAATTGGCGCCAATGCTGGGAATTGCCAGGGGGCGTGATCGAGTCGGGTGAAACGCCTGAAGCTTGTGCCCGGCGGGAATTGCTGGAGGAGAGCGGCCAGACTCCAGCATCGCTGGAGTTCGTCGGCGTGATGGCGTGGCGGTTAGGCAAGGAACAGCGACTGGAGTACGGCGCATTATTTAGCTGCCTGCTGGAAGCTGATGCTAAGGTAATCGATAGCGAAGAAATCGGGGCAACCCGGTTCTGGAATCTGCATGACGATATTGGGATTGTGTCACAACTCGATGTCAGCCTTGCGAAACGGGTGTTGACCTTGTAGGGCGGGTCATTGACCCGCGCGGCAACCCGCAAAACAAGGCGCGATGCCGATTCGTGGCAACAAGGTGAATGCTGGATGTATTTTGTGAAGGTTCGTGCAGGCGCGAATCGGTAACGCGCGGGTTACGGCTTCGCCTAACCCGCCCTACCCGCCCCACGAAATTTGTTTTACGGAGGCTTGAATGTCCCGGTATCGGCGGGCGGAGGTAGCGGGAGCGTCGTATTTCTTTACGGTGGTGACCGAGCGCCGGCAGCCGGTGCTCCTCGGCGAGGACGTGCGCTGTGCTTTGCGCGAGGCCATTGAAACCGTCCGCGTGAAACGCCCTTTCGTGATTGATGCCTGGGTGTTGTTGCCGGATCACTTGCACGCGATCTGGACCCTGCCGGAGGGAGACATGGATTTTTCGACACGATGGCGCTTGATCAAGGCGTATGTAACGCGGCGTTGTGGCGAGAAATATCATCGTCCCGAATGGCTCACGGCGCGACGCGCCGCCAAGCACTGCGGCACGCTATGGCAGCATCGCTACTGGGAACACCTGCTGCGCGATGACAAGGATTTCGAGCGTCACATGGATTATGTACACTTCAACCCTGTGAAACACGATCATGTCAAAACGGTGTCAGACTGGCCGTATTCGAGTTTTCACCGCTGGGTGAAGGCGGGGGTTTATGGGCTGGATTGGGTGGGTGATGGTTCGGAATCACCGCTAATCGTTGATCAACCTTCACGCGCGGGTTACGGCTTCGCCTAACCCGCCCTACATCAGCACGTAACCGCCATGTACACAAAACCGCCTGCCCCGCCTGCGGGGCGCAAGTCGAATTCAAGTCTGCCGGCTCGGTGATGGCGGTGTGCAGCTATTGCCGCAGCACGCTGCTGCGCGAGGCCGATGTGGTGCGCAATATCGGCCGGATGAGCGAGGTGATCGAAGATCACACCCGCATCCAGATCACCACCTCGGGGCAGTACGAGGGGCGTAATTTCGCCGTGGTCGGGCGTATCCAGCTGCGCTATGAGGACGGCTTCTGGAACGAGTGGCATGTGCTGTTTGACGATGGCACGGCAGGCTGGCTGTCGGATGGCTCGGGCCAATACGTGTTCACGCTGGAGAAGGGGGCGCCGAGCAAGGCGCCGGCGTTCGAGCAGATCCGCCCCGGCGCGGTGATTCCTTGGGATGGGCAGCGCTTCACCGCCACCGATGTGCGCACGGCACAGTGCGTGGCGGGCGAAGGCGAGTTGCCGTTTCAGGTGGGCAGCGGCTATGTCGCGCGGGTGGCGGATTTTCGCAGTGGCGAGCGATTCCTGACGCTGGACTACAGCGAGGGTGAGACCCCGAAAGTCTATCTCGGCGTGGCGACGACGCTGGAGGCGCTGAAGTGCCAGTTGCTGCGCTCGGCTGAACAGGTGGAAGACACGGCCGGCAAGCTCGCCGGCAAGGCCAAAGCGCTGGAGTGCCCGAGCTGCGGCGCTGGCATCGACAACGTGCCGGGCAAGGCCGATCACCTGGTTTGCCCGAGCTGCCATGCCGAGGTGGCGCTGGAGGGCGACAAGGCCGAGGTACTCAAGAAGCATGACGAGATCACCCAGGCGCACACCACGCTGCAACTGGGCGACGTTGCCACAATCGACAAGGTGAAGTGGCAGCTCATCGGCCTGATGCGCTGTCGCGAGTATGGCTCGGATGAGTCGTCCACCTGGACGGAGTACCTGCTCTTTCACGCCACCAAGGGCTTTCTGTGGCTGGTGGAAAGTGACGAAGGCTGGACGCGCACCTCGGTGCTCAATCGCCTGCCGGACGACCAGGGCACAGGGCTGCGGTATGACGGGCGCAGCTACACCCGGAAGTGGGATTACGGCAGCGAGGTGATCTACGCGGCCGGCGCCTTCAACTGGCGCGTTTCGATCGGCGACAAGACCTGGGTGACCGACTATTACGGGCCGGATGGCATCCTGTCGCAAGAGAAAAGCGAGGCCGAGATCACCTGGTCGAAGAGCCAGAAAGTCTCCGCCAGGGAGATTGCCGAGTGGTTTGGCCGGCCGGCCGACGCGATCGCCGGGCCTGCCCCACTGACCGCTGGCCGATCCCCGCTGCATGGCTTTGCCAAAGCAGCCAGCTGGGCGGCAGTGATTTTCAATGCGCCACAACTGTTTCGCGGCGGCGTGCTCACGCTGCTGATCCTGGGTCTGGCGCTGCTGATGCTGTGGGTGCCGGTCTGGTCGGCGCGTACCAGCGTCTTTGCCGACGTGGGAGACGACTGATGAACCGTTTCGTCTATGCGCTGTACGCCCTCGTCGTGGTCCTCACCAGCACCGCGATCAACTCCGGCATCTCGTCCGGCAGCGGCGGCAGCCCGCGCAGCTGGGGCAATGGCACGGGCTTCTCGACCGGCACGGGCAGCGGCTGGAGCGGTGGCGGCCACAAATAGCACTGCAAGGCAGGCTGGAGAGCCAAGCGGGATGCGGCTCTCCGGGCAGTGTCTGGCAGACGGGGCCAGACTTGATCCTAGCCACGGCAGCGCCCGCGCGCCTCGGCGATAATCATCGCTTGATCCCTGTGCAGGAGTTCCGAATGAGCATTGACCCGAAAGCCCCGCTTTGCCCGAACGACGGCGCGCCCCTGACGGCACGCGGCACACTCTGGCAGTGCGCAGAATGTGCCGGCTATTTCCAGCTCGCCGGGCGGTGCAACGTCTGCGGCAATGATCTGGAGCGTTTGACGGCCTGCGGCGCCGTCAATTGGTTCTGCAATCATTGCAAGGAGTTGAAGTCCAAATCGGTGGTGCAGTACCACCTCGTCAGCGCCACGCCTTAGTCGCACCACCAGATAAGCGGCAAGAAACCTGCCCGGAAGGCTGGTTCGTTTCGCCACCCGCCCGCCGTTAGCCCTAGCATGCATCATGCATGGTGCAAGGGGAGGGCCCGTGGCGTGACCTACGGATTGGACAGCGAGGATGACGTGGCCTGGCCCGCGCGCTTCAACACGGGCCTGGCCGAGGTCGATGCGCAGCACCGCGAAATGTCCGCGTTGCTCGATGCGCTGACACGCCAGGCCACCGAAGATGCCGACAACCCCGTGCTGCTGGCGAGCGTGCAGGCGCTCTACGAATTCACCCAGATGCACTTTGCCGCCGAAGAGCAGTTGATGGCGGAATACCAGCTCGATGCCACGTTTGCCGAGGCGCACCGCACGGCGCACGTTTCACTGGCCGAGCAAGTGCGCATCGTGGCCAGCATGCTGGAAAACGCCCTCTCACCGAGCGCGCCGGCACTGTGCAAGCTGCTGCCTTTCCTGAAGAAATGGATGGTCTTTCACGTGATCGGCACGGACATGCGCATGGCACGCATGATCCAGACCCTGCAACGCGGCGGCAGCCACGAAGAGGCCTTGCACGAAGGCATGTCGCAGCAGGTCGAGTCACTCTCCATGCTGCTCGATTCCCTCAATGAACTGTATGACGACCTCTCGCGGCGCACGGCCGAGCTGCAGGAGGCGCACCACAAGCTGTCCATCTCCGAAGCCCGCTACGCGCTGGCGCAACGCGCCGCGCATATCGGCAGCTGGGAATACGATCTGCTCAGCGCTTTCATGAGCTGGTCGCACGAAGTCGACGTCTTGCTGGGCCATGCACCCGGCGCATTGACAGGCGGCATGCGCGCCTACCTGGCCTGCGTTCATCCCGAGGATCGCGCACTGGTCGAGCAGGCGCTGAACGCCGCCATCCATGGCCGCGCCATGTATGACATCGAGTACCGCATCTTGCGCCCGGACGGTGCCTGCCGATGGTTCGCTGCAGCAGGTGACTTTCTCTGCGCCCCTGATGGCGCCGCCTTGCGCCTCGTGGGGGTGGTGCACGACATCACCGAGCAGAAAGCCGCACAGTGCCGCCTGGAAGAAACCAATCAGCAACTCACCCTGGCCTTGAGCGCGCTGGAACGCCATGCCAGCGACCTGACCCGCCTCAATGAGCTCAACGAGGGTCTGCAAAGCAGCCTCAGCCTGCACGACGCCTACGAGGTACTGGAGCGCACGCTGGGCCGCCTGCAGCTGGGCAGTGGCGGCACCCTGGCGATAGCGGGCGAAGAGGGCAATACCTTGCGCACTGTGGTCAGCTGGGGCGAAGGGGCCAACCTGCTCGCGAGCTTCGACCCCCACGACTGCTGGGCAATGCGGCGCGGGCAACGTCACGCCCTGCAAACCCACGATGCCGGCCCGATGTGCAAACACTTCGACAAGCTGCCCGAAGGCGGCATTCTCTGCCAGCCACTGCAGGTGCTGGGCGAAACGCTCGGCCTGATGAGCGTCAAGGCACCCAGGGGCACGACCGACGCCGAATGGGCACGCATCAATCATCTGGCCTCGATGATCAGCGAATCACTCAAGCTCGCGCTCTCCAACATCCGCCTGCGCGAGGCGCTCCACGAACAGGCTATCCGCGACCCGCTCACCCGCCTGCTCAACCGCCGCTATCTGGCAGAAACCCTGCCGCGCGAGCTGCACCGGGCGATGCGCGAGAGCCGAAAACTCTCGCTGGTCATGCTCGATCTCGATCACTTCAAGCGCGTCAACGACACCTGGGGCCACGAGGCAGGCGACGCCGTGCTCGCCCATGTGGCCGGCATCGTGCGTGCCCATCTGCGCGCCTCCGATCTGGCCTGCCGCTTCGGTGGCGAAGAGTTTGTCGTGGTCATGCTCGGTGCCGATGGGGCCGAGGCGCTGGAGCGCATCAGCTTCATCGCTGCCAAGGTGCGCGAGTCCCGTCCGCATGTCGGCGAGGTCGAGCTTCCCGCCATCACCTTCTCCGCCGGCATCGCCGAAGCCTTCGTTAACGGCGACAGCGCCGAGCAACTGCTCCGCGCGGCTGACCATGCGCTCTACGACGCCAAAGAAGCCGGGCGCGACCGCATCTTCATCGCTGCGACGCCAGCCGAGTAAGCACGGCTTGAAGCGCCGCACCCACATTGCCTCACCGGGCATGTCGGCCTGGAACACCCGAAAGACGGAGGTCTTCAGACAGCTGCCTCGCAGAAGCCCGCGGGGAGCGGCTCTACAGCCTGCTGTCGAATCGGCCGATGACCAGGTGAGGCTGCTGATATGCTTCGGTGGCAGCACGAGCGTCCTCGCACGACATGACCTGATCCCACCATGACCGCCCCCCTCCTCATCCTCTGCAACGCCCCCGACCAAGCCTGCGCCCAGCGCATCGCCGCGCATCTGGTGGAACATCGGCTCGCTGCCTGTGTCAATCTCCTCGCCCCCTGCCAATCGGTGTATCGCTGGCAAGGGGCCATCGAACAGACGACCGAGGTGCCCATGCTGATCAAGACGCAGGCGGCGCGCTACGCCGAGGTGGAAGCCGCCGTGCGCGGCTTGCATCCTTACGACGTGCCCGAGATCATTGCGATCCCGATCGGGGCAGGCCTGCCGGCCTACCTCGACTGGCTGAATACGGAAACGGATACCCCATGAAGAAGCTGTATTTTGCCCTGATGTTGCTGCTCGGCCTGCTATGCGCCCCCGCCGCGCAGGCTGCAGCCGAGCCCTTGCCGCCCGAGCAGGCGTTTCAGGTCAGCGCCGAGGCTGGCACGCCGCTGCGGGTCAGCGTCCGCATTGCGCCGGGCTACTACGTGTACCGCGACAAGTTCAGCTTCACCCTCACACCGGCCGCCTTGCAAGCGGGTGCGCCGACGATGCCGCCGGGTTTGAGCCATACCGACGCCCACTTTGGCGAGCAGATCATCTACCGCGATCACCTGAGCTTCACCCTGCCCTATACCGGCACCGGCACGCCGGAGACGCTCTCCCTCACGCTGCAGGGCTGTGCCGACATCGGCATCTGCTACCCGCCCACACCCTATACGCTCTCGCTGACCGCCCAGAGCAGCCCGGCCGGCGGCCCGCTCACGCTGGATCTGCGCAAGGGGCTGAGCGACGCGCCCCTAGATCCGCCGGCCACGCCGCCCGCCCCCGCACAAGCGGGCGCAGACGAAGCCACGCGGATCAGCCGCCTGCTCGATGGCGGCAATCTCGCGCTGATTGCCGCGTCATTTTTCGGCTTCGGCCTGCTGCTCAGCTTCACCCCCTGTACGCTGCCGATGGTGCCCATCGTCTCCAGCATCATCGTTGGCCACGGCCACAAGCTCTCGCACCGGCGGGCCTTCGCCCTGAGCAGCGCCTATGTGCTCGGCATGGCCGTCACCTATGCCGGCGCGGGCGTGCTGGCGGGCTTCTCCGGCCAGCTGCTGTCCGTCTGGCTGCAGAACGTGTGGGTGCTGGGCGCCTTCGCGCTGATTTTCGTGGTGCTGGCGCTGTCGATGTTCGGCCTCTTCGAGCTGCAGATCCCGGCGCGCTGGCAGCACAAACTCTCGGCCAGCGCGCATCACCACGCGGGCTCGATGCCCCAGCTGGCGATCATGGGCGCGATTTCGGCGCTGATCGTCGGCCCCTGCGTGGCCGCGCCACTGGCCGGCGCCCTGCTCTATATCGCCAAGACGCATGACGCCGTGCTCGGCGGCCTGGCCCTCTTTGCGCTGGGGCTGGGCATGGGCCTGCCGCTCATCATCGTGGGGGTGGCCGCGCGACGCCTGCTGCCCAAGCCCGGCGGCTGGATGGAAGGCGTGAAGCGCTTCTTCGGCCTGGTGCTGCTGGGTACCGCGCTCTACCTCGTCTCCCCCGTCCTGCCGCCGCTGCTGCCCATGCTCGGCTGGGCCGCCCTGCTCATCACCGGCGGCGTCTTCCTCCGCGCCATCGACCCCCTGCCGGATCAGGCCCACGCCGCCCTGCGCCTCTTCAAAGCCATCGGCATCCTGCTTCTGCTGGCTGGCGCCGCGATCTTCATCGGCGCACTGGCCGGCTCGCGCGATCCGCTTCAACCGCTTGCCGGCCTGCGTGCTGGCACCGCGAACGCCAGCGAAGCGCCGCGCTTCACGCGCATCAAGAGCAACGCCGAACTCGACGCCCAGCTCGCCGCCAGCACCCGGCCCGTGATGCTCGATTTCTATGCCGACTGGTGCGTGAGCTGCAAGGAAATGGAGCACCGCACCTTCGCCGACCCGCAGGTCGCCGGCCAGCTCGCCAGCTTCACCCTGCTGCAGGCCGACGTGACCGACAACACCCCCGACGACCGCGCCCTGCTCAAACGCTTCGGCCTCTTCGGCCCGCCGGGCATCCTGTTCTTCCGGCCCGGCGGCGAGGAACTGGCAGGCAAACGGGTGATCGGGTTCATGGGGGCGGAAGAGTTTGCGCAACACCTGCGGCAGCTCACCACTGACTAGGACTTCGCATGTCAACCAGACGCTACCTGGGTATCGCTACATTCGCGATCACCGCCCTGCTGCTGTGCGCGTCAAGCCACGCGCAGGACGAGACCATTCAGTGCCCGTCGCAAGCCAAGCATGAGATCGCGAAGGCATACCCGTCCTTGAGTTTTGGCGGCTATGAGTGCGCCAGAGGTGATCTTGACCACGATGGCATTCCGGATGTCGCCGCGCTCATTCAATACACAAGGGACAAAGCTGAACTTGCACAAGTCCTGATCCTCAAGGGTTCGCTACTGGGCGACTACGCCATCATCGAGAAATCCAGCGTCTATTCTCCTGACATGCATCGAACCGAGTACGCCTCCATCCGCAAGGGTTCGCTTTTCCTCACTGCAAGCTCACACACTTCAGATGCGTATGCCGGGACAAGCTATCAGTTCAAGCTAGTTAAGGGCGAGTTTGTACTGATCGGACTTGAGGCGTCGCACGGCAGGATCGGCAAGAGCAAACCGGCTTTTCGTCGTAGCGTCAATTTTTTGGCCGGAAATCTCATTGAGACACGAGAAAATCGCGGGAGACCGATCGTGCAGGAGCGGAGAATAGCAACCCCGCCACACATTCGACTCCAGGAGTTCACACTGGACGACGTCGGTGGCATGGCTTTCAAGGAAGCAGAATAGTCATGAACATTCTCCGCCCGGAACTGCGGGCAGTCCTGCCACACTTGATCCTCTGCGGTTTACTTTTGCTGCTCGGAGGACGGCGGGGCGGAGCGTTCATCATCGTGCCATTTCTGCCTTTCCTGCTTGTGTCGCTGCCGTGGGCGGTGTACGTGCTGTGGCGCAAGCCTGAGAAGCGCCGGCAGCAATTTGTCATCATGGTCTTGTGGACGATGACGATCAGCGCAGTTCTGGGTCTCGCAGAATGGCAGGGGCGAGAAACCCGGAGCAAAGCAGACGCCATCATCGTCGACTTGGAGAATTACCGGGACCAGCACGGGAAGTACCCGGTTCGTCTGGAGGACGTCGGCTACGGCAGCGCAGACCTGCGTACCAACTTTGGAATTGTGTACTCAATGCCAGCGGAAGGGGATGGCACGCCGTACTTTCGCCATCAATCAGCCCACAACTTGTTTGACTTGTATGTGTGGAACGCCGTCACAAAAGCCTGGGAATATCAACCCGATTAAGACTTAGAAAACATGACCCTCACCCGCCTCAACCCCACCGCCCGCTACGCCGACGCCACCGTCTTCAACGGCCTCGTTCATGCCGTTGAAGTCCCCGCAGAAGAGTCTGGCGATATCACCGCGCAGACGATCAGCCTGCTCGGCCTGCTTGAACAGACGCTGGAAAAGGCAGGCTCGGGACGAGAGCGTTTGCTGATGGCGACGATCTACCTCGTCGACATGGCTGATTACGACGGCATGAATGCCGTATGGGAAGCCTGGCTGCCTGCGGGTGCGGCGCCGTCGCGGGCCTGCGTGCAGGTGGCCCGCCTGGCCAAGCCGGGCTGGCGGGTCGAGATGGCGGTGACGGCCGCGCAGCGCTGATCAGGTCGGCAGACGCAGACAGGCGTCCGGCATGAGGGCATGCTCGTCCTCGCCGGGCGGCTCGAAGAAGGCGTTGAGGGTAGCAATGCCCTCTGCATCAAAGCGGAAGTGATCCAGCGTGGTCTGGGCTTGCCGTTGCTGCAGAAAAGCCCACTGTTGCGCCGGCGCAATCGCGCAATACACGAGGCGGCAGGAATGACCGGCTGCTTCGAAGCGCTGGCGGACGGCGATCCGCTCCGCACGCTGCCAGAAGCCGAAATCCAGCACCACATCGACCCCGCGTGCCAGCAGACGCTCGGCCATCCGGTAGATCATCTCGCAGCATTGCCCCAGCTGCCGGTCAAAGACCTCGCGCTCGGGCGGCTCGCCGTAGAAGTGCCGCATCCACTCGTCGGCCGAGAACGGGAAGTGCCCGCGCTCCGCCGCCAGGCGCCGTGCGAAGGTTGATTTCCCCGAGCTGACCTTGCCACAGCACAGTACGATTTCTGCCATCGTGTCCTCAGTTTTCTCCGTTGCATTCCTGCTCAGGCTTGCCAGACGCCGAATCCGCGCGCGCGGAATTCGATGCCCAGTTCCACTTCCAGCTCGCAGGCCGCCTCAAAGGGCATGGGATTGAAGCATTCGTAGAGCTGGGGCAGCAACCGCAAGCCGTAGCGCTCGACAAAACGGTTGGCGCGGATGCCGGCCTTGTGCTTGTCGAAACGCTCGTCGGGCTGCAAGCCGGTCATCCCGATATAGACGCAGAGCGCGCCGGGGCGATAGTCCGGGTTGCAGCGCAGAAAGCGCGCTTCGCGCAGCACCGCGTGGTCCAGCTCGACCACGTAAACGTTGTGATGAAACCCCCGCTTGCCCATCTTCGCCCAATCCACTTGCGTCGTGGCGAGATGATACGACCCGGCTGCCCGGACTTTGCAAACTTCAAATAACTGCCTAAGCAGTGATTGCCAAAGCAGCAAGTTATGCGCTAAATTCACTGCCATGACAGCAATCTTGAGAGACATGCCCGTGGAGAATCCCGCCGAAAGCCCCGCCGTACAAGGCGACTACCGTTTTGACGACAGCGTCGGCTTTCTGCTCGGGCGCTTGAAGGGCCGCATGGGGGCCCAGCTGGATGCCGAGCTGAAAGCCCTCGACATCCGCGCGCCGCAATGGGTGGTGCTGATGCGCATCGCGAACGGCTACGCCCGCACCAGCGCCGAGCTGTGTCGCGCCTTCAACTACGACACCGGCTCGATGACCCGGATGCTCGATCGACTGGAGGAGAAGGGGCTGATCCAGCGCGAGCGCTCGCAGGAAGATCGCCGCATCGTGACACTCGCCCTTACCGAGGCCGGATTGGCCCTGTACCCGCAGCTCCTGCGTGCCGGCCAGCGCGTGGCCGAGCGTCTGGTCGCCGGCATCTCGCCCGAGGCGCTGGCCCAGTTCAAGGCACTGGCCCTGCAGATGTACGCCAACCTGGAGGAGCCCACGGCATGAAGCCAGCCGCTCGACCCCTGCTCGCCGCGCTCGCGCTGACCCTGCTGGCGGGCTGCGCCAGCCACCGCGACATTCAGCCGCGTGCCACGCTCAAGCCCCCCGCCACCCTGGGCGACGCCCCCCTGCCCAGCCAGCCCGGCTGGCAGGCGCAGACAGCCTACTGGACGCAGTTCGGCGACCCGCAGCTCGATGCCCTCGTCGGCGAGGCGCTGGCAGGCGCGCCCAGCCTCGCGGTGGCCGACGCGCGCATCCGCCGCGCGGCCGCCCTCACCGATGCGGCCGAAAGCGCCCTGCTGCCCCAGCTCTCGGCCGGCTTCGATTCCACGCTGCAGCGATTCAGCGAACACGGCATGGTCTCGCCGACCTATGCCGGAAAGATTCGCACCAACAACCGGCTGGCGCTGGACGCCGGCATCGAACTCGACCTGTGGGGCAAGTACCGCCGCGCCCTGGACGGCGCAACGGCCAGCCACGCACTCGCCGAGCTGGAGGCAGTCGCCGCCCGCAACGCGCTGAGTGCCAGCGTGGTACGCGCCTATCTCGAATTCGACCGGCTGCAGGCCCAGCAGCGCCTGGTCGATCGCCAGATCGCCTTGCGGCAGGATGCCGAACGCCTGCAAGGCATCCGTTTTAGCATCGGGCTGGAAGCCGAGATCGACCGCAACCTGCAGCAGCAGAGCCTCGCGCAGCTGCGCGTCGAGCGCGCCCAGCTCGACGAGCGCCTGGGCTTGCAGCGCAACCTGCTGGCCGCGCTGAGTGGTCAAGGCCCGGCCCGGGGCGAACGGCTCACGGCGCCCAGCTTGCGCGGCGAGCTGGACGCCCACCTGCCCTCGGTCCTGCCCTCTGATCTGCTGGCGGGCCGGCCGGATCTGCTCGCCGGGCGCTGGCGGGTGGAGGCCGCCGCGGCCGATGTCGACGTCGCGCGGGCGCAGTTTTATCCCAGCGTCAATCTGGCCGCCTTCCTCGGCTTCAGCTCGATCGGGCTCGATATGCTGCTGGACCCGAAATCACGCGTATTCGGTGCGGGCCCCGCCATCCGCCTGCCGATCTTTGAAGCGGGCCGCCTGCGGGCCAGCCTGTCGATGAAAGCTGCCGACTATGACGCAGCGGTAGAGCAGTACAACGCCAGCCTGGTCGAGGCCCTGCGCGACGTCTGCGATCAGGCACGCGGCCTTGACGGCGCCACACGCCAGGCCAGCCTGGCGCGGGACACGCTGGTGGCCGCCCAGCGTGGCGTCGACCTCATGGAGACCCGCCGCAGCAAAGGGCTGGCGAGCCGCCTCCATGTGCTCGGCGCACAGATGGCGGTGCTGGCGCAAGAGCGCGTGCAGACCGATTTGCGCGCCCATCGGCTGGATGCCGCCGCGGGCCTGCTGCGCGCCCTCGGGGGTGGCTTCGCCCCCGCCTACAACCCCTATACCTTGACCGCGTCGGCCGGGCAACCCTGAGACAAGCGAGATTCCGAACATGAACGACAAGACTTCCCCCGCCGGCGAGGCCAGCCTCCCGAGCCCCCGGACCAACCCCCGGCGCAAGCGCGCACTCACCGTACTCGGTGCCTTGTTCACTCTCGCCGGCATCGTATACGCCGCGTATTGGTTCACCACGGCCCGCTGGCTGCAGAGCACCGACGACGCCTATGTCAATGGCAACATCATCCAGATCACCCCGCAGATCGGCGGCACGGTGCTGAGCGTGCAGGCCGAAGATACCGATACGGTTCAGGCCGGCCAGACACTGGTCGAGCTGGATCGCGCCGATGCGCGACTCGCGCTCGATCAGGCGGAGACCGCACTGGCCCAGTCCGTACGCGAAACGCGTAGCGTATTCGCCAACAACAGCACGCTGGCACAGCAGGTCAAGCTGCGCCAGACCGAGATCGACCGGCTGAAGCAGGACATTGCCCGGCGCGAGTCGATTGCCGAGACCGGCGCGGTCGCGATGGAAGAGATCTACCACGGCCGCGACGCCCTCAAGACCGCGGAAGCCGCGCTGGCGGCCGCCCGCGAACAGCTGACCGCCAGCCGCTCGCTGACCGAGGGTGCGCAGATCGAAAACCATCCGGCGGTGGCACGCGCCGCCGCCAAATATGAGGAGGCGTGGCTCGCCTGGTCGCGCGCGGCGGTCACCGCCCCGGTCGGCGGCCAGATCGCGCGGCGGAATGTACAGATTGGCCAGCGCGTGGCGCCGGGCGCGCCGCTGATGGCCGTGGTGCCGCTCGACCAGGTATGGGTCGATGCCAATTTCAAGGAAGTCCAGCTCCGCCATATGACAGTCGGCCAGCCGGTCACCCTGCACGCCGACGTGTATGGCAACGATGTCGCCTACCATGGCCGGATTGTAGGTCTGGGTGCAGGCACGGGCAGCGCCTTCTCGCTCTTGCCGGCACAGAATGCCACCGGCAACTGGATCAAGGTCGTGCAACGGGTTCCCGTGCGGGTGGCCCTCGATGCCCAGGAAATTGCGGCGCATCCTTTGCGGATCGGGCTGTCGATGCACGCCGAAGTCGACACCCGTGCGCACGCCGACGAGGCCCCGGCTGCGGCCAGACCGGTCACACGCCTGCCTGAAGCCGATGCCGGCATCGAGGCCGCCCGCAGCAAGGTGCGCGAGATGATCCGCAAGACCCTGCAGGCACGCGGCTGACTTAGCGATGAGTGCCCCCCTCAGCCATCCGCCGCTTGAAGGCGGGCAGCGCGTCCTCGCGACCTTCGCGCTCGCCTTTGCCACCTTCATGAACGTGCTGGACACCACCATCGCCAATGTGTCCCTGCCCGCCATCGCCGGCGATGTCGGCGTCTCGCCGAATCAGGGCACCTGGGTCATCACCTCATTTGCGGTGGCCAATGCCATTTCGGTACCGCTCACCGGCTGGCTGGCCCAGCGCTTCGGCCAGGTGCGGGTGTTCGTGCTCTCGCTGCTGCTGTTCGTGCTCGCCTCGTGGCTGTGCGGCCTGTCGAGCAGCCTGGAAATGCTGATCGGGTTTCGCGTCTTTCAGGGTCTGGTCGCTGGCCCCATGGTGCCGCTCTCGCAAGCGCTCATGCTGCAAAGCTATCCGCGGGCCAAGGCCGGCACGGCACTCGCCATCTGGTCGATCACCACGCTGGTGGCGCCCGTCCTCGGGCCGATCCTCGGCGGCTGGATTTCCGACAATCTCTCGTGGCCGTGGATATTCTTCATCAACATCCCCACGGGCCTCCTCGCCACCTGGCTGTGCTGGCGCATCTTCCGCCACCGCGAGTCGCACACCGTGCGCCGGCCGGTGGACTATGTCGGCCTCGGCCTGCTGGTGATCTGGGTCGGCGCGCTGCAGTTGATGCTGGACCGCGGCAAGGAGCTGGACTGGTTCAATTCCAGCGAGATCGTCACCCTGGCGGTAGTCGCTTTTGTCGGCTTCTGCGTCTTCATCGCCTGGGAGCTGACGGACGAACACCCGATTGTCGAATTGCGCTACTTCGCGCAGCGCAACTTCCTCGTCGGCACGCTGGCAGCCTCGCTCGGCTTCTGCGTGTTCTTCGGCAATGTGGTCATCCTGCCGCTGTGGATGCAGCAGTTTCTGGGCTACACCTCCACGTGGTCGGGGCTCGCCACGGCTCCCGTCGGTATTCTGGCCATCGTGCTCTCGCCCCTCATCGGCAAGAACCTGCACCGCACCGATCCCCGCAAGATCGCCTCGATTGCCTTCATCGTGTTCGCGCTCACGTCCTTCATGCGGGCGAACTTCACGCCCGACATGACGATCTTCGACGTCATCCTGCCGCAGTTCCTGCAGGGGATCGCCACGGCCTGTTTCTTCGTGCCCCTGGTCAGCATCAGCCTGAGCAGCCTGAAGCCCCACGAGATCGCGGCTGCGACGGGGGTGTCGAATTTCGTGCGGATCACGGCCGCCGCGTTCGGCACTTCGGCGTTTACCACGCTCTGGGAGCGACGCTCTGTGCTGCATCACGCCCAGTTCAGTGAGGCCATCAGCGTCTACAACCCGGTGGCACAGACTGCGCTGGATAATCTCGGCGCGCAGGGCATGCCGCTGGATCAGCGACTCGCCCTGCTCAACCGCAGCATCGACGTGCAATCCGCCACGCTAGGCGCCGTTGAATTCTTCTGGCTCTCCGGCTGCATTTATGGCGCCCTGACCCTGGTCGTATGGTTTGCCCACCCGCGCACGCCGGGTAGCGGGCCACGCGGGCCCGCAGTGGCGGCAGACTAACGCCGGACCCAGAACCACCACACGCCCAGCATCGCCAGGCCAATCCACAGCCATTGCAGGGACAGGAATAGCTGGGCGGCGCCTGTCGGCGCGAGGCCCGTCCAGATTTCGACCGTGACCGCGTCAATCTGGAGATTTTCTGCACGCTGCAGCGAGATCACGGGCGTCATCAGGCGATCGTCCGACACGCTGACCGGGCCCGCCCCCGACACCAGGCTCAGCTGTTGCCCCGCTGCGGCTTTGGGCTCGGACAAGCCGGTCACCGGGTTCTGGCGCCCGGTCTCCGCACCGTTTGAATCGACGTACTGCCATCCCGCCAGCCACAGACTGCTGGCAGCGCCAGCGTCAATCGCCTTGCCCTTGAGCCGGATCACCAGCGTGTAGGGATTGTTCGCCTTGATGCAGGGCTGCTCGGGCCCACGCCAGCTGACCGAATCTCCTGCCAGCATGTTATCGATGACCGAAGCATTCGGATCGCGCGCTTTGGGCTTCAATTGCTGGAACGCCACGATCTGCTCAGGCGGCAGTTCATAGGCAATCAGCAATTGCTTGCCAAATTTCTGCTCGGCCGCCGCATACGCCACCGACACCGCCATCCACGCACACAACCACACAACTGCCAGCCTTGGACCCACGCGCATACCAAGCTCCCCAACGCAAATGAGGTCATTGTATCGACCAGCCGCCCATGGCAGGCCCGCCTGCGCTAGACTGCGGGAACGAAAAACAACACACCGGCTGCGGGGAAGCGAGAACAAGGTGCGCAAGACACTGTACGACTTGTTGGGCGTCGCGCCCAATGCAACGGTAGATGTGCTGAAAAGCGCCTATCTGGAAAAGCTGGCCTGGCTGCGCGGGCCCAACACCGGCTTGTCGGCCGACGATGCCCTCAACCGTCTGAAGGCGCTCGAAGAAGCCTTTTCCCTTCTCAACGATCCCGTGCGCAAGGCCCATTACGACCTGAAACTGCGCGAGCGCGAAAAATCTCCGCAACGCTTCGAGCCACACCCGGGCCACGGAAAATGGCTGTGGATCGGCCTGGCAGCATTGCTCGCTTTCGGGGTCTGGCGCTGGTATGTCAAAGTCGAGACCGATGCCGCCATCGCCCGGCAGGAGGCCATCGCCAAAGGCGAAGCGCGCCTGCTGGAAGAACAGCGCCAACGGCAGGATGAACTCGCAGAGCAAGCCCAGCCACGCAAAGAACGCGACGCCGCGCGCGAGCAGGAGAAGCAGGACCGGCAGTGGCAGCGAGAGGTGGACCGGCTCAGGTCCGACACCGACCGGCGGCGCGAGCGCGAGCAGGCCGAGCAGGAGCGGGCGCAACGCACGGAAGAGCGCAGGCTGGCGCGCGAGCAGGAGCGCCTCCGCTCCGAAGACGAGCGACGGCGCATGGAGGAGGAGTATCAGGCGCGGAAACGCCAGAATCAGATGCGCGAAGAACGTTCCTCTTCCGGTGTGAGACGAAGCATTCCCCCACCTCCCCCCTGATCCACGCCCCGCGGCCCGAAGCGCCACGCCCCACGCGGCTTCGCGAGGCGCTGCCTGAAGAAGTCCGTGGTGAGCGGGCTGTGGCTAGGCCCGTAGATATGGGCCTGCTGGCAGATTGTTTCGCCAGCGGTTTCCCGCAACCCTTGATTCCAATCACAGCGCGAGCCCCTTCATGACCGGCACTGCAACGGAGTGAAGAAGGCGACCGAGAATGCGCCACATTCTTTGTCGCTGACGCGGCAAGTGACTGACTTGCACCAGACTGAACTCGATTTCTGGCTGACCACCTCGCATGCGTTTGAAGTGCGCCGCTCCCGCACTCATATTTAGCATGCAGCGCCGCCGGGCTGCTTCCTCAAGCGTGATCTGGGAAATCAATCGATAGAGGCCAAGTTTTTGCGGTAGCTTGGTGTCGTAGCCAACCACTGGCGTGGTGAGTATGCCTTCATTGGCAATCCAGCCAAGCACAGCATCAAAGCGTCCCGCCGGCGAACGGAGCGCAATCAGCTTTAACCAGCCATCACGCTGACCAGCCCGCAGCCAATTGGCCGTAAACTGCGGGTTGAGTCGACAGTATTTATCCAAGTACAGCGCGTTGTAGAGCTGCTCAAGGTAAGGATAGTCTGCGTCGGCCAAAGCCGCACCGGGCACCTGCTCATAGCCTGAATGGGTAAGCAGTCGGCCGTCATTGCGACTGTCGCGGCGGTGCAAATAGGCCGACTCAGGGCCATCATGCCCATCGAACAAGTAAACCTGTCGACTCGGGATGGTCAGATAGCCGAGCGCTTCCATCCGTGCAATCAGCTTCGCGTTGCAGTAGCGGTTCAGAGATCGAAATCCAATTGCATGATCCGGGTACGTTTCAACCAGCAGGCGAGTAATGTCCGGAAGATCTACCCCATCCCAGTTGGCAGGATAGAGATTTGTAGAGAGCAGCCAGTTGTTGACCTGAACTATGCGGTCGACGCGGGCCGTTTCAAGGCAGCTGCCTAGGACTCGCACCAATCGCCGAAGTGGCGCGGTCAGCCAAGGACGGCCGAGTCGGCCGATCTCATACTCGGCATAACCAACGTAGGTTGTCAGCGGCGACACCACATAGCTATTGTCAGGGCCTTCGCCACCATTATTGATGCTAACCGGCAAGAGGTGCTCGCCCGTTTCAAGCAGGCACATCCGGGTAGTGACGTTGGCGATAGCACTTGCGGCGAAACGGGTGTAGGCCAGCGCTTGGCGGTCCCTTTCTGAACCTCCGGCCAGTGTGCCTGCGTCGACGGGTTCGATAAGTCTCACGGTGCGCCGTTTAGGGATTGCCCATTCCATTCGATGTCAGCTGTGGTCGCGGCAAGCAGTCCACACCGGCGACTGATAGCCCGGCCAACGATCTCGAGCAAGCCGGGAAGCTGAGCCAGCAGTGGGCCGTGATCGTCCGGCCGAGCAATCACGTCGCGCGCCGTCCGGTAGTCGCTCCAGAAACGGCCATTGAGTCCGTGCCGGTGCGCGGCAAATAGCAGCATGGGAAGCGACACCTGGCGTGGGGTGGGTGTCGGTGTGACAACGCCTTCACTGCCGAGCAGGGCGCTTACGAGCGCTACCGGTTGGTCGTCGAACAGGTGCACGCCACTGGTCGCACGCGGATTGCATTCAATGGCATAGCAGCGCCCGTCTGCAGCCTCGATATAGTCGAAGGCAATCTGACCGGTGTAGCGAGTAGCAACTCCAAAGTGTTCGAGAAAGGCACGTATCGGTGGAGGGTCAGTAGGTTCAAACCAGATGCCAGAGCCACGTCCGACCCGGTAGCGAGGGTGATAGCAAGCGTGACCAGTGAGGCGGCCATCAACCAGCAGGCTGAAACTGCAATGTTCTCGCCCCGCAGCGAAGCGCTGCGCAACCCATGGTTGTTCAGGTGTCGGCCGGATCGTGCGCAACTGTTTCGCACTGGGTCGGAGCAGGGTACGTTGGGCAAATCGGGAGTAGGCCGGCTTTAGGACCCAGTCTGTCGGGTTGGTAATCGCTTCAAGCGATTCCGGCGTCTCAAGCAGGTGTGTCTCTGGCGCCTGGACCGCCCAGCCCTTGACCATTTCTGCAAACCAGCCTTTGTGGTGCAGCCTGTGCATCAGCTTAAAATCGGATGTCATCACGTCACAGGGGATACAGTGGCGTCCATGGGCAAGATAAAAGGACTCCTCGCAGGTGGGCAGGACAAGATCTACGGCTTGTTCTACGACGATCACACGCAGTGCTTCAATCCAGTCCGCGGGAGAGCGGTGAGGCTCGGGCAGACGCTCATAGTGGCAAATGGCCCGACTGAACCTTGTCATCGGCCAGCGCAGTGAATCGCCGACCGTGACGCGCCAGCCGGCAGCCTTGAAAGCACGCGCCCACTCCAGGCAGGCTGGCGCCCGCGCACCCAAAATCAAGGCATGCATGTCAATCCCTCTGGAGCACTCTTCCGGCGCACCCGACGGCGCTTCCCGCCGGGAGGCGGCATGTGCCAGTCGGTGAAAATCATCGTTGGTGGGCACACGCCTAGCGTCCGCCAGAGGGCGTCGAACTCGGCCGCAACTCGGGAAACAGCCGCGCTACGCTCACCCTCAGTAAGCAGCCCGAGCGTCAGAAACATGCCATCCTGAACAAGGTCAAATTCACGTACTTCCGGGCCGGCAAGTAACATGGTGCGGCGAATTAGGTCCGGGTAGATGAGTACGGCCTGGCCCGTACCTCTCGCCGGTAGATAAAGCACTTCGTCGGCTCGGCCCTCGATGGCCTCAATAGCCAGTTCTGCACGACCGCACGCGCAGGGCTCTGTCGCAAGACGCAGCACATCATTGAGTCGATAGCGAACGATCAACTGCGTATCGCGCGAGAAATCGGTGACGATGGGATGGAAACGGCTTCGTCCGGCATCCAGCCAGTCTGGTTCGATATGTACGCAGCTCTCGTTTAAGTGCAGGGTTCCCCGCTCGCAGGTGTAGCCAAGGAAACCCTCGGTCGCTTGGTAGAGTTGGTGAGTTGGGACGTGGAACGCGGCATGAATCGCTGCACGGTCGCTATCCTCCAACACATCGGCCACCGAGAGAACGTGACTGGGCGCAATGTCCAACCGACCGGCACGGATTTCGGCGGCCAACGCGCGCAACAGTGACGGCGGCCCGACCAGTACATCAGGCTGGCTTCGATTGAGCTTGGGCACTGCAGGCTCCACACCTAACATGAGGTCATGGAAGGTGAAATCGATGCGCCGGCTGCTTAGTGTCGCGTAAAGGTTGCTGTTGGCACGCATAAAGAAGGCGACGCGCAAAGCCGGCACCCAAGGCAAGAACAGGCGACCGAGCAGGTGTTGCGGCAGGGCACGGGCAAGCAGCACGCCGGCCCAATGCAAGCGCTCGCCTCGGCTGACAAGAAATACGCCGCGGTTGCCAGAGGTTCCGCTCGAAAGGCCGACGGTAAAATCGCCCAAAAGCGGCCGAAAATCACGCGTTCGCTCCGCTTCCAAACCGATATCGAGCGCCTTATCGAGGCGAATCCCGCAGGTATTGCGGTCCTCGAATTCGGCCATCATGGTGGCCTTGTCCATCAGGGGAATATCCGCTAACGCCTTGGCCGGGCGGCGGCGATAGTACGGCGCACGCGGCAACACTTCGCGAATGAAGCGTTGAAGGCGCACCTGCTGCCAAGCTTCGAGTCGGGCACGGTCGCGGAAGTCGAGACACCAGCGAGTGCGCGCGAAATGAACGGCTGCGATCCATGAGTCAGGAAGCATCATGAAATTCCTGCCAGGCTATCGAACAATGCGAGGGCAGCAAGGCAACGGCGCATTCTCGCTGGGCAATACCGCGAAGACCTGTGAAAGTCTCGACGAAACGACCCCGTTCGGCGTTAACCAACAAAGCCAGTGGAGATGGCATCCTTCCTTCGCGCAGGGCTGGCAAGGACCAGCAAGCATCTGCAATCAGGAAGGCCGGGCGACCATCCGCATCTGCAATGAATAGCCCTAGCTGACCATGGCTATGCCCAGGTAGCGGTACTCCTAGCAAACTCCCGTCACCAAAAAGGTCAAAACCCTTCTCGAACGGCGCTAGCCATGTTGGGAGGTCTCGCGTCGGGCAGTCATCGGCAGCAGTTACGCGTTTCAGAAAATCACCTGGCAGTAGCGTTGGAAGGTAACCGCCTAAGGTGGCTCGCCAGCGTCTCCCCGCGAGTGCCGTGACGTGCTGGGTGTCGGCGCGTAAGGCAATGAAGCGAGCGTTGGGAAAATCTTTCAGGCCAGCGATGTGGTCGCCGTGGTAATGCGAGACGATGACAGTACCGATGTCGTTTTGGCCAATACCGAGGCATGCCAATTGTGTCTTCAGCGCTCCCTCTTGAGCTAGCGTCACCGGCAATGCAGATCGGTAAAGCCGCTCTGGCCACGAGTCCGTGGCGGCAAAGAAGTGGTCCGCGTACCCGGTGTCATAGAGTAGCCAGCCATGCTCTGAATGACGGATCAAACCACACAGCGCCGGAAACTCTACCGGACTCCAACTGCCGCCACGTGCCGCCATGCATTCCAGATGCCGGCAGGCGCCAACTCGCAATAGGTGCAGAGAGACTGGACTCATTCTCGCTCCTCTCGCCACCACTGAGCATGGCGGCGGATGCCCTCGTCAATAGATATGGTCGGATTCCAGCCGAGTTCCTGTCGCAGGGCCGAAATATCCAGCGTCTGACTGAAAGCAAGCACGCCGGCGCTATAGCGGGTAATGAGAGGCTCTCTGCCGCTGCCAATGCTAGCTGCCGCTTCCATGCTGCGGGCAGCCAGCTCAACCAATCGCCATGGAATCGCGCGGGTACGTAGCGGCAGAGCAAACTCACGGGCCATGGTTCTGAGGAGGTCGAGCAGTTCTCGCGGCTCTCCGTTACTTACGTTGTAAACGTTGACGGGGCGCGGCAAAGGCTTGCAAATGGCCAACCAAATGGCATCCACAGCATTGTCGATGTAAGTTAGGTACAGCTTAATGTGACCGCCTCGCATAATCGGCATGGGGCCCTTATCAATTACGCGCAGGATTCTTGGGATCAGGGTTTGATCCCAGGGTCCGAACAAGGCCCGAGGACGCAAGATCGCTACCTCTGGCAAAGAAGCCTGTGTCACAAGCACCTCAGCAGCTAGCTTGGTACGAACATAGTCGTTGGCCGGACTTGGTAGCTCGGCATTCTCGCGGATACCGAGGCGATCGGAGAAGCCAAAGTAGATGCTGGGTGTCGAGATGTGAACCAGACGCTGGACACCACAGGCTTTACCGGCAGCAATCACTTCGGCAGTACTGATGACGTTGGCACGATAGAAATCATCGTGGAGCCCCCACGGTGAAGAGAGCGCAGCGCAGTGCACAATCACATCGACGGCTCGGGCTGCCCCTGCAAGCGTGGATTCTGCGCCTTCTTCTCCGTGAATCAGCGCTTGAAAGCTGACGGGTGCCGGCGCATGTCGCATGACATCTGCAGCGGCTTTTGCATTGCGCCCGGTGAAGACAACCTCGACGCCCTCCGCTGCTGCACGCCAGACCAAATGGCGACCGAGGAAGCCGGTGCCGCCGGTGACGAGTATTTTCATCAGTACTCCAGTACCGCACCACCAAGCGACAGCCCCGCCCCTGTTCCCAACAGGAGGAGTCGATGACCACGCTGGATACGGCCATCACGGATAGCGATGTCGAGCGCCGTGGGCAATGACGCGGCAACTTGATTCCCATGCTCGGCAAAGATGTCGACGATCTTATGGTCGGAAAACCCAAGTCGTTTGGTCAAGTGAGATAGGGCAAGATGACTGCCCTGATGGGGTACGATCCAATCGAGTTGGTTCCGAGTGAGTCGAGCTCTTTCCAGCAAACGATCGACAAAAGCCGGCAGGTATGCGGAAGCAAGCTTGAACACATTTTTCCCGTCCATGCGGAACTTGGTCAGGTCGTCAAATGGCTGATTGATGCGAGTTGGATGGTAGCGGCTACCACCCGCTGGAATGCAGCATAAATCTGCGCCTTCAGACAAAGTACTCATATCTGTGGCAAGTAATCGCGAGCGCCCGTCTACGGATAGACCGAGCACGACGGCGGCGGCACCATCTCCGAATATCGCACTGCTCTCCAACCGGCTCCAGTCGAGGCCACAGGAAGCTATGTCTGCCGCGACGATCAGCACCCTCCTGTAACGGCCAGCGACGATGGGCCAGGCTAAGGTATCCAGTGCGGCCAGAAAGCCCAAGCACGATGCGTTGATATCGAAAGCGGGGATAGCTCGTGCAGACAGGCCGAGTTCCCGATGGATCAAGGCTGCATTGCACGGCATACCCTGATCCATGGTGCCACTGGCCGCCACAAGGCAGTCAACGTCGGCGAGCGTAAGCGTTGCGGCCTCAAGCGCCAGGAGCCCGGCCTTCGCGGCCAGGCTGGCTGCCGTCTCAGCCTGCGTAGCAAAGTAACGACGGCTCACACCACTTACCCGCTCGACAGTGCCGGCGATGAGGTTTAGCTGACGGTCTAGGTCAGAGCTTGCAATCTCGCTTGTGGGCAACGCGTGACCGGTGCCAAGCAGAGAGACGGAGCGAACATCAGTCGAATAGGCTGTCATGCGGCACTTGTACTTGCTGTGTTGAAGGGAAACGCAGACGGGAAATCTCCGCTCGGCGAATGGTGCGACACGTTTGAGCCGGTGCGTTCGCCTATGATCGCCTACAATCAGGCGTCGTTAAGAAAGGTGATCAGCTTACGTAGTTTTCGTTGCCGAGCAAGGAGTGTTCAGCGTGTCCCGGACCGAGAATGGCCTTACGGTCTGCCCACCCCCCTGATCTACGCCCCGCGGCCCGAAGCGCCACGCCCCACGCGGCTTCGCGAGGCGCTGCCTGAAGAAGTCCGTGGTGAGCGGGCCTTCGGGGTGGTCGGGGCGCGCGTCTGTCATCGCCCTGCGCCGGATTGGTGCCTCGCGCATGAAAGGCGCCTGTCCATGCGCGAGCATGGTGCCGGATCTGGCGGCAAAGCTGATGGATGCGCGTGAAGTGTGCATTGCACGCTCCTTGCTAAAGAACTTCGCATTGCCCCCGGAGAGAAGCTGATGTCGATTCACGTCGCACTAAACCACGTCACCCATTACCGCTACGACAAGCCGATCAGCCTGGGGCCGCAGGTCGTGCGCTTGCGACCGGCCCCGCACGCGCGAACCCGGGTACTGAGCTATTCCCTCACGGTGACCCCCGACGGACACTTCATCAACTGGCAGCAGGATCCGCAGTCGAACTACCTCGCCCGCCTCGTCTTTCCGGAGAAGACACGCGAGTTCCGCGTCGAGGTGGATCTGGTGGTCGAAATGTCGGTGCAGAATCCCTTCGATTTCTTCCTGGCGCCGGAGGCGACCGAGTGTCCGTTCGACTACCACCCGGCGCTGGCGACCGAACTCGCGCCTTACCTGATCAAGCTGCCGCTCACGCCGGCCTTCAAGAAGCTGCTCGATTCCATCCCGTCAGAGAAGAAGCCGACCATTGATTATCTGGTGGCGCTGAACCAGCGCCTGCAGCGCGATATTGCCTACCTCGTGCGCATGGAGCCGGGGGTGCAGACCCCCGAGGAAACGCTGACCAAGAAGACCGGCTCCTGCCGCGACTCGGCCTGGCTGCTGGTGCAGTTGCTGCGCCATCTCGGGCTGGCGGCGCGATTTGTGTCGGGCTACCTGATCCAGCTGCGGCCGGATGTGAAGTCGCTCGATGGCCCGTCGGGCACGGAAGTCGATTTCACCGATCTGCATGCCTGGTGCGAGGTCTATCTGCCGGGGGCCGGCTGGGTCGGGCTGGATCCCACCTCGGGCTTGTTTGCCGGCGAGGGGCATATCCCGCTGGCATGTTCGCCGGAGCCCTCCTCGGCCGCGCCCATCGAAGGCCTGGTCGAGCCCTGCAAGGTGGCCTTCGAGCACCACATGAAAGTCGAGCGCGTGCTGGAGCCGCCGCGCGTCACCCTGCCCTATACCGACAGCCAATGGGCGGGTATCGAGGCACTGGGCCGCCAGATCGATCAGGACTTGCGCGACCATGACGTCCGCCTGACGCAAGGTGGTGAGCCCACCTTCGTCTCGATCGACGACCGCGACGGTGCCGAATGGAATACCGCCGCCCTCGGCGAGCGCAAGCGTGCCCTGTCTGACCAGCTGTTTGCGCGCCTCAAGGAGAAGTACGCACCCCAGGGCCTGCAGCATTTCGGTCAGGGCAAATGGTATCCGGGCGAGCAGCTGCCACGCTGGTCGCTCAACCTCTACTGGCGCAAGGATGGCGAGCCGCTGTGGCGCGACGCCGCCCTGTATGCCGATGAAACGCGGGACTACGGCGCCAATGCGGCCAAGGCGGAAGCCTTTCTGAAAGCCGTCGCCACCCGGCTGGGCATTACGCCCAAGCACGCATTCCCGGCCTTTGAAGACGCGCTGTACTACCTCTGGCGCGAGCGCAACCTGCCTGCCAACGTCGATCCCTTCGACGCCCGGCTGGACGACCCGCTCGAACGCGACCGGCTGCGCAAGGTCTTCACCCAGGGCCTGGGCGCCGCCATTGGCTGGGTGCTGCCAGTGTCACGCGACCCGTCTGGCAAGGCCTGGCAGACCAGCCCCTGGTTCATGCGCGAGGGGCGCTGTTACCTGATCCCGGGCGATTCGCCGATTGGCTATCGCCTGCCCCTGGATCGGCAGCCCTGGGTGAGCAAGGCCGATTTCCCCTGGGTCCATCCGCAAGACCCGAACGAAGCAGAACCGACCTTGCCGACCCGGCAATCGCTGATCGATGCTGCCGCCAAGGCCGGCCTCAGCGAGGCCGAGATGGCGGAGAAGGCACGCGTACCCGCCGCCTTCGAATCGGCTGACTGGATTGCCCGCACCGCCATGTGTGCCGAGCCACGGGGTGGCCGGCTGTATATCTTCATGCCGCCCGTCTCTGCGCTGGAAGACTACCTGCAAATCGTCGCCGCAGTGGAAGACACCGCCGCACAGATGAAGCTCCCGGTGGTGCTGGAGGGCTACGAGCCTCCCAAGGACCCGCGCCTGACCGTCCTGCGCGTCACCCCCGATCCCGGCGTCATTGAAGTCAACGTCCACCCGGTCGCGAGCTGGGACGCGCTGGTCGAGCAGACCAGCCACCTCTACGAAGTCGCCCACCACACGCGCCTGTCGACCGAGAAATTCATGCTCGACGGCCGTCACACCGGCACCGGTGGCGGCAACCACTTCGTGTTCGGCGGCAATACACCGAACGACTCGCCCTTCCTGCGCCGCCCGGACCTGCTGGGCAGCATGATCGGCTACTGGCACAACCACCCCGCGCTGTCCTACCTCTTCAGCGGCCTGTTCATCGGCCCGACCAGCCAGGCGCCACGCATCGACGAAGCCCGCAACGATTCCGTCTACGAAATCGAGATTGCGCTGGCCGAGATGCACAAGCGCACCGAGGCCAGCATCGGGCCCTGCCCGCCCTGGCTTGTGGACCGGCTGCTGCGCAACCTGCTGATCGACGTGACCGGCAACACCCACCGCGCCGAGTTCTGCATCGACAAGCTCTACTC
This sequence comes from Uliginosibacterium sp., assembly GCA_016718265.1. Classification (GTDB taxonomy): domain Bacteria; phylum Pseudomonadota; class Gammaproteobacteria; order Burkholderiales; family Rhodocyclaceae; genus Uliginosibacterium. The sequence goes on along the minus strand of JADKDZ010000003.1, from coordinate 197,280 downwards.
GCCCGACTCCTCCGCCGGGCGGCTCGGCCTGCTCGAAATGCGGGGCTTCGAGATGCCCCCGCACGCCCAGATGAGCCTCGCCCAGCAACTGCTGATGCGGGCCCTGATCGCGCGCTTCTGGCAAGCACCCTATCAGCCGCCGCGGCTCAAGCGCTGGGGCACCGAGCTGCATGACCGCTTCATGCTGCCGCATTGCGTGTGGGAAGACTTCTGCGACGTGATCGAGGAGCTGAACGACTTTGGTTACCCGCTGAAGGCCGAATGGTTCGCCCCGCACTTCGAATTCCGCTTCCCGAAGATCGGCGATTTCGCCGTCAAGGCCGTCGAGGTCGAGCTGCGTCTGGCGCTGGAGCCCTGGCATGTGATGGGCGAATCCGGCACGCAGGGCGGGGCGGTGCGCTACGTCGACGCCTCGGTCGAGCGCCTGCAGGTCAAGGTCAGCGGCCTGATCGAAGACCGGCACATCCTGAGCTGCAACGGCCACACGATCCCGCTTCAGCCCACCGGCATACAGGGCGAATTCATCGGCGGCGTACGCTACCGTGCCTGGTGCCCGAGCGAATGCCTGCACCCGACCATCCCGGTGCAAGCGCCGCTGGTGCTGGACCTGGTGGATACCTGGATGCAGCGCTCCTTGGGCGGCTGCCAGTATCACGTTGCCCATCCTGGCGGACGGAATCACGAGACCTTCCCGATCAATGCGCTGGAGGCGGAAGCACGGCGGCTGGCCCGCTTCTTCCGCACGGGACACACGCCCGGCAAGGTGGCACCCAAGCCCATGGCGCGCAATCCGGATTTCCCGTTCACACTGGATCTGCGCAAGTGAGGCGCCGCCGCAGGTGGCAAATTGCAAAATCTGGTGGCCTGAACAAGCGCTTCAGTCAAGGCGCTTCGGCAAGCGACATCGCTGAGCCGCGTGCGGCATGGCTCCTGGCGAACCTGTGCTGAAGAGGCTTGTCGGGCGCGGCTCTGCAGCAAGGCATGCCGGGCGCGCGCCAAGCCCCCTACAATACGGCTGCGATCCCACATAACAAGAACCCCATGCCCCGCCAACTTCTCGCCGATTACCCCGAAGAGGCTGCCCGCTTCGACGAAATGTTTGCCGCGCCCGGGGTACCGCGTCCGCAGTACGCGGCGCTGTATCAGCGCCTGCTGGAGCAGAATGGCGCCACATTGCGTGGCCTGTTTGACGACGTAGATCGCCAGATCCGCGACAACGGCGTCACCTACAACGTTTACGACGACCAGGAAGGCTCCGGCCGGCCCTGGGCGATGGACCCGCTGCCGCTGATCATCCCCGCCGAGGAGTGGGCAGGCATCGAGCGTGCCGTCTCCCAGCGTGGCCGGCTCCTGAACGCCATCCTGGCGGATCTGTATGGCCCGCAGGCCTTGTTCCACGAAGGCCGCCTGCCGCCCGCGCTGGTACTCGGGCACCCCGGTTTTCAGCGCCCGGCACATGGCATCACGCCTCCCGGCGGTGTCTTCCTGCACCTGCTGGCGCTCGATCTGGCACGCTCGCCCGACGGGCAATGGTGGGTGGTGAACGATCGCAGCCAGTCGCCTTCCGGCATGGGCTACGCGCTCGAAAACCGCATCATCACCTCGCGCCTGCAGCCCGACCTGTTCCGCGAGCTGCGCGTCACCCGGCTGGCCAATTTCTTCGCCGCCTTGCGGGACGCCATCACCACCTATGCGCCGCATGGCGACGAGCGGGTCACCACCGTCCTGCTCACCCCCGGCCCCTACAACGAAACCTATTTCGAGCACGCCTATCTCGCGCGCTACCTCGGCTTTCCGCTCGTCGAGGGGCAGGATCTCACCGTCCGCGACGGCTGTGTCTGGCTCAAGACGCTCTCCGGCCTGCGCCGCGTGCACGCCATCCTGCGCCGCATGGATGACGACTTCTGCGATCCGCTGGAACTCCGCGCCGATTCCGCGCTGGGCGTGCCCGGGCTGATGGACGTCATCCGCCAGGGCAAGGTACTGCTTGCCAATGGCATCGGCGCCAGCGTCATTGAAACCGGCGCACTGGCCGGCTTTCTGCCCGGGCTGTGCGAGCACCTGCTCGGCGAAGAACTGCTGATGCCGGGCGTGGGAACCTGGTGGTGCGGCGAAGCGCCGGTCATGGAAGACGCGCTGGAGAAAGCCGACCACCTCGTCTTCAAAAGCGCCGTCCCGCATCCGCAGGGCCAGCGCATCGAGCCCGTGTTCGGCGAAGACCTCGACGCCGCCGGCCATGCCCGGCTTGCGGCCCGGGTGCGCGCCAACCCGCGTGACTACTACGCGCAGGAGCTGGTGGCAATCTCGCGCGCACCGCTGCTGGATCGCAGCCACGGCCGCAAGCTGCAAAGCCGGCCCGTCGGCCTGCGCGTGTTCGCGGTCGCCACGCCCGAGGGCTACATGGTGATGCCGGGCGGACTCGCCCGTACGGCGAGCGAGCATGACGTACGGATTCTCTCCAACCAGCGCGGGGGCGGCAGTAAAGACGTATGGGTGTGCGGCGAGCACGCCATGCCCGCCGCATCGCTGCTGCGCCGTCCGGTCGAGGCCGCCGATCTGGTGCGCAGTGGCGCCAGCCTGTCGAGCCGTGTGGTGGAAAACCTGTTCTGGTTTGGCCGCTATGCCGAGCGCTGCGACAACCTCGCCCGTTACCTGCGGGTGGCCCTCAATCGCGCCAGCGACAACGTCGACAACCCCGGCGAGTGGGCCGCACTATCGCGACTGGGGCAAGCGATCCGCGTGCTGCCCGACAAGCTCAAGGAAGAAGACGCCCTCCTGAAGCTGGTGCAGGCCACCTTCGACGCCGAGCATCCTGGTGGACTCGCCTCGCACGTGCTGCACCTCTCGCGCACCGGTTTCCAGCTCCGCGAGCGGCTGTCGTCGGACAACTGGCGCACGCTCAACGCGCTCGCACAGAAGATCGGCAGCAAGCCGCATGATCGCGTCGGCATATTCGAGGCCCTCGCGCAGATCGATGAATACATCACCAGCTTCATGACGCTCGCCGGTTTTGCGCTCGATGGCATGACGCGCGACCACGGCTGGCGCTTCCTCTCGCTGGGGCGGCGCATCGAGCGCCTGCAATTCCAGACCGAAGCCATCGAAGCCGCGATGAGCATGGGCGTCAAGGGCAACCCGGAATGGTTGCTCGAAATCTCGGACTCCATCGTCACCTATCGCTCGCGCTACGTGGCACGCCCCGAGTGGATTGCCGTGCTCGACCTCCTGATTGCCGACGACACCAACCCGCGTGGCATCGTCTTCCAGACCGGTGGCTTGTGCGACTACGTCAGCCGCCTGAACGCCTCGCTGGGCGACATGCCCGAAAGCGGCATCGACGCCCTGCACCTCCGCCTGCTGGCGCTGGACCCGGCGCTGGACTTCCACCCCGGCTCGCACGCCCTGGCTGAAGCGATGAGCACCCTGCGTGCCGCTTCGGCCAGCTTGTCGGACCAGATCGGCCTGCACTTCTTCAGCCACGCCGACGAACAGGCCAGGGTGATCGCATGAGCCACGATACCCCCATCCGCTACCACGTCATCCACGAGACCCTGTACCGCTACGCCGCGCCGGTCAGCCTGTCGCAGCATCTGCTGCACCTCACCCCGCGCGACTGGCGCTTCCAGCGGCTGGAGCGCTTCCAGCTCGACATCAGCCCGGACCCCGCCAGCCTCCAGTCCCATGCCGACTGGTTTGACAACCCCAGCACCTGGCTGGCCCTGCGCCAGCCACATGACATGCTGCGCCTCATCGCCGCCAGCACCGTCGAAGTCCTGCCCCGCCCTGCGGCCTGGCGCGAAGCCGCCGGCACCCCGTGGGAAGACGTCGCCGCCATGATCGTAGCGTTCCCCTCCCCCGCGCCACTGGACGCACAGGAATGCGCGCTGGCCTCCGCACAAGCCCCGGTGCTCGACGAGGTCCGCCGCTGGGCGCTCCTGAGCTTCACCCCGCGCAGACCCTTGCTGGAGGCCACGCGCGACCTGATGCGCCGCCTCTACACCGAATTCACCTTCGACCCCAAGGCCAGCACCGTCGCCACCCCGGTCGCCGACACCTTCCGCAAGAAGCGCGGCGTCTGTCAGGATTTCGCCCACCTCATGCTCAGCGCATTGCGCTCGCTCGGCCTCGCCGCCCGCTACATGAGCGGCTATATCCTCACCCACCCCGCGCCCGGCAAACCGCGTCTGATCGGCGCGGATGCCTCGCACGCCTGGGTTTCGCTGTGGTGCCCGGAGAATGGCTGGGTCGGCTTCGACCCGACCAATAACCTGCAGCCGAACCTCGAACACGTCATCCTCGGCTGGGGGCGGGACTTCCACGACGTCAGCCCGATGCGCGGCGTGATCCTCGGCGGCGCCTCGCACGAAGTCGAAGTGCAGGTCACCATGATGCCGGCGGAATCGCGCGACTTTGACGCCCTGCTGGAAGAGGTGCGCGGCCGCTCGCTGGAGAAGAAACCCGAAGAAGGCGAGCCCGCCTGAGTAGGCGCTGGCGGAGCCGTCGTCCCCGCGCAGGCGGGAACCCCGCGTGTTTGGACACAACCTCCACCCGCATCACCCTGAGACCCGCACCCCGCTTGGGTCTGCAGGCATGCCTTTGGCGAGGCAGGCTGGGCGCGGCTTTTCGGGCAGCCCAGGAAGATCGTTTTAAGTAGGTCGGATCAGCCGAAGGCGCCATCCGACGTATGTCAGACAACTCAACCAACGTCGGATGGCGCTTCGCTTATCCGACCTACTCGCTGCCCCGACATACTTAAGTCAGGTCAGCATAGAACACACCCGCTGCTCCTTGACTCAACGACAAGCATGAAAGCCTCCGAGACATCCACCTGAAACGCACCGTTAAAGCGGAAATTCCCTTCTAGCAGGTCAACCCGCTTCGCCATGCGAGGGAATCCCTCGTCACTGCACTTACTGAACAAGTCTCCTGCACCTGCTCCTGTGCAAAAGAACGTCTCCCACCTGCTGTCGAGATCCGCCTCATCCGTTTGCAGAAGTTCCCTTTCAAGCTGAAGCAGTTCATTCCTATTGGCTTCTCTCCAACGATCAACCAGGGCATAGCCAAGTCCGAACTGCAGCATTCTCTTGCTGTACGACCTAGCTCCCAGCGTTGTATATGCAGACGTTAATAGCAAGAAAGAACGAGATACCCCCTCTTGCTCGATCCGTCTGCTGTCAAGCGATGAAAGGACATTGGAGTCTCTTGCCAGACGCAAGTAATAGCGTGCAAGGTCCGTGGCTTTGTCAAACTGGGAAGCGCGCGAAAGGATGTCAGCAAGATAAACTCTCGGGAGATGAAGTGAGTCTGGAAAGCGGATTACAAACTCCTCCAAGAGGTCAAAAGCCGGGATAACGTCACGCTCATACATTGAGGAAGCAACCCACGCCAACACGTGCTCACCAGACTTCTTATCAGCAAATGCGTCTCTGGCAACAGATGCAGCCTCGCTCTGCTGACTAGCCTCCAGCAATTCCCTAATTCGATCTTCGTAGCTCTTCTTTCTTCCAAAACCGAACATTCAATCTCCTCACCTGACGAACAAATAGCCCGTAGGGCGCAGCAACCAAAGGGCATTGCACCGAATGTTCAGCGCTTTTTTTCGCGACGTCAATCGGCCAGCTCGCGAACGCTCTCTTCGAGTCCTTCTGCTCAGACCGCCGAATACACTCCAGCCAGCACGAGGCGTGTCGGGAAGTTTAATCATTGCCTTGCCGTTGCAGAACAGCTGGTGCAATGCCCTTCCGCTATTACGCCTTTCAATTTTCTACGGCACCTCCCACCCGCCCCCCAGCGCCTTGTACAGCGCCACCAGATCAGATCCCGCGCTGGTCTTGAGCTGGGCGAGGGTGGCTTGCTGGTCGCTGCGTTCGCGCTCGGCATCGAGCAACTCCGTAAGACTGACGTCACCGAGCGCATGACGTTGGCGCAGGATGTCGGTCAGCCGCGTGGTGCTGCCCAGGGCCTGCTCTTGCGCGGCGAGGGCTTGCAGGGTGTGGGCGTACTGGTCGAGGGCTTTCTCGGCATCACTGAGGGCGGTGAGGACGGCCTTTTCGTAGCCGATGGCGGCGGCATGCTGGCGGGCTTCGGCGGCGCGGATTTCGGCGCGTACCCGGCCGCCATCGAAGATCCGCCACGCGATCAAGGGGCCGAGGGCGCCGCGCTGGCTGTTGTCGGAAAAGAGATCCTTGCCGCCGAGTGCGCGGAAACCGGCGCTGGCCGAGAGCGTGAGCTTGGGGAAGAGTTCGGCGGTGGCGGTGCCGGTGTCGGCCGTGGCGGCGGCGAGCTTGCGCTCGGCGGCGATGACATCCGGGCGGCGGCGCAGGATCTCGGCGCGCTGGCCGACCGGGACCCTGCCCAGCGCAATCTCGCTGCCGGGCGCCTCTGCGAGCGCGATCCGGGATTCGGGCAGGTCGCCGGTGAGCAGGCCGAGTGCGATGGCCGCCGCCTGGCGCCGCGCCTCGATGGCCGGCAGCGCGGCGCGGGCCTGATCGAGCCGGGCGCGGGCGCGTTCGACCTCCATGCTGGGCAGATCGCCCGCCTGCTGGCGGCGCTGCGCGAGTTCGACGAGGCGCGTCAGGGTGGCTACCGAGGCTTGCCGCGCGGCGAGCTCACGTTGCGCACCGCGCATCGCGAGGTAGGTGCGCGCGGTTTCGGCGACGATGGACAGGCGCAGGCCCTGCGCTTCGGCCTCGCTCAGCTGCAGGCTGGCGGTGGCGGATTCGCGCTGGCGGCGCAAGGAGCCGAAGAGGTCGATCTCCCAGCTGGCATCGAGGCCGATATCGGAAACTGTCTGGGTCGGCGCGCGTTGCGGGTTGTATTCCGGGCCGTTGAGGCTGGTGCGGCTCCTCTGCACGCTGCCGCTGGCCTTGAGCGTGGGCGAATCGAGTGCTTCGGCACGGCTCAGCATCGCCCGTGAGGCTTCGATGTTCTGCTCGGCCTGGCGCAGATCGAGGTTGCGCGTGAGGGCCAGCTCGACCAGGCCTTCGAGTTCAGGATCGCCCAGCGTCTGCCACCAGCGGGCCAGCGCTGCGGTGTCGGCGCGGCTATCCGCCGGGGTGAGCCAGCCTTGGCCGACTGCAACGGTGGGCACGGCATGCTCGGGGCCAACACTGGCGCAGCCGGCCAGCAGGGCGAGCGGGAAGGCGAGTATCAGGCGACAGGGGAATCTGGATGACATGGAAGACCTCACTGGAGCTTGCTGCGCACGAACAGGGTGGCCAGCGTCAGGGTCACGGCGGCGATGACGGCCATCGGCCACGCATTGGCAAAGACCTCGGCGGGCGGCAGCGCCTTGAGGAAGCTGCCCTGCAGGATGATCAGGTAATGCTTGAGCGGGATGCACTCGGCCAGCCATTGCAGGAAGCGCGGCATGTTTTCGACCGGCGTGGCGAAGCCGGAAATCAGGATCGCGGGCACGACGACGGCGAAGGTGCCGAGGATGGCTTGCTGCTGGGTCGAGCAGATCGACGAGATCATCAGCCCGATGCCGACGAGCGACAGGATGAAGAGCGTCAGGCAGGCGAACAGCAGGCCGATGCTGCCGGTGAAGGGGATGCCGAAAATGAAGACGGCCGCGCTCATCATCACCGAGGCCAGTACCGTGCCGACCAGAAAAGCGGGCACCGCCTTGGCGATGATGATTTCGGTGGGCGTGCAGGGCGAGACGAGCAACTGGTCGAAAGTGCCGAGCTCGCGCTCGCGGGCGATCGACAGGGCGGTGACCATCAGTGCGATCAGGGTGACGAGGATGCCTGAGAGGCTCGGCACGACGAACCAGCGATAGATCAGGTTGGGGTTGAACGCGTGGCGCACCACGGCAAGTTCGCCGCCACTGCCTGGCCGCAGGCTCATCGAGGCATTGCCGGCGATGCTTTGCAGATAGCCCAGCGTAATCTGGGCGGCATTGGCCTTGCGCCCGTCCAGCAGGATCTGGGCCGTGCCGCTGCGGCCGGCGGCGATGTCGCGCGAGAACGTTTCGGGCAGGATGACGCCGGCAAGCACCTCCTGAGTGTCGATGAGGCGGGCGACTTCGGCTTCGTCCTGCGCCACGCGAATCCGCTTGACCAGGCGGGAGGCCTGCAGCTGCTGCACGAGTTCAAGCGAGGCGTTGCCCGCATCCCGGTTGAGCAGGGCGAGGTCAACGTTCTGGATCTCCAGCGTCATCGCAAACGAAAACACGAAGAGCTGGATCAGCGGCGGGCCGATCATGATCGTGCGGCTCTTGGGGTCGCGCAGCAGGCAGAGCAGCTCCTTGACGATCTGGGCGCGCAGGCGGATGAGGGTTGCGTGCATGGTTCAGCGCTCCAGGCTCTTCTTGGTCTTGCGGATGATGATCGCGAACAGGATCGCGCCCAGCAGCAGCATCGCGCCCAGCGAAGGCAGGATCAGCGACCACACATCGCCCGCGAGGAACACCGTCTGCAGCCCCGCGTTGAAGTAACGCGCGGGCACGATGTGGGTGATGAGCTGGATGGGCAGCGGCATGGAGCGGATCTCGAACAGGAAACCCGAGAGCAGGAAGGCCGGCAGGAAGCCCGCGATCAGCGCAAGCTGCGCGGCGATGAACTGGTTTTTGGCGAGGGTGGAGATCAAGAGGCCCAAGCCGAGCGCCGGAATCAGGAAGACCGCCGCGAGCAGAAACAGGGTGAAGACCGAACCGCGCAGCGGCAGGCCGAACACGCCGACCGCCAGCGCGCTGCCAATGCCAATGGCAAACATCCCCAGGCCGAAGTAGGGCAGCAGCTTGCCAAGCAGGATCTCGAATACCGTCGCAGGGGTGGAAAACAGGCCCTCCATCGTGCCGCGCTCCCACTCACGTGCCACGACCAGGGCCGTGAGCAAGGTGCCAATGATGGTCATGACAACGGCGAGTGCGCCGGGGATGAGCGCACGGCGGCTTTCGATCTCGGGGTTGAACCAGAAACGCGGCTGCAGCACGATTGCTGGCGGGAGAACCCCGGCCATTGGCGTGCGGCTGGCCTGCCAGGCCGACACCACGCCCTGGGCATAATTCGACACAAAGGTGGCGGTGTTCGGCTGGGTGCCATCGGTAATGATCTGCACGAGACCGTCGCCACGGCCTCGCTGCACACGGACAGCGAAGTCCTGGGGAATCACGATGTAGCCGCGCAGCTGGCCGGAGACCAGCCCGGGTTCGACCTCGCGCCGATCCCGCGCCGGCGTCACCGAAAAATAACGACTCCCGGCGAAGGCTGCCGCCAGTGACTGAGAGGCTTCGCTATCCGATTCGAGTACGACGCCAATGCGGACCTGGCGTGTATCGAGCGAGACGGCATACGCGAACAGGAAGAGCATCACAATGGGCAGCACGAAGGCGACGAGCAGGGTGGACGGGTCGCGGAAGATCTGCAGCGTTTCCTTGCGCGACATCGCCACGAGGCGACGGAGCTTGAAGGCCGGACGTTTCATCGCGCGGCCGCCTGCGCGTCGAAACGCTTGATCAGCTCGATGAAGGCATCTTCCATCGTGGGCTCATGATCGTCATGCCGCGCGACCTGGCGCTTGAGGGCATCGGGCGTGTCGAGCGCGATGAGCTGGGCGCGGTACATGAGCGCGACGCGGTCGCAATACTCGGCCTCGTCCATGAAGTGGGTGGTGACCATTACCGTCACCCCCTTGCGCACAAGGCCGTTGATATGGGTCCAGAATTCGCGCCGCGTGATCGGATCGACGCCCGAAGTCGGCTCGTCGAGGAAGAGCACCGGCGGGCGGTGCATCAGCGCGCAGGCCAGGGCCAGGCGCTGCTTGTAGCCGAGCGAGAGATCGTTGGGCTCGGCTGCCAGAAAGCGCTGCAGCTCGAAGGCCTCGATCATCTCGTCGATGCGTTCCTGCTTCTGCGCACCGCTCAGGCCATAGACGCCCGCCGAAAATTCGAGGTTCTGGCGCACCGAGAGCAGGCCGTAGAGCGAGAACTTCTGCGCCATGTAGCCGAGCTGGTTCTTGGCGGCGCTGGCCGCTTTCGCGAGGTTGAGGCCGACGACGTGGGCCGAGCCCGCGCTAGGCTTGAGCAGACCGCAGAGCATCTTGAAGGTGGTCGATTTACCGGCACCGTTGGGCCCGAGCAGGCCGAAGATCTCGCCCTGGCGCACCTCGAAGCTGACGCGGTCGGTCGCCGTGAAGTCGCCGAAGCGGCGGGTGAGATTCGTGCAAGAGACGGCGATGTCGTTTGCCAGCGCCACGGGCGGCATCAGCTCGGCAATCACCGAGGTCCCGCCCGGCCCGCCGCCAAGCAGATCGACAAAGGCATCCTCGAAGCGCGGTGCGACGGACTCCACCCGGGCCTGCGCGGCGTCAGCCAGCGGGCGGACGGCGTCGATCGATGCCCCGGCACGCGTCACCAGGCGAACCGACAAGCCCTGGATCACGCCATCGCTGATGGCGGACAGATCGAGCGCCTGGGCGAGGACGCGGCGGCGATCCCCGGCCGGCTCCCGGATACGGAAGCTGCGGCCTTCGAGCCGACGGGTGAGTTCTTCAGGTTTGCCAGCGAATTCGAGCCGCCCGGCGTTGAGCAGGAGCACGGATTCGCATTGTTCGGCTTCGTCGAGATAGGCCGTCGACCACAGCACGGCCATGCCGCCATCGGTGAGTTCGCCGACCATGCGCCACAAATCCTGGCGGCTGACCGGGTCGACGCCCACGCCCGGTTCGTCGAGCAGCAGCACGTGCGGGCGGGCCATCAGCGCACAGGCCAGCCCCAGCTTCTGCTTCATGCCGCCCGAGAGCCGGCCGGCGAGACGCTTGGTGAAGGGGCCGAGCTTCGTGAAGTCGAGCAGGCGCTCGAAGGTTTCCTTGTGCTGGGCGGCGGGCAGTTCGCGCAGCTCGGCGTAGAGCTGCAGGTTCTCCATCACCGAGAGGTCTTCGTAGAGGCCGAAGCGTTGCGGCATGTAGCCGGTGAGCTCGGCGATCTCGCCCTGGTCGCGCACCGTGTCGCGGCCCAGCAGGGTGATCCGGCCTTCGTCGGGCCGCAGCAGGCCGGCCATCAGGCGCATCAGCGTGGTCTTGCCCGCGCCGTCCGGCCCGACCAGGCCAGTGAGCCGGCCAGGCAGAATTTCGGCGCAGATGCCATCAAGTGCCACAACGCCGGGGAAGCGTTTGACGACGCCGTCCACCCGGATGCTGGGGGCGCTTGCCGACAGGGCGTCGGCGGTGGCCGTGCTCACGGCTGCGTGCTTTCGTCCACGCTCACGCTGACCGGCATGCCCTGGCGCAGGGCTTTGGCGGCGCCGGGCAGCACGATGCGCACGCGGTAGACGAGGTCGGTGCGCAGCTCGGTGGTCTCGACTGATTTCGGCGTGAATTCAGCCTTGGGCGAAATGAAGCCGATCGTGCCCCGGAAGACTTCATCCGTGCCGTCGGCCTTCACGCGCACCGTGCTGCCGGGGCGGACGCGGGTCAGCTGCGGCTGGCTCACGTAGGCGCGCACATAGATCGGCTCCTGCAGGGAGAGCGTGTAGACCGTGGTGGCGCTCGTCGCCATGCTGCCCACTTCGCGCACGCGCGCGGCGATCAAGCCGTCGGAAGGCGCGAGGAGCCGGGTGTCGGCGAGCGCGGTCTGGGCCTGTGCGAGCTGGGCCTCGGCGGCGGCAAACCGGGCCTCGGCGGCGGCGATGTCTTCCTTGCGGGAGCCTTCGCGCCGCAGCGCCAGCGCCTGCTCGGCGGAGGAGAGCGCGGCACGGGCCTGATCGCGCACGCTGCGGGCGGCTTCGAGCGTGCGCTCGCTCGCGGCGCCGGTTTCGCTGAGGGCGGTCTGGCGGGCCAGGTTGCGCTCGGCTTCCTGCAAGGCGGCGGTGGCTTGCTGCACCGAGGCGCCGGCCTGGGCGATCTCCTGGGCGCGCGAGCCATGACGGACCTTGTCCAGATCCGCCTGGGCCTGGGCACGATTCGCCCGCGCCAGGGCCAGCGCGTCCTCGAACGGCCGTGTATCCAGCTCGGCGAGCAGCTCGCCTTGTTTGACAGCCGCACCTTCGTCGAACTTGAGGGCGGCGATGCGGCCCGGCTGGCGGAAGGCCAGATCGACCTCGCGGATGTCGACATTGCCATGCAGGATGAGGCCCGCGGTGGCGGGAGCTTGCCGCTTCCACAGCAGGCCGAGGATCGCCGCCAGCAGCACGATGCCGGCCAGGACAGCCGCGACGCGTTTCTTGTTCATGTTTCATCCTCCGTGGAAAGGAGCAGGCGCGTACTGGTCTTGACGCGCTTGAGAATGGCTGCGAGCTGATCCGGGCCGATGTCCTCCCAGGCCAGGTGGCGCAGCGCGGTGGAGCGCCCGGCGCGGAAGATCAGGATCTGGCCGAGGATCGTGATCACCAGCAGGGCGGCGTCCTCGCGTGAATCCTTGGGTCGCAGGCGCTGCACCAGGGCGGTGACCACCTGCAGCGAGGGGCGCATGAAACTCTCGTACAGGATGTCGAAGGCCTGGGTCGGCTTCTGTTGCTCGCGCAGGATCAGCTGTGCCGCGGGCTTGAACAGCGGGCTGACAAACAGCTTTGCCATCCGCTCGACCAGGCCAAGCACCAACTGGATGCAGGCTTCGCGCGCCTCGGCATCGAGTGGCTCGCCTTCCGGCAGGCTGCCGAGCCGGGCTTTCATCTGCGCGATCACCGAGCCGGTGTGCTGCTGCACCTGCTCGCTGATGAACTGGAAGACCGCGAGGTAGAGCCCCTGCTTGCCGCCGAAGTGATAGCCGATCAGCGCCTGATTCGCCTGCGCCTGGGCGGCAATGTCGCGATTGCTGGCGGCGTGATAGCCATTGTCGGAAAACTCGGCCATCGCCGCCTGCACGAGGGCACTGCGGGTCTGGTCGCCACGGTCACTGGGTTTGTCTGGATCAGTCATGCGGCAATCTTAGTTAATCGCTTGATTAAGTCAAGCGATCAATTCCAAGCCACGCCGATCCGCGGAGCCAACCAGCGTGGCCTGATTGTTGCGTGCAGATCGGTAGCGGCCAGCCGGCCCCCTTCGCCAAGGAGACGATCATGCTCATCGAATTCGACCTGAATGACCCGAGCTGGACAGCCCGCACCGCCCCGGCCGCCACCGACCCCGCGCCACACGCCCCGGCGCGGCACGCCGACGCCGGGCCGGCACTGCAGCTCGGGCTGCAGGAGTACACCTGGCACGAACCCGCCAAGCGCCCCGTCCGGCAGCCACGCTGATCCCCCTGGCGCGCCGCTCCCTGCCTGCCCCGCCCGCCATGCACCGTGAAGAGGCCCGTCACGCCTGCCTGACAGGCAAGGCTGGCTGAAGCGGCAAGCAGGAAGGGGGTCTCCAGACACCCGCCGGATCGTCCTCCCGGCGACGGCAAACGCCCCGCCACCGGCGCAGGTCCGAGAAAAGATCGGCCCTGAACCCGCTACAATCGCGGCCTTACCCCGTCTCCCGTTGCTTACATGAACAAGAACAGTGCCTTACGTGCCCTCCGCTGGGTGCTGACCGTTCCTGCCGGCATTGCGGGTTGGTATCTTGGCGTCATGCTGACGCTAGGCATCCTGTACCTGGTGCAAGGCGTCCATGCCTTCATGCAGACGGGGGCGAAGCCTGTCCGAAGCGACCTGGTATCCGGATGTCGAAAATATGGCCATCGCGGCCGGCTCCATCTTCTGTGGCGCGCTGGTCGTGTGGCTGCCCGCCCTGATGGCACCGGCCCACCGCGACCGGATGGCGCTGCTGGCGTATGTCATCGGTTTGGCGTGCGCGATGTTATTGTTCGTCAAGCTGTTCTGGCAGCCGGTTGCATGGTCTGCACTCAGCGGCGCAGTCGTCTGCTGGCGCCTGCAGGGGTTTCACTTCGCGCGCCGGGCGCCGCACCGCAACGCCTGACCAGGACACAAGGCCACGCACGGTGGGCCTGATCGATGACTGCACCCAGCCCGCCACCTACCGATGCTGCGGGCGTATTGGCAAAACCCGCAGGCACGCCGCTCGCGCAGAGCGACCCGCTAACCCACGCGTCGCGTGGCCGACGCAGACCGGAGAATCATCCCATGCAACACGTCCTGATCATTCACGAAGTCGAGTCCTATCCGGCATGGAAAGTCTATTTTGATCAGGCAACAGAGATCAGGAAGCAGGCGGGCGAAATCCGCTATCAACTGCTGCGCGAAGACAAGAATGCCAACACCATTGTGCACTTTTCGGTCTGGTCCTCGCTGGAAAATGCGCGTCGCTTCTTCGAGTCGCCTGAGCTTGTCGAGATCCGCCGGCAAGCCGGCGTCAAGGCGCCGGACTTCATTTACCTGCACGAGATTGAGCACGGAATCCTGTAACACCTCACGGACACCCAGCCTGACCATGCGACTCAGCGCCCTCGCACAGCGTTTTGCTCTGCATGCCGTGGTGGCGCGTCTGAACGCTGCGGCGACCGCTTGCGGCGCGCGATGCGGGTAACGGCGATCCGCCGTGCTTGACCCGGTCGGCACCGACGTTTGGGCCATGCCGGCGGGAGGACAGAAAACCCGCAGACGCCCTCCGACGACGGCACTGTTCAAACCGCACCCTCACGCATAAGTAGTTCCGAATGTCGGAAGGCGCTACGCTTATCCGACCTACGATGCGATCATGCATTCCGAGTTATCGCCTTGACTTTCTCCGTGTCACACGTATACCGATCGACCGCGTAGGCCAGGCGATCAAGAAGCGGAGTTTCAAGGTGTAGGGTGCGCTGTGCGCACCCATCGAGAAGCGCGTCATTCGCCAGACAAGAGAGAAGTTCCGTTCGAGTACGAAATGGCATCCGCGTGCGCGGGGCGCACCCTACCAGGCTTGTTTCGCCCCCCCCCCCCCCTTTCTCCCTCTTTTCCCCCCCGGCTTTTTCGCGCCCCCCCGCCCCCCCCCCCGCCGGTACTGCGGCAGGTCATCGACTGTCATGCCGTCGATGCCCGGCGCGCCTTTGTTCTGGCGTACTTGCTTCAGTGCGCGCTGCAGGTTGGCCCGGTCCAACACTTGGGCCAGCAGCGCTGGGTAAATCGACTCGGGTTGTCGTGACGATCCAGCGGCGAGTTCATCCTGCGGCAGGGCCGCAGCCTGATGGCTCAGGTGGTCAGATGCACTCTCGTCTCTCTTGGTCACGATCCTTTGTCTTTCATCGTTCGGGCCTTCAGCGGGGGCGCCGCCTACTATGCCTTCTGCTGACTTCTCCATGGTATTCAGCGTCTGTCTCTCAGCGCCCAGCTTCGGTCTTCTGAAGCACCGGGGAGATCTCCCGGGGTAAGACGCGTTACCTTCACTGCATAGACGCCGAATTTACAAAATGCACCCTGTTACCGCAGATGGAGGACTTTGCGGTCACGTGCCCGCTCGCCCCGGATGAATCACGCCTCATATCCGGTTTTTGTTCATCGCCCCGCGATTTCACCTTGGACTTCCTCCGCACCCCGCCTCACGACGACGCACTTGTCCTTATCCTTGCCTTCGGCTCTGCAAACCTGGCCATCGGACTTACACCGACGAAGTAACGCGCCATGCCCGGCGCACACGTCTGAAATCACCGATCTGCGCGGTTTTTCGCGTAGGTCCGGTGGAATGATGGGTTATGCGGCAATTGGGCATGGCGCGCCTAGTGACGAGGTAACGAAATAATTCGGCCTTGGCGATTGAGCTTTGCTCGATCTGCTGGGTCCGTGGAAAAGATCCGAAAATACGCGACCAAGGGAATTCCCTCCATAGGTCGTTTGCAGTTTTGGAACCAAACCCAGACCTGCAATCCAGGCTTGAGATCTGTAAGAGGTCCGTCGCCGCCGTAGACGCTGTAAATCTCGCTGATTTTTGATACCGACACCAGTTCAACTTCTCGGCTTCTTCCGTTCCTGACGGCCACTAAAGGAAGCTCAACCCGCACAATATCCCCAAAGAAATTCTCCTTCGATGGAACATACTCTTCATCTCCGCCATCGGGGATAGGCAGGCGACATGCGCCATACGATGACTGTGGGGCGAGAAACAGCCCAGCACAAAAGCAAAGGACAAGCCTATTGATTGGCACCATGATTTGCCAGCAGAGTTGTTGCCGCATAACGCCGAGCTAAGCGGCAGTTTTTAAGTTGCGGTTTTGTGGAATACTTTTGCGCAGCAAAACCACAAAACTGCGACTTAAAAACTGTCCAGCGCACGAAGTGCGCGGTGCTTCAGCGACTTGTTATGCTGCTTTTCTATAAATGTATATAAAAAATGACAATAATAAAAACAGCACGGGAAAAACATATGATGCGAAAAGTAATGTGTAAAGAGGAAGAAACGATTTACCCCAAACACATGCTTCTGATGTTCTATTAATTACACATTCAAATACCACATAGAAACAAGGAGCCAATAACGCCAACGAGAATGCAGAGGCCAACGTCTTATAATTTCTTTTACGGTAGAGAACGTAACCAGCACTAGAAAAAAGAAGCGCGCACGCAATTAACCAAATGATTCCAATTGCTTCCATTTCAAATTCACCTAAACCTGACCTTTACGGACGATTGGCCATTTACAAAGACGATTTCTTAGCCTTCATTTAGCCATTTTCATTCAGTTGCTTTAGCTTTTGATTGCACATAACTTGTTTGTTATGGGGAGACAGGTTTGCTGTTCATCATCGGCGCGTGCTCCCCAACATGGCTCGGCCGACCAGCGAAGAATGGCTTGCAGATTGCGTTTCCAGCTCATTACTGTAATTTTGCACAGCATTAACAGAATCGTGAAAAACCTCACTTCACGGACCTCCGTTTCGAAGCGTTCGCTGCTGGTCGACAGCCGCAAGATCATCCGCTCTACCAGCACGCTGACATCATACCAACCGCGCCGTGTTCATGCCGGGTCAGAGGGGCGGTCAATTTCTCCGGCTTGCGCGTATACCATTGCGGATCTCATCGACCTGCACGAGATTGCGCACGGTATCCTGTCGGACCTCACGGACACCCAGCCTGACCATGCGACACACCGCCCTCGCCTTGCCCCTCGCCCTGCTCGGATTCGTGCTGTTCTCCGGTGCGCACGCGAGCACCGCCTGTGAGGCCTTGAGCCGTGAGGCTTTTCGTCTGGGCAGCCGGGTCGACGGCTGCCGGGCGGGGCGGATCGTCACCGGCGCGGGGCGTCTGCCCTTCCACACTGCGCCAATCGCGCGCTGCAAGACCCGGGATCTGTTCGTGGTGCCTGGCGACAAACTGATTGCCTATGCGGAGCATCAGGGTTTCACTGCCGTGCTGTACATCCACCCGACGACGCAGCGCGAAGCCGAAGGCTGGGTGGCCTCCTCACGGCTCGCCGCCAGCGGCACCGGTATCGCGCCCTGCCCCTGAGCGTCGCCACTCGCACCTGCTGGCGCGCAATCCATCCTGCCGGGCAGCGCTTGGTCGCATCCGTGTGGTGCGCTGCCTTGGTCTCGCTATGCTGGCGATCACCTGCCCAGAACAGAGATGAGAACCAGAATGAAACAGAGCACACGAACATTCGCCGTCATGGTCGCCAGTTTGGGCTTCGCCGCACAGGCGCTGGCGGCCAGCGTCGGCTGGCAATCCTTTGAAGTCGCGGCCGCATCGGGTTCGCCCAGCATCCCGGTCGCGCTGTATTACCCGACCCAGACACCCGCCCGGACCGTGCAGATGGGCGTATTTACCGTTCACGCCGCGATTCAGGCCACGCCCGATGACGGTGTCAAAGGCTTGATTGTGCTGAGCCACGGCGCGAGTGGCATCGAGCTGGGGCACAGCAGCCTGGCAGAAGCCCTGGCGCAACAGGGCTATCTTGTGGCGGCACCTCGCCACCCCGGCGACAACTGGGAAGACCGCTCGCTGATGCAGGCGGGTGCGGCGCCCTATTTCACCGAGCGACCGAAGCAGCTCTCGCGTGTCATCGATGCCCTGCTGGGTGACCCGGCCTGGCGAGCGCGTATTGCCAGCGATTCGCAGGGCCCGCGCGTAGGGGCCTTGGGCCACTCGATGGGCGGCTATACCGTGCTGGCATTGGCGGGCGCCAAACCTGACTCTGCCCGCTACGGCACGCATTGCGCGCAGCATCGCGCGGAGGATCCGATCTTCTGCAGCATGGGTAAAGCCTCGACCCCGAGTGCGTCACCGGCTGCCGCGATGCCACCCCTCGGCGACTCACGTGTCCGCGCCGTGGTGGCGCTGGCCCCGGCGGGTGCCATGTTCCAGGCCGACGCGTTCGCAGAGGTAAAAATCCCCGTCGCCGTCTATGCCGCCGAACACGACCGTTTCAACGTGCCCCGCTTCCATGCCGAGTGGATTCACTCCAATCTGCCGGGCTCGCAACTCCAGACCGTGAAGAACGCCGGGCACTATGCGTTCATGGACACGCCATCGATCTCGATCCAGACCCCGGCAGGGGATCTGCGCGCCGACCCGCCCGGCTTTGACCGACCGGCATTCCTGAAGACGCTGGGCGAGGCACTGGCGACGTTCTTTGACGAGGCATGGTCAACACCCACGCAAAGTGGGACGAATCCGTGATCGCCAGCAGCTTGGATGCGGCGAGCGGGGATCGTAATATCCTGCTCACGAGAGAGACCGGCCAGCCGGCCGACAGAAAGAGAGTCCCTACGATGCGTGTGATCCGCGCGCTGAGCCTGGCTGCGCTGGGGCTGACCCTCATCGGCCTCACGCTCACCCAGGCACCGCAGAACGCCTGGCGTGCTGCGACGAGTCGCGCCTTCTTCATCCCGCCAGAATCCTCAATGTTCAGCTTCCGCGTGACGGAAGAGAACCCGGGCTCGGGGGAGTGGTGGCTGCGTGGCGAAGACGATCAGGCCTATTTCGCCCTGCACGCCAGCCAGCCGGTCTATCTGGTGTTGCCACGGAGCGACGCGGCACGTTGCCCGGGGTTCTCGCCGGCCGATCAGCGCAGCTGGTGCGCCCCCAGGCTGCGCCCGGTGCCCTGAGAAGCTGCCCACGATCTCTTCTTTGGCGTCTACTCACCCTTCTACAGGCTCAGGGCGAACGGCTCGGAGGATTTCGCGGGGCGCAAACCCCGTTCGTGCTGAGCCTGTCGAAGCATGAACGGGCGCCTGGACCAGGTTCCGCATGACCACTAAGAACTCGTGAGCAGCCTTCTAGAAGGCGCCATCCTGCTTGAGCAGTCAGTCATGGGACGTCTCATGACGACGTACTGACCGTGACGCGCACTTCCTCGTGCCCCCCGCCTGGTGGGCCGCCCGCATCGGGCAAGCATCCAGATAGTCGCGACCGACAGCGAGCCTGACCTGACAGCCATTCGCCAGCCGGGCGCGGCGCACATCGAAGCTGACCCAGCCACCGGCATCCTCCAGCCAGACATCCGCCCAGGCATACTCGCTCGGCTTGTCGACCAGCTGATAACCACTGACGAAGCGCGCGGGCAAGCCTGCTGCGCGGCAGATCGCCAGCAGCAGGTGAACGGTGTCAGGCAGGTTGGCGCTATGTCGATCAAAACTCGCCACAGCGCCACGCAAAGCGTCGCCGGACGAAGGTGCTGGCCGCACCACCTGCCGCAGGTGCTCCAGGCACGCCAGCACGCCAGGGATCGTATGCTGTGGGGGAGCGAGGCTGCTCAGCGCAAAGGCGATCAACTCGGCCCCCGGCTCAGTCAAGCGCGTCGTTGCCAGAAAAATCTCTGGGGCAATCGTGGATCCCTCACGGCCCAAGATCGCGTTGGTATTGTCTGGCACATCCACCACGCCGGTGACGACGATCCGCACTTCCTCATGCGGCTCGGTCAGCGTCAGCAGGTGGGTGGTGTTACCCCAGGCATCAACACTGCGACGGCTGCGCGCGGGTGTACTGACATGCCAGTTCGTGACGCGCAGACCGGCCTCTTCACGCGGTGTAATGCGCAGATTGCGGATGCTGTAGCTCGCCGGGCTGTCAAAGTGGCAACGGGTTTCGTGACGGATGGTGTACTGCATGGCATGCTCTCCGGTCAGGCCGTGACAGGCAGGAGGAAGTCGCTGGCAATTCTATTGCCGATGTCATTAATGCGAACAATGAACCGGGTCAGATACTGGTGTAAGCCAGTTTCAAGCACATCATCGATACGGCCATAACGCAAGCTGGCGGCGAGCTCGCCACTGCGGCGCTGCGTCTCTTTGGAGCGCTGGTTGGCGACTGTTTCGAGAAAAGCCGTCATCTCGGACGTGCAGTACGCCAGGGAGCGCGGCATGTCATTGCGCAGGACCAGCAACTCGGCAACCCGGGCTGGCGTGATCTGGTCGCGGTAGGCCTTGCGATAGATCTCGAACGCGGACACGGAGTGCAGCAAGGCGCTCCACTGATAGTATTCCCCCGCATCGTCTCTTCGGGGTGCCTCGGCGATGAAGTTGTACTTCACGTCCAGAATGCGTGCGGTATTGTCAGCCCTTTCGATGAAGGTCCCCAAGCGCAGGAAGCAGTTGGCCTCGTCGCGCATCATGGTGGCAAAAGACACGCCACGGAACTGATGTGAGCGCAGCTTCACCCACTCGAAGAAGGCATCCAGCTCATCCGCGCCCATCTGACTGATGTCATAGCCTCTAAGCTCAAGCCAGGTCGCGTTGATAGTCTCCCACAGCTCAGAAGTCAGCGTTCCGCGCACCGCGTGCGCGTTCTCACGGGCGGCGCGCAGGCATGAATAAATGCTTCCAGGATTCTTGCGATCCAGCGCCATGAAGTGTACGACTTCAGACGGCACGACACGATTCTCGTGGCTGGCGTAGTAGCTATCGAGCACGCCAACGGAATCCAGCGTCTCGCGCCACAGGCGTTCGACTTCACGTTCGCTCTGCGGCAAGAGCTGCATGCGATTGTTGACATCGAGCATACGGGCCAGATTTTCGGCACGCTCAATGTAGCGAGCCATCCAGTACAGGTGATCGGCGGTACGGCTGAGCATGTTTATTCCTCCAGAACCCAGGTGTCTTTGGTGCCACCACCTTGCGACGAATTGACCACCAATGACCCCTCTTTCAATGCCACGCGGGTCAGCCCGCCCGGCACGAAGCGCACGTCGTTGCCAGAGAGCACAAAGGGGCGCAGGTCAATGTGGCGCGGCGCTATGCCCGCATCCACGAAGGTCGGGCAGGTCGACAGCGAAAGTGTGGGCTGGGCGATGTATTTCTCGGGCGACGCCAGAATGCGCAGGCGGAAGTCTTCGATCTGGGCCTTGGTCGAGGCAGGCCCGACCAGCATGCCGTAGCCGCCAGCGCCATGAACTTCCTTGACGACCAGCTCGGACAGATGGTCCAGCGCATAGGCCAGATCGTCGGGCTTCCTCAGCATGTAGGTCGGCACGTTATTCAGAATGGGCTCTTCGCCCAGATAGAAACGCACCATCTCGCCCACATACGGATAGATCGATTTGTCATCCGCAACTCCGGTGCCGATGGCGTTCGACAGCGTCACGTTGCCGGCGCGATACGCCGAGAGCAAGCCCGGCACGCCCAGCATGGAGTCGGGCCGGAAGGCGAGCGGATCAAGGAAATCATCATCGATGCGGCGGTAAATGACATCCACACGCTGCGGGCCCTGCGTCGTGCGCATGAAAACCTGCTCGTCGCGCACAAAGAGGTCTTGCCCTTCTACCAGCTCAACGCCCATTTGCTGAGCGAGAAATGCGTGTTCAAAGTAGGCGCTATTAAAGCTGCCGGGCGTGAGTACAACCACCGTCGGATCGAGCACCCCCTTGGGCGCCACGGCGCGCAAGGTATCCAGCAGCAGATCGGGATAATGCTCGACGGGTGCGACGCGATTCTTTGCGAAGAGCTCCGGAAAGAGCCGCATCATCATCTTGCGGTTCTCGATCATGTAGCTCACGCCGGAGGGTACCCGGAGGTTGTCCTCCAGCACGTAAAACTCGCCCGCACCGGCACGCACGATATCGACCCCGGCAATCGCCGCGTAGATATTGTTGGGCACATCCACGCCTTGCATCTCGGGCCGATACTGGGCATTCGAGAGCACCTGCTCGGCCGGCACGCGGCCCGCCTTGAGGATTTCCTGATCGTGGTAGATGTCGTGGATGAAGGCATTCAAGGCCTTGACCCGCTGACGCAACCCGTCCGCCAGGGCTCGCCACTCAAGCGCTGGAATGACCCGCGGGATCACATCGAAGGGAATCAGGCGCTCGGCGCCGGCTTCGTCGCCATACACGGCAAAGGTGATGCCGGAGCGATGAAACAAGGCATCGGCCTCCTGACGCTTGCGCGTCATGCGTTCGGGGCTCATGCCATCGAACCAGCTCACGTAGCCGTTGTAATGCGCCCGCACATCCCCGCTGGCCGTGTTCATCTCATCGAAGAAACGCGCATTTGTCGGGACCGGATTTGTCTCTGTGATCGTAGCCACTGTTCGTACCTGATCGTTCTTATCGTTGGTGGAAGAACTCTTGCGAGAAGCGTGCCAAGGACCAGATCACGCGGTGTTCGCAGGGGCTTCGGCGTATCAGCGCCCTGTATTGGTGCATGCTTGCGACGCGCTTGCCACGCCGGTGCGCTGATATGTTGCGGCGTGCTTGGAGCCTTTGGGTGGATTGCCGAGAAATAAAAAAACCGCCCTAAGGCGGTCGTGGTGCGGTCTCGGCGAACACTCAAGCCAACCGGGCAAGCTGCTCGCGCAGTTTCTCCAGCGTGCTGACAAAGTCGGCGAGGCGCTTTTTCTCTTGCTCGACCACAGCGGCCGGGGCGCGGGCGACGAAGCTCTCGTTGCCGAGCTTGGCGTTGGCTTTGCTGACTTCGTTGTCGATGCGGGCGATCTCTTTGCCGATACGCTCGCGCTCGGCGGCAACGTCAATCTCGATCTTGAGCATGCAGCGGAACTCGCCAACCACCTGGACGGGCGCGGGCGATTGCGGCAACTCGGCACCAACGGCGGTGACTTCCGAGAGCTTGGCCATCGCCGCGAGATACGGCCCGAACAGCTGGATCGTGGCGGTGTCACCCGCGACCAGCAGCGGCACCTTGGTGGCGGGCGAGAGGTTCATCTCGCTACGCAGGCTGCGGCAGGCGTTGATGAGATCCTTCAGTTGCGCGACCTTGGCTTCCGATGCTTCGTCGATGCGTTCCGGCGCACAGGTCGGGTAGCTCGCGGTGCCGATGAAATCCGTGCTCTTGCGACCGGCGATGACCGAGACGGTCTGCCACAGCTCTTCGGTGATGAAGGGGATCAGCGGATGCGCCAGGCGCAGGATGGTTTCCAACACACGGACCAGGGTGCGGCGGGTGCCACGTTGCTGGGCTTCATCGCCGTTCTGGATCTGCACCTTGGCAAGCTCCAGATACCAGTCGCAGTACTCGTCCCAGACCAGCTCGTAGATCGTGCGCGCAGCCAGATCCAGGCGGTATTCGGCAAAATTCTGCGCGATATCGGCTTCGGCACGCTGCAGGCGGCTGGTCATCCAGCGGTCGGCGAAGGAGAAGCTCAGGTACTGACCATCACACGCATTGACCTTGTGGTTCTCCAGCCCGCAATCCTTGCCTTCGCAATTCATCAGCACGAAGCGGGTGGCGTTCCACAGCTTGTTGCAGAAGTTACGGTAGCCCTCGCAGCGATGCATGTCGAACTTGATATCGCGGCCCGGCGAGGCAAGGCTGGCGAAGGTGAAACGCAGCGCATCGGTGCCGAACGACGGAATGCCTTCCGGGTACTCTTTGCGCGTTTTCTTCTCGATCTGCGCCGCCTGCTTCGGGTTCATCAGGCCGGTGGTGCGCTTGGCGATGAGTTCGTCCAGGCCGATGCCGTCGATGAGGTCGATCGGGTCAAGCACGTTGCCCTTGGACTTGCTCATCTTCTGGCCTTCCGCATCACGGATCAGGCCATGCACATACACGTGCTTGAACGGGATCTTGCCGGTGATGTGCTTGGTCATCATGATCATCCGGGCGACCCAGAAGAAGATGATGTCAAAGCCGGTGACCAGCACCGAAGACGGCAGGTAGAGATCCATTGCCGGGTTCGACTTCTCCGGCCACTCCGGCGTCCAGTCCAGGGTGCTGAACGGCCACAGGGCGGAGGAGTACCAGGTGTCGAGTACGTCGTTATCGCGGGTGAGCGTGCCGGTATAGCCATCTTTGGCGGCCATGGCGGCGGCTTCGACTTCGTCGTGGGCCACCCAGACGCGGCCATTGACGCCATGCCAGGCGGGAATCTGGTGGCCCCACCACAGCTGGCGCGAGATGCACCAATCCTGCAGGTTACGCATCCAGGAGTAATAGGTGTTCACCCAGTTCTCGGGCACGAACTTCACTTCGCCGGATTCAACAACGTCGATCGCCTTCTGGCCGATGCTCTTGCCATCCCGGCCGGGCTTGTTGACGGCCACGAACCACTGATCGGTGAGCATGGGCTCGACGATGACGCCGGAGCGGTCGCCACGCGGCACTTGCAGCTTGTGCGGCTTGATCTCGCCGAGCAGGCCGAGGGTTTCGAAGTCGGCGACGATCTGCTTGCGCGCTTCGAAACGGTCCAGCCCGTGGTAGCGCGAGGGGGCGTTGTCGTTGATCTTGGCGTCGAGCGAGAGCACCGAGATCATCGGCAGGTGGTGACGCTGGCCGACGGCATAGTCGTTGAAGTCATGCGCCGGGGTCACCTTGACGCAGCCGGTGCCGAATTCCTTGTCGACGTAGTCGTCGGCAATGATCGGGATGTGCCGCCAATGCGCGGCGTCCAGCGCGTCGCCCTGCGTGGAGGAGAGCGGCAGGCGGATCATCTTGCCGATGAGGTGCTTGTAGCGCTCGTCTTCGGGATGGACCATGACGGCGGTATCGCCGAGCATGGTTTCCGGCCGCGTGGTCGCCACCGTCAAATGGCCCGAGCCATCGGCCAGCGGGTAGTTCAGGTGCCAGAGGAAACCGTCTTCTTCCTCGCTGATCACTTCCAGGTCGGAGACCGCTGTGCCGAGCTTCGGGTCCCAGTTCACCAGGCGCTTGCCGCGGTAGATCAGGCCTTCGTTGTAGAGGCGGACGAAGGTTTCGGTCACGATCTTGGACAGGCCCGCATCCATGGTGAAGCGCTCGCGCTTCCAGTCCGGTGAGGTGCCGAGGCGGCGCATCTGGCGAGTGATGGTGTTGCCGGAGTATTCCTTCCACTCCCACACCTTCTCGATGAACTTGGCGCGACCGAGATCATGGCGCGACACGCCTTCGCCTTCGAGCTTGCGCTCGACCACCATCTGGGTGGCGATACCGGCGTGGTCGGTACCCGGCTGCCACAGCGTGTTGGCGCCGCTCATGCGGTGGTAGCGGGTCAGCGCATCCATGATGGTCTGGTTGAAGCCATGACCCATGTGCAACGAGCCGGTCACGTTCGGCGGCGGCAGCAGGATGCAGAAGGATTGGTCGGCGGGCTTGCTGGTATCGAGCCCGGCGCCAAAGTAACCGGACTGCTCCCATTGCGGGTACCAGCGCGATTCGATATCGGCCGGCTCAAAGCTCTTGGCGAGTTCCATAGGAAACCTGGAGAAATTCTGAGGAAGGGCGGGATTATACCGGCTGGCGACTCGTCTCCGCGCGACGTTTGGCGCGGGCGCCGCCCATGGCAAGGCGGCGGGGCCGCTGCGATTTGCGCGCTCGAATAAAGGTGGCTGGAGAGCCGCATGGGTATTGGCTCTCCAGGCAGTATCGCAAGCTTCGGGCGGCGCTTTTCTCGTCGCGGACCGACGGACTTCCCGCGACGATCCCGCCTCGCTGCAAAATCGCGCTTGACGTGTGCTCGCCGCCTTGCGCACCATCACAACGTTACGCACGGCGCTCAGGCAGACCGGGCGCTCGCACTTCCGCAGCAACGAGGAGGCATGCTTCATGCGCACTGTCGGCATTCTGGCTGAATTCGTCACCGGGGTTTTCCTCGGCGAGCTGGTCGGCGCCTTGCAGCAAGCGGCCCGCGCACGGGGGGTGCGGCTGCTGGCGCTGCGCACGGGTGACGTAAGGTCTATCTACGATCAACCCCTTGCACTCGACTGCGCGCAGGGCTGGCTGGTGTTGCTCGACGCCATCGACCCGGCCATGGTCGAGCGCATTGTGGGACGCGGCCTGCCCTTGTGCGCCCTTGGCTACCAGTACGCCCACCCGGCGACCGGCTTCGTTCGGTGTGACAACCGGGCCGGCGCGTTTGAGGCGCTTGACGCGCTCTATCAAGCGGGGCACCGGGAGTTTGCCTTTGTCGGACATGCGCACGAGCCTGATGTCGCCGAGCGCGAGGCGGCGATGCGAGAATTTCTGGCACAACGCGGTCTGGACACGTCGCCGGCACGGTTTCAACGCAGCTCGTTCTACAGCTACCAGGGCGGCCGCGAAGGAGCCGCGCAACTGCTGAGCAGCGGCGTCCCCTTCACCGCGTTGTTTGCCGGAAATGACCAGAATGCCCTGGGCGCGATGGCACGCCTGGCAGAACATGGCCTGCGGGTACCGCAAGACGTTGCGGTCACCGGGTTCGATAACTCCGCCTACGCACGCGCACCCGCCAATCAGATCGCGTCGGTCGACCAGCATCTGGCCGAGATGGCAGCGGCAGCACTGGATGACGTACTGGCGCGGATGGACGAACCGTCACGCCCGCCGATCCGCTTGCGCTACCCGCCCACGCTGATCCCGCGTCGCTCAGCCGGCATGAACGCAATGCCGGAAACGGAGCCGCCAGAGATGATCCGCCGAGACGTCGCGCTGACCTCACTGGCCAACTCCGACGAATTGAACCGGTTTCACCACACTGGCGAGCTCGACAGCATCACCCCGCTCCTTGCACGCATGGTGCCCCGCTTGCGCTTCGCGCTGGTCGCCGAAGCCGACGAAGCAGGCGATCTGCTGGTCCGCTTTGCCGCGCCGGCCGCAGCCGAGTATCTGCTGCAAGGGCGAGGCCCCATCCCCGCTGATCGCTTTCCACCAATGGACCTGGCGGTGGGCCCTGCGGCACACGCTGGCGACTTGATCGCCGTGATCCCGACCGACCCACGCGGGGGTGATCGATCCGTGATCGCCATCAGTGCCGCAGCGGAGAACTTTGACGCTTTCGAGCTCGCGCTGTTGATGCATGAGGTCGAGGTCGTCGCCATCGGCATTGAGCGCATGTCGTCGCGCCAACGTCTGGAGCGTCAGGTCGACGGCCGCACACGTGAGCTGCGAGAAGTCAATGAAGCGCTCGCAACGGCACTGGCTTCGTTGCAGCAAACCCAGAAGGAACTCTTCCAGGCTGAGAAGATGGCGGCGATGGGGCGACTGGTGGCGAGCGTGGCGCACGAGCTGAATACCCCGCTGGGAAACTGTCTGATGTCGGCCTCGACGATCGAGACCGAGCTGGCGAACGTACGCACTGCGCTGGGCAGCGGTGCAATTCGCCGGTCGGAGCTTGATCACTTTGTCGAGTCGGTCGCCGAGGGTTGCAGTTTGCTGGGTCAGGGGCTCGCGTCGACGACCCAGTTGCTTGCCAACTTCAGGAAGGCTTCTTCCCCCCATGCGAGTGCGTTGCGCCTGCACTTCGACTTCCGCCAGTTTCTACGCCAGATCCAGTCGACCCTGCGACAGCGCTACGCCAGTCTGCCGGTTGAATTCCTGCTCGTGGCCGATGAGGCGGCGCCGGACCCGCTCATGCTGAATGGCTTCCCGGATGGATTGTCAGACCTGCTGTACGAGCTGGCTCAGAATGCGATCGAGCATGGACTCGAAGGCCGCGCCGGGCATGTCTGGTTCGACTGGCGTCTGGACGGACAAACCCTGACGATCCGCGTCGAAGACGATGGCTGTGGCGTCCCACAGAACGAGCTCGAACGGATTTTCGACCCGTTCTACAACACCCGGATGGGGCGCAGTCTAGGCTTGGGACTGAGCGCGGTTCACAACACCGTCGGCGGCCTTCTGGGCGGCAAAATCGTTGCTGAGCAACGTCCCGCAGGTGGGACGGTGATGATAATCATGCTGCCACTGACCGCTCCCGCCTGAGCCGCCCTCAGCTCGACAGGCTTACTCGCCCGGGTCTTCCTTGAGCGCTTCGTCCAGAATGGACGAAAGCTTCTCGGAAATATCCGGAATCAGCGTGGCGCGCATGTGGTTGGTGGTTTGCTGGCGCAGCCGGGTAATGAACGCCTCCATCTCGGTCGAGATGATTTGGGGCAACTCTTTGGCCAACCAGCCCTCGATCGATTGCGAAATGTAGGAGTCAAGCGTAATCAGGTGCTCGCTCATGCTCATCGCGGCATGCTGGATGGCTTCCTTGCGGGCCTCCTGCAAGGCGGGCCAGTAATTGATCTCTGCCTCTTCCTTGCCTTGCGCGTAAGCAGCCTGTACGGCGCGACTGTGCAGGGCTTTGGTCTCGCCACGCACGCGCTCGACCGCTTCCTGAACAGCACGCTCCTGCTCGACCAGCATCTCGTTCATCAGCTCGCGGCGGCTGCGCTCCACCGCTTCGCGGATCAATACCGCCTGGTTCGGTGCGGGCGGCGGCTCGGGCTCCGGACGCTGCAGCCCGACCGGATTGAGCTGGGTCGTGACGAAATCTTGCTCGGGGTCGTTTGCCGGCCGCGGCAGGGGGGACGGCACTGCCGTCAACGGCACTTCGTCGGTCAGCTCGGGCAGATCGTCAATTGCATCGACAAGCAGGGGAATTTCCTCAGCGTCGGTCCCGACGCCGCCCGGCCGATTGCGACGAATCAATGCGTCAGCCTTGCTGAGCAGCTGATCGTTGAGCAGTGGATCATCGGAGGGTTGAGCAGGAATCATGAGTCCGCAGGCTTGGCCAGATCGTAAGCAGCGATAGGGTAACCCCGTTCTTTGTAAAACTGCCATCTTTGGCGCGCCGTCTGGCGGTCCGCGGGGTCTTGCGAGACGATTTCGACGACGAGCGCAAATTGCTCAAGCCCGCCGGGTTCAGAATCGCTCAGATTGAGCAGGACATCGTTGTGCCCGGCCGCTGCCACATCACGGCCGATCACGACCGGCGTGCGCGACGCCAGCGGCGAGCCCTGCACCACATGCGGAATGAACGACAAGGCCTGGGCCGTCCACAGCATGTGGTCATAACGACCTGCAAGCGACTCATCGGGCGCAAGCACGTATATGCGCCGCCCCTGACGCACCGCCTTGCCAGTGATGGCACACGCGGCCCGCAGGCGATCCGGGGCATTGTGATAGAACTTGACCTCGGTCACTTGGCCCGCGCGCGCTGAATCAGGAACTGGGTCAGCAGCGTCACCGGCCTACCGGTCGCGCCCTTCTCGCCGCCCGACTTCCAGGCCGTCCCGGCGATGTCCAGGTGCGCCCATTTGTAGGCTTTGGCAAAGCGCGACAGGAAGCACGCAGCCGTAATCGTGCCCGCAGGGCGGCCTCCAATATTGCCCATGTCGGCAAAGTTGCTCTTGAGCTGCTCCTGGTACTCCTCCCACAACGGCAGCTGCCAGCAACGATCGCCCGTCTCCTGCCCCACCGCCATGAGTTCCGCAGCGAGATCGTCATCGTTGGCAAGCAACCCGCTGGCGTGCGCGCCGAGGGCAATCACGCAAGCACCGGTCAAGGTCGCAATATCGATCACGCAGGCAGGCTTGAAGCGCTCGGCGTAGGTGAGCACGTCGCACAGAATCAGCCGCCCCTCCGCGTCAGTGTTCAGGATTTCGATGGTTTGCCCGGAAAGCGAGGTGACCACATCGCCTGGCTTTGTTGCACGCCCCCCAGGCATGTTCTCGGTCGAGGGAATCAGGCCCACCACGTTGATCGGCAACTTCATTTCGGCTATAGCCTTGAAGGCCCCCAGCACGGAGGCGCCTCCGCACATGTCGTACTTCATCTCGTCCATGCCTTCACCAGGCTTGAGCGAGATGCCGCCGGAATCAAAGGTGAGGCCCTTGCCAACGAGGACGACAGGCGCCTGCTTGCCCTTGGCTCCCTTGTATTGCATGACGATAAAGCGTGCGGGCTCGGCCGAGCCCTGCGTTACCGCCAGGAAGGCGCCCATCCCGAGCTTGGCAATCCCCGCCTGATCAAGCACTTCGACCTTGAAGTCGTAGCGCTTGCCCATGGCTGTGGCAACCTCGGCCAGGTGCGTCGGTGTGCAATGGTTGCCCGCCATATTGCCCAAGTCGCGCGCCAATGCGACCCCTTGGGCGATGGCGTCACCCTGCTTGAGGCCCTGCAAGGCGTCTTTGTCATGCTTGTCGCTCAGCAGGAATTCGACCCGGCGAACCCCCTTGGCCTCCTCTTTCTTGGCACGCGGTGCCGCGAAGCGGTAGGTCTGTTCGGCAAATAGCTGCGTGGCGCTCTGCACGACAGCCTGCAAGCTCACTGCAGGCGAGACAAAACTCTCGGCCGGCACGCTGGCTTTGTCTGCTTTAGCGCTCGCGAACCACTTCCCGGCGGCCACCAGCGCCGTCCGCAAGACCTTCGCCGAATACTCGGCGCGCTTGCCCAGGCTGACAACCAGGACGCGTTCTGCGGCCGTCCCCGGCAGGCACGGAAGCGCGAGCAGACTGCCCGCCTTCTCTTCGAGGTCCCGCGCCACCAGGCGGGCAAGCGCGCCTTCGCTGGCCTCGTTGACGTGCCCGGCGAGTTCATCGAAGCCCTCTCCGGCAAAGTGCGGCAGCACCAGGCATGGCGTTTTCAATGCCTCGGGGGCGGAAACTTTTGTGCTAAATTCCATCGGGCCGTTCCTGTATTGTGGTTGCGGCGCATCAGGCGCCCTGAGCGCGTTCAGTCTTTGATTATCCTTTCAAGCGCTTTGTTCAGTCAAAGCTAAACCGGAACTGCATGATCTTCCAACGCGCGGCCCTACGCGAATTTACCTCCACAGCGGCTGCCGTTTTCGTTGCCCTGTTTTTCATTCTGGTCACCGTCATTCTGGTGCGCCTGCTATCTCAGGCGGCTGGTGGCCGTGTACCGCCAGACGCTGTCCTGGCACTGATCGGGTTCTCGTCCCTCAACCACTTGCCCGTGGTGTTGGCACTTTCGTCTTTTGTGGCGGTGCTGCTCTCGATCACGCGCAGTTACCGCGACTCCGAGATGGTGGTCTGGTTTGCCTCCGGGGTATCGTTGCGCGCCTGGATTTCACCAGTTTTGCGATTCTCTGCGCCAATTGTGCTGGTCATTGCCGGCCTGTCCCTTTTTTTGTCGCCCTGGGCGCAAGGAAAAGCCAGCGAGTATCGCAAGCGTCTGGAAAGCCGCGAGGAAGTGTCACGGGTTTCCCCCGGCATGTTCCGCGAGTCAGCAAACTCCCAGCGCGTGTTTTTTGTGGAATCGGTCGACAAAGACGCAGGGCGCGTCAAAAACGTGTTCATCAGCCATATCCGGGAGGGGCGAGAGGGCGTTGTGGTCTCTGCTGAAGGCCTGCTGGAGACAGCGCCGAATGGTGACCGTTTTGTCGTGTTGCTTGACGGGCGGCGCTACGAGGGCGTTCCCGGCACGGCAGATTATCGTGTCATGCGCTTCGAGCGCTATGCCTTACGGATCGAGCCGCGCGACCTCGGCACGCCCGACCTGACGCCCAAAACGACACCAACGGCCGATTTGCTGGCCGACACGGCCCCCGCGAGTCGCGGTGAGTTGGTCTGGCGCTTCGGGATTCCTGTGGCGTCCCTGATCCTGTCGCTGCTGGCCATTCCGCTGGCGTTTGTGAACCCGCGTGCGGGACGGGCGAACAACCTGATTTTTGCAATCCTGACCTTCACGGTGTACCTCAACCTCTTGGGCGTCAGCCAGGCGTGGGTGAGCAAAGGCAAACTGGATGCGGACATCGGCGCCTATGCGGTTCACGCACTCATGATGCTTGTGTTGCTCAGTCTGTTCGTATGGCGCATGTGGCCTGGATGGCGGTGGTCACGATGAGACTTTTCTCCCGGTACATGCGGCGCGAGATATTCAGCGCAACCTCACTGGTGCTGCTTGCGTTCTTGTGCCTGTTCTCGTTCTTCGATTTTCTGACAGAGCTTGAAGAACTCGGGCGCGGCGGTTACCAACTCAAGCACGCGCTTATTTTTGTCGTCCTCTCGCTGCCAAGTCGGACCTACGAGATCTTTCCGATCGCAGTCTTGATTGGCTCGCTGTATGCCTTGACGCATTTTGCGCGCAATTCGGAACTCACCGTGATTCGCGCTTCGGGGGTCTCGACGCTGCGTCTGCTTGGCGCGTTGCTGAAGATCGGCTTGGTATTTGCTGCACTGACGTTCGTGATTGGCGAATATGTGGCGCCGCCACTGGAGCGGCAAGCCCAAAAGTGGCGGCTGCGCAGTTCCGGTGCAAATCTGCCACAGGAACTGCGCTCGGGAATGTGGCTGCGGGATGGGAATTTCTTCGTCAATGTCGGCCGCGTGCAGACGGACGCCAGCCTGCAGAACGTCCGCCTGTATGAATTTGACGCTGCCCACCGGCTGATCGCCCTGAGCATTGCGGCGCAAGGACGCTATGAGAACGATGGCGGATGGCTTCTTTCAAACGTCCTGCAAACCCGATTCCTGCCGGATCAAACCAAGCTCTTGCATCTCGATACGCTGCGCTGGGAATCTGCACTCACCCCGGACATGGTCAGCGTTGTGATGGTCGCGCCGGAAAGAATGGCGATTGGAAGTCTCTATCAGTACGTCCGGCATCTGGAAGGCAACAAACAGAAGACAGCGCGTTACGAAGTGGCGTACTGGAAGAAGCTTCTCTACCCATTCGCGGCCCTGGTGATGATGGCGCTTGCCCTGCCGTTTTCGCTGGGCAATCAACGCTCGATCAACCTCGGCGCGCGCGTGCTGGTCGGCGTGATGCTTGGCATCACTTTCTACTTGCTGAATGCCTTGTTTTCCAACCTTGGCGTGATTAACGCCTGGCCAGCGCTATTGAGTGCGGCAGCACCCAGCGCATTGTTCTTTGTGCTCACCGCGGTGTTGATGTGGTTAGGAGACCGACGCTAGCGGTCAACAGGCATGATTGGCGCTGATTGGGCGATACGTGGGGTATGCACGATGCGCGTTCTGGCGATACGGTCGTGCGGAAACTGCCGGTCGCGGTCCATCCAGGCTGCCCAGAATACGCCAAAGCCAGTCAGTATCATCAGCCAGGAAGGCCACGCCAGTATGTAGCGCATCGCACAGCGCGCCGTCGTGGGCGGCTTCCCCGTATCGAGGTCTATCAGCTGCAATTGCCAGGTCTGCATGGCCAGCGTCTGCCCCGTTCGCCGCCACAGCACCACGAAGTAGACCCCGACCACTGCCCAGACATGTAGCCAGGCCAGCCAGCCGGGCGGTGCAACATGCAGCGCCATGCCGATCAGCACCCAGGGCAGCAGGAAACCGGCAAACAGCACGCCGACCAACAACAGACTTTCGTAAAGCGCGCAGGCAAGGCGTCGCCGCAAGGACGCAAGCTCTACGAGTGGGCGAGAAGGGCTCCCCATCTCAGCGAGTGGCGGGCTTGGGCTTGCCGCTGGCGGGTGCGATCGCAACCGCCTTGGGCGGGAGTTGCCTGGGAGCCGTGGCCGAAACTGCGGGCGCACTGGCAGCGGGACGGGGCGCCGGCTTGGTATCTTTCAAGCGCTGCTTCTCTTCACCGGGCAGCGCATCGTACGCCTGCCAGCGCTGTTCCAAGGCCTTGCGTTCATCCACCGGCACCGTACGCAAACGCTTGTACTGCGTGCGGGCTTTCTCGCGTTCAAGCGGCGACAGCGCCGCCCACTCCTTCATGCGCCGCTGCAAGCGCGCTTGCTCAACGGGTGTCATGCTTGCGTAACGATTGGCGATACCCAGCCATTTGATCTTGCGTTCATCAGAGAACGACTTCCAGTCTTGCGCGAGTGGCGCCAGGACCGCGCGCTGCGACGCGCTCAGCTGGCTCCATGCTGGCTGGGGAGGCAATACCGTGGGCGCTGTCTGGGCAATGCTTGTCTGGATGAACAGGCCCAGAATCAGGGCTCTTGCGGATTTGAAAGCCATGTATCAAAACCTCTGTCCAGATACGCGTTGATAGGCAGATCATCAGCCAGCAACGCACTGTCAACCTCTTCCAGCTCCGACACGCGCTCCATCGACATCATGTAGTTGCCGAACCCCAGTGCGAACAGCAAACAGAGCGCGAGAAGAAAGGGCTGCAGGTTATCGCGCCCCCAAACAAGAACGCTATGCCCAAGCGCGGCCACGACCGGCTGGGATTCCAGCTTCGCGTGCCGATGCAAGGCAATCTGGCGCGCTTTGAATATGCGCTCGGTGACATCTGGACTCAGTTGAGTAGCGCCTGCATTCAGATGCTGGCGAATGAACAGTCCAAACTCGTCTTCGTTCAATGGCGCATTCATGGTTTGATTCCTCGGGCTCTCAGGGCTTCTGCCAGGGTGTTCGTCGCGCGGGAGCAGTGCGTTTTCACACTACCTTCGGAACACCCCATCGCTGCAGCAGTTTCGGCGATATCCAATTCCTCCCAGTAACGCATGAGAAATGCTTCGCGTTGACGTGGCGGGAGTCGATCTATTTCCTTTTCTATAATCGCGAGCAATTGAGACTGCTCGAGTCTTGCGTCCGGCTTGTCCGGCAAAAACGCATCGTCGGCGGAAGCGACGTTGTCCAGCGCATCAGCCTCGTCTTCCTCGCGCGGCGCCAGCGTGGAGAACAAGGATACCCAGAAATTGCGCACTTTTGCCCGGCGCATGTAATCACGCACCGCGTTCTGCAGGATCCGCTGAAACAGCATGGGCAGTTCTTCAAGCGGCTTATGACTATATTTGTCTGCCAGCTTCAGCATGGCCTCTTGCACGACATCCAGCGCGGCGTCTTCGTTACGCAACGCAAACTGCGCCTGACGAAAAGCCCGGCGTTCGACGGAGGCAAGAAAATCCGAGAGTTCTGTTCGAGTAGCCAGGGTCTGTCTATCCGCGGTTATTGTGCTCGCCTTGACCAATTGGCCAGGCGCCGGTATGGTACCGGGTTCTTTTCAAGCGTTCGCTGACTGGGTGCAGGGATGGTATTGACCGGTGCGGAAATTGTAGTGAGGTGCCTGCAGGAAGAAAAGGTCGACTATGTCTTCGGCTATCCTGGCGGCTCGGTACTCTTCATATACGACGAGTTGTTCAAACAGGACAAAGTCCGCCATGTGCTTGTCCGGCATGAGCAGGCGGCAGTCCACGCGGCGGATGGCTATGCCCGCACGACCGAGAAAGTCGGCGTCGCACTGGTAACTTCGGGCCCCGGCGCCACCAATGCGGTCACCGGCATCGCGACGGCCTACATGGATTCGATCCCGATGGTGGTCATCAGCGGCCAGGTTCCAACCGCTGCGATCGGCATGGATGCTTTTCAGGAAGTCGACACGGTTGGCATCACCCGTCCATGCGTCAAACACAACTTTCTGGTCAAGGACGTAAAAGACATCGCCACTACGATCAAGAAAGCGTTCTTGATCGCGGCTACAGGCCGTCCTGGCCCGGTGCTTGTTGATATCCCGAAAGACATTACTGCGCAGAAGTGTGAGTTTGTCTATCCCGACAAGGTCGTCATCCGGTCATACCATCCCGTAGCGAAGGGTAATGGCGGACAGATCCGAAAAGCCCTGCAGTTACTGACGGAAGCCCGTCGTCCGCTGGTTTACACCGGTGGCG
Organism: Uliginosibacterium sp.; assembly: GCA_016718265.1. Taxonomy (GTDB): domain Bacteria; phylum Pseudomonadota; class Gammaproteobacteria; order Burkholderiales; family Rhodocyclaceae; genus Uliginosibacterium. The sequence goes on along the minus strand of JADKDZ010000003.1, from coordinate 161,773 downwards.
GTGTGATTCTCTCGAACGCTGCGGAGAAGTTGACCAGACTCGTTCAACGGCTCAATACCCCGTGCACCAACACCTTGATGGGCCTGGGAGGCTTTCCAGCCAGTGACCATCGTTTCCTCGGCATGCTTGGCATGCATGGCACCTACGAAGCAAACATGGCGATGCAACATTGCGATGTGTTGCTGGCCGTTGGAGCCAGGTTTGATGACCGCGTGATCGGGAACACCGCGGACTTCATGAAAGAGCCGCGCAAGATCATTCACATCGATATCGACCCGTCGTCGATTTCCAAACGGGTCAAGGTTGATGTGCCGATCGTGGGTGACCTGGGCGAAGTACTGGACGAAATGATTGCGGTCCTGGAAAACGGCGAACACCGTCAGGAGCTTTCTGCTACGGAGCCTTGGTGGCGGCAAATCGAGGACTGGCGTGGCCGGAGCAGTTTGGCATTCAAGAACTCCGACGATGTCATCAAGCCTCAGTTTGTTGTCGAGAAGCTCTGGGAAGTGACGGGAGGCGACGCCTTTGTAACCACCGATGTTGGTCAACATCAGATGTGGTCCGCACAGTACTACCGGTTCGACAAGCCTCGTCGCTGGGTTACGTCAGGCGGGCTCGGCACGATGGGCTTCGGTTTGCCTGCCGCGATGGGGGTGCAGCTCGCGCATCCTGGCGCCCCCGTAGCCTGTATTACAGGCGAAGGCTCCATCCAGATGTGCATCCAGGAGCTATCAACCTGCAAGCAGTATCGCCTGCCCATCAAGGTGATCAGCCTGAACAATCGCTACTTGGGCATGGTGCGTCAGTGGCAGCAGATCTTCCACGGGAACCGTTATTCCGAGTCGTACATGGACTCCCTGCCTGACTTCGCCAAATTGGCCGAAGCGTATGGGCACGTAGGTCTGCAGGTTACAAAACCGGGAGACGTAGAGGCTGCGCTACGCGAGGCATTCGGGCGCAAGGACGATCTGGTCTTTCTGGATTTCCAGATTGACCCCGCTGAAAACGTGTTCCCGATGGTCCAGGGTGGCAAAGGTCTGGCCGACATGATCCTCTCGGCAGAGGATCTCTGACGCTGCTGCAGCGTGTTACCCACGCACGAACGGCGGTTCGCCGGATTGAGTGAATATCGACGAATAGAGGCATTTGCTTATGCGACATGTACTGTCCTTGCTGCTGGAAAACGAAGCGGGCGCCCTGTCTCGTGTTTCGGGGCTTTTTTCGGCGCGCGGTTACAACATCGAGTCTCTGACAGTCGCCCCGACAGAAGACGCATCGATGTCGCGCATGACAATCGTGACAACTGGCTCGGATGATGTCATTGAACAGATTACCAAGCAGCTCAACAAGCTGGTGGACGTCGTCAAGGTCGTCGACCTGTCTGAGGCTCCGCACATTGAACGCGAACTGATGCTGGTAAAAGTTCGTGCGGTCGCCAAGGATCGGGAGGAAATGAAGCGCATGGCGGATATTTTCCGTGGGCGCATTATTGATGTGACAGAGTCCAGTTATGTGATTGAGCTGACCGGAACACAAGACAAGCTGGACTCCTTTGTCGGCGCCATTGAACCGGCGCTCGTGCTCGAAACAGTCCGGTCTGGCGTCTGCGGTGTCGGACGTGGCGATCGTGTTTTGAAAATCTAGTCGAGGCGCGCAGGGGGCGATGCTGCAATGCCGCCTTCTCTCTCCTCTCTCCTCACTCGAAAGGAAATGCAATGAAGGTTTATTACGACAAGGATGCTGATCTTTCCCTCATCAAGGGCAAGCAGGTCACGATCGTGGGCTATGGCTCACAAGGGCACGCACACGCGCAGAACCTGCGTGACTCGGGCGTCAATGTCACGGTCGGCTTGCGCAAAGGTGGAGCCTCGTGGGCGAAGGCTGAAGCCGCCGGCCTTAAAGTTGCCGAGATCGCGGATGCAGTGAAGGTTGCCGATGTCGTCATGATCCTGCTGCCGGACGAGAACATCCCGGCCGTGTATCACAATGACGTGGAGCCCAACATCAAACCCGGTGCAGCACTCGCGTTCGCACACGGCTTCAACGTGCATTACAACCAGGTTGTGCCGCGTGCAGATATCGACGTGATCATGATCGCCCCGAAGGGCCCTGGTCACACGGTTCGTTCCGAGTACCTCAAGGGTGGTGGCGTTCCGTCGCTGATCGCGGTGTACCAAGACAAGTCCGGCAAGGCTCGCGACATCGCGCTGTCCTACGCTGCAGCAAACGGTGGCACCAAGGGTGGTGTGATCGAGACCGATTTCCGCGAAGAGACCGAGACCGACCTGTTTGGCGAACAAGCCGTGCTGTGCGGTGGCGCTGTCGAACTGGTCAAGGCTGGCTTTGAGACTTTGGTCGAAGCCGGCTACGCTCCGGAGATGGCCTATTTCGAGTGCCTGCACGAGCTCAAGTTGATCGTTGATCTGATGTATGAAGGCGGTATCGCCAACATGAACTACTCCATCTCGAATAACGCTGAGTATGGTGAGTACGTGACAGGGCCCGAAGTCATCAATGCTCAGTCGAAAGATGCGATGCGAGCTGCCCTGAAACGCATCCAGAACGGTGAATACGCGAAGATGTTCATCCTGGAAGGTCGCACTAACTACCCATCGATGACGGCTCGCCGGCGTCTCAATGCAGCTCACCCGATCGAACAGGTCGGTGGTCAGCTCCGCGCAATGATGCCTTGGATTGCCAAGAACAAACTGGTCGATCAAAGCAAGAACTAAGCTTCGTCTTTTCCAGAAGAAGGCCGCTGCGTGCGGCCTTCTTGCTTTCGGCCGTCTGCACTGGATTAAGGTGTCGTGGCGGGTGGCTCTGTTACCATTGGCCCACGACCCCGGCTGCCTGTCGGCAGCCCTCATGCAAAGGAGTAAATGCGTGGAGTACAACAAGCTGACCGATCGCAGCGAAAAGCGGCACCGCGGCATCTACATCCTGCCGAACCTGTTCACGACCGCCGCACTTTTCGCTGGCTTCTATGCCATCGTTCAGGCCATGAACCTGCGCTTTGAACATGCCGCGGTCGCAATTTTTGTCGCTATGGTGCTGGATGGACTCGACGGCAGGGTAGCCAGACTGACCAATACGCAAAGCGCGTTTGGTGCCGAATACGATTCGCTGTCTGACATGGTTTCGTTTGGCGCTGCGCCAGCGTTGGTCATCTACGAATGGGCGATGCGCGACCTTGGCAAGCTGGGCTGGATCGCGGCCTTTATTTACTGTGTGGGTGCCGCGCTGCGCTTGGCACGCTTCAACACCAATATCGATATCGTCGACAAACGCTATTTCCAAGGTCTGCCCAGCCCGGCCGCAGCCGCATTGGTTGCAGGTTTCGTCTGGGTCATGATTGACAATGATGTGAGCGGAACGGGCTTCCTGCTGGGAATCGCAGTGAAATACATCGCTTGTGCCGTGACAATTTTTGCCGGCGTCAGCATGGTCACCAACGTGTTTTTCTACAGCGGAAAGAACATCAACCTCCGCCGCGCCGTCCCGTTTGCGGTCGCGCTGGCGTTCGTTGTCGTCTTGTTGGTAGTCGTCGGCTACCCACCTGGCGTGCTCTTCGGCCTGTTTGTCTGCTACGCCTTATCTGGCTATGTGATGTGCATCTGGCGTTTTTTCTCGCGTCGCAAGTCCGGGGCGAGTGCTGTATGACGGAGAGAGATGATGAGTGATCGCCTGGTTATTTTTGATACGACGCTGCGCGATGGCGAGCAAAGCCCTGGCGCGTCAATGAGCCGTGACGAGAAGGTCCGCATAGCCCGACAGCTAGAGAAAATGCGGGTTGATGTCATCGAGGCTGGCTTCGCGGCTGCCTCCAACGGAGACTTTGAGGCCGTGCGTGCCGTTGCCGAGGCGGTCAAGGACTCGACGGTCTGCTCCTTGGCGCGTGCCAACGAGAACGACATCCGGCGAGCAGGTGAAGCTATCCGTCCGGCGTGTTCAGGGCGAATCCATACCTTCATTGCAACGAGCCCCATCCACATGGAGAAGAAGTTGCGCATGACGCCTGATCAGGTCGTCGAGCAAGCGGTGAAGGCAATCGGCTGGGCACGAGCCTACACCGACAATGTTGAGTTCTCGGCGGAAGATGCCGGACGCTCCGAACTCGATTTTTTATGTCGAATTTTCGAGCAGGTCATCAAAGCCGGCGCCAAGACCATCAACGTCCCTGATACGGTAGGCTACAACCTCCCTGAACAGTTTGCCGCACTGATTCGCTCCTTGATCGAACGTGTCCCGAATGCCGATCAGGTGGTGTGGTCCGTTCATTGCCACAACGACCTCGGGCTGGCAGTTGCCAACTCGCTGGCTGCGGTCATGGCGGGAGCCCGTCAGGTGGAATGCACGGTTAACGGTCTCGGCGAACGCGCAGGTAACGCGTCGATGGAAGAGGTCGTCATGGCCGTTCGCACGCGCGCCGATCTTTTCCCGGTACATACGGGCATCGACACCACACAGATTGTCCCGGCCTCGAAGCTGGTCTCACAGATTACGGGCTACCCGGTACAACCAAACAAAGCCGTTGTGGGTGCCAATGCCTTCGCACACGAGTCCGGTATTCATCAGGATGGCGTGCTCAAGCATAGGGAAACCTACGAGATCATGCGTGCCGAGGATGTTGGCTGGACGACCAATCGCCTCACGCTGGGCAAGCTCTCTGGACGCAACGCCTTCAGATCCCGTCTTCAGGATATCGGCATCGTCACGGAGTCCGAAGAGCAGTTGAATGCCGCCTTTGCGCGATTCAAGGAATTGGCAGACAAGAAACAGGAAATCTTCGACGAGGACCTGCAAGCACTCATGTCTGCAGATGTTGTGGACCCGGCGTTTGAGCACTACAAGCTGCTCTCGCTGCGGGTATGCTCTGAGACCGGTGAAGTACCACGTGCGGCAATCACCCTTGGCGCAGCGGGTGAAGAATTGAAGGCAGAGGCAGAGGGATCGGGTCCGGTTGATGCCGCCTTCAAGGCGCTGGAAAAAATAGTGTCAAGCGGCACCGAGCTATTGCTTTACTCCGTCAATGCCATCACGGGCGGCACGGATGCGCAGGGTGAAGTGACTGTGCGCCTCGCCAAAGGCGAGCGTATTGTGAATGGTCAGGGCGCCGACACGGACATCATCGTTGCTTCGGCAAAAGCCTACATCAACGCTTTGAACAGGTTGGGCTCCGAGGTCATTCGCCTTGATCCTCAGGGCGAAACGGTTTAGCCCTGATCAAACCCGCTCGTAACGTTCCCCGCACGAGCGGGTGACCCCGCGCCGACACTGAAGCGGGCATAGGCTGCACTGCACGCAAACAAAGTCAGCGCGATAGCGGCCTGGAGATAGCCCCACACCGGCTGCGCATCGCTCGCAGCACGGACAGCACCCTCCATGAAGTAAAGCCAGACCAGCAAGCTTATCCACTGAAAGCTGCGGCGCCTTGCATGGACAAAGCCACGCAAGGAGGAGAGCAGCGGCAAGGCTTTCAACGCTAGCCATGAGCCGCCCGGGCGCAGCGGATTCAGCCAAAGCTCTGTCGCCACGCAGAGTGCGGCAAGCAGCAAAAGACTCGTGATTGCGAGCAGGCGCAAATGCCGCAAGGAAACGAGGGGTGTTTTTGTGGTCATCGTGGTGTTTTACCCAAGGCCCCCACTGCAGAATGGGCAGGCACGCAATCGGGCAAGCAAAGTCGTTAGAATGCGCTGCCGCTTCAGGCTGTTATTGGTCAGGTACTCTTCACATGAACCTCAAGCGATCAAAGAGCGCTTCAGTTCGTCAATTCTTCTCGTTGGTCCGCCGCCGCTTTCTTGAGCGACGAGTCCTGCAAACGGCAGGCAGCCTGACTTATACCACGCTCCTGTCACTCGTGCCGATGGTGACGGTTGTCCTGCTCGTCATGCGCCAGTTCGCGCCACTCGCGCAGTTCGGAGACGACCTTCGCGCGTTTCTCTTACAGAATTTGTTGCCTGAACGCGCGGGCAAGATGATCACCCTCTACGCGTTGCAGTTCAGCCAGAAAGCATCGAGCCTCACGCTTCTTGGGACGGTGTTTCTCGTCATCACGGCCGTCATGCTGTTCCAGACCATAGACCACACCTTGAACGGCATCTGGAACGTACGTCGCCCGCGCGCCTGGTACGTACGCATCCCTGTCTATTGGCTTGCCCTGACGGTAGGTCCGATGATTTTTGCCGCGAGCGTTGCCGCGACGGGTGAGTTGTTGTCGGCCTCGCGAGATCTGGTGGAGAAGCAACCGCACTGGGTCAATAGTCTGATGGACCGCTCCATGACCACCATGCTGCTCGCAGCCCTGTTCAGCTTCATGTTTCACGCCATCCCCAATCGGAAACTGAATATCTGGCATAGCCTGGCGGGCGGCCTCGTTGCGGGCCTCGGCGTTGTAATCAGCCAGCGACTGTTTGGGTTATATCTCAGCAAGCTCCCCAGTTTTGCCCTCATTTACGGGACATTTTCAGTAGTACCGATTTTCCTGATCTGGATCTACCTGTCGTGGCTGATGGTCCTACTCGGTGCAACCATTGCCGCGGTATTGCCCGACTTTCAGCTCAGGCACAGCCAACTCCCGGCAACGGCCGCCGGACGCGCCGTCGCGATTTTACGCGTCAGCAGAATGCTGGCTGACGCGCAGCAAAAGGGTACTGTCGCAGAGCTTGCTGATCTCGCCCGCGCCGCGCACCAGACAGTCGCTCAAACTGACGAGTTACTGAACACAATGGGTTCGGCAGGTTGGGTCGTCCAGACAGAAGACGGCGCATGGACGCTCTGTGTCGCCGCAGAAGTGATCACCCTTGGCAGCCTTTTCTCGCTCGCCGTGTTCGAGCGAGGCGGGCAGGAAGGCATGACGGGCGAGGACTCGACGCTGGCGGCCCAATTACGAGAAAAATTGCTGAGCGAACTGCGGGCACCACTCACATCTGCACCGTGGGCCGCGGCACCAACTGCCTGAACCACGTTCAGATCGGGTACGGATCGATCTCGAACTGAAAGAGTTCAAGACTGGACGTCTGGATATCGAGTGTCAGCAAGCGGCACTGCGCTACGTACACCCGATCAATGTCGGACACCAAGGTAAACCGCCGCGAGGCATAGGTTCCGGCCGGCGCCAGGACAGCCTGGTGCTGGCGGAGCGCTGGCAAAACCGGCAGTACCAGAGCAGACCGCAAAACGGTGTGATTATCTCCACCACGAAAGCCGACCCGAACCGGAATGGCATTTTTTGACACCATTTGCAGACCGATTTCCACTTGCTCGGCCGTGTCACTCCTAAGCCAGCGGACGATACAAATCGACCACGTTTCGGACGGATCTCGACGCAGTGCGATCACAATACCAGGACTCAAGCTCTTGCTACGCCCCTGCAAACGCATGATGGCATAGCCCCCCGGACTTTCATTGGTCACTACCCACTCTGAAACGGCTTCGGCTGTCGCAGCCTGCGGTGCATGAAGTGTCGCCCATATCGCTTGCAGACCAATACATGCTTCAACCTTGTAGTCTTGCCGCCTCCGCGGCTGCGCGCGGCCGGCCGGCGTATGCCAGCGCTGTCTCAACAAGGTGAGCAGCGAGTAAGGCGCGACATTCGGAAACGACTCGCTTGGACGCAACTCGCCAGCATCGGGTGTTTCTTCGTACTTGCCGAGCACGTCACTGGTTCGTCGCGCCAATGCAGCGGTCGAAAAATAGAGCAATGGCCTGTCCTCGGGCGGGCGGCTCCGCACACACGCCTGCGGCTCTGCGCTGCCATAAGGGTCAAGCCAGTGCCACGGGCCCTCAAGCGATACCGGAGGGCTGTTCTGAATGTGAATCAAGGTGCTGAGGGATGTCACGTACTCGGCAGCCCAGTCCAGCTCTGCGGCGGTCAAAGACTGCGGCTCCAGCGAAGTCAGCGCCAATAACTGCTTGAAAGCCGTCAGGGCTGTTTCAGACTGATTGCTCGAAGCATCTTGCACGCCCGCGTCACGCGATAGCAAAAACAGGCGATAGGCAAGCTTCCAGATCTGGGGGTCGGCATCAATCCCGACCTGCCCCAGAATCAGATAGAGCTCACATATCAAGCGCAGTGCTCGGCCGGGGGCATTTTCATTCCGCCGGGCATGTCCGACGCGATGTTTGCTGACTGGCGCATCAAGCAGCACCTTCTCAAACCCCTGGGCGACCCTCAACAATGAATCAGCCAGGGATCGCGCCCGGAATAGCTGATCGTCGGGCAAAGGCTGCTCGGCGTGCCGGGCGCGACGACGCAAGTCACTGGCAAGCCGCATTGCCCGCACGTGAAACAGTTCGATACTCCGCTCAAATTGTGTCGCGGGAATCGTCGGGCTATACAGAGCGTTCAGGTACGCTGCGAGTTGCCGCACCTCTCCGTCAAGATCTGCCGATGGCTGCGAAGTGAGCCAATCCAGTATCGGGCCGGTAATCTCCTGTGCGGTGTTGAGGTCGGGCATGACATTACCTGAAGTGGAACAACCTGATCGGAGTGCAAATTCTAGCAAGCACTGTTGCGTGAGTAGCCGTTTGCACGCCAGGAATTACGTCCAGCGTGAAATTGTTTCGTATTTTAAAGGCTTGAACACCGCCACGGTCTAGCGTATGATCCGCGGTTTTCCAAATTCCGCTTGCCGGACTTTTTAGGATTCCCAACATGGTTGTTATCCGCCTTGCCCGTGGTGGTGCCAAGAAGCGCCCCTTTTTCAATATCGTTGCCGCCGATTCCCGCAATCGTCGTGACGGTCGTTTCATTGAGCGCGTCGGGTTCTACAATCCAGTGGCTGCTGGCGCCGAGACGGGTCTCTCGATCAACGCCGAGCGTCTGGCTTACTGGCAGCAGAATGGTGCTCAGCTGTCTCCGACCGTTCAGCGCTTGGTCAAGCAGGCGTCCAAGGCAAGCATCTGAGCATTGCGCTTGACACCATGATCGTGCTGGGGCGCATTGTCGCCCCTTTTGGTGTTAACGGCTGGTTAAAAGTGCATCCGTTTGGTGACGACCCCTTGTCCTGGCGAACCATGCCAACATGGTGGATCGGCCAGCGCGATGACACGCAGCGTATTGAAGACTGGAAACCATGCAAACCCCGCGGCGTCCGCGCTCACGGCAAAAGCATCGTTCTGGCGCTGGATGAGGTCGTTGATCGGTCTGCAGCCGAGGCGATCAGTGGATGGTTTTTGGCGGCACCACGTGAAGCCTTGCCAAAGCCCGCAAAGGATGAGTACTACTGGGCGGATCTTGTGGGCCTTGAGGTCGTCAATGCTGCAGGGCAATCCCTCGGCGTAGTCGAGAGTCTGGTCGAAACGGGTGCTCATGCTGTGCTGGTTGTCAAAGCGGATGAAGTAGAACGCCTGATTCCGTTCGTAGGCGCCTACATCATGGATGTCGACCTGAACTCACGACGAATTCAGGTCAGCTGGGAAATGGATTGGTGACGTCGTTACCATCTGGACGCCGCCATTTTGACGTCGTCACGCTCTTTCCAGAGATGTTCTCGGCACTCAGCGATTTTGGCATTTCGCGTCGGGCTGCGGCGCGGGATTTGTGGCAACTGACGTGCTGGAACCCGCGGGACTTCACACATGACCTGCACCGTACGGTAGACGACAGGCCGTACGGAGGCGGGCCCGGAATGGTCATGCTGGCGGAACCGCTCTCGCAGGCGATCGCAAATGCGCGGCACGCACAGCGGCATGCAACGGGCCAGTGCGGCAAGGTTGTCTACCTGTCGCCGCAAGGCCCGCCACTTGATCACGCGGGTGTTGTGCGCCTTGCGGAGGAGCCTGCTCTGATCTTGCTGTGCGGCAGGTATGAAGGTATTGATCAGCGCCTGATTGACGCTGAAGTGGACGAAGAAGTCTCAATAGGTGATTTTGTAGTCTCGGGCGGAGAGTTGCCGGCGATGCTCTTGATGGATGCCATCATCAGGCTGCTGCCCGGCGCCTTGAACGATTCGGACTCCGCCGCTGAAGATTCTTTTGCGACGGGGCTCCTCGATTGCCCGCATTACACGCGGCCTGAGGACCTGGCCGGCAATGCAGTACCGTCCGTACTGTTGTCGGGCAACCACGCGGACATCCGGCGATGGCGACTCAAGCAGTCGCTCGGGCAAACGTGGTTGAGACGTCCGGAATTGTTGGCACGGCGGACATTGAGCCGTGAAGAGAATTTGCTGCTTGAGCAGTTCAAGCAGGAAAATGCCCCCGGAGCTTAATCCGGGGAATAACGAAGGCACGTATCAGGTGGCGACCTGCTCTGCGTGAACGGCCTGATCAACAGGCCTTGTTTGATGATATGGAGATACGCATGAATCTGATTCAACAACTTGAGCAAGAAGAAATCGCTCGTCTGGGCAAAACCATTCCTGAATTTGCACCCGGCGACACCGTAGTCGTGCAGGTGAAAGTCAAGGAAGGTAACCGCGAGCGTCTGCAAGCGTACGAAGGCGTTGTGATCGCCAAACGTAACCGCGGCCTGAACTCTGCCTTTATCGTTCGCAAGATTTCTTCCGGCGAAGGCGTGGAACGCACGTTCCAGACCTATTCGCCCCTGGTGGCCAGCATCGAGGTGAAGCGCCGTGGCGACGTACGTCGCGCCAAGCTTTACTACCTGCGCGACCGCTCGGGCAAGTCCGCTCGAATCAAGGAAAAGCTGTCGTACAAGGCCAAGGCCTGAATCGTGCAGATGTAATCGTAAGTTGCGCCCCGCTTGCGGGGCGTTTTCTATTGAAGTACCGAGCTTTGCGGTCGTCACGTGCCAAGATGGCTGCGGCGGTGTAGATTGACGTATTGCCCCTCTGCGCCAATAATCAAATCCCCCCGACGGAGAACGAATCATGAGCGCAATAGATGAAATGCCCTCCCCCCTAGTCTTTACCGAGAGTGCGGCGAACAAAGTCAAAGAACTGATCGAAGAAGAGGGCAACCCGGAGCTCAAGCTGCGCGTGTTTGTTTCCGGAGGAGGCTGCTCAGGCTTCCAGTACGGATTCACCTTTGACGACGCGGTAAACGACGAAGACACACAACTCCAGAAGAATGGTGTCACGCTCCTCATTGATCCGATGAGCTACCAGTATCTGGTTGGCGCGGAAATTGACTACACCGACGGACTTGAAGGATCTCAATTCGTCATCCGCAATCCGAACGCTGTCACCACTTGCGGTTGTGGTTCTTCATTCGCCGTCTAGCCGGACGCCATGAATGAGCACTGCAAAACGCGCCATCCGGCGCGTTTTGCTTCTAGAACTCGACTACTCCCCCTAGGCTTTGACTCACGGCAAGCGCCCCTTTTCTTGTCGTAGACCGAACCTAAGCGCGTCATAAGGCAAACATGCCAGAGGGGAAACACAGCTCGGGCGTTACCCCTCAGCCTGCCGATCCGCCCGTCTCGCCCCGGCACTGCGCTGCGGACACGCCGTCACTCTGCCAACAAGGCCATCCGATCTGGCGCTAGCACAGTTCTTGCTCGCTTCATCCCGTGGTGTGATCAGTTCTTAAGCCGTATCAAGCAAAGCTGATCAACTCCTTGTATCCTTACGCCTTTGTCGACAGCCTTTTGATTTGGCGTTGTCGACGCACCAGCAACCACTGGCTGCTGCTCCTGTTTTTTGAATAGCCGGGCCCGAGCCCTTCCCCTACCATGGATCAAGCAAGCAAAACCATCAATTTCAAGAACGACTGGGCCAAACTTGGTTTACCTGCCCATGTCATCGAAGTACTAAGTGCGGCGCCGGCGATTCACGTTGCCGAGTGTCGCGAAGATCTTCTCAACTGGGCACTTGGTCGCGAGCCAGGCGCAACCGATTGGCGTCATTCGAACCGTGAGGACAAAGGCGAGTTCGAAGTTGGCTTTGATGTGGCGGGCAAAGGCTATGTTGCAGAAGCCGTCGTAACCAAGGCAAGAAACGGGATTGCGATCAATTTTATTGATCCAAAAATGCGTCGTCGCGACCCTGACGCGATGGTCATCGGCGACTCCCTGCCGACCGACAAGCCAACCTACCAGCAACGCTTCGGTGAGAAATTCGACTCCATGCGTCAAAAGACGCTGGACTGGCTCAAGACCCAGGAACTCATCGTCGTACCGTTCTATGCGGGACCGGACGAACTGGGGTATGGCTGCGTTGCCATTGTCCCAAAGACGGCTGGCTTCTTTGCCGGCGCACTGGCCGACCTGCAGGGCATGATCCCGAACAGCAAGATCCCGGCGAGTTTCAAGCTCTCCGGTGGCGCGATGTTCATTGCTCCGCCTTTCCGCCATACCCATTTCGAAGGCAGGCAAGTCGTGGTGCATGCGCGCTCGGCAACGCACCAGGAAATCTTCGCCTACAACATGTACCCCGGGCCTTCGGCCAAGAAGGGCGTGTATTCCCTGCTGCTCGATATTGGCGAGCGTGAAGGCTGGACGACCAATCACTGCGCAGCGGTCGGTGTCGTCACTCCGTACGAGAACCAGATCGTGATCATGCACGAGGGTGCGTCTGGCGGTGGCAAGAGCGAGATGACCGAGCACATCCACCGCATGGAAGACGGTCGCCTGCTGCTGGGCAAGAACGTCGTCACCGGCGAAGAACGCACGCTGGTGCTGCCCGAAGCCTGCCACCTGCAGCCCATGGCCGATGACATGGCCTGTGCGCACCCGCACTACAACGAAGGTCAGACCAAGCTGGCAATCAAGGATGCCGAAGCCGGCTGGTTCGTGCGTGTCGATCACATCAAGGGCTACGGCACCGATCCGCACCTTGAGCGCCTCGTCATGCACCCGGATCGCCCGCTGATTTTCCTGAACCACTACATCGTTCCGGGCGGACAGTGCCTGATCTGGGAGCACATCGAAGACGCGCCGGGCAAGCCCTGCCCGAACCCCCGCCTGATCATTCCGCGCGACATGATTCATGACGTGCAGGAAGGCCCCGTCTCGGTCAACATCCGCTCCTTCGGCTTGCGTTGCCCGCCCACGCACAAGGACAGCCCGCAGTACGGGATTGTCGGCCTGCTGCACATCCTGTCTCCTGCCCTGGCCTGGCTGTGGCGTCTGGTGGCACCACGGGGCCATGCCAACCCGTCGATTCAGGATTCGAAGGGCATGCAGACCGAGGGCGTCGGCTCTTACTGGGCGTTCTGTACCGGGCGTCGTGTCGACCAGGCCAATCTGCTGCTGCGTCAGATCCTGCAAAACACCGACACCCGTCATGTGCTGATCCCGAACCAGTACATTGGCGCGTGGCATGTCGGCTTCATGGCCGAGTGGGTCGCGCGTGAGTACCTGGCTCGCCGTGGCAGCGCCCGCTTCCTCCGCGAGCAGCTCGAAGAAACCGCGTGCCCGCTGCTGGGGTACGTGCCGAAGCAGATCCGGGTCGAAGGTGGCCTGATCCCGCCGGTCTTCCTGCATGTACAAAGTCAGCGCGAAGGCGGTCAAGCCGTGTACGACGAAGGCGCGCGCCAATGGCGCGAGTTCTTCAAGCGTGAGCTGGAACCCTTCCTCACGCCCGACCTTGACCCGCTGGGCCGCAAGATCATTGAGGCCTGCATGAACGACGCCACGCAGGAAGACTACTGGAAGCTGATCCCGCATCAGATCTTCAAGGACTGAACGCGCAGCATCTGACAAAACGGCATTCCAGCACGGGATGCCGTTTTGCTTTCCGGCTCACAAACGCGTACCGATTCGGTGCAGGCACCAAGCCAAGACGACGCTGCTTTGTCCGGTATAATTCCGAGGCTTAAGTCCGATGATCAAATCACTGCGAGGCGTCGTCTATCCTGCGCGTGTGGGCCACTCGGCAAGGTTTCACCCATTTTCAGATTTTCATTCCAATCAAGGAATCAACACCCATGAGTACGCTTAACGATCTGCTGATCCAGACCGAGTCGCACCGGTCGATCTTCGAAAACGAAGTTCGCAAACTGCCCCTGCCCGTCTGCAAAGCCTTCGGCAGCGCCGACAAACCCACGCCTGTCGCGTTCGTGAATACGGACAAGGTGCTGGGCACCAAAGACGCCGCCACGGTTGAAAAGAACTTCCCGAATACCGTCAAGGCTTCCGCCAACACCGTGCTCAAGGCCGGTGGCGCGTCGACTGCCGCTGTCAGCGGCAAGCGCGTCGCGGTGCTGTTCTCGGGCGGCCCTGCAGCGGGCGGCCACAACGTGCTGTGCGGCATCAAGCGCATGCTCGGCGACAAGAACACCGTTTTTGGCGTACGCGGCGGCCCGGCTGGTCTGCTCAAAGGCAAGCTATTCGAAGTGACCGAAGCGGACGTGAAGAGCATTCTGAACACCGGCGGTTTCGACTTCCTTGGCTCTGATCGCACCAAGATCAAGACCCCCGAGCAGTTCGAAATGGTCAAGAAGACCTGTGTCGACAACAACCTCGACGCGATCGTGATCGTGGGTGGCGACGACTCCAACACCAACGCCGCCATCCTCGCCGAGTTCCTGTACACCGGCGTCAAGGCTGACGGCTCGGGCGTGCAAGTGATCGGCGCACCGAAGACCATCGACGGCGACCTGCAGATCCGCGGCCTCCTGCCGATCTCCTTCGGCTTTGACACCGCCACCCGCATCTATGCGGAAATGGTCGGCAACATCCTGCAAGACACCGCCTCGTCGCTGAAGTACTGGCACTTCATCAAGCTGATGGGCCGTTCCGCCTCGCACGTCACGATTGAAGTTGCGCTGCAGACCAAGCCGGCCTTCACCCTGATCTCCGAAGAAATCGCCGAGAAGAAGATCTCGCTGGCGACCATCGTCGACCAGATCGCCAAGACCGTCATCGCCCGCTATCGCAACAAGGCGATCAAGCACGGCGTCGTACTGGTGCCGGAAGGCCTGATCGAGTTCATCCCCGAGATGAACGCCCTGATCGCCGAGCTGAACGATGCGCTGGCCCACCACGCCACCGAGTTTGCCGCCCAGCCGGAAGCCGGCCGTGCCGCCTTCATCCAGAGCAAGCTCTCGGCCGACAACGGTCGCCTGCTTGGCTCACTGCCGGCCTACGTCGTCAAGATGCTGCTGGCAGATCGCGACTCGCACGGCAACCTGCAAGTGTCGCTGATCCCGACCGAGCAACTGCTCATCGACATGACCCGCGACCGCATCAAGCAACTCGACGCCGAAGTGCCGTTCAACACCCAGAACCACTTCCTGGGCTATGAAGGCCGTTGCGGCGCACCGACCCTGTTCGATGCTGCCTACTGCTACAACCTCGGCCTCACCGCCGGCGCACTGATCCTCGAAGGCAAGACCGGCTACATGGCCAGCATTAACGGCCTCACGACCGGCGGCGAGCCGCTGGCCGTGCCGCTGCCCGGCTTGCTCAACGTCGAGCGTCGCCACGGCAAGGACGAGTTCGTGATCGAGAAGGCCCTGGTCAAGCTCGACTCCCCGGCGATGAAGTACTTCGAAAGCCGCCGCGAAGCCTGGGCTGCCGACGACCTGTTCGCCTCGCCCGGCCCGCGTCAGCTGTGGGGCACCGCTGCACGTCAGATCCCGATCTCGGTCGCACTGAACGACCAAGCCAGCACCCTGGAATTCAAGATCGGCTGATCCACAACCTCTCTGTGAGCAAAGGCCACCTTCGGGTGGCCTTTTTCGTGCACTGCCGCAACCCTTGCAGCCGGAAGGGATACTGGAACTGCCGCGTCACGCCGTTCACGCTCACACCGCTGATGGTGACGGTGTAGGCGGTGTTGGCTTGCAAGCCCGCCACTTTCCATTGCAGGCTATTCGGCAGACCATAACCCTGGTAGTTGGCTGTCTGGCCAGACACAGTGAGGCTTTGGCCGCTGCCATTCTTGACCGTCACCACAGCGGCGGCATAACTCACTTGGCCGGAGCCGTTGGCCGACGCGCTGGTCTTGCTCGCAATGGCCGAGAACGACAGGAATTCGCTGGTGGAGAACTCGGCGCTCGGATAGTTGCCGTGCGGATAGGCGACAAAATCCGTCGTCATCGCGCTGACATTACTGCGCTCGCCACCCATCACCCGCAGAACCGAGGCCATGGAGTACATACCACCGTCGACCGGGCCGTCTACACGGCCGAAGCTGACTTGGCCCAAGAACGGGCTGAGTATCCAGCGCCGATGGCCAAGGCTGCTCACGTTGCGGTCGATCAGATACCCCACAACGGAGTCTTCGCTCGGCATGCTGCGCGTTTCGCTCGACCGATATGACATATAGAGGTTGCTGCGCCCAGCCAGCCGGACGGCATTCGCGGAATAGCACTTCCCGGTACTGACGGGTGTATGGGTCAAGCCCTTGTTGGCCACCATGTAGAGCGCGGCCTCGGCCGCAGCGCCGTCATCGCTGCTGTCATAGCTCACCGGTAGCAGCCCGTGGCGCGCACGCACTTCGTTCAGCTTGTTCAACACGGCTGTTTTCGCACTGTCTTGCAAACTGCCGCCGATACAGGCTGCCACGTTCGGCATGGACGTATATGGCGCGAGCGCCCCGCCAGAAGACGTGCTGGAGGAGCTGCTGCCCGTCCCGCCCGATGAGCTCGAAGAGCTGCTGGATGAGCTGCTCGACGATGAACTGGATGAAGAACTCGAACTCTTGCCGCCCGACGAGCTTGAGGAGCTACTGGAAGATGAACTCGCGTTTTTCCCGCCTGAAGAACTGGAAGAGGAGCTCGATGAGGAGCTGCTCGACGAACTGCTGGATGAACTTGATGAAGAGCTCGAACTCTTGCCACCCGACGAGCTTGATGAACTGCTCGATGAAGAACTGCTGGACGAGCTGGAAGACGACGCGATCACCCCGCCGCCCGACGATCCGACAGCGGAGGACTCGGACGAACCGCCCCCGCCACCGCCACAGGCGACAAATACGAAGGGCAGACACAGCGTCAGGGAGCGGAACAGGCACTTGCGCAAAAAGGGCATCGGGGAAAACTCCAGGCTTTGAATGGCGGGCGCCAAAGCGACAGGTAAAAGTCTAGCCTGAGCGTGTTGCGCCTCCCACATCGCGTGCTGAGAACAAGACAAACGGCAGCCGGTGCCGGCCACCGTTCGCCTCCCAAAGATCGAAGTATCAAAAATTGGCGCAATTGCCGGTGTCTCACGGTTGCGCCACCGCCATAATCCCCGCTCTGCCCTTTGTCGCACCGAAAGCACGCTACCCCATGGAACTCCTGCAAACCGCGCTGGCCTGGTTTTTCAGCTTCAAAGCCTACGTCATGCTGCCCGTCGTCATCCTCGCCATTGCGCTGTTTGCGCGCGTCAAGCTCGGCCCGGCGCTGATGCTGGCGCTGAAGCTTGGCGTTGGTTTTGCCGGCATCTTTCTGGTCTACGACGCCTTTCTCGGCATGCTCAAACCTGCCGTCGACGCGATCGTCACGACCCGCGGTCTGCATTTCCCGGTCATTGATGCCGGTTGGCCACCGCTTGCGGCGATTACCTGGGCCAGCTGGATCGCGCCGGTTTCCATCGTGCTGGTCATCGGCTTGAACTTGCTGATGGTCTTCACCCGCATGACCAACACGCTTTACATCGACATCTGGAATTACTGGCATTTCGCCTTCCTCGGCGCGCTGCTGCTGGGCCTGAGCGCCAGCCCTGTCATCGCATTCCTTGCCGTACTGACGATTGCAGTCTTCACGATCAAGGCGACGGAATGGTCGGCGCCGTATGTGAAGCAGGCGACCGGACTCGAAGGCGTCGGGGTCAGCCCGTTTTCGGTGGCCGGGTTTCTGCCCTGGGCCGTAGCGCTTGACCGGCTGTTCGACGCGATTCCCGGCATCCGCCACATCGTGTGGGACCCCAGCCGCAGCAGTGGCAAGCTCGCGGTGCTCGGCCAGCCGATGATCATCGGCACGTTTCTGGGGCTTTTTCTGGGGGTACTGGGGAACTACGAGCTCCGCAAAACCCTGGAGCTCGCCGTGCAGATCGCGGCCGTGATGTATGTGCTGCCCAAGTGTGGGGCCCTGATCGGCGAGGCGATGAGCGAGGTGTCGGATGCGCTGCGCGCCAGGCTGAGTGCGCGCCTCGCCGGCCGCTCGATGATCATCGCCATGGATACGGGTTTCCTCATGACCCACGCGTCGGTGATGACCACCGGCCTCGTTCTGATGCCGATCAGCCTCGGCCTCGCGTTCCTGATTCCGGGCAACCGCGTGATCCCGGCGGGCGACTTGCCGAATCTGATCTCGGTCATGTCCCTCAGCGTGTTGATCTTCCGTGGCAACGTCTTTCGTGCCGTGCTGGCAGGCATCCCGATCATCATCGCCTTCCTGCTCGTCGCCACCGATCTGGCGCCCCTGCTCACCCAGCTCGGCGCCCAGAGTGGGGTCGCCGGCCTGGCGGATGGCAGCGCACAAGTCACCGCCTTTACCGACGGCGGCACCCCGATCCGCTACTGGCTGTTGAAGTTATTCCTCGGCGCCGGCTGGGCGTGGTGTGTGCTGCCGTTCGCGCTGGCGCTCGTCTGGCTGAGCTGGAAACGCCATCGCGATTTAATGACAAATAAATTAACAGATGCCTGAAGAGCCAATCCCCATGCGGCTCTGCGGGCAGGTGCATTTATTCCTGTCTTGGGCCGCAGAAACGGCGTGCCTGCTGGCGACGCGCGACTTGCCCGACACATTCCCCCACCTCGCCCGGGTGCGTATAATCGCCAGCTTTTCAAACGCTTAGGCCACCATGACTGCTCGTAACATCGACGGCAACGCGCTCTCCGCCAAGGTCCGCGAAGAGCTTGCCCAACGCGCTGCCGAACTGACCGCATTGGGCGTTCAGCCCTGCCTCGCCGTGATCCTGGTCGGCGAAGATCCGGCATCCGCCGTGTATGTGCGCAACAAGGTGGCGGGTTGCGAGAAGGCGGGCTTCCGTTCGCTGAAATTCACCTACCCGGCGGATGTGGCGCCGGACGTGGTGTTCGCCAAGATCGCCGAGCTGAATGCTGACGCGTCGGTGCATGGCATCCTCGTTCAATTGCCGCTGCCCAAGCAATTCGATGCCGACAAGGTGCTCGAAGCGATTTCGCCCGAGAAGGACGTCGACGGTTTCCATGCGGAGAACTTCGGCCTGCTGCTGCAAGGGCGCAAGAGCTTCTACCCCTGCACGCCCTGGGGCGTGATGAAGATGCTGGAGTCCGAGAACGTGCAGGTCAAAGGCGCGGAAGCCGTGGTGATCGGCCGCTCCAACATCGTCGGCAAACCGATGGCGGTAATGCTGCTCTCCAAGGGCGCGACCGTCACCATCTGCCATTCGCAGACCAAGGATCTGGCCTTCCACACCAAACGTGCCGACATCGTGGTCGTGGCGATCGGCAAGGCGAAGTTCCTCAAGGGCGACATGGTCAAGCCCGGCGCGGTGGTGATTGACGTGGGCATGAACCGCGATGAGAACGGCAAGCTGTGCGGCGACGTGGATTTCGATTCCGCCCGCGAAGTGGCCGCCCTGATTACCCCCGTACCCGGCGGCGTGGGCCCGATGACCATCACCATGCTGCTGGCCAACACTGTAGAGAGCGCCGAGCGCGCATTGAACGCACAAGGAGAATCCAAATGAGCAATCCTATCGTCGGCATCCTGATGGGCTCGGACAGCGACTGGCCCGTGATGAGCGCCTGTGCCAAGACCTTCAAGCAGTTCGGCATTCCCTATGAAGCCAAGGTTCTGTCGGCGCACCGCACGCCGGATCAGGCACTGGATTACGCTGCGGGCGCCCAGGCACGCGGCATGAAGATCCTGATCGGTGCCGCCGGTGGCGCCGCTCATCTCGCCGGCGTGCTCGCCGCCAAGACCGAACTGCCGGTGCTGGCCGTGCCGATGCCCTCCAAGCATCTGGGCGGTCTGGATTCCCTGCTTGCCATGGTGCAGATGCCCGGCGGCATCCCGGTCGCAACCTTCGCCATCGGCGAAGCGGGTGCGGTAAATGCGGCCCTGTTCGCGGTCTCGATGCTGGCGCTGAATGACCCGGATCTGGCGAAGAAGCTCTCCGGCTTCCGCGCCAATCAGACCGAGAAGGTGCTGGCCAAGACTTTGCCCGAGGTGGAGTAAGTCGGGTTTCGTAGGGTGGGTTAGCCGAAGGCGTCACCCACCACTTGGCGGCGAGAGTCGCCCGATCTGCTACCGCACGTGCCCCTGATGAGCATCCAGCCCGCTACAGCCGAAAACCTCCTGCTCGCCGCAAACCTGCTGCGCGCCGGCGAGCTGGTCGCCTTGCCCACCGAGACCGTGTATGGCTTGGGGGCCGACGCCCGTAACCCCGCAGCGATCCTGAAAATCTTTGCCGCCAAAGACCGGCCGGCCGACCACCCGCTGATCGTGCATCTCGCTGACCGCGAGCAGATAACAGCGTGGGCGTGCGACATACCCCGTGAAGCGTTCGCGCTCGCTCAGGCCTTCTGGCCCGGCCCGCTGACCCTGATCCTGAAGAAATGCCCCACGGTGCCCGATGAAGTCACCGGTGGGCAAGACACCGTGGGTCTGCGCGTCCCCGATCACCCGGTCGCCTTGGCGCTGCTGCAGGCATTTGGCGGCGGCGTCGCGGCGCCTTCGGCGAATCGCTTTGGCCGCATCAGCCCAACCACCGCCCAGCATGTCTACGACGAGCTCGGCGAAGCCGTCGCCATGATCCTCGATGGGGGCGCCTGCGATGTCGGCATCGAGTCCACAATCCTCGACCTGTCGCGCGCTGAGCCCGTGTTACTGCGACCCGGGATGATCGGCATCGACGCCATTGCCGCCGTAATCGGCACCCGCCCGCGCCAGCGCCATCAGGGCGAGCACGCCCCGCGCGTGTCCGGCGCACTCTCGGCGCACTACGCGCCACGTACACCGATGCGGATGGCCAGCCGGGCAGAGATCGCAAGCGCCGCTGTGGACTGCGCGGTGCTCAGCCATGCCGGTGAGCACTCGCCTGGGCGCTTCGCCATGAGCATCGACGCGCCTTTCGACGCGCACGGCTATGCCCACGACCTGTACGCCAACCTGCGCGCCCTCGATGCGAGCGGGGCGCGCGAAATTCTGGTCGAACACTTGCCCGGCGACGACGCCTGGGCCGCAGTGCATGACCGCCTGGGCCGCGCAGTGGTCGGCTCAGGCCTGGAAGACGACGAGCCCTAGGCGCCACCCGGACCGCCGTCGTCATCGTCGCCATGAAACGCCCCAGCTTCCGCCGCCTCCTGCTCATCGCCCTGCCCGTGCTCGCGCTGGGCCTGGTATTGGGCTACTACGCCGCACTGCAGGTACTGCGCCAGCAGATAACCGCGGCACTGGGCGCCACCGGTGAAGTTGAGCGTATCGACGTCAGCCTCGACAAGGTAGTCATCGAGGGACTGCGCATCAAGGCAAGCCGCCCGGGCTGGCCAACGACGGACGAGTTGCGGGCTTCTCGGGTCAGCGTGACGCCCGATCTGCGCAGCCTGCTCGGCGGCGCCATCGTGATTCGCCGCATCCAGGTCGAAGACGCCGCCCTCACCGTCTTGCGCAGCAAGGCCGGCATGAAGATCCTGCCGGCGCTGCTGGATCCTGCCCCCAAGCCTCACGCCGAGAAGACTGCGGCCAAGGCGGAGACGCGTAATGCCAACAGCCTCCCCTTGATTCGAATTGGTACGGTCGAACTCCGCAACAGCCGCATTGATTTCTACGATGCCACCATCGCCACTCGCCCGCACCACATCAGCCTCGACCAACTCGCGCTGTCGCTTGAGAAGCTGCGCCTCCCTGATCTCGACGAACGTGCACCGCTGCAACTCAAGGCCCGCGTCGCTGAGCAAGGCACGCTGGCGCTGAACGGCTGGCTGGTGCCCGCCAACATGGATTCGGATTTGAAGCTGAGCCTCAACAATCTGCCACTGAAGTTGGTGGAGCCGTATCTGTTCAAGGGCAAGGCGGGGGAAGTGAAAGCGGGCCGTGCCGCACTCGATCTCCATGCCCGGGTAAGCCAGCGCAAGCTCAGCGCCCCCGGGCATCTCAGCCTGACTCAGCTTGAGCTTGGCGGCGTTGCCGGCTTCACACGTGAAGCGCTCGCAGCCCTGGCGCGCAGCAAGGGGCTGGATGCCGACACCCGCCGTCCGGTTGATCTCGACTTCAGCCTGCAAGGCAACCTGGACGATGCCCGTTTCTCGCTCAACGAGGCGATCTACGCCCAGGCTGGCTTGGCCAGCCTGCAACTGCTGGGCTTGAATGTCTCGTCAAGCCGCAGCGGCAAAGACAGTACAAGCGGCTTGGGAAGCGTTATCAAGGGGCTTTTCGGCCGCTGATCCCTCACCGTCGTCAGGGCACGCTTTTTGCTGAATGTCGTCTGGCAGTCTCGCGCTGCACGCGAGACGACGCACCCTGCCAGATAGACCTACGGGCGAACCCGACTGGGTATAATTGGCAACGATTTCAGCACTGTTTGCATGTCGCGTCATTTCCGCAGCACATGGGCCAGCCATGTGTCCGCAATTACTGAGCCCAGGAGCTTTCCCCGATGCTTCTTTCTTTTGTCATCCTGTACTGGCTGATCTCCATTGCCATCGGTCTGTATGCGGCGCTACGCGTCAAAACCACCAAAGACTATGCCGTTGCGAGCCGGGCCCTGCCCTTTCATATCGTCACCGCAACCGTGTTCGCGACCTGGTTCGGCTCCGAGGTTGTGCTGGGTATCCCCGCAACTTTCCTCAACGAGGGCTTGAGTGGCGTGGTGGCGGATCCTTTCGGCTCGTCCTTGTGCCTGATCCTGGTCGGCCTGTTCTTCGCCAAACCGCTCTACCGGCTCAACCTTCTGACCATCGGTGATTACTACCGCCTGCGCTTTGGCCGCACGGTCGAACTGCTGACCACGGTGTGCATCGTGGTTTCCTATCTGGGCTGGGTCGCTGCGCAGATCAAGGCGCTTGGCCTGGTGTTCTATGTGCTCTCGGACGGTGGTGTCTCACAGGAAATGGGCATGTGGATCGGCTCGGCCTCGGTGCTGATCTACACCCTGTTTGGCGGCATGTGGTCGGTCGCCATCACCGACTTCATCCAGATGATCGTGATCGTCATCGGCTTGCTGTACATCGGCTGGGACGTTGGCAATGCGGCCGGCGGCGTGGGCACGGTGATCACGCATGCGTCCGAGGCGGGAAAATTCAAGTTCTTCCCGGGGTTCCAGCTGGATGCAATCGTGATGTTCGTCGGTACCTTGGTCACCATGATGTTTGGTTCCATCCCGCAGCAAGACGTGTTTCAGCGCGTGCAATCCTCAAAGAATGAATTCACTGCGGTGTGGGCCTCAGTGTTGGGCGGCTCGCTGTATTTCATGTTTGCCTTCATCCCGATGTTTCTGGCGTACTGCGCCATCCTGATCGCGCCGGAGCTGGTGGCAAGATATATCGACACGGACAGTCAGCTCATCCTGCCCAAGCTCGTGCTGGAGAAAGCGCCGCTGTTTGCCCAGATCATGTTCTTCGGCGCGCTGCTGTCGGCCATCAAGAGCTGCGCCTCGGCGACGCTGCTGGCACCATCGGTCACTTTCTCCGAGAACCTGCTGCGCCCGATTTTGCTCAAGTTCAAGCCACACTTGTCTGACAAGGACTTTCTGCGCTGGATGCAGGCCGTGGTGCTGGTTTTCACCGTGGTCGTCACGATGATTGCTGTCAATTCCAAGCTCTCGATCTACAGCCTGGTCGAAAACGCCTACAAGGTGACACTCGTCGCGGCGGTTGTTCCGCTCGCCCTCGGGGTGTACTGGAAACGCGCGAGCACGCAGGGGGCCATCATTTCGATGGTGCTGGGCCTCTTCACCTGGATCACGCTTGAGGTGCTGGCAGGCGGAGAAAATCCACCCGCCTGGACTGCGGTCTGGCTGCCCCACTTTGTCGGATTCCTGGTCTCGCTGTGCAGCTTCGTGACGTTCTCGTTGCTGCCGCAATACCTGCGCACGCCCCCCATCCCGGTCCCGGGCGCCATCGGCCACGATCACCACCACGCAGTCCATGCGGCGGCTCACACGCATCACGCGCGAAACAACCCTTGACCATGTACCTGGAAGCCGGTTACGCCCCTGCTCGCGAGACAAACCGGCTTCCGCGCTATCTTGGGTTCGCGTATTTTCTGCTGACCGCCTATGCGTGCCTGACGCCGTTTGACGACTTTCACAGTATTGCCGGCAGCCCGCTGGAATTCTTGATCCAGGGGTGGCCGCGCTACTTCATTCCCCTGGATGCCGCCCTGAACGTCCTGGGCTTCGTTCCTCTGGGGTTTCTGGTCGCCGCAGCGCAACGCGGCAAAACGCCGCCACGCCAGGCCCTCATTCGCGCCGCCCTGCTCTGCACAGCCTTCAGTTTCAGCCTGGAGTTTTGTCAGAACTATCTTGCGGAGCGCGTCGCCTCGAATCTCGATCTGGCCTGCAACGCACTGGGCGGTCTCTTCGGAGCCGCAGCCGGGGCACGCTGGCGGCATGTCATGGTGCCCGGCGGCTGGGTCCATGCCTGGCGCCACCGCCGCCTGCCCGCGGGGCGTCGCGGTGAGATCGGCATCCTGCTGATCTTCACCTGGTGGCTGACCCAGGTCGACCCGGTTGCCGCGCTGTTTGCCAGCGGCGATCTGCGTCCGGTGTTCGACCTGGTGGCGCCCATCGGCTTTTCGGTACAGCGTTACGTATGGTTCGAGGCAGCAACGGTGTGCTGCAGCCTGATCTCCATCGGTCTTTTTTTTCGCTGCGGCTTGCGCAATCCCAGCCCATGGCTGGCGGGATTCCTGATCCTGGCCGGCATTGGCGTCAAGGCCATGGCCGCCGCGTGGTTCGTGGTGCCTGCGGACCCTTGGCTATGGGCAACCCCCGGCACGGGCTGGGGCCTCGCCCTCGGTTTCGTCGGTTTGAGCGCCTGCTGGCGCCTGCGCCCGTCGACCCGGCTGGCGCTCGCCAATCTTGCCCTTCTGATGGCGACCGTATTGGTCAACCTGGCACCCGCCAATCCCTTTGAAGAAGCCTCACAACACCTGAGCCGCTCCGGGCATTTCGTCGGTATCCACAGCCTGACACTGGCACTATCGCTCGCCTGGCCCTTCTGCGCGTTGAGCTGGCTAGCGTTCAGCAGCGCACCGGAGCAGGCATGAGCGCGGCTACTCAGGCATCGTCTTCCGATAGCGGGGCGTCCTGCCCGGGCACGCAATAGCCATCACTCGCCCAAGCACCTATGTCGATCAATTTGCAGCGCTCCGAGCAGAAGGGACGCCACGGATTGTCGGCCCGCCACTCCGTGGGTTTCTTGCATTCCGGGCAGCTGACAGTTCGGACAAACTTGGGTTCGGTCATGGCGAGCTCGTAAAAAAGTCAGGCGTGAGCGAGGTTTTGGCCAGCGTATCGACTGGATCCCATGCGCGCTCCTCTGCCGCCTGCCAGCGGTTCTTGCCTTCCGCCTTTGCTCGGTAGAGCGCACGATCCGCAGCATTGACGAGCGATTCGGTATCGTTTGCATGGTCCGGGGCAAACGCCATCCCCAAACTGAGTGTCACGCACACCGGCTGGTCTGCGAAGCGGAACGGGATGCCCGCCGCTTTTTCAACCACACGCTGCGCCAGGCGTTGCACGCTTTCTCGGCGAGCGTGCGGCACCAGGATGGCGAACTCGTCGCCGCCCAGGCGGAAGATCATCTCGTTACGGCGGATAACCGTACGCAACTCTTCCGTCACCTTCAGCAAAACCTCGTCCCCTGCCTGGTGTCCATAGCGGTCGTTGATCTCCTTGAATCTGTCCAGATCGAAGCTGACCAGCCCGAGGCGTGTGCCGCGCCGCATTGCGTCGGCAAACTGGCGATCCAGTTCGTCATGGAAACGACGTCGGTTAAACAGGCCGGTAAGCGGATCACACTCGGCCAGTTCGATCAGGCGATTCTGCGTCTGCAAGGCTTCGGTCACATCTTCGAAGATCCACACCCGGCCAATCGATTGGCGCCCATCTGAAGACGGGACGGGCGTCGATTGCTCGCGTACCACCCGGCCATCGCGGAATTTCACGTCATACGGCTCGCTGCGCAAATTACGCGCCACCACCTCGCTAAGGTGTTCGCGGTAAGCCGCGTCGTCAATCCGCAGTGCCGTGCTGAGTTCCATGACCGCCGTGTCGCGCATCCCGGAGATTTCATCACGGTTCTCAAGCCCCCACATGTCCGCTGCTGCTTGATTGATGTAGGTGACGCGGCGGTCACGGTCGACGAAAAGGATGCCGAATTTCACGATGTCCAGCAGTGCGGAGAGACGCATCCGCTCGTCGTTACTACGGCCAAGATAGTGCTCCTTCAACGCCTGCGCGCGTTGCAAGGCAGCGACCATCTCGATCAGGCGGGTCTCCGCCTCCTTACGGCTCTGAATATCTTGTACGGACAGGCGAACCCCGAGTACCTCGCCCTCGCCTGCAACGCTCGGCATCAAGCGACAAAGTCCCCAGGTAAACGGATTTCCTGCGTGCAGCAGCCGGACTTCGACCTGGTCCCGCAGCAAGCCTTGAATCGCCTTGTCGATATGTTCGCGGAGCATCACGCGATCTTTGGGGTACACCCAGGCGTCGACCAGTTCGCTCACCGTTGCGGGCAACCCCTCACTGCCAAATTTCTGTCGTGCATCGTGGTTCATCCACTGAACTACGCCATCCGGTGTAAAGCAGACTTCCAGTCCCGGCGCCTCGTCAGCCAGCATCCGGTACTTGGCCAAGTCGGCCTGTACGGCGTGGTACTGGTCTGACTGCTGGCGCACCAAGGACTGGATCGCGACGTCGAGTCTGACCAGTGGCGCCCACCCCAGGGACTGCAACGGCGGAATGGAAAAGCGGCCAGCCTCACCCTCGATCTGGGCTGAAATGCGATCCAGCATGGCCGTGGACGCTCTTCGTCCCATCGCAAAGCCAAGGTGGATGACCACGAGTACTGACACGCCGACTGCCAAAGCACCTACCCATTCGGAACGATGCCCCAGGCCATAGTGCGCGGTCATCCAGCACACCAGCGCCGACATGAACGCGCAGAGCAGTGCGTATGCGCTGCGCCGTACCAGCCACTTCGTCAAGAAGCCGCTTGGCTCAGCCAATTGTTTGCGCAAGTCCACGCCGTGCCCCTTTCAAAGCGCCTTGAGAAACACTTTGGATCGGCGCTGGAAATTGTAAAGGTCACGCTTGCGTCCGGGTAATGAGTCGGGAGACGCCTCGTGGAACCCTCGCTCCCGAAACCAGTGTTCGGTGCGGGTTGTCAGCACGAACAGGGCCTTGAAGCCGCGGGATCTGGCATCGCCGGAAATGTGCTGCAAGAGCCGCTCCCCAAGCCCGGCGCGGCGATACTCCGGATTCACGACCAGACACGCCATCTCCACCATTCCGTCTTCGGGAAATGGATAGAGCGCCGCACAGCCCACCACCATGCCATCGTGCTCAACCAGCGTGAAGCGGGAAATCTCGTCTTCGATCAGCTCACGCCCTCGCCGCACCAGCGTGCCATCTGCTTCGAGCGGGCTCAACAGCTGGAGTAAGGCGCCAACGTCTTCGGTACCTGCCTGCCGCAAGCGGTGGACCGGATCACGCGCGACCATGGTGCCGACACCTTGCCGGGTAAAGAACTCCAGCAACAGCCCACCGTCTTTGTCGCGATCGATCAGGTGAGCTCGTGCTACGCCGTTGCGTACCGCCTTGATGGCACGGGGCAAGAAGAGGTGAAGGTCCTCCGTCAGACCCACACCTGCATTGAATTTTCGCTCGGCCTCCTCGGCCGTAATCGTCTCGATGAGTCGACCTTGCTCGTCCAGCAAGCCAGGGGCATCGCACAGGTAGATGAGTTTCTCGGCCTTGAGCGCAATCGCGACCTGCTCGGCCACTTCTTCCATCGCCAGGTTGAAAATCTCACCGGCCGGCGAAACGCCGATGTTCGAGATCAGGACAACGTTCTGCTGATCCAGGTCTGCGGCGATTTCGTCGGCAATGACCCGCCGCACCGTGCCTGTGAACTGGAAGTCGACGCCATCCACCACCCCGATCGGCCGGGCAGTAATGAAATTGCCCCCCGTCACCCGCATGAATGCCCCTGCCATGGGGGTATTGGGCAAGCCTTGCGAGAGGCGCGCCTCAATCTCGATCCGGGTCACGCCAACAGCGGCCTTGACACACTCCAGGGCCACTTCATCCGTTACACGAAGGCCATTGTGGTAGCGCGACGCCAGCCCGCGCCGCGTCACCTCCGCCTCGATCTGTGGCCGCGAACCATGTACCAGCACGAGCCGAACGCCCAAGGCCGCCAGCAGATTGCAGTCGTGGCAGAGATCTTCCATCAACTCGCCCTGCGCGACTTCACCGCCAAACGCCAGCACGAAGGTTTTGCCCCGAAACGCGTGAAAATAGGGAGCGGCCCCTCTCACCCAATCGACGAAGCGAATCGCTTCGTCCTCGCCCATGCGCATGGCAGCAGAAAGGTTTTCGTTAAAGACCCGGTGTTCCGTATTCATGTGCTCAATCACTTGCCGAACGCATCGGCTATCAAGTCAGTAATCGCCCCAGAGCGCCATCATTGCTGCGACAGCCGCCACCCCTGCCGTTTCTGTCCGCAATACCCGCGGCCCGATCGCCACTGCGCGGCAACCCGCGCCGCGCGCAGCGGCCAGCTCGGCGTCACTCCAGCCCCCTTCCGGCCCGACCAGCAACGCGACAGGCCCACGTGGCTGCGAGAGGTGCGACAGGCGCTCCCCGCCTTGCGGGTCCAGTACCCAACGCTCACCCTCAAACGGCCGTGCCAGCCAGTGCGTCAAACGCTCGATATCACTCACTTCGCACAGGTAACTGCGGCCAGACTGTTCCGACGCAGACACTGCTACTTGCCGCCAGTGCGCCACGCGCTTGGCGGCGCGCTCACCGCTCAGACGCAGTACGGAGCGCTCCGCCTCGACGGGCTGCACAACGGACACGCCGGTCTCAACGGCTTTCTGCACGATCCAGTCCATTTTGTCAGCCACGGCAAGGCCTTGCACCAAACACACCCGCAACGGAGATTCACGATCACCCTCCACCTGCTGCAGTAGCGCAACGCCTGTCTCGCCTTCGATGTCCACAAGCCTGCCTGAGAACTCACCGCCTCGGCCGTCAAATAGCACAACGTCCTCGCCCATGCGCAAGCGCAGGACGCGCAGGGCGTGGTGGGCAACCTCTGCAGGCAAGCGTATCTGTGCGGGCGCGGACAGCGCAACGGGGCAGTAGAAGCGTGGGGGCATGGCGAATCAGGACAAGCCAAACGGTGGCCAGAATACCTGTGATCAAAGCTCACGCGGCATTCTAATTGCTGGAATTACCATTTTTGGTAATTCGTACCTTCGAGCAGCCCGGCAGGATTGCGCGACCGAGGGTGCGAATCTAAGCTGAAGGCTGCCCACTCGCGCCCGAACAAGGAAGACTCACCATGCCGCTGCTCGCCCGCGCTCGCGCGCTAGAATCCGTCGTCCGCGATGTTGCCCGCGAGACCATCATGCCGCGCTTCCTTCAGGCGGTGCGACAGCACAAGGCGGATGGCAGCTCGCTGACTGACGCAGACCTGGCCTCGCAGCAAGCGCTCCTGATGAAGCTTCCGGAGCTGGAACCCGCGCCTGTGATCAGCGAAGAGATGACTCCGGCACGGCAACTCGAGAGCTGGATTTCAGGCCATACCGGCGTGTGGTGCATTGACCCGATTGACGGGACGACCAACTTCGCCAACGGGATTCCCCTGTTTGCCGTATCCGTCGCCTTCCTGGTGGGCGGCACACCGCAGTACGGCGTCGTATACAACCCGACGACAGACGAGTCCTTCTATGCGGCCCGCGGCAGTGGCGCCTGGCTGAATGGCCAACGGCTGCCGCTTCGTCCCGCTGCAACACACCTCAAGTACGCCGTGGCCGGGATCGATTTCAAGCGGATATCGGATCGGCTCGCGAGCAGCCTGGTCGTGAGGCCGCCCTACTACTCACAGCGTAATTTTGGTTCGAGTGCGCTGGAATGGTGTTTTGTGGCGGCCGGCCGACTGGACACTTACCTGCATGGCGGCCAGGCGCTTTGGGATTACGCGGCCGGCAGCCTGATCCTGGAAGAGGCTGGCGGGGTATACGGTGTACTCGACGGTGGCCCGCTCGAACCGGCACCACTGCCAAAGCGGGCAGTGGTGCTTGCCTCGACGCCCGCGCTCTATGGCGAGTGGCTGGCCTGGCTGCAAGCACATCGCTGAGCAGCGCGCCATGTCAGCCCTACACCCCATCATCGCCGTCACCGGCTCGTCAGGCGCCGGCACGACAACAGTCTCACGCACGTTCGACTGGATCTTCCGGCACGAGAATATCCGCGCCGCACGCATCGAGGGCGATGCCTTCCACCGCTATACGCGCGCTGAAATGCGCCAGCTCACCACAGAGGCTGAGAGGCATGGCGACTGCGGCCCGAATCATTTCAGCCCGGATGCCAACCTGCTCGGAGAGCTCGACACGGTGTTTGCACGCTATGGCGAGTGCGGGAAGGGGTTTTACCGCCACTATCTGCATGACGAGATCGAAGCGGCAAGATACGGACAGCCCCCCGGGACTTTTACAGATTGGCAAGACCTGCCCGAGCAAACCGATCTGCTTTTTTACGAGGGTCTTCACGGCGGCGTGGTCACCGACAGCGTTGACCTGGCCAAGCATGCGGATCTACTGATCGGCGTCGCCCCGACCATCAATCTCGAGTGGATTCAAAAAGTGCTACGCGACACGCGAGAACGTGGCTACGCCAGGGAAACCGTCCAGGAAACCATCCTGCACCGAATGAGCGACTATGTGCATTACATCGTGCCGCAGTTCTCGAGGACGGATATCAACTTCCAAAGAGTTCCCATCGTCGACACCTCCAACCCATTCGTGGCCCGAGAAATCCCTACGCTGGACGAGACCTTGGTCGTCATTCGCTTTCGCAACCCTGGATCCGCAGACTTCCCTTACCTGCTCGCCATGCTTCATGGCGCCTGGATGAGTCGGGCGAACACCTTGGTCGTTCCAGGCGCACGCATGGATATGGCCATGCAAGTGATTCTCACACCACGAATTGTCAGCTTGGTCGACGCGGCACGGCGTGAGCGAATGAAGCCGCACTCATAGCCTTGCGCACATCTCGGAAAAGAAACGCGTTTGCGAATTCCCGCCAAAATACAGGCTTTACCGCATCGTGAAATCTCGCCGTTGCGTCCATAATGCCGCTGCTGTCCACGGCCTCCTGCGCCCCAGGCACGAAAATCAGTGAATTCAATGAGTTTCCGCCACGCCAAAGCGTCCGATATAGACGATTGGGCAAGGTCTTTTTGCTCTCCGTCAAGCAGGCGCAAGGGGTCATTATAGTAATATTTGATTGCGAATCTCGCAGCGATAGGGTTTAGGTAATGCCGGACGCAGCATCCATCAGTCGCCGTTTCGCGGTTTTTGCTAGATAATTGCAAACTTGTCCTAACAACCAAGGCTTCAGCCCGCGACTACCATGCAAATTAAGCTTTTAGACGACTCCGCCATTTACAACCCGGTTACCAGCGCGTTGCGTGCACTGGTGATGGACGCCGTTCAGCAGGCGAACTCGGGGCACCCTGGCATGCCGCTCGGCATGACCGAGATTGCCGAGGTCGTCTGGCGCCGTAACCTGCGCCACAACCCTGCCAACCCGAACTGGGTCAACCGTGATCGTTTCGTGCTGTCCAACGGCCACGGCTCGATGCTGCTGTACGCGCTGCTTCACCTGACCGGCTACGATCTGCCGATCGAAGAGCTGAAGAATTTCCGCCAGATGGGCTCCAAAACCCCTGGCCACCCAGAAGTCCACTACACCCCGGGCGTCGACACCACGACAGGCCCGCTGGGGCAAGGCATTGCAAACGCGGTGGGCTTTGCATTGGCCGAGCAAATGCTCGCAGCTCAATTCAACCGCCCCGGCCATAACGTCGTCGATCACCGCACCTACGTCTTCCTGGGCGACGGTTGCTTGATGGAAGGGATCAGCCACGAGGCCTGCTCGCTGGCAGGAACCTGGAAACTGGGCAAACTGACGGCTTACTACGACGACAACGGTATTTCAATCGACGGCCAGGTTTCGGGCTGGTTCACCGACGACACCAAGAAGCGCTTCGAAGCCTATGGCTGGCAGGTGATTGGCCCGATTGATGGCCACAACGCGGCGGAACTGCAAAAGGCCACCGAAGAGGCCAAGGCGGATGGCAGCCGCCCCACTCTGGTCATCTGCCGCACGACGATTGGTAAAGGTGCACCGACCAAGGCGGGTACATCCGATTCGCACGGCTCGCCGCTGGGCGCAACGGAGATTGACGGTGTTCGCAAGGCGATTGGCTGGGAGCATGCGCCCTTCGTCGTGCCCGCCGATATCTATGCACAGTGGGACGCGCGCAAGGCCGGTGCTGCTGCAGAAGCTGCCTGGAACGATGCCTTCGCCGCCTACGCAAAAGCCTTCCCGGAACTGGCTGCCGAACTGAAGCGCCGCCTTTCTGGCGAGCTGCCGGAATCCTTCACGAAGGCCGCAACCGCGTTTGAAACCGCGGCCTTGGCACGGACAGACAGCGTAGCAACCCGCAAAGCCTCGCAACAATCGATTGAAGGCCTGGCTGGCTCCTTGCCAGAATTGCTGGGCGGTTCTGCCGACTTGGCCGGGTCGAACCTGACGCACTGGTCTGGCACGGTGGAGTACCTGCCAGGTGTTGCGAACGCCAACTACATCAACTACGGCGTGCGTGAGTTCGCCGAAGTTGCGATCGCCAATGGCATCAGCCTGCATGGTGGCTTCATCCCCTACACCTCGACCTTCCTGGTGTTCTCGGATTACTGCCGTTCTGCCATCCGGATGGCCGCGCTGATGGGTGCCCGCCAGATCATGGTCTTCACGCACGACTCCATCGGCGTGGGCGAGGATGGTCCGACTCACCAGCCTATCGAACACACCGCTTCGCTGCGCCTGATCCCGAATCTGAATGTGTGGCGCCCCTGTGACCCCGCCGAAACGGCAATTGCGTGGATTTCCGCGATTGAGCGCAAAGACGGTCCGTCAACACTGAGTCTGACGCGCCAGAACCTGGCCGTCGTGACGCGTGACGCATCCCACTCCGCCAAGATCCGCCGCGGTGGCTACGTCGTGTCCGAAGCGGTGGGTGGTGCACATAAAGCGGTGTTGATTGCCAGCGGCTCCGAAGTCGGCATGGCCTTGGCCGCGCAGAAACAGCTTGCGGAAGCAGGCATCCCGGTACGCGTCGTTTCGATGCCTTGCACGCGCCTCTTTGATCTGCAAGACGCTGCCTACCGTGCCGAAGTGCTCGGCGGTGACGTGCCTCGCGTCGCAATGGAAGCAGGTGTCACAGACGGCTGGTACAAGTACATTGGTGGCAAAGGTTGCGTCATCGGCCTGGATCGTTTTGGCGAGTCGGGCCCGGGCAACACATTGTTCAAGCATTTCGGGTTTACGCCCGAGAAGGTAGTCGAAGCCGTCAAGGGTCTGATCTAAGATCGACGGTTTTATCTGTTACTCGTTTCGCGCACCGGGCTCTCCCCAGGCCCGGTGATGCTCGCGTATTTGGCGGCACGCGTTGATGGTGGATTTTTTAACCCTTTGATAATTAGGAGCTTTACAAATGGCAATCAAAGTCGGTATTAACGGCTTCGGTCGTATCGGTCGTATGGTGTTCCGTGCCGCTGTACAAAACTTCTCCAATGACATCGAAATCGTCGGCATCAACGACCTGCTGGAGCCTGACTACCTGGCCTACATGCTGAGCTATGACTCCGTTCATGGCCGTTTCAAGGGTGAAGTGAAGGTCGAAGGCAACACGCTCGTTGTCAATGGCAAGAAGATCCGCCTGACCGCCGTCAAGAACCCGGAAGAACTGAAGTGGGACGAAGTCGGCGCTGACATCGTTGTGGAATCGACCGGTCTGTTCCTGACCAAGGAAACCGGCGCAATGCACCTGAAGGCTGGCGCGAAGAAGGTCATCATGTCCGCTCCTTCGAAGGACGACACCCCGATGTTCGTCTACGGCGTGAACGACAAGACCTACGCTGGCCAAGACATCATCTCCAACGCTTCCTGCACGACGAACTGCCTGGCGCCTGTTGCCAAGGTCCTGAACGACACATGGGGCATCAAGCGCGGCCTGATGACCACCGTGCACGCAGCAACCGCCACCCAGAAGACCGTTGACGGCCCGTCGAACAAAGACTGGCGCGGTGGTCGTGGCATCCTGGAAAACATCATCCCCTCGTCCACCGGCGCAGCCAAGGCCGTGGGCGTGGTGATTCCTGAGCTGAACAAGAAGCTGACGGGTATGGCCTTCCGCGTGCCGACGTCTGACGTTTCCGTGGTCGACCTGACTGTTGAACTGAACAAGGAAACCACCTACAAGGACATCTGCGCTGCCATGAAGGCTGCGTCTGAAGGCGCCATGAAGGGCGTGCTGGGCTACACCGAAGACAAGGTTGTTGCAACCGACTTCCGTGGCGAGTCCTGCACCTCCGTGTTCGATGCTGAAGCGGGCCTGGCCCTGGATGGCACCTTCGTCAAGGTCGTGTCCTGGTACGACAACGAGTGGGGCTACTCCAACAAGGTTCTGGAGATGGTTCGCGTCATCGCCAAGTAATCTGGCTCGTAGAACTGGCGGGTTGCGTGCTCTTCCGGCGCAACCCGCCGGTTTGCGTTTCTGTACCTGATCGTAGGTAGCACAGCACTCACCTCGGCATTGATTCATGCGATTCAAGAAACTGAGCGATTTGGACCTTGATGGCAAGCGCGTTTTTATACGTGCGGACCTCAATGTCCCGCAGGACGATGTGGGGGCCATTACCGACGACACGCGGGTCCGGACATCCGTGACCGGCATCCAGCTTGCGCTGTCCAAAGGGGCCGCCGTGATGGTGACCTCCCACTTGGGACGCCCGACCGAGGGCGATTTTCAACGTGCGGACACGCTGGCGCCCGTTGCAGCGCGTTTGTCTGAGCTACTCGGCAAACCTGTGCGCTTGCAGCAAAACTGGGTGGACGGAAAGTTCGAAGTGAAACCCGGCGAAGTGATCGTTCTGGAGAACTGTCGGGTCAATAAGGGCGAGAAAAAAGACAGCCCCGAACTCGCTGCGCGAATGGCGAAGCTCTGTGACGTTTATGTCAATGACGCGTTCGCAACCTCTCACCGTGCGGAAGCAACGACCCATGCCCTGGCCCTCGCTGCGCCCATCGCCTGTGCAGGCCCGCTCCTTGCTGCCGAGCTAGACGCCTTGACGGCTGCACTTCTGGAGCCAGCGCGCCCCTTGGTCGCTATCGTTGGTGGCTCGAAGGTGTCAACCAAACTGACGATTCTGGATAGCCTGTCAGACAAGGTCGATCAACTCATTGTAGGCGGTGGTATCGCCAACACCTTTCTGGCCGCGGCAGGCCTGAATGTCGGCAAGTCACTCATCGAAGCCGAATTGATTCCGGAAGCCCGGCGGATCATGGAGAAAATGGCCGCCCGAGGCGCCTCAGTGCCGCTTCCCGCCGACGTCGTGACGGCCACCGAGTTCTCTGCCAAGGCAAGCGGGACGATTAAAGCAGCCAATGCTGTGGCTGACAGCGAAATGATCCTGGATATCGGCCCGGCCACGGCACAGCACCTCTCCAGCCTGCTTCAGACTGCAAAGACCATCGTCTGGAACGGCCCCATGGGCGTTTTCGAGTTCGAGGCGTTTGCCGACGGGACGAAGACCTTGGGCGAGGCTATTGCCAATGCTAGCGCCATGTCATTAGCCGGCGGCGGCGATACGATTGCCGCAATTACGAAATTCGGGATCGCTGACAAGATCAACTACATCTCGACGGCGGGCGGTGCCTTCCTGGAGTTCCTGGAAGGGAAGACCCTGCCGGCGGTTGAGGCGTTATGTGCGCGTGCAGATGCTTGACTCACACATGGCTCGTGCCGATTGGCGTGACAGATTTATCTTTTTAATTGATTGAAAATGCCCGATGAAAAAGTCTGAAGGCTCGGCGGCGAATCCGCCTGCGAAGAA
The DNA here is from genome assembly GCA_016718265.1 of Uliginosibacterium sp. Taxonomy (GTDB): domain Bacteria; phylum Pseudomonadota; class Gammaproteobacteria; order Burkholderiales; family Rhodocyclaceae; genus Uliginosibacterium. The sequence goes on along the minus strand of JADKDZ010000003.1, from coordinate 125,818 downwards.
ACCCACAGCGGCCAAGCGTTCGCCTGCAAAAGCCGCTGCAACAGCGGCGCAAAGCGCACCAGCGGCTCCCATCATTCCCTCTACAAATATCTTCACTCAAGGAGTTTTTATGCAGCGCCATACCAAGATCGTGGCTACTCTGGGACCGTCCTCCAATGACCCGGAAACTCTCGAACGCATGATCCGCGCCGGCGTGGATGTCGTGCGCTTGAATTTCTCCCATGGCAAGCCTGAAGATCACATGGCCCGCGCCCAGATGGTTCGTGACGCCGCCAAACGTGTCGGCAAACCCGTAGCGATCCTGGCTGACCTGCAAGGACCGAAGATCCGCGTCGGCAAATTTGCCAACGGCAAGACCTTCCTGGAAAAGGGCCAAGCATTCATCCTGGACGCGTCCTGCGAGTTGGGTAATGACGAACGTGTCGGCCTGGACTACAAGGATCTGCCCAAGGACGTGAAGCCGGGCACCATCCTGCTACTCAACGACGGCGCTATCGTGCTGGACGTGGAAAAGGTCGTCGGGCCTGAGATCCACACCCGCGTGCGCTTTGGTGGTGACCTTTCAAACAACAAGGGCATCAACCAGAAGGGTGGCGGCCTGACAGCCCCTGCGCTGACCTCAAAGGATATGGAAGACATCAAGACAGCTGCCGCCATCGGCATTGAATATGTCGCCGTCTCCTTCCCGAAAACGGCCGCCGACATGTACATGGCGCGCACCCTGCTGCGTGCTGCTGGCAGCGACGCTCAGACCATTGCCAAGATCGAACGTACGGAAGCCGTTGAACCCACGACGCTGCGCGAAATTCTGGAAGCATCCGATGGCTTGATGGTCGCCCGTGGTGACTTGGCTGTAGAAGTTGGCGAAGCCGCTGTGCCGGCACTGCAAAAGAAGATGATTCGTCTGGCGCGCGAAATGAACAAGCTCGCGATCACCGCCACTCAGATGATGGAGTCGATGATCACCAGCCCGGTGCCGACCCGCGCCGAAGTGTCTGACGTCGCCAATGCAGTACTGGATGGCACCGATGCCGTGATGCTTTCCGCCGAAACGGCTGCCGGCAAGTTCCCGGTTGAAGTGGTCGAGACCATGGCCCGTGTCTGTGAAGAAGCTGAGAAGTCTTACCCGGTGACGCTGGATCAGGACTTCCTGAACCGCACCTTCACCCGCATCGACCAGTCCATCGCCATGGCAGCGCTGTTCTCCGCGCACCACATGGGCGCCAAGGCCATCGTTGCACTGACAGAATCGGGCTCCACCGCACTGTGGATGAGCCGCATGCGCTCCGGGATCCCCATCTACGCACTGACCTCTCAACCGGAAACCGTTGGCAAGGCTGCGCTATACCGCGAGGTGCACCCGATCGTCATGCCGCGCATCACCGATGACCGCGAGCACCTGATGCGTGAAGCCGAAATGACCCTGCTGCGCCACAAGCTGGTGCAGGCGGGCGACGTGATTGTGATTACGGTTGGCGAACCGCTCGGCCAGTCTGGCGGCACCAATAGCCTGAAGATTGTCCGCGTCGGCCAATAAGGCATAGGCGCGTCGCGCCACTCAAAGCCCCGCTCCTGCATACTGCGCGAGCGGGGCTTTTTACGTCTTGACCCAAAAGGGGGCGCATACGCCCGACCGGAAAGCCCGCGTGTTATGGTGCCGAAATAGCAGCTACCCCGGAGGCACGCATGTTGAAAGGCCGCAATGCACTTGTGACGGGCTCAACCAGCGGGATCGGCAGGGGTATTGCCGAAGCACTGGCAGAACAAGGCGCTAACGTGATGCTTCATGGGCTCGGCGACCCTGGCGAAATCGCCGCTTGCTGCATTGCCTTGCGTGAGCGCTGCGGCGTCACGGTACTGCACTCCGACCTGGATCTGCGCTACACAGAAAATGTCGAAGCGCTAACCCGCTACGCGCTGGACGCGTTCGGGTCCGTCGAAATACTGGTGAACAATGCAGGCATCCAGCATGTCGCACCGATTGAGCAATTCCCGGTCGACAAGTGGAATGACATTCTTGCCACCAACCTCTCGGCAAGCTTTCACACGATTCGCACGCTCTCGGCCCAAATGAAGCAGGCGGGCTGGGGACGCATCATAAATATGGGCTCCGCTCACGCACTCGTGGCGTCCCCGTTCAAAAGTGCTTACGTTGCAGCCAAGCATGGACTCGCCGGGCTAACCAAGGCTGTGGCGCTAGAGCTTGCCTCCAGCGGCGTGACCGTCAACACAATTTGTCCGGGCTACGTGTTGACGCCGCTGGTCGAAAAACAGATCCCGGACACCATGAAGGCACGAAACATGACCCGCGAACAGGTCGAGCAGGACGTGCTGTTAGCCGCCCAACCCACCAAACGATTCGTCAGCATTCGTGAATTGGCCGATCTCGCCGTCTTTCTTTGCTCCGATCAGGCACGCTCCATCACTGGCACGAGTTTGTCTGTCGATGGAGGCTGGACGGCGCAGTAAAGGGTCACGACTGCATACAGCGCGAGAGCATCGTCGCCATGCTGGAGCGGAGATGGCACCGAGTTTAAACGCCAGGAAATGGCTGTCAGAACTTCTTGTACTCGATCTGAGCAACCTGATCGATGCCCATGACACGCATCAGTGCCGCCACCATCTCATTCGGGTGGCGAATCACGCATAGCTTGCCCTGCCCCTGCAAGCTGGCAAACTGATTGAACAGCGACCCCGCACTGACGAATTCGAGCCGAATCAGGTTCGTTGCGTCTACGGTAATCGTGCTGCTGTGCTCTGCCGCATAGATTGCAAGCTTTCTGGCCACTTCGGGCTGCGCGCCCGCAATAACACCATCGAGCACGAAACAATCCCGCTGTGGCGCTGGCTCTTCTACCTTGGGTGAAGCCTGAAGGCCAGCCGACTCGGTCAGGCGCTCAGTCTCTGCACTGGCATCCCACGAGGGCGGAGACTCCTCAAAAGTGATCGCGTAGTTGACCGCAGCATCCTCAAACCGGTCCTGATCGCCCAGGCCCTGCAGCAGCGCAAGGGCCATTTGCCAGAATGCACGCCCCTCCGGTTCGCCCACCTTCAATCGCGGCTCAACGAGCAGGTAGGCTTGCTGCGCACCATTCATCTGCACCTTGACTTTGCCCTGCCGCAACGCCGCCAGCGTGTCGTTGAACAGCACACAGCCAGACTCGTCGATGCCCTTCAAGCGCGACAAGTCGATCCGCAACTTGCCCATCTTGATGCCAATCCTAGCCAGTTGCTCAAACTGATTGCGCGCCGTCCCCGATAGGTTACCGGTGAGATTTACCGCCGGAGCGCCGTCTCGCTGAGGCGCTGCCGCAACCGGATCTGCACCTTGCCATACCGGAGGGGACTTCTCGTAGGCTTGTGCATACGCCACACCACGAGACTCGAAACTTGCCTTGTCTCCGATCAGCCTGTACAGGTCGAACAGCATTGCCCAGACTCGCTCCGCCTGGCTGCCGCCCCCATCAATGGCCTGCTCAAGGACTGATTTTGCCCCCTCGTCGTTCGCGTTCGCGTAGAGGATGGCCGCCTCCTCAATCGCCGCAACGTCTTCGTAGGCAACTTCCTGCACCTGGATTTTGCCTGCCGCGGAAGCCAGCGCCCGACCAACGTCTCCACCCGCGATGTGGGAGAAGTCCATGGTGGTCGTCGACTCACCCTTGCCCGGCCGCTCGGTCGTAGGCTCGCCGCCTTTTCCCTTATCGTCGCCTTGCGGTTTTTTGCCGAAAAATGAGAGAACCATTTGCTTGCGACCGATCAAGAAACCTTGTTGCTGAAAGCGCTGCCACCCGCCGACACGCCGTAGGTTACCGGGATGTCGGTTTGCCGCGCAACTTCAAGTCTGATACGAGCAAACACTTTCAGGCCAGGAAACACTCAGTCAGCGTAGAGCTTTTGCATCCGTTCGCGACGCGTTTGCGCCTCAACGGACAGGGTCGCCGTCGGGCGTGCGATCAACCGTGCCAGGCCGATCGGCTCGCCCGTCTCTTCGCAGTAACCGTAAGACTTGTCAGCAATCCGTTCCAGCGCCTGGTCGATTTTCTTCAGAAGCTTGCGTTCGCGATCGCGTGTGCGAAGCTCAAGGGCGTGCTCTTCTTCCACCGTGGCACGGTCTGCGGGGTCCGCCACTGTTTCTTGCTCACGCATGTGCTCGACGGTCTCATCCACCTTGCCCTGCAGTTCGTCACGCATGGTCACCAGGCGCACGCGGAAAAACTCAATCTGTTCGGCATTCATGTAGTCCGACTCTGGCATGGCCAGGATAGCGGATTCAGTCAGCGGCATGAAATACTCCCCATCTGATGTGTTTGTCTTGGATTTCACGTAGCCCGGCATTCTGCCGCACTCTCGCCTCATTTCACAGTAGGCGCCACCACGAGTTTCGTCATTCATGGATGAGACCCTCTCCATGTGACGTTACAATAACAGGATGACAGCTATCCAGCAGCCCCGGCCCGCCTCGGTTTGGCCGGTTCGCGTGTACTACGAGGACACCGATGCCGCAGGTGTTGTGTATTACGCCAATTATCTCAAGTTTTGTGAGCGAGCACGCACCGAATGGCTGAGAACCCTCGGAATCGACCAGAAGAATCTGATTGACACCCGGCAACTCGCTTTCGTCGTTGCCCGTGTCGAAGCGGATTATTTGCGCGGGGCGGAACTAGATGATGCGCTAGAGGTCATCTCATCGATCAGCGCGCTCGGCGCGGCAAGCATCCTGTTTCATCAGGAAATCCGGCGAACGGGCAGCTTACTGTTTACCGCCACGGTCAAAATTGCATGCGTAGACGGGTTCAAACGCCGCGCGGTACGCATCCCCGATGACCTGCGCCACCTTTTTGAAAGCAAAGCATGAACGTCACTGAAGACCTATCCATCCTGAGCCTGATCCTGCAGGCCAGCGTTGTCGTCAAGATCGTCATGGCTATTCTGGCCGGCGTGTCTTTCATGTCTTGGTACTGGATATTCTTCAAGGCCTTCACCATTCGCTCCACGCGCAATGCGACGACCCAGTTCGAGCAGTCTTTCTGGAGCGGCGGCGATCTGGTTCAGCTCTACCGCTCCATCTCGGCCGATCGGGATGCCGGCGGCCCACAGGGGCGAATTTTCGAGGCCGGCTATCGCGAGTTCTCAAAGCTCCACGGGCAGAAGACTCTCGAAGCCGCCGATATCATCAATGGCGCCCGTCGCGCCATGCGCGCCACTTTTCAGCGGGAGATCGACGACCTGGAAGCGCACCTTGCTTTTCTGGCCTCGGTCGGATCGGTCAGCCCCTACATCGGGCTCTTCGGCACCGTGTGGGGCATCATGAATGCCTTCCGAGGCCTTTCAAACGTGAGCTCGGCCACCTTGGCACACGTTGCACCAGGGATTGCCGAGGCACTTGTTGCAACGGCAATCGGCCTCTTCGCAGCGATCCCTGCAGTCCTCGCGTACAACCGGTATGTGCACGATATTGATCGTCTGGGCATCCGCTTTGAGAGCTTTATAGAAGAATTCTCCAACATCCTGCAGCGGCAGCTGCGCTGAAGAGGCGTCAGATAGCCATGCGCCAACGCAGAATGATGAATCAGATCAACGTCGTGCCCTATATCGACGTGATGCTGGTGCTGCTCGTTATATTTATGGTCACGGCTCCCATGCTGCCAAGCGGCACGGTAGATTTGCCCAGTGTCGCCAAGACTTCGCAAGCCAAACGGGCGCCCATGGAAATAGTCGTAAAAGGTGATGACGACTGGACGCTGCGTGACCGGGACACCCAAAAAGATGCCGTACCTGTCGACAAGGAAGAGCTGATCGCACGCTTGATTGATGCACAGCGAAAAGACCCTGAGAAACCGGTCGTGATCGCTGCAGACAAGCGTGTCCGCTACGAGGCCGTCATGAAAGTGATGGACCTGTTGCAACGCAACCAGATTGCAAAGATCGGCCTGCTCGTTCACCCGGTAGAAAAATAAACCGTGGCGGAAGCAGGTCTTTACCTCCCGAAGTCGGATCCAGCCAGCCAATGGATATCGGTCATCGCCAGCATTCTGATGCATGGCGTGTTGCTGGCTGTGCTGGTGTACGGTGTGAGCTGGCAAAGTCGCGCGCCGGAAGCCGTCTCAGCAGAACTGGTGCAGAGCCTGCCGCCCCTGCCGGTCGAGACGCAGACAGCCGCACCGCCAAAGCCCGCGCCGCAGCCCCCCGCCGAACCCAAACCACAGAACAAACCAGAGCCCAAGCCAGAGCCAAAGCCCGATATCGCCATCAAGAAGCCCGAGCCCAGGAAACTTGAGAAGAAACCTGAGCCACCAAAGCCCGAGCCCACGCCAACACCCAAACCCAAGCAGGAACCTAAACCAAAGGACGCTAAGCCAACCCCCGCCGAGGACCCGCTAAAACGCTTGTTGGACCAGGAAAGCAAGCGACTGGATCAGGCGAAGGTGAAGAACCAGCTTGATCAGGAGGCGAAGCGTGCCGCTCAGGCAAGGGAGGAAGCCGGCCGCAAGACCAGCACTCAAGCCGCGACGACCGCGCTGGGTAATGCGCGTGAGGACTGGGCGAACCGCATCCGTGGCAAGGTGCGCGGCAACATTTCCTTGCCTCCCGCGATCAGTGGTTTCCCGAAGGCGGAGTTCGAACTGGAGTTGCTGCCCGATGGCTCGATTGCCCGCGAACCACGGCTCACGAAGAGCTCAGGAATCCCCGCACTGGATGAGGCCATCAAACGCGCCATCCTGAAGTCCGACCCGCTGCCCTTACCGGCCAAAGCCGAGGTGTTTGAGCGTTCGCTGAAACTGGTTTTTGATCCCCTGCGCGATTAACGTAAATAATTGCAAGCTAGTTGGCTTATAACCCCCTAAAACTTGTGTTTGATCCACTCCTTGACGGAACGAGAACGGTAAAATTCGAACATGCTACGAAGATCCTTCCTCATCGCCTTGCTAACGCTGCTTGTCAGCAGCGCCAGTTTCGCCCAATTGACCATCGAGATCTCCGGCGCCGGTGCCAACCGCATCCCCATTGCGGTGGCCGCTTTTGCCGGCGAGTCCCGGTTGCCAGCCGCGATCAGCGAGGTCGTTCAATTTGATCTGAATCGCAGTGGCCTGTTCAAACTGGTCGATACCGCGGGCAACAACGTCGCGGAATCGCAAAGCCAGGACTGGGGACAATGGAAAGGTCGCGGCGCGGATGCCTTGGTTGTGGGGGCGGTGACGACACTATCCGACGGGCGCCAGGAAGTCCGGTTCAGACTGTTTGACGTCGTTCGCCAGACTCAGCTGGAGGCTTTGTCCTTGACCTTCCGCCCTGAGAGTGCCCGCAAGACCGCGCACCGGATAGCAGACATCATCTACCAGAAGCTCACCGGGCAGCCTGGGGTTTTTTTCGACGCAGATCGCGTACGTGGAAAAACGCGGCACACGCTATCAGCTCATTGTTGACGACTCGGACGGACAGAACCCCCAGGCGGCGCTGATCTCCGATTACCCGATCATTTCGCCCGCCTGGTCGCCGGACGGGACACGACTGGCCTATGTGAGTTTCGAGAAGAAGAAACCCATCATCTACATTCGCCCCCTGAACAGCCCCATGCCGTTCGTGCTGGCCAATTTCAAAGGCTCAAACTCGGCCCCCACCTGGTCACCGGACGGCAGGCGTCTGGCGATTACGCTGACCAAAGACGGGCAATCCCAGCTCTACCTGATCAACGCAGACGGCTCTGGCGTGCGCCGCCTGGCCAGCTCTGCCGGAATTGACACCGAGCCGGTCTTCTCACCAGACGGCGCCTGGATCTATTTCACCTCAGATCGCGGCGGCAGCCCGCAGATCTACAAGATTCCCTCTGAAGGCGGCAATGTGCAGCGCGTAACCTTCGAAGGGAGCTACAATGTGAGCCCTCGCATCTCCCCTGATGGAAAAACGCTGGTGTATGTCGCTCGTAACGACGGCGCATTCCAGATCACCGTGCAGGACCTGGCGACGCAACAAACGCAGGTTCTGACCGATTCCACCAGAGATGAATCGCCCAGTTTCGCACCCGACGGGCGCACCATTCTCTATGCAAGCGAGATTGGTGGTCGCGGTGTGCTGGCGACTGTCTCGATAGACGGTCGCGTGCGTCAACGCCTCAGCAGCGCAAAGGTGGGTGATGTACGCGAGCCGGCTTGGGGGCCGCTCGCTCGATAATGCTGCAGCACCAAAGTTTGTTTAATTTTCGGAGATCAATATGAAGAAGTCCCTTCTCGCCACTGTCGTTCTGTCAGCGATCCTCGCTGCCTGCTCGTCTACACCGACTACCACCGCCACGCCTGCAAAGGATGCAACAGCTGGCAAGGCCGCCGGCGGCAGCACCAGCGCTGATGTCAAGAACGACAAGATCACGACAGCCAAGCCTGACACCAAGAAAGAAGCCAATCCTTGGGCTGTTTTGACCGATTCGAACAACATCCTGTCGCAGCGTAGCGTGTACTTCGACTACGACAAGTACGAGATCAAGTTCATGCCGCTGGTGGAAGCCCACGCCAATTTCGTCAAGGCCAACGCCAAGGCGAAGGTTCGTGTTCAAGGCAACACCGACGAGCGCGGTTCGCGTGAGTACAACCTGGCACTCGGTCAGAAGCGTGCCAACGCTGTGAAGCAAGCCATGTTCATGTACGGTGTGCCGGAAGAACGCGTCGAAGCCGTGAGTCTCGGCGAAGAAATGCCGCGCCGCGCCGGCAAGGACGAAGAGTCCTACGCCGAAAACCGCCGCGCTGACATTCTTTACAACGGCGAATACTGATCCTCCTGTTCGCCCTGTCACACAGCCCGGCAATGCCGGTGTGACGACCACCCCGCGTGGTTGTTGCATCGCTTGCCGGGTTCTTGTTATGGCAGGGGACTGCTTCAACCCCTCTTGTTCGGAGAACAGCCTTGAAAAACAGACTATCGCTCCTCGCCCTGCTCGCCTGCTTCACCGTCTTCCAACCTGCGCAGGCCGGGTTGTTTGACGACGAAGAAGCACGCCGGCGCATCGAACAGATGCGTCAGGACTTTGAACAGCGTTTGCAGAAGATGGAAGCCAGCAATGCGCTCGTGCTGAACAACCAGCAAACACAAGCAGCCCAGTTTGAATCCCTGCGACAAGACCTCGCGCGCCTGCTCGGCCAGGTTGAAGTGCTTGCCAACGATAGCGAGCAAGCGCAGAAGCGCCAGAAAGATTTTTACATCGATCTCGACAATCGTTTGCGTCGTGTCGAGAGTACCGTTACCCAGCTTCAGCAAACGCTCTCGCAGGCGCAAGCGCAACCGGTGAAGGCAGAGCCCCCTCCCGTGGATCCCGCGCAGGAGAGCCGCGACTACGAAGCCGCCATCAACGCGCTCCGCGCAGGCAAGCATGTGGACGCAGCACTTGGCTTCAAGCTGTTCATCAAGAATTGGCCCAAGAGCGGCTTCCTGCCCGGCGCCAATTTCTGGCTCGGTGCATCGCTGATGCAAGCGAACGATCTTGATGGCGCGCGCGACACCTACGCCAAGGTAGCCGCGACCTGGCCCGAGGATGTTCTGGCACCGGACGCACTGCTCGGGCAAGCCAACGCCGAGCAAGAGCTCAAGGATGCCAAGGCCGCCAAAGCAACGCTTGAGAAGCTGGTCATGAAATACCCCGCCAGCGAGGCCGCCAAAACCGCCAAGCAGCGCTTGAAGAAGAAGTAAGGGCCGCAGCGTGAGCAGTCATCCGGCGCGTTTGCGCATCAGCGAGATTTTCTATTCCCTGCAAGGGGAATCGACCCGCGCCGGATTGCCAACCGTTTTCGTGCGTCTCACCGGCTGCCCCTTGCGCTGCACCTGGTGTGACACTGAATACGCGTTCAGCGGCGGTGAATTCCGCAGCATCGACGAAATCCTCGCCGAAATCGCCCGCCACCAGACGCAGTACGTCTGCGTTACCGGTGGCGAGCCGCTTGCCCAGAAGCCTTGCCTGGCCTTGCTGCAGGCACTATGCGAGGCGGGCTACTCCGTTTCGCTGGAAACCAGCGGCGCGCTGGATATCGCTTCAGTCGATTCGCGCGTGTCGCGGATCATGGATTTGAAGGCGCCCGGCTCCGGCGAAGCCGACAAGAATCGCCTGGAGAACCTCGGCGATCTGCGTGCGCGCGACGAAATCAAGATCGTGCTCGCCGACGAAGCTGATTACCTGTGGGCGCGCGACATGATCCGCACCCATCATCTTAACGAGCGCTGCACCGTGTTGCTCTCGCCCGTCGCAGGCAGCCTCGCACCGCACAAACTCGCCGAATGGACGCTCCGCGACCACTTGCCGGTGCGCATGCAATTGCAGATGCACCGCGTGATCTGGGGCAACCGGACCGGCGTCTGATCACATTTCCGAACCGGGTACCACCATGTCAGCACCCCGCGCTGTCGTCCTGCTCTCCGGCGGCCTGGACTCCGCCACCTGCCTTGCCATCGCGCGCGACCAAGGCTTCGAAACCTACGCGCTGTCGGTCGCCTATGGGCAGCGCCATGCAGCCGAACTGAACGCCGCCAAACGCGTGGTCTCGGCGCTGGGTGCCCGCGAGCACCGCCTCGCCCACGTCGACCTGGGCCAGTTCGGCGGCTCCGCCCTCACCGATGCCAATATCGACGTGCCCACTGATGGCCTGCAGACCGGCATCCCGGTGACCTATGTGCCGGCGCGCAACACAGTGATGCTTTCCTTGGCTTTGGGCTGGGCCGAAGTACTGGGCGCCAACGACATCTTCGTCGGCGTGAATGCTGTCGATTATTCGGGCTACCCGGACTGCCGCCCCGAGTTCATCGCCGCGTTTGAAGCCATGGCCAACCTCGCCACCAAGGTCGGCGTCGAAGGCAATCGGCTACGTATCCACGCCCCGCTGATCGAGCTGTCAAAGGCCCAGATTGTCCAGCTCGGCACCTCACTTGGCGTGGACTACGGCCTCACCGTGTCTTGCTACAAAGCCACAGATGACGGCCTCGCATGCGGCCAGTGCGATGCCTGCCGCCTGCGCAGTGCAGGCTTTGCCGCTGCCGGACTCGCTGATCCCACGCCTTATATCCGACTCGCCGACATCCCCCACGACGTTCAAACGAGGTAGAACTAGCCAGAAATCGGAATGAACCGATTCTCGATCGGTATCCGTTCTCCTCCCATCAAGGGCACGGCCCCTGGCATGGCGGCCATCGCGGCACACACCGTCCGGAGGCGCGGCAACAAACGTTCCATCTCCTGCAGAGAGAACCCACGCCCTTCACCTTTGGCCACACCATGCCCAGCCAATGAGAAATTTCCGTCGGGCGTAATCTCTGCGCCACGCAAACAATGCTCTGCACATCGCATCTCGCAACCGTCTATCACCAAGGTAGGAAGCCCTGCTTTGGCAACTCTCAACAGGGCTGGCAGCCTAGCGCCAATCCCGCTGATACAGCCCATCGTCGCGAGCCCCTCGTGGTCTAGCAGGACTGCCATCGCGTTCGCCATTTGTCCCGCTGCCGAACATCCCGAACACGCATACACCATCGGAAGTGCCACGCTCATGGGTTCTCTACCTCACTTATCACGAACAAAAAGACTGCGCCATGCCTCCGCGCCCGTCAACGCGCTGAACGACCTAGCCCGGTTAGGCTAGTCAACCGCTAGTGTGGTGTGTCTCGGCAGATCATCCCCCAAATTAGCTAGCCCCGACAGCAAGTAGGGTCACACGGAATATTTTGGTATAAGTCGGCCCACCGCCCTTCCGAGATGGACCGCAACATGCTCATCAACTTCTGTGGCGCTGAGCGCAATCCGAATCGCATCGAGGCGCTAGCGTCCGTCGCACTAATGCAGGGAGTCAAGCAGGAGAGCCTGCAGATGCTCGCCGCAGCAAGTCATCAGCAAAGGATTGCGGCAAATGTCAACGTTTTTGAATGTGGTGAGTCACCCGCGGGCAGCTATCTTGTACTTGATGGAATGGTCGCTCTTCTGGCCCCCGACCTAAGCGGGAGAATGCACATTGTCGAGTTGTTCGGGCCCGGTCGGCTGTTTGGCGACTCAGGCCTGATCTGGGGAGATGCCTACGGCGTGTCAGCCAAAACAATCAAACCGTGCAGGCTAATGCGTATCCCACCCGTCACCCTCAGGGAAGTCATGCAGATCGATACCACTTTCCGCGACCGCGTGCTGCAGGAGAACGCGCTTCGCATTCGCTCATTGCTGCAAAGAGTCGGTTACTTTGCAACGGACTCATCGCTGGCGCGCGTCGCGGCTTACCTCAGCAACCTTCAGCCGTCTTTCTTCTGCGGCAAAGAGTACGTCGAGATCCCCGCACCGAAGCGCATGATTGCCTCGCTCCTGAACATGAGCAGCGAGAGTTTCTCTCGGGCGCTGAAATCCCTCAAAGAGGATCGCCTAATCATAGTGAGCAACGCCAAGGTTTTCATTCTTTGCAGAGCCGGGTTGTGCTCAAAGTTCCAGAGCACAAAAAAAACCGATCACTCATGCGCACCGAATCCATTGCCAATTGCATAGACAGCGATCTGCACCCGACTGCTCAGGCTCAGCTTTTTCAGAATATTCTGTACGTGAATCTTGACCGTATTCTCAGACAAATCGAGGTGCCGCGCGATCACCTTGTTGCTCTCGCCCTTCGCCAGCAAGCTGACGACGTCCCGCTCGCGTGGCGTCAATGAATCCACCGGCCGACCACCCTGCGCGTTGCCTCCCGCACGACAAGACGGGTCAATCAGTTTCCTTGTTAACTCCAGCGAAATCGTCGAATCGCCAGCCGCCATTTTCTTGATGGAGTCGATCAGGTAGGCTGCCTCCGCATTCTTGAGCACATAGGCATCAGCGCCCGAGCGCAACGCTTCCGCCAGGTCCTGCGCATCCTCCGAGACCGTCAACATCATGACGAGGCAAGCGGGCAGGTCTTGCTTAATCAGGCGAAGGGCTTCAAGACCAGACAGCCCTGGCAAGTGCAGGTCGAGCAGAACGACATCCGGCTTAAGCTGATGCGCGCTCTTGACCGCCTCCAAACCGTCAGCGGCTTCACCCGCAATGCGAAGCCCGCTCTCCCCCTGCAGCAGCAGGCGGATGCCAGAGCGAAACAAAGCATGGTCATCTACCAGCAGAATATTCAGTTCCTCTGACATCTTCGCCCCCTCATGCCGTCTGCCGGGCGCTCGCCCGCAACAAGACTTTCAGCTGAGTCCCCTGACCCACTGCTGACCAGAGTACCAACTCTGCGCCAATACGGGCCGCCCGCTCGCGCATGATGTGCAGGCCAATCTGCCGGCCACCCTCCGCAGCGCCGGCCCCAGCTACGTCAAACCCGCACCCCAAATCAACGATCTCCAGACTGAAATCCTCCTGGTTCCTGACCTTTACGACGGCATTGCTCGTGCGCGCGTGCTTGCGAATGTTTGACAAGGCCTCCTGCAGGATAAACAGGATCTGCAGCCTCTGCTCCTCCGACAAGCTGGTACCGCCGCCACCGTAGTCAAACACGGTGACCACGCCGGACTGCTCTTGGAACCTGACAACTGCGGCCTGTAGCATCTGCCGCACGTCGTGATTCCCCAACCGGGTACGGAAATTCGCCAAGAGCTCCCGAACATCGTTGTAGCTCTCGGCGATCCCCGCGCGCAGCCCAGGCAAGACTCTCCCCGCCTCCGGATGCGGCGCCTGCTGGAGTGCCTTCTCCAGCATCTGAACCTGCAGATTCAGAAAGTTGAGGCTCTGCGCGAGGCTGTCATGCAGCCCCTGCGCAACAAGGTTGCGCTCCTCAGAAACTGCCAGCAAGCGCTCATGCGTCCGCAGTCTTGCATTTTCGATCGCGGTCCCGAGTTGCTGCCCGAGCGTCTCCAGCAGTTTGATCTCACCCGCCCCCAAGGCCTCCGGGTGGCGGAAGTGCAACGCGAAGGAGCCCAGGGTGGCCTGCGGAGAGGTGATTCGAAACACCGCCATATGCTTGAACCCGGCTTCACTGCACGGCACCACGGCATGGCGCGGCACGTGCCGGAAGTCGTGCATCACACTGTGCCCCCGGCTCCCGGCCTCACCGCACACACAGTCGTGCGCCAGGCGGCACTGCGTGCTCCCCAGAATCTCGGCGCTAAGTCCTTCCGCCACCACCAGTTGCAACTGCTGATCGGCGGGATTCTGTATCCGCAAGCTCGCGCCCTCGGCCGAAAAGCGGCTCATTACGCGCTGGACGAACCCGCCGCTCTGCGCCTCCACCGTATCGGCACGCGACAGAAACGCCGCCATCTCGTAGAGCGCAGCCAGCTCGTGGTTCTGCGCTTCAAGCTGGCCGGTCTTGTCGCGGACCCGCTGTTCCAGATCCCGGTAAATACCTTGCAACTCCTCCGCCATGGCGTTGAAACCACTGGCCAGCGCCCCGAACTCGTCTCGGGTTTCCACGGGAACCCGTGCATCAAAGCCGCCCGCAGCCAATGTCGAGATGCCAGCCTGCAAGCTCAGAACCGGGCGAATGATCCACAGATACAGCAAGTAGATCATGGTCACGGTTCCCATGATCGCTATCGCGATCAACACCGCTTGTGAGAGCCGAAGCCAGCCCGTCTTTCGCGCGTTGTCATGCTCAATGGCAGACACCAGAACATCCACCTTGGCGACGAAATCGTCCACTTCGGCGCCAAACCGATCTGCTGCCAATCCGTCGCCCCCCGCTGCCCGTCTCGCCAAGTCGGCCAGATGGTCTGTCCAAAGATCGTCGACCTGCTCGTACTGGATGCGAATGCTGCGTTCGCCCGGCAGCACCAGCGGACGAGCAGGGTCGCCGCGCTGCAAGGCCGTCAGCGTCTGCTCGAGCGAAGCGATTTCCTGCAGGGCCCGCGGCGCGTCCTGGCGCGGGCCCTGCAGCACCAGAGCCAGGCGAAATGACCGCATCCGCACACTACCGGCGTCATTGATCGCCGCCGCCCCCCCCTCAAGCTGCCAAGATAGCCAAAGGGTGCCGCCGATCATCGCCAGAGCGATTCCCAGCGCCAAGAGCGAGACGACGACAATTCGCACCGAAATGCTATGCCATCGCGTTACATCCGGCAGCAAGACTGCCATGTGAAACCCTTGTGGAGTCGAAGGGTCGGCCATTATGCACCTGGCAGCAGGTACTGCAACACCGCAGCCATCAAGGCGTTCGAGGAAGCGTAGAGCAACTCGGGCGCCCCCGCGAGCTCGCGCCGACCATGCACGAATGCCCCCCCCGACGCCAGCTCGTCGCCGCAATGTTCCACAAGCTGCTCGACGCCAACGGGCGTGATCTCAAGATGAAACTGCAAACCAAGCACGCGGCTACCATATGCAAACGCCTGATTCTCACACACCGTGCTAGACGCCAGGCGGCGAGCACCTGCAGGCAGTGCGAAGGTTTCCCCGTGCCACTGGAAAACATACATCTGGACCGGAAGCACTAGCCCCTCACCAGGCTCATCCCCGGCTACGGGCCACCAACCGATTTCGCGCTGGCGAGCAGGGCTGACATCTGCACCCAGCGCGCGAGCAATCAGTTGCGCCCCCAGGCAGATCCCCAGCACCGCACGCCCCTCCATGCAGAGCGCGTGCAGGTATGCCTGTTCACTACACAGCCAAGGATAGATCGCCGTATCATGCACGCTCATCGGACCGCCTAGCACGATGACCAAGTCGAATCGGCGCTCGGAGTCGGGGATTTCACCTGCGAAGAAGCGTACGCATTCCACCGCCGCGCCACGCGCGTCGAGCCAAGCCTGAATGCTGCCCAGCCCCTCGAACGGGACATGCTGCAACACCTGCACAGACAGCGGTCGCATCATCATCCTCTCGCGATCAGTTCACCCGCTCGCCCAGCACCGGCCAAACCTGAAAGACCTCATGATCGTCACCGTACTCGAGCAGGAGACTCTTCACGCGCGCCTGCCAGAGTTCTCCCAGTCTCGCTGCCTCCGCATCGTCAGCGATGCCCGCCAAGCAATCCCGCAAGAGTGGCTGGCAGTCCGGGTGAGCGGCCACCGAAACCAACTGCGCCTGGGCATACACAGCATCCCCCGTGTCGAGGCGCGTGAATGCAAAGGCGGCGGGAATCCTGACGCCAAACTCCAGCAAGTCGGCGCGCCGATGCTTGCCCGCAATCCCGCGAAAACCACTGGCCGGCGCGGCGCCGGTAATCAGACTGATGACGGCTGCTTGCACGCCCGCGACTCCCTCATGCGCGAGACCCTGCACATCGACACGAATGACGCCACGAACCGGGGTGTCCCCCCGGTACAGCGCGTGCAAGGCGCAAACCGTCAGCCAGTAGGCGGCTGCGACTGTCGGGCAGGAGTGCCCGGCCAATGCAACAGCGTCTTCATAGCCGTACTCGATCAGCCCGCCTTCGACGGAACCGAGCAGCCTGGCCAAGGGGTCCCGCACAACTACCCGCGGCACCTGAGCAAAGAAGTCCGGCCAGTTGTTTGGATCGCACATGCGCCGTTGCCTCAGCGCGGGCGGACCAACTGCCAGGCACGCGTCAGGTACGTGACGCTGCCGAAGCCACTCCACACATGCACAAGGCGGCTGAAGGGGAAAATGACGAACAGCGTCATGCCCATGAACATGTGTGCCTTGTAGAGCCAGGGCACATCGACAATCAGCTCGGCAGCATCGCTGCGGAAGGTCACGATATGCTGCGCCCAACTCCCCAGCAGCACCATGACGTGGCCATCGAGGTGATTGACAGACACAAAGATGCTCGCCAGCCCCAGCAGCAGCGTGAGCAGCAACCACAGCAGCAGGATCTTGTCTCCCATGCGGGTAACCGCCCGAATGCGCGGCTCAGCGAAGCGGCGGTGCAACAGAATCAGCAGCCCGACCAGACAGAGGGAGCCCAGACCGGCACCGCCGACAATCGCCATCACCTGCTTGGCCGACGAGCTCAGTCCGAAGGCATGATAGATCTCTGGTGGCGTCAGCAAACCGACCATGTGCGTCAGGAATAGGCTGATGATGCCAAGGTGAAAACAGATGCTTCCGATGCGCAGATTGCCGCGCTTGAGGAGCTGGGAGGACTCGCTCTTCCAGGTGTATTGCTCACGCTCGAAACGCACCAGACTACCCAGCAGGAAGACCGTGAGTGCGATATAAGGGTAGAGCCCGAAAACAAAGTTATGCAGGATGCTCATGTATCTCTCCTCGGTTCTGCTCAGCCCTGCTGACCGGCGTTCGGCCGGCTGGCGTGAAACTGCATCGTGTGGGTCGTAGTCGGTCGCATCAAGGGTTCCACTCCATCGGCGCCGGGACCGAAGGTCTCCAGCGCCTCATCCATGTCCCGCACCGGTGCGCTTTGCAGAGGCAAAGGCTCAACGCTGGCCAGCTCACACAGAACCTTGAACACGCCGGCATAGGGGCTGCCATTCTTCTCCAGACGCAGGCCGATGGCGTTCAACACATGAATGGCATCATCCAGCAGAGCGAGGGCGCGCGCTGGCTCCACGAGACTGAGGAACTCCAGAAACAGCGGAACGTAGTCCGGCAACTCGGCGGCCTCGGGCATGAAGCCATCGCGCTTGTACTCTTCGAGCAGGTCGACCATGGCCTGCCCGCGATCGCGCGACTCGCCGTGGATGTGCTCGAACAAGTGTAGCGAGTGAGAGGGGTTGCGATCAAAGGTGTCGACGTAGTTCTCTTGCAGCCCGACCAGTTCGCGCGATTCGAGAAAACCAAAGAGTGCACGCAGACTCTCCCAGTGTGCGTACGTAAACGGCTCCTTCAGCTCGTCCAGCGAGTCGATCAGATCCTGCTCGGGATAGCTCAGGAGCGATGAAAGCGCCCGGAAACTCAGACCATGAGAAACGGTGTTTGTCATATGCTCACTCCATCCGCGACTTGCGACGCGACTTGGGCATGTCGACAAATATGTCGCTGCCGTGCTTCTGGTTGCCGAACAGCGTTCCTTCCGACGTGCCGCCGGAGCAGCCATTGCCAAAGGTGAAGCCGCAGCTGCCCTTTTCGTTGAAGCTGTCTTCCACCAGTTCCTTGTGCGAGCTGGGGATCACGAAGCGATCTTCGTAGTTGGCGATGGCCATGATCTGGTACATCTCCTCGACCTGCGCGGCGCTCAGTCCGACCTGCTTGAGCACGGCCTCGTTACCCTTCCCATGCACCGTTTCCCCGCGTTTGTAGGCTCGCATGGCGAGCATGCGATCCAGCGCCGAGGTGATAGGCGCCTCCTTGCCTGCCGTAAGCAGATTGGCGAGGTACTTCACCGGAATACGCAGGTCCTTGGTGTCCGGAATGATGCCGTTCATGCCCAGCTGACCGGCTTCGGCGCGAGACTGGATCGGGGAAAGCGGCGGGATATACCACACCATCGGCAGCGTTCGGTACTCCGGGTGAAGCGGGAAAGCCACCTTCCACTCCATTGCCATCTTCCACACCGGAGACTTCTTGGCTGCATCCAGCCAATTGTCGGGAATGCCTTGGCGACGGGCTTCTTCGATGATCGCCGGATCATTCGGATCGAGGAAGACCTTGAGCTGCGCCTCGTAAAGATCCTGCTCATTCTCGACCGACGCGGCCTGATCGATGCGGTCAGCATCGTACAGAATGACACCCAGATAGCGGATGCGACCCACGCAGGTTTCCGAGCAGACCGTCGGCTGGCCGGCTTCGAGACGCGGGTAGCAGAAGGTGCACTTCTCGGCCTTGCCGGACTTCCAGTTGTAGTAGATCTTCTTGTAGGGACAGCCAGAGATGCACATCCGCCAGCCCCGGCACTTGTCCTGATCAACCAGCACGATGCCGTCGTCTTCACGCTTGTACACCGAGCCCGAGGGGCAGCTCGCCACACAGGTTGGGTTCAGGCAGTGCTCGCACAGGCGCGGCAGGTACATCAGGAATGTATTCTCGAAGGTCGAGTACATCTCCTTCTGGATGTCCTTGAAGAGCTGATCCCGCGAGCGCGATTCAAACTCGCCGCCCAGGTCGTCTTCCCAATTCGGGCCCCATTCGATCTTCTCCATCTTCTGGCCGGTGATGGCCGAGATCGGTCGTGCCGTGGGCGGGGTCTGCGACAGCGGCGCCTTCTGCAAGTGCTCGTAATCGTAGGTGAAGGGCTCGTAGTAATCGTCGATCTCAGGAAGGTTCGGGTTGGCAAAGATGTTGGCGAGAATCTTGACTTTCCCCCCCTGGCGCGGCGCCAACTTGCCATCGCTGCGACGAACCCAGCCGCCCCTCCACTTCTCCTGGTTCTCCCATTCCTTGGGGAAGCCGATACCGGGCTTGCTCTCGACATTGTTGAACCACGCGTACTCGACGCCGTCGCGACTCGTCCACACGTTCTTGCACGTTACCGAACAGGTGTGGCAACCGATGCATTTGTCCAGGTTCAGGACCATGGCCACCTGGGCGCGGATCTTCATGCTTGCTCTCCTTCTTCTTTCAGGGCGCCTTCAAGCCAGTCAACCTTTTTCATCTTGCGCACGATGACGTATTCATCACGGTTGCTGCCCACCGTGCCGTAGTAATTGAAGCCATAGGCGAGCTGGGCGTAGCCACCAATCATGTGGGTCGGCTTGGTCACGGTGCGGGTAACCGAGTTGTGGATGCCGCCGCGCATGCCCGAAGTTTCAGCGCCGGGCACGTTCACGATCTTCTCCTGCGCGTGGTACATCAGGCACATGCCGACCGGCACGCGCTGGCTCACCACCACCCTTGCAGTCAGCGTGCCGTTGACATTGAACACCTCGACCCAGTCGTTGTCGCGGATCCCCGCCTGCTTGGCCTCGATCTCGGACACCCACACGTGCGGGCCGCCACGCGAGAGCGTGAGCATGCGCAGATTGTCGGTATAGGTGGAGTGGATACCCCACTTCTGGTGCGGTGTAATCCAGTTGAGCACCAGCTCTTCGTTGCCATTGGCATGCTTTCCCAGCATCGGCTCAATGGTGCGAGTGTTGATGGCAGGTTTGTAGATGCACAGGCCCTCACCGAAGTCGAGCATCCAGCGGTGATCCTGATAGAACTGCTGGCGGCCGGTGAGTGTGCGCCAGGGGATCAGCTCGTGCACGTTGGTGTAACCGGCGTTGTAGCTGACCTCTTCCGATTCCAGCCCGGACCAGGTTGGCGACGAAATGATCTTGCGCGGCTGTGCCTGCACGTCGCGGAAGCGGATCTTGTCGTGGTCGCGCCCTTCGGCGAGGTGCTTGTGATCGCGCCCGGTGATCTTGCCCAGCGCATCCCAGGCCTTCACGGCCACATGACCATTGGTTTCCGGCGCCAACGTTAGGATCATCTCGGCCGCATCAATGGCAGTCTCCAGCTTCGGCCGCCCCTGACTCACGCCCGGCTCAGTCACCAGCTTGTTGAGCGCGGCCAGTTCCTTCACTTCGTGCTCGGTGTTCCAGCCAATACCCTTGCCACCATTGCCACTCGTCTCCAGCAGCGGGCCGATAGAGGTGAACTTCTTGTACACATCACCGTAGTTGCGCTCCACCACGGTCATCTGCGGCATGGTCTTGCCGGGGATGGGCTCGCACTCACCGTGCTTCCAGTCCTTCGGCTCGAAGGGCTGGCCGAGTTCTCCCGGGGTGTCATGCAGCAGCGGGGTGAGCACCAGATCCTTGCGTGTACCCAGGTAGGGCCCGGCGATCTCGGAGAACTTCTTGGCGATGGTCTTGTAGATTTCCCAGTCGCTCTTCGATTGCCATAAGGGCTGGACCGCTTCCGACAGCGGATGGATGAAGGGATGCATGTCGGAGGTGTTCAAATCGTCCTTCTCGTACCAGGTGGCCGAGGGCAGCACGATGTCGCCATAGAGGCAGGTAGTGGACATGCGGAAGTCCAGCACCGTGAGCAGGTCCAGCTTGCCTTCGACGGCTTCGCTGACCTTGACCTCGCTGGGCTTGATGCCGTCGCGCTCATCACCGAACAATGCGTTCTGCGTGCCCAGCAGGTACTTCAGAAAGTACTCGTGGCCCTTACCAGAGCTGCCGAGGATGTTCGAACGCCACACGAACAGGTTACGCGGGAAGTTCTTCGGGTTCTCCGGATCGTCGCAGGAGAAGTTCAGGCGGCCGGCCTTAATTTCATCCACGGCGTATTTGATCGGATCAATCTTCCGGGCATTGGCCGCATCGACGATGTCGAGCGGATTGGTTTCCAGCTGCGGAGCCGAAGGCAGCCAGCCGAGGCGCTCCGCCTTGGCATTCAGGTCCAGCAAGGCCAGCTTGCTGTACGGCCCGGCGTCGGCCGTGGGGGCGAGGATTTCATCGAGTGCCAGCTTCTCGTGGCGCCACTGGCTGGTGTGGTTGTAGAAGAAGGAAGTGCCGTTCATGTGGCGCGGCGGGCGCACCCAGTCGCCCGCAAAGGCTAGCGGCGTCCAACCAGTCTGCGGTCGCAGCTTCTCCTGCCCCACGTAGTGCGCCCAGCCGCCCCCGCTCTGGCCAATACAGCCGCACATCATCAGCATGTTGATGATGCCGCGGTAAATCATGTCGTTGTGGTACCAGTGATTCAGCGCGGCGCCCACGATCACCATGCTCTTGCCCTGCGTGTCGTGCGCGTTCTGCGCAAACTCGCGTGCCACCTGGATCACCAGATTGCGCTTCACGCCGGTGTGCCTCTCCTGCCAGGCCGGGGTGTAGGGCACATCGTCGTCGTAGCTCATGGCCACGTTGCCACCGCCCAAACCGCGATCCACGCCATAGTTGGCCATGGTTAGGTCGAAAACGGTCGTCACTAGCGCCTCGGAACCATCGGCCAGCTTCACGCGTTTGGCTGGCACGCGGCGCAGCAGCACGTCATCGGCATCCTTGCCACCGTAGTAGTCGAAACCGACCTCGACGATATCGTCATGACTGTCGATCAAGGACAGGCACGGATCGATCGCACGTGCGCTGCCCCCATCCTTCAGCTCCAGATTCCAGCGCCCGACCTTGTCGCCACTCTCGCCCCAGCGGAAGCCGATACTGCCGTTCGGCGCAATCAGCTCGCCACTCGCGCAGTCAATCAGCAGGGTTTTCCATTCCGGGTTGTTGGCCTGCTCGGCCAAGGACAGGTGCGAGGCGCGCAGGAAGTAGTCCGGCACCAATTGCCCGCTCTTACCAAGCTTGAGGATCACGAGCATTGGCAAGTCGGTGTATTGCTTGACGTAACGCGTGAAGTAGTCCGACTGTGCCGAGGTGTGCCACTCCTTGAGGATCACGTGGCCCATCGCCATCGCCAGTGCGGCGTCGGTTCCCTGCTTGGGGGCCAGCCAGATGTCGCCGAACTTAACCATCTCGCCGAAATCGCTGGAGACGGCCACGGTCTTGGTGCCCTTGTAGCGCACCTCAGTGTAGAAGTGGGCGTCCGGCGTGCGCGTCTGCGGCACGTTGGAGCCCCACACCATAAGGTAGGTGGAGTTGTACCAGTCGGCCGATTCAGGCACGTCGGTCTGCTCGCCCCACACTTGCGGGCTAGAGGGCGGCAGATCGCAGTACCAGTCGTAGAACGACAGGCAGGCGCCGCCGATCAGCGACAGATAACGCGCGCCGGCGGCGTAACTGACCATCGACATGGCCGGAATCGGCGAGAAACCGAGCACGCGATCCGGACCGAATTTTTTGATGGTGAAGGCGTTGGCGGCAGCGATGATCTCGCTGACGTCGTCCCAGCTCGCCCGCACAAAGCCGCCCTGGCCGCGCACGCTCTTGTAGCGTTTGGCCTTGACCGGGTCCTGGCTGATCGACTCCCAGGCGTCCGTGGGGCTCATGGTCTGGCGAGCCTCACGCCACATTTCCATCAGCCGGCCCCGCACCAGCGGATATTTCACCCGCTGCGCCGAGTACACATACCAACTGTAGGACGCGCCACGCGGGCAGCCGCGCGGCTCGTGGTTCGGCAGGTCGGGCCGCGTGCGCGGGTAGTCGGTCTGCTGCGTCTCCCAGGTGATCAGGCCATTTTTGACGTAGACCTTCCACGAGCAGGAGCCGGTGCAGTTCACGCCGTGCGTGGAGCGCACGATCTTGTCATGCTGCCAGCGGCCGCGATAGGCGTTCTCCCAGCTGCGATCCTCATCGACGACTGCGCCATGGCCGTCGGAGAAAGTCTCCTTGGTGCGCGAGAGGAAGCGCAGGCGATCCAGAAAATGACTCATGCTTTGTCTCCGTTGATATCAGCAGGGCATGGGCGCGTTGCGGCGGCTGTAGCACCACCACGTGATCGCCACGCAACTCAGGTAGAAGGCGATGAAGCACCACAGCGCAAGATCGGCCGAACCGGTTGCCGCGATGGAGCTGCCAAAGCTCTTAGGAATGAAGAAACCACCGTAGGCCCCGATAGCCCCGGCAAAACCCAGTGCGGCGGCACTCTCCTTGGCTGCCTCGGCGATTGCGACGCTGCGTGCGCCCTCCCCGTGTTGCGTGGTTAGTGCCCGCATCCGTTCAGTGAGGAAAATCACCGGGATCATGCGAAAGGTGGAACCATTGCCTAGGCCAGAGAGGGCGAAGAGCAACACGAACATGGCGAGAAATCCGCCGAACTCCCCGCCGTTTCCCGCGTGCGGCATGAACTGCATGACACCCCAGACAGCCGCGGCCATCAGGATGAAGGTCCAGAAGGTCACGCGCGCGCCACCCGTCTTGTCGGCCAGCCAGCCCCCCACCGGGCGCGTGAGCGCCCCCACTAGCGGCCCGAGGAAGGCGTAGGCCGTCGGGTCGACCGCCGGGAACTGCGCCTTGGTCAACATGGCAAAGGCCGCCGAGAAGCCAATGAAGGAGCCGAACGTCCCGATATAGAGCCAGCACATGATCCAGTTGTGTGGCCGCTTGAAGATCACAGCCTGTTCGACAAAGGAGGCTTTCGCGTTTGCCAGATCGTTCATGCCAAACCACGAGGCCAAGGTCGATGCCAGGATGAAAGGTACCCACACGAAGGCGGCGTTCTGCAGCCAGACCTGTTTGGTCACCCCTCCCTTGACCCAGGTCTGTGCCTCGCCACCCAAAGCACCAAACAGGCCTACCGTGATTACCGCCGGCACCAGAAACTGCATGATCGACACGCCCAGATTGCCCAGCCCCGCATTGAGCCCCAGCGCCATGCCCTTCTCCGCCTTCGGGTAGAAAAAGCTAATGTTGGCCATGCTGGAACTGAAGTTGCCGCCGCCGAACCCGCACAACAGCGCAAGCAAGAGCATTACCGGGTAGCTGGTGCTCGGGTCCTGCACCGCAAAGCCGATTCCCAAGGCTGGAATCAGCAGCGTGGCGGTAGAAATGGCGGTCCATCGCCGCCCTCCGACGATGGGCACCAGAAAGGAATAGAAAATGCGCAGCGTGGCGCCCGACAAGGCCGGCAGGGCCGCCAGCCAGAAAAGCTGGTCGGTGGTGAAGCGGAAGCCCACGTTGGGCAGATTCACCACCACCATGCTCCACACCATCCAGACCGCAAACGCGAGGGTCAGCGCCGGGATCGACAGCCACAGGTTGCGCCGTGCCACACCCTTGCCTTCTGCTTGCCAGAACACCGGGCACTCGGGGTCCCAGCGGGAAAGTACATAACTCGTCATACGTGACTCCTTTCAGGCCCTCTTTGCGCTCATGCCTGGGACGGCGGATGGAAGTGAAGGTTTGAAGCTGAAATGCATGCACACCAAGGACACGCAGACCGTGCCATAGAGCAACATGAAGGAACTAGAGCGCACCCCAGTGAGATCGACCGCCGCGCCGAACATGATGGGCAAGATGAACCCGCCCAGGCCACCGGCCAGCCCAACCACCCCGGAAACTGCGCCAATGTCCGTCGGAAACTCATCGGCAATGAACTTGAAAACAGAGGCTTTGCCAACGGCCATCGCCACGCCAACCACGAACAGGATGACGGTGAACCACGACGGAGAGAGGCCTATGAAGAAGCTGCGCGGGCCATTGACGGTATGCACCGTGAATGATGTTTGTGGATAAGAAAGCAGAAAGAACGCTATCCAGCAAACCCACATCACCCACCACGTCACCTTGTAGGCACCATATCGATCTGACACCCAGCCACCAAGAGCCCGCAACACGCCACCCGGCAGCGAGAAGCAAGCGGCAAGCAGAGCTGCTGAGGAAATGCTGAAGCCGTACTCCTGCGTGTAGTACTTCGTCATCCAGAGCGCTAGGGCAACGTAGCCCCCAAACACCACGGAGTAGTACTGGCAGTAGCGCAACACGCGCGGGTCGCTGAGCAAGCGCAGTTGTTGCCGCAGGCCCGGTCGATGCGCCACGACGTGCTGGGGGTCGGACGCCGAGAACAGCCAGAAGGCGCCGGCCATCAGCAGCATCGCCAACGCGTAGATTCTGGGTAAGGCCTGCCAGCCCCAGGCAGCAATGATCGCCGGCGCCACAAACTTGGTCAGTGCCGAGCCGGAGTTACCCGCACCGAAAATCCCCATCGCCAGACCCTGGCGCTCACGCGCAAACCAGCGCGCCACATAGGGTGTTCCTACCGAGAAGGTGCCCCCTGCCAGCCCTACGAACAGCCCCAGCACCAGGAAGTGCCAGTACGCCGTAGCACCGGCAAGCAGCCAGATTGGAACGACCGTCGCCACCATAAGGAGGAACAACACGACGCGGCCGCCATAACGATCTGTCCAAATTCCCAGCGGTACGCGCACGAGGGAGCCGGTAAGAACCGGCGTCGCGGCGAGCAGTCCGAACTCCGTCTCACTCAAACCGAGTTGCTGCGAGACGGGAATCCCGAGTACCGCGAAGATCATCCAGACCGCAAAACAGATCGTGAATGCTGCGGTACTAGCGACGAGAACTTTGACTGCGCTTCGACTCGACATAAATAGCGTTTCTTCCGGCGACACCTGAGCGTCACAAAGCGTAGCCACGAACCTCGTCGCGAACCATTCGCCGGAATGCGTGGAACAACTAGTCACCAAGAGCTAGCCCACTTGACATCCTCAGGGCGCGGTGCGCCACTTGAGCGAACCGATTGTCTGCGTATCACCCCGCAATCAACCACGGTGGTAACACGACACATAAGATTCATCGGATTTGAATCTTTTATAAGATTCATTTAGAGTGAATCTACAAACCTTGCTTGAACAGGAATCTTCCGAATGAAGTCGACACGCAGGCTCTGGCGGTGGCTGGCCGCCATTTTTCTCGTATCCTTTGCCGTGCTCGGCTGGATCGGACATGAAATCTATCTGTCGGCGCCGCCCATCCCGGCACAGGTGATCAGCCGCGATGGGCAGCAGGTGTTCGGCCCCGGCCAGGTGATGCAAGGCCAGCAGGCCTGGCTGTCAGCAGGCGGGCAACAGTTGGGCTCGGTCTGGGGGCATGGCAGCTATGTGGCGCCCGACTGGTCGGCAGACTGGCTGCACCGCGAGGCTGTTGCGCTGCGCGATGTGCTGGCGAAGCAGGCCTTTCAGGCACCTTACGCGGCGCTGGCCAGTGACCAGCAGGCTTTGATCGGCGCACGCGTCAAGAACGAACTGCGCCGCAATACCTATGACCCGGTGACCGGCACGCTCACGCTGAGCGCGGAGCGCGCCGCAGTCGTTCGCGAACTCGCGCGTCACTACACCGGGCTATTTGGCGACGATCCGGCCCTGGCAAGCCTGCGCGAGCAGTATGCGATGGTGCGCCATACCCTCAAGGACCCGGCAGATCTGCAGGCCTTGCCCGCGTTCTTCTTCTGGTCGGCGTGGTCGTCGGCGACCGACCGGCCGGGCGAAACCGATCTGTCCTACACCAGCAACTGGCCGCACGAGCCGATCATCGACAACGTGCCGACCACCGGTAACGGCATCTGGTCGATCGTCAGCGTCATCCTGCTGATTGCCGGCGTGGCCTTCATGATCGCCTGGCATTCGGCCGCGAAAGAGGAAGCGGACCCGACCCCGCCCGCGCATGACCCGCTGTTCGAACTCAAGCCTACCGCTTCGATGCGCGCCACGACCAAGTATTTCTATGTCGTGATCGCGCTCATCCTGCTGCAGGTGGTGATGGGCGTCGTCTCGGCCCACTACGCGGTGGAGGGCCAGAGCTTCTTCGGCATCCCGTTGGCCGAGATCCTGCCTTTCACGGTGAGCCGCACCATCCACACCCAGCTGGGCGTCTTGTGGATCGCCACCGCCTGGCTGGCGACCGGCCTCTACATCTCGCCGGCGCTTTCGGGGCAGGAGCCAAAATTCCAGGCGCTGGGCGTAAACGTGCTGTTCTATGCGCTGATCCTGATCGTGCTGGGCTCGATTGCCTGCGGCTGGATCGGCACCCAGCAGCGCCTCGGCACCAATTTCGCGTTCTGGCTCGGCAACCAGGGGCTGGAATACACCAGCATGGGCCGCATCTGGCAATACGGCCTGTTCGCCGGGCTGATGATCTGGCTGGGCCTGATGGCGCGTGGCCTGTGGCCGGCGCTCAAGAAGCCGTCCGAATCGCGCGGCCTTATTGCCATGGTGTTTCTCGCAGCCACCTGCATCGGCGGCTTCTATGCCAGCTCGCTGATGTGGGGCCAGCACAGCCATTACTCGATGATCGAATACTGGCGCTGGTGGCTGGTGCACTTGTGGGTGGAAGGCTTCTTCGAAGTGTTCGCCACCGCGGTGATCGCGCTGATCTTCACGCGCCTCGGGCTGATCCGCACCGCTTCCGCCAACGCGGCCATCGTGATGGAAACCATCGTGTTCCTGTTCGGCGGCATCCTCGGCACCCTGCATCACCTGTACTTCACCGGCACACCGACCTCGGTGATTGCGATCGGCGCGATCTTCTCGGCGCTGGAAGTGGTGCCGCTGGCCTTGATCGGCTTCGAAGGCTATCGCAACTACCAGCGCAGCCAGGCGGCCCACTGGGTGGCTAGCTACCGCTGGATCATCCTGTGCTTCGTCGCGGTCGGTTTCTGGAACACCGTCGGCGCAGGCTTGCTGGGCTTCTCGATCAATCCGCCGATCTCGCTGTACTACATGCAGGGCCTCAACATGACACCGGCGCACGGCCATGCCGCGCTGTTCGGCGTGTATGGCATGCTCGGCATCGGCCTGATGCTGTTCTGCCTGCGCGGCCTGATGCCACGCGAAAACTGGCAGGACGTCTGGCTCAAGCGCATGTTCTGGCTGCTCAACGTCGGCCTGGCGATGATGGTCTTCATGTCGCTGGTGCCGGCCGGGCTCTACCAGGCCTGGGCCAGCGTGAGCCAGGGCCTGTGGTATGCCCGCTCGGTCGAGATCGTACAGTCGCCGCTGATGCATGCCCTGGTCTGGCTGCGTGTGCCGGGCGACATCGTGTTTTCGCTGGGCGTGCTGTGTCTGGGCATGTTCGCGCTGCGTCTGCTGGGGGGGCGGCGGGTCGCAGCACCGACCGCCGCGGCCGAGGCAACGAAGTCCTGAACCGGACAGCCCCGCGTCACACACCGCGGGGCCGTGGCATCATTCGCCTAGCCCATCACCCAAACTGGACGCGCGCATGGTGAAGAAATTCCCGCTGCATCCCAAGCACCCGGAGCGAGTCTGCTGGGGCTGCGACCGGTACTGCCCGACCGCCGACCTGGCCTGCGGCAACGGATCCGGTCGCACCGAGCATCCCTGCGAAACCCTCGGCGAGGACTGGTATCGGCACGGCGGCTGGGGCCTGGATCCCGACGCCGTCGCGTCCGACGGTTACGTCCTGCCGCACGGCGAGCTTCCCCAGGCTCCCGGTCTCACGGACAATGGCACAGCCCTGACATCGTCGTGGCCTCCCACATCCCAACACCCATGAAACTGACCAGCTATACCGACTACACCTTGCGGGTCCTGATGTACCTAGCCCTGCACCCAGAGCGCCTCAGCACGATCCCAGAAATTGCTCATGCCTACGACATTTCCGAGAGTCACCTCACCAAGGTCGTGCACCAGTTGGCGAAAACCGGTGACGTGGAATCCGTGCGGGGAAAGCGCGGCGGCATTCGTCTGGCACGCCGGGCCGCCGACATCCGGATCGGTGAAGTCGTCAGGCTCGCGGAGGGGGAAGCGCCAATCGTGGCGTGCTTCGAAGCAAAAGACCGCTGCAGGATTGCCGGGGGCTGCAAGCTGGCAGGCGTTCTCGCGCACGGCTTCGAAGCCTTGTTCAAGACCCTGAATGCCTACTCCCTGGCCGACTTGACCGCACAGCCCGCGAGTCTCACCGCGGTACTCCGACCCGCGTCCACCGCCGCATTGCTCGACCAGCGCAACCTTTAAGCCTTCTGGATCAGCTCGATCTTGTAGCCATCCGGGTCTTGCACGAAGGCGATCACTGTCGTGCCATGTTTCATCGGCCCAGCCTCGCGCGTCACCACGCCGCCACGCGCCTTGATCGCCGCACAGGCGGCATAAGCATCCGGCACGCCGACGGCAATGTGGCCGAAGCCCGTTCCCAGCTCATAGCTTTCCACACCGTAGTTGTAGGTCAGCTCGATGATGGCGCCTGTCGCCTCATCGCCGTAGCCGACGAATACATTCGTGAACTTGCCGTCAGGGTGATCGGACACCTTGAGGACTTGCATGCCCAGTACTTCGGTATAGAACTTGGTCGAGCGATCCAGATCGCCGACACGGATCATGGTGTGCAGTATGCGCATGGCTTTGCCTTTCAGAATGAGGGAATGACTCGGTGCGCCTGGCGCAAGGCCGCTTTTGCAGCCTCGTAGCCGGGCAGAATGGTTTCAACGACGGCCCAGAAGCGGGGTGAGTGATTCATTTCCACAAGGTGCGCCATTTCGTGGGCCACCACATAATCGATCTGCGCGGGCGGCAGGTGGATCAATCGCCAGTTGAGGCGAATGCCGGAATGCCGCGAGCAGCTTCCCCAGCGCGTTCGCGCATTCGAGAGCCGCAACGGCGGCAAGGGGATCCCCGGCGCGAGCGGCGCGAGCACGTAGGCAAACTCCTCCAGCCGCCCCTGAAAATAGTTCAGCGCGTAGCGCTGCAGCCCGCGCAGAAGCAGGGTCGGCGCGTCTTCCTGACGCCTGAGCAGCAAGCGTAATTCGCGCTCGGCAAACCCTTCGACCCAGTGCGCGCGATTCGCGCCGGCCAGCAAACTGATCCGACAGGGCTGGCCGAGCACCGGAAACTCCAGCCCGTCACGAATCGTCAGCGCCTCAGGCGCCGCTTGCACCACACGGGCGTCCAGCTTCTCGAAGATCCAGGCTGCCCGCTCGCGTACGAAAGCCTCCGCGTCACGCAGGCTGGCACGCAGGGGAATCGCAACCGTCAGCCCGCGACGATCGATCGTCAAGCCAAGGGTTCGGCGCTGACTGCGTCGCAGCACATAGACCAGCTCGCGTTCGCCGAAGCGGATGCTGCGTTGTTCGATCAGGGACACAGGCATCTCTTGCCCACCCGCGCGGCCAGACTCAGCGCGCCTCCAGCGAATAGTCCATGGCCTTTTCGCCCTGGCCGTAGTGATGCGGAAAGAGGCGCCGCATTTCGCCTTCGATCCAGGCTTCGGCTTCGGCATTTACCTCGTCGGGCGTGCGCCCGGCCGTCGCAATCAGAGGGCCGATGCTGACCCGTACTTCTCCCGGATACTTCAGGAAGGCGTTCTTCCGCCAGAACTCCCCCGCGTTATGCGCCACCGGCAGTACACCGACCCCCCCGGCCACCGCCAAGCTGGCGCCACCAATCTTGTAGCGTTTCTGCCCCCCTACCGGCGCCCGGGTGCCTTCAGGAAAAACCACGACGGAATAGCCTTCCGCCAGGCGCTGCTGGCCACGCTCGACCACCTGGCGCAGCGCATCCTTGCCGGCTGAGCGGTCGATCGACACGATCGGCATGCGCGCCAAGCCCCAGCCGAAGAACGGGATCCACAGCAGCTCGCGTTTAAGCACGTAAGTAATCGGCGGAAAGATATCGAGGAAAGCAATCGTTTCCCAAGCCGACTGGTGCTTGGAAAGAATGACGCACGCGTCGGCGGGTACATTCTCAGCCCCCTGCACCCGGTAACGGATGCCAGCGACGCCGCTCACCACGGGCATGATCACATAGCGCGCCCACCACACCGCCAGCCGGTAACGGGTTTCCATCGGCAACAAGAACAGCAGGGCCATCACGCCCATGAACGGAAACAGCAGTACCAATAACGCAAGAGCAAAACCCAGCGAACGCAGAACGATCTTCATCGTGCTCAGTGCTCAGGCCCGGTTCAGGAGCAGGTGGCGGGCCACCGCAGCGAGATCGGGAAAGATCTTGGTCTGGGGTGGCAGGGCCGGGTTCTCCGCCGTCTTCTTGCCCTTGCCGGTCTGCACAAGGTAGGGCGTGCAGCCCACCGCAAGCCCGGCCTCGATATCGCGCAAGCTGTCACCCACGGTCGGCACGTCTTTCAGTTCGACGTTGAAGCGCTCGGCTATCTGGAGAAACATGCCAGGCTTGGGCTTGCGGCAATTGCAGGTGGAATCTGCCGGGTGCGGGCAGAAGAAGATGGCATCGATGCGCCCGCCGACCGCCGCAGCCGCCTTCACCATCTTGTCGTTGATCGCGTTGAGCGTGTCCATGTCGAACAGACCCCGCCCGACCCCGCTCTGGTTGGTCGCTACCACCACGCGGTAGCCGGCGCCATCCAGCTTGGCAATGGCTTCAAGACTGCCGGGGATCGGCTTCCACTCGTCAGGCGACTTGATGAACTGCGCCGAGTCGGCATTGATGACGCCATCGCGGTCGAGAATGATCAGCTTCACGGGGCTCTCCTTGAAAGTGACACGTAACACGTGACAGGCAAAACCTGCGTGCCTGCACCACGTGTCACCTGTCACGCATCACATATCACTTGCTCAGGCCGACAAGCGTGCCAAGTCTGCCACGCGGTTCATCAAACCATACAACTGGTTTAACAATGCCTGCCGGTTGGCGCGCAGCGCCGCGTCGTCCGCATTCACCATCACGCCCTCGAAGAAGGCATCGACCGGCCCGCGCAGCGCCGCCAAAGCCTGCAAGGATGCCGCGTAGTCACCTGCCGCATAAGCCGCATCCGCCTTGGGTTTCAGGGCAGCCATGCTGGAGAACAGCGCCCGCTCTGCCTCTTCAGCCAACAGGCTTTCAGAGACCGCGGTCGGCACCTCGCCTTCAATCTTCTTCAGGATATTGCCAACCCGCTTGTTGGCGGCCGCGAGTGCGGCTGCTTCCGGCAGCGCCGCGAAGGCACGCACCGCCGCGAGGCGCTTGGCAATGTCGGCGAGCCGCTGCGGCCGCAGGGCCAGCACCGCCTCGACTTCCTGTGCCGAGTAACCTTGCTCGCGCAGGCTGCCGGCAAGGCGGTCGAAAACAAAGTCGCTCAGCTGCGCAGTCGCGTCCTGGATCAGGCTGCCGAAAGGCGTGGCGGCAATCTGTACCAGCTCGTCCAGCGACAAGGGCAGATCGCGCTCGATCAGCATGCGGATCACACCGAGCGCATGGCGGCGCAGCGCGAAGGGGTCTTTGTCGCCGGTCGGAACCTGGCCAATACCGAACATCCCGACCAGGGTTTCAAGCTTGTCAGCCAGCGCCGCGACCACGCCAACCGGATTGCGTGGCAGCGCATCGCCGGCGAAGCGGGGTTTGTAGTGGTCTTCGACGGCATCCGCCACCAACTCACCCAGCCCGTCATGCTTGGCGTAGTAGCCACCCATGATGCCCTGCAGCTCGGGGAACTCGCCAACCATGTCGGTCAAGAGATCGGCCTTGGCGAGTTTGGCCGCCATATCGGCGGCCTGAGCATCGACGCCGAGCTTGGCGGCAATGGCCTTGGCGATTGCGCGCACGCGTTCGACGCGCTCGCCCTGGGTGCCCAGCTTGTTGTGATACACCACCTTCGCCAGCCCCGGCAGGCGGGATTCCAGCGATTTCTTGCGGTCCTGGTCGAAAAAGAACTTGGCGTCGGCCAGACGCGGGCGCACCACGCGCTCGTTGCCCTGGATGACCGCGCTGGCGTCGCTCGGCGCGATGTTCGAGACGATCAGGAATTTGTTGGTGAGTTTTCCGGCCGTATCAAGCAGCGGGAAATACTTCTGGTTGGCCTTCATCGTCAGAATCAGGCATTCCTGCGGCACGGCGAGGTAGTCGGTTTCGAATTGGCCGATCACCACATTCGGGCGCTCGACCAGTGCGGTCACTTCGTCGAGCAAGGCCTCATCCTCGATCGGCTGCACGCCACCGCCCACCTTGATGGCCGCCGCGGCAAGCTGAAGCGCAATCTCGGCGCGACGCTCGGCGAAGCTGGCGATCACGGCCCCCTCTTCGCGCAACTGCTGGGCATAGCTGTCGGCATCACGCACGGCCACCACGGGCTTGGCGGCCTCGAAGCGGTGGCCGAGGGTTTCGCGCCCAGCCTTGAGGCCCAGCACCGAGATATCGACCACCTCGGCGCCGTGCAGGGCAATCAGCTTGTGCGCCGGGCGCACGAAGTTCACTGTCGTCCAGCCATCCTGTAGTTGGTAGCCCATCACCTTCGGAATCGGCAATTTTGCGAGCGATTCTTCCAGCGCCTTTTGCAGGCCAACGGCGAGGCTCACGCCCGACTGCAGCGAATCCAGCATCAGGGTTTCGGCCTTGCCTTCGCCCACACGCTTGAGACCGGCCACGGCCGACTCGTCGGCACCAAGTGCGGCGAGCTTCTTGAGCAGCGCCGGCGTGGCCTTGCCATCGGCATCCAGACCGACCGCGACCGGCATCAGCTTTTGCGAGATCGGCTTGTCAGCGGCCTTGTCGGCCACATTCGCCACATTGACCGCCAGACGGCGCGGCGAGGCAAACGAGGTCACCGCGGCATCCGCCGCCGCCAGGCCCTGGGCCTTGAGACTGTCGGCCAGCACGCTGGCAAAGGCTTCGCCGAGGCGCTTCAGGGCCTTGGGCGGGAGTTCTTCAACAAAGAGTTCTACGAGCAGATTCTTGTTCATGATTATTCAGCCTCCTTCTTGGGAAGCTGCGCCACCCATTCGCGCGGGGCCATCGGGAAGCCTAGCCGCTCGCGGCTCTCCAGATAGGCGGCGGCGACGCTACGGGCCAGGTTGCGGATGCGGCCGATGTAGGCGGCACGCTCGGTCACCGAGATCGCGCCACGCGCATCAAGCAGGTTGAAGGTATGTGCGGCCTTGAGCACTTGTTCATACGCGGGCAGCGCCAGCTTCTGTTCCATGAGGTGCTTGGCGTTGCCTTCGTAATCGCCAAAATGGCGGAACAGGGCTTCGGCATTGCTGTGCTCGAAGTTGTAGGTCGATTGCTCGACTTCGTTTTGATGGAAGACGTCGCCGTACTTGAGCACACGGGTCTGACCGTTCTCTTCCCAAGTAGTCCACACCAGATCGAAGACGTTCTCGACGCCTTGCAGGTACATCGCCAGCCGCTCGATGCCGTAGGTGATCTCGCCGGTGATCGGCTTGCAGTCAATGCCACCGACCTGCTGGAAGTAGGTGAACTGAGTAACTTCCATACCGTTGAGCCAGACTTCCCAGCCCAGGCCCCAGGCGCCCAGCGTCGGGTTCTCCCAATCGTCTTCCACGAAGCGCACGTCGTTCTTCTTCAGATCGAAGCCCAGCGCTTCCAGCGAGCCCAGGTACAGCTCCAGAATGTTTTCCGGCGCCGGCTTCAACACCACCTGGTACTGGTAGTAGTGCTGCATGCGGTTGGGGTTCTCGCCGTAGCGGCCATCCTTGGGGCGGCGGCTGGGCTGGACGTAGGCGGCACGCCAAGGCTCGGGGCCGATCGCGCGCAGGAAGGTCGCGGTGTGGCTGGTGCCGGCACCGACCTCCATGTCATAGGGCTGCAGCAGCGCGCAGCCCCGGCTGCCCCAGTAGGACTGGAGCTTGAGGATGATGTCCTGAAAACTTGGTGTGGTGCTCATGGTCGGAAGTTCGTAGCCGCTGACGAAACAGGGGCTTACTTCAATCGGAAAAGCGGCGATTTTACAGGCAAAGCCCGTCCAGCGCCCGGCGGCAACGCAAACAGCGGCGCGCGCCTGCTCTTCGGGCACACGGCCCGAAACCCCGGGCCGCTGCGCTATCATCGAATCAGATCCCCGCCCGCCAAAGGCTGCCCATCATGCCTGTCCGCCGCACCATCCTTCTCCTGCTCGGCGCGCTGCTGATCACGCGTGGAGTGTCCGCGCAAGAGCCACTGAACTTCGTTCACCCGCCCCCGGAAAACGCGGGCGATCAGCGCCACAGCTATTACTGGGAGATTCTTGAGGCGGCGCTGGACGCGAACAAGGAACGCTTCGGCCCCTATCAGCTCAGGGCGTTTGATGCCCCGATGACCTTCGCCCGCGCTGCCAGCGAAGTTGAAAGCGGCACCGGCCGCGTCAATATCGTGGCACGTGCCACCAATCTGGAGCTCGAGTCGCGCCTGCGGCCCATTCCGATCCCGCTCGACAAGGGCCTGCTCGGGTTCCGCCTGTTCTTGATCCGGGAGGCGATACAGCCTCAGTTGGCGGAAGTCGACACGCTCAAGCAGCTCAAACGATTCAGCATCGGCCAGTCGACGCCCTGGACCGACACGAAGATCCTTGCCGGCAATGGCTTCAAGCTGGAGCTTTCAGACAACTACGAGAGTCTGTTCCGCATGCTCGCTGCGGGCCGTTTCGATCTGTTTTCGCGCGGGGTAAACGAGATCCATGCCGAATGGCTGGCCCACCGTGAGGCGCTGCCGGAACTGGTCATCGAGGAGCGGCTGTTGCTGCAGTACCCGATGCCGCGCTACTTCTTCGTGCCACGTACGCTGGAAGGCGAACGCATGGCGATCCGGATTGAGGACGGCCTGAATCGCCTGCGCAGGAGCGGCGAGTTTGAACGCCGCTACCAGGCGTACAAGAAGCTGGTGCTCCGTGACGTGAAACTTGCCGGTCGCAAGGTCTTCCGGCTGAGCAACCCCCAGCTCTCGCCGCTTGCGCCGCTGGCAGATCAATACTGGTGGGAAGATCTCAGCACGGAGCTGAAGCCAGACGCCGGCACCAAGGCGATTCCGCGCAAGCCAAGCCCACGGCAGGCGCAATAAAAAATGCCTGGAGAGCCGCATCCAGCTTGGCTCTCCAGGCACCCTTACATCTGCGTCAAACGCAGATGCCACTCACAGGAAATTAAGGTAACGGGTGGAGAAGTTACCAATATTGGGAATCACGCTCGCCATGTCACTGTCGGCCACGCCAAACCAGCGCGCAAGGGTTGCGGCGTACTGGTCGACCGAGGTGGTCGGGATGAAACGGCCGGAGCCGGTATCCAGCGGATTGGGGTTGGCAGTGGTACCGATGCGCACCTGCGGGAAGCTGCCGTAGATGTCCTTGCCCTTGACCGCCCCGCCAACGATGAAGTGGTGCGCGCCCCAGGCGTGATCGGACCCTTTGCCGTTGCTGGCCAGCGTGCGGCCAAAGTCGGAACCGGTGAACAAGGTGACCTGATTCGCCACGCCTTGCGCCACGGTAGACTTGTAGAAATAGTCGATCACCTGGCTGACACGCGCCAGCAGGGTGGCTTGTGCCGTCAGCTCGTTGTCATGGGTATCGAAGCCGCCCAAGCCGACGAAAAACACCTGCCGACGCGCGCCCAACTGGCTGCGTACCTTGATCAGGCGCGCAATCACCTGCATCTGCTTGGCAAGATTGTCGTTGGCCAGCTCGGTAGGCAGGGCGACGTCAACGTCCGTCACAGGCGCGGTCGCCAATGCGGCCTGCACCTTGGCAGCCGCGTCATAGGAGCGTTTGACCACGGCTGCATGATCCGCCTCCAGCAAATTGGTACTCGTCTGCATCGTCAGCAAACGCAGCGCGTCGTCGCCAGAGGTCGATCCGTAAAGGCTGCTTGCAACGGCCGCATTGATATTGGTCGAGCCATTGGCGCCGACCTGGTACTGCAGCACGTTCCGGCCCGTTAGATACACCGCATTCCCTGAGGCAGATATGGCCGTAAACGTGGTGTCGGTATTCATGCTCGCCAACAAATCGCCCATCCGCCCACCCCAGCCGATCTTGCTGCCTTCGGGCGTGAAGGCTTGCCAGGTGGCGGTCTGGTCGTTATGCGAAAACAGCTTGGGCGGCAGATTGCGCCGCGCCTTGTAGTCCGCCAGCGTCACCGGTGCCAGCAGGGTACCCACATTGGCGAGGATCGCCGCCTTGCCGGACTGGAAAAGTCCCTGCAGGCCAGACATGTAGTTGGGCAAGGCAAACCGCAGCCCGGCCCCCTGCGAGGTCCCGGGAACGATCTCCTGCAAGTAGGGCGTCGCGATTTCCAGGCCCGGGCGTGAGGCCTGGTAGGCAGCGTAGGACGCGGCATCGAAGGGCACGACCATGTTGTTGTGGTCGTTGCCGCCGAACAGGAAAAAGCAGACCAGGGCTTTGTAGTCGCTGGCAGGCTCGGCTGCCAGCGCGCTGACGCTGGCCAGATTGAGTGCGAAGGGCGCCGCCCCACCGAGCACGCTGAAAGCAGCTGCGCGCTTGAGGAATTCACGGCGTGAAGCGGTGTTATGGATCGTCATGCCGTACTCCTTATTTCTGAACAATGTAATCCTGTGAAGCCAGGGTCAGGAAGACCGCCAGCAACACACGATTTCGCTTGGCGCTGTCGACTGCCGATGTCGGACTGGCCGGGATCTTGATGGCGGTCACCGCATCCACAATGGTCTGCACGTTTGCCGGACGCATGGCACCGTTGCACAGCAGGAGATTGATCCGGGCCACAAGGTCCGCCGGCGAATTCGCCAGCGCCAGCTCGGCGGTGTAGCTCGCCACCGCCTTGTCGTTGGCATTCTGCCCGGTGCCATTGGCGACCACGCCCTGCATGAAGTTAAGGTAGCCGGCGACCGAGGTTTCGTGGGTGATCTGCAGCTCAGGGACAAACAGGCCGGCCGTACCAGACTTCGACCCCGGCGCCACGTAGCCCGGACGATAGTAGTTGAACACCGACGGCGACCGCATCGGCGATTGCCCAAGCTGGTAGGCGGCGTTGTCGGTATTGCCGATGCGGAAGACGCCGGAGGTCGACTTTGCCTCGAAGGCGCGCATCCAGCTGGCCAGACGCAGCACCGGCTCGCGGATCTTCCCGTAGGTCGCGGTTTGCGCCAAGGCTCCGTTTGCGTCACGTGCTTCGGGGTCTAGCAGCACGGCGCGGATCACCGCCTTCATGTCGCCCCTCACCCCAGCGCCGTTATTGGCAAATGCCGCCGACACACGGCTGACATAGGCCGGGCTGGGATTGCTTGTCACCAGACGCTGAATCAACTGCTTGCCAATGAAGGGCCCCACATTCGGGTGCTTGAAGATCGTATCGAGGGCCAGCTTGAGGTCCGCTTCAGGCGTAGCCGTGGTTTGCGCGGGAATGGTGACGTCCAGAAAGCTCTTCTCGGAAATGGAGTGGAACTTCGGATAGCCTTGCATCGGGATGATGCGGCTGTTTGGATCCCGGACCGTCGAATTGTCATAGAACCGGTTGTCGCTCTTGTCCGCCCCGCCGTAGCTCCAGCCCGTAAAGACTTTGGCCAGCCCGGTGATGTCTTCGTTGGTATAGGTCTCGACGGGCTTGCCGCCTGAGAGCACCAGCGTGCCATCCGGATTGAGCTGGTGCAACCCGATCGAAAAGAGCTGCATGATCTCGCGTGCGTAGTTCTCATCAGGCATCCGCCCCGTTTTGGGATCTTCTTTCAGGTTTCGTATATGAGAGAGATACACCCCCATCATCGGGCTGAGCGACACATCCTCAAGCAGGGTTCGGAAATTGCCGAAAGCGTTGCGCCCGAGCATGTCGTAATAGGCGGCAACGCCGCGCACACTGTCGTCCAGTCCGCTGTCAAACGAGATCACGAAGATCTGCGATAAGGCGAATGCCACCCGCAGCCGCAGCTGGTCGTCACCCTTGGCAGCATTTGTCCAGAACGCTTGCATGAAGTCGTCCTGATAGCTTCGGTCGTTCGTTGTGTCCGCGTCGGCCAGTCGCGCCTTCAGCAGCGAATCAATCGTCGGTACGTGCAAGGACTGCGGCTTTGCAAACTGCTGGTTCAGCCAGCTCTCGGCGGAGGAGCCGGTCAGCGCGCTAATGTCCGACATCTTCGGACCGAAGCTTGCCTGGGCGAGGAAGCGTGAGGCCTTTGGCGCGGTCAAAGGCGTTCCCACCACGCCACCTGATGAGCTAGAGCTGCTGGACGAGCTGGAACTGCTCGAAGAACTGGAACTGGACGAGCTCGAAGAGCTCGATGAGCCGGCGCCCGAGCTGCTTGACGAGCTGGTGCTGCTGGACGAGCCGCTGCTCCCCAGCGTCGACACGCTGATCGCAGCAGACAGGGGCGAAAGGTTCCCCGCTGCATCTCGTGCCCGCACCGCGAAACTGTAGGCTGTACCCGGCAGAAGGTTGAGGTTGGTGAATGCGTTGAGTCCGGCGCTAAAGCTGGCGACGAGCACGCCATTGCGGGTCACTTCATACAGGACGACACCCACGTTGTCGGTCGAGGGAGTCCAGCGCAGAGTAACGGTTGAATTGCTGACATTCGTCGCAGCAAGATTCG
The DNA here is from genome assembly GCA_016718265.1 of Uliginosibacterium sp. Classification (GTDB taxonomy): domain Bacteria; phylum Pseudomonadota; class Gammaproteobacteria; order Burkholderiales; family Rhodocyclaceae; genus Uliginosibacterium. The sequence continues at coordinate 86,438 of JADKDZ010000003.1, read as the reverse complement.
TGGGCGCGGTCGGCGCCGTCGTATCCTTGGTCGTCGTCGAAGGCTGGGTCAGCGCCTGAACTTCGATTGAGGCATCCGACACATTGCCCGCGGCGTCGCGCGCTTTGATCTGGTAGTTATACGTTGTCGCAGGCTGCAGGTTGCGATCCACAAAACTCAGCTGAAGACTCGACGTTTCGCCAATCTGCTGACCGTTCCGGTAGATCACGTAAGCCGCTACGCCACGGTTGTCCGACGTCTCCTTCCAGCTCAGGGTCACGCTGGTTGCGGTGCTGCCCTCCGATTTGACGCTGGCGGGTGCGACCGGGGCTTGCGTGTCCACACCGCCGCTGCTGCTCGAAGCGCCCTGCGAAGGGTCGCCAGCACTATCGCCGCCGCTGCCTCCGCCGCCGCAACCCAGCAGCAGAATGGTCAGCAGCAGAGCGATGCTGGTGTTTTTGATGGTAGTCATCGGGCCAATCCCCTATTTAGAAGTGCTTACCAATTGTAGGGAATTGTGATTTTCGTACACGACTAGCCGACAATCGGCAATTTTTTGAGATTTATCACTTTTTCGTCAGACACACTGTGATAGAAAAACGCCCCCGTTTCTGACATTTCGCGGATGAGCGGGCTGACAAAAAAAGCCGGGGCGGCGGAATCTGCGCTCGCCGGCAGCGCATACACGTTCCGCGATTGCGATGTCGGACAGCGCTAAGCAGTCTCAGCGAACGTGATCCGCGCAGCCTGGAAAAGCCCCTTTCGCCGAGACGTGCGCAGTGTCGTGTCGATCCGCCGAATGTCCGCGGGCAAGGCAGTCAGCGCGCCGGGCAGCACTTTGGGGTCACCGGAGAACACGGCAACAACGGCAGCCTCTGCAATTGCCTCGCGGATACGCTCCAAGGTAAGCGCGCCGTCCAGACTTTCACCTTCGGGGACCAGAATCACGCCGTTCTGGCGCAAGACAAATCCCAACAGGGGATTTCTCAATGACGCCTCTGTCATCACGAAACGCACCGGCCTTGGACTGCAGGCCAGGATGACCAGCGTATCTGAGGGACGCACGGCATCGCCCAGCAACAAGGCCGCCCCCTGGCGAGGCAGGCGCTCACTCCCTTGGCTGTGAATACGATAGATGAGACTGACCGCAAGCCAGACGACAAAGCGCATCAGGAATTCTGGCAGCAGGGTATAGATGTAGAGGGCAACCACGGCATTGAGCAGGGCGGTCGCCAGAAATACCTGCGGAATACTCAGGCCAAACTTGAACATCATCAGACTCAACACCGCCGAAGCAACCATGAAGGCAGAGTTGAGAATGTTGTTGGCCGCCATGATCCGCGACTGGTGCGTCTTCTCGCTGCGCGTCTGCACCATCGCGTACAGCGGCACAATGTAGAGCCCACCCGAAATTCCGATCAAGGCAATATCGGCGAGCATGCGCCAGTGCGCGCCGTACTGAAGAAATTGTGTCAGGCTCGCGCCCGGCGCCAGCGGTGTTGCTGGAATAGCCCAGTACAGATCAATCCCGAACACGGTCAGCCCGATCGCTGCGAAAGGCACCAAGCCGATTTCGACGTGACCACGCGAGAGCTTCTCGCATAGCAGCGAGCCGAACCCGATCCCGACAGAGAACACCGCGAGCAACAGGATGAAGATCACCTCGCCGCCGCCCAGACTCTCCTTCGCAAAATTCGGGAACTGTGCCAGCAGCGTGGCGCCATAGAACCAGAACCAGGAGATGCCGAGCAGCGACATCCAAACCGCACGCGTCTTGTGCGCAAAGCCGATGGTGCGCAAGGTCTCGGTAACGGGGTTCCAGCCAATACGCAAATCCGCCGCAGCCGGGGGCGAGGCCGGAATGCCCAGGCTCGTCCCCCACCCTGACGCGGCCGTCAGCATCACCAGCGCGGCAACGGGAAGTCCGCTATCGGTGACCGACACGATGGCCGCACCGACAATCTCGCCCAGCAGAATGGCCACGAAGGTGCCCATCTCGACAACACCATTCCCTCCCACCAATTCGTGCTCGCCAAGATGCTGCGGCAGATAGGAGTACTTCACCGGGCCAAACAAGGTCGAATGGACGCCCATCATGAACAAGGCGAGCACAAGCATCCAGAGCAGATTGGCTATGAAACCCCACGCCGCGAGCGCCATGATCGCTATCTCAAGTAGCTTGATGGCTCGGATCATTCGCCCCTTCTCGAATTTGTCGGCAAGCTGCCCGGCCGTCGCGGAGAAAAGAAAGTACGGCAGGATGAACAAGCCCGGCAGGATCGTCGCCAGTTGCTTGCCGTCGAATCCGGCGAAGCTGATGGCCTTGAAGCTGACCATGGTAATCAGCGCGGTCTTGAATACGTTGTCATTGAACGCGCCCAGAAACTGGGTACTGAAAAAAGGCAGAAAACGTCGCTGACCCAAAAGACTGAATTGCGAGCTCATGCAGCCTCCGCCCATTGCTTGAGAGTGACGTAATCGATCTTGCCGGTACCCAGCAAGGGCAAGGCATCCACCGGCTTGATCTTGCGCGGCACCGCGATCTCGGGCCAGCCACCTGCACGCGCTGCAGCCTGAAGGGTCTCGCGCGTCAGCCCCATGTCGGTCGTGAACAGCACCACATTCTCGCCACGCGCTTCATCAACTTGTGTACTGGCTGCATGCAGCGCCAGGGATGACGCTTGGGTGGCGAGCTTCTCTACAGACTCCAGTGAAATCATTTCACCCGCAACCTTGGCAAAACGTTTAACACGTCCGACGATCCGCAAGAACCCGTCGGTATCCACGTTCACCACGTCTCCGGTCTCATACCAACCCTCACCGGCAGCTGACACGGGTGGCTGCACCACTCCGGGCCGCTCGACACGAAGATAGCCGCTCATGATGTTCGGCCCGCTGACATGGAGGATGCCGCCATTGTCGATGCCCGGCACAGCGAGGATCTCGGCACGCAGACCCGGCAGGAGCTGCCCGACCGTGCCTGTCCGGTACGCCATGGGCGTATTGACGGCGAGAACCGGGGCCGTCTCGGTTGCACCGTAGCCTTCAAAGATGCGAATCCCGAACTTCTCGAACCAGACATTGCGGACAGACTCGGAGAGTTTCTCTGCCCCGGCGATCACGTACCGGAGGCGATAGAAATCGTAAGGGTGAGCATTCTTGGCATAGTTGCCCAGGAAAGTACTGGTCCCGAGCAAGACCGTGCAATTGCGGTCATACGCAAGCTCCGGAATGACGCGGTAATGCAGCGGCGATGGATACAGGAACACGTTAGCACCCGTCACCACCGGGAGCAGCCCGCCCGCCATCAGCCCAAAGGAGTGGAACAAGGGCAGCGCATTGAGGATTTTGTCATCCACCGAGAAGTCGATAACCGCGCGAATCTGGGCGATATTTGCCAGCAAGGCACGGTGTGACAGGACCACCCCTTTTGGCACCCCCTCGGAACCTGAGGTAAATAGCACCACCGCCGCGCTTTCTGGCCCGACCCGCTGCATTGCCCAGCGCGGGAATCGGATCGCCCACAGCATCAGCCAGAGCTTGTCGCCCAAGCCGGCCTCTTCGCGCAAGTCCTCGAGATAGATGACACGTACGCCTTGCAAGGCCGCGATCTTGTCAGCCAGCTTGGCTTGTGTCACAAAGGCGCGCGAGCTGACAATCGTAGCGATCTGGGCCGCCGTGCAAGCGGCCTGCATGCCTTCAAGACCCGCGGTGTAATTCAACATCGCTGGCACCCGGGCATGCGCGTTAAGTCCGAAGATAAGCCCAAGGGTGGGGGCAAGGTTAGGCAGCAGGACGCCGACATGCTCTCCCGGCCGCGTATAGCGACCCACCAGACGCCCCAACATCAATGCCATCTTGAGCAAGTCCTGGTAGGAGTACTCGATCTGCTTCATGTCTTCGATCAGACGGCGGCCAGGCCCCTGAATGCTGGCCGCATCACACAGGGCTTCAAACAGCGTCTGCGTCGGACGCGACGCGAAGATCATCTCTTGCATCAGGCGCCGCATCGCCTCACCGGCCTTGCGGCGTCGCTCACGCGCCGTGCCGCCTTCAGGCATTTTCAACTTGGTAACGGCTTGAATCGACAAGGTGATCTGCGGCAGCACGCGCCGTGGATGACGTCCGGACAGCCGCGAGAAATAGCTCCGCGCGGCGCCGTCAAGGCGCACCGGTAGAAGCGTGGCACCGGTTTTGGCGGCGACAAACGCAGGGCCGTCATAGACCTTCATCAAGCTGCCCGTCGTCGTAATCCTCCCCTCCGGAAAGACAACCACCGGACGCCCCGTCTCAATCAGGCGGATCACCTTCTTCATGGCCATCGGACTCGTCGGGTCCACGGCAAGATAGTCGACCAATGCCAAGCAGAGGCGAAAAAGTGGGTTGCGCACAACGCCGGTATGCACGACAAAAACAGGGTCAAGCGGCAGGAATAGTCCCAGCAGCAGGCCATCGAGGAAAGACTCGTGATTGGCAATCACCAGCAGGCGCGCATGCGCGTCGAGACCCTCACTACTGCCCCCGACCCGCACGCGGAACAAGGCGCGGGCCAGGACCCGAAATAGTCGTTTGATCAGGCTTCTCATAGGTTCTGCTCTCAAAACGGGTTGGGCATCGTGGTGCTATTGTGACCTGACAGACTTGATGGCGTCACTATCCAGCCATCGAACACGGTGTGCAGCACCTCGCTCTCGTACTGGCTAGCCGGAGTGATGGTCTGGCGCTGCCAGGGTATGGCCCCCAGGTACCACCATTTCCAGAAACGCTGGTCGGCTTCCGGATGGCGGGCCAACAAGCTGGAAAAGGTCTCAACTGCCCCGACGGACTCACCGGTAGCCTGCTGCAACACTTCGCGCACGAATTTTGAGCAGAACTGGCGCTGAGAGTTGAAGTCGAACCCAAGGTCATACCATTGACCAAGCGCAGACGCGCAGCCGCGACAATCCGGCGCCTCTCGTCGTCATTCAAGTTTCGGGAGAGACGACGTATCGCGACGCGCCCATTCTCGGAGCGCGCAACAAACTTGCTGAATGTAGTGGTCCCCGCCCTGGGTACCCGACTCTCCGCAACGATAGCCTCCTCTCCGCTCACGTCGATCACGATACCAACGTGGTTGGTCCAACTCGCATTGGCGTCCGCCACCTTTCGGTACAGCAGATGCGGCACCCGGATGAAGACGACGTCGCCAACCTGCAGTGGCACCTGGAGAGGCGTCCGCACGATAGCGTCAGGCGCGCCGCCGCCGCTCGTGGCAGCTATCATCAGGACCATGCAGGCCGCGAGGCCCGCGATGAATGCGACTCTAAATCGCTTATGGAAGCAGTGCATACGAACCTCACAATCAAGACATACATAACGACATATCGACACACATCGATATAATCACCGAAATAATAGCGGCACCTGCCGCTTCACCTACCGCCTCACAGATAACGAGTCAGGTAGTCATTGACGTTGCCGAATACTCCTTCAAGAAACGGCTTGTTGATCCAGAAGTACACTTCTTTGCCGACTTTCTCGCTATCGAGCACACCCGATTCCCTCAGCACCTTCAGATGATGCGACACCGTAGACCGCGCAAGTGTTGAAACCTCGGCTATCTGGCCTACATTGAGTCGCTCGCCTGGCTCGAAAGTCAGGGTGATGCGCTGCCTGTGCTCATCTCCCAGCGCCTCGAACACCTTCGCCATGCGCTGCCACTCAGCAGGAATCGATCGGGAATAATTACGGTTCATATCGACCATTATCGACACGTTCCGCCGTGCAGTCAAGCCATAACACCAGAAATCCTGCGCGGTTTTGGCGCGCTAATTGCTTCGAATTTTGGGTGAGAACCCAGCGGAACAGACATTTCAAGCAAGCGCCCCATGTTTGATACTCGCCAAAACAGCCTTGACCGCCAGTTGCGCGTCGTCAAAAACACGATTGACTTTAAGTGGTAGTGCATTCAGAATTGCGCGCCTTTTGGGGCAATCGTGGCTCACATTTGGTGCGTGTCCGGCTCCATTGCTGCAACACGACTTGGCAAGATTGACTTGGCGAAAAACCACTCCTACCATTGGCTGCTTTCGTTGGGATAATGGGTAACACCCACCGAGATCCGCACCATGTACAGAGTGATTGTTTTGCAGCTGATTTGTGCTGTGCTGGGTACAGTCTGCGGTGGCATGATGTTCGGCACCACCGGAGCGGTCGGTGCACTGATTGGCGGAGTCGCGTGTTGCATTCCGAATGCCTTGTTTGCTTGGGTTCTTAATCGTCAGTTTGTAAGCCACCAAGCACTTCAAGGCCTATTTTTTTTTGTCGGTGAGTTTGCCAAGGTTTTCTTGGTAATCGTCATCCTGGCAGCAGTCGCCTGGTTGCTTCCCGGCGTAAATTGGGGCGCAGTGGTGATCGGATTGATCATCACGCTGCAAGCGAATTTTTTGGTTTTTTTGGTGAAACCCTGAGATGTCAGCAGAAAACGAAACCGCGCAACACGGCCTCAGCGCTGGCGAATACATAGCCCACCACCTGACTTTCTTTAACGGCACTGGCGCAAAGCAGCAGGCGCTTGTTGACTGGTCGCTGATCAATTACGACACCCTCTTCTTCTCGGTCGCCTTGGGCGCGCTGGCTTGCTTGGCGATGTGGCTCATCGCGCGCAAAGCCACGACAGGGGTACCAGGTCGAGCCCAAGCCGCCTTTGAGTTGCTGGTAGAAATGGTTGCTGATCAGGCCAAAGGCCTGATCCATAGCGCAGAGTCGCGCAAATTCGTCTCGCCACTCGCGCTCACCGTTTTCATCTGGGTTTTCTTGATGAACGCGATGGATTTCCTGCCTCTTGATGTATTGCCTAATATCTGGGCGGCAATCTTCACCGGCATGGGTCACGATGCGCACCATGCCTACATGCGTGTTGTCCCCACTGCGGACATCAATGCAACGCTGGGCATGTCTATCACCGTGCTGCTGATCTGCCTCTACTACAACGTCAAGATCAAGGGTTTTGGTGGCTGGGCACACGAGCTGGTGAGTGCACCGTTTGGTACCAGCAAGAACCCGGTTCTTGCCATTGTGCTTGGCATTGTTAACTTCGCCATGCAGCTGATCGAGTTCGGTGCCAAGACGATCTCTCATGGCATGCGTCTGTTCGGCAACATGTTTGCGGGCGAGTTGATCTTCATGCTGATCGCGCTGATGGGAGCCGCCTGGACAGGCTTCAACGCGCCAAGTCTGCTGCTGTTTGCGGGTCATTTCGTCGCAGGCTTTGCCTGGGCGCTATTCCATATTCTGGTTGTCGTTTTGCAGGCGTTCATTTTCATGATGCTTACCCTGGTTTATGTGGGGCAAGCACACGAAGGGCACTGACAGAACAGTTTGCTTGTTGTACCCGGTTTCAACCCAGCCAATGTGCTGATATTTACTTATCATTTCCAATTAGGAGCTGTCATGGAACAAGTTTACGGTCTCGTCGCGCTGGCTTGCGGTCTGATCATCGGTCTGGGCGCGATTGGTGCCTGTATCGGTATCGCACTGATGGGCGGCAAGTACCTGGAGTCTTCCGCTCGTCAACCTGAATTGATGAACGCCCTGCAGGTCAAGATGTTCCTGCTGGCCGGCCTGATTGACGCCGCGTTCATCATCGGTACGGGTATCGCGCTGTGGTTCGCCACCTCGACGTTCCTGAAGTAAGCCTTTCTTGAGCGACTCCGCTTTCAATCATCAAGAAAGGTACCTGCCGTGAATCTGAATGCAACGCTTATTGCGCAGCTCGTTGTGTTCCTTGTATTCGTGTGGTTTACGATGAAATTCGTGTGGCCGCCGATTACCAAGGCGCTTGACGAACGAGCAAAGAAGATCTCTGACGGGCTGGCGGCAGCAGACAAGGCGAAGACTGACTTGGCGCTGGCTGAGAAGAAGGTGGTAGATGAGTTGCGCCGGGCGCGCGAGTCCGCCTCCGATTTGCGTGGCGGCGCCGAAAAGCAGTCGGCACAAATCATCGACGAAGCACGCGCTGAGGCAGCACGCATTGTCGCTGCGGCGCGGGAAGCCGCCGAACAGGAAGCCGGTACCGCGATCCAGCGCGCCAAGGAATCCTTGCGCGATCAGGTCGCACAGCTTGCTGTTGCCGGTGCAGAGCAGATACTGCGCCGCGAGATCAACGCCCAGGTCCATGCCGAATTGCTGAGCAACCTGAAACAGGAACTTAGGTAGGCCATGGCTGAGAACCTCACCCTTGCCCGTCCCTACGCCGAAGCGGCCTTTGCCTTGGCGCGCGACAGTCACAGTCTGGCGAGCTGGGCGTCATTACTCGACGGTCTGGCAACCGTCGCAGCAGATGGGGCCGTGCTGGAGTGCATAGCTAACCCTCGCTTGCTGGGTAGCCAGCTGGTTCAGTTGCTGACTGAGACCGCTGGGGTGACCTTGACGCCAGAGCAACACAACTTTGTCGCGCTGTTGATTGAGAACAATCGCGCCGAACTCTTGCCAGAGATCCGCTCGCTGTTCGTGGTGCGCAAGAATGAGGTTGAGGGCATTCAAGATGCTTTCGTGACCTCTGCCTTTGCGCTCGACGACGCTGCGCAGAAGCAGCTTGCAAGCGACCTCGAGTCCCGCTTCGGCCGTCGCCTGCGTGTCAGCGTGGCGGTAGACCAGAGCCTGATCGGTGGCATTCGTGTTGCGATCGGTGATGAAGTGATTGACGCCTCGGTGCGTGGCAAACTTGCCACGATGGCCGCCGCCTTGAAGAATTAGGAGCATCCAATATGCAACTGAATCCCTCTGAAATCAGCGATCTCATCAAGAGTCGCATTCAGAACCTGCAACTGGCCGCCACCGCGCGTAACGAAGGCACCGTCGTCTCGGTGACTGACGGTATCTGTCGCGTCCACGGCCTGACGGACGTCATGCAGGGTGAAATGCTGGAATTCCCTAACAACACGTTTGGCCTTGCGCTAAACCTTGAGCGCGACTCTGTTGGCGCGGTGGTTTTAGGCGAGTACGAGCACATCACAGAAGGTGACACCGTCAAAACGACGGGCCGCATTCTCGAAGTGCCCGTCGGCCCTGAGCTGATCGGACGCGTTGTGAACTCGCTGGGCCAACCCGTGGATGGCAAGGGCCCGATCAACGCCAAGCTCACCGACAAAATCGAAAAGGTTGCGCCAGGCGTCATTGCGCGCAAATCCGTTTCGCAGCCGGTTCAAACCGGCCTGAAGTCGGTTGATTCGATGGTGCCAATCGGTCGCGGCCAACGTGAGCTGATTATCGGCGACCGCCAGACTGGCAAGACGGCCGTCGCGGTGGATACGATCATCAACCAGAAGGGCCAGAACATGGTCTGTATCTACGTGGCAGTGGGCCAGAAGGCCTCCACCGTTGCCAACGTAGTGCGAAAACTGACCGAACACGGCGCGATGGATTACACCATCGTTGTCGCTGCGACAGCATCTGAATCGGCTGCGATGCAATTCATTGCGCCGTATGCGGGTTGCACCATGGGCGAGTACTTCCGCGATCGCGGTCAGGACGCGCTGGTGATCTATGACGATTTGACCAAGCAAGCCTGGGCCTATCGTCAGATCTCACTGCTGCTGCGTCGTCCGCCGGGCCGTGAGGCCTATCCGGGTGACGTGTTCTACCTGCACTCCCGTCTGCTCGAACGTGCGGCCCGCGTCAACGAAGAGTATGTCGAGAAGTTCACCAACGGCGAAGTCAAAGGCAAGACCGGCTCGCTGACAGCACTACCCGTGATCGAGACCCAGGCGGGTGACGTGTCCGCCTTCGTGCCGACCAACGTGATCTCGATTACCGACGGCCAGATCTTCCTTGAAACCGATTTGTTCAACGCCGGTATCCGCCCCGCTATCAACGCCGGTATCTCGGTGTCACGCGTCGGGGGTGCTGCGCAAACCAAGGTCATCAAGAAGCTGGGGGGCGGCGTACGTCTGGCGCTTGCCCAGTTCCGCGAACTCGCTGCTTTCGCTCAGTTTGCCTCTGACCTGGACGAAGCCACCCGCAAGCAGCTTGAGCGGGGCCGTCTCGTCACGGAGCTCATGAAACAGGCGCAGTACGCACCGCTGTCTGTTTCCAAGATGGCGATCACCCTGTTCGGGGTGAATAAGGGCTATTTCGACGACATCGAAGTCAAGCGCGCGCTTGAATTTGAAGCGGCGCTTCACCAGTTCGTGACAAGCAAGTTCGCCGGCTTGATCGACAAGATTGACTCTTCGAAGGACCTCGATGCCGACGGCGAAAAGCAACTCGCCTCTGCTATCGAAGAGTTCAAGAAGACCTGGGCCTAAACGGCGAAAGGGTCTGAAACATGGCGGGCGGGAAGGAAATCCGTACCAAGATCAAGAGTGTGCAAAACACTCGTAAGATCACCAAAGCCATGGAAATGGTGGCGGCCTCCAAGATGCGTCGTGCGCAAGAGCGCATGCGTGCAGGTCGCCCCTATGCCCAGAAGCTGCAACGGCTGGCCGCGCACTTGGCCCACGCCAATCTTACAGATTACAAGCATCCATTTTTGATCAAGGTTGATAACCCGAAGAAAATCGGCATCGTGTTGATCACGACCGACAAGGGTTTGTGCGGCGGTTTGAACACCAACCTGCTGCGTCTGGTTGTGACGCAAATGCGCAGCTGGCAGCAGGAAGGCATCGCTGACCCGGTGTTTACCTGTATCGGCAACAAGGGCTTTGGCTTCATGCATCGCATGGGAGCCAAGGTCGCCTCGCATGTCACCCACTTGGGCGATACGCCGCACTTGGAGAAGCTGATCGGCCCAGTCAAGGTGATGATTGACGCCTATCTGGCCGGTGAGGTCGACACGGTTTATGTCGCCTTCAACCAGTTCGTCAACACCATGAAGCAAGAGCCCACGCTGGAGCAACTTCTGCCACTTCCGGGCGATGCGTTGGGTACACCGGAACACGCTTGGGACTACCTGTATGAGCCTGGCCCGCAACAGGTCATTGACGATCTGCTGCTGCGCTACGTCGAAACATTGGTGTACCAGACTGTTGCAGAGAACATGGCGTCCGAGCAGAGCGCACGGATGGTGGCGATGAAGGCAGCGTCTGACAACGCCGGCACCGTCATCAAGGAATTGCAATTGGTCTACAACAAGACTCGCCAAGCTGCGATCACGAAGGAAATCTCCGAGATCGTTGGCGGTGCGGCGGCAGTTTAATTTTGAGTTTTTTGGGGATATGACTATGAGTCAAGGTTCCGTTGTTCAGTGTATCGGTGCGGTGGTGGATATTCAGTTCCCGCGCAATGCGATGCCCAGAGTGTATGACGCATTGGTACTCGACGGTTCAGAAGAGAATCCGTTGGTCGAGAAGGGGCTGACTTTCGAGGTTCAGCAGCAACTTGGTGACGGCGTGGTCCGTACCATCGCGATGGGGTCTTCAGACGGTATTCGCCGTGGAATGAAGGTTAATGGCACCGGAGCAGGTATTTCTGTGCCCGTTGGCCACGGCACTCTGGGCCGAATCATGGATGTGCTGGGTCGCCCTATCGATGAGCTGGGTGCGATTGACTGCGACGAGCGTCGCGAGATCCACCAACCGGCGCCAAAGTTTGACGAGCTCTCGCCTTCCGTCGAATTGCTTGAGACCGGCATCAAGGTGATTGACTTGATCTGCCCCTTCGCCAAGGGCGGTAAAGTGGGATTGTTCGGTGGTGCCGGCGTCGGCAAGACGGTCAACATGCTTGAGCTGATCAACAACATCGCCAAGCAACACAGCGGTCTGTCGGTGTTCGCCGGCGTGGGTGAGCGCACCCGCGAAGGGAATGACTTCTACCACGAGATGGCCGAAGCAGGCGTCATCAAGCTGGACGACATGAAAGAATCCAAGGTCGCGATGGTGTTCGGCCAGATGAACGAACCTCCGGGCAACCGTCTCCGCGTGGCACTGACCGGTCTCACCATGGCGGAGAAATTCCGCGATGAAGGCCGCGACATCCTGTTCTTCGTCGACAACATCTATCGCTACACGCTGGCCGGTACTGAAGTGTCTGCGTTGCTGGGCCGGATGCCATCCGCGGTGGGTTACCAGCCCACGCTGGCGGAAGAAATGGGCAAGCTGCAAGAACGGATCACGTCGACCAAGGTTGGCTCGATTACCTCAATCCAGGCTGTGTATGTGCCTGCGGATGACTTGACCGACCCCTCGCCTGCGACGACCTTCCTGCACCTGGACTCCACTGTCGTGCTGTCTCGCGACATCGCAGCCTTGGGTATCTACCCTGCGGTTGACCCTCTTGATTCAACGAGCCGTCAGCTTGATCCACTGGTGGTGGGCGAAGAGCACTACAACGTGGCGCGCGGCGTACAGCAGACGCTGCAGCGCTACAAGGAACTGCGTGACATCATCGCCATTCTGGGCATGGATGAGCTCGCCCCCGAAGACAAGCTGCTTGTGGCCCGCGCGCGGAAGATCCAGCGCTTCCTGTCACAGCCCTTCCATGTGGCGGAAGTGTTTACCGGCTCTCCAGGCAAGTATGTGACGCTGAAAGACACGATCCGCGGTTTCAAGGGCATCGTTGACGGCACCTACGACAATCTGCCCGAGCAGGCGTTCTACATGGTGGGCTCCATTGAAGAGGCCGTCGAAAAGGCCAAGACACTGCAGTAACGCTCGCGGGCGTGGCAGGTGAAAGCGAAGGCTCGCTTTCCGTCTTTTGCCTGTCACGAACCGACTATGGAGAAACAACATGGCAATGACCGTTCACGTCGATGTCGTCAGCGCGGAAGAGCAGATCTTCTCGGGTTTGGCTGAAATCGTCTCCCTGCCGGGCGAATCTGGTGAGCTCGGTGTCCTGCCAGGGCACACCCCTCTTTTGACGCGCATCCGGCCCGGCATGGTCCGGATCAAGGTTCCAAATCAGGTGGAAGAAGAGATCGTATTTGTTGCCGGGGGCTTGCTCGAAGTGCAACCCAATCTGGTGACTGTCCTAGCGGATACGGCAATCCGCGGACACGATCTGGACGAAGCCAAGGCAATGGACTCGAAGCGTCGCGCTGAAGAAGCTTTATCCAACCGTAAGGCCGATCTCGACTACGCACAAATGCAGGCCGAACTGGCGGAAGCCATCGCCCAGTTGCATGCCATCAATCGGTTGAGACAACGATAGAAAGCAGTTCCCTAGACATCTATCGTGAGAGACCGTCTGTAGCGAGCTGGCGGGATTACGCCAAGCACAGACACTCAAATCACTGCTTATCACTTTAAAAAAGGGGCGCCGATGCGGTGCCCCTTTTTTCACATCCCGCCCAACTGATTGGCTCTCCTGGATAACGAGCTCGGCTCGGACGGGATCCTTCACGTTTCTTCCCCCGGGGAATGCTTGGCCGTGCTTCAGCCGACGGGCTCGGCGCCGTTAAGACAAGATACCGCTTCACGCAACGACCCCTCACGCCCCTCGCCATGGACACACGCTGGCGCAAGATTCGCCGCTGGTATTCCACGCATCGTGCTCGCGCGATGGACTTGCTTTGGTTGGGCAGCGCAAGCCTGTCGATGGCGCTAGGACTAGCCTTCGGCGCATCCGCGCTTCGGGAGATTCGGCCGGCACTCGCCAATACGGCTCAGCTGCTGAACCTATGGCTGGCCTTCACGTTGTGCTGCCTGATCGCGTACGCATGGCGACGCTGGCGCGAGATTGACGTCTTGCTCCAGGAGGCGGAAACGGACCCGCTGACCGGACTGAGTAATCGTCGAAAAATAGAAAGCTGGCTTGAACGCGAGTTTGACCGGGCGCTACGTTACGAGCGGCCACTCTCGATCGTTCTGATGGATATCGACCACTTCAAGCAGGTCAATGACACCCACGGCCACGCAATTGGCGACCTGGTGCTGACCTCCATCGCTCGCCGCATCATGCGACGGATGCGCATATCCGACCACTTTGGACGCTGGGGTGGCGAAGAGTTCATCTTGATCTGCCCGGAAACCGATACAACCGATGCGATGTTGGTCGCGGACCGCATGCGCCGGACCATCAAGCAGAAGCCGATGCGCAAGGCAGGCATCGTCACCGCGAGTTTTGGCGTCAGCACCTACTCCGGTCAGGGCGACTATGAAGACCTGATTGCCGAAGCAGATGCCTATTTATATGTTGCCAAGCAGCAGGGGCGGGACCGCACCATTAGCCGGCTCGTTGTCATGGCGCAAGATCGCATGCGCAAAGAAGGAATACCGATCGAGGTGGACGCGCGCCCGGAGGACTACAACACCTTCGAGCACCTCTCCACCATCGTCAGCACGATTGCAGAACCCATCAAGCGCCGCGTTTCGCGGCGGCGTGCCGATCGCCCCTAAGGCTGACGTGCCACGAACGCCTGTCCAAACCGCCCTGCCCGGTAATCTTGAAGTGCCTGCTCGATTTCAGCTGCGGTATTCATCACAAACGGGCCGTGCTGCACAATTGGCTCGTGTAAAGGCTTTCCCGCCACCAGAATCAGGCGGGTGGGAGCAATCGCCCTGATTCGCACGCCGTCTCCGTCATTGGCGAGAATCGCCATGAACCGATCACTGATCTCCTGATCGCCCACCTTGGCCACTCCCCGATAGACATAGAGAAAGGCGTTGTGGCTCGACGGGATCTCCTGCGCGAAGTCTGCGCCCGCCGGCAAATGAATATCCAGGAATAGCGGCTCAGTATCGGGACGCGTCACCGCGCCCACTACACCGTCCGCAACCCCGGCTATCACACGAACCCGGACCTCGTTACGCACAAACTCCGGGATAGCTTCCGGCGGGATATCGCGATAGCTCGGCGCGATCATCTTGTTCTTTGCCGGCAAGTTAAGCCAGAGCTGAAATCCCTCCATCAAGCCATCTTGCTGCTCCGGCAATTCTGAGTGGATCAGCCCGCGACCTGCGGTCATCCACTGCGCGCCACCTGCCTCCAGCAGGCCGCTATTGCCAGCGCTGTCGTGATGGCGCATGTGGCCAGCCAGCATGTAGGTGATCGTTTCGAAGCCTCTATGGGGGTGGTCAGGAAAACCGCCCATATAGTCATCTGGGTTCTCGTTGCGAAAAGCGTCCAGCATCAAAAACGGGTCGAGGCGGGGCTGTAGTTCGCGCGTAAGCACGCGGGTCAGCTTTACGCCCGCACCATCGGAGGTCGCGTGCCCTTCGAAGAGCCGCTCCACGGCTCGCGATACGAAGGGGCTTCCTGGAGTTCCTTGCTTTACGGTGCTCATAGCCTGCTCCTGCTGTAGAACCTTGCCGCTGAAGGGTCTTGAGAGGCCGCAATTTCAACGGCCATTCTCACCTACAACGCCAGATTTTCAATTTCCGCCTCGGCGGCGGCAAATGCCTTTGCCGCCACGTCCTCGCCCATCGCCAGCCCCTCCGCATGAATGAAATGAATATCGCTCATGCCCAAGAAGCCCAACACACTCTTCAGATACGGCACTTGCGAATCAGCGGGGGTATCGCGGTAGAGACCGCCACGCGCCAGTGCCACAAACACTTTCTTCCCCTTCAGCAAGCCCTCCGGGCCGCTGGCGGTATAGCGGAAGGTCACGCCTGCCTTCGCAATCGCATCGATCCATGCTTTGAGTTGCACCGGCACGCCGAAGTTGTACATCGGGACCCCAATCACCAGCACCTCAGCGGCCTGCACCTCTGCAATCGTCGCGTCATCAATCGCTGTGCGCGCCGCTTGCTCCGGGCTACGCGCATCTGCCGGCGTAAACAGCGCTTCCAACGCAACTTCATCCAGAATGGGTTGCCGCGTCGCCTCGCGCACGACAAGCGTCGCTTTGGGATCTAGCCGCAGAAGGCGCGCGACAATGCTGCTGGCAAGACGCGTGGACGCCGAGGCCGTCCCGCGAACGCTCGAATTGATTTGCAGAATCTTCATCTTGGGTCTCCGTCAAAGTGAGGGTGAGTAGACTCTATCGATTCCATAGCCGCACCGGAAGCCGCATTATTGGATAGTATTGTTCCATTTTTAGAACTTTTAAGGCCATGACACCCGACGCCAATGACCTGCTGCTCTTCGCCCGCATTGTGGACGCGGGCAGCCTCTCTGCTGCGGCTACCCGCTACGGCTTACCGAAATCAACCCTATCTCGGCGTCTCAGTGCCCTGGAATTGCAACTGGGAGAGCGGCTACTGACACGCAGCACGCGCCAACTGCTGCTTACCGAGTTCGGGCTCGGCATCCTGGAACACGCCCGTCGCCTGCAGGAAGAAGCCGAAGCAGTCGGCGACATCGCCCAACAGCGTCAGGCCATGCCGCGGGGGCGCCTAAAAGTCTCGATGCCCCCGAACTTCGAAGAGTGGATTGCCGCCCCCCTGTTCTTGCAGTTCGCCTCAAACTACCCGAACGTCAAGCTTGAACTGGATCTTTCCCCTCGGCGGGTCGATGTCATCGGCGAGCAATACGATCTGGCGCTACGCGTCGCCGACCGCCTCCCCGATGACGCAAGCCTTGTTGCGCGCAAAATCGTCGCACTGACGAGCGCACTTTTCGCAAGCCCCGCATACCTCCAGCGCTTTGGTACCCCAACGAGCCCGGCTGAGTTGCTAAACCATACCGCCCTTCAATTACTGACCAGCAGCGGCGAAGCGCAACGGTGGCGACTGACAAGAAAGGACGAGACCTGGGACGGCCTGCCCCCGGGCCCTCTTGCCGCCAACTCGGTCGCGCTGTTAAGGGATCTCGCCACGCATGGCTTGGGAATTGTCGGCCTATCAACGCGAATTGCCACTTCTGCCGTGGCTGACGGTCTGTTGCTTCCGGTACTGCCTGACTGGCAACTCCCCACAACGACAGTGTGGGCTGTCATGCCCAGTCGGCGTCTCATACCCGCGCGGACCCGCGTCTTTCTGGAAGCATTGCAGCATGTACTCCAACGCTAAGCCGCAACTTACTCACTTGTTTCGCAGGAAATGAAAACGTTATCAGTCGTCACAACCGGCGAATTTTTACCGCCACACGTGCCGCCTCCGCCTTTACCAGCAACACGCCTAATGCCAAACCAAGTGTTTTCAAGGACTTGCGCCAAACGCCAAGGCTTGCGCCAAGTATTTACGGAAATTCATCAGAAAAATTGATCAGTTCAGATGTAAAATTTTTGTTTCGTTGCGGGCATGATACTCAGTATTTACCCCTACAAATCATGATGGGATCGGCTGCACACGCTGAACCCTGGCTCTTGAAAACGTTGCCACGCCGGGACCAAAGAGCAAGGCTATTGATTAGGTCTCAGAGCTTACGTATCGTTTTCCCGAAAGTTAATCTGCACGGCGGATAACGCAACTGGAATAGTGCTAGATCGGATGCTTTTGATTACGACAAATGCCAGACACAAGAAGTATTTGCGGCTAAGCAAAAAACATCATTGTTTTTGAGGGCTTCGCGGGAAACGATCCGTATCACTGCCGCAGCACGAAGCGTATGATTAGTGTTTATCAGCATGCCTCCGGTAAGTTTCAAACGCCTTCGCTGATAGCGTAACAACAAAGGATTCGTTCACTTGGAGTGCGAACGACGCTTACCACTTAGGGCTAATTTTATGAGCGGATTTTCGGCCCTATTGCAAAAGTTCGAGAGCCGCACTAACGTTGAAAAATAATCGAGACAAGGGCTTGGCTGTGTCGCCACCCTTGATGGCAGGTAACTCAATATAAACACGAGACAATTGCTGGCAAATTTTGCTGCAAGACCCCGAGACTGCATTGGCAGCTCGGCTAGCTGGAAGGCGTGAGCCTTCCGTCATCACCAAAGGAGACCCTGATGAGAAGTTTTGCTATTCGTCGCACCCTGTTGGCTGTTGTTGCTGCCACCGCAGCCTGCTCCACCCTTCCGGCATTTGCGTCCAAGGACAAGCCTGTAATCGGCTTCTCGATCGATGACCTGCGCGTCGAGCGCTGGGCACGTGACCGTGACTTCTTCGTCGAAGCCGCCAAGAAACTCGGCGCCGAAGTGAGCGTTCAGTCTGCAGATGGCGACTCCGCCAAGCAAGTGAACCAGCTTGAGAACCTGATCGCCAAGAAGGTTGATGCAATCGTGATCGTGCCGAAAGACGGCAAGGCACTCTCGAACGTCGTGAAGGAAGCCAAGAAAGCCGGCATCAAGGTCATCGCTTATGACCGCCTGATTTTCGGCGAAGTCGATGCCTACATCTCGTTCGACAACGAGCGCGTCGGCTTCATGCAAGGTGAGGCGATCATGAAGGCCAAGCCGAAGGGCAACTACTACATGCTCGGCGGTTCGCCGGACGACAACAACGCCAAGCTGTTCCGCGCGGGTCAGATGCGCGCCCTCAAGCCGGCTATCGACAAGGGTGACATCAAGATCCTGGGCGACCAGTGGGTGAAGGACTGGCTGCCTGAGAACGCGCTCAAGATCACTGAAAACGTTCTGACCCAGTTCCAGAACAAGATCGATGCCATCGTCGCCTCGAACGACGGTACCGCCGGTGGTGTGATTCAGGCCCTGGCTGCTCAGAAGCTGGCTGGCAAGGTACCTGTCTCCGGTCAGGATGCTGAGTTGGCTGCATGTAAGCGCATCCTGCAAGGCACGCAGACCATGACCGTTTACAAGTCGCTGAAGGCAATTGCCGAGAACGCCGCCAAACTGTCGGTCGACCTCGTCAAGGGCAACAAGGTTGCGTTCAAGGCTGAGAAGGCCGAAGGCGGCATCAACCAGATTCTGCTGGATCCGGTCGTCATCACCAAAGACAACATGGACCTTCTGGTCAAAGAAAACTTCTACACCAAGGATCAACTTGGTCTGAAGTAATTCACCATCGCCCAGACGGGCCGCTTCGGCGGCCCGTTTGCTTGGTGGCTCGGCGGGGCTCGCCCCGCTGTCTGTAGCAAATCAATTCATCGTAGAGGAAGTAATCATGTCCGAATATCTTCTGGACATGCGGGGTATCGTCAAGGACTTCAGCGGCGTCAAGGCACTGAACGGCATCGATCTCAAGGTTAAGCCAGGCGAGTGCGTCGGGCTGTGCGGCGAGAACGGTGCAGGGAAGTCGACACTGATGAAAGTGCTTTCGGCCGTCTATCCGCATGGCACGTGGGAAGGCCAGATTTTCTGGGAAGGCACGGAGCTGAAAGCGCAGACCATTCGGGAAACCGAAGAGGCCGGAATCGTCATTATTCACCAGGAGTTGATGCTGGTCCCGCAGTTGTCGGTTGCCGAGAATATCTTCATGGGCAACGAAATCAAGCTGCCCGGCGGCATCATGAATTACGGCGCCATGTACCAGCGCGCCGAAGAGCTGATGAAAGAGCTCAAAATGCCGGATGTGAACGTCGCCAAACCCGTTCACAACTATGGCGGCGGCCATCAGCAGCTGATCGAGATTGCCAAGGCGCTGAACAAGAAAGCCAAGCTGCTGATTCTTGATGAGCCTACTTCGTCACTGACGAAATCGGAAACCGAGATTCTGCTCAATATCATCCGTGAGCTGAAGAAGAAGGGTGTTGCCTGCGTCATGATCTCGCACAAGCTCGACGAGATTGCTGCCGTATGCGACACGATCAGCGTGATCCGCGATGGCACGCACGTCGGCACACGTCCGATGGCGGAGATGGATACTAACGAAATCATCACCATGATGGTGGGTCGGGAAATCAAGAATCTTTTCCCGCGGGAAGAACACCCGATTGGCGAAGTGTTCTTTGAAGCGAAGAACATCACCTGTGTGGACGTCACCAACGCCGCGCGCAAGCGCGTCGACAATGTCTCCCTGAAGCTTCGCAAGGGCGAGATCCTGGGTATCTCCGGCCTGGTCGGTGCGGGGCGCACCGAGTTGGCCATGGCAATTTTTGGCTGCTACCCCGGCGAGTACCAGGCGGAATTGTGGCTCGACGGCAAGCAGATCAGCGTCAACTCGCCTCGTGACGCGGTCACGCAAGGCATCTGTCTGGTACCGGAAGACCGCAAGCGCCATGGCATTGTGCCGCTCCAAGGCGTAGGGGCGAACATCACCATGGCGGTGCTGAACAAATTTGCAAAGTTCGGCGTGATTGACGCATCGGCAGAAATGCATCAGATCCAGCAGTCCATTGCCCGCATGCGCGTCAAGACGGCGTCGCCTACCTTGCCGATCAAAGGCCTGTCTGGTGGCAACCAGCAGAAGGCCGTCGTGTCCAAGATGCTCCTGCCTAACCCGAAGGTCTTGATCCTCGATGAGCCGACGCGTGGCGTCGACGTCGGCGCCAAGTACGAGATCTACAAGCTGATGTTCGAACTCGTCAAGCAGGGACTGTCGATCATCATGATCAGCTCCGAGTTGCCCGAAGTGCTCGGGATCAGTGACCGGGTGCTGGTGATTGGTGAAGGCCAGCTGAGGGGGGACTTCGTCAATGACGGCCTGACCCAGGAACAAGTCATGACCGCGGCACTGGGGCACTCGCTTCAGAACGCTGCCTGAGACTCCACACACCATTGAAGAGAAGAAAGTGACACCAAAATGAGTACCGCATCCAAAGGCCTGCAAAGGGTCTTTTCCCAGTACAAGATACTCACCCTGCTGTTCGCGATCATCGTGATCTGGGTGTTTTTCAACTACCTCACGGACTACCTGTTCCTGACGCCGCGAAACATCTCCAATCTGTTCCGCCAGATGGCGATTACCGGCATGCTGGCCTCCGGCATGGTGTTCATCATCATTGCAGGTGAGATCGACCTGTCCGTTGGCTCTCTGCTGGGCTTGCTGGGGGGGATCGCAGCAATTCTCGATTACACCTATCACGTCCCGCTCACAGCGATATTTGCCATCGTGCTGCTGCTGGGCGTGGCCATCGGTGGCTGGACGGGTTACTGGGTGGCCTATCAGCGCGTCCCGTCGTTCATCGTCAGTCTTTCCGGTTTTCTGGCTTTCCGCGGCATCTTGCTGGGGATCACGAAAGGAACCACCGTGCCGGTCGAGTCGCAAGGGCTCGTATGGCTCGGTCAAGGCTACCTGCCGGTCTGGCTGGGCAACACGATCGCTATCGTGGCGCTTCTGTTTCTGGCCTTCCAGAGCTATCAGGCGCGGACCAGCCGGCTCAAGTACGGGCTGACCGTCACCCCGGTCTGGCAGGATGTTGCCAAACTGGTGCTGGCCGCCGCGATCATCGCCGGTTTTGTGCACACGCTGAACTCGTATGAGGGCGCACCAGGCGTACCTGTCCCGGTGTTGATCACCCTGATCATCCTCGCCGTCTTCACCTTTGTCGCCAACCGCACCGTTTTCGGCCGCCGGATCTACTCCATCGGCTCCAACCTTGAAGCCACCCGGCTCTCGGGTGTCAACGTCAAGGCCATCAAGCTGGCGGTTTTCGCGCTGATGGGGCTGATGTGCGCCCTCGCAGGCATGACCACCACGGCACGACTCGCAGCGGGCGGGCCTTCGGCAGGTAACCTGGGTGAGCTCGATGCCATTGCTTCCTGCTTCATCGGCGGCGCATCGTCCCGTGGCGGGGTGGGCACCATCTATGGCGCACTGATCGGTGCGCTGATCATGGCCAGCCTGGACAACGGCATGTCGATGCTGGGCCTCGACTCCTTCTGGCAGATGATCGTCAAAGGTACGATCCTGCTGCTCGCCGTCTGGGTAGACGTGATCTCCGGCGCCGGCAACGACCGCTAAGCGATCAACTTGCCCGACGACAGAAGGCCGCTCGCTAGGGCGGCCTTTTTTTATATAGGGAGCGCTCAGCGCACCTCAGGTCTTCACAAAGAAAAAGGAGCCGCATAGGGCTCCTTTTTACACATTCCCGTCGCAAGGCGAGCCGGATTACCGATCTGCGTGCAGCAGACCCCGCATCTTCTGCATGGCCTTCGACTCGATCTGCCGTATCCGTTCTGCCGAAACGCCATACTCCGCGGCCAGCTCATGGAGGGTCGCCGGATTGTCTTCAACCAGCCAGCGCCGCTGAACGATGGCGCGACTGCGATCATCCAGGCTGGCGAGCGCAGACTTCAGCCCAGTGTCGTAAACGCGTTCGAGCTCTAGCGTCTCCAGTACTTCTGAGGGCTCGGCCGCCTCGTCTGCCAACCAGGCTATGGGCGCAACGCGCTCTTCATCGTCATCCGGCCCGGTTTCCAGCGCAACGTCTCCGCCAGCAAACCGCATCTGCATTTCGAAGACTTCTTCCGTCTTCACGCCCAACTTCTGGGCTATCCCCTGCGCATCCTCCTGCGTCAGGTGCGCACTCTCACCCCGCATGCTACGCAGATTGAAGAACAGCTTGCGCTGCGCTTTGGTTGTCGCAATCTTGACCAAGCGCCAGTTCTTCAGGATGTACTCGTGAATCTCCGCCTTGATCCAGTGGATCGCGAAGGACACCAGGCGCACCCCCCGTTCAGGATCAAAACGCTTCACGGCCTTCATCAAGCCGATATTGCCTTCCTGAATCAAGTCGGCATGCGCGAGCCCGTAGCCGAGGTAATTTCTGGCGACCGAGACAACCAGACGGAGGTGAGAGAGCACCAGTTGGCGCGCCGCATCCAGATCATTATCCCGCTTCAGTCGCCAAGCCAGGTCCAGCTCCTGCGCGTCGGTAAGCATGGGATAACGATTGACCGCCTGCACATACTGGTCAATATTTCCGAGCGAATTCGGTACGGGGAACGCGAGTTCTTGCGTCATCAGGCACTCCTTCTGCACTGGGATATCACGGAATTCAAAGCTATGTTAGCACTCTACGTCTGAGAGTGCTAACAGCTGAATTCGTTCCCCTCAGCGCGAAGAACGCTCCTCAAGATGGCGACGCACCGACAAGCTGGCCCCGAGCCAGCCGAGCACCCCCGCAAACCCCAGCAATGCCGCCACATGCCACCATTGGAGGCCATGAAGCTCGAACACGATGCTGTAGGTCTGCGCAAGCGACACAATCTTGGGGCTGATCAAAGCCATGAACATGGCTACCAATCCCCAAGCCACACACCCACCGACCAGCCCTTGCAAGAACCCAAAGTAGACAAAGGGTCGCCGCACGTAAGCGCGCGTCGCACCCACCAGAAGGCTGACTGCAATCTCGTGCCGCTGCGTCAGTATCTGCAACCGGATGGTATTGAAGATGATGATCATCAGCGCGGCACCCAGCAAAGCACCCAGCATCAGTACGCCACGGCGGCCCAGATCGATAATTGCGTGCAGGCGTTTGACCCACGCTGAATCGAGTTGAACATGGGCTACTTCCTGCAGGCCAAGAAAATGGGCCTTGAGTGCCTCGAAGTACTGGGGTGCGGCTTCCGCTGGCTCGACCAGAAACGCATCGGGCAATGGATTCTCTTCCAGGCTCCCCACCACATCTGCAAACCCGCCCGTTTCAGAGAGTTGCTTGAGTGCCTCTTCGCGAGAAACAAACTTGATGCTTGCCACGCGTGGGTCTTGCTGAAGCTTCGCCTGCAAGGTCAGCGCCTGCTGCGTATTGATCTCTCGCTTGAGAAATACGCTGATCTCGGGCTTCCCGGAAACCCCTTTGGCAAGCCCGGAGAGTTCATCCAGAACGACATAACCCAGCGCAGGTAGCGTCAGCGCGATGCCGATCACGAGCGCAGACAAGAAAGTACTGAAGGGGCGGGCGAGCAACCGCAAAAGGGCTTCCAGCAATGCCATCGCCTGCGAACGAACCCAGTTTTTCATGCCTTCATGCTCCCTTGCACCAGCTCCAGGCGTCGAGCACCGTAGGGCGAGAACAGGGTCTCGTCGTGCGTGGCCAGCAGCACCGTCACCCCTGCCGCGTGGAAGCTGCGGAACAAGGCAGCGATCTCCCGCGCGTAAGCCGGGTCAAGATGCGCCGTGGGCTCGTCCGCGATCAGGATCGATGGGCGATTCACGATTGCACGTGCAATCGCAACACGCTGCTGCTCCCCGCCCGAGAGCGTAATCGGCATGGATCCCTCGTGCGCCGCCAAACCGACCTTTTCCAGCGCGGCGTGCGCGCGGCGCGCCGCCTCTTGCGCGCCTAAGCCAGCCACCTGAAGCGGAAGCAACACGTTCTCAAACGCGCTACGATCCATCAGCAATCGGTGATCCTGCATGACAAGCCCCAGACTGCGGCGCAGGTAAGGCACCTGGCTGGCCTTGAGATTGCCGACGTTCTGGCCACTTACCCACACACTCCCCTGGGTCGGCCGCTCAAGGGCCGCGATCAGCTTCAGCAGCGTGCTTTTCCCGGCGCCGGAGTGACCCGCAAGAATGACCAGCTCGCCATGCTTGATTTCGAAACTGACGTCCGAGAGCGCCTCGTGCCCGCCGGGGTAGCGCTTGGTGACCTGATCAAACTGAATCATTGCTTTGCTTCAGCCAATAATGAGTGTTGCGCATTGTCGATGCAAGACGATAAAAATCCTTGCTGAAAGTCAGAAACATGCCGACCAGTCGGTCACGCCGCTGCCAGAAATCACGTTCCAGTGGGCACAGGGCAGGCCGGTTCGCTATTACACCCAAGTATCCTGGCCGCTGCATCCAAGTAATGCACAGTTCTAAGGCGTCGCTGCCGCCTCTTCGACAGGGCTCAACAGGGCATCGACAAACTCTTCTGCCTTGAACACCTGCATGTCCTCAATTCCTTCGCCCACGCCGATGTAGCGCAACGGTTTGGGGTGAGTCCTCGCTATCGCCGCAATCACCCCGCCTTTAGCGGTCCCGTCGAGCTTCGTCACGATCAGCCCCGTCACGCCAATTGCCTTGTCAAAAGCCTTCAACTGCGTCAGCGCGTTCTGTCCGACATTCCCGTCAAGCACTAGCAACACTTCGTGAGGCCCACTCGGCTCAGCCTTCTGCACCACGCGGCGGACCTTGGCAATCTCCTCCATCAGATGCAACTGCGTGGGCAAGCGCCCCGCTGTGTCGATCATTACGATATCGATCCCACGCGCTTTTGCCGCGGCGATGGCGTCAAACGCCACCGCGGCGGGGTCCCCGCCCTCCTGCGCAATCACGACTACATCATTCCGCCGCCCCCACTCCAGCAACTGCTCCCGCGCAGCGGCACGAAAGGTATCGCCCGCCGCCAGCAGCACGCTCTTGCCCTGCTGTCGGAACTGATGTGCCAGCTTGCCGATCGACGTCGTTTTGCCTGCCCCATTCACACCCGCCAGAATGATGATGAAAGGACGGTGTCCCGCCACCTCAAGCGGCGCTTGCAAGGGCCCCAACAACTTGGCAAGTGTCTGCGCCAGCGCCTCACGCAACTGCTCGCCGGTCTCCAGTTTGTCTTGCTTCCAGCGGCGGCGGAGTTCCGCCAGCAAGGTATTGGTCGCCTCCACGCCACAGTCCGCCATCAACAGCGTGGCCTCGAGCTCTTCCAGCAAGTCTTCGTCAATTTTTCGGCGCGAAAATACGCTGCCCAAGGAGCCGATCTGCTCGCGTGTCCGCGACAGCCCGGTTCTGAGACGATCCAGCCACGAGCGTGGCTGCACCACCTGCTCTGGCGCCGCCGGCGCGGTAGAAGTCGGATCGCTCTCGGCACTGCTTTTCTTGAAAAAACTGAACATTGTGTGAAAAATCGGCAACGAAACGCATAAAACGCATTGGGCGCTTAGTCTAGCAGAATGCGGCGTGGCCCCTTGGGCGCCGCGGGCATGCGCGCGTGTTGCCGCACCGCCACCAAGGCCAGTCGGCCCTTGCCGGAACCGACCGAACTAGCGATACTCGCCCCCTTTCTGGCACCACGTGCACGCGAAGGAACAGGGCTTGAGCAGAATACGGATTATCGGTGGCGAATGGCGCTCAAGGCTCATAGACGTCCCGGATTCGATCGGTCTGCGCCCCACGCCCAGCCGCGTTCGCGAAACGCTGTTCAACTGGCTGGGGCAGGACTTGCGCGGGCTGCGCTGCCTGGACCTGTTTGCCGGCAGCGGG
The DNA here is from genome assembly GCA_016718265.1 of Uliginosibacterium sp. GTDB lineage: Bacteria > Pseudomonadota > Gammaproteobacteria > Burkholderiales > Rhodocyclaceae > Uliginosibacterium. Next base: position 60,637 of record JADKDZ010000003.1, on the reverse strand, counting down.
GCCCTGGGCTTCGAGGCCGCCTCACGCGGTGCAGCTGAGGTCACCCTGGTCGACCAGGCGCCAAAAGTGGTGGCACACCTTCGCCAGACCGCCTCCACGCTGCGTTGCGAACATGTCGTCAAGCTCCACCGCGGCAGCGCACTGGACTTTCTGAGCATGCCACACGCCCCGTTCGACGTCGTGTTTCTCGACCCACCCTTCAATCAGGGCTGGCTGGAGAAGCTCGGTCCGAAACTGGGCGCGATCCTCTCGGCCGACAGCCGGGTCTATGTTGAAAGCGAGCATCCGGTGACAGCCCTGGGCGCCTTAACCTCCATCAAATCCGCGCGTGCCGGGCAGGTGCACTATCAGCTCCTTCGCGCCCAACCCCTCGGTGGCAAGCATGAGTGAGCGTCTGGCTGTTTATCCGGGAACGTTCGACCCCCTGACGCGGGGTCACGAAGATTTGGCTCGCCGATCCGCGCGACTGTTTGATCGGGTGATCATTGGCGTTGCAGATAGTCCGGGCAAGCGCCCTCTCTTTTCGCTCGACGAGCGCGTAAGCCTCGCCCGCACGGTTCTGGCCGATCTGCCGAACGTCTCGGTCTTCGGCTTCTCTGGCCTGTTGATCGACTTCATCCGCGAACACCGCGCCCAGGTGATCGTGCGCGGACTGCGCGCCGTCTCCGATTTCGAATACGAATTCCAGATGGCCGGCATGAATCGCCGCCTCCACCCCGACGTGGAAACCGTCTTTCTCACCCCCGGCGAAGAACACATGTTCCTGTCTGCCACAATGGTTCGAGAGATCGGCCTGCTGGGCGGAAATATCGAAACTTTTGTCCATCCGCTGGTTGCCGAACAGATTCGGCAGAAAATCGTCACCCACAAAACCCACAAGTAAGAGGTAAGTTTCATGGCCCTGTATATCACCGATGAATGCATCAACTGCGACGTTTGCGAACCCGAGTGCCCCAACAACGCCATCTCTCAAGGCGATGAAATTTATGAGATCGACCCCGACAAGTGCACGGAGTGCGTCGGTCACTACGACGAGCCCCAATGCCAGCAGGTATGCCCGGTCGATTGCATCCCGCTTGACCCGAACCGCGTCGAAGACAAGGATCAGCTGATGGACAAGTTCCTCAAGCTGACGGCCGCCAAGGCTTGAGCGCGCCCCGACGCCGGCACACGGCCTTCCGGCATGGCTGAAGCCGCCCCCGCACGGGCCAAACCCCGGCTCTGGGTCGACGCCGACGCCTGCCCGGTGGTGATCAAAGAGATCATCTTCCGTGCCGCCACCCGCAAACAGCTCGACACGGTGCTGGTTGCCAACCAGATGCTGCGCGTGCCGCCTTCGCCGTTCATCCGTGCGGTGCAGGTGCCGGCTGGCTTCGACGTCGCCGACAACTTCATCGCAGAGCAGCTGCAGCCCGGTGATCTCGTCGTCACCGCAGACATCCCGCTGGCCGCGCAGGTGATCGCCCGTGGCGGCACGGCGCTCAACCCGCGGGGCGAGCGATACACCACCGAGAACGTGCGCGAGAGCCTCGCCATGCGCAATTTCATGGAAGAATTGCGCGCCTCAGGCGTGCAGACCGGCGGCCCCGCCGCCTTCAGCCAGGCCGACCGGCAAGCCTTCGCCAATCAGCTTGATCGGCTGACGGCGCGCATGTAGCGCGAGGAGCTCACGGCCAGCACGGCCAGACTACCTGCTATTTTGGCGGGCGGCAGGCCTGCGGTCGGCTACGCGGACTGAGCGTACCCCCCGTGCAATCCCAACGCAGACTATCGCCTTCCAGCTGCGGCACCATCTCGATCGTCTGTCCGCTGAGCGCACCGTTCCCCGGCTGAAAGCGCACCACCATCACGCCATCCTGCTCCAGGCTCACAGTCGCGAGGGTGCCCACGTATTCCACCGTGTCGAGCCGAACCTCCGACGGCGCCCGCGGCAAGCGATGCGTGCGCGTGATGAACCCCTCCACTTCGCTGCGCATCGTTTCGCTGCCCTGCAGCGCCTGCTGCGCCTTGGCCCGGCCCGTGTAGTCGGAATAGGCCGGCAGCGCGATCGCCGCAAGAATGCCTATCACCGCGATCGCCATGACCACGGCCACCGCCGCGATCACCACGCCACCCCCCGCCTCATACTTCTCGTTAAGGGATTCCTCGCTCGTACAGGCGTAAATGATGAACTCGATCAAGGCCACCAGCCCCGTGATCCCCGTCCAGCAAAACAGCAGATAGACGATCCCCCAGCCCGGACGGCGCAAATAGAACTTGTGCATCCCGATCCCGCCAAGAAAGAAGGTCAGCAGCAACAACGCCACCTTGCTCACACGCCGACGCTGGCGCACCCCGCACTTCGGGCAGATCTCCGCCTTCTGCCGGATCACCTCCCCGCACTCATCGCACTGCTTGGTCTCGCCTACAAGCGACGCACGCGGCGGCGCATACACGTTCTCACTCATCCTTCCCCTCCCCTTGTTGTTGTGTGATCGATTGTCTTACCTCAGCGCCAATCGTATCGCATAACAGTCCGCGCCACCTCGCTTCCCCGCACGGTACAACGGGGTGACGCCAAGGCACAACGCTCCCGGCTTGAATCCTGAAGCAGCGGAACTCGCACCTCCGGGGCGTCTCGCCCCCAAGCTGAGCATTAACGACCCTGCACAGGAGAGCCGCCTGCTCAGCCCCTGAAGCGACGGCGTGCCAGACCACGCTCGAAAACAGCCCGGTTTGCGCCATTCAGTTTTGCCGTTGACATGCAAGTGTTTACTTGCCTATTATCAACCTATGGATGACATGGACAAAGTGTTCAAGGCACTCGCCGATCCCAGCCGCAGGCAGTTGCTGGACCGGTTGCGTGCCGAGAACGGGCAGACCCTCAATGCACTGTGCGCAGAGCTGAACATGAGCAGACAAGCCGTGACACAGCACATCGCCCTGCTTGAAGCAGCCAATCTCGTCACCGTGTTTTGGCGGGGGCGGGAAAAGCTGCACTACCTGAATGCCGTGCCCATCCACGAAGTCGCAGAGCGCTGGATTGCCAGGTTCGAACGCAACGAGCTGGACGCCCTGCACACCCTCAAACAGAGACTGGAAGGGAAAGAAAAATCATGAACGACAAACCGCAGTTCATCTATGTCAGCTACATCACCACCACCCCACAAAAACTCTGGAACGCCCTGCTCGACCCTGCGTTCACCAAGCAGTACTGGTATCACCACAACGTCTCCGACTGGAAAGTCGGCTCCGAATGGCGGCACCAACGCTGCGACGAAGCTGGCACCATCGACATCGTGGGCAAGGTGCTGGAGGTGGATGAACCCAGGCGCCTGGTACTGAGTTGGGCGAGCCCGGCGTCAGCGAACGATCCGGCCGCCTACTCCCAGGTGGCGTATGACATCGAGCCGCTGGAAGGCCTGGTCAAGCTCACCGTGACGCACACAGGCCTGCAGCCGGACTCCGCCATGCTCAAGGGCATCAGCTTCGGCTGGCCGGTGGTGCTGTCCAGCCTGAAATCCCTGCTCGAAACCGGCCAGGCGATTCCCCTCTGGTGGCTGGAAAAAGGCAATCAAAACGAGAAATGCACAACCGCCGAGTGAACCCGCAGCGTTCCGCGCAGGGCGGCGTGAAAACGGTGCCACTTTGATCAAGGCATGCGGTACGCCTTGCGCCGTGTAGCCCGGATGCAGCGCAGCGGAATCCGGGGGAGATCGACAGCCCCCCCCGGATTCCGGCCAGCGGCCTCCACCCGGGCCACTTGCTTCCCGCGTTCCTCAACAATCCGCTTCTCCGGTGTAGGGCGATGTGCCAACTCCGCCAGCACGATCAACACACATCGTTACGCACCGGGAAACATCCGGTGGGGTTTGCACCCCACCCTGCGAGTCGGGCCCGCCTCGACCACTCCGCCGTGCGCGGTTACAACCATTTAGAGCAGGCTCAACCGTAGCGGCAGCCGAACCCGCCACACCTCACAGCGCATACGGAAATGGGCAGTTCGCGAGCCAAGAGAAAGAGTGGTCGAATCGCGAAGGCATCCTTGCAATTCCTCCACGGCATGGAGAAATAGCAAGGATAACCACCCGCCAAACCGCAGCCTTGACGCCTGCCAGTGCGCCACCGAAGCCAGCTTCACCGGATCCGGCTACCTGCTGCTCACGCACCTGATCTGATAAGACCATTGCGCCTTGGTCAGAGGATGGCTTGTCCGTACAGCCAGGTCGGACGCGGCTTGCGGAGGCATGTGCCAGAAGAACGCCGCTGGGTGAGGATCTGCGGGAAGGGGCATGACACGCTGGATAATTCGAGCCCCCCTTTTGCTCAGCCTGGCCCCTTTTGCTCGAAACCACATGCGAACCAGAAAAGCCGCAGGCGCTGTGCTTTTCTATTCTTTGCATCACAGAAAACAAAGGGACCAAGCGTCCCTTTGTTATTTCATACACCCACACCAATCAAAGAATCGGCGCCAGCCACCTCTTTGCCTCGGCCTCGCTGAAGCCCGCCCGCTGCGCCCAATCCTGCATCTGGTCTTCGCCGATCTTGCTCACTGCGAAGTACTGCGCCTCCGGGTGCGCGAGATAGAAGCCTGACACCGCCGCAGCCGGGTACATCGCGAAAGTCTCAGTCAACTCCAGGCCGATGGCGTCCTGCGGATTGATGAGCTTGAACAGCTCGCCCTTGGCGGTGTGGTCCGGGCAAGCCGGGTAACCCGGGGCGGGGCGGATGCCGGTGTACTTCTCGGCGATGAGTGCTGCGTTGTCGAGCGCCTCGTCGGCCGCATAGGCCCAGTATTCACGGCGCACGCGCTGATGCAGCCATTCGGCGGCGGCTTCGGCAAAGCGGTCGGCCAGGGCCTTGAGCATGATGGCGTGGTAGTCGTCGTGCTGCGCTTCGTAGGCCTGGATGCGTGGCTCCAGACCACGGCCCGCCGAAACGGCAAACGCGCCGATCCAGTCCGGCACGCCCGACTCCTGATCCGCAATGAAGTCGCTGAGGCAATAGTTGGGCTTGCCGGCCGGGCGTTCGTGTTGCTGGCGCAGGCCGTGCCACTGGGCGACCACTTCTGTACGCGACTCATCCTTGTAGATCAACACGCTGTCATTGTGGGCGGCGGCCGGGTAGAGACCGAACACGCCGTGCACCTCGATCCAGCGTTGCTCGACGGCCTGCTTGAGCATGGCCTGCGCATCCTTGAAAACGTTACGCGCAGTCTCCCCCACCACGTCATCTTCCAGAATCGCCGGGTAGGCGCCAGCCAGATCCCAGGTCTGGAAGAAGGGGCCCCAGTCGATGTACTGCACCAGCGTTTCGAGATCGATGTTGCGCAGACGCTGGATGCCCGGGCGCGCGGGCTTTGCCGGCACATAGGCGGCATCTGCATTCCACTTGAAGCGGTTGGCACGTGCGGCGTCCAGCGTGACGAGTTTCACGCCGGTTTTGGCGGCATGCTGAGTGCGTAGCTTTTCGTAGTCGGCTGCAACCTCTGCAACATAGCCCTCGCGTTGCTCCAGGGAGAGCAGGCTGGTGACCACGCCCACGGCGCGCGAGGCATCCGGCGTGTAGACCACCGGGCCGTCGTAATGCGGCGCGATCTTGATCGCGGTGTGGGCGCGCGAAGTCGTCGCGCCGCCGATCAGGAGCGGCACGGCATTTTCGCCACCAAAGCCGAGGCGCTTCATCTCGCTGGCGACATGGGCCATCTCTTCGAGCGAAGGCGTGATCAGGCCGGACAGGCCGATGGCCTGCGCGCCATGCTCTTTGGCGGCGGCGAGGATCTTGTCGCACGGCACCATCACGCCGAGGTCGACGACTTCGTAGCCATTGCAGCTGAGCACCACGCCGACGATGTTCTTGCCGATGTCATGCACATCGCCTTTCACCGTCGCCATGATGATCTTGCCCTTGGCGGCCGCGCCGGTGCGCTTCTTCTCTTCCTCGATATAGGGGATGAGGTGCGCAACGGCAGATTTCATCACGCGGGCAGATTTCACCACCTGCGGCAGGAACATCTTGCCCGCGCCAAAAAGATCGCCCACCACGGCCATGCCGGCCATCAGCGGGCCTTCAATCACGGCCAGCGGCGGCTTGCCTTCACTGAAGAGCTTGGCGCGAACCTCCTCGGTGTCTTCGACCACGAATTGGGTGATGCCCTTGACCAGCGCGTGCGACAGTCGCTCTTCCACCGGCCACTCGCGCCAGGCGAGATCCTGCACGTTTTCCTTGGCCTGGCCCTTCACGGTCTGCGCGAACTCGACGAGGCGCTCGCCGGCATCTGGATGACGGTTGAGCACGACGTCTTCCACTTTCTCGCGCAGCTCGGGGGCGAGGTCGTCATACACGCCGAGCTGGCCGGCATTGACGATGCCCATGGTGAGCCCCGCCTGGATGGCGTGATAGAGGAAGACGGTGTGGATCGCTTCGCGCACCGGATCGTTGCCGCGGAAGCTGAAGCTCACGTTGCTGACGCCGCCGCTGGTCTTGGCATGCGGCAGGTTTTGCGTGATCCAGCGCACGGCCTCGATAAAATCGACGGCGTAGTTGTTGTGTTCTTCGATGCCGGTGGCAATGGCGAAAATGTTGGCGTCGAAGATGATGTCTTCGGGCGGGAAGCCAATCGTCATCAGCAGGTCGTAGGCGCGCTTGCAGATCTCCGTCTTGCGCGCATAGGTGTCGGCCTGGCCCTGCTCGTCGAAGGCCATCACCACGGCGGCGGCGCCGTACTTCATGCACAGGCGGGCGTGATGCAGGAACGCGGCTTCGCCTTCCTTCATCGAAATGGAATTGACTATGCCTTTGCCCTGAATGCACTTGAGGCCGGCTTCGATGATCTCCCACTTCGAGGAATCGATCATGATCGGCACCTTGCTGATGTCCGGCTCGGCGGCGATGAGCTTCAAGAAGCGCTCCATCGCGGCCTTGGAATCCAGCATGGCCTCGTCCATGTTGATGTCGATGACCTGGGCGCCGTTTTCCACCTGCTGCCGGGCAACGGCCAGCGCATCGTCGAAACGGCCTTCAATGATCATCTTGGCAAAGAGCTTGGAGCCGGTGACATTGTTGCGCTCGCCGACGTTCACAAACAGGCTGTCTTTGCCAATGGCAAAGGGCTCCAGGCCGGCGAGCTGTTGCTTCACTTCAAGCTCGGGAATCGCGCGCGGGCGGATGCTGGCCACCACGTCGGCCACGGCCTTGATGTGCGCCGGGCGCGTGCCACAGCAGCCACCCACGATATTCAGGAAGCCGGATTCGGCCCAGTCTTTGATGTCCGAAGCGAGCTGTTCGGGCGTCTCGTCATAGCCGGTGGGCGCCAGCGGGTTGGGCAGACCGGCGTTCGGGTGGGCAGAGACAAAGGTGTCGCACACGCCAGAAAGCTCGGCCACGTACTGGCGCAGCTCCTTGGCGCCGAGCGCACAGTTGAGGCCAAAGGAAATCGGTTTGGCGTGCTTGAGCGAGTTCCAGAACGCGGTAGCAGTCTGGCCCGACAGCGTGCGGCCCGAGGCATCAGTAATCGTGCCGGAGATCATGATCGGCAACTTGCGGCCCAGATCGTCGAAGAGCTTGAGCACGGCGAAGATGGCGGCCTTGGCGTTGGCGGTGTCGAACACCGTTTCGATCAGCAGCAGATCGGCGCCGCCTTCCATCAGGGCTTTGGCGGAGTCGTAGTAGTCATCAACCAGCGCATCGAAGCTGATGTTGCGGTAGCCGGGGTCGTTCACGTCCGGCGAGATCGACAGCGTGCGCGAGGTCGGCCCGAGCACGCCGGCGCAGTAGCGCGGCTTGGCTGGGTGTCTTCGCGGTGAATTCGTCGCACAGCTCACGCACCAGGCGCGCACCGGCTACGTTGATCTCGTAGGCGTAATCTTGCAGCCCGTATTCGGCCTGCGACACGCGCGTGCCGTTGAAAGTGCAAGTCTCGATGATGTCCGCACCGGCTTCGAGGTACTGGCGGTGGATCGCCCCGACCACGTCCGGGCGGGTCAGCACCAAGAGATCGTTGTTGCCCTTGAGATCCTTGTTGTGCGCAGCAAAGCGCGCGCCGCGATAGTCCGCCTCGGTAAGCTTGTACTGCTGGATCTCGGTGCCCATGCCGCCATCCAGAATCAGGATGCGTTCATGCAGAAGGGCGGTGATGTCGGTGCTGCGATCGGCTTGCATAGTGGTTCTCCGGACAAGGAAACACCTTCAGCGGCAAACGCAGGGGCAGAGGAGAAGGATATGTGCCGGCGGCGGAACCTCTCACCCTCTGCCCCGTGCCTGGCACGGTGAAGGTGAGCGCCGTTAAGTCTTGCCCGCACAGCCAATGCTGGCGCGGGTTCCGAGCCTGGGGCCGTGGGACGGGCCTCGCAACGCTCCTCGGAAAGAGCCTCGATTATAGATGGCCGCCGCCCGCGAAGCCAGTAGCGCGCTCTGCTAAGATCGACGCCCTCGCCCGATCTCACTGCATTGCATGCTCGAAATCCGCCGTTTCTTCATTGCGCTGGGCTACTTCACCCGCATTCCCGTGCCGGGCTGGGTGGGGTGGTCCTCCGCCGAGCTGAATCGCGCCACGCGCTACTTCCCGCTGGTGGGCCTGCTGGTGGGCGCTGTGGCCGCTGCCGCGCTGTATGCCGCCAGCCTGGTGCTGCCCTGGCAAATTGCCGTGCTGCTGTCGATGCTGACCAGCCTGCTGATGACAGGCGCCTTCCATGAGGACGGCCTCGCCGACAGTGCCGATGGTTTGGGGGGCGGCTGGGAGAAAGCCCAGGTGCTCGCGATCATGAAAGATTCCCGCATCGGCACCTATGGCGCAATCGCCTTGCTGATGGCATTTGCGCTCAAGTTTGCTGCGCTCGACGCACTTGGCCCGGCTGCGCTCGCCGCCCTGCCAGTGGTTCATGCGGCCTCACGCGCTGCCGCACTGATGCTGATGGCAAGCATGCGCTATGTGCGCGAGGATGACAGCACGCGTGCCAAGCCTGTGGCAGAAGGGCTGCGCGCCACCGAGTGGTTGCCCGGCGCGCTGTTCGGTCTGCTGCCGGCGGCGCTGGCCTGGCAACAGGGCTGGCTCGTTGGCACGGCGGCGCTTGCCGTGCCGGGATGTTGTCTGGTCTGCGCGCTGCTCTGGGGAAAGTATCTGCACCGCCGCATTGGCGGCTACACCGGCGACGCGCTCGGCGCCTGCCAGCAGATCGCCGAAATCAGCGCCTACCTCGTGCTCTGCGCGATGCTGCGGGCATGAGCGGGCTTTACCTGCTGCGCCATCCGCGCGTCGCGGTGGCCCCAGGAATCTGCTACGGGCGCAGTGATGTGGCGCTGGCAGAAGACCCCGCCGCAATCGCCGCCCGGCTGCGGACGCAGCTGCCTGCGGATCTCGCCATTGTCAGCAGCCCGTCTTCACGCTGCCTGCGGCTTGCCGAGGCGCTGGGCCCCTGCGACACCGACGCGCGACTGATGGAAATCGATTTTGGCGAGTGGGAGCTGGCACGCTACGACGACATCCCGCGCAGCCTGATCGATGCCTGGGCGGCAGCGCCGCTCCACTTTCGCCCACCGGGCGGTGAAACCGCAGCCGAAATGGCCGCGCGCGCCACCGCGGCAGCCCGCGACTGGCGTGCCCGCACCGCGCCGCGGCCTTTGCTGATCGTGAGCCACGGTGGCCCGCTGCGCGCGATAGCCGGGCAGGCCCGCCAGCTGGCGCCGGCGGAATGGCTGCATCTGCCGTTTGACCACGCCGAACTGCGCCCCCTCGACTGCAATCACTAGCCAGACGCCCTTCGGAGAGCCGCGTCTGACGGCCCTCTCCAAAGGCATCAAGCCAGCAGGCAGCCTGCATGGGCTTGCTGGCTTGGCATGCCTGCAGAGCCAAGCAGGGTGCGGCTCTTCAGCCCCCTGCACTTACCGGGCCAGGGGCTCGCCGATCAGGGTGTGGTAGTGCTCTTGGCCTCTTCCTGGCTCAGCGCGTTACCGACGCTGATGCAGGTGGTATTGCCAGTCTGGCCGGCACAATAGGTATCGATGAACTCTTTCTTGGTGAGGGTCTTGCCGTCCACAACAATGTTGTCGATGTTGCTGACGGTCGGCACGCCTTTCGAGCAGGCGGCAAGCCCAAGCAGCCCCATCAGGAGTGCCATGGCGCATTTACGGGTCATCATGTGTGTTCCTTTCTTCCAAGTGATCCACTGGCAAGAAACACCCACGTTGTCGTGACAGCGGGGCCTCTCTGCGAATGTAGTCAAGCGCGTGAGTCGATGAACGAAGGCCTCCTCAGCAGCGGCCACTGCCCACCTGGCCAGCCAGCACGTCCGATCAGGAATCAGCCCCCGGGCCCAGCTTACGCGAATCGGCGTCGAACGGGCGGGAATCCTGCTGGCTTCGTCGGGCGATGCAGATAAACCGCTTCGATCGGCCCGTCAGAATTCCTGATTGGACGCATTTCGCGCCCGGCGCCAATACTGACTAAACAGTCAGTAACTAATCTTCACGTTTCTTCACAGTGCAGAGAAACCCGTGCAATGGCCGCACGGCAATCTGGGCGCTCAAAACATACGAACGGAGTCCTGCAGGTGTCAGCCCCTCAACCCGCCCCCCGCCAACGCCGCAAGGAGGCCCGCCCCGGTGAATTGCTGGCCGCGGCGCTCGATGTATTCGTCGAGAAAGGCTTTGCTGCAGCCCGGCTGGACGAGATCGCGCAGCGCGCCGGCGTGTCGAAAGGCACGCTGTACCTGTATTTCGAAAGCAAGGAGGCGCTGCTCAAAGCCGTGGTGCAGGAGTCGATGGTGCCACTGATTGCCGAGGGCGAAGACCTGGCGGCCCAGGCGGCCAGCGACCCGGCGGCGACGCTGCAGCACCTGGTGACGCGCTGGTGGCGCGAGATCGGTTCGACCAAGCTGGGCGGGATTCCGAAGCTGGTGATGGCCGAGGCCGGCAACTTCCCCGAAGTGGCGCAGTTCTTCTTCGAGAACGTGGTGCTGCGCGGGCAGGCGCTGTTCCGCCGGGTGGCCGAGACGGGCATCGCCCAGGGCGTGTTTCGCCCCTGTGAGCCGATGCTGATCTGCGATCTGGCCATCAAGCCGCTGATCTTCAACCACATGTGGTGCCAGAGCTTCGCGCATTGCGACACGTCGGCCATCGACCCCGAGGTCTATCTGCATGCGCACCTGGATGTATTGCTGAACGGTCTTCTGACCCACCCCCACCCCACCTCCCCCCTTCCGGAGCACCCTCAAAAATGAAAACCGGTTTGCTTGTCTCCCTGACGGCGGCGCTGACGCTCAGCGCCTGCTCACCCCCCGAACAGCCCAAGCTCGCGCCGCGCCCGGTGGTGGTCACCACAGTCGGTGCGCCAGCCGACGCGGCATGGTCGGTCTACTCCGGCGAAGTCCGCGCCCGTCATGAAGTCGACCAGAGCTTCCGCGTGGGCGGCAAGATCGCGGCGCGGCTGGTGAGCCTGGGCGACCGCGTCCACAAGGGGCAGGCACTGGCGCGTCTGGATCCACAAGACTTGCAGCTCTCTGCCTCGGCCACCCAGGCGCAGGTCGCCGCGGCCACGGCGGATGTTCGCCTCGCCCAGGCCGAGCTGGAGCGGGCGCGCAATCTGGCGGCGCAGAAGTTCATCAGCAGCAGTGCGCTGGAAACGCGCCAGACCCAGCTCGACGCCGCGCAGGCACGCCTGAGCCAGGCCAAAGCGCAGGCCAGCATTTCGAGCAACCAGATTGGCTACACCACGCTGGTGGCAGACCGCGACGGCGTCGTCACGGCGCTGCCGGTGGAAGCCGGCCAGGTCGTCGCAGCCGGGCAAGCCGTGGCACGCGTGGCCGACCCGGGCGAGCTGGAAGTCCTGATCTGGATTCCGGAGACCCGCGCCGCCAGCATCAAGCCCGGGGCGCCGGCAATGGTCCGGCCCTGGAATGCGCAGGAGCAAACGCTGCCGGCACAGGTACGCGAGGTCGCGGCGAGCGCCGATACCGTCACGCGTACCTATGCCGTCCGCGTGAAACTGAATCAGCCCGCCGGAGATCTCAAGCTCGGCTCCACCGCTGCCGTGGCCTTTGCCGCAGCGCGCGCCGACACGGCCGTGACCGTGCCCTTGCCGGCCGTCACCAAGGGCACACAGGGCACGCAAGTCTGGGTGGTGGATGCAAACAATGCGGTGCAGGCTCGCGCCGTTGAAGTCGCCGACTACCGCGACGACACGGCCACGATTGCCAAAGGCCTGGCGAGCGGCGACCGCGTGGTAAGCGTGGGCGCCCATGCCCTCACCGCCGGCATGACGGTCAGGCCGGTGGAGCAGAAGACGCCCGTGGCACTGGATGTGACGCGATGAAGAACTTCAACCTCTCCGAATGGGGCCTCAGGCACCCGCAGTTCGTCCTCTTCATCATGGTGATGCTCACCGTGATCGGCCTGGGGGCCTACACGAAACTGGGCCAGAGCGAAGATCCGCCCTTCACCTTCAAGGTAATGGTGGTGCGTACCAACTGGCCGGGCGCCAGCGCGCTCGAAGTCGAGCAGCAGGTGACCGACAAGATCGAGAAGAAACTGCGCGAAATGAACGAGGTGGAAACCCTGCGCAGCTTCTCGCGTCCGGGCGAGTCCTTCGTGCTGGTGCTGGCCCGCGATTCGCTGGAATCGGCCCAGATGAAGGACATCTGGTACCAGGTGCGCAAGAAGATCGGCGACATCCGCCAGAACCTGCCGACCGGCATCAACGGCCCCTACTTCAACGACGAGTTCGGTGACACCTTCGGCAATATCTTTGCCCTGGTCGGCGATGGCATGAGCTATACGGAGCTGAAGCGTCATGCCGAAGCCATTCGCCAGGAACTGCTGACCGTGCCCGACGTGGCCAAGGTCGAGTTCTTCGGCGAGCAGGAGCAGCGCCTCTACGTGGAATTCTCGCCCATCAAGATGGCGACCCTGGGCATCGACCCGCGCGTGCTGATGGCGGCAATTTCCGAGCAGAATGCCAAGACCGCGAGCGGCTACTTCGAACTGGCAGACGAGCGCGTATATCTCCGCCCCAGTGGCGATTTCGCCGCGCTGGAAGACTTCCGCAAGCTGCCGATTCGCGCAGGCGGGCGGACGATTACCCTGGGCGACGTGGCCGAGGTGAAGCGCGGCTATGTCGACCCACCTGCCAGCAAGATGCGCTTCATGGGCCATGAGGCGCTGGGCATCGGCATCTCGATGCGGGCGAATGGCGACATCATCGGCCTGGGCGCGAAGCTCGACAAAGCCGTCGCGAGGATCGAGCAGCAGCTGCCCCACGGCGTCGTGCTGGAACGCGTCACCGACCAGCCGCGGGCCGTGCGGGCCTCGGTGAATGACTTCGTGCGCTCGCTGGCCGAGGCCGTGATCATCGTGCTCGCGGTCAGCCTGTTGTCATTGGGCCTGCGCACCGGCATCGTCGTCGCGATCTCGATCCCCGTGGTGCTGGCGATCACCTTCCTCTTCATGCACCAGTACCACATCGGTCTGCACAAGATTTCGCTCGGCGCGCTGATCCTGGCGCTCGGTCTGCTGGTCGATGACGCGATCATCGCGGTGGAGATGATGGCCACCAAGATGGAGCAGGGCTGGGATCGCACCCGCGCGGCCAGCTTCGCTTATACGTCAACCGCCATGCCGATGCTCTCCGGCACGCTGGTGACGGCGGCCGGCTTCCTGCCGATTGCCACCGCCGCATCGTCTACCGGCGAATACACGCGCTCGATCTTCCAGGTCACCGTCATTGCCTTGCTGGTGTCATGGGTGGCAGCGGTGCTGTTCGTACCCTACATCGGCTACTACCTGCTGCCCAGCCCGGCGCAGGGCAGCGCACGCCCCAGCCTGCTGGTCCGCCTGATCGGCCGCATCGCCCCGCGTTTCGCCGCCCGGCTCGCCGAACGGGGCGGCCACGGTGCGCATGACGAAGAGGCGCTCTACAACACCGGTTTCTACCGCGTCTTCCGCCAGATCGTGGCGTGGTGCGTGCAGCATCGCTGGATCGTGATCGGCAGCACGCTGATAAGCTTCGCCGTCGCCCTGTGGGGCTTCAGCAAGGTGCCGCAACAGTTCTTCCCCGATTCGGTGCGGCCGGAGTTGCTCGTCGACCTGCGCCTGCAGCAGGGCGCCTCACACGAGGCGGTCGAGCGTTCCGTCAAGCGGCTGGAGGCCTTCATCGCGAAGCAGCCCGGCGTCGAGAATTACGTGTCCTACGTCGGCACGGGCAGCCCGCGCTTCTATCTGCCGCTGGACCAGCAACTGCAGCAGGCCAACTACGCGCAGATCGTGATCCTGGCCGATGGCGCCAAGTCTCGCGAGGCCTTGCGGACGCGCCTGATCCAGCTCTTCCAGGAAGACTTCGCCGAGTTTCGCGCCTCGATCAACCGCCTGGAGAACGGCCCGCCGGTAGGCTTCCCGGTGCAGTACCGGGTGAGCGGGCCGGACCACGCCGAGATCCAGCGCATCGCCGATCAGGTGGCCGCCGTGGTGCGGACCAACCCACAACTGGCGAATGTGCAAAAGGACTGGGACGAAGCCTCCAAGGTGGTCAACGTCCGGCTCGATACCGAGAAGGCGCGCCTGGTCGGCCTGTCACGCCAGGACGTGCAGAACTTCCTCACGGCTTCGAGCCGGGCCTGATCTGGCGCCGCAACCGGGTGCCGACCGTCACTGTGCGCGCCAATCTGTACGGCCACGCGCAGCCAGCCGAGGTCGTCAAGCAGCTGGCGCCCGAGATCGCCCGCATCCAGCAAACCTTGCCGCTGGGCTACCACGTGGTGGTCGGCGGATCGGTGGAAGAGAGCGCCAAGGGCGGCGCCTCGGTCGCCGCTGGCGTACCGCTGTTCTTCCTGGTCGTGCTCACGGTGCTGATGCTGCAGTTGCAGAACTTCTCGCGCACCGTGATGGTGGTGCTGACCGCGCCGCTCGGGATCATCGGCGTCACGATGGCCTTGTTGCTCTTCGGCAAGCCCTTCGGCTTTGTCGCCATGCTCGGCACGATTGCGCTGTCGGGCATGATCATGCGCAACTCGGTGATCCTGATCGACCAGATCGACCAGGACGAGAAGGCTGGCATCCCCAGCTGGCAGGCCATCGTGGGCTCGACTGTGCGGCGCTTCCGCCCGATCATCCTGACCGCTGCGGCGGCCATCCTGGCCATGATCCCGCTCTCGCGCAGTGCCTTTTTCGGCCCGATGGCGGTGGCCATCATGGGCGGGCTGTTCGTGGCCACCCTGTTGACCCTGCTGTTTCTGCCCGCACTGTATGCCGCTTGGTACCGTGTCAAGCTACCTGAAGACGCAACGCGCTAAAATGCCTGCATAAACCCCGGGGCGGTCGCGAGCCGCCTGCTTACCGTCAGAGGACTCATCAAGTGGATTTCGAACAAGCACGCGTCAATATGATCAAGCAGCAGATCCAGCCCTGGAACGTGCTGTCTACCCAAGTGCTGGACAGCCTGGCGCTGGTCAAGCGCGAGCGCTTTGTGCCGGAAGACAAGCGCAGCCTGGCGTTTGCCGAGATTCAGATGCCGATCGGCAAGGGCCAGTGCATGCTGGAGCCCAAGATCGAAGCCCGCATCCTGCAGGCGCTCGCAATGAAGGGAAACGAGAGCGTGCTGGAAATCGGCAGCGGCTCCGGCTATATGGCCGCCCTGCTTGCGGCCCACGCCGAATGGGTACGCACGCTGGAGATTGATGCCGACCTCGCCCGCCAGGCGCAGGCCAATCTTGATCACGCCAGCGTCTCCAACGTAATCGTCATCGAGGCAGACGGCACCGGCGGCCACCCCGAGCGCGCCCCGTATGACGTCATCGTCGCCAGTGGCGCCGTGCGCAGCGTGCCGCAAGCCTGGCTCGATCAGCTCAAGCCCGGCGGCAAGCTGTTTGCCTTTGTCGGCACGGCCCCCGTCCTGGCCGCCTGCCTGATCACGAAGCAGGCAGATGGCAGCACGCGCAGCGAAACCATTTTTGAAAGCGATGTGCCCTCGCTCGCGGTCTGCACGCCCGCCGACCGGGCATTCGTGCTCTGAGCATGGCGGCCAACATCGTCTCCCTCAGTGCGCGCGAGCTGGCCGACTGGCTGGCCGACCCGGCACGCCCGCAGCCCTTGCTGCTGGATGTGCGCGAAGGCTGGGAGTTCGAGCACTGCCATCTGCCGGGCGCATGCCACGTGCCGATGGGCGAGGTGCCAGCCAGGCTCGCCGAGATTGCCGCGGCGCCGGCGGTGGTATGTATCTGCCATCACGGCATGCGCAGCATGCAGGTCGCCGCCTACCTCGCGCGACAAAGCGAGGGACAGGTCTTCAATCTGCGCGGTGGCGTAGATGCCTGGTCAATCGAAGTAGATGCCGCCCTGCCGCGGTATTGAAGTCAGGAGAAACACCATGAAACATCTGCTTGTATTGATGGCCCTGGCCGGCGCCGCACAGGCCGCCACAGCGGCTGATCTGCTGTCGGTCTATCAGGATGCGCAGCAAAGCGATGCAAAATTCGCCAGCGCCCGCCTGCAACTTGAAGCGGGGCGCGAGCGTGCGCCGCAGGCCCGCGCCGGCATCCTGCCCAACATCGGCTTCAACGCGAGTACCAGCTACACCCGCACCGACGTGAGCCTGCCGGTCGACCGCGAGTTGGGTTACAACACCAATAGCTATGGCGTGCAGCTTTCGCAGCCGGTCTTCAACCTGCCGGCCTTCATCGCTGCCAAACAAGGCGAGATTGCGGTCAGCCTGGCCGAAGTGCAATTCAGTGGCGCCCAGCTCGACTTGCTGCAACGCACGGCGCAAGCCTACTTCGACGTGCTGTATGCCGAAGATGTGGTGAGCTATGTGCAGGCCTACAAAAGCGCGGCGGGCGAGCAGCTCCAGTTGGCCAGGAAGAGTTTCGAGGTCGGCACGGTCACCATTACCGACGTGAATGAAGCGCAATCCCGCTTCGACCTCGCCGCCGCACAGGAAATCGCCGCACTCAACGATGTCAATGTCAAACGTCAGGCCTTACGGCTGGTGACCGGCAGCGAAGCCGGCGCCCTGGCCCATCTGCGCCCGGGCGTGAATCTCGCCCCGCCGCTGCCGGCAGACATGGAGCAGTGGGTCCAAGCCGCCGAGCGCGCCAACCTTGATGTACAGGCACAGACCCTGGCGGTGGACAACGCCCAGCGCGAGCTGGAACGGGCCCGCGCCGGCCACCTGCCTACCCTGAACGCGGTAGCCGGTTACAGCAACAGCCACACCACGGGCGGCGGCAGTGGCCCGAGCCTGAGCAAGGGCTGGTCGGTCGGGCTGAACTTTGCGGTGCCGATTTACCAGGGCGGCGGCGTGCAATCCCGTGCCCGCGAAACGGCTGTGCTGGCCGACAAGGCCCGCTCGGATCTCGACCTCGCCCGGCGTACGGCGGCCCAGGCCGCGCGCCAATCCTTCCTCGGCGTCACCAGCGGCATCGCGCAGATCAAGGGCTACGAAGCCGCACTCATCTCCAGCCAGAGCGCGCTGGACGCCAACAAGCTGGGCTACCAGGTCGGGGTGCGGATCAACATCGACGTGCTCAACGCCCAGACCCAGCTGGCCGACACACAGCAGAAGCTGGCCCGCGCCCGCTATGACGCCATCCTCGCCCAGCTCAAGCTCAAGGCGGCCGTCGGCGCGCTGAGCGTGGCCGACTTTGAAGAAATCAACGCCCTGCTGCTGAAGTAAGCGTCCGCCTCAGGCCTTGACGAAGAGCGTCACCAGCGGCTGATTGCCGAGCTGACGGCTCCAATGGCCGTGGATCGCCGGGTCAAAGGTGGCGCCTGCGGGCAAGGTATCGGCGGAATAGAAATGCTCGCCGGCCACAAAGACCCGCGAGCTGCCATCGGCCAGCCCGATCTCCATTGCGCCGCTCAGCACAAAGAGCCACTGCGGCGAGCCGGTGCAATGCATGCTGCTGCGAAACCCGACCGGGCTCTCGCGCAGCTGCACGCCCGAGGCCGGCAGGATGGACGACAAGCGCGCCGCGGGCGAGCCCTCGTCCAGCGGAATGACTTCCTCGCGGAAACGGGCCCGACCGTCCGTGTCGGTGTAGAGCACAACCTGGGTAAAACTTGTCACTGCGGCTTCTCCTGGAAGACATGCCCGACCGGCGGACCGGGCAGAGGTCCTGAGATTATCGGTGATGCGCCAAGCTATGGGGGCGAAGCCTGATGATGATCGCCTTGAACCACAGCCTCAGCCTGCCACGCCACGGCAAGACCATACTCAATATGAACGTCCCGTTTGCGTACCTGGAGACAGTGTGAAAATCAAATCCATTCTGAAACTGAGCGGCTTCGCCATTGCACTCGGTGTGATCGCGTGGGGCGCCTCGCTTCTCGCAAGAGAGCCAAATTCCAGCCAGGCAGCCCCGGAGCCCAAGGTAACAACCGGCTTCCCAGTGTTCTCGCCCCTCGCCACGCAAGGCGATCATGCCTCCTCGACAAAGGGAGACATCTTGCTGCAAAGCTACTTGCACGCAAGGCTGCCCGGACCCTTGGCGCGTCCGCAGTTGGATGAACTCTACGCCACGTCGAACTTCGCAAGGACGCGAGGCAATTTCGACGCGCTGCGCCAGGCACTGCGGACAAGCAAGTCGAGCGAGGAACGCGTGGGTCTGGCGCGAGTGCTATCGACCTTCTACTCGCGTGGCGATTCCCATGGCTTGAACAAGGAGGTCAGGGCGGCGCTGCTCGAAGCCAAGGCCTCCCATGATCTGAGCTATCTATCGGCTTCCGTACTGGCCTACACCAGACTCGACTATTTTGACGACTCGGAGAGCTTTCTCGCCTACGCGTGGGGGAAGCGCGCCATTGATGACGATGGCTACTTCGGCGAGTTGGCGCATTTGCTAAACCTTGCACCCCCGGCCGGCCGGGCCTCGATCCTGCAGACCTTGCAGCAGGGAAACAACCCGTACGCGCGTGACATCCTCACCGCACAACTCACGCAAGGCAGCGTCGTCGCAGAATTGCCGGCCCATGAGTCCCGCATCCTCGAAAAGATGCTCACCGACTGCGAGCCCGTCCTGCCTGGCGAGAAACATCAGATCGGCCTTATCTCAAGCTTTCAGTACAGCGCTTGGTTGAAAGCACTTGCCACGCTCGGTGCAGCAGGAGATCCTGCAGAGTACGAGCGCGCCATTCTGGCGCGAATTGCCGCGCCCGAGAGCGACCCACGCAAGGCGGTCGCATTCCTCTTCAACCCTGAGTCGGACAGCTTCATTCTTTCGCAACACAGAACGCCCGCATACGCGCAACTGCTGGCGCGCATTGACGCCTACGCCAGAGAACCCGGTAATAGCTCAACGGTTCTGGATCTCGTCCGCGAGGTTCATCACCGCACAGAGATGTTGTCGAGATAGGTCCGCCAGCTTTGTTCGGTGGAAGAGTCCCGAGGACTTCGAGACCGATCAGGGCGGGCAAGCCGCCACCTGCAGGTTCATCGGGCCGGTCAAAACAAGACTACCGCCGGTGGTGAAGCGCATGGGCAGGCCGTCTGCAGCATGGCCATGCCAGCGCCGTGGTGAGTCAAGCGTCGGACGGTGATCGCCTTGAAGACCGAAGCGGGACGCGGCTTCACGGCGGGCTTATTGGTGAGAGCCAGTGAGGCTCTTTAGGCGACGCTGGAGAGAAGTCAAAAACACATGCTGTTAGACCCCGATTTTCGCGTGGGCGGTCCGCCTGAACGCGTCTCAGACCTTGGTGGACTTATTGGGCCAATCCATGCAATGTCGACAAGCGCCAGACATGGCGTTAGCCAATAACACAAACTTCAATCGCGGAGTTAAGGAGTTAATAAATGGCCGATCAAGCCTCCCCAACAAATCCGGCACAAAAATATGTCCCGGTTTCAGAACGGATCCGTTCGCGCATCCGCAAAGCCCAGCAACGCTTTCACGCCAATGACAACATCTCTGCCTATATCGAACCGGGCGAACTCGAAGCCCTGCTTGATGAAGTGCAGGAAAAAATGCAGACCGTTCTTGAAAGCCTGGTCATTGATACCGAGAGTGACCATAACACCCAGGGTACGGCACGGCGAGTGGCCAAAATGTACCTCAACGAAGTCTTTCGCGGACGCTACGTGGCCGCGCCACCGGTCACCGAGTTTCCGAACGTTGAGCACCTCAATGAACTGATGATCGTCGGCCCGATTACCGTGCGCAGCGCCTGCTCCCATCACTTTTGCCCGATCATCGGCAAGCTATGGATCGGGATTCTGCCGAACGAGCATTCGAACCTTATTGGCCTGTCGAAGTATGCCCGGCTCGCTGAATGGATCATGAGCCGTCCCCAGATTCAGGAAGAAGCTGTCACGCAGATCGCCAATCTGCTGATGGACAAGATGAGCCCGGACGGACTTGCCGTCGTCATGGAAGCAGATCACTTCTGCATGCACTGGCGCGGGGTGAAAGACAGCGACTCCAAGATGATCAACAGCGTCATGCGCGGTCTCTTTCTGAAAGACCCCTCGCTGCGTCGCGAATTTCTCTCTCTGATCCACAACAAATCCTGACGGAGTCCTCATCATGCTCGTAAGACTACTTTACGCCAGCCGCGCTGCTGAAACACTCACGCCCGAGATGGTGGATGCAATCCTCGCACAATCACGAGCCCACAACCCGGAACATGGCATCACCGGCATCCTGTGCTATGGCGGCAAGATTTTCATGCAAGTACTGGAAGGCAGCCGTGACGAGGTGTGCGCGCTCTACAACATGATCGTGCGCGACACACGTCACAGCGACGTACAACTGCTGAGCTACGAAGAAATCGCAGAACGCCGCTTTGCGGGCTGGACCATGGGCCTGGTCAATCTCGCCAAGACCAATCCTTCGCTGATCCTCAAATACGCCGAAAAAGCAGAGCTTGATCCCTACCGCTGCAGCGGCAAGGCCTCCATGGCCTTACTGGAAGAATTGATGGCGACAGCGTCGGTGCTTGGGCGCGCCGGATAAGCACCGACGGGCAGAATTGCTTATCCACTCAAGCAGGCGGGATGCGCTTGTACGAGAAGGCAGGATGAAGACGCGCATGGGAAGCGGGTGCTGGGGTGTTTTCAGAGAACGCTTGATTTCAAACAAGAAGGCAAGAGGCAAGACCTGACGCCGCTCCCTGTGACCCCGCTCCCTGTGACCCCGCGGCCATGCGCTATGGATGACGCGTGCGCGAGGTGCTGGAAAAGCGGGCGGCCACTGATCGGCCAGCGGAGCTGAGATAGGGTTTCAGCTTGTCGTAAGGAACCTGCACTTCGGTATTGCAGCTGCGCAAGGCCCAGATGAAATTGACGGGGAAGTTGAAACCGGTTTTGCCAGGGTAGGGGGCGCCGATATCGGGCGGGGCCTGGCGGCATTCCTTGTCCATGTCTGCCAGCCCCTCGATGAGTTTGCGCAGGCGCTTCGGCTCCCCCCGGCCTTCAACGGCTGTGTTTCCGCCCTTGATCCATGCCCAGGTATCCAGGGGCTCACCGGTCTGCGGGTCGAAGTACAACAGTTGGCTGTGAGCGCTGTTGTGCGCCCCGCCGCAATACACATCGAAGAGTATTTCGCTGACGACCAGCAGGTTGTTCGTCAGCAATACCGGAGAAAGTTCGCGCTCCATGGGGTTGCTGAAATCCATCCGGCATTCGTAGTCCTCGACTGCGCTCTGGCGGCGCCAGTCGGCAACGAAGGCATTGAACTTTGCAGCACCCCGGTACTTGCCGGGCAGCGAAAATACCTGCCAGCCCCGGGTCAGTTGTGTGGCCGCCGCTTTGATCGGAGCGTAGAACGCGGCGCCGCAGGCTTCATCCTCCAGCCCGGCGATCCGCTCCAGCCGGATGGGCTGCCCGCCTTGCGCCCCAGGCGCTTGCCACTCGCCCGTCATCGTGTCCGGGTCGCTTTGAACGAGTTTCCAGTTCCCGCTGGGCTTGTTCT
The DNA here is from genome assembly GCA_016718265.1 of Uliginosibacterium sp. GTDB lineage: Bacteria > Pseudomonadota > Gammaproteobacteria > Burkholderiales > Rhodocyclaceae > Uliginosibacterium. The sequence continues at coordinate 38,771 of JADKDZ010000003.1, read as the reverse complement.
CGCTGCCCGGACCGAAATAGCCTTCACGCCAGTCGCTGGGGGCGCCCGCAGCCTTGCCTTCAGCGCTCGCTTCAGCCCTCAGACGGATACCCCTCAGGTGCTTGAGGTAGTAATACTGTGAATCCTCCGTGCTGCTGAAGCACACCTGCACCTTCTGCTTGCCGATCGATCCGGACCAGACGCCGGCGTACGGAAGACTCTCCGCATCGGCGGCGTTCAAGCTGGCTGCGACCAGCAGCAGTGTTCCTGCAATCCGGCTCCACATCGGCATCACCTTTCTGGTCGGCTTTTGACGAGCCGGCATCGTTCAATGCACTGACTCTATCAAAGCGCCAGGCTGGCGGCTTACTTCGGCGCCTGCCACACCCGCACGTAATCCACTTCCATCCGCACCGGGAACACGCTGTCGTCCACGCCTTTCATGCCGCCCCAGGTGCCGCCGACGGCGGTGTTGAGGAGGAGAAATTGCGGGGCGTTGAAGGGCCAAGAGGGCTTGTCGCGCTTACCATCATTCAGGAAGCGAAAGTAGTTATGATCATCGACGCCTATGGTCACCACGTAAGGCGTCCAGATCAGCTGATAGCGGTGGAAGGCTTGGCAAAGGTCTGACAGGCGGGTCTGCGCGGTCTTCTGCGTGTTTTGCAGACGGTTATAGTCGGCGGTATGCACAGACGCGTACACCACGCCTTCGTCATGGCCAACATGTTCCATGATGTCGATAGCGCCGTCATCGGGCCAGCGCATGCTGGACTTGCTGGAGAGCATCCAGATCGCTGGCCACACGCCACGGCCGCAGGGCAGCTTGGCGCGGATTTCAAAGGCACCGTAGGTCCACGCCGCTTTGCCGCTGGTGACCAGCCGCGCCGAGGTGTAGCTCTGACCGCCCCAGTCACTGGCGAACTCAGGGACTCCCGTGCTTCGATGACAGCTGCCGTCTTCCACGCGGCTATTCTTTAACCGCTCGCTGCTGTAGTACTGCAGCTCGCCGTTGTGCCAGCCCTGCTTGTTACGGGAGGTATCGTAGCCCCACTTGGCCGGGTCCGGCAGGCCATCGACGGAAAACTCGTCGGACCACACCAGTGGCCAATCCAGGTATTCCACCTGCATCGGGACCGCCGCGGCCGGCCTGGGAAGCGCCTCCTGCGCTGCCGCCACCACAGGCGGTCAGAATCAGGGGAAGCCAACAGGGATGGCAGGCGCACTCCCCGGAAATCCTCACGAGGTATCGGTACGATGGCAGCGCACGCCGTCCAGCCGCGCGCCCCACCAACCCAAAAACCACCGGAGGATTTACCCATCCGCGCGGCACGGCAGATTGCGCCCGCGCCCCGCCGCAGGATCAGTTGTCGCCCAAGCGACGCAGGGCGCTGATGCTGCGTGAGAACCCCACCGCAAGCCGCCCGCTTCGATGCCTCGCTGGCGCGGCGCCCGCGGGCGCGGTTACCCCGACTTCACGGGCGCGCGGCGCACTGCCGTTGCCGCGCGGCGGGCGGGCGACATTGCCGTTCCACCTTTCGCCACGCGGGCTGCGCGAACGATCACCCGCACTTCGCGGATTCGTCGAACAGCTGCCCAGAAGGCGCACCAGACGGACCCGCTGCGACGACCCCTGCCCGGCGGGCCTCTGAACGGCCTTGTGCAGCCCGTCGCCCCCCGCCGCTGGCCCCGATGCGGGAACGCCCTTCGCCTGCAGCGGCCTGGCGCGGCTGGCGGGCGACCTCGCCCAGCCCCACCCGGCGCCGGGCACGTGCTTCGCCCTGCCCTTCGCGGCGTTGGCCTTGCGGGACACGGCCTTGGCTGGCGGGGCGCGCGTTCTTCGCTTTCGTTGGCGGCTGCCGCCGGAATCTCGAACGTAGGCACCGCGACACGGTCAATCTTGTGGCGGGTGAGTTTCTCGATGTCGGCCAGGAACTTGGTCTCGTCAGACGACACCAGCGACAGGGCTTCCTCCCAGCACCCGCGGGCGGCCAATGCAGGACATATCTTCCGGCACCATCCCCAAAGAAAAGGGGTCAGGTCTTGCCTTTTGCCTATCTTCCTCGTGCTTTCAGTATCCTGCTCACCCGCCCCACCGATAGCTCAGCGTGCTGCGCAATGCGCGTCTGAGTGTAGCCGCCTTCGTGATAGGCCTGCCAGATCGCGTCGTCTCGCGGGCGGGTCTCGAAGTAGGATTCGATTGGCAACGCGCTGGGCCGCCGCTGGCTACGCGGCACTTCCGGCCCCGGGTCGACTTCGAGCAAGGCCTGCATCTTTGAGGCGAAACCGGCATCGCCCAGAAACACCTGGCCGCGCAACGCGGCAACGCCCTCCCCAGACCGCACCCTGCCGCACCCCAGTGCCGCCCATGATTCTCCGGCCCGCCGCGTGGTCTCGTCGGCGCAATCAGGCCAAGCACACTGTTTGCATCGTGCCCGGTCAGCGGAGGCGTTCGCCCGACAACGGCGTTGTAACCGCTCCACGGCCAGTCTGCGGGATTCTCGACAATTCCGGCGCGCACAGGGTTGAGATCCACATAGCGACAGACTTCTGCCAGATAGCGATCTTCCTGAATCAAGATGCCCTTGAAGCGCCCCTGAAACAGATGCCCGACCTTGCCATGCCTGCGGTTGTAGCGCTGAGTGTAGAGGCCATTGACATGCCGCATCAGCCGCGAGAGATTGGCGCGACGGGTGCGCAATACAAAATGGTAGTGGTTGCTCATCAGGCACCAGGCCAGCAGGGAGGCGTCAAACCTAGATAAGCCATCACCCAGCACCTCCAGCAGCGTCAGACGATCTTCGTCATCCTCAAAGATGTTCTCGCGCCGGTCGCCACGCGCAGTGATGTGATACACCGCCCCGTCAAACTCGATCCGCAAAGGCCTGGACATCACACACCTCAAAGAACTGAACTCAGATCATCCAGATGTAGATGAGGCGCGGGCAAAAGGCAAGACCTGACCCCTTTTCCCAGACGATCTTCGTCATCCTCAGTCCGCGCCGGTCGCCACGCGCGGCCGATGTGATCACCCCCCCGTCAAACTCGATCCGCAAAAAGGCCCTGGACACCACACCTCAAAGAACTGAACTCAGATCATCCAGATGTAGATGAGGCGCGGGCAAAAGGCAAGACCTGACCCCTTTTCCCACTTTTCCCACGCGGCCGATGCCGCCGATTGTTGAACAGCCCCTGCGGAGGCGCAGGACGGACTTCTACAGCATGGACTTTCCAGGACAGGGATTTATCAAACGTCGGGCGGTGGTCGCCTTGAAGAGCCAAGCGGGGTGCGGCTTTACGGCCTGCTTATTGGTGAGAGCCAGTAAGGCGTTTTAGGTAACGCTGGAGAGAAGTCAAAAACAACCAATGTTGAGGAGGTGGGGCGGCGAGTGCTTAGCCAAAATACGCCGGATGATACTTTCTGCACAGACACAGCGCTGACTCTACGGGTGTGTCTAGGTGCTGGAGGCCGCTGGTGGACAAGAGTTCTTCAATCCGTTCTGGAGCCAATTTCCTGTTCGCCATGCCCATTTGTTGCTTAAACTGTGTTGATGCGATAGCTCGGTTGTCCAGATGTAGCCGCCAAATCCTGCCAACCGAACGTTTCTTGCTCCACGAACGCCGTGCCAGGAATGAGGCGCTAAATTTCTGGTATTCCCTTCAGAGGGCATGTCTCGCCTGTGGAGCGGTTGAGGTGGCCGCTGAGGTACGGCTTTGGCATCAACCCGCGGGTGCGAAATTGCAAACAAATCATCCCGATTCATAAGGGATAGCTCCAACGCTCGGAGCCATCTCCACAGAGCCGGATGCTCGCGATACCGTCGAAAGGCACTCAATCTTCGTGGTCACTGGCGCAGTTCTTCGCTACTGTGGTTTTCTTTAAAGAAGCTCATGATGATTCTTCTCTTTGTGGGGCGCTATCAGAGCGGGCGGAGGGGTCAGGTCTTGCATTTTGCCCCACATACCCCTCGCTTTCTCCAATTCTACTGTCGCTGCCGCCAGACAGCACAGCATAGCCAGGCTTACTTCGGCGCCTGCCACACCCGCACGTAGTCCACTTCCATCCGCACCGGGAACACGCTGTCATCCACGCCTTTCATGCCGCCCCAGGTGCCGCCGACGGCGGTGTTGAGGAGGAGGAACTGCGGGGCGTTGAAGGGCCAGGTTTCCTTTTCGTCTTCGCCGTCATTCACGAAGCGGAAGTAGTTGCGGTCGTCGATGCCGATCGAGAGGGCTTCGGGCGTCCAGATCAGCTGATAGCGGTGAAAGGCCTGGCAGAGGTCTGACAGGCGGGTCTGCGCGGTCTTTTGCGTATTCTTGGTGTGGTTGTAGGCGGCGGTATGCACGGAGGCGTGCACCACGCCTTCGTCATGGCCGACGTGTTCCATGATGTCGATTTCGCCGTCATCGGGCCAGCGCATGCTGGACTTGCTGGAGAGCATCCAGATCGCGGGCCACACGCCACGGCCACAAGGGAGCTTGGCGCGGATTTCAAAGGCGCCGTAGGTCCAGGTGGCGCGGCGGTTGGTGACGAGCCGGGCGGAGGTGTAGGCCTGGCCGCCCCAGTCGCTGGCCGATTCGAGCGACTCGCGATGCGTTTCGATGATCAGCTTGCCGTCTTCGATCCGGCTGTTTTTCAGCCGCTCGCTGCTGTAGTACTGCTGCTCGCCGTTGTACCAGCCCTGCTTGTTGCGGAAGGTTTCGTAGCCCCACTTGGCTGGATCGGGCAGACCGTCGACCGCAAACTCGTCGGACCATACCAGGGGCCAATCCGCAGGTATTCCGCCCGCATCGTGGACCGCGCCGGCGGCCGGCGCTGGTGAAGCGTTCGTCGCTGCGGTGCCGCCACCACAGGCGGTCAGGATCAGGGAAGCCAACAGGGGATGGAGCAGGCGCATCACGAAATCCTCACGAGGTATCAGTACGATGGCAGCGTACGCCGCAGCCACGCCCGCCACCATACCCAAACCACCGGAGGATTTACCTATCCGCGCGGCACGGCAGCTCGCGCCCGGGGGCGCCCGCTGCCGTGTGCAGGATCAGTTGTCGCCCAAGCGACGCAGGGCGCTGATGCTGCGTGAGAACACACCACGCAAGCCGCCCGCTTTCGATGCCTCGCTGGCGCTGCTGCGTGCGGGCTGGGCGCGGTTACCATCGACTTCACGTGGCGCGCGCGGCGGCACGTTGCCGTTCACCTCGCGCGCCGGGCGCGCGACATTTCCGTTGGCCTCGCCACGCGGGCTGCGCGAACGATCACCCGCACTTCGCGGATTCGTCGAACGAGCTTGCCCAGAAGGCGCACCAGACGGACCGCTGCGACGACCCTGCCCGGCGGGACGCTCTGAGCGGCCTTGTCCAGCCTGATCGCCTGTAGCAGCGCGACGAGGCTGGCCTGATGGGGCACGCCCTTCGCCTGCAGCGGCCTGACGCGGCTGTGCGGGCGACCTGCCTGCAGAAGCACCACCCGAGCGGCTGCGCGGGGCACGTGCTTCGCCCTGCCCTTCGCGGCGTTGGCCTTGCTGACGGCCACGGCCTTGCGGCTGGCGGGGCGCGCGTTCTTCGCTTTCGTTGGCGGCTGCCGCCGGAATTTCGAAAGCGGGCACCGCGACACGGTCAATCTTGTGGCGGGTGAGTTTCTCGATGTCGGACAGGAACTTGGTTTCGTCAGACGACACCAGCGACAAGGCTTCACCGGTCGCACCCGCGCGGCCGGTACGGCCAATGCGGTGGACATAATCTTCCGGCACATTCGGCAGCTCGAAATTCACCACGTGCGGCAGATCGACGATGTCGAGGCCACGCGCGGCAATATCGGTGGCGACCAGCACCTGCAGGTCGCCGCTCTTGAATTCGGCCAGCGCACGGGTACGAGCGTTCTGGCTCTTGTTGCCGTGAATCGCCAGCGACGGGATGCCACCCTTGGTGAGTTGTTCAGCCAGACGGTTGGCGCCATGCTTGGTGCGGGTGAAGACCAGCACCTGGAACCAGGCGTGCTCCTTGATGAGGTGCGCCAGCAGATGGCGCTTGGCCTTCTGGTCCACCATCATCGCGCGCTGGGTAATCGCCTCGATGGTGGCGTTACGACGGGCGACTTCGATTAGTGCTGGTTTGTTGAGCAGGCTGTCGGCCAGATCCTTGATTTCATCCGAGAACGTGGCGGAGAACAGCAGGTTCTGGCGCTGTTTCGGCAACAGGGCGAGCACTTTCTTGATGTCGCGGATGAAGCCCATGTCGAGCATGCGGTCGGCTTCATCCAGCACCAGAATCTCGACGCCGGAGAGATCCAGGGTCTTCTGTTGTACGTGGTCGAGCAGACGGCCCGGCGTGGCAACCAGAATGTCGACCTGGCTGCGCAATTGTTTGATCTGCGGATTGATGCTGACGCCGCCGAACATCATCATGGACTTGAGCGGCAGATGCACGCCGTAGTGGCGCACCGATTCTTCGACCTGGGCGGCGAGCTCGCGCGTCGGGGTCAGGATCAGGGCGCGGATCGCGCCGGGCTTGCGGGCGGGAGACTCGCTCAGGCGTTGCAGGATCGGCAGGGTGAAACCCGCCGTCTTGCCGGTGCCGGTCTGTGCGCCGGCCAGCAGATCGCCACCGTTCAATACCGCAGGAATGGCCTGGGTCTGAATGGGCGTAGGGGTGGTATAGCCGCGCTCGGAAACAGCACGGACGAGGGGCTCGATGAGCCCGAGAGATGCAAAGGACATATCACTCCAGTAGGGAGTGCTGCGTCGACCTGCCGAAAGCGAATTCTTTCGCACGGCACCAGTCGAGGAGGACGAAGCAGGTTCAGAGGTTCAAGTAGAACTGCGAGTCGTGAAACCGGGAGCACTACAGACAGCGGCGTGGGGACTGGTATTCAATGCCGCAGGGGGCAGAGTGTGCACCACACCCTCAGGTTTGCATAGCAATTTTTTGTGCCCGTGACCCAATGTCAGACTGCACACCCCTCAAGTGCCCAAAGGCACGGCCGTTGTTGCCTTAGCAGCCTGCGTATGCCACACCTAAAAAAGCGTTCCCTGAGAGAGAAGCCATGAACAGACTCAGCATCAAAATCAAGCTTGCAATTCTGGTCGCGCTGTCCTGCCTCGCACTCGTGGTGGTGGGCGTGGGCGGCTGGTGGGGCAACCAGCGGGTGGGCAATGCCGTCAGTGAATTGGCGGAAGTCCATATGCCGACTGTGGTCGCGCTGTCGCAGATCCGTGCCACGCAACAGGCGATCTTTGCGAGCGCACTGGGCGTCGGCCTGGTCCGCAACGAGATCAAACCGCAGCCCATGATCGCCGCCGTCATCGAGCGCCGCAGCAAACTGCAGCTGGAGTTGCAGAAAGCGGCCGATGCCTACCAGAAGCAGCGGCGCACGGCCGAGGCCGACAAGGTCTGGGCGGGCATCCAGCCGGTGTGGAAGACCTGGTCGCAGTACGACAGCAACATGAAGGACATTCTCAAGCAGATCCATGACGAGCGTGACGACGTCACCCGTGAGGATCTCTTCGACGGCTACCAGTTCATCATCCGCAACTGGGAGAAGACCCAGCGTGATCTGGAAGCACGGATCGACCAGCTCACCACCTTGGCACTGCGCGAGGGGGATGCCGCGCGCCTCTCCAGCGGCAAGGCCAGCGCGCAATCCAGCCAGTTCAACGCGGCCATCGTGCTCGGGGGCATTGTGGGGCTGATGATTCTGGCGTGGTTTGTGGTGCAAAGCATTTCGCGCCCGCTGGACGCGATGCGCCGCGCAATCGTGTCGGTGGCAGAGAACAACGACTTCCGCATGCGCGCAGACGTCCGCAGCCAGGATGAAGCCGGGCAGACGGCGCGCGCCTTCAACCGCCTGGTCGAGCAGATGCAGACCTCGCTGCGCGAAGTGCTCGACAATGCGGAGCGAATCGCGCAGGCCTCCAGACACGCGGCAGAAGCTTCTGGCCACGTATCGCGCGCCTCTGGCAGCCAGAACGAAGCCGCCTCGGCGATGGCAGCGGCCATCGAGGAGATGACCGTCTCGATCAACCACATTACGGACAATACCCGCGACGCCCAGCACCGGGCGCACGACGCGGGCACGGCCGCCGACTCGGGCGCCGGCATCATCCTGCAGGGCAATGCCGAAATGGATCAGATCGCGCACACGGTGCAGACCGCCAGCGCGCGGATTGACGACCTCGGTCAGCAGTCCGAGAAGATTTCGATTGTGGTGCAAGTGATTCAGGAGGTGGCCGAGCAAACCAATCTGCTGGCCCTGAACGCCGCAATTGAAGCTGCGCGCGCCGGCGAGCAGGGGCGCGGCTTCGCGGTGGTGGCGGACGAGGTGCGCAAACTCGCGGAGCGCACCACGCAATCAACCAGCGAAATCCGCAGCATGGTGGGCAATATGCAGGAGGCAACGCGGAACGCCATTGCCGGCATGAATTCCGTCGTCTCGCACGTCAGCGAAGGGAAGCGCCTGTCGGATCAGGCTGCGGCGCGCATGGGCCAGATCCAGGGCAGTGCGTCGCAGGTCAATACCGCGGTCAACGAGATTTCGGCCGCACTCAATGAGCAGAGCGCGGTGGCGCAAGACATTGCCGGCCAGGTGGAAAGGGTTGCCCGGATGAGTGACGACACCAACCAGGCCGCCCACGAAACCCTCGCGATTGCCGAGGAGCTCACCGCCTCGGCCAGCGCGCTGCGCGACACCGCACAGCGCTTCCAGGTGTAGCGCTTACTCGTCCAGCACGTCCTGCCAGCTCGTCGCCGTCCAGTTCTTGGCGAAGAGCTGGGCGATGCTGGGCTCGGCGGCCTTGCGGATGGCCTCAGCGTCCGGCTGCACCACTTTCATGCCGGCGGCCTGCAACTGGGCAATGATCGCAGCCTCGTTTGCCTGGATTTTCTGGGTGCCCCAGCGCGCTGCCTTGCGCATCGCGCTGCGCACCTTGCTGCGGTCCGCCGCAGAAAGCTCGTTGCGATAGAAGCAGGCATTCGCCGCCGTGACGCCGAAACCCACGAGGTGGTTGGTCAGCACCAGTTGCGATTGCACTTCATACAGCTTGAGTGACTGGATCTGGGTCAGGTCACCTTCCGAGGCCTCTGCCGCGCCAGTCTTGAGCGCGTTGTAGATACCGGGCAGCGGCACCTGCACGGTCTGCGTGCCCAGCGAATCCCACACGGCAATCCAGTCCTTGATCGGCGGCAGGCGCAGCTTCAGCCCCTTGAAGTCTGCCGGCGTGGTGATCGGCGTGTTGCTGGTGAACTGGCGATAGCCGCGATACACCGGCTCCAGCGAGACAATCTTGCCGTTGGCTTCCAGCTCGCCCACCATGGCCTCCCCCAACTCGCCGTGCCACACATCCATCAGGTGCGCCCAGTCGCGGATCACGTAGGGGCCGTTGAAGAAGAAATAGCGCGGCGCATAGTCCTGCAGCGGCTGGCCGCCGGTGAGCATGATCTCGGCGACGCGCTCGGAGGCCTTGCAGCCCTGCATCGCCGGGTTGATGGTCTGCTCGTTGAGCACGCTGGCCTCGACGCTGACCTTGATGTGCGGCGCGCGCCGCTCCAGCTCTTCCTTGAAGCGCAAGGCGGTGTCCGCCAGGATGTGGCCCTTGGCAAACGGCGTGGCCACGCGAATGGCCAGCGGCTCGGCCGACTGAGCCAGCGGGGTGCCAAACAGGGCGCAGAGTGAAACAGCGACAAGACGCAACTTCATGGGCAAACCTCCTTCGCGATTCGGTAGATGACGCAGGCAACGCAGGCCGACGATGCCATTGCTGTATGTCGCCAGCAATAGCCCGAATAGCCAGCTTTCGTCACCTTTCAGACCGGCGGTGTCGCCTGTAAAACCCTGATCCCCACGACGACGGCCGCCAGTCGCAGTACACTCCGCAGCTCCCGATACAAGATGCGCTTGCCGCGCACACCACGATGAGCCTGCCCCGACATCACATTGAACTCCTGGCGCCCGCGAAGACGGCCGAGATCGGCATCGAAGCCGTGCGCCACGGTGCCGACGCCGTCTACATCGGCGGCCCCGGCTTTGGCGCCCGCCTCAACGCCGAGAACAGCGTGGCCGACATTGCCCGCCTGGTGGAATTCGCCCGGCCGTATGGCGTGCGGATCTTCGCCACACTGAACACCATCCTGCACGACGCCGAGCTGGAAGCCGCCCGCCGGCTGATCCACGAGTACTACGACGCCGGTGTCGACGCGCTGATCGTGCAGGACATGGGCCTGCTGGAACTCGACCTGCCGCCGATCGCGCTGCACGCTTCCACCCAATGCGACATCCGCACGCCGGAGAAAGCGCGCTTTCTCGGCGAAGTCGGTTTCTCGCAACTGGTGCTGGCGCGTGAGCTGAGCCTGGCAGAGATCGCCGCCGTCCGCGCTGCGGTCGATCCGGACGTGGCGCTGGAGTTCTTCATCCACGGGGCGCTCTGCGTAGCCTTCTCCGGCCAGTGCTACATCAGCCATGCCCACACCGGGCGCAGTGCCAACCGGGGCGACTGCTCGCAAGCCTGCCGCCTGCCCTATACCTTGCAGGACAAGGAAGGGCGCGTTGTCGCCTTCGAAAAACACCTGCTCTCGGTGAAGGACAACAACCAGAGCGCCAATCTGGGGGCACTGGTAGACGCGGGCATCCGCTCCTTCAAGATCGAGGGCCGCTACAAGGACATGGGCTACGTGAAGAACATCACCGCCCACTACCGCCAGCTGCTCGACGCTGTGCTGATGGAGCGCCCCGAGCTGGCGCCCGCCTCCAGCGGAAAATGCGAATTCGGTTTCCGCCCCGATCCGGACAAGACCTTCAACCGCAGCGCCACCGATTACTTCGTGAACGGCCGCAAGGAAGACATCGGCGCCTTCGATGCGCCGACCCACATGGGCGAAGCGATCGGCACCGTGACCCGCGTCGGGCCGGACTGGTTCGAGATGGAGGCCAGCGCCCCGCTCGCCAACGGCGACGGACTCACCTACCTGCACAAGCGCGAACTGCGCGGCATGCAGGCGGACACCGTGCGCGCCCTCGGCCCGGTCTGGCGCGTCACGCCGAACCAGCGCATCGCTGATCTGCCCGGCCTGGTGGCGGGCGTCAGCCTGCATCGCAACCGCGACCACGCCTGGGAACAGGCGCTAACCAAGAAATCCGCCGAGCGCCGCATCGCCGTCGACCTGGTCTTCAGCGAAACGCCCACCGGCTTCAGTCTCGCATTGCAGGACGAAAGCGGCATCCAGGCCCGTGCCACGCTCGACGCTGCCATCACCCCCGCCGAGCAGGCCGAGCGCGCCGAAGCCGCGCTGCGCGAGCATCTGGGCAAGCTCGGCAATACGCCGTTTGTGGCCCGCTCGATCAGGCTGGATTGGCCCGCCCCGCGTTTTCTGCCCGCCTCCGCACTCAATGCGCTACGACGTGACGCCGTCGAGCGCCTGATTGCCGCACGCCGCGCCGCCCTGCCACGCGCCACCCGCCGCCCGGCGACCACGCCCGCGGCCCGCTACCCGGAAACCTCGCTCAGCTACCTAGCCAATGTCTACAACGCCCAGGCCCGCGCCTTCTACGCCCGCCACGGCGTGGAACTCATCGCCGCTGCCTACGAGGCGCACGAAGTACCGGATGACGCCAGCCTGATGATCACCAAGCACTGCCTGCGCTTCTCCTTCAACCTGTGTCCCAAGCAGGCCAAGGGCGTGCAAGGTGTGCAAGGGCAGGTCCGCGCCGAGCCGATGACCCTAGTCAATGGCAAGGAACGCCTCACGCTGCGCTTCGACTGCAAGGCCTGCGAAATGCATGTCGTCGGCAAGATCCGCAAGAACATATTCCAGGCTCCACCGCCCGGCAGCGTGCCACTCACCTTCCACCCCAAACGCCCGGCTTGAACAAGCATGCAAGGCCTGCACCTCACCGCCGACCTGTACGACTGCGCCTGCGCCGCCGCGCTGCTCGAAGACGCCGAGGTGCTGGCCGCCTGCTGCCGGCAATTCACCCATGCCGCCGGGCTGACCCTGGTCGGCGAGAAGTTCCACAGCTTCCCCCCGCACAACCAGCGCCCGGGTGGCGTCACCGGCATGCTCCTGCTTGCCGAATCCCACCTCGCCGTCCACACCTGGCCCGACCGCGGTGGCGTCACGCTCGACGTCTTCGTCTGCAACTTCAGCGAAAACAACTCCGCCAAGGCCGAACACCTGCTCCAGCAACTCCTCAACGCCTTCGCGCCGCAACGCTACGCCAGCCAGCGGATTGATCGCGGCTGCTAGCCACGGAGCCCCTTGAAGAGCCAAGCTGCATGCGGCTCTCCGGGCATCTCTTTGCATCGTTTCAAGCCCCTCAAGCAATGTGCTGGGCCGCCGCCGAGTATGGGAAAATGGCTCCCTTTGTGCCCGGATTCGCGGTATGAGCGCTTCAAGCATCCCCAATGTTGTTTCGATTGCCGGTATCGACCCCTCAGGCGGGGCCGGGATCTATGCGGACCTGAAGGCCTTCTCGGCCTTGGGTGCCTACGGCTGCGGGGTGGTGGCGGCGCTGACGGCGCAGAACACCCAGGCGGTGACCGGCGTGCATACGCCACCGACGGACTTCCTGCGCCTGCAGATCGATACGCTGTTTGCCGATGTGCGCATCGATGCGGCGAAGCTCGGCATGCTGGGCACGGCCGAGATCGTGAGTACGGTGGCCGACCGGCTGGTGCATTTTGCGGCGCCGTATGTGGTGCTCGACCCGGTGATGGTGGCGAAAAGCGGCGATCACCTGCTGGCGAAGAATGCCGTCGCGATGTTGCGCGAAGCCTTGCTGCCACTGAGCTTCATGCTGACGCCCAATCTGCCCGAAGCGGGCGTGCTGACCGAGACGCGTGCCCCGGAGACCGTCCGCGAGATGTACCGCTGCGCAGAGCGCCTGCGCGAGTTGCTGCCCACCGTGAGCGAGCGCTGGGTGCTGCTCAAGGGCGGCCATCTGCCCGGCGACGAACTCGTCGATCTGCTCTTTGATGGCGACCAGATGATCGAGATGCGCGCGCCGCGCATCGATACCAAGAATACGCATGGCACAGGCTGCACGCTGTCGTCGGCGATTGCGGCGCTGCTGCCACGTTGTGCGGGGGAGTTCAAGCCGGTGGAGACCAGTGTGCGCCGTGCGCGCGACTACCTGCTGCGTGCTATTGCCGAGTCCGGGCGCCTGGATGTCGGCAAGGGTCACGGCCCGGTGCACCATTTCCACGCCTGGTACTGATGCGGCCCGATGCAGCTCAACCGCCTGCTTGAAGCGCTCGACGACGCAACCCTGAGCGAGCTCTTCGCCAATGCCACCCTGAGCAAGGGGCGGGCGTATGTCGGCCGGGTACGCCAGATCGAGGCTGTCGGCAACCAATTGGAAGCCTGGGTGCAGGGCCGCGAGCGCGAGCCCTATCGCAGCCGCGCCAAGCTCGTCATGCGCGAGTATGACGGTGCGCGTACGCTGGAGATCACCAGCCGTTGCTCCTGTCCGGTCGGCAGCCGTTGCAAGCATGTCGTCGCGCTGCTGCTCGCAGCAAGGCGCCCAGGCGCACTGAACGATAAGCCGCGTGAGGCGGTACTGAACTGGGTACGCAAACTCAATGCCCGCCTGCAGCCTGCTTCCGCCAAACCAGCCAAGCCTAAAAACCGGCCGACGCATGCGATTTTCTATGCCTTCGATCCGCATAGCTGGCAATCGCGCTCGCGCCTGCATCTCTACAAGATCCGTCTTGACCGTGATGGCGAACCGACTGCAGACGCCGAGCGCTGGTACAACATCGATCAAGCCTTGATGAAGCCGCCAAGCTTTGTGGCGGAAGAAGATCTGCCCTTGCTGCGCAGCATCCGCAACGAAGCGCGCAAGGAAGGTGGATATTGGGGCGGCATTCCATTGGAAGGCGACGGCGGCTTCCGTCTGGTGCAGGCCATTCTCGCCAGCGCGAAAGCCATGCTGCTGAGTGACGACGACGATGACGCACCCTTGCAGGCCCTGCGAGCCGGTGCCGCGCGCGCCGGTCAACTGCACTGGCTGCCAGACCGCGATGGTCTGCGCGCCCGTATTGCAGCGACACCGGAAGCCAGCTTCACGCTGAGCACCGAACCCTTCCATTACATCGACAGCAACACGGGCGAAGTCGGCATTCTCGATCTGCCGGATGCACCCGCCTGCCTGGCCTTGCTGGAATTGCCCGCGCTGAGCCCGAAAGAGATTCCGCTGGTCGCGGCTGCGCTCGCCGAAGTAGCGCCGGACGTGCCACCACCGGATGCCGAAGGCGCCGGTACGCTGCCGTGGATTGAAGCCGAGCTGCAGCCCGTGTTGATGCTGGATACGCTGGACGACCTGAGCCTGCGCAGCCACCGCGGCTATCAGGCCGCACCGCATGCCAGCTATGACTATGCCATTCCTCGCTTTCGCTATGGCACAATCGACTTCGCCACCAGTGATGAAGCCAGCATTGTCACCCTGGCGGACGGTAGTGCAGTGCGTGTGCGTCGCCAACCCGAAGCCGAAGGGCGCGCCTTGCAGGCCTTGCGCAGCGCGGGTTTCCAGGCAGTACATAGCCGCCACATCTATACTTGGTCGCCCTTGCCCGAAGACATGTTTGGGCTGAAGAGCCTGCTTGCGTGGCAGAACTTCACTACGGAGACAGCGCCACAGCTCCAGGCTGCGGGTTGGAAATTCGAGCCCAGCACCCGCTTTCGTCATTTCGCCCTGCAAGCCGACGCCTGGTTTGCCGATCTCGAAGAGAATCAGAACGGCTGGTTTGAACTTAGCCTGGGGATCGAGGTGGAAGGCGAGCGCATCGATCTCGCGCCCCTGCTGTATGCGTTGTTTCGCCGCGATGCGCGCTGGCTGGATCGGCGCCAGCTTCAATCGATCAGCGATGACGAGCACGTCGACCTGCTGGCCGAAGGCGGCAAGCGCATCCGGGTTCCTGCCGGGCGCATCAAGCCGCTGGCCACAACCCTGGTGGATTTGTTCGACACCCCCGCCAGCGGCCCGCTGCGCGTGTCGCGCCAGGATGCACCACGACTCAGCGAAGCGCTCGACCAAGAGAAGTGGGCGATCGAAGGGGAAGCGCTGCTCGCTGCCTGGCTGGAGAAGATCCGCAAGGCCCAGACAGTCGCGCCCGTCGCCGCACCTGAAGGCTTGCTGCTGACGCTGCGCGCCTACCAGCTCGAAGGCCTGGCCTGGCTCCAGCACCTGCGCAAGAATGAACTCGGCGGCATTCTGGCTGATGACATGGGGCTTGGAAAAACGGCTCAGACGCTTGCGCATCTGCTGCTCGAAAAACAGGCCGGGCGTCTCGATCGGCCGGTGCTGATCGTGCTGCCCACCTCGCTGATCTTCAATTGGGCCAACGAAGTCCTGCGCTTTGCGCCTGAACTCAGTGTACTCAAACTGCAAGGCAAGGCACGCAGCGAGGCTTTCGCCCAGATTCCGAACCACGACCTCTGCCTGACCACCTACCCGTTGTTATGGCGAGATCGTGAGCAACTCGGAGCACACAGTTATCACTACGTGATTCTCGACGAGGCCCAGACGGTCAAGAACGCAGCAAGCCAGGCTGCCAAGGTCGTGCGCGAACTCGATACCCGCCATCGGCTGTGTATCACCGGTACGCCCCTCGAAAATCATCTGGGGGAGCTGTGGTCACAGTTTGATTTCCTTTTGCCAGGCTTTCTTGGCGACGCCAAGGATTTCAATGCCCGCTGGCGTAGCCCGATCGAAAAGCTGGGGAATTTGCTGCGCCGCGAAGTGCTGTCACGGCGCATCGCGCCTTTTATCCTGCGGCGGCGCAAGGAAGATGTGGCCAAAGAGCTTCCGCCCAAAACCATCGTAGTACGCAGTGTCAGCCTGGAAGGCCGTCAACGCGACCTCTACGAAACAGTGCGGGCGAGCATGGACAAACGCGTCCGCAACGAAATCGCCTCACGCGGCTTCGCGCGCAGCCAGATCCTGATCCTCGACGCTCTGCTCAAGCTCCGCCAGGTATGTTGCGATCCGCGCCTGCTCAAAAGCGAAGCGGCCAGCAAAGTCAAAGAGGGGGCAAAGCTTGATCTACTCATGCAGATGCTGCCCGAGTTGATCGAAGAGGGGCGAAGGATTCTGGTGTTTTCGCAATTCACCGGCATGCTGGCCTTGATCGGCGCAGAGCTGATGAACCGCGACATCAATTTCGCCTTGCTGACGGGTGATACAGACGACCGTGAGCAGCAAATCAAGCGCTTCCAGGGGGGTGAAGTACCGGTTTTCCTCATCAGCCTGAAAGCCGGCGGCGTGGGTCTGAACCTCACCGCCGCAGACACCGTGATCCATTACGATCCTTGGTGGAATCCCGCCGCCGAAAACCAGGCCAGCGACCGCGCCCACCGCATCGGGCAGACCAAGAATGTCTTTGTGTACAAGCTGGTCGTAGCGGGTTCGATCGAGGAAAAAATTCTTGGCTTGCAAGAGCGCAAAGCCGACCTCGCCGCCACCATCCTTGGTGAGAGTACCGAGTCCACAGCCAAGTTCGACGAAAAAGACATTCAGGCTTTGCTGGCGCCCTTGCCGGACTGATCGCCGTCACGCGGAAACCACTGCCTTCGCCAGCAGCTGGGTTTTGTACGGCTCCAAACACAAAGCCCCATCAGATTTGATCTGATGGGGCGTGGGTATTGGGTAGTCTGACGATGACCTACTTTCTCATGGAAGAACCACAATATCATCGGCGCGGTTTCGTTTCACGGTCCTGTTCGGGATGGGAAGGGGTGGTTCCGAAACGCTATGGTCGTCAGACTATAACTTGTGTGCTGTGCCGCTTTTTGGGCGTCACGAGCGAAACTGGAAGGCAAATTTGGTAGTGACTGCGTGTGACACGATGTATGTGTCGCATGTCACTGAACTGTGTGTTCAGAGTTATAGGATCAAGCCGCACGGGCAATTAGTATCAATTAGCTTAACGCATTACTGCGCTTCCACACTTGACCTATCAACGTCCTGGTCTTGAACGACCCTTCAGGGGATTGAATCCCCAGGGAAGTCTCATCTTGAGGCGAGTTTCCCGCTTAGATGCTTTCAGCGGTTATCTCTTCCGAATTTAGCTACCCGGCAATGCCACTGGCGTGACAACCGGTACACCAGAGATTCGTCCACTCCGGTCCTCTCGTACTAGGAGCAGGTCCCCTCAAACTTCCAACGCCCACGGCAGATAGGGACCAAACTGTCTCACGACGTTTTAAACCCAGCTCGCGTACCACTTTAAATGGCGAACAGCCATACCCTTGGGACCGGCTACAGCCCCAGGATGTGATGAGCCGACATCGAGGTGCCAAACTCCGCCGTCGATGTGGAACTCTTGGGCGGAATCAGCCTGTTATCCCCAGAGTACCTTTTATCCGTTGAGCGATGGCCCTTCCATACAGAACCACCGGATCACTATGACCTGCTTTCGCACCTGCTCGACTTGTGGGTCTCGCAGTCAAGCCTTCTTTTGCCATTGCACTATCAGTACGATGTCCGACCGTACCTAGAAGACCTTCGTACTCCTCCGTTACTCTTTGGGAGGAGACCGCCCCAGTCAAACTGCCTACCATGCACGGTCCCCGATCCGGATTCACGGACCAAGGTTAGAACCTCAACGACACCAGGGTGGTATTTCAAGGTTGGCTCCACCAGAACTAGCGTCCTGGCTTCAAAGCCTCCCACCTATCCTACACAAGTCCCGTCAAAGTCCAATGCAAAGCTACAGTAAAGGTTCATGGGGTCTTTCCGTCTAGCCGCGGGGAGATTGCATCTTCACAAACATTTCAACTTCGCTGAGTCTCGGGAGGAGACAGTGTGGCCATCGTTACGCCATTCGTGCAGGTCGGAACTTACCCGACAAGGAATTTCGCTACCTTAGGACCGTTATAGTTACGGCCGCCGTTTACCGGGGCTTCGATCAAGAGCTTGCACCCCATCACTTAACCTTCCGGCACCGGGCAGGCGTCACACCCTATACGTCCACTTTCGTGTTTGCAGAGTGCTGTGTTTTTAATAAACAGTCGCAGCCACCGATTCTCTGCGGCCCCATCGCCCTTCGGATGTACTCCTACAAGCTACCGGGGCATACCTTCTCCCGAAGTTACGGTATCAATTTGCCGAGTTCCTTCTCCCGAGTTCTCTCAAGCGCCTTGGTATTTTCAACCTGCCCACCTGTGTCGGTTTGCGGTACGGTCGATTCTTGACTGAAGCTTAGAGGCTTTTCCTGGAAGCATGGTATCAACCACTTCGCGAACAAGTTCGCTCGTTATCACCTCTCATCTAAGCCGCACGGATTTGCCTATGCAGCACGACTACGGGCTTGAACCGGGACTTCCAACACCCGGCTGGCCTAACCTTCTCCGTCCCCCCATCGCATCAAGAATCGGTACAGGAATATTGACCTGTTTCCCATCGACTACGCATTTCTGCCTCGCCTTAGGGGCCGACTCACCCTACGCCGATGAACGTTGCGTAGGAAACCTTGGGCTTTCGGCGAGCGTGCTTTTCACACGCTTTATCGCTACTCATGTCAGCATTCGCACTTCTGATACCTCCAGCATTCCTCCCGGAACACCTTCACAGGCTTACAGAACGCTCCCCTACCACACGCATAAATGCGCATCCGCAGTTTCGGTTCATGGCTTGAGCCCCGTTACATCTTCCGCGCAGGACGACTCGACTAGTGAGCTATTACGCTTTCTTTAAAGGGTGGCTGCTTCTAAGCCAACCTCCTAGCTGTCTATGCCTTCCCACTTCGTTTTCCACTTAGCCATGCATTTGGGACCTTAACTGGCGGTCTGGGTTGTTTCCCTCTTGACCTA
>JADKDZ010000003.1:0-10000 GCA_016718265.1 Uliginosibacterium sp. | reverse complement strand
CAGATCCTCGCCCTGATTTGCGAGTGCGGCGAGAAAGCCGCCCTCCCCAGGAATTTCTCGCGCTCACTGAGCACATCAACGGTATCTCCGGGCTTGGCACGCCCACGAACACTCGCCACCGAACCCGCAAAAATCCAAGGGTGGCGACGCGTTACGGAGCGCTCTTTATTGGCTTGGAGGACTAGTTCTGCCATGGCAATGGTTCCAGATACTCAAGAGATACGCCGCCGAGCACCCCGCCTGCGCAAAGTGCAATGCACATCACCGGGCGGCGAACAGCGGAAACGTCAGAGACTACAGAAGGTGATATCGAATTGAACGTCGGACTCGTCCAGCTTCGCCCTCGAAAGGACATCTGGCAGGACGAATCGAATATTGAAGGCGTACTTGTTTGCGCTGATTTCCGGAATCGACTGTAAATCGCGTTCAACAAAAACTCTGATCAACTGCGCACTGCGCCCTGCCATCATCAGCTGGAAACAGCCCCGCCGTGCCAGCTGCCGTTCTGTTCGGCCACTCTCTCTCAGTAGCCGCAGCACAATCGCCAAGCCATCACGAATTGGCAGCATGGGTGAGAGCCACGCCTGCAGATCCTTCCTGCGCCGCTCCACATCCCGATTCAGCCAAAAGTGGTACGACGGCAAATCAAACTCACAGACACCACCCGGGATTGAAGATCTTGATCGAATGGCCATCAGCCATTCACTGTCACGCAAATACTGACCGATCCGGCCAGCCATAGCCAGCAGGGCACTACCAGCATGCTCAATCTCATAGAGCGCACCAGAGAGCGCCTCTTCAGATATGTGTGGATTGTCCTTGAACGACACCAGTATCTGACGCTGGCGCTCAAGCTCCTGCACCAGATCCACTTTCAAATCTGCACGGCCTGCAACATCCAGAATTTCGAACAATGAAAGCAGCGCGGTATGGTGATCGTAAGCGGTCTCGGCGAGCGAGAAGTGTGAAACCCGGTCGAACAGATCTTCCAGCCGCAGTAGCGTCCGGATTCTTTCATTCAAAGGATATTCGTAAGTGATCACCGCAAACGCAGAGTGGGAGGTTGCGCATTGCCAACAGATTCAGCCTGCGCGGATCATAGCATGAGCCGTTGGTATTATTCCTGCGCAACTGCCCGCGCGCAATTTAGCAGTCTGCCATGCAACGCCTCTACGGCAAGACTCAACTCTTCCAGGGTGCCTGCATTCTCAATCAGCTCATCCGCTACAGCCAAGCGCTGATCATCCGTCGCTTGCGTCGCAACGATACTCAGCACTTCGGCCCGCGTCAGCCCGCTCCGCCCCATGACTCGGACGACTCTTACGTCAAGCGGGCATGTCACCGTCACTATGCTTTGGCATCTAAGACGGTAATACTCGGTCTCAACAAGCAGCGGCACGACCAGCACCACGTATGGCCCCGTCGCCTTTGCTATCCGTGACTCAACCTCGTCGCGAATCATCGGGTGCAAAATGCTTTCCAGCCGCTTCTTCTCGTGGGCGTCGCCAAACACCCGTTGTCGCACGTAACCCCGATCCATCGCACCACCGGGCGTAAGCGCCCGCGGACCGAAGGCCTCCCGTATCGATGCAATCGCCCGGCCATTCTCGCCCGTCAGCTCGCGCGAAACTTCATCGGTGTCGATGACCAACGCCCCAAGTGCCGTCAGCCTCGCCGCCACTGCACTTTTCCCGCTCCCTATGCCTCCTGTCAGTCCAACACAAAACGCTGTCATCTGAGCGTCAGCCGTCACAGCTGTTCTGAGGAATGGGTTTATCGGTCTTGCGGCCCAGTTCAAGGACAAATCTGTCGAGCGCCGAAGAGGCCCCACGTACCTCGATACGTTGAAACACATTCTCACGAGCAGCAATCGTGGCTGTCTTGATGCCTAGCTTCTGCAAAGACTCAAGACGGCGCTTCGCCAGATTCTCCGCACGATAGAGGCCAAGCGACACGGCGTACTGGCTCCCCCCTGCCTCGCGAACCACGAAAAAATCAGAAATGCCATTCCGCTGAAGCACCTCGGCCCTTTTCTCGGCAGCCTCTCTCCCTCCATCGGGCGGAATGTGTACCCAGAATGAACTCGTTGTCGTGGTAGAACTTCTGGTCTTCAGCACGGTTGCATGCTTGTTCGCCACGCTTTGCACGCGCTCCGCAACCTCGTCAGACAAACCTTTGAACGCGATGCACCTGGACTCATCAACTTCGACAGTCACTTCTGTCGGCGTACTCGCCACAGCTGAGTCAGACTGCCCGGAAGCGGGTGTCGCAATAGAGCCTTCCGTGACAATCGCCAACGCCGAATTGACTGGTGCAGACTGCGACGCCGCATCAGGCAGTACCCTGATCAAGTCGGGAGAGAGCTGCTTTGCGATTCTTTCCGGCTCTGCAGATGAGGTCCACACAGGAATCACACCAAACCACGGCAACACCAAGAGGGCAGCCAGCACGATATTGATCGCGACCAAGGCATAGAAAAACGTTCTGGAAAACATGAATGATTACAACCAACCAGCGTGGCAAGTTAGATCCGGCACGAAGAGTAACGCCTTTTCAATTGCCGGGCTACGCGTCGCGAGCCCCATCTCGCGCCACACTCAGCATACCTTCCAGCGTGAGCCACGGTCGGTACTGAACGGCAGGTCCAAGTAAAGACAGCAAGCTGGGCGCCGCACCCCCGGTAAGAATGATCGGCGCATCCGGCGAAAGCATCCTACTCACTTCACGAAGCGCTCCAACCTGCGCTAGCACGCAGCCAGTATGGATCGCATCGTGCGTATTGCGTGCAGGCAAAGCGATCTCCCCTTCAGCAAAGTTAAGCATCGCTGTCCCTCGTGCCAAAGCGTCCTGCATCATGCTCAAGCCTGGAAGGATGCAGCCGCCATCATAGATACCAGGCGCACGGATCAGATCAATAGTGGTCGCCGTACCCGCGCTCATCACGACACATGAGCGACCAGTCAAACACCAAGCGCCGAGCGCCGCGGCCCAACGATCCGGGCCGAGTGAGGACGGATCATCGTACCCGCACTGCAACCCGCAGCGCTCGACAGAAGCACTCAGCCACTCACTTGATGCACCCAACTCGGCGACCGTTCGCAGCAGAAAGTCTTTTACTTTCTGCCCTGCAACACAGCTCATCACAACTCGCCGGGGTGAAAACCCTTCCGGAAAGCGGAAGCGCCCGTCTTCCAGCACGCATTGCAAAAGCCAGCGCTCGCCATCGTGACAACCATACTTGATGCGCGTATTACCTGCGTCGATTACCAAAAACATCTATTTCGCCTGTCACAGGTTCGTATCAATCCGAAGACTGACGTCTCCACTACTCACTTCCACGCGTGCGCCATCATCCTGCATCAGCTCAAGTGCACCACATGGAAGCGCCTTACCGCATACCCCTGTCAGCTCACTTCGCTCCGCCAGAACACGGACGGGCAGACCATACAATGCGTTCAGCTGGTTCCACCGCCGGCACAATGGCTCGAACCCGCCGCGCTCGAACACGCCTAAGCTGTCTCCAAGGTGCTTCAGAATGGTTCCCAAGAGGACCTCACGACTCGGCACAAAAGCCACCGCATCAAGGGTCTCAAAAGTTTGCTCAATGTCAGCCTCCCAGGCTGGATGGCGGCGCACATTCAGCCCTATACCGATTACCGCTTGAAATCCGTCTTTCTCAAACACCAGTTCGGTCAGAACCCCCCCTAGCTTATGCCCTAGGAGCCATATGTCATTGGGCCACTTCAAGCCAACGCCTTCGCATCCGAGCTCTTGGAGCGCTTCCGCGACCGCTAGCCCAACTGCAAGACTAAGACCAGAAACCGGAACTTGTTTACCGAACTGCCACAGTACCGAAAATGTAAGGCTGTGCCCTGGCGCTGAATGCCAACGCCTGCCACGACGACCACGTCCTGCCGTCTGCTCCTCAGCCCACAATGTCAAGCCGGTCCGGGCACCTTCAGCGGCATATCGTAAGAGCAGGGCATTTGTTGACGTGCAACGTGCGAGATACTCGACTGAGAATGACGCCGCCGCCTCACCCAGGGCACCCTCAAGTGCGGTGAAGTCCGGTTGACTGCGCGTAGAACACATTTCGCCCTCGGTGGTAAATCGCAAAGCGGCCGAGTCTAACCCGCCACCCGCGCTCTGACCAAAGAGCCTCAATCGTCGCCCTTCACCGCATCGATGCCCAGTTCCTGAATCTTGCGCGTAATGGTATTCCTGCCGATCCCCAGTATCTGGGCAGCCTCGACCCGACGACCGCCCGTTGTCGCGAGCGCCCGCAGGATCAGCGCCTTCTCGAACGCCCTGCTCAGCTGATCAAATACCTCGCCCGGCACGGCATGCAACAACCGGTCTGCCTCGTCGTTCAATGCGGCAAGCCAATCTTGCGCTGAAGATGCGCCACTGCCACCGCTCAATGCCACGGCGTCCCGCATGTCGGAGGGCAAGTCCGCCACGTCCACCATCTGGCCTGGAGCCATCACGGTCAGCCAGTGGCAGAGATTCTCCAGTTGCCGAACGTTTCCTGGAAACTCATTCAACTGCAAGTGTCGCAGTGCCGCCTCCGTCAAGCGCTTTGCATCAACACCAAGCTCTTGCGCACTGCGAAGCAGGAAGTGCCGTACCAATACAGGAATGTCCTCCCTGCGCTCCCGCAAGGGCGGGAGACGAAGACGTATTACATTCAGACGATGGAACAAGTCCTCCCTGAACAAACCTTCGCGCACCCGTTGCTCCAGATTCTGGTGCGTTGCTGTAATTACCCTGACATTAGCCTTCACAGGGGTATGCCCGCCCACCCGGTAGAAGTGGCCGTCCGATAGCACACGCAGCAACCGGGTCTGCAACTCCGAAGGCATGTCGCCGATCTCGTCAAGAAAAAGCGTCCCGCCCTCCGCTTGCTCAAAGCGGCCCCTGCGTTGCGCTGCGGCCCCAGTAAAGGCCCCACGTTCGTGCCCAAACAACTCCGACTCAAGCAAATCACGCGGAATCGCGGCTGTGTTAATAGCGATGAAAGGGCCCTCGCGGCGCGGGCTATGGCGGTGCAGTGCACGTGCGACCAACTCTTTCCCCGTACCGGACTCGCCATTGATAAGAACCGTCGCATGGGACTGCGACAAACGCCCGATTGCTCGGAAGACATCCTGCATCGACGCCGCGTGGCCCAGAATCTCTGGTAATGAAGCCACCTCTTCATCCGCACCGGCTTGGTGCATGCTTTCTTCAAGCGCACGGCGCAGAAGGTCGATCGCCTGGTCAACATCAAACGGCTTCGGAAGATACTCGAAGGCGCCACCTTGAAACGCGGCAACAGCACTATCGAGATCGGAATACGCAGTCATGATGATGACCGGCAACTCCGGATACCGCTCCTTCGCACGCTGCAACAGCACCAAACCCGACTCCCCGGGCATGTGAATGTCAGAGATCAGAACCTGGGGCGTACCGTTGTTCGCGTCAAGAACGCCTAGCGCTTCTGATGCGGATGAGAAGCTTCGGAATGCAATATTCTCGCGCGCCAACGCCTTCTCGAGGACCCAGCGGATAGAGCGGTCATCATCAACGATCCAGACAGCATTCATGTTCGGGCGATCCATTTATCTCTGCTATGAGGCCACTTCACGCCTATCACACCTGCGTAATGGGCAGGAGTATCGTGAAGCAGGTTCGGCCCGGCTCACTCACGACGTCGATCGTCCCCTGGTGCTGCTCGACAAAACTCTGTGCTATCGAGAGCCCAAGACCCGTACCACCTTCGCGCCCCGAAACCAGGGGATAGAAGATTTTGTCGCGGATGTCTTCCGGAATCCCCGGACCGTTGTCGATCACCTGCAATTCCAGTGCCAGTTTGTGTCGACGCTTGGCCAAGGTGACCTGACGGGCAGCACGCGTCCGCAGGATCACAACGCCTTCGCCTTGCAACGCCTGCGCAGCATTGCGCGAAATGTTCAGAACAGACTGAATCAACTGCTCACGATCTGCCGTCAATTGAGGGAGGCTGACGTCATAATCCCGGCGCACCGAAATGCCTGGAAACTCCGCCTGAATCAACTTCAGCACTCGTTCCAGCACGTCGTGTACGTTCACGAGCGTCGGATGCATCATCCGGTGAGAGTTCAACAGGCGATTCATCAAGTCCTGCAACCGATCAGCCTCGGCAATGATGACTTGGGTGTATTCCCGGTAGAGTGGGTCATCAAGCTCGCGCTCCAGTAACTGCGCCGACCCCCGAATTCCACCCAGCGGGTTCTTGATTTCATGGGCCAGACTGCGGACCAGCTCCCGATTGGCTTGCTGCTGCTGAGCGATTTGCTCCTCCCGAGCGACCTTAAGCTGCGCGTCCAGAAGACGAAACTCCAGCAGCAGCCGCGCAGGAGGAACATCGACCGGGGAAGCCGTGCAATCGAGGTGCAAGGGCAGAAAAGCGGCACGCTTCACCGCTAGATTCTGCCCAGTGTGGCTCCAGTTATTGGCCAAAGCGTTATCCAGCGCAGCCCAAAGATTCGGAATATCGCCGATCAAGGCCGACAGATGATGCCCGAGGCACTGCCGTGCGCTCACCGAGAACAGATGCTCTGCCGAGGGATTGACGTAACAAACCGAGCGGTCAGCACTGACCATCACTACCGCCGAGGAGAGCAGTTCAAGGCCCGCAGTGGCGGCGGAAAACTTGTCTTGTGGGGAGTTCAAACTAGGCGGGCTCATCTCGGTACACGCTAGCAAGAAATGAGCCGCCAGCAAACATCATTTCAGGTTGGCTATTTCCTTGCGGATCGCCTCGATGTTGCGCTCGTGGAGTTGTACGGAATCCTTGTATTGCTGGACCCGATCAAGATACTTCTGGTAATTCTTCTCGTCGCCAAGCCGCTGTGCCTCCTGCTCTGCAAGCGTCTTTCTCGCGGCCTCCAGGAGTTTTTCTTCGTTGCTTAACTCCTGCTCTAGAATCTTGCGGCGGTCACCGTCGCGGCTACGCTGCATCGAATCGTCAACCTTGGGAAAGGTCGAAGGTGTCGGGTTGGCGCTCGCTCCGCCACCTTTGCGAGGCGTTGGCGACGATACCGTGCTGACAGGCTGCTCGCGCGACATCAAGGTACATCCCTTGGCGACATTACCCGGCTTGTCGTTGGTGTAGGTGGTATGTCCGGCGTCATCAACACACTTGAAAATATCGGCCTGGACACTCGCAGCGAACACCAGCAGCAACAAAGAGAAATAACGCAGTTTTGTCATGGTCCAGTGGGAGAGCGTGTTCCGCAGCAGTCAAGTTTAGGCCGGAAGGGCCAAAACACAAAGCGCATCTGTCGGAGGTGGGCGCAAAAAAAGGACGGGCAAACCCGTCCTTTTCATACATCCAAGCGAACCCGGAGCTTAGATCGAATAGTACATTTCGAACTCGACCGGGTGGGTCGTCATGCGGAAACGCTGAACTTCTTCGTACTTCAGCGCGATGTACGCGTCGATCATTTCGTTGGAGAACACGCCACCGCGGGTCAGGAACTCACGGTCCTTGTCCAGATACTCAAGCGCTTGCTCCAGACTGGAACAAACGGTCGGGATCTTTGCGTCTTCTTCCGGCGGCAGATCGTACAGATTCTTGTCTGCAGGATCGCCAGGGTGAATCTTGTTCTGCACGCCATCCAGACCAGCCATCATCAGTGCAGCGAAAGCCAGATAGGGGTTTGCACCCGGATCCGGGAAGCGCGTTTCGATACGGCGAGCCTTGTCGGACTGAACGTAGGGCACACGGATCGAAGCGGAACGGTTGCGAGCCGAGTAGGCCAGCTTCACCGGTGCTTCGTAGCCCGGCACCAGACGCTTGTACGAGTTGGTCAGCGGATTGGTGATGGCGTTCAGCGCGCGAGCATGCTTGATGATGCCGCCGATGTAATACAGGGCGAATTCGGAGAGACCTGCATAGCCGTTACCTGCGAACAGGTTCTTGCCATCCTTCCAGATCGACTGGTGAACGTGCATGCCGGAACCGTTGTCGCCAACGATGGGCTTCGGCATGAAAGTCGCGGTCTTACCGTACTGGTGAGCAACGTTGTGCACAATGTACTTCAGCACTTGAGTCTGGTCAGCACGGCGAACCAACGTGTCGAACTTGGTGCCGATTTCGTTCTGACCAGCGGTTGCCACTTCGTGGTGATGCACTTCAACCGGCACGCCGCAGGCCTCAAGCAGCAGACACATCTGCGCACGGATGTCGTTCGACGAATCAACCGGCGGCACCGGGAAATAACCACCCTTCACGCCAGGACGGTGGCCCGTGTTACCGCCGTCAATCTTCTCGCCCGAAGCCCAAGCAGCCTCTTCAGCGAAGATCTTGTGCGACGCACCCTGCATGTCGATTTTCCACTCAACAGAGTCGAAAATGAAGAACTCAGGTTCCGGACCGAAGTAAGCAGTGTCGCCCAGACCGGAAGACTTCAGATAGGCTTCGGCACGCTTGGCGATGGAACGCGGATCGCGGTCATAGCCTTTGCCATCAGACGGCTCAACGACGTCACAGGTCAGGATCAGCGTAGTCTCATCGAAGAACGGATCGATGTAAGCGGTGCTCGGGTCCGGCATCAGCAGCATATCGGACGCCTGAATGCCCTTCCAGCCAGCAATCGAAGAACCATCAAAGGCATGGCCTTCAGTGAACTTGTCTTCGCCGAAAGCACTGATCGGCACGCCGACGTGCTGTTCCTTGCCGCGAGTATCGGTAAAGCGGAAGTCAACGAACTTGACGTCGTTTTCCTTGACGAGCTTGATCACGTCTTGAGGTGTCATGTAACTCTCACTCCTAGCGTATTGAATTGAGTAGGCAAACCTGTCCGCAACCGACCGGCCGAACCCCAAGAGACTCAGTGCTGGCAGCGCGATAACAATAAATAGTTGCAAGCATGTAACGTGCCACAGCTCAAAATACTGAAAGGCGCTGCGAGCGAATTACTAAACGTGGCTTACACTCTTTTTATGAGCGCCGCAATTCTGCCACAAGCCGCAATACGATGTCGTGAATCTACGCGACGCACCGAACCGGTGCTCATGCAGCACCTACGCACCTCTATGGTGCATTAATCGCTGACGCTGCCCGACTTTGCCTCTACCCCGATAAAGCCCGAGAGACACATGACATCCCTTTCCGAGATTTTGAGCCTTGCTCGCCACCGTGCCGAACACACCAAGCTGCCCTATAGTGGCGCAACCACCCCCGCTGAAGCCTACGAAATTATCCAGCGCGCACCCGGTGCGCGCTTGGTCGACGTGCGGACACGCGCAGAGCTGGATTGGGTCGGGCGAATTCCTGGCGCAGTCGAGATCGAGTGGAATACTTGGCCAGGCGGCGTGCCAAACCCCCATTTCCTTACGCAGCTCACCCGCCAGGTGGATCAAGAAGCACTGGTTCTTTTTATTTGCCGTTCGGGCGCCCGGTCACACAACGCCGCCATGGCTGCGGCAAGTGCTGGTTACACGGCCTGCTACAACGTCCTGGAAGGCTTTGAGGGCGATCTCGACGCGAATGGCCACCGGGGTGCCATCGGCGGATGGCGGCATGCAAACTTGCCTTGGCAACAGAGCTAAGGAAGCAGCCAAGGTAGAATCGGCAAAACGGAACACCTTAACGACTTCGCTTTCAGCCCTGACACATCATGCACGCATCCCCGATCAGTTTTGACCATTTCAACGCCCTCAAGGACGCTGATGCACACGACCGCATCCGCGCCGCCAAGGCAAAATTGGGCTCACGCGTGGTCCTGCTGGTCCACCACTATCAGCGTGCGGACGTCTATCAGCACCTCGACTTGACCGGCGACTCCCTCAAGCTCTCCCGCCTCGCGTCGCAAACGGACGCCGAATACATCGTGTTCTGCGGGGTGCACTTCATGGCCGAGGTTGCCGACATCCTGTCAAAACCGGAACAGATAGCGATCCTGCCCGATCTGGCGGCGGGCTGTTCGATGGCAGACATGGCCAGCCTGGCAAAGGTTGAGCGAAGCTGGCGCGA
>JADKDZ010000002.1 GCA_016718265.1 Uliginosibacterium sp. | reverse complement strand
CGAGCCTTCGCCCGAATGATTCGGTCTGCAAATTATGTAAGAAATGACAATTACCTGAAGGGAAACAAACCGTCGGCGTTCGATATCCTGTATTGGAATTCGGATAGCACCATCTCTCCGCCTTTCGCCGCCTGGTATCTGCGCAACACCTATCTGGAAAATAACCTGCGCGTACCCGAAAGTCAAGGTTCTTGGCTTGCCGCTTGATCTTAGTCCGACTACTGCCCAGCCTATTTTGTCGCAACGCGTGAAGACCATATCGTGCCTTGGCGAACTTCATTTCTTGGGCGCCGTCTCTGGGCGGGGAATCGGTTTTGTGCTCGGTGCCAGTGGTCACGTAACAAAAACAATAATCCGCCCGCCAAAAATAAACGCAGCGACAGACCAACGTTTCGCCGACAGCGACTGCGATGAATGGAAGCTCGACGGTGCTGTGGAGCATCGTGGCAGCTGGTGGCCGAACTGGATAGACTGGGCTCTGGCGGCACGCAGCGGTGAGCTGATTATCAAGGGCCTGCCAAGGCGGGGAACCGCTGATCTGGGCGAGATCGAGCTCGCACCGGGGCGATACGTGAAAGAGCGCAGCTGATATAGGCGTAGGTGAGTGGTGCATAAAGCAGGTTTTCGTTAGGTGATTGATATGGCAAAAATGTAGCGTTGGTCACAGGCGGTATGGGCGGGCTGGGTACGGCAATCTGCAAAGCGTTGCATGACGATGGCTGGAAAGTGGTCGCCAACTGTCTGCCGCCAGATTTTCTGCCCGCGGTCGAGCAGGCGAAATCCAAAGCAGAGGGCTACGACTTCTTTGTTGGCGAGAGGCGGACGTTACCAACGATGAGCAAGGTGTGGCGATGGTGAAGAAGATCGAGGTTGAAATCGGCCCGATTGACTGTCTCGTCAATAACGCTGGTATCACCCGTGATGCGGTGTTCCGCAAGATGAGCAAGATCAATGGGACGCCGTGCTGTCGACCAATCTGGACAGCGTAGCCTAATGTACTTCACCGGTGCTCCCCTTGATGGCCGAACGTGGATTTGCGTGTGATCAACATATCTTCCGTGAATGGTGGAAGGGCCAGTTTGGTCAGCCACTACTTCTGCGGCTAAGGCAGGCTTGTTGGGGATCACCAAGGCGCTCGCACAGGAAGTAGCGAAGAAAGGCGACGGCTGTGCCGTGAAGCGCTCGGCTACGTGGAACCGCCGAAATGGTTCTGGCTATCAAGGAAGAGGTCCGCGAGCAGATCGTCTCGACGGTGCCGGTCGGTCGTTTGGGCGTCCGGAAGAAATCGCTGATCTCTGTGTCTATCTGGCCTCGGACAAAGCTGGCTACATCACCGGCGACGATCAATATCAACGGTGGTTTGCACATGGTCTGATGTTGCACTGCTATTGAAAACAACAACCCCGCGAGTTAGCGCGGGGTTGTTGTTTTGTCACTGTTATAATCCGGCCAAGCAGGTGGATGCGTGACCATTCTTGGGGAAACATGGCTAGACAGACCCGACCTTCATCAAGAAATACCCCAATCGTCGTCTACGACACGGCCTTGAGCTGTTACATCGCGCTGGCGGATGTGCGGGATCTGGTGCCAACCAGGACGAATTCCAGGCAGATCGATGCCAAAACCGGCGACGATCTCACGCGCAGCATCCTGCTGCAGATCATTCTGGAGGCCAGCGGGGGGCGCCGGTGTTTACCAGTGATGTGGCGCAGATGATCCGGTTTTTACGGCAATGCGATGCAAGGTTTCATGGGCCGCTACCTGGAGAACAATATCGGTGCGTTCACCGAGATGCAGGGTGTTGCAAGAGCAGGCCAAAAGTCTATACGGAGAAAACAGCCCGATCAGCAATGATCTATGGACCCAGTTCCTGAACTTTCAGGGGGCCTGCCATGCAAAGCATGTGATGGGAACCTACATGGAGCAGAGCAAGCGGATGTTTGTGCAGATGCAGGAGCAGCTGGACGCGCAGACCCGCAACATATTCAACGGCTTTCAGTTCCCCGGGTGCCGACCGATGCGGCAGGGGGCGACAAGACGTAGCCCGCTTCAGATTGCGCTAGAGTAGCGGGGTGTGAGCCTGCGGCGTTGCAGTCGCAGGCTTTTTGTTTACTGAGGAAGAATAATTTGAATCTGGAAGCAACAACCCTGAGAGTTGGTTTTGTCAGTCTGGGCTGCCCGAAGGCGTCCACGGACGCCGAGCATATCCTGACCCGATTACGCGCCGAAGGCTACGAAGTGGCGCCGAACTACGATGGTGCCGACCTGGTCATCGTGAATACTTGTGGGTTCATCGACGCTGCAGTCGAAGAATCGCTCGACGCGATTGGCGAAGCGCTGAATGAGAACGGCAAGGTGATCGTCACGGGTTGCCTGGGAGCCAAGAAGGACGCAGCAGGGAAGGGGATTGTCGAACAAGTTCATCCCAAGGTGCTGGCTGTGACTGGGCCACACGCGACTGAAGAAGTCATGTCTGCCGTTCATCAGTACGTTCCAAAGCCGCACGATCCATTCTCCGACCTCGTGCCGCCCCAAGGCGTTCGTTTGACGCCGGACCATTTCGCTTACCTCAAAATATCTGAAGGCTGCAATCACCGTTGCACCTTCTGCATCATCCCGTCGTTGCGCGGCGATCTGGTGTCTCGCCCCATTCATGAAGTGATGCAGGAAGCTGAGTCGCTGGTTAAGGCGGGTGTGAATGAACTGCTGGTCATCTCGCAAGACACCAGTGCGTATGGCGTCGATGTGAAGTACCGCACGGGTTTCTGGCAGGGCGTCCGGTCGGGACGCGGCTTCACGAATTGTGTACGGCGCTTTCCGAACTGGATGTCTGGGTTCGTCTGCATTACGTCTATCCGTATCCGAGCGTGGATGACATCATCCCCTTGATGGCGGAAGGCAAGATCCTGCCCTACCTTGATGTGCCGTTCCAGCATGCCAATTCGCGCATCCTGAAACTGATGAAGCGTCCGGCCAGCGCCGAGAACAACCTTGAGCGCATCCGTCGTTGGCGCGAGATCTGCCCGGATCTGACGATTCGCAGCACGTTCATTACCGGCTTTCCGGGTGAAACCGAGCAGGAATTCGAAGAATTGCCGCAGTTCCTTGAAGAAGCGCGTTTGGACCGTGTGGGGTGTTTCTCGTATTCGCCCGTTGAAGGGGCTGCTGCAAACGCCTTGCCTGATCCAGTTCCAGAAGAAATTCGTGAGGAACGCAAAGCGCGGCTGATGGCTTTGCAGGAGGACATCTCGACGCAACGCCTGGAAGCGAAAATCGGGCGCGAGATCGTGGTGCTGGTCGACGATGTTGACGAGGAGGGCGCAATTGCCCGCTCTGAGGGTGACGCCCCCGACATTGACGGCCTCGTCTACGTACCCGACGGTCACGATATGGAGGTCGGCAAGTTCTATCGTGTGCGGGTGACGGATTGCGATGTGCCTGACCTGTACGCTGAGCCGGTCTATTCGGATGAGCCGTGAAAAGAAGCGTTTCGGCGCCGGCTGACGAGCCAGGAATGCAGCAAGTCCTGGAGAGGTTTCGTACCATTTTGGGTGATGGGTACGTGTTGACCCAGCCTGCTGATCTTGTTTCCCTATGAGGCGGACTGGCGAGGGCGTTACCTCGGAGAGGCACTCTGTGTGGTGCGCCCTGCTTCTACAGCAGAGGTGGCTGCTGTGGTCAAAGCCTGTGCTGAGCATCAACTTGCCATGGTGCCGCAAGGTGGCAATACAGGTCTTGTCGGCGGCGGCGTACCCCGGATGGGGCGTCGAGAGGTGGTCGTGTCGCTGTCCAGAATGAACAGAGTTCTTGACGTAGACGGCGCAAACAGCACGATAACGGTGGAGGCTGGCTGCACCTTGGCGGCCGTTCAAGCGGCAGCGCATGACGTCGACCGCCTGTTTCCTCTTTCGTTGGCATCTGAAGGAACCTGTCAGATAGGCGGTAACCTTGCCTGCAATGCCGGTGGCGTGCAGGTATTGCGCTACGGAAACATGCGTGAGCTAACGCTCGGGATCGAAGCTGTTCTGCCTGACGGACGCGTCTGGAATGGGCTGCGCGGCTTACGCAAAGACAATACCGGCTACGATCTCAAGCAACTGTTCATTGGTTCGGAAGGTACGCTAGGCATTATTACCGCTGCGGTACTCAAGCTGCTTCCCATGCCGCGTTCGCGTGCGGTGGCGTGGGTTGCCTTGGCTTCTCCCGTGGCGGCGATCGCGCTGCTCGGTCTGATGCGTGCTCGTGCAGCAGAGCGCTTGTCAGCTTTTGAAGTTATCGGAGAAGCAGCGTTCGATCTTGTGGTTCAGCATATGCCCGGCGTTTTTTCCCCATTGGCTGAGCGGGCGCCGTGGTATGCCTTGATTGAGCTCGGTGACAGCGATCCTGCGGGGGGCGTAAAAGTCTTGCTGGAAGACATCCTGGGCTCGCACTTGAGGAGCGTTTGATCAGTGACGCGGCCGTAGCCGCGAGCCTCGCGCAAATGGCCGATCTTTGGGCTTTGCGCGAATGGATTTCGGAGGCGCAGAAGATCGAGGGCATCAGCGTCAAGCACGACATTTCCTTGCCGGTCAGTCGGATCCCGGAATTTCTCGACGCGGCCGGTTCCGCCCTGGCTGAACATTTTGGCCCGCTTCGCATCGTCGCTTTTGGTCATGCCGGTGACGGCAACCTTCACTACAACCTCTCACGGTTCAACGCTGCCGAGAACACAGCCTTCATAGCACGGAGTGCTGAGGCTAACCAGATCGTTCATGACATAGTGACGAGTCTGGGCGGCTCAATATCCGCTGAGCACGGGCTAGGGCAGCTGAAGCGCGATGAAATCCGGCGTTACAAGTCCGGCATTGAGCTTGAGATGATGCGAGGCATCAAACAGCTTCTGGATCCGGCAGGAATCATGAACCCTGGAAAAGTTCTCTAGTAGGGGCCATCAAGCTTGTTACGGCGTTGCAATTTGGCTACCTGGCCGCGCAATGAGCTTTCGAACAGCGCAGGGCGTAGCTGACGTACAGCCTGTAGATAAATCTCGAAAGACGCACACAGATATCCCGGCTCGGGGAATGGGTCGTTCTCCGGAAGCGCGATGGTGCCGGCTGCGGAGAATGCTTCAGCGTAGCCGGGGTGGAGCGTGGCCTGGCAGTGGATACTTCGTGCTTCGCTCAGCCACTGCCGGCATTGCGCGAGATCCCCGATCCACAGAGCATCGCAGATTCTCTCCATGCCTCCCAGTACGAAACGCCAACGAGCCTCGGACCAGGGGTAGTTCAGATGAAAAGGCAGGTGAATGATCCCGATATGAGGTGAGGGTCCTTCTCTTGGCCCCAATGCCCAAGGATGTACAAGCGTCACAGGAGAGCCAGAGAGCGGCGGTAAAGCCGTTGTAAGGGTCGTCCAGGCGGAGGAGGGGTGTTGGTGCAGCCTGGGCTCTCGGAGCGGCATGGGCCGCAGCGATTCAGCCGGAATGGTCTCAGGGCTTTCTGCCAACCGGAGCAGGGAGTCTCGAGGCAGGTCATGCTGGCATGTACCACGGATTGAGTTCATCTCTCCTGACATGGCGGTAGCTTCGAAGACAACGGGCGCCTGCCCTGGCGCCCCGGCTACCCGCTGCCACTCGAGGTGCACCGAGGGCAGGCTGCCTGTCAGCAGGTGGCCATGCATCCAGCGCGCACCGACTCGCCAGTCCACTTTCCGCATGTTTACGGCATACGCCGCGACCCAGCTTTGCTGAACCGGGGTAATCAAGCCTGATTGGTAGAGTTGGCGGATCGCAGCGTCCACGGGCCCTACACCGGTCGCCGCAGTCCGAATATCTGCTGGCAGACTGCTCCGATAGCGAATATGCGACATGCGTCGGGTTGTATCGTTGAACAGGCTATCACCGCGGTGCCGCCAGACATGCTGAATGTACTCAAACAGCAGCAAGCTTTGGCTTAGGTGATCACTCAGCGTCAATCCCCGTCGCTCGTTCCATATGGCAAGCGCTTCTTGGGTGGACAGGATGTTGTGCCCAAGGAAGGTATGAATCAGGCCGGGGTGTTCCGGCGGCTGGTATTTATTCTGGCTGGGCTGCATACCGCCCAACTTGAGCAGGCAATGCAGCGCTGCGAAACGCGTGGCGAGCACGGTCTGGCGTATCTCCGCCTAGCTTTTCGAAGCCTTCGCTGCCCGACGTGGGCAGTTCTCGTGCAGACACTCCACGTACAGATGCATTTCGTGCTCGTGGAGTTTGAAACCTCGTTCAGCAGCGATGGCACTCTGGCGTGCTTCGATCTGGGGGTCGTAAAACTCCTCAACGTGCCCGCAGCTGATGCAAACAATGTGGTCGTGGTGGGTGCCAGAGTCGAGTTCAAAAACGGCTTTGCCAGACTCAAAGTGAAGCCGCTTGAGCAGTCCTGCCTCTTCAAACTGCGTCAATACGCGGTAGATGGTCGCTAGGCCCACGTCAATCTGCTCTGCCAGCAACAGGCGGTAGACGTCCTCTGCACTCAGGTGCCGCTCTTGCGACCGATGGAACACTTCAAGAATCTTGAGCCGTGGCAGGGTGGCCTTGAGGCCCATGTTCTTGAGGTTCTGTGAGGTAACCATGTCGTCTCCGGCTGCATTGTGAAGCGTCGCGTATGATATAGTCCGCAGCCTATTCTTGGAAACGCATTTCGGCGTGCCACGCTGCGCTTGGTGACAGCCGGGATCTCTAACTACTCGGTCCGATGCAGCCTCAAATCTTTCGTGTAGCAACCCGTGTCCCTGCGATTCTGGTGACTTTGGCCGTTCTTCTCGCAGTGTCTGGCTGTGGCCGCTTCCCCTATAAGGTCGACGTGCGTCAGGGCAACTACATCGCGGCAGAGACGATCGCTCAGATCGTTCCAGGCATGGCGCAGGAGCAGGTCCGCGCCCTGCTAGGCGCGCCAATGCTCGTGGATAGTTTTCATGCCAACCGGTGGGACTACATCTATCTCTTTACCCCGAGTACGAGCAAACAGATCCGTCGTCAGGTGACCGTGTTCTTTGCCGAGGGAAAGTCGCTCGCGTTGTTCAGGGCGAAATGGCTGCAGACCCCAACGAAGTGCCGCCGTCAGCTGTGCCCAGGCTGCTGGACCTGGACAGCCCTGCGTCCAAGCGCTGATTCCGCACTCCAGTTATCGCAAGGATTCTTCATGAGCGTAAAAGTAGCCATTGCCGGCGCGTCGGGGCGGATGGGTCGCATGCTGATCGAAGCGGCCCAGCAACAGCCTGGTGTTGTCTTGAGTGCCGCCCTGGAGCGCAACGATAGTCCATTCATCGGGCGCGACGCGGGGGAGCTGGTTGGCAGCGCCTGTGGCGTGATTATCGGCAGCGACATTGAGGCCGCCTTGCTGCAATCGGATTGTCTGATTGACTTTACCCGCCCGGAAGCGACTCTCGCGCATATTGCTGTGGTCCGTCGCTTGAAGAAGGCATTGGTGATCGGCACCACGGGTTTCAAGCCTGAAGAAAAGGCGTTAATCGCACAGTTGGCGTCAGAGGTGCCGGTCGTGTTCGCGCCGAATATGTCGGTTGGGGTAAATGCGGTATTCAAGCTCCTGGACGTTGCAGCCAAGATTCTAGCCTCAGGCTACGACGTTGAAGTGTTTGAAGCCCATCACCGTTTCAAGGTTGATGCTCCTTCCGGCACTGCATTGCGCATGGGTGAAGTGGTTGCCGGGGCGCTTGGCCGGGATTTGAGCGAGACAGCCATCTACGGTCGGGAGGGAGTGACCGGCGAAAGAAGTCCTGAAACTATAGGCTTTGCAACGGTACGCGGTGGCGACATTGTAGGCGACCATACCGTCATGTTCTGTGGTTTGGGAGAGCGGGTCGAAATCTCGCACAAGGCCGGTAGTCGCATGCCTTATGCGACAGGCGCGCTGCGCGCTGCGGCGTTTCTGAATGACAAGCAGTGCGGACTTTACGACATGCAGGATGTACTTGGCTTGAAGTAGCCTTGGGTACCACCTCAGAAAAAGGAAGGCGCAGATCATCAAACTCTGCGCCTTCTCGTTTTGGTGGGCGGTACTCAGGGTTTGGTCACGGGTTTGGTACGTGGTTGCAGGATGACTTCCGCTTGGGGAGCGCCTTGTGTTGAAGTGCCAGCAGGACCATTGGTTGCTTTGAAGGTCTCTGCATAGCCATCGCGCTCGATATACCGTCCACGTACTTCATCTGTTCCTTTTTTGACATAGGCCCGTTCGAACAGGCGAATTTTATCCTGGCGTGTATCGAACTCTATGCGCTCAGCTTCGCCATAGACTTGCTCATTTTTTCCTTCAAGCTTGTCCTTGAACTTGGCAAGCTCGCCGACTTTTGGAGTCGCTACCCCATGGTAATAGCCGCCTGCGTCTTCAGCGATCACTAGGCGATCACAGCTGATTTCGAGATTTCCCTGCGTGAGCCGGACATTGCCCTTGAAAATAGTGGTTTTGTCACGATCACCCAACTCAGTGGTCTGAAATTCGATATGGACCGGCTTGTCGCGGTCGGCGCGTTCGGCCAACGCGACGGAGGGGTAGAGCAGCACCTGCACACTGGCGATGGCCAGAAGCCGAATCAGAAGGAGAACAGAGAAACGAGGCATCATGTGTTCGGTACAGAATGGGGGAAAAGGGGAATCATTTCTTGATCCGGCCGGGCAGAATAGCGTGGCCCGGCCCGAGCCGGAGTGTGCCGCTGGCATTGTTCCAGTTCGCGCCCAGCGCTTCGATCCGCGAACCGCTTTGTGTTGCAACCACAGGCTGGTCGGTTTCCGCTATCTCGTCATCTACAAAAACAGTGAGACTCTCTGTGCTTAGGTGCTGCTCAATCCCACCCGGTACAACTTTTCTGATTCCGAGAACATTTCCTTCCAAGGAAACTTCTCGCGTCAGATTCGTGCCACGCCCTTTATCACTGCGTACATCAAAGGTTCGCTGATTCTTCTTGAACAACAGACGTGGCTGCTCGAAGTCTGCAGTGTCGTTGATAGCGTAGTGGGTCATTTTCTCCGCCACCAGATGAAATTGATGCTGTCCGGTCGCGTCGAAACGGTCGAGCGCCAAGTTCTCTACGTAAGCGTCCGGCGCACGCCGATCAGTCGGAGCATTCGTGCTTCTTTCGTTGCGAACGATGAATTCAAGCCAATAGCTCGAGCCCGCCAACAGGCCGACTATCACCAGCGGAAAGTAGTGGCTGAAGCGGCCTATCACGCGAGATAGCCCTGAAGCATGGCGTCCAGCTTGCCCTGTGCGTGGAGGATGAAGTCACAGACCTCTCTTACCGCGCCTTTGCCGCCACCCTTGCTGGCACAGAAGTCGACATGCTGGCGGACGAAATCGTGGCCGTCTGCGACGGTTGCGGAGAAACCGCAGGCGCGCAAAACGGGAAGATCGACGACGTCGTCGCCCATGTAGCCAAGCTGATGGTGGTTAAGCCCGAGCGTGCTTCTCAGTGTTTCCATGACGGCGCGCTTGTCGTGAACCCCTTGGTGTACAAGCGTGATGCCGAGGTTTTCAGCGCGCCTGCTGACCATCTCGGAACGGCGACCTGTGATGATTGCAACGGCGATGCCGGCTTCCTGCAGCATCTTCAGACCATGCCCGTCCAAGCTTGAGAAGACTTTTATTTCATCGCCGGCTGGCGTGAAATACAGGCTGCCATCAGTCATGACGCCATCCACGTCAAATCCCATCAGGCGCACGGTGGCCGCTTTATGGTGTGCCGGTTGCATCAGATTACCTTTGCTCGCATCAGATCGTGGGTGTGGAGCGCCCCCAGCAGAACGCCCTCCACATCGCAGACCAGCACCTGCGTAATGCGAAACCGATCCATTATCTCTGCTGCCTCCACGGCCAGTGCATCCGGCAAAATCGTGCGTGGGCTGCGGTGCATGACATCCGCGATGCTGAGGCCCTTGAAATCGCCGCTGCGTTCAAGCAGGCGCCGCAAGTCTCCGTCAGTGAAAATGCCTGCAATCCGCGCGCTATCATCACATATCGCAACCATTCCCATGCCTTTGCGCGAAATTTCGAGCAGGGCGTCCGTGAAGCTCGCCGTCTCTCCAATGCGAGGGATAGCATCCCCCGTGCGCATGACGTCTCGCACATGGGTGAGCAGGCGCCGCCCCAATGCGCCGCCTGGGTGAGAGCGGGCGAAGTCGTCTGGCCCGAACCCACGGGCGCCTAGTAAAGCGACGGCCAGCGCGTCGCCCAATGCCAGTGCAGCGGTGGTGCTGGCCGTCGGCGCGAGGTTGTGTGGGCAGGCCTCTTCGGCGACAGCAGCGTTCAGATGAACATCGGCATGTTCGGCGAGAGGCGATTCGTCCCTGCCGGTGATGGCGATGATCTTCACGCCAAGTCGCTTTAGCATCGGTACGATATTCAACAGCTCATCTGTACTGCCAGAATACGACAAAGCAATAAAAACGTCGTCTGGCTGAACCATTCCAAGGTCGCCATGCGCCGCTTCAGCGGGGTGCACAAAATAGGCTGGCGTACCGGTAGAAGCCAGCGTTGCGGCCAGCTTGCGTGCGATGTGCCCAGACTTGCCCACGCCACTGACGATGACACGGCCAGCACTGGCCAGAATGAGCCGGACAGCGTTTGCAAACCTCTCGTCCAGTCGGTCTGCCAGGGCGGCCACAGCGCTCGATTCGATGGCGAGAACGCGACGTGCGTCGGCGAGCAAGCGTTCGGACGCGAGGGCGTCGGCCTGTCTTCCGGGCAAATTGCGAGAGAGATTTTGGCTCATTGGACGGCAGCGATTAAACTGGTGACGGAGTATAGCAAAGGCGGCGTTTCATCCGTCCGCCCCTGCGGTGCTTGTTACTGCCGCCAAGCTTTTGTCTCGCGAACAAGAAAACATGCACGGAACCCTTGACGTTGTCCTTTTGCTGCTGGCCGTTGCGGTATGCGTGGTGACGCTGTTTCGCGCCTTCAGTCTGCCCCCCGTACTGGCCTATCTGATGGTAGGGACCGTCCTTGGGCCTAACCTTGCCGCCGTCGTGCCTGATACCGCACAAGTGCGCTACCTGGCAGAGTTTGGCGTCGTGTTCTTGATGTTCTCGATTGGCCTCGAGTTCTCGCTGCCGCGCCTCTTTGCAATGAAACGCATCGTGCTCGGGCTGGGCAGCTTGCAGGTACTGACTGCGCTGGCCGTGTTCACGCCACTTGGCAGGTTGTGGGGGCTGAGCTGGGCGGGCAGCTTTGCCGTCGCCAGCGTGCTGACCATGTCTTCGACGGCGGTACTGTCCAAACTGCTGGTGGATCGGCTTGAGCTGGAGTCCGCACACGGTCGCCAGGTAATCGGCGTGCTGTTGTTCCAGGACCTTGCTGTGGTGCCCTTGCTGATCCTGATCCCAGCCCTGTCACAGCCGGCTGATCAACTCGCCTCCACGTTGGCCTGGGCAGCACTTAAGACGGCCGGTGTTCTGGCGTTGATCCTGTATGTCGGTCATCGCCTGATGCGACGCTGGTTTCTGATCGTTGCGCGGCGCAAGTCTTCCGAGCTTTTCATGCTCAACATTCTGCTGATAACCCTGGGGCTGGCGTGGGTCACCGAGCAAGCAGGCTTGTCGCTGGCGCTTGGCGCCTTTCTCGGCGGGATGCTGATTTCTGAAACGGAGTACCGCTTCCAGGTGGAAGAGGATATCAAACCCTTCCGCGACGTACTGCTCGGTTTGTTCATGGTCACGGTGGGAATGTTTCTCGATGTCGGCATCATCGTGAGGAACTTTCTGTGGGTGCTTGGCTTGTTGCTGACGATGCTTTCGTTCAAATTTCTGTTGGTGTTTGCTGCGTCTCGCTGGCTCGACGGTCAATCGGGAACGGCTGTGCGCGCCGGCCTGTGGCTGTGTGCCGGTGGAGAGTTCGGGTTCGTGCTGCTGACGATGGTGACGGATGTCAAGCTGGTTCCGCATGGCGCACTTCAGATCGTGATGGCGTCACTCGTGCTGTCCCTGCTGGCCGCGCCCTTGATCGTGCAGGCAAGCGACCGGATAGTGTTGCGCTTTGTAGCGTCCGAATGGCTGCTCCGTTCGATGGAACTGACCCGTGTCGCCGCTAAATCAATCGCGACCGACAGGCACGTCATCATTTGCGGTTATGGCCGCACCGGGCAGTATCTGGCACGCCTGCTTGAGCAGGAAGGTATCAGTTACGTGGCACTGGATCTCGACCCTGACCGTGTCCACGAAGCGGCTGCTGCGGGTGATACAGTGGTGTACGGCGACTCAGTGCGCAAGGAGACGTTGATGGCTGCAGGCCTGATGCGAGCGAGCGCGGTAGTGGTGTCATACAACGACGTGGGGGCCACCGAGAAGGTAATGCACCATGTTCAGGGCATGCGGCCTGATATTCCGGTGGTGGCGCGGTCGCGGGACGAGCGCGATATGGAAAGACTCTTCAGCCACGGGGCAGCGGAAGTTGTGCCAGAAACCCTGGAGACCGGCATCATGCTTGCGACCCATACGCTTGCGCTGATTGGGCTTCCCTTGAGTCGCGTGATCCGGCGCATGCGCGATATTCGCTCGCAGCGCTACGAAATGATGCGCGGCTTCTTCGTTGGCGTATCGGATGTGGATGAACGCCCCGATGCGCAGCTCGAACGCCTGCACTCGGTTCCGCTCCTGCCAGCTGCCTACGGGTCGGGCAGGACAATTGGCGAGTTGGGCCTGAGCAGTTTGGGTGTCCGCGTTGCCGCCATTCGCCGCAAAGGCATCCGCCAAGTCTCACCGGATGCGGAAACCGAACTGGAAGCGGGCGACGTGATTGTGCTGCTGGGTGTGCCCGGCGACATTGCGCTGGCGGAGCTCATTCTGCTCAAAGGCGGCTGAGGCTTCATAAGGCCAAACACAGCTGCGGCGCACGCGAACCTGCGCCGCAGTCAGTCTTCCTGTTAGGCGCGGACTTAATCTTCCAGCAGGCTTCGCAGCATCCAGGCGGTCTTCTCACGTACGTCCAGACGCTGGGTCAAGAGGTCCATCGTCGGCTGGTCGTTGGCGTTATCTGCCAGTGCCAACAGCCCTCGTGCGGTGCGGGCCGTTGCTTCCTGAGCTTCTACTAGCAGAGCGACCATCTCCATCGCTTTGGGCTCCCCCTTGACCGGGCTGATCGTAGTGAGCTTCTCGTAAGCTTCATAGCTGCCAGGCGCTTTGATACCCAGCGCGCGGATGCGCTCGGCAATGATATCCAATGCATTCCATTGCTCGGTGTATTGCCCCATGAACATGACATGCAAGCTGTTAAACATCGGGCCGGTAACGTTCCAATGGAAATTGTGCGTCATCAAGTAAAGCGTAAAGCTGTCTGCGAGCAACTTGAGAGTCCGGCTGCTATGGCCTTGCGGTCTTTCTCTGAAATACCGATATCGATACTGGTGCTAGCTGCCGTCTTCTTGGCGTTCATCATCTCACTCCTGTGTGTGGTCGGTCTGATTATCCGCTTCAACCAATGCGACGCGGATGACATCGCGACACTATCGTATAGTAAAGCTCAGATCTATCGTGCTGATCGCCAGGAGGTCGCTTCATGGGGCGGGTGTTCTGTGAAGTGCTTCAGGGTGCGCCAGTTCGTCTCCGGTGGGCGTCTCGTCGCGGCGCTCGCGTAGCCACGTGGCAAAGCGCTCCCGGTAGTCCCAGGCACAGTAAAGCAAGATCGATCCGCAAAAGACCCAATCGATCCAGTTGGCGCGGAGGATCTGGGTCTTCAAGGCGTCCAGATATTTGAGTTCCGTGCTGTAGCCCAGCGCCTTCATGCTGAAATACTGAGTGAAGGGCCCCAGCAGGCGTTGCAGGACGAAGACGGCAGCAGCGATCATCAAGGCGTGGCGGCTGCGCAAATAGATGACGAAGGCCAGCGCACACCAACTGATGCCCGGCAGGC
This sequence comes from Uliginosibacterium sp., assembly GCA_016718265.1. GTDB lineage: Bacteria > Pseudomonadota > Gammaproteobacteria > Burkholderiales > Rhodocyclaceae > Uliginosibacterium. The sequence continues at coordinate 534,069 of JADKDZ010000002.1, read as the reverse complement.
AAAGCATGTAGAGCGGACCAAGGCTGACGCCGAGCCTGATTCCCGCCACGCTGGCCCCGATTATACTAAGCAGGCCGGCTAGTCCGGTTACTGAGCAGACCACCCAGGTGTGCCATGGGCGATTCGACGCCGCTGTCGTTACGACGTCACTAACAGGCGCATGCGGCGGAGAGTATGGACTCGTGTGAATGTTCGTGTTCCTTTGGGTTCTTGATATCGGAAGGTTGAGGGTAGCGAATACGGTGGTTGGCGTTCGTGATATGCGTCAGAAACCAGAGATTGATGGTCTACCCAAGTAATTTGGCTATCTAGCGCTGGAGTAGCGAAGACCGGTCGGCGGGAGAGGGGATACTGTTCCAGCCTATTCGTCATACAATTCTGCCTCGCATGGTTCAGGCAGTGCCCTTACGGTGCTTGATTTATCTGCACATCTTGGAGCGCTGTCTTACAGATCAACTATCCGTTTAGCGGAGCTATGAAGTGAAGAATTTTCTCAGAAACCTGTTCGGGATCCGGCAGCAACGCAGATCACTTCCGGTTACGATGGCCCCGAAAATTGGCGCTTCGATCGTGCGTGACGGCGTCAAGATCAAGCTTGCGCAATCTTGTGACGATGAGGTCTGGGAATGGTTGGTGCTTTGCGGTTGGCGAGTTTGCAGCGTGCGAAATGATCGCCGCCATTATGTGCAACTCCCGATGGACGCGATCACACGCCTCAAAGCCGCTAGCGTGAGCGAGCGCGACAGTGTGATGGAAGAGTTGCTGCAAGCGGCAAGGTCACGGCAACGCGACACCCGTATCCGAGCATAGATGAGAATCGGCTAGTCACGCGTGGAGACGGAAGACTGTCCGTCGTTTTGTTTGTGCTAAACGACAGGTCGGTTACGTATTGACCACAGTCTGCGGCGTTGCGCAGGGTTCGTGTTTTGAAAATTATAGATGTGCGGGGCTTAACTTACATTGTTTGAGCGCGCGCGAGTCTTTAAAACCGATAATGTTTATTATGTAAAGTTAGATTGGCCCGCTTCGTCCGCAGGCTTCCCGTTATAATTGCCACAACCACCGCTCGTCGAGAACTGGACGATTCCGTCCCGCTCCGTCGCGCGGTTTTCTGCATTTGTCGGCACCCATCTCATGACTGTTTCTGCTCCCTTATCCTTACTCACCAACTTAAGCCTTCCCAAGGCGGGATTCCGGGTTGATCTGCCTCGCCTGACGGGCTCTGCGGATGCAGCAGCACTAGCGCAACTAGCCGCTGGTGGTCAGAAGCTTCTGGTAGTGACGGCCAATCCGCTCGACGCACAGCGACTGCTGGAAGAGATCGCATGGTTCGCGCAAGGCCTTCGGGTCAATCTCTTGCCAGACTGGGAAACGCTACCGTACGACACTTTTTCTCCCCATCAGGATTTGATCTCAGAACGGCTCGCAACCTTGTACGCGATCCAGCAAGGCGACTCGGACATTACCTTGCTGCCGGCGTCTACTGCGCTCTATCGGATGGCGCCTCCCAGCTATCTTGCTGGACACACCTTCTTCATGAAGGCCAAGCAGAGACTCGACGTCGACGCATTCAAGCTGCAAATGGCACTGGCTGGATATGAACACGTCACGCAAGTTGTGCGGCCCGGGGAGTTCTCAGTACGCGGCGGATTGGTCGATCTGTTTCCGATGGGCGTCAAGTTGCCCTACCGGATTGATCTGTTTGACGAAGAAATCGACACCATCAGAACCTTCGATCCGGATACGCAGCGAACCGTATACCCGGTTCCCGAGATTCGATTGTTGCCCGCGCGCGAATTCCCTATGGACGACAAAGCGCGCAGCCAGTTTCGAGCGGCGTTTCGTGAGGCTTTTGAAGGGGATCCGACCAAGAGCGCGATTTACAAAGATATCTCGAACGCTGTCGCATCGGCCGGTATTGAGTATTACCTGCCGCTGTTCTTCGACGCAACGGCAACGCTCTTCGATTACCTGCCCAAGGACGTGCTGCTTGTCACGCACCAGGATGTACCGGCTGCCATTGACGCTTTCTGGGCAGATGCCAATAGCCGGTACAAATTGATGGCAGGAGACCGCAATCGCCCGCTCTTGCCTCCTGATAAATTGTTCCTGCCGGCAGAAGCGTTCTGGACGGCGGCAAAAGCATTGCCCCGCCTGGCCATCGCAGATTCCTCCGAGCCTGAGTCCGTTACTTCAGCCTTGCCTGACCTCGGTGTCGAGCGTAAGGCGACCGACCCGCTGCACAAGCTCAAACACTACCTGGCGAATTATCCGTGGCGAGTGTTATTGCTTGCGGAGTCTCCGGGCCGCGCGCAGACGATCAACGAATACCTTAACGAGTATGCGCTGAAGCCGGTCAGCAGTGCTGATCTGGCAGGATTTCTGGCTTCGGACGCCAAGCTCGCGCTGGCGACTGGACCTCTCACGACCGGGTTTGTGTTGCCTGCGGCTAACATCGCAATCCTGACCGAGAACGAGCTCTATGCAGCGCAAGCACGTCCCCGCGGGCGTGGGCGTGACGCGCGCAAGAGCACGGTGGAAGGATGGTTGAAGGATCTCTCGGAACTCAAGATTGGCGATCCTGTTGTGCACCAGAGCCACGGCATCGGCCGCTATCTGGGTCTCCTGCACATGGACATGGGCGATGGCGATACCGAGTTCCTGCATCTGGAATATGCCGAAGATACCAAACTGTATGTGCCGGTGTCGCAGTTGCATGTGATCACCCGCTACGCCGGGGCGGACCCTGAAAACATTGCCCTGCACAAGCTCGGTTCGGGTCAATGGGAAAAGGCCAAGCGCAAAGCCGCGCAGCAGGTCCATGACACCGCTGCCGAACTCCTCGTGCTCTACGCCAAGCGCGCTGCGCGTCCGGGCCACAAGTTCGACTTCAAACAGCACGACCTTGAGGCGTTTGCTGAAGGCTTCGGGTTTGAAGAAACACCCGATCAGCTCTCCGCTATCAACGCGGTGGTCGACGATATGCGCTCCGGCCGACCAATGGATCGGCTGGTGTGTGGCGACGTTGGCTTTGGCAAAACCGAGGTCGCCTTGCGTGCCGCCTTTATCGCGGTTGCCGATGGCAAACAGGTGGCAGTGCTCTGCCCCACCACCCTGCTTGCAGAGCAGCACTATCAGACCTTCGCCGATCGCTTTGCCGACTGGCCGATCAAGATCGCCGAAATCTCCCGCTTCAAGACCGCCAAGGAGCAGGCCGAAGCGCTGGAATGGCTCGCAGAGGGCAAGGTCGACATCCTCATCGGCACGCACCGCCTGTTGCAGAAAGACGTGGAATTCAAACGTCTGGGACTGGTGATCATCGATGAAGAGCACCGCTTCGGCGTGCGTCAGAAGGAAGCATTGAAGAACCTGCGTTCGGAAGTGGATATCCTCACGCTCACGGCGACACCGATCCCCAGGACGCTAGGGATGGCCATGGAGGGGTTGCGCGAGTTCTCGGTCATCGCGACGGCGCCGCAGAAGCGCCTGGCGATCAAGACTTTCGTTCAGAGCTGGAGCAAAGGCATCGTCCGAGAGGCGGTGCTGCGTGAATTCAAGCGTGGCGGCCAGGTGTATTTCCTGCACAACGAGGTCGACACCATCGAGAACATGCGCAATACGCTCACCGAGCTGCTCCCGGAAGCCCGTATCGTTGTCGGCCATGGTCAGATGAACGAGCGCGAGCTGGAGCGTGTCATGAAAGACTTCACGACCCAGCGCGCGAATCTCCTGCTGTGCACGACCATCATCGAGACCGGAATCAACATTCCGACGGCCAACACCATTGTAATTAATCGTGCTGATCGCTTTGGCCTCGCGCAGCTCCACCAACTGCGGGGGCGCGTCGGGCGCTCGCATCATCAGGCCTACGCGTATCTGCTCACCGATGCCAATGCCAAACCGAGTGCCAACGCACAGAAGCGGCTGGAAGCGATCACTATGATGGAAGATCTCGGTTCGGGCTTCTATCTTGCCATGCACGATCTGGAGATCCGCGGTGCTGGCGAGGTGCTGGGAGAGTCGCAAAGCGGGGAGATCCAGCAAGTGGGTTTCGCAATGTACTCGCAGATGCTCAACCGAGCGGTCAGAGCACTGCAGTCGGGAAAATCGGTTGATCTCTCGCAGCCGCTTGATGTGACCTCGGAGATTAATCTGCGAACCCCTGCGCTGCTTCCGGACGCCTACTGCCCTGATGTTCAGGAGCGCCTGACGCTCTACAAACGTATGGCCAACTGCGAGGACGCAGATGACGTTCAGGCACTGCAAGAAGAGCTGATCGATCGTTTTGGGGAACTGCCCACACAAACGCTGGCGCTGATCGAAACTCACCGACTGCGCATTGCGGCCAAGCCACTGGGGATCGTCAAGATCGACGCTTCTGAATCCCGCATCCAGCTTCAATTTGAACCCAACCCGCCCATCGAGCCGATCAAGATCATCAAACTCATCCAGAACAATCGCAACTGGAAACTCGCGGGTCAGGACAAACTCACTGTTAACATCACGGCGGACTCTTTCGCCGAGCGCGTAGCGAAGGTGCGAAATACGCTCAAGCAACTTTCAGCCTGAGGAGAAACATGCTGAGTCAGCGGCAATACTTGAAGATTGTTCGGTTCAGTGCCTGGTCAGACGTCATCATGACTGGCGGTTTCGTTACGCCCTGGAGCTTCTCGGCAATCTACGCTGCGCTGGCAGCGATCGCTTCGGAGTTTTCGCTCGCCGGCAGCGTGCCGGATTTCGATCCGCTTCACATGCTCATCGCTAACCAGTTGGGTATCGTGATCATGCTCTGGGTTGTTGTACGTCTCAGGAACACGCGGGCGGAGTATGGCCGTTACGACGCCATCGCCCGATTCATTTCATGTGTATGCCAGGTTTTTGCGGTTGCAAACGGCGCGAGCGTCCTTATCCTCGGGTTTACCGCGGTGGAATTCGTCATGGCGAGCCTGCAATGTCTGCCCTATCAGGCGGTAACTGATGGCGGCGCAGAAAGCACGCTTGGCTCACAGGCGCGAGAACACATTGGCTCGTGATTCCCTATGCCGGCCACGAAGGCACGGTCGGTGCGCTAATCTGGCCAGGGTCCTGCCCGTGAGCAGGCATGGCCTTCCGCGGTTCAACCAATGATGGCGTATTCTCGGCAGCGATGAAGAAAAACTCCTGGCGCTTTTTGTCTGTTCGGTCTGTGTTCGCCGTGCTAGCTTGCATGGTCGTGCTTGCGGCGCAGGCATGGGCTCCTTCCACCGATGCGGCGGCGCTGCCTTCCATCGCGCTCGCCGAGTTGCCGGTCGAAGCACGTATGACGCTTGACTTGATTCGTCGAGGCGGCCCTTTTCCGTACCGGCGGGACGGCGTCGTGTTCCAGAACAGGGAAAGCAGATTGCCTGCACGGCAAAAGGGGTATTACCGCGAGTATACGGTGCCGACGCCCCGGCTCGCGCGATCGCGGAGCGCGGCGCATCGTTAGCGGTGCCCGTAACGAGTATTACTACTCTGCCGATCACTACCGAAGTTTTCAGAGGATAAAGCCATGAAAGCTGGACACTTGCCGCCCGATGCGGCGCAAATGCTGCGCGACAAGGACCGAGCTGGCATCTACGTAGCGGACGATGATACCGCTCGCGCCATGTTTCAAGCGGGCCCTGCGGCCGGTTTCAATGTGTATCGGATCGATTTGAGCCAGGCACACTCGGCGCAAGAACTGCACCGGATTTTCGGCAAAGCGCTGCATTTTCCAGAGTGGTATGGGAATAACTGGGATGCGTTGGCGGACTCTTTGACTGACATGTCGTGGAATGAAGCCGATGGCTACCTGTTGATTCTGCAACGCTCTGAAGTATTGGCGAAAAATAGCCCCGACGCTCACGAGACACTGTTACAGGTGCTCGCAGACACCGTCGCAGCGTGGCGCGAGCAGGGCCTGGCTTTCTGGATACTGTTCGTCGGCGATTTTCCCAGCCTGCCCAGTGTGCGTGTCACGCACTGATTACAGCCGTGTACAAGAATCCAGAATCCGTTCTTGTCGTCGTCCATACGCCCGATCTTCAGGTGCTGTTGCTTGAGCGTGCCCGCCACGTCGACTATTGGCAATCCGTTACCGGCAGTCTGGAGTCGGGGGAATCTCCCGAGGAGACGGCCTTGCGGGAACTTCGGGAAGAAACCGGTCTCTCCCCGAACGGCCTGGCGCTCAGAGCGTGGAAGACATGTAACCGTTTTGAAATTCTTCCGCTTTGGCGCGATCGTTACGCGCCGGGCGTCACCACCAATCTGGAGCACGTATTCAGCGTCTGTATTCCCGCGCCAGTCGAGGTGGCGCTGGCCCCTGGGGAACATCGCGCACAGTGCTGGCTAGACTGGAAAGCAGCGGCTGGGCGATGCTTTTCGTGGACGAACCAAGACGCTATCCGGATGCTGCCCCACCTGGATAACGATATCCCGCGATAGCGCTCCAAGCCCCGAGGTATGAGCGTCGGAACGAGCTCCCGACGCTCGGCGTGCGGTTATTTTGCGATGCACGTGCCGGGCAGTTTATTTGGAGTTGCGCCTACGCGTTAGAATTCACCCTGATCGTATCTACCGATAACGAATTCACTCATTCCCCGGAAGGCTTTTTCAATGTCAGATACCCAGCAGTTGACGCCGACTCTGAAGGCAGAAGTGCTCGCAGAAGCGTTGCCGTACATCAAGCGCTTTTATGACAAAACTATCGTGATCAAGTATGGCGGCAACGCCATGACAGATCCCAAGTTGCAGGACTGTTTCGCACGCGACGTCGTGCTGCTGAAACTCGTGGGATTGAATCCGGTCGTCGTCCATGGAGGCGGGCCTCAGATCGACGAGTTGCTGCGGCGGGTTGGCAAGCAGGGCGAGTTCATTCAGGGCATGCGCGTAACCGATCGATGAGACGATGGATATCGTCGAAATGGTGCTGGGCGGGCAAGTGAATAAGGACATCGTCAACCTGATCAACAAGCATGGTGGCAGAGCGGTGGGCTTGACGGGGGCTGACGGCGCGTTCATCCGTGCCAAGAAACTGATGATGCCCAACAAGGACAATCCAGATGAAATGCTGGATATCGGCCAGGTGGGTGAAATCACCAAGATCGACCCAACCATTATTTCATTCCTCGATTCCGGCGATTTCATCCCGGTCATCGCCCCCATTGGCGTCGGCGCTGGCGGCGAGACCTACAACATCAACGCTGATCTGGTCGCCGGCAAGCTTGCGGAGGTGTTGAAAGCAGAGAAGCTCGTGCTGTTGACCAACACGCCCGGTGTGCTAGACAAGAGTGGAAAGCTGCTTACAGGCCTGACTCCGAGGCAGATCGACGATCTGGTGGCAGACGGTACGCTTTCTGGCGGCATGCTGCCGAAAATCAGCTCTGCGCTTGATGCCGCCCGCAGCGGTGTCCATTCGGTTCACATCATCGATGGCCGTGTTGAACATTGCCTGTTGCTCGAAATCCTCACCGATCATGGCGTTGGCACCATGATCAAGAGTCACTGAGCAAGCTGTGACAAAAACAGGGTTTGGCAAATGCCAGACCCTGTTGTTAGCTGCCGGGGAGTCCGATTCAGTTTGCGAGCTTGCTCGCTACAAAATCAGTCAAGGTGCCGACGGTTTCAAAGGTCGAACCGTCGATGTCGTCGTCGCCCACATAAAACCCGAATCGTTCTTCCATCGCAGCGATCAGGCCGACTACTGCCATGGAGTCCAGCTCGGGCACGGCACCCAGCAGTGGCGTTGCATCATCGAAAGATGCCGAACGTCCAGCCAAGCCCAGCGTATCGTCAAGCATGGTCAGAACGGCCTGACGTGTACGATCCAGCAATAACAAAATCTGCTCCTTCATGCATGCCTAACAAGGCTCAACCACAGAAAAGTGCGACATTATAGATGCACAGCCCCCTATCGCCCGGCCGCGTTTCATACAATTTGCAGATGGATGCATACCTCCTACACCAGTTAGTCTCCAGGCAGGCAGAACGTACACCCACCGCAAGTGCGCTCTCTGTAGGCGATACCACGCTTGACTACCTGAGCTTGTGGCGGGAGATCCAGGCTTTTGCGGTGTCTATCACGCACATGGGGCTGAGTCGCAACGACCGGGTCGGCATCTATCTCGACAAGCGTGTCGAGACCGTCAGTGCAGCTTTCGGCAGTTCCGCCGCAGGCTGCGTGTTTGTGCCCATCAATCCGATCCTGAAGCCGGATCAGGTCAGGCACATCCTTGCGGATTGCAATGTTCGCCTGCTGGTCACGACGCCGGAGCGCCTGACCACGCTGAGCGATGTTGTGACTGGCTGTGAGGACCTTGAACATATCCTCATCGTCGGCGGGCAAGCCGCCGCGCCAGCGCTTGCGCACATTCAGCTCCATGTCTGGCAACCTCGGTATCCGGTCCCTCCCCCTTCCCTCCCTGCCGCCACAGAGCGCGATATCGCCGCGATTCTGTACACGTCTGGCAGCACAGGGATGCCAAAAGGGGTGGTGTTGTCGCATCGCAATCTGATCGCCGGTGCTCACAGCGTCGCCACTTACCTCGATAACCGGGACAGTGACGTTATCCTGGCTGCGCTACCCTTGTCTTTTGACGCAGGCTTCTCACAACTCACCACCGCTTTCAGTGTTGGTGCACACGTGGTCTTGCTGAACTACCTGATGCCAAGGGACGTCATCAAGGCGCTAGGTCAGTGGAAGATCACAGGCATGACAGGGGTTCCTCCTGTGGATTCAGCTTGCTGCGTTCGAATGGCCGCAAGAAATCACTCAGCGTTTGCGCTACATAGCCAGCACGGGAGGAAGAATGCCGAAAGCGACGCTGGAGCGCTTGCGTGAGGAGCTTCCCGCGACGCGTGTCTATCTTATGTACGGGCTGACAGAAGCGTTCCGGGCAACCTATCTGCCGCCGGATGAACTCGACGCGCGACCAGATTCGATCGGGAAGGCCATACCGAACAATGAAGTCTTTGTGCTGCGGGAAGACGGCTCGCCCTGCGCGCCGGGCGAGCCCGGCGAACTCGTGCAGCGCGGGCCTATGGTTGCGATGGGCTACTGGAATGACCCAGTCAGAACGGCTGAACGCTTCAGACCACTTCCCGAACGGCTCGTCGATTCCATTCACGTACGCGGGCTTCCTTTGCCTGAGATGGCGGTATTTTCAGGCGATACGGTCAAGACGGATCAGGAAGGCTACCTGTATTTTGTCGGCCGTCGCGACGAGATGATCAAGACCTCAGGCTACCGCGTCAGCCCAATGGAAGTGGAAGAAGCCGCCTATGCCACCGATCTGGTACAGGAATGCTGTGCGTTCGGCGTTCCGCACGAAGCCATGGGCGAATCGATTGTTCTCGCGATCAGCGACTTCAAGGGCAAGGGCTCAGCGGCTGAGCTACTCACCAAGTTGAAACTTGTCTGCCCGGCCTATATGGTGCCCGCCAAGTTTGTGCACTTGGGCAGCACGCTGCCGAGAAATCAGAACGGCAAGATTGATCGTCTCGCTGTCAGAGTACTGCTCACCCCGCGAGAAGAGGGTTCCCAATGACCACCCGCTCCACAACGCCAAGACCTGCTCACACATGGTGCCCCCCGTTCCCCGTCACGGGTAATGAATTGCAAGTCGGGGGCGTGGCGATATCTCGATTGGCTCAGCGTGTCGGACAGACCCCTTTCTACGCCTACGACAGGGCGTTGATCCTGAAACGTGTTCAGACGCTGACGGAAGCGTTTCATGGTCGTATTGCGGTGCATTACGCAGTGAAGGCCAATCCGATGCCTGCACTCGCATGCATGTTGGCTGAAGCCGTTGACGGCTTCGATGTCGCCTCGGCCGGGGAACTCAGCATTGCACTGGATGCCGGCATGCCGCCTGCGCGGATCAGCTTTGCCGGGCCCGGCAAAGGCGAGGCAGAACTCTCGCAGGCCGTTGCAGCGGGCATCGTGGTCAACATCGAGTCGATGCGCGAGATCGTCATCCTTGAACGACTCTCGCAGACGATGGGTTGTGCGGCAAGGGTCGCGGTTCGCGTCAATCCAGATTTCGAGCTGAAATCTGCGGGCATGAAGATGGGGGGCGGCCCGAAACCTTTCGGCATCGATGCGGAACAGGTTCCGGAAGCGCTGCGCGCAATTGCGCGCAGCGGTCTTGCATTCGAAGGCTTCCACCTGTTCGCGGGTTCCCAAAACCTGCGTGCCGCCGCATTGCTTGAAGCGCAGACGAAAAGCTATGAACTGGCACGACAGCTTTCACAACATGCGCCGTCAGCGCCGAGATCCATCAATCTGGGCGGCGGATTCGGTCTCCCCTACTTTCCCGGCGACCAGGCGCTTGACATCGATACGGTGACCGCAAACCTGCTCTCTCTTGCCGACCAGGCCGCCCGCGATTTGCCGGGAACTCGCCTCGCGATTGAGTTGGGCCGCTATCTTGTTGGGGAGGCTGGCGTGTACGTGTGCAAGATTGTCGATAGCAAGGTGTCGCGCGGGCAGCGTTTCCTGGTCGTTGATGGGGGACTGCACCATCACCTCGCAGCCTCAGGCAATTTTGGACAGGTGGTGCGGCGGAATTACCCGACTGCCATCGGCAACAAAATGGGCGCCGCCGACGTGGAGGAGGTCAGTGTCGTCGGCCTGCTCTGCACGCCACTGGACCTGCTGGCCGATCGTGTCGTGCTGCCGAGGGCAGCGCCTGGGGACTATTTCGTCATTTTCCTGTCCGGTGCCTACGGCGCAAGCGCCAGCCCGCAGGGGTTTCTCGGCCATCCACGGCCGGCCGAAGTGCTCGTGTAGCGATGGTGACAAGACCCGTGGAGGGTCCTGTCACCCTGCGCAGGCCTATCCCAGCGACGCCAGCGCGGCGTTGAGGGTTGCGCTCGGCCGCATGGCCGCGCCGGCTTTTTCAGCGTTCGGGTGATAGTAACCCCCGACGTCCACTGCCCTGCCCTGCGCGCCAATCAACTCACCCGCGATGGTCGTCTCGTCCGCGGTCAGACGTTCGGCAATTGGCTTGAAGCGTGCAGCCAGCGCGTTATCTTTGCTCTGCGCTGCCAAGGCCTGTGCCCAGTAAAGCGCCAGGTAGAAGTGGCTGCCACGGTTATCGATCTGCCCAATCTTGCGAGCGGGTGACTTGTCGTTCTCCAGAAACTTGGCGTTGGCAAGGTCCAGACACTCGGCGAGCACAGCAGCAGCCTTGTTGCCGGTCTTGACGGCAAGTTCTTCGATGGAAACCTGCAGCGCCAGGAACTCACCCAGGGAATCCCAGCGCAGGTAGTTCTCTTCGAGGAACTGTTGCACGTGCTTGGGCGCAGAGCCGCCGGCGCCAGTCTCGTACATGCCGCCACCGGCCAGCAGCGGCACAATGGAGAGCATCTTGGCGCTGGTGCCGAGTTCCAGAATCGGGAACAGGTCCGTGTTGTAGTCGCGCAGCACATTTCCGGTGACCGAGATTGTGTCCTGCCCGGCGCGGATGCGCTTGAGCGACAGCTTGCAGGCGTCGACCGGCGACAGGATCGGCATGTCGAGACCGCTGGTGTCATGGTTCTGCAGGTAGGTCTTGACCTTCGCGATCAGGTTGCGATCGTAGGCGCGGGCTTCGTCGAGCCAGAACACCGCGGGCGCACCGGTTGCGCGAGCGCGGGTGACGGCGAGCTTGACCCAATCCTGTACCGCGATGTCCTTGGTCTGGCACATGCGCCAGATGTCACCGGCTTCGACCTTGTGTTCGGTGAGCACGCTGCCGTCTTCGGCAATGACGCGCACCACGCCGTCGGCGGGCAGTTCAAAGGTCTTGTCATGCGAGCCGTATTCTTCGGCGGCTTGCGCCATCAGGCCAACGTTGGGCACGGTGCCCATGGTGGTGACATCGAACTTGCCGTGGGCCTTGCAGTCTTCGATCACGGCCTGATACACGCCGGCGTAGCAGCGGTCGGGGATGGTGAACTTCGTATCCTGCTGTTTGCCTGCAGCATTCCACATCTGGCCGGAGGCGCGAATGGCGGCGGGCATCGAGGCGTCAACGATCACGTCGCTGGGCACGTGCAGGTTGGTGATGCCCTTGTCGGAATCGACCATGGCGACTGGCACCGCAGCTTCGGCCGCGCGCAGGTCGGCTTCGATCGCTGCGCGTCCGGCTTCTGGCAATGACTGGATCTTGGCATAGGCGTCGCCAATGCCGTTGCGGACATTCACCCCAAGCTTGGCGAGGGCGTCGGCGTGCTTGGCGAATACATCCTTGTAGTAGGCGCTGACGGCGTGGCCGAACAGGATGGGGTCGGAGACCTTCATCATGGTGGCCTTCAGGTGCAGCGAGAAGAGCACTCCCTGCGCCTTGGCGTCGGCAATCTGTGCCGTATAGAAAGCCTTCAGCGCTTGGCTGCTCATGAAGGTGGCGGCAATCAACTCGCCATCCTTGACCTTCACTTCCTTGAGCAGCTTGGCGTTGCCAGCGGTGTCGGTGAATTCGATCTTGAGGCTGCTGGCTTTGGCAACGACGGCGGACTGCTCATTGCCATAGAAGTCGCCAGACTGCATATGGGCAACGTGGCTTCTGGAGTCGGCCGACCATGCGCCCATCGAGTGCGGGTGCGCCTTGGCGTATTGCTTCACTGCATTGGCCACGCGGCGGTCGGAGTTGCCCTCACGCAACACCGGATTTACGGCGCTGCCCAGCACTTTGGCATAGCGCAGCTTGATTTGCTGCTCGGCATCGTTCGCGGGAACTTCGGGATAGTCCGGCACTGCGTAGCCCTGTGCCTGAAGCTCCTTGATGGCCGACTTGAGCTGCGGGACTGAGGCACTGACGTTCGGCAGCTTGATAATGTTGGCTTCAGGCGTTTTGGCGAGCGCCCCGAGTTCAGACAGCGCATCTGCTACGCGCTGATCCGGCCGTAGAGATTCTGGAAAGTTTGCCAGGATACGCGCGGCGACAGAAATGTCGCGTGTCTCGACCTTGATACCCGCAGGCTTGGTAAACGCCTGAATGATCGGCAACAATGAGTAGGTCGCAAGCAGGGGCGCTTCGTCGGTAAGGGTGTAGATGATCTTGGCTTCGCTCATGGATGGCTTCTCTCTTTTGCTCTCGGGGTGGCGGCGTTCGTAAAGTGGCGATTATAGCAATCCAGTGGCGCTGAGCCCGGCCTTAATGAGATCGGATTCCAGCACGCAGCTGTGCAAAACGTGGGCTGGCACCGACCCGCACCGGGCCTGCCAGGGACCTGCGCGATATCGGGAGGGAAAATGACAGTCTGGTTGATCAACGGCATTTCCGGCGCGGGCAAGACCACTACTGCGCGCTCGCTCGCGAAGCGTTTGCCGAAGGCCGCCCACGTCGAGGGTGACCTTGTTCAGGACCTGATCGTTGCCGGCGGGGTCTGGCCCGGGCAGGAACCCGGCGACGAGGCCATCCGGCAGATCCACCTCTGCATCCGGAATCAGTGCGCATTGGCTCGCGCCTTCGAACACGAGGGGTTCGTCACGGTCATTGACTATGTGATCGTGAATCGAGCGCGGGTTGAGGAGTACAAGTCGCAGCTCGGTGGATGCGAGGTCCATCTGGTCACGCTTGCGCCGGGCGTAGATGTTGCCCTTGAGCGGGACGCGCTACGCGACAAACAGGTCGCGGGTTTCTGGACCCATCTGGACGCCGAGATCCGCCGCGAGTTGCTCGGCACGGGGCTCTGGATCGATAACGCCTTGCTTGGCGTTGACGAGGTCGTCGATCACATTCTGGTCGCGGGTGAGTCCTCACGCGTCTAACAGTAGTGCCTTCGTATCATTTGTGTGGAACCGTGCGCCTGCCCATCAATCACGGACTGTCGCGCGTCAACAGCCGCGCGGATACCGCGCGCCAGACAGCCCGCACAGTTTCGCCATGCGCTAGCATGGCGACGCTCGCAGAAGCATCCTTCACTTCACACTACACAAAGGAGACTCCATGAACATACCTACTGCATCCCCGGGCGGCCCGGTCTGGCGCCAGGCTATTTCCGGTGCGCAAATCCTGTTTGTCGCGTTCGGTGCGCTTGTCTTGGTGCCATTGCTGACCGGGCTGAATCCGAGCATGGCACTGCTCGGCGCGGGGGTTGGCACCTTGCTGTTCCAGTTGGTCACCCGGCGTCAGGTGCCAATCTTTCTGGGCTCGTCCTTCGCTTTCATCGCCCCGATCATCTACGCCACCGCTACCTGGGGGCTGCCCGCCACCATGGGTGCGCTGGCCTGCGTGAGCGTGATGTATTTTGTCTTTGCCGGCTTGGTGGCCCGCCATGGCGTCGCGATTGTGCATAAGTTCATGCCGCCGGTCGTGATCGGCCCGATCATCATGGTGATCGGCCTGTCGCTCGCGGGTGTGGCCGTGAATATGGCCATGGGCAAGGCCGGCACCACCATCGCGTATGGCCCGTCACTGTTGCTTGCGGTGGTCTCTCTCGGAACGACCATTATCGTGTCGATCTTTGCGCACCGTTTCCTCAAACTTATTCCGATCCTGATCGGGGTCGGAGTTGGCTACGTTCTTGCAGCCTTCATGGGCTATGTGGATTTCAGCAAGATCGCCGCGGCACCCTGGTTTGCAGTGCCCGATTTTGTTGCGCCTTCTTTCAATCTCTCCGCCATCCTGTTCATGCTGCCGGTGGCGCTGGCGCCGGCGATTGAACACGTGGGGAACGTTATTGCGGTTGGCGGCATCACCGGGACTGACTACACCGTCAAGCCCGGCCTGCACCGCACGCTCGCGGGGGATGGCCTGGGTGTGCTCTTCGCCGGCATGGTAGGCGGCCCGCCGATTACCACCTATGCCGAAGTCACCGGCGCGCTCACGCTGACCCGCAACTTCAACCCGGTGATCATGACCTGGGCTGCCGTGCTTGCAGTGGCCATGGCCTTTGTCGGCAAGTTCAATGCGATCCTGCAATCGATCCCGACCCCGGTCATGGGCGGCATCATGATCCTGCTGTTTGGCTCGATCGCCGCTATCGGCCTGAAAACGCTGGTGTCGGACCGCACAGATCTTGAACAGCCGCGCAACCTGGTAATCGTGTCTACCGTGCTCGTGCTGGGTGTCGGCGCCTTCAGTGTTGAAATCGGAAGCGTTGTGCTGCAAGGCGTGAGCCTGTGTGGTGTGGTCGCGATCCTGCTTAACCTGTTCTTGCCCAAGGTAAGCAAGCCGTAAGCTATACCTTCGTCACGCGTTAATACCGCCCTGCCCGCTTGCGGGCGGGGCTTTTTTTGTTTGGCCGGAGCACGCCGTGAGTCGCGAAGGCGCCGGATAATGACGGGCATGAAAGCCTCGCATCCGCTCTTTGCCCATCGCGCCTTCATGCACTTCTGGTGCGGGCGCGTCACGACCACGATGGCCAACCAGATGATGATGGTTGCCGTTGCCTGGCAGATGTACGATTTGACCCACAGCGCCTGGGATCTCGGCCTGGTTGGCCTGTTTCAGTTTGCGCCCGCGCTGGCCCTTACGCTGGTCGTCGGGCATGTGGCGGATCGCTTCGACCGCAGCCGGATTCTTGCCCTCTGCCTTGCCGCCCAGATAGTCGTTGCACTTGCTCTGATCTGGGGCAGTTTTGATGGGTGGATCAATAGAGAAATGATTCTCCTGGCGGCCCTGGCTCTGGGAGCAAGCAAAGCCTTCCAGATGCCCACCCAGCAAGCGCTTGGGCCACTGCTGGTGCCGGCGGCTATTCTGCCGCAAGCGCTGGCCTTCAATTCTGCGGGCGCCCAGTTTGCGATCATTGCGGGGCCGGCGGCAGGCGGATTCATCTATGTGGCGGGTGCGCATGCCGTGTATGCGGTCTGCGGTGCGCTCTTTCTGGCCGCATTGGGCTTCATCCTGAGGATTCGCCTTGATCACGCGCCTGTCATGGCGCGACAGCCGGTCACGCTAAAGACCCTGCTTGCAGGCATCGATTTCATCTGGCACCGCAAACAGGTGCTCGGCGCGATCTCGCTGGATCTGTTTGCGGTGCTGCTTGGCGGTGCCACGGCGCTGCTGCCGATCTTCGCGCGCGACATCCTGCACTGCGGCCCCTGGGCGCTGGGTTTGTTGCGGGCGGCCCCCGCGATCGGCGCGTTCGGGATGTCGATCTGGCTGACGCGTCGCCCGATCGAACGAAATGCCGGCAAGGTCATGTTCAGTGCTGTCGCGGTGTACGGTGTCGCGACCCTGGTGTTCGGCCTGTCGACAAATTTCCTTCTCTCGCTGGCCATGCTCGCACTCTCCGGCGCTGCTGACATGATCAGCGTGGTGATCCGCCAATCGCTCGTTCAGCTTGAAACACCGAATGAGATGCGTGGCCGGGTCAGCGCGGTGAATTCGATCTTCATCGGTGCCTCCAACCAGCTCGGCGAATTCGAATCCGGCCTCACTGCCGCCTGGTGGGGTGCCGTGCCCTCGGTCATCGTCGGCGGGCTCGGCACGCTGGCTGTCGTTGCGGTATGGATGCGCCTGTTCCCGGCGCTCAGCCAGCGACAGAAGCTCCAGGCCGAGGCGACCTGAGCCTGCACTCAGAGGCTGACTTCGAGCGCCTCGGCGATGTCTGCATGGCGGAATGTGAACTGGTTGGCCAGGAGGCGATCGGGTAGCACCCGCTGCCCGCCGAGAAGCAGGTAGGCCCGCTCGCCAAAGATGAGCCGCAAAGCAAAATCGGGCATGGGCAAGATGGCAGGCCGATGCAGGGCAGCGGCCAGCGCCGTCGTGAAGTCCGAATTTCGCAAAGGCTGCGGCGACACCAGGTTATAGGCGCCCCGCGCAGCGTCGTCCTGCAAGAGGTGGAGCACTGCCGCCAGCCAGTCTTCGCGTTGAATCCAGCTCATCCACTGCCGCCCGTCGCCCATCCGGCCACCGAGGCCGAGGCTGAATGGCAGGCGCATCCGCGCCAGCAAACCGCCATCGCGTGCCAGGACCAGCCCGGTGCGCAGCAGGCATACGCGCAAACCGGCCGCTTCGGCGCGTCGTGCGGAGGCTTCCCAGGCCGCACACAGACGCGCGCCAAAATCTTGCGCGCTCGTCGCGTCGGAAGCGTCGGAGCAAGAAGCTTCGCCGCAGTCGCCGTAATAGCCGATCGCGGAGCCGGAAAGCAGCACGGCCGGTTTGTGTTCGGCGCGATTGATCGCGGTCACCAGTTGCTCGGTGAGCCCTACCCGGCTTGCCCACAATACCTGTTTGCGTGCCGCGGACCATGGGCGATCCACGAGCGGCGCGCCGGCGAGATTGATGACGGCGTCGAAGTGCATCGTCGGCAACCATTCATCGAGGCTCCTGAGCGCGTGTACATCCTCGCCGCACAAGGCCGAGACCCGGTGTGGATGTCGGCTCAGCACGCACAAGCGATGTCCCTGATTGCGCAGCGCTTCGCACAGTGCGCGCCCCAAAAGACCGGTGCCGCCGGTGAGCAGGATTTCCATGCCGCGCCTCCTCGCTGTGTGTGGTTGAACCGATTGGAGCAGAAAGCGTATCGCTGTGCACGCGGCCCCTACCTCTGGTACCGCAGGACCCGTCCTTTGTATAGGCGACCATCGGGCTGGATGCAATCGGCACGCGTATCGCTGAAGGCAAACCCGAGCTTCGCCATGTGGCGGTTGAAATGTGGTCGGTTACCGCGGTCCGGGTCAACAATGACGACCTCAGCCTGTTCGAAAGCGTGACGCTGGATGAAGGCGGGCAGTACGCCTGCCTCGTCACGCTCGTAAAGCACGTCGCTGCCGATGATCAGATCAAACATGCCCAGCTCAAGACAGGTGTCTTGCCAGCCGGTTCGCATGAAAGGCAGCGGCTCCAGCGCATTCAAACGGGTGTTCTCGGCAAGGAAACTTTGTGCCAGCGGATGATAGTCGCTGGCGGTGATGTTCGCGCCCCGCCGATGGGCCACCAGGCTCGCCAGGCCAAGCCCGCAGCCAAGCTCCAGAATGCGCTCCGCACCGACCACTCGCGTGGCCATTAACGCCGCCAGCACCTGGCCAGACGGCCATAACAAACCAAACAAAGGCCAGACCGCAGAAGAAACGCCCAAGGCTTCAGCCTCTCCATGTGGATCGGCGTACTGCTGCCTGTCCAGCAAGGAGCGGATCTGAAGATCCGCGACGCCGGTGACTGTGATGAACTCGTGCTTGACCAGATAGCCTGGCATTTTCCCCGCCTTATCGGTTGCACCCGGACGCAGGCCCGCGCGCATCTTTCGGTGTTGTGCGGCGGGGAAATGGGCGAAACGAAACGCGAGGCCGGGATGCCGGCACGCGGGGCGTGAAACGCATTTACGCGAAGCAAAACGCAATTTCAGCGAGGCCGACGGCACAGGCTGAGGCCGCAGGGTACGCGGTCGCCCCCGGTCCGTCCACCTCGTCAAGCACCGTTGCCCGTGCGTTAGCGCAGAGGTGATTCGAGTGTCGCAGCCCAAAATCTGCTGCCGCTTACAGCATCCACCCGGACAGAAAACCAGAATCAGCGCGGAATCACGCGTGTCCGGCGAACACTCGGCCAAGGTGCCTACGCAGAAAGCCATACGCTTCAAATTCGGACTAGAATTCAGACGTTTGCACACCTATTGCAAACCCAAAAACACAATTCTATGGAGACACATCTATGCCGATCACTCTTCGTTTGAACACCTGCGTGGGCGCCATCATTCTGGCTTCCATGAGCCTCGCGACTGGCGCTGTCATGGCTGCCGACGCCGACGCGCCTGCCGCCAAGCAGATCATCGACTTCACCGGTGATGCCGCGACGGCGCAGGGTGGGGTTATAGGGAATGTGGTGTACTCGCAAAGCCCGGATGACGCCGCGTTGAAGAGCAAGACCTTTGCCGATGGCGCGCTGAAAGTCGTGGGTCAGGTCGGGTTCGGCAAGTCCAGCAAGTGGGCGGGCATGGGCATCACCACCAGTATCGGCCCGAGCGGCACCCAGATCGATGCAAACAGCTTCAAGACCATCAGCTTCAAACTCGCAGCGTCCGAGCCCGTCAAGCTGCGTGTGCGCATCATTGGCAACGAGCAGGCGATCAACGACGCAGGTTGTTACCCGATCGTGATGCAGGCGGTGACGACTGAACTGACCGAGTACACCGTGCCGCTGGCGTCTTTTGCATCCGAAGGATGGTGTGGTGGCAAGGCGCGCAGTGTGAACAAGACTTTGTCCGGCTTCACCGGCTTTGAGGTCGTCAATATCGACATGACCGGAAAAGAAACCAGCTTTACCTTGGGCAGTGTGCGTCTGAACCCCTGAGCAAGCCCCTGCTTTTCTGATCTTCCCAAGGCCCGCACGTCGGGCCTTATTCTTGGCCCTTGTGCCGATATCTGCGGCCGCCGTCCGCCGGTGTGCGGCACGCCGCGCGAGTACCGATTGAATCGCGTATAAGTAACTTCACTTTTAATCGTTATCACAATAAGTACGCGCCAATATAGTGGAGCCCTCGCTCACCACTTACGCAGAAAGGCTTCTGCCATGAAGTTGTTCTCTAGCCTGAAAGCCGCCACGGCAGCATTGCTCGGTGTGCTTGCGATTGGTCAGGCGTTTGGCCAGGTCACACTGCTCAATGTCTCCTACGACCCCACGCGCGAACTGTACGACGACTTCAACAAGGCATTCGCTGCTGACTGGAAAGCCAGGACTGGCGAGGTCATCAGCGTCAAGCAATCCCATGGCGGATCTGGCAAGCAGGCGCGATCCGTGATTGACGGACTGGAGGCGGATGTCGCGACCCTGGCACTGGCGTATGACATTGACGAGATCTCGGCTATCGGCAAGCTTATTCCTGCCGATTGGCAGAAGCGCTTGCCACACAATGCGTCGCCTTACACCTCCACGATCGTTTTTCTGGTTCGCAAAGGGAATCCGAAAGCCATCAAGGACTGGAATGACCTGACGCGCAAAGGTGTCGACATCATCACGCCGAATCCCAAGACATCGGGTGGTGCGCGCTGGAACTACCTCGCGGCGTGGGCTTATGCCCTGCAGCAGCCGGGCGGCAACGAGCTCAAGGCCAAGGAATTCCTCAAACAGATCTACGCCAATGTGAAAGTGCTCGACTCTGGCGCGCGTGGTGCGACAACGACCTTTGTCGAGCGTGGCATGGGAGATGTGCTGCTGGCCTGGGAGAATGAGGCCTTCCTCGCCGTCAAGGAACTGGGGCCGGAGAAGGTTGATATCGTCGTCCCCTCACTTTCGATTCTGGCTGAACCGCCGGTCACCGTCGTGGACAAGGTTGTAGACCGCCGCGGCACGCGCAAGGTCGCCGAAGCCTATCTGAAATATCTGTACTCCCCGGCCGGGCAAGAAATCGCCGCGCAGAACTACTATCGCCCGATCGATCCCGCCGTCGCGAAGAAGTACGAGAAACAGTTCGCCAAGGTGAAACTCGTCACCATCGATGCAGTCTTTGGCGGTTGGCAAAAAGCCCAGAAGACGCACTTCGCTGACGGGGGGACCTTCGATCAGATCAGCGTCCGTTAAAACGCGAACGACGCGAGGCAGACGTGCTGATCAAGCACTTTCCCGGAGAGCCGCACCAGCCGGCGATCTGCAAGCCTGTGACCTCAAGCGCCAATCCAGACCAGCTGCTTGAGTGATATGCCCTTGAAAGCCATACCCCGTGCGCCTCTCCGGGGCATGCCGAGGCGCACGGTGTTGCTTAGTGCGGCGGAAGCCGGACGGTAATTGCGTGCTCATGCAAGTCGTTCATCAGCGTGAGCACGCCCTCGGGCTGCACGATGCCGTCCAGACTGAGCTGAACGCAGCCCGACTCGTCTGTGCCGGCAGCATGGTTTGTCGATACCGCGATTCGATAGAACGTCTCGCGATAGCGATACCGCAGCGTGAAGCTCTCCCAGCCCGCGGGCAGGCAGGGCTTGATGTGAAGCCTGTCGCCCTGTCGCTGCAGGCCGAGGAGAGACTCCAGCATCAGGCGGTACATCCAGCCGGCAGAGCCGGTGTACCAGCTCCAGCCGCCACGGCCGGTGTGCGGCGCCACGCCATACACGTCGGCGGTCACCACGTAGGGTTCGACTCTGTAGGTCGCCACGCCGGCCGCTGAGCGTGCGTGATGGACGGGGTTGATCATGTCCAGCACTTCCCAGGCGCGCGCGCCCTGCCCTAATTCGGCAAATGCCATCGCTGTCCAGATTGCGGCGTGGGTGTATTGGCCACCGTTTTCCCGCACACCGGGCACGTAGCCGCGGATATAGCCCGGGTCCAGCGTTGAGTGACTGAATGGCGGATCCAGCAGTTGAACCAGCCCGTGCTCATGGCGTACGAGGCGCTCATACACCGCATCCATCGCTGCCCGGGAACGTGCAGGATCTTCCGCCCCCGCGAGCACCGACCAGCTCTGCGAGATGGAATCGATCTGGCATTCCACATTGCTCGCCGAGCCCAGCGGCGTGCCGTCATCAAAATACGCGCGCCGATACCAGGCACCATCCCATGCATGCAGCTCGATACGCTGACGCAGGCTGACGCGCTCGGCGCTGCATAGCGCCGCGAAGCCGGCGTCGCCATGCGCTTCTGCAACCGCGGTGAATTGGCGCAGCACCTCACAGAGGAAGAAGCCCAACCAGACGCTTTCCCCCTTGCCATGGATGCCGACGAGATTCATGCCGTCGTTCCAGTCGCCCGAGCCAATCAAGGGCAAACCGTGTTCGCCAAACCGCAAGCCGTGGCGGATCGCGCGCACGCAGTGTTCATACACGCTGGCGGATTCGGCGGAGCGGCCCGGCAGATCAAAGTAGGACTCGTCCTCCGCATTCACCGGGCGCCCTTCCAGGAAGGCGACCGGCTCGTCGAGCACGCCAGCATCACCGGTACAGGTCACGTAGCGACACACCGCCAGCGGCAACCACAGATAATCGTCCGAACAGCGCGTCCGCACGCCACGGCCGCCAGGCGGGTGCCACCAGTGCTGAACATCCCCCTCCTGAAACTGGCGACTTGCGCACAACAGCAGGTGGCTGCGCACCAGTGCGGGTTCGGCATGCACCAGCGCCATCACGTCCTGCAACTGGTCGCGGAAGCCAAATGCACCACCGGATTGGTAATAACCACTGCGCGCCCAGACCCGGCAGGCCAGGGTCTGGTAGACCAGCCAGCCGTTGGCGAGCACATCCAGTGCAGGGTCCGGCGTTTCGACTTTGACCGCGCCGAGGGTATGGGTCCAGTAACGCTGCACGGCTTCCAGCACGCCGCGAGCGGCCTGTGCGCCACGGAAGCGCTGGACAAGTGCGCCCGCGTCGTCACTGTTCCGCCCGGCCCCCAGGCGGAACACAATGCTACGCGCTTCTCCTTCGGCGAGGTCGAGCGTGACCTGAATCGCTGCGCAGGGGTCCAGCGCCGCACCCAGCTTGCCGGACAAGCGTGTGCGACCCATGGCCGCCGGATTGCGCAGCGAACCATTGCGACCGAGGAACTCCGTGCGATCGCCGGTCAGCGTGCGTGCAGGGTCATCCACATCGAAGAAAGCCACCCGCTCGGACAGTTCGGTGTTGTAAGGATTTCTCGCATAAAGCGCACCGCTGCGCGGATCGATCTCGGTGCTGACGTGCATGGCAGACTTCGGCCGCAAATCTCCGAGCACCCATTCAACATAACCGGTCACCGAGAGCTTGCGCGGTCGCTGTGATTCGTTGCGCAGTTTCAGCACCGAGAACTTCACCGCCGCGTCCGTCGCCACATAAACCCACAATTCGGAATGAATACCGCCCGAAGTGTTCTCGAACACGCTGTAACCGAAACCATGGCGCACCACATACGGCGTCGCCGCAGGCGCGGGCAGCGGCGAAGGCGACCAGAAATCGCCGGTCTCTTCATCGCGGATGTACAAGGCCTCTCCGCTGACATCACTGACCGGATCGTTATGCCACGGCGTCAGGCGATATTCGTGGGCATTCCCGCTCCAGGTATAGGCTGCGCCACTCTCCGAGATGACGGTCCCAAACTCCGCGTTGGCCAGCACGTTCGACCAGGGTGCAGGGGTTGTCTGGCCCGACGCCAGGGAAATGACATATTCCTGACCGTCCGGCGTGAAGCCGCCCAAGCCATTGAAGAGAATCAACGCCCGATCAGGTGTTTTGACCTGGAAAGTCTCCGCCTGATGGAAGCGGCTCGGCGCAAAGCGTGGCGTGCGCGGCTCGGGCGGCATGCGCTGGTCAAGCTGCTCTGCGAGTGTGCCGCGCGAGTCCGAGATCACGGCACGCGCCACCGACTGGAAGAGGATGCGATCTTCATTCGAGATCTGATCCGCCGAACGCACGAAAATCCCGCCCGGCCGATCAATCAGGCTCGCGCCGATGCCGGAGGCTATGAGCCCCATGATCTGCTCCTGCAGGCGTTGGCGGTAACCGGCATGATCTTCATTCCAGATCACCAGATCCACCACCAGGCCCTTCAGGCGCCAATAGGCGTGCGCCTGCACCAGTTGGCGCACGAAATAGATATTGTCCGCATCGCCGATCTGCAGCAGCACGATCGGCAGATCGCCCGAAATCGCGTAGCCCCACAAACCGGACTGCCCGCGATGATTGCGGATGATCACCGACGGATCGGATCGCAGGGCCGCATTGGCGTAAATCACCGAGCTGGCGAGGCGGGCGTGCAGTTGTGCTTCGGCCTCGCTGGCATTGAGTTGTCGCAGCACCACCTGACTATGCGTCCACGCCAGATCAAACACCCGATCTGCGAGATGCCGATCCTGGTATTTCTCGACCAGGCTCAAGGCCAGTTCGCGGCTATCCGCCATGCCGGACACGATGTCGAAGGTGGCCGACTTCTCGGCTTCGAGGATGATGCGATACCGGATTGCCACTATCGGGTCGAGGACCGAGCCATCGGTATCCGACAGCGCCCCCGCAGCACGCATGGCCTGTGGCCGGGCAGCATTGCGTGTCCGGCCGATGAAGCGCTGCCGATCCGTCTCGTAAGACACTTCGACGGCCTCACAACCGCGCAGAGCCACCAGATGTACCATCCAGGGCGATTGATCGCCCACCGAATGCGGCCGCCGGGTGCTCAGGATGGCATGACGTTCGCGCAGGATCTCCGTCTGTACGAAAAGATTGCTGAAAGCCGGATGCATCGCATCGGCCGAGGCCGGCGCCATCACCACTTCGGCATAACTCGTGAGTTCGATCTCGCGGCGATGGCGAGAACGATTGGTGAGGCGCACCCGGCGCAACTCGATATCATCTTCCGGCGATACCACAATATCGGTATGGGTGTCGAAGGTGCCATCGCCGCCCTTCGTGGTATCACGGCGGCGGAACTCCACGCGGCCTTCGGAGAAGATCGCTTCATAGCTCTCTGGCATCTCAAGCGTCGGCTGATAGCTCGTTGACCAGAACTTGCCACTTGCCACATCGCGGATATAGCAGAAACTTCCCCAGTTATCGCAGGTGCCGTCTTCGCGCCAGCGCGTCACCGCCAGATCCTTCCAGCGACTGTAGCCGCCACCGGCATTGGTGACCATGACGTGGTAGCGCCCGTTCGACAACAACTGCACCTCGGGCATGGGCGTCGCCGGGCTGCGGAATACCCGGATCGGGGTTTCAGCGCTCAGGGTCGAGCGCAGATCAAATTGCTGGGCGGTGTGCGAAAACAGCGCGGGTTCCTTCGGGATGCGTTCCTGCAACAACAGCATCACGGCCTGGAACTGCGGGTCTGATTCAAAACGCTTCTGCATCGGCCGGTCAAGAAGCAGATACGCCAGCGCCAGCAGGCTCATGCCCTGGTGATGGACCATGAAGGAACGCACGATCGCAAACGCCTGCCCACGTCTTTGCCGCGCCGGGGTGTAATCAATGGCCTCAAAATAGCCATACTTGCCCACAAAGCCTTCCGCGGCCAGGCGCTGCAGATTCTGGCAGGCAGCCTCCGGCGTCACCATCAGCGCCAGCACCGAGGCATACGGCGCGATCACCAGATCTTCTGCCAGGCCGCGCTTGAGTCCAAGGCCCGGCACCCCAAAAGCGTGGTACTGATAGTTCAGATGCAGGTCTACAGTGTTGTAGCCGGACTCGGAAACCCCCCAGGGCACCCCGCGCTGTTTGCCGTATTCAATCTGCCTTGCCACCGCCGCCTTGCAGGTCTGGTCGAGCAGCGTGTTGTCATAGGTCGGCATTACCAGCAGCGGCATCAGGTACTCGAACATCGAGCCGCTCCATGACAGCAGCACCGGCGCTCCGCCCGTGCTGGTCAGCAGGCGTCCCAACGCAAACCAGCTCTCCTGCGGCAACTGCCCTTGCGCGATCGCCACGAAACAGCACAGCCGCGATTCGGACGCCAGCAAGTCATAGTTTCCAGGATCCGTGCGCCGCTCACTCGCGTTGTAACCAATCGATAGCAGCCGCCGCGTTGGATCGAACAGGAATTCAAAGTCCATGCGCGAGAACGCCAGACACTGCCGTGCCAGCCCATCAATTGCGCGTATCCGTTCTCGCGCCCGCCCTATCCCTTCATGCACGAGACTCTGAAAAGTTTCCAGCCAGGCGCGCTGGCCCGGGCTGAGCGCGGTGGCAAGCCGTTCGACAATGCTTGGGCACAGCACAGTGTCCAGCGCGGCTAGCTCACGGAGACTCGGGACGCGATCCGCCTGGAGCCGCGCGCCAAAGTCACCCAAACCGTCGGGCGTAGCCTCCAATGCCAGCCAAGGCGCCAGAAACAGCACGTCGTCCCGCGCGTCGCGGCACTGCTGCACCAGCGCCACCGCCCAGGACTTCGCTTCATTCTCGGACGAGATGCCCTCGACAAGGGACGGCTGACCGGCAGGCGAACTCAGCGACTCGGCGCTGTGCAGCAACGCGTTCAGCGCACGATGAGTGGCGCTCAGCCCCTGTGGAGGGCGATGCTGCATGGACTCGAACAACTCCTGAAACTCCGCCAGGCCGGTCGCCGGGGCATCACCGGTGGTATCCGACAGGATCCCGAGCGTGTCGCTCAAGCCCTCGAACAATCGCCCGCCGAGGATCGGGGCATCCGCCAAGGACAGCAGCCCGCCGCGCAGGGTGAGCAGATGGCCGGCGAGGTTGCCGCTATCTACCGTTGACACATACAGCGGCGGCAGCGGTTGCAGCGTCAGCGTGTCATACCAGTTGAAGAAGTGGCCGCGATGGCGGGCCAGGGATTCCATCGTGCTCAGGGTATGGGCAGTGCGCTCGACAAGTTTGCCGCTGGAGAGATAACCAAAATCGAAAGCCGACAGGTTCGCCAAGAGTGCCAGCCCGATATTCGTGGGAGAGGTGCGATGGGTCACGGCCACCACGCGGTAAGCCTGCGCATTGTCCGGCGGCAGCCAGTGGTCATCCGGGCCCACAAACGTCTCGAAGAAGGCCCAGGTTCGGCGCGCGACGCCCCGCAAGAACAGTGTCTGATCTGGCGTCAAGGCGGCCTCGCGGCGCAACAGAGGCTGACTGAGCCACGCGGCGAATACAGGGGAGACCAGCCAGAGCAGCAAGATCGGCGTGGCGACAGGCAGTGCGGCCGAGTGCGCCCACGACAGCGCCGCTGCGCCCACCAGCGCGACGACTGGCGCGATCCACATCGCCCGGAGCGTGCGGACTAAAGCACTGCGGCTGCGCACCGTGCTTGCCTGCGCCGGGTCGCATGACGGATTCCACTCCAGCAGCTGGCCGCGTGCGCGTGTCATGCGCCAGATTGTCCGCAGCACTGCATCAAGACTGAAATACGCCTCGTAAGGCAGGCAGGCCAGCTCAAAGATGATCTGCCCGAAGTGGCGTGAAGCGGAGCGCAGGACGGCGATCAGATGCTGCCGCAGCAGCACCTCTTGGGCCTTATGAAACACCTCGCGGGTCAGCGCGCATACCGCTGGAATCAGGATGATCGCCAGCAAGGACATCGTCCAGTTCAGGGTGAATGGCAACAAGGCCCAGCCCGCGAAGAACAGCGCCAGCATCGCGGCAGGAACAAGGCTGCGACGCAGGTTATCCATCAGCTTCCACTGCGAGAGCGTCGAAAGCGGATTCACGCCGCGCTTGGCGCCCTGCCCCCGGCACCCGCCGCAACAGCCAGCCCGCCAGCTGCCAGTCGCCCCGGATCCAGCGATGCCGACGACTGACATCACTGGCATACTGTGCCGGGTAATCTTCGTAGAGCTGAACATCGTTGAGAAGGCCGGATCGTGCATAGCAGCCTTCGAGCAGATCGTGGCTCAGTATCGTGTTCTCGGGGAAATTCCCGCCTACCGCGCGCTCAAAAGCATCCACGTCATAGATACCTTTGCCGATGAAAGAGCCTTCGGCAAACACATCCTGATAGACATCCGATGCCGAACGCGTATAGGGATCGATGCCCGGTTCGCCCCCATACAGGCGGGCAAACAGCGAGCGATTCGTCCCCGGCAGACTGATCGCCACGCTGGGCTGCAAGATGCCGTAGCCTTCTGTGACGCGTTGCTTCACCGCGTCAAAGTGCGGCTGGTTCAAGGGGTGCGCCATGGCGGCGACGAAGCGCCGCGCGGCATCACGGGGCAGCTGGGTATCGGTGTCAAGGGTGATCACATACTTCACCTTGCACAGTTCAGTGGTATTGCCGACCACCAGCGAGAAGGCGTCCTGCGCGCCGCCACGCAGCAGCGCATTCAGATCCGCGAGCTTGCCGCGCTTGCGCTCGTGCCCCATCCAGATCCGGTCCAGCGGATTCCAGCGCCGCGGACGGTGGAAGAGGAAAAAGATGTCATCCCGGGTTTGTCCGCCGGCAATGCCATATTTGTCGTTCAACTCGCCGATTCTGGTCTGCGCCAGCAGCAATAATGGCGCGTCTTCAGGGCGTGTTGCCTGTGCCGCATCGGCGAAATCGGTCAGCAGGCCGAAATGCAGATAGTCATCCTGATTGGCGAGAAAGCGGACTTCCAGTGCCTCGATCAGATCGTCCAGCCCCGCCGCACTGGTCAGCATCGTCGGCACGATCACCAAAGTTCTGGATTGCGGAGGAATGCCTCGGGAGAAATCCATTTTGGGCAGTATCTGCGGCGTTACCAGCACGCTGCACAACCAGTTCGCCCAAGCCACGCCCAGGCGGCTGGCCGCCAGCAAAGCGACCACCGCGATTCCCCCCAGCCACAAGCGGGAGACACCGCTGGCGCTCAGTTGCGTGAGCAGGCCCAGTGCAGCGCCCGCCGAAACAACTGCTATCCCGCCCAGATACAGCGGCAGCGAGAGTTGCCGCGCGAGCCAGGACAGCTTCCGCGGCATCGGCTGCCGCACCTGCGCGGCGCGCTCAAGAATCGGCACCCCCTTGTCGACCAGGAAGTAGCCCACGTGACCGAGGCGAACATCCTGCCCATTGCCCGCGGCGCCCGGTGTCGCCAGTTCGACAGCCAGGCGCGCCACCTCCCGTTCCGTCATCGAGCCTGCCCGAGCGATTCGCTCTGCGGCATGGCGATAGCGGTCCCGGCTGGCAAAATCCATTTTCCCGTAAATGCCGGACGGGTCTTCAATCAAGGTTCGCTCGACGACACTGAGCGACTCGACAAATTCACGCCAGTCAATCGCGCCGAGCACACGGAGGCTACCGATACTGTTGCTCACCGATACCTGGTCGGCCGCCTGCTGCTGGTTCTCGGATTGCACCACCAACTCGATTGTCAGGCCGGACTCGGACAAATGCTGCTCGATCCAGGTCAGTGGCAAAGCCAGCGCGGGCCCACGACCTTGCAGGCGCCGCGCCAGCTCGGCAACAAATGGGCTCACCATGGGCGGCTGCGAACGCGCCATATCGGCTATCACCAGAATCAGGCTCTTCGGATCGCGCTCCGCGACCTCAGACATCCGGTCTGCCCAGGAATTCGCCAGATCCCGCTCTCGCCGGCCGACAGCGATTCGCATCGCAACCCGTCGCAAGTTCTCGATCACGGCAAGCCTCAGCATGATCGGGAGCGCCCAAAGCTCGCCCAGCTTGAGATCGCTTACCGTCTGATAGGCCGCCACAAAGCGCGTCAGAACCTCAGTGTCGACACGACCATCGCCATGAGAAATGATCTCAAGGGCGATGTCATACATGCGCGGCCTGCCGGCAGACGGACCGCTTGCCAGTCGAGGGAGTTCGCGGCTGTAGCCCTTGGGCAAATGGCGCCTGGCCGTGCGGATCTGCTCTTCAATGAGATAGAAATTGTCCAGCAGCCAGCCCGCAGCCGGCGTGATGCGGCTTTTGGCCGACACCTCCTGGGTCAGGAGCGTGCACACCCCGACCAGCGTCTTTTCGTTGTCGGCCAGTCGCGACAGCAGCAAATCCGGCGCTCGCCCGATGGCTAGACCATGGAGGCCCGCAAGCGCCTTGCCGTGCAGCTCCATCTGTTCCGCGCTGAAGAGTTCGGCGCGCAACGGAGGCTCCTCTGCGGGAGACTCGCCCAACCATACTGCTCGCAGTTGCGCGGCAATTGCCGAAAGCCAATCCCTGATGATGTGGTCGCCTGCGTTCAAGTCAGTAAGCCCTTTCCGTGAAGATAACTGGAGAGCCGCTTCCACATTGACGATGCAGGCATGCCCTGCCAGCACGCTTGAAGGGTGCGCGCTCTGGCATGCACTGCCTGAAGAGGCCCACGGGGAGCCACTCTTCAGGCATGACGATTTCAGTCAACATGCTCAGCGCTCACCCGCAGAGCCTGACGCGCGGCGATGATCCGGTCTGTTCGGTACCGCACCGACATACCGGATCGACCGCTATCTGCGCGAAGCGGCCAGAGGCCTGCGAGCAGGCGTGGCTCACCTCAATGCTTATTTGACCCGCAGATCGTTCTTGACGGACGCCACACCCTTCACCGTGCGCGCCACTTCTGCGGCCTTGCGCACGTCTGCCTGATCATTGACAAAGCCACTGAGCTGAACGGTGCCCTTGAACGTCTCGACATTGATCTGACCGACTTTCAGGCTGGGTTCACCGAAGATTGCTGTTTTGACTTTGGCGGTGACCACACTGTCATCCACGTACTCGCCAGTGCCTTCCTGTGTGGCGGTCGAGGCGCAGCCAACCGTCGCGAAAAGACTTGTTGCCAGAAACAGCGCCAAAAGGGGCTTACCGATATATCGCATGATGTGTACCTCCAGGTTTGAAAACACAATCCATGTCCGGACGACAACGTGCTTGTTGCAGGACCGGACCTTGCCGACTTCGCTCAACGGCGCCGGCACAGCATGCCGAGAAGAACCCCGGCGGCTGCCGCTGCGCCCAGTGATTTCCACGGGTTGGCATTCACATACAGGTGCGCGGCATTGGCCGCACAACTGGCCTTGCCCGACACTGCCATGCGGGCCTCGTGGAGTTTCGAGCGGGCGTCGCCGACATATGCCTCGATGCTTGCTCGTGCAGCGGAGAATTCCTCTGCCGTGGCGTTGCCGACTTCCTTCAACAAAGAGTCCGCATCGCCGACTACGGTTTTAAGATCTTTCATCAGTACATCCTTCCGTTCTTCAAGATGGGTCAGATTGAGGGGGGATTCCGCGCTCATGGCATAAGCTCCGCGACGCGCCGTGGTGAATTTGTATCCGAGCGAGCGGACGCTTCGTGTACGCAGCGACACCGCGTACAGAATGCTGAAAACATGTCTCGCGCGCTCATAACCGACCCATCAACAGCAATACGATGACGACGATCAGTAACAGGCCCAGACCACCGCTGGGCAAGTAACCCCAGCTATGGCTGTGGGGCCAGGTGGGAAACACGCCGATCAGCATCAGAATCAGAATGACCAGTAATATCGTTCCCAAACTCATTTTCTTCTCCTTAAGTTCAAGCTGTAGCGGTTCACTGCGCGGGTGCCGAAACTTCAACTGGCACGACAATCACCGTCGTGCCGTCTCCGGCGTCCCCTTTGACACCTTCATTACCCTGGATGCCTGCATCGCCCTTGCTGCCATCGCTGCCGGCCGAACCCGCGACCCCTGCCGGCCCAGCGGGTCCGGCAACGGGCGCTGGCACAGCTACGACGACTGGCCGATCACATGCCGATAACATCAGGGCTGCGGCAAGTGCAGAAGTCAAAAAACATGATTCATCGGGTTTCCTTTCCGAAATTGCTTGTAGAGCGAGCACAGACTAAGCATCGGAATCGCCGCAGTCGGTGCGCTGGCGAACATGCCATGCAGACAGGCTTAACCGCCGCGCTGTGTCAGCCAGCGCACAGACCTGATGTACCGGCAAGGCTACAAGCGAGGCTTCCCGGCCAGCGCACACGCTGCCAGCGGTCATCCTTGGTGACTCGCCTGGGTTCGATGCGCGCGCTCGTTTGTTTGCAACCATGAAGGAAACATGTGGTGACTACATCCCTGAAATTTCTCGGCATACCTGGCAGCCTGCGCCGCCACTCGTACAACCGTTCCGCACTCGTCGCAGCACAGGGCTTGCTGCCGTCGGGGGTCGGCCTGGAGATCTTCGACCTCGACGGCATTCCGCTATTCAATCAAGACACGGAGAGCACGCCTTTTGCACGCCTCACAGAGTTCAAAGCCAGGATCCGTGAAGCCGATGCAATCGTCTTCGCCACCCCCGAGTACAACTACTCGATCCCTGGTGTGCTCAAGAACGCGATTGATTGCGCCTCGCGTCCCTATGGCGACAGCGCGTGGGCCGGCAAACCGGTGGCGGTCATCGGGGCCTCGGCCGGCATGTTTGGCGCCGGGCGGGCCCAGTACCACCTGCGGCAGACATTCGTCGCACTCAATCTGCTTCAGGTGAATCAACCGGAAGTCATGATTGGTAATGCAGATACTGCCTTTGATGCACAGGGCCGACTGATCGACGAGACCAGCCGTAGCCTGATTCGTCAGGTGCTTGAGAACCTGGCGGAATGGACGCGAAAACTGAAGTCCGAGCCGCGGGCCAGTCACGATTGAAGTTGTTCACGAGCAAGCGAATCCGACACATCAACACAGAAAACGAGGTCATCATGAATATGCCAAAAGCGCTGGACCAACGCATCGACCTGGCCCTGCAACACGGTTTCGACACGACGGCGCAGAGTCTGCCGTTAACCCATGCGGACGGAGCGTTCAAGGCAGGCCAGGCGACGCAATCCGTGGTCGGTGTGGGGGATGATTCCGCCCACTCACCCGACGAAGAGGTGTCGAGTCTTGCGCGCCATAAGGTATCGGCGATCTATGCGACGCGCGCAGAAGCGGACTCCGTGCGTGATCGACTCATCGCAGACGGCATGTCCGCCAGCGCTGTGCGCGTAGTGCACGAGCAGGCGGCGACAGCCTTGGAAGAAGAAAGTGACGAAGTCCTCAAGACCATCCTGGTGGATGGCGCGATCGGTACCGCAATCGGCACCGGTGTCGGCGTCATCGGTACGGGCGCACTATGGGCCTCCAGCCTGACCTTGTTCATCGCCAGTCCTGTTCTGGCACCGCTGGTGATGCTGGGCTGGTTTGCCAGCATCGGCGGCCTTATCGGTGCGGCAACAGGCGCGGTTCAGGCGGAGTCCGACGATAAGGAGGGCAAGTTCTCCGAGCTGGTGATGGATGCCATCAAATCCGGTCACGTCGTACTGATTGCGCATACCCACGGCCAGAAAGAGACGGCGCTCGCCCGCGAGATCATCGCCCGCTCACTGACCAGTCCGGTACACGGCTTACTGCACACCACGCCTCAAGCAAGCAGTCGCTGAGTCGGCTTTCGCGACGCGGGTGACTGACAGCAGCGCGGAGCGCCTCATGGATACAGGCTCCCCGCACTTTGAATAGATCTTGCGCAGCGCTCGCACAATCAAGCTTGCTTGCCAGCGCTGCCAAACACCCGGTCCCAGAAACTGTTTGTGACCCCGTAGTACCCCGGCGCGTCCAGTCTGTGGTGATGCAATGCATGCCAGCGTTTTCGACGCGCCAACCATGCACTGCGCCCGTGCCAGTGATGCGTTGCATGATGGGTAATCGAGTACAGCAGATAGCCCGTCACGACGCCAA
Organism: Uliginosibacterium sp.; assembly: GCA_016718265.1. GTDB lineage: Bacteria > Pseudomonadota > Gammaproteobacteria > Burkholderiales > Rhodocyclaceae > Uliginosibacterium. The sequence continues at coordinate 501,179 of JADKDZ010000002.1, read as the reverse complement.
GCGTCATGGCACAGGCTGGCCATGGACCGGCAGCAATCCAGACCGGCAGCGAAACAAGCACCAGTATCAGGCTCGCGCTGAAAATCGTCGGCGTACTGATCAGGGCTTTGGGGCGCTGATGATGCAGATCGTGCCAGCGCCTGAAAGGCGGCAGCCTGTGCAGCACGAAGCGGTGAAGCAGGTATTCGACCAGCGTCCAGACCACGACGCCAAGCATCAAGAGCAAACCAAGCAGGCCCGCCTGCGCCGACGGCCCGGCGATGAGCAAGGTCAGCGCACCCGATGCGACCGCGATGCCATAGACGGCGAAATCAGCGTCATACGAGAGCGCGCCATGCTCCATTGAAAACAGCCCCATGTCTCTCCTCATTCCAGATCGGCTCGCCACGGGTGTGTACCCAGCGCCTGCGCGCAAGCCCGCACGGCTTGGCCACACACAGGCCCGTGGAATCGCGAGCCCCGCTGAAGTTAGCGCAAACGCTGTGCGGACTCTGTGCGCTGCCATACACTGGCTCAACCGCGCCCTATGTTCGATACCGCACATACTGGACAGCCGCCCGGCCCTATGCTCCGCAGAAGGTGCCACACCTGCGCCCGTTTGACCCTTCCCCACCCCACACGCCAGGAGTCCTAATGTCCGATCCCAAAGACAACCAGTTGCTCGCATCACTACCGGCCGCCGAATGGCTGCGCTGGCAACCTGAGCTGGAGGCAGTTGTCATGCCGCTCGGCCAGGTCATCTATGAATCGGGGCGGACGCTGAGCCACGTCTATTTCCCTACCACCGCAATCGTCTCGCTGCTCTACGTGATGGAGAACGGCGCATCGGCCGAAATCGCTGTCGTCGGCAACGAAGGTGTTGTCGGCATCTCCCTGTTCATGGGCGGGAATTCCACGCCAAGCCGCGCCGTCGTGCAGAGCGCGGGCAACGGCTTCAGGCTGAGCGCGCGGACCATGAAAACCGAGTTCGACCTTGCGGGCCCCGTTTTGCATCTGCTGTTGCGCTATACCCAGGCGCTCATTACCCAGATGGCCCAGACCGCCGTCTGCAATCGCCATCACTCGCTGGATCAGCAGCTTTGCCGCTGGTTGCTGTTGAGCCTTGACCGCCTGCAAGGGAACGATCTCGTCATGACGCAGGAGCTGATCGCAAACATGCTGGGCGTGCGTCGCGAGGGGTGACTGAAGCGGCGCTCAAGCTTCAGCATGCAGGTCTGATCCGCTACGCACGCGGCCACATTTCTGTGCTCGACCGCGCCGGACTCGAAAAGCGCACTTGCGAGTGTTATGCGGTCGTCAAGACGGAGTACGACCGGCTGCTCCCCGCGAAACTGGCTTCCTGACGCAAGCATAAATTCTTGCGGCTGCGTACGGTGGCAGACAGTCCACCGATGCTATCCCCGCCAGACTCTGCTCCTTGCTGGTTGGCTTACCCAGGCTCGGCGAGCGCGCTCCTCTGCTTCTCGTTCAACAACTCGGCGCCCGCTTGGCGGACGCGTCGCCAACTGCCAGCCACGAAGCCCCTTAACCTGCGACGGAAAGCCTCCACGGCCACCCGCATCGCACTGGAGACCGCTGTGAGCGCTGCTGACAACCACCTGATCGCCCTGCTTCCGCGGCAGGACCGCACGCTGATTCTGGATGTGTGCGAAGTCGTCGATTTACAGCTGTCGGAAATCATCAGCACGCGCGGCGAGCCCACGCTGCACGCGTATTTTCCCACTGCCGGATTCATTTCACTGCTTGCTTCAGACGGGCACCCGAGCCTGGAGGTCGGCATGATCGGCAATGAAGGCATGCTCGGCTCCCAACTCGCGCTTGGTGTCGCCATTGCGCCGCTGGACGCCCTGGTACAAGGCGCAGGCCATGCATTCCGCATTACAGCAGTCGACTTCCATACGGTGCTAGGCAGAAGCAAACGATTGCAGCGGATACTGAATCGCTATCTCTACGTTCTGATGGTTCAGCTCATGGCCTCCGCTACCTGCCTGCGATTTCACCTGATCGGCCCGCGCCTGGCGCGCTGGCTGCTGATGAGTCACGACTGCGCGCAGGCGGACACTTTTCATGTGACCCATGAGTTATTGGCCTACATGCTTGGCGTTCGTCGGGTGGGTATCACCATGGCGGCCGGGGTATTGCAACGCAACGGGCTGATCGCTTATCGCCGCGGCGAGCTGACTGTCATCAACCGCAAAGGCCTGGAAGACGCAGCATGTACCTGCTATGCCGCAAACTGCAGTACCTATGTGCGCATGATGTCCTGAGTCGCTTCCAGCGGCGTATCGCGATCCGGGTTGCCCGGCCTGACTGCGTGAGTGGTCACGCGGCAGGAAGAAACTTGCGCCGTCCGGCAGCGGAATCACTGCCCCGTCTTCTCTGGTCTTGGTACGACAACGTACAGACCGACTCGTCTCCTGCGCGCATCATGCTATTGGATTTATCGGACTCTACGGAATGAACCGGATCCGGCATACCTGACTCCGCCGAGGCGATGAAACGGGGCTGCAAATTGAACATTCGACTGCAGCTGCCCCGCACCATGGCTGAAGCACAACACACGAGGTATACATGAACACCAATACATGCATGACAATGACGCGAACCGTCGTCGCGCTTTCCCTCATGGGGATCCTGTCTTCCGGGGCAGCGCAGGCACAAACTAACCCGCCCCCTCGGGTCGTCCCGTACAACCCGGCGTGGTATGTGATCCCGAGCATCAACGGGTTTGACCCGGACACCGACTTCGGGACGGACCATCGCGGCCCCGGCGTCGGATTGCGCCTGGGAAAGTATCTCTCCCCGCATGGGACCTGCAGTTTGGCGCCACGTTTTCGAGATCACATCCGGGTGAGATGCGGTATCGCCAGAACATGTTTGGTGCCGACGCCCTCTACATGTTCTCGCGCAATCGCTTCCGCCCCTTCATCCTGCTGGGTGGCGGCGCGGAGTTTGACAAGGTCAATAGCCCGACCCTGAACACCGCCCATACCTCGCCTTACGTGAACGTTGGCGTAGGCGCCCAGTACTCCTTCAACGAGAAGTGGGGGGTACAGGCCGACGTGCGCCATACGCGTGCATTCCTTCACAGCAGCGATGTGGGATTCGACCACGCAGGCACCAATATCGCCACGCTTGGCGTCACCTACGCATTTGGCAAGACAGCCACTGTTGCGCCGGCGCCCATGCCGATTGCACGACTCGATACACCTGCCCCGCCACCTCCCCCACCGCCTGCCGCCAAAGAAGTCACACCGGTAGTCACGCCACCTCCCGCGCCGCGCTTTGAGCGCTATACCTTGTCGTCAACCGAGCTGTTTGCATTCGATCGTTCCGAACTGCATATGCCCCAGCCAAAGCTAGACGAGATTGCCGATGTATTGAATCGCAAGCCGGAGATCACCAGCATCACCATCACTGGCTACACCGACCGGCTCGGCTCAGAGAAGTACAACATGAAGCTCTCTCAACGTCGTGCAGATTCTGTCAAGGCGTATCTGAGTGACAAGGGTGTCGACGCAGGTCGTCTGAGCGCTGTGGCCCGAGGGGAGAGCAACCCCGTCGTAGAGTGCAGCGACACGCGCCGCAGCGCATTGATCGCCTGTCTGGAACCCAATCGCCGTGTAGAAGTGGAGGAATTTGTCATCGAGCGCCGTGTCCCTTGAGCGCATCGTCCTGCCAAACGAAAGCCAGCTTGCGAGCTGGCTTTTTTTCGAGGATTGCCGCGGTCAGGCGTCAACCTGACTACCGTGCCTCAGTGCCCATGCTCCCAATCACGGTCGCGACCGTTGCCGCGGCGAGGCGCCTGCCTGTGATCCCGGCGAGCGTCGCGCCGCTCCTCGTAGCGACCGCGTGCGTGCGCCTGATACCGCGGGACGTATTCACGCGTGTACCAGCGATTGTCGACAAAATAGACTCGCTCGTCGCACGCGTCGTAGTCACGGCAATAGCGGCGCCAGTTTCGGGCATGCCCGGGTGGCACATTCAGGTAGATTGGCGGACGCCTCGGCGACATGTGCTCGACGAGGCGCGGCTGCCGGTAGACCAGGGGCGGCCGGGGGTAGTCGCCGATATCGATACGCCCGTAAAAACCGGGTTGCCCGATATTGACCGATATCCCCACATCCGCTGCAAAGGCTGACGAAGCCAGCAATCCCAATGTAATAATCAGATGTTTCATGCCTGTTTCCTTGCTATGAGCCAAAACGCCCGCCGGGTTATCACCGGGCGGGCGCGATGCGGACACGCATGCGAGCGTGCATTTACTTCACGGTGACTTCGTCACTCAGCTGAGCGAAGACGATCTCGACACGGCGATTCATCTGCCGACCTGCTGCCGTGTCATTGTTGGCGACCGGACTCTCTTCGCCGTAGGCGTGAGTCTGCAATCTGTCCGATGGAACGCCCATCCGAACGAGCGTGACCATGACAGTGTTCGCACGCCGATCCGCGAGCTCATAGTTCGAGGCCGTCGTACCCACGTTGTCCGTATAGCCTTCAATCATGGCGCGCCGCAGCGGATTGCGTGTAAAGAACTCCGCGAGTTTCGCAAGGTTATGGTCGCCGCCGGCCAGCATGGAAGACTGCCCGGTGTCAAAGAGCACGTCACCCAGCGTCACCACCATGCCACGCGGGGTCTGACGCGCATTCAGTGCGCTGAGCTGAGATTCCAGATCATTGAGCCGGGCCGCGCTGCGCTCGAGGGCAAGGCCCTTGCTCGCGTCATCCTGCTGCGCCTGAGCCAGCTGCCACTGGGCGGCTTCAAACTCGCTGCTCCGCAGCGCCAGCGCCTGCCTGTCCTGCTCGGCGTCGCTCATGGCGCGATCCCGCTCGGCTGTTTTCTGGAGATTGCTCTGCTGGGCGACCGCGAGCTGCTGCTGTGCGGTATCGGCTTCGGCTGTCCGCAGATCAAGACGCATCTTGTCGCGTGCCGCCGCGGCGCCAGCGGTGACTGCCTGTGCTGCCTTGCTCGACGCGGTCTCCCGCGCAATCACCACGCGCTGCTCGGCCATGTAGGACAGATGGTCAATCTTCTCTGCGCGTTCGCCCTGCTCCCACGCACGCTCTGCAAGATGCAGCGAATCGCCCGCGCGTTTCAATTCATCGGGCGCCCAGGTGGTGACTTGTGAATCCAGCTGCGCAGACCTGAAGTGCTCGCTGGCAGCGTCGAGCGCCGAATTGCCGGCAGGCATCGTGTTGCAGGCAACCAGGGCAGCCGACAAGCTGGCAAGGCATAGATATCTGATTTTCATTTTTAGCTCCTTCTCTGTTCAATGGAGAGTCTTGCGATTGATTTCCTCGCGCAGCGCGCTGGCGGCATCTTTCGATTCCTGCGCAGCCTTGCGCGAACGCGCACTCTGGGCGTGCAACTCGGCGACCTGTGCGTCCAGTTCAGCCTGCTCGGCGAGTTGGCCGGCCCGCTCAAAGTCTTTTGCGGCCAAGGCCAGACGAGCCTTGTCGAGCTTGCTTGTTGCGATCTGCAGCTCGCTGCTGGCGTTCTCGCTCGTGCTGCTTGTGCTGGCGCGCTGGACGGCAGCCTCGGCCACCGCCATTTGTGCCGACGGTGCTGGCACACTGGCACAGGCGGCCAGCAGGCAGAGTGAAATCGCGACAGGCAGTCGTGCCGCCACGCGGCCCGGATTCCGGGGAATATCTTGAGTAGTCATGATGCCTCCTTGGCAAGTACGCTTGGGCGACGTTGCATGCGCATCTGCGTGCGCTGCCGCGTCAGTTCGTCGGGGTAGATCCTTCCGTGCCGGCTTCTAAGCACCGGTCCGGCCTCCGGTAAAGGCTTCCTTTACACGCGCTCGCGCGTCACCGAGTATCTTCCGGGCATGGCCTTCAATCTGGCGTTCCTGACCACGGATCTGCTGTCGCCGACTGCCTACGATCTTGCCGGCGCGCTCCTGCACAATGCCTGCCAGATTTCTGGCTATTCCACTGACTTGATCTCTGTTCATGGCAAACTCCTGTCGGTTGGCTGTGACGATCCAGGCCCGGGTCGCGACACGGATACCAGCCGTCTTTCCCGGCCGGTGAAGACGTGAAACGCGAAATTCCTACGGCATGTCCGGCTCACATGAGTAGCGTGACCCTGCGTGGCCTCAGTGTCTGTACGTTGACGCACCCTTGCGCAAGCCGCGTGTCTTAGCCCTGCGCTTTCGCGTAGAACCCGAACCCCCCGGGGCCCTGCTTCTTGGAGTGATACATGGCGGCGTCGGCATGATCGATCAGCTCTGCAGCTTCCAGCGCGTCTTCGGGGTATAAGGCGATGCCTATGCTCGCGGACAGCGCAACGCGGTGACTGCACACTTCACAGTCAGCGCAGATTGCTGCCAGCATTTTTGCGGCGATTTTTGCAGCGTCTGCCGGCGCATTGACATCCGCCAGCAACACCAGGAACTCGTCTCCGCCATGACGACTGACGGTATCGGAATGACGCAGCACCGACTCAACCCGCCGCGCCGTCAACTTCAGGACCTCGTCACCCGTCGCATGACCCAGGCTATCGTTGATCAGCTTGAACTTGTCGAGGTCCAGGAACAGCACAGCGAAGCGCTTGCTGTTCCGCTTAGCCGTCGCAATTGCCTGCTTCAGCCGGTCGAGCATCAGGGCGCGATTGGGCGTATCGGTCAAGGCATCACGCTGGCTGGTCCGCGCCAATTCGCTCAGCTCGGATTTTGCTGTCTCGGCCAGGCTGTCGGCTTGCAAGGCGGAGATGACGAGTTGCTCGTTGGCCGCCACGAGTACGCTGGCGGGCGCGAGCTCACGCTGCAATCTCACCGCCGCGAGCTCGCTCCTGAGACGCGTCAGCTCGCCACGCGTGGCCGCTGTCCGCTGCTCCAGCCGCAGCAACGCACGTTTGGCCGTACGGACCTCGGGCGTTTCCGGGCTGTCAGCCATGATCGGCGCGCGGCCTAAGTCATCCCGAAGCCGGAGGTGACGGCACGAGAATTCTGCTGTCGTGACAGACGCCGGCCGTGAGTCCAGGCGCGGGCCGCGAGGGGCTCGCCAATCCGCATGCCCTCGTCGTCGATGTGGTAGCGGTGCAGCGTGCTTGAATGGTCACTCGACCGTACTTTGAGGACGCTCAGCACGCGCTGCCGTCTGCCGTCTGTCTCTACATACCGCTGCACGATGATGGCATCGGATAGAAGCGCAGCCCCGTCCGGGCTAAGGTGAAAACCAGCATCGTGATTTTCCAGCGCCACTGTCATCAGAACTGTCGCACCAGTACTTGCCAGCGCGGCAAGCATGCGTGCCAGCGACTGGCGGAAATCTTTGCGCAAGCTCGGCGCCAGCGCCAGCTCGAAGCCAGAAAGGGAGTCGATGACAACACGACGCGCGTCCAATCGTCGAATCTCGGCCATCAGTAGCAAGCCGAGCTCTTCGACCGACAGATCGCTGGATTCCGTATCGACCACGGAGATCTGACCGGCCCGGACCAAGGCCGCCACGTGCTCACCACGCGAATGGATCCACCGGCGCTCGAAAGCCGCAATGATCCCAATCTCGCCGACGCGTGCCCCTTCATCCAGAAATGCCCCGGCGAGGATACTTTTCCCTGAGCCTGAAGGCCCCGCCACGAGCAAGAAGTATCCGCGTGGCAAGCCCCCGCCGAGCATCTCGTCCAGACCCGGAATGCCCATCGAGAGCCGTGCTTTGGCGGAGAACTCGGGCGCCAGCTTGGGGTAGCTGCTCAGGGGTGGCACGGCGAACACCTGAATGCCGTTCGCGCTCATGCGAAACGTGTGGGATCCAGGCTGGGTAGCCTGTCCACGCATTTTCAAGATCTCGATCTTGCGAACCATCGAGTTGCCCTGCACGCTTTGGCGGAGCCAGATCAGCCCGTCAGACACTGTAAAGAGCGGGTTAGGCTCATGCAATTCGGCATACTCGCCAATCAGAAACGTCGTCGCTTGCCAGCTGGCCATCAGTACCCCCAGTTCCTGGGCGAAGCGTTGCAGACTGAAGAAGGTGCTTCCCTCGTTCGGACTGCTCAAGGTCAACGAGCGGAAGGAGTCGACGAACACAAAGCCGGGCTCGTGCGTCTCGACCTCGGCCACGATATGCCGGAGCACCTTGTCAAGGCTGCCCAGCCCGGCCTCTTCAGCCAGATTGATAAACCGGATCGAGCGGTTGAGCTTGTCAATATCAAAATAGTCAAACTGCTGCTGATAACGCAGCATCTTGAGCGGGGGTTCGCCCAGTACGGTGAAGTACAGTGCGGGGCGCTCCGGTGTCGCCATTGCAAACATCATCTGGTGCGCCAGACTGGTTTTGCCACTGCCTGGGGCCCCGGCCAGCAGATTGAAAGAGAGCTCCGGCAAGCCGCCACCGAGGATTTCGTCCAGCCCGGGAACGCCTGTCTGAAGCCGTTTGATCATGGCTTTGCGCATGGCGAGGCCTCCTGTGCGGAACCGTGGCGGCAGCGCTTCACGATCGGGGATGGTTGCAACCGGTCGGCAAGCGCCGTCCTGATCAAGCGACTCAGCAGATCATAGAAAGCCTTCAGCAACGCACTGTTGGCCTCGATGGAAAGCGCACGGGTCTGCTGCGTGAGCGTTGCCCGCAATACCGTGAAGTCACCCGGCTTGCGTGTGCCCTCGTGACCGCGCTCAGCCAGGGGTAGTCGGCGCAGACGAGATGCAAGCTGCGCTTGTACAGCTCCGCGACGCCTCCCGGCCCAATCACCGGCGACAAGACGTTCAGGACGTCATGCCATGTCACGACGGCGAGATCCGCAATATTGGCCGCGTTGCCATTTGCCTCGACCCGGCGCTTGAAGAGCAGGCTTGCGTCGCAGGGTTCTTCTGCGACGCGCGTGGTGGTCGGCAGGCCACGCCCTGACGGCGAAGCGGTCGCCGCGTCCGTTGAGGTTTCCTCGCTGTCCGGCCGTGATTGAAGCATAGGCGCCTCCCGCATCAAGTGCGCCAGGAAGCCCTGGCGCCAGATTGTCAAACGATGATTGGGGCTACGAGCGTGCCACGGAGCAGCGCGCAGCCAGGCCACAAGACTCTTCTATTGCCCGGACATGATCGGTGCGTTACAACACAGTCCGCGCAGCGCGGCGCCACTCATCCAGGCACGAAACGGCGGAAGAACCACTGTTTCATGCCCTCCGCAGCAAGGAGGTAACACAACAGGATGCCCGAAAGGACAGCGAAGAACAGCGGCGGCGGAGCCACAAAACCCAGATAGTCGCCCGCTGGCGTAAAGGGCAGGAGGACGGCGAGGCCCACGGCTGCAAATGACGACGCGATCAGCAAAGGGTGGGGCCGGCTCTTGAAAGGATTCTTGCGCGTGCGGATGAGGAAGATCACCAGCACCTGCGTCGCCATTGATTCGATGAACCAGCCCGTCTGGAACAGGCTCTCGCTGGCACGAAATACGGAAAGCATGACGAAGAATGTCAGAAAATCGAACACGGAACTGACTGGGCCGATCATCAACATGAAGTTACGGATATAGCGCATGTCCCATTTTCGGGGATGGCTCAGATCATCTTCATCCACACGATCCAGCGGAATCGGCAACTCCGACACATCGTAAAGCAGGTTGTTGAGCAGGATCTGAACCGGCAGCATCGGCAGGAAAGGGAGGAGCAGCGATGCCCCCGCCATGCTGAACATATTGCCGAAATTTGAGCTGGTTCCCATCATGATGTATTTCATGATGTTGCTGAACGTACGCCGTCCTTCCAGTACGCCGGCATGGAGTACGTTCAGATCCTGCTCCAGCAGGATCATGTCTGCCGCAGCTTTGGCTACGTCCACCGCGCTGGCCACCGAGATGCCGACATCGGCTGAATGCAGCGAGGGCGCGTCATTGATGCCATCCCCCAGATAGCCCACCACGTGCCCACGTCGTCTCAGCGCCAGGATGACCCGGTTTTTCTGTGCAGGCGCCACGCGACAAAACAGATTCACCTGCTCGACGCGGATCGCGAGCGCGGAATCATCCAGCTGCTGGATTTCGGCCCCTGTCAGTACGCCGCTGACGGCAAGCCCGAGTTCGGTGCAAATGTGCTGGGTAACGAGTTCATTGTCGCCGGTAATGACCTTGACCGAGACCCGGTCTGCCGCCAGCCCGGCCAGTGCTGCCTTGGCGCTTTCTTTCGGGGGGTCGAGAAACGCGGCAAAGCCTGCAAAGTGCATTTCCGCCTCGTCACCCACCACCGCGTGCGGGTGATCCAAGCCGACCGGGCGCGACGCGATGCCCAGTACCCGGAACCCTTCCCTGCTGAGCGCCTCGAACTGGGCGTTGATGCGGGCGCGGGCTGCCGCATCAAGCGGGCGCTGATCTGCATCACCTTCGATGCCATAGCTGACGGACAGGCGCAGGATGTCCTCAGGCGCGCCCTTGACCACGAGCAGTCGTGTGATGCCGTTATCAACCAGCACCGAGACCCGGCGCCGCTCGAAGTCGAACGACACCTCATCTATTTTTTGCCAGGCGCTGACGTCAATTTCCTTGTGTTCCAGAATCGCGTCATCGAGCGGACTCTTTACGCCTGTTTCAAAGTAACTGTTCAGGTAGGCGAGTTCCAGCACGCGATCGCTCTCCTGGCCATCCGGATCGAGATGCCGCTCCAGCTTGATGTGCGCATCCGTCAGGGTGCCGGTCTTGTCCGTGCAGAACACATCCATGCTGCCCAGATTCAGGATGGCGCCCAGGCGTTTGACGATCACCTTGCTGGCAGACATGCGCAGGGCACCGCGTGACAAGGTCACGGAGACCACCATCGGCAGCAGCTCCGGCGTGAGGCCAACCGCCAGCGCAATGGCAAACAGGAAGGATTCAAGCCAGGGGCGATGGTAGAAGGCGTTGATCAGCAGCACGAACAACACCAGCAGGATCGTCATCCGCATGATGAGCACACCAAACTGGTGGATGCCCTGCTCGAATGCGGTGGGCGGTGCCTTGGCCAGCAAGGTATCGGCGATCTCGCCCAGGGCCGTGTCCTGCCCGGTGCGGCACATCAGCACTTTGGCCGAACCACTGATCACCGATGTCCCCAGCAGCACGGTATTGCGCGCGGCCAGAATTTCGGTCTCGTCCGGTAGTTCTGCTGCGGCCTTTTCCACCGGATAGGGCTCGCCCGTCAGCAGCGCCTGATTGACGAAAAAATCCTTGGCCTCCAGCACCCGGCCGTCACAAGGGATCAGGTCGCCCGCACGCAGCAATGCCACATCGCCGGGCACCAGCTCGGCGATTGGAATATCAGCGGGCTTCCCGTCGCGCAGCACGCTTGCGCGCACTGCAACGGACTCTCGCAGTCGTTCCGCCGCCTGCCCGGCACGATATTCCTGCACAAAGTCCAGCGTGACGCTGATCAGAACGATTGCGGTGATGATGAGAAAGCTGGTGGTATCCCCGGTGAGCGCCGAGAGTGCGCTGGCGACCAGCAGAATGATGACCAGCGGATTGCGGAACTTGGCCAGAAACTGCAGTGCGACAGCGCTTTTCCGCTCACCATGAATCAGGTTGAGGCCCGTCCGCTTCAGTCGCACAGCGGCATCACTGCTGCGCAAGCCGCCAGGGTTTGCGTGCAGCTGCGTCAGCAGTGCCTCAGCAGGTACTCGCCAGAACGAGGCTGCAGGTTCCGTGGCCTCCTTCACCGTATCAGGCATCTTTGTGTGCCTTAAGCACGGCGGTAGAGGGTGACGGCCACCAACGGCTGCGCACACTGCAACCATCGCCGGTTGGCTTTGAGGAATGGGTGATCTCTTGGGTGCAGCAATCGATGCGGATCCCCGAGAGCAAGCGCTGACTCCGGCAGCATGTCACCGTAATCAATGCTCTCAGCAGCCGCTATCTCGCGTAGCGTTCTCGCCGCGTTTCGTCTGGCAGAACGACTCATGGTGACCTCCTGTCAAGTAAGGGCACGTGGCGCGCATGGCGTGCCTCACAAACCCAATCGCCTACGTGGTCGGGAACGAGATTAACCACGCCAGCGTAGTATCAGAATTACCTATGCCAGGATGGTTAATCGACCGACGCATCCGGGTCTGTGCGTTACCGCACCCATGAGGGGTTGTGCCCGATTGATCCGATTGCCCAGATAGTCACTTGATACGCATCCTGCACTATCACGGTGCTAGCCTGAACAGCGACTACGCTATGAAAGCATGCATGAGCTCGCCCCCCTTCCCGCTCGACAACCAGTTGCTGGCCGCGCTTCCGGACACGGAACGCACACGCTGGGTGGCGCAACTGGAGCCGGTGGACTTGCCGCTGGGGACCGTTCTCCATGAGCCCGGCAGCAAGATGCATCACGTCTACTTCCCGACCAGTGCCATCGTGTCGCTGCAATACATGCTGGAGAACGGCGCTTCGGCCGCCATAGCCTTGGTAGGGTTCGAAGGGCTTGTTGGCGTCTCGCTCTTCATGGGGGGTGACACCACACCCAGCCGTGCCGTGGTGCAAAGCTGCGGCGCGGGTTTTCGGCTGAGAGCACACCTGATGCTGCAGGAGTTCAACCGTGCCGGCCCGGCGCTTCATCTCTTGTTGCGCTACACCCAGGCACTGATCACACAGATGTCACAAACAGCGGTTTGCAATCGCCACCATTCGCTGGAGCAGCAGCTTTGCCGATGGTTGCTCTTGAGCTTTGATCGTCTTCGCAGCAACGAACTCGCCATGACGCAGGAGCTGATCGCCAGCATGCTGGGTGTCCGCCGCGAAGGCGTGACCGACGCTGCGGGGCACCTGCAAGCCTCCGGACTGATTCGCTACCACCGCGGTCACATCACGCTGCTCGATCGCCCCGGGCTGGAGCGCAGGGCCTGCGAGTGCTATGCCGTCGTAAAGACTGAGTACGCGCGTCTCTTGCCACCGACGCCGGCCACGTAACAAAGATGGTGAAGCCGGTTCGGGCGCATAGGCGTGCCTCGCGTGCGAGTCATGCGAATTCACTTATCTCTGTTATCTGCCGCACAGACCTGCCGCTATCCCGCGTTCATTCTTGACTCACCGGTCGCGGCCAGCCAGCCAATCCGGCACGCAGGCATTCATCCACGCACCCAGGAGTACATCGTGAACAAAGATCAAGTCAAAGGTCACATCAAGGAAGCAGAAGGCAGCATCAAGGAAGTCACTGGCAAAATCGTCGGCAACAAGAAACTCGAAGACAAAGGCAAGTTCCAGCGAGCGGCAGGAAAAGCGCAAGCGATCGCTGGCGACTTGAAGCACGCCCTGAAACAAGCAGAATAGACCCCAATACAGAGAGGCCGAACATGAACTACGAAGATCGCGACACCTACGGCATTTACAAGCAAAGCAACAGTGGACCGAATGGCCCCGACACGAGTACCGGCCCCGGGCCGGACATCATGGGGGCGGATACACTTGTCGGCAACGATGTCATCAACCGGGATGGCGACAATCTGGGTGATATCAAAGAGATCATGCTGGATATGCGCACCGGAAAAGTCGACTATGCCGTCCTGGCTTTCGGCGGCTTTCTCAGCATGGGCGAGAAACTCTTCGCGGTTCCCTGGAACGCCCTGAGTCTTGACACGAAGAATAAGTGCTTCACGCTCGATGTCAGCAAAGATCGCCTGAGCAAAGCACCCGGGTTTGACAAGAACAAATGGCCAAACATGGCCGATCAAGCGTGGGCAAACGAAATACATTCGTACTACGGCACAAAGTCCTGAGCCCCCCCTCCCCCTAGAGCTTCTCTCCTGCGTGTTGCCTCATCACGCATCTGGCCCTTGTGAAAACAAGGGCCTTTTTTGCGCTCAACAGAAGCCCCGCACCAACGGAACCAGCAAGATCTGATATCAGCTCCCTTCTACCCAGCTGAAGCGATTCAATCAGGGCGCCTTTATCACTGGACGCTGGGCACCACCCCAGGTGAAATCGCAACGCTTCACACTGACCCATCTCCCGTGCAAAATGTCGGCTGACTGCAGTCGGCCAGGAGCTGACAGTCAGACTTGGCGCTTCAAAGCAGCCGTTCGGTGCTCGAAAACTGAAATCTGTAGAGTGAGGTTTTTGTCGATTCTGTTCATGGTGGTCATACGTACAGCAGAATCGAGCAAAGCCATTCTGGAAGCCAATCTTCGCCATGTTTCTGCGGAATGTAATCCGGCAAACCTGCATCCTATATTGAGTAGCCATATGCCACGCAACGCTTCGATCCCTGAGAGAGCCGTAACCATTGCTGAATCCATTCTCAGCAAAGTGTTTCGCATCATCGCGATGGTCGGGCTGGTGGTATTTGTCGCTTCTTCTGTTAGTGCATTTGCTCAACGCAAGCTTGGTCTCGCCGCCGGGTTTGGATTGCTGTCCCTAGCTGCCTTTTGGGTGGCAGCAAGACGCCACCGTATCAGTTCAAGGGAACCAAAAAACACAGGCCCTCTTCAACTTCTCGCAGAGCACTCACGGCAATTAGCAAACGCGGAAACAGACCCTATAAAAAAACGAGCGCTCATAGTGCAGGCAGAGAAGCTTGAGCACGACACGACCACAGATCGAGAAGAACATTCAACTTTGGATGAGACCGTCGTCGAGCGCCTGAGAAACGGTGGGGCAATGTGATCACGCCCCATAAATCGGCTAACCCTGCAATCAATAGGGACATCTGCTTTCCAAAATCCTGACCGACCGCTCCGGGTCGTCACTTGCCGATCAGGCATTCTGGAAGATGCCATTCGGCGCAGATTGGCCGCTTTCGGGTAGCCCGAATGGCACAATACGCCATTAGCGGACAGTCAGACTTGGCGCTTCAAAGCAGCCGTTCGGTGCTCGAAAACTGAAATCTGTAGAGTGAGGTTTTTGTCGATTCTGTTCATGGTGGTCATACGTACAGCAGAATCGAGCAAAGCCATTCTGGAAGCCAATCTTAGCTAGTCGGCCGCGCCATGTTAGGGAGCACGTACCGATGTTAGGCGGCAAAACTGCTCCCTATAACAAGTTGAACTAAACCGCTGACGCGGTAGTGGTGCGCCACGCACCGCAGAGTGGAGTGCGCGGGATATTGGCGCGATCCTCGATACCGGGAATGTTCCCGGCATGCGACGAGGACTGCATCATGAGCACACTGCGGCAACGGATGGATGAGGCGATGGTTCTGCGTGGGTTGTCTGCGCGCACCCGCGAGAGTTACCTGGCCTGCGTATCGGGCTTGGCCAGACACTACGGTCGCTCACCCGATCAAATTGGTACTTCTGAAGTACAAGCGTATCTGCTGCACCTGATCCAAGATCGCAAACTGGCCTACGCCAGTGTCAATCAAGTGGCCTGCGCCTTGCGTTTCTTCTACGGCAAGGTACTGGGGCAAGCTGATTCTGCCCTCGAGATCCCGATGGCCAAGACGCCCAAGCGGCTGCCGCAGGTACTCTCGCGCGAAGAAGTTCAACGCCTCTTTGATCACAGTCCCAACCTGCGCGCGCGCACTCTGTTGATGACCACCTACGCGGCAGGTCTGCGTCTGCTGGAGGTTTGCAGGCTGCGTCTGAGTGATATCGAATCGGCACCCGATCGCATGTGCCTCAAGGTACGCCAGGGCAAGGGCGGCAAAGACCGCTACACCTTGCTCTCGCCCCAACTGCTCGACACTTTACGCCTGTACTGGCGTGCCGAACGGCCACGCGAGTACCTGTTCCCCAACAAGCTCCGAACCGGGCCGATGGACAAGAGCATGGCCCAGCGCATCTACCACGCCGCCCGCCAAGCCGCGGGCATTGCGCACGCTGGCGGCATCCACACCCTGCGCCACAGCTTTGCGACCCATCTGCTTGAAGCCGGAGTCGATCTGCACACCATCCAGAACCTGCTCGGCCACGGGCACATCAGCACCACCATGCGCTACCTGCACCTGTCGCGTGCGCACCTGACCGGCACCCCTTCACCGCTGGAGTTGCTCTCCCGTCCTTGAGTGAGCGCCCGGCCAAGTCTGGCCCGGATACTCAATGAGTTAGGTCCCCAGTATCTGGATCAGCATGCACTGAGCAGCACACACGCCAAGGTCTGGCGAGCCATCACGGCTTGCCGCACAAGCGCACTGGGCGGACACCGGGCGCACTGCGAGGCCTGCGGCGGGATGCGTCACGTCTATCACTCCTGCCGCAATCGACACTGTCCGCAATGTCAAAGCCGTGCCAAGGAAGCCTGGCTGGCCCAACGCCGACGCGAGTTGCTCCCCGTACCCTACTTCCACCTGGTCTTCACGCTGCCCCACAGCCTCAATGGCCTGATCGCGCAACGCTCACGCCTGCTCTTTGAGACCTTGTTCGACGCGGCCGCCGCGACACTGAACGCCTTCGCGGCCGATCCGCGTCATCTGGGCGGCAGCCTGGCCTTCACGCTCGTGCTACACACCTGGAAGCAAGACCTGGGGCGTCACGTCCATGTCCATGCACTCGTGGCCGGAGGCGCACTCCGCGCAGACGGCACTTGGCGCGAACCCAAGCGGGGCTTCCTTTTCCCGGTCAAAGCCCTCTCGCGCGTGTTCCGGGGCAAGTTCATCACCGCCTTGCAGCAGCATCACAACCAAGGGGCCTTGCCCGCCATGACACACCCGCAGTGGCAGGTGCTGCGCGCGCAACTCCATGCTCATGACTGGGTGGTGTATGCCAAGCAACCCCTGGGCGGGCCTGAACAAGTGCTGGCGTATCTGGGGCGCTACACCCACCGGGTCGCCATCTCTAACGAACGCATTGTCGGCCTCGACGCCCACGAGGTTTCCTTCCGGGTGCGTGCCCACCAGGCAGGCGAGGGCAAACGGCGAACCATCCGGCTCGAAGGCAGCGAGTTCATCCGCCGTTTCCTGCTGCATGTGTTGCCACCGGGTTTCAAGCGCATCCGACATTACGGCCTGCTAGCACCTGCGCACAAGAACAAACGCCTGGCACAGGCCCGCGCCGCCTTGCAGCAACCGAGCCCGATCCGGCCATCGTCGAGAGCGTGGCGCAGTTCATGCAGCGTGTCGCACACCTCGATCTTCAGCGCTGTCCGTGCTGCGGCCACGTCGGCCTGCGCTTGACGCCTCTGCCGCCGAGCCGGCCGGCATCGCTGCCGCTCACGCGGGGGCCGCCATGATAAAGCCACTGCACTTCAAAGCTCGCAAGTCCAGCACACATGCTCTCACCGGGCAGGCTGGCGCTCACACCCAGCGCGCACGTTACCCCTGCAGCCCCGGTGACATCGGGGCAAAACCGCTGCCGAGAGCCCGAATCGCCCCCTCAGGACGCTCTCGGCAGCGCCAGCAGCCATCGCTTGGCGCATGCCATGCACCTGAAATCCACCCACTCTGGCTTACAATCCCCTTATCCACCGCCAGCCCGGCGGTTTAGTCCAACAAGGTTTATCCGCCGCGATGACGATCACGCCCTGTACAAGCATCGCCGCGCGGCGGATAAACGCTATTCGTTGGACCTCTTTAGCCAATATGACTGCCACCACTGATCAAGCGAAAATATTGGCCTTTGCCGTTTTCGAACTGCGTCTGCTTTTAGCTGGGCATTTGGGTAGCAATGCTGTTGGTGAGCCATCGGTTCGTGCAGCAGCACATCTTGCCTATGCGCTCCACAATCAAGCGTTAGCGGTTCTTGAGGGCCGGCAGTTCAACCCAACCGAGGCCATCGAAGCAATCGCAAGAGTTGACCAGATATTTGGAGAGAATTTTGTGCAACAGCTTTCAGAAATTTCAAACCGCGAGGCCTAACATGGCGCTCAGCCTCGCTCCCTTCGGTCGCTGGGCGCTGCGCGATAAAGCCGCGCAGAGCCGGTTAGCTCTACGTTAGGCAGTTGCAATGGGATCGTGGCTTAAATGCAAGTGCGGAAATCTAATCCACAAAAACTTATTCTGCGGCACAGGTATCTCGCTGATTGCAACAGAGGAATTCTTGGACGCCGAACGAACAGATAAATCTGCGGACGATTTTGTAAGCGAACTTGTGCTCGGTTCTTCGATGCTCTTGAAATGCAAATCTTGCGCACGACTCGTGGTTTTGAGAGAGCGCGTCGAGGGAGATCTAGTTGAGTATTATGTTTCTGACAATGATTAGCACTCTCACGAATGTTCGTAAGCACATCGCTTACGGCCCTCGGTTTTTGCCTAACGAATAAGGATAGATCGTGCGCAGCCACGATCTGATCCGTTTGTTGAACAAGCCCGTTCCCTGCGCCGTTTCTGGGCGCCCAGAAAATATCTCTTTTGAAGTTACCCGCCACGATGCCATTGCCATTTTTCGGGTGGCGGGCGGATGTTGCATGGGCCGCACGTGCCGGCAAAGCCGGGTTTGGCCTCGACTTGCCGGTTTTTGCCTGTTTTAGGACGTACGCCTGCTGCGGGCTGCGCCGAGTGTGTTGTGAGGATGCCCAGCGTTTTACCGGGCGCTTGTTGCCCTCGCGGTGTGCGGGCGGCGGTGTTCGTGGTGGCCCCGATGCCGGGATACGTGTCTTGACGATCTTCATCGCCGCCCCACAACACGGGCACCGCACCGCAGGACGTGGCTTGACGCAGTCACTCGCCAGCGTCGGGATGAATTTGAGCAACAGATGCAGCAAGGCGATCAAGCGTTTGCAGTTCGGATGCAGAAAGCCGAAATTGCGCGCTCGTCGAAAGCCCCCGGCAAGACGTGCTGCAAGACAAGCCACAGAACTCCGGCCCGCTCACCCGTGCGCAGCATCATCTTGCCGCTTTGGGCATCGCGATAGCGGAAAGTGACCTTGCCATCGGCACAGACGACGATGTCCTGCTCTCGGATCACCCCGGTAGAGGTAGCGCCCCAGATAGACCAGCGCCGATTGGCCATTGCCCACCGACTTGCAGTCGACCACCCCGTCCCGGATACGCCGGGGCAAGCGCAAGCCAGCGGCTTCGAGGGCTGCCAAGAGCTTGGCCCGAAACACTTTGGCGAGCGCCTTGTGATTGAACAGGTAAGCGCCAGCGGCCTTCCGCTTGGGCTTGGTGCGCCATTGCCGAGTGCGCTGATCAATAGCGCCAGCGGGCATTACCAGATGCACATGCGGGTGATAGTCGAGTCGGCGCGTATGCGTGCAGCACGGCAATGGCGCCGCCTCACCGCGTAGCTGCTTGTCGTTGCGGGCAAGGTTCGTACCGTCTCCCCAGCTACACGCGAGCAGATCGTAGATCAGCGCTGGCGCTGCAGCGGTCAGTGCTCTGAACTGGGCCGGTACGGTAAAGGTCAGCAGAAAGTACTCGGCGGGCAGTTGGCGCTTGAGCTGACGCTCAAGCCATTGCTGGCTCATGATGCTGACAGTCGGGCAGTGACGATGGCCACAGGAATGCGGGACGAGTTTCTGGTGCGCACAGCCTGTGTCCGTGCAGCGGCTCAGCATCTTCGGGCTGGCCTGGGTGCGGCACTGCATCGCAGAAAGTGCCTGCGTTCGCGACGGATGCGTCCCCCGTAGCGGGCCAGAAAGTCGGCTTCAAAGGTTTCGATGACAGCGGGCCAGACGGATCATTGCGAGTGCTCCTGCACCGTCCCCCAGCGGACCGTAAAACCATCCATCAAGCTGTTGATGCGGTCGATGGCGTGGTGCTTGGTCTGATCGGTCAGGTGGGTGTAGCGCGCCGTGGTGAGGATGCTGTGGTGGCCGAGGATCTTCTGCACTTCGATCAGATCGACACCCGCTTCGATCAAGTGCGTGGCATAGCTGTGACGCAGGCTGTGGGGCGAGATCTTTTTTTTAGGCCGCAAGCGGCCACCACTTTGCGCAAGCTGATCTGCACGCCGCCGCGATCAAGTGGTGTTGCCGCCGTGTGCGCACCCGACAGACCGCCGTGACGGTTGGGGAACAGCAACACCGGATTGCGATGGGTTTGCCAGAAACTGCGCAACAGATCGAGCGTCGCCGTGGGCAGTGGCACAAAGCGATCCCGGTTGCCCTTGGCGTCCCGGATATGCACGCGGGCACGCACTGCATCAAGGTCCCCCACCTCAAGGCGCAGCCCTTCCCCCAGACGCAGCCCCAGGCTGTAGAGGGTGAAGAAGAACACGCGGTAGCTCAGCACCCGTGTCGCCGCCACGATCCGCTGTACTTCCTCGACCGTCACGATGTCCGGCAGGCGCACGCACTTCGGCGGCTTGATCAGCCGGGGCATGACCCAAGGTTTGCGCAAGACGTGTTCGGTGTAGAACTTCAAGCCGTACAGATCGAGTTTGACCGCACTCCACGAATGTGAGGCCAGACGTGCGCTGAAATAGTCCAGCAGTTGGGCCTCGGACAAGTCATCAATCCGAAACGAGAAGTGCGCGCCCAGGCAACGAATCGCACGTGCATACGCGTCAATGGTCTTGGGTTGCAGCCCCTGCAGGCGAAGATGTTTGAGATGCTTCTGGTACTGCTGGGCAAATGGCTCAGGGAAGTCGCTTTGCATGATGGAAGGTCCTCGCGAAATATTGCACAATCACCCCCTCACACACGAGGGGGATGGACGTGCAGGATATTTCGGCCCAAACCAGGACGCGAATCCTCCGCGTAGCGGCTTCGTTCAACACTACGGTCAAGCGGCAAGGAGAAATCGTGGCGATATCTGATTCAGCCAGGTAGGGGTGCGCAAGTTCTTTTTCTTGCGCACGCGGATAATAGCTTTCGCTCATGCCGACCGCTGGTTGTGAGACCAGTGCGCAAGCCTTCGGCTTTCACACCCTACGGATTGAACGGCCGCTTTCCACAAGTCTGACCGTCGCCCTTGGGTCGTCATCGGCCCTTCAGCAACGACGTAAGCCACCCTTAGAACCTTGGGAACGCAACTTGGGTGCGCCTGCGCTATTCGCTCAAGTCGCAAGGTCTGGCCACTACCATAGAATTCTCCACGGGTTGAATGACGCAGAGCGTCACCGACAATGCTCCCATGCCGAGCGTGGGAGCAATCGAATGAATGCAGAAGCCCGTGATCCGAGGCGGGTCGGTCACGGGCTTCCAGAATGCGTGTCAGGCCGTGCTACCGCGGCAAGCGGTTTTCCGGATTGCTCAGGCAGCGTTGCGGGTCGCCTCGAACAGGAACCAGCCGCGGCGCTCGGATTCGTCAATCCAGCCCTCGATCAAGCTGGCCGAGGCGATATCGTTGTGCGTCTGGCAGACGATATGGGCCGCACGAAGCCGCGCGGTCATTGTCTGATTGTCTTCTCTTAACTCGGATAGCATGTCGAGCGGGTCGACATAATCGGCATCGTTATCAAGTACGCGCTGTACGCGGGAGATGTTGCCGACCGACTTGAGTGTGCCGCCGCCCAGTTTCCGGACGCGTTCGGCCAAGGGGTCACTCATCGCGAGTACTTCGGTCGCTTGATCATCGAGGAGCAGATGGTAGTCACGGAAATGCGGGCCGCTCATATGCCAGTGGAAGTTCTTCGTCTTGAGGTAAATCGCAAATACATCTGCGAGGATCGCATTCAGCGTGCCGGAGATGTCTTTTGTTGCCTCGACGCTGAGGTCCGTCGCCGTCGCCAATGGGGCATGGCGCCTCACAGTGAGTTCCTGTCCTGTCGTGGAGTTGATAGGGTTCATGGCTTGCTTCCTCTTCTGTTTGAAAATTAGTGAACGTGAGGCCTTATGCCGCTTTTTGCCGCCCCTGCTTGGGATGCGCGTTTCGTGGCCCTCTGCCGTAGTTGCGGACGGCCTTGCATTTCACCCGGGCTTGCGCCGGCATCGCATCGCAGGAGCCTGGCCGCGACGATGGGTGAGACTCTCCGCCGCTCAGGCCTCTTGCCAGACTTTTGAGTTGTTCAGCACCGAGCCGGCTTTTGCCTTGTCTTCGGCGCTCCCATGCACCATCAGCACGTAGCGGTCGACCTTCAGCGCGGTCTCGTACTTGATCACCTGATCTTTCTCGACGCCGATTCGCAGCAGTGCTGCGCCCAGCGCGGACACCCCGCCGACCACAACCGCGCCCTCCAGTGCGCCGACCAGCGCTGTCACCAGTGGTCCGGCCATGGCTAGTAGCCCCAGCCCCGGTACAAAGAACACCGCTGGTGCCGTCAAGAGGCCCCAGATGCTGCCCCAGAATGCGCCGATGCCACCCCAGGTCTTGATCTGGTCGCCCGCGGAATAGAAGCCGATGGGGTGCTCCTCGCTGTGGTAGCCCTTGCCAACCAGGGAGAGTTTTTTTACGTCAAAGCCAGCGCGGTGAAGGGACTGGATCGCGTCCTCCGCTTCAACGTGCGTGTTGTAAATGTAGAACGGCACAGATTCTGTTTGCATCGCGAACTCCGGTTTGAATGCTGAATTGATGACAGGTTTCAGCGCCACCCGATCTGGAAGTACCCGGTTCCGTTCTGGTGGTCATGGGCCCGACACAGGTGCTCCGTCGGCACGCGCCGCGAGGGGCCTGTTCTGGCTCGGGGGTAGCTCAGCCACGATCTCATTGTTCACGCCCGCCACGCCCATCAGGTCGCAGACAGCCAGCTCGGCTGCCAGTCGCTGGCTGTCCCGTTCAACGGTGCCAAACAAGCTGACGCGCCCGCCTTCGACGACAACCCGCACTGAATCTTGCGGTACTTCAATCGACCATTTCACGGCGTTGAATGCACTGGAGGCGATCTCCGGGTCTCCGCGATGGTTGAGCGGCGTCAGGACCACCACGATAGCAATGCTGATTGCATTCGCGCCCGGCACGCTCAGCGCAACGCGAACGGCTGCATGTTTCTCCTCCTCGCAACTGACGTGTCCCGACAGAATCACGACGCCATGCTCCACCTGTACGCCGATCCGTGCTGCATTCACCGATTGCTCCCATTGGAGCGCGGCGATCACATCCTGTTGAAGCTGTGTATCTGATTTCATGGTGAAGGTTCTCGTTAGGACGCAAGACATCAGCGTGCGCTGCGCGTGCCTGCCGGTCTGTGCGGCACACCACGTGGCGACCTGCGGCAGCCAGACGCCCGGCAGGTCTTGAGGAAGATTGCGAACAGCGTGAGCGGACTGCACAGACGCCTCAATACACATGTCACACAAGCCCGCTCTCAGTACAAAACCGCTGAAGCGCTGAAGCCTGGTTACTCATGGCGCAGCGCCTCGATGGGATTGAGTTGCGCGGCACGCCGCGCCGGCATGAAGCCGAACACCACCCCAATGCCCGCCGAAAAAGCGAATGACAGCAGATTGATGGCCAGGTTGAAGAGATAAGGCACGCCCATCACCATCGCCAGCACGATGGAGGCCCCCGTCGCCAGCACCACGCCGATCAAGCCACCCAGCGCGGCCAGCGCCACGGCTTCGATCAGGAATTGCAGCAGCACCTCGCGTTCCAGCGCGCCGATGGCCAGGCGCACACCGATTTCGCGGGTGCGTTCGCTGACGCTGACCAGCATGATATTCATGATGCCGATGCCTCCCACCAGCAGGCTGACTGCTGCCACGGCGCCCAGCAAGGTGGTCATGATTTTGGTGGTGCCCGACAAGGTGTCGGCAATCTGCTTGGTGTCGAGGATGTTGAAATTGTTGTCGTCAGCGGTGGCAAGCTTGCGGCGCTCGCGCAGCAACTGCGTCAGGCTGGCTTTCAGGTGCTCGCTGTCGGTGTTGTCCTGCATGGAGACCAGGAGGTTTGAAACCTTCAGGCTGCCGGTGACACGACGCTGCAAGGTGTGCAGCGGCACCAGCACGGTGTCATCCTGATCGTTGCCCATCGCGCCCTGCCCTTTGGCGACAAGTATCCCGATCACCTCGCAGGAAAACTGCTTCACACGCAGTTGCTGCCCCAACGCGGGCGCAGTGCTGAAGAGTTCGCGCCGCAAGGTCTCGCCAATGAGGCACACCGCCGCACCGGCCTGCAATTCTTCTTCACTGAAGATGCGGCCCGTGGCCACCTTCCAGTTATTGGTGACGAAATAGGCGTTGGTGGAGCCGGTGACATTTGTCGTCCAGTTGCGGCCATTGGCGATCACCGTGACCGCGGCGTGTACCTCGGGCGCCACCACTTTCACGCCACCGATCTGGGTGGCAATCGCCTCCGCATCCACCTCCTTGAAGGCCGGCGAACCCGGCCCGCCCGGCCCCTGACGCTGGCCCTGACGCACCATCAGCAGGTTGCTGCCCAGCCCGGCGATCTGGTCCTGCACCGACTGCGTGGCACCATTTCCCAGCGTCACCATTGTGATCACTGCGCTGACACCAATGACAATGCCAAGAATGGTCAGGAATGAACGCAACAGGTTGCGCCGGATCTCGCGCAGCGCCAGCAACAAGGAATTGAGCAGCATCAGGCTACCTCTGCCGCGGCTGGGGCGGGCGCCGGGCTGGCTTTGGCCTGGTCGCTTTCGATGCAGCCATCCACAAACCGCACAACCCGTCTGGCATAGGCGGCCATATCGGGTTCGTGGGTCACCATCACCAGGGTGATGCCGCGCTCGACGTTCAGCGTGGTCAGCAGATCCATGATCTCGCGGCTGCGCTGGGTATCGAGGTTGCCGGTGGGCTCGTCGGCGAGCAGCACGGCCGGCTGGGTGACGATGGCGCGGGCGATGGCCACGCGCTGCTGCTGGCCGCCGGAGAGTTCTGCCGGCGTGTGCTTTTCCCAGCCCACGAGGCCGACTGAGGCCAGTGCCTTGCGCGCCGCTTCGCGCCGTGCTGCTGCACTCTCGCCCCGGTATAGCAAGGGCAGCTCGACGTTCTCCAGCGCCGAGGTGCGCGCCAGCAGGTTGTAGCCCTGGAACACGAAGCCCAGAAAACGTCGCCGCAATCGCGCCCGCTGGTCGCGGCTTAGCCCGCTCGACATGCACATTGCGAAACAGATATTCCCCGGCAGTAGCTTCATCGAGGCAGCCGAGGATATTCATGGCCGTCGACTTGCCCGAGCCGCTCGGCCCCATCACTGCGACGAATTCACCCTCGGCAATTTCCAGGTTGATTCCCTTGAGCGCCTGCAAGGCCGCCTGCCCTTCGCCATACACCTTGGTGATGCCGCGCAGGCTGATCAGCGCCGATCCGGGTGCCATTGCAGACGTAAGTGGATCGGCGGTCATTTCGCCGCCTTGCTCTGCTGATCGGTAATCACCCGCATCTCGGGCTGCAGTTCAGCGCTGGCGACTTCGGTCATCCGGCCATCGCTGATGCCAGTAGTCACCTGGATCGCCACTTCCTGGCCCTCGCGCAGCACCCACACCTGATGATTGGCGGGCGCTTCCGCGCCGCCATGTGCGCCATTGCGGGAGCCACGCGGCCGCTGCGGCATCATCTTGGCGAGGATTCCACTCTTTTTGGCCGGTGCACGATCTGCTTCCGCCGCAGGCTGTGTCGGGCTGAAGCGCAGCGCACTGCTGGGCACCAACAGCACATTGCTGGCGATTTTGGCCGCAATCGTGGCGGTGGCAGTCATCCCCGGGCGCAAACTCAGGTCACGATTGTCGACCGCCAGGTAGGTGATGTAGGTCACCACGTTGTCGGTGGTGGTGGAGCCATAGGCCACGCGAGTCACCTCGGCCGGATACTTGCGACTGGGATAGGCGCTCACCAGAACCGCGCCTTTTGCCCGACAGCCACCGGGCCCACATCGGTTTCATCGACATTGACCTGCAGCCGCAGCGCGAGAGATCTTCCGCGATGGAAAACAGGGTCACCGCCTGCAAGGATGCCGCCACGGCATTGCCGGGGTCGACGCTGCGCGTCAGCACCACACCATCAATGGGTGAGCGGATTGAGGCCTTGGAAAGATTGGTGCTGTCGGTGCTGATCGCGGCGGTCGCATCCGCCACCCCGGCTCGTGCGCTGATCTCGTCGGCCTGGGCACGCTCCAGCGCGGCGTGGCCGGTGGCCAGTTCTTCTTTCGATGGCACCTTGCCGCCAGACAGGCGCGCCACATCCTCCAAGCCGCGCAACCCGGCCCTGCGCCTCCTTCACCGTGGCTACCGCCTGCGCCACCTTGCCGTTGGCGGCGACGAGCGAGGCACGCGAGCGCGCAATCTGATCCGTGAGCTTGGCGGTATCCAGCTCCACCAGTACCTGCCCCTTCTTCACCTGGTCATTCACATCCACCAGCACACGCAAGATCGTGCCGGACAACTCGCTGCCGATATTCACCGCCCGCGTCGGCTGTAAGGTGCCATTGGCAATGACCGACAGCGTGAGATTGCCGCGCGTGACCGGCTCGGTGGTATAAGCCGGCGCGGCCGCATCAAGCTGATAGGCACGCCAGGCGAAATACCCTGCGACGCCAGCGATGACCAGCACAACCATCAGCCACAGCGTCCAGCGCCGCCACCAGGGCCGCGCGGGCGGCTCATCCAGCAACTTGGCAACATCCGGGTCGGGGGCGGCAGATTCTGGTTTCTTGTCTGGTGCATTCATGGCTGGATGGGCGCCTCGCTGGTTACTGTATAGGCGCTGGAAGCCGGCCAACCGCCGCCGAGCGCCTTGTAGAGCCGCACGTGATCGGCATTGAGGTCAGCTGCAGTGCTGGCAAGGCTGTCTTGTGTGCTCAAGGCGGTGCGCTGGGTTTCAAGCACAACCTGGAAGTCGATCAGGCCGCTGGCATAGCGCTGCCGCGCCAGCAATGCAGCACGCTGGGCAGAATCCGACGCAATGCCGAGGCTGCTCAGGCGCTCGCGGTCGTTACCGAGGGCGACCAGGCTGTCTTCAACCTCCTTCAAGGCCGCTAGCATTACGCCTGCATACACCGAGCGCGACTGCTCAAACGCGGCCTGCTGTGCCCGGACTTGTGCCCGGCGCGCGCCGCCATCGAAGAGCGGCACCGACACACTGCCAAGCAGGGCGCTGACAATGGATGAGGCCTGGCCCAGTGTGCCCAGCGTCAGCGCGCTCAGGCCCAGCGAACCACTCAGCTGGAAGCCCGGAAACCGCGCCGCATCCGCTTGCGAGACACGCGACCATGCTGCAGAAACACGTGCCTCGGCAGCGCGCACATCAGGGCGCTGGCGCAAGGTTTCCGCTGGGATATCCAGCACCAGTCCTTCAGCCGGCGCTGGGGCTGCCGTGACAATGCCAAGGCGTGCATGCAAGCTTGCTGGTGCGCGCCCTGTCAGCACCGCAATGCTGTGCTCGGCCTGCATCAGCGCCGTATTCAGAGCCGGAATGCTGGCGCGGGTTTTGCAGTCGCCACGCGCGCCTGCTCCCGCTTCAAGCGCGGTCGCAAGCCCACTGCACAGTTGCGCCATGCTGTGATCACCAAGGTTTCCTGCTGGCTGGCACAGTTGGCTGCGGCAATCGCCGAGCGTGCCTGCCAGCCACGCGGTTGCATGTAATCAATCGCCACTTCCGCCGCGGCTGACCTGACACCGTCCCCGAGGCTCGCCTCGCTGGCACGACATGTCGGCATCCGCTGCAGCCGCAGCCGCACGCTTGCCACCAAACACATCCGGCTCCCAGCTCGCATCAAAGCCCGCCCGGAATGCATTGGTGTAGCCGCCTCTGTCACTATGGCTGCGCTGCGCAGAAGCCGAGGCATCCAGCGCCGGGCCCAGCCCTGCGGATTGCACCTCGGCCAATGCACGCGCCTGCAACAGTGCCGAGCGTGCCCCCTGCACCGAAGGATTCGCCCGCAATGCGTCGTCAATCAATTCCACCAGCAAGGGGTCGTCAAAGCGACGCCACCATTGGCTCAGCGAAGTGGGCGGTGAAGAGGCGCCGGCCATCCGATCGCCAGACCATGCGAAGGGCATCGGCGCAAAGTCCCCTGTGGGGGGCGCCGGTGCGTAACTGACGCAAGCGCCCAGCAGGAGTAGCCACACGCTCCAAACCCCTCGCCATCCGCACGGCATGCATCGAGCCTTGATCATGGTGAATCCGGGTCATGCGCACATTCATGCGCCTCGCAAGCGTTCAGAAGCGACTCGCCCTGACCCGCTGCACCCCGAGAATCTCACCGCTCGCCTGAGCCGGTCTGTGCGCTAGCGCTCACCCGCCCGCTGAGCACCCCCTTGCAGAGCCAATACCCATGCGGGTTTCCAGGCATGCTGATTTACTACTTTCCGTAGGCGTCGCGACCCTTGGGCCTGAAGCAATGGCTTGTGTGCGATAGCGTACCGATTCCGGTTCCCGATGTTGGCTAAGCTGGTTCTGCGTACCCGATGACCGGTGCGCCGACCGAGGCACTGCATGAACTGCCTGTCTGAATCATTCTGGAGGTTCGCACGATGGAAGACATTGCCCAAGCTTCATTTGCAACGCGTTATGACCGCTTGTTTCGCCTGATTCAAGGTCGGATCGCCGACAAGCTGACGCGCCCCATTGAAGTCCAGCTCTGGGGCGATCGGGTGTATCGATTCGGCAAAGGTGAAGCGAAGATCAGGATCCTGGTCAAGGATCGCCTCGGGCTGGCGGCGCTCCGCAAGCTGGATGAGGTCAGCATCTGCGAGGCGTATATGGCCGGCAACCTTGATGTCGCGGGTGACATGCTCGGCTTCGCCAGTCTGCGCGGCTTACTGAGTGATCGGCATCCTTTGCATACACTGTGGCGGCGGATTGCGCCCGTATTTGTCGGTCGCGTTCAGACCAACCGGCAAGCGATTGCTGGCCACTATGACTTCAGCAACGAGTTCTACCTAAAATTCATGGATCCAAGCCGCTGCTACTCGCAGGCTGTTTTTGATAGCGATTACGAACCCCTGGCTTCCGCGCAGCGCCGCAAGCTCGACTTTGCTGTTGACGCCTGCCAGCTCAAGCCCGGCGATCGGGTGCTGGATATCGGCGGAGGATGGGGAAGCTTTACCGAGCACGCTGGCCGAAGGGGGATTCAGGTCACCTCGCTGACGATCTCGAAGCAATCGACCTTCCTCACCGACTTGATCGCGCGTGAGCAGCTCCCCCTGCGAAGTGCTGAATCAGGACTTCTGGGAGCACGATCCTGTCGACCGCTACGACGCTGTAGTCATTCTCGGCGTGATGGAGCACCTGCCAGACTATCCTGAAGTACTGCGGCGCCTGCAGCGCCTGCTGAAACCCGGCGGCCGGGTGTACCTTGATGCCAGCGCGTTCCGCGAGAAATACTCCAAGCCGACCTTTGTGTCCCGCTACATTTTCCCGGGTGATCACTCCTACTTCTGTTTGCACGCGTTTCTCGCGGAGGTCGCCAAGACTCCCCTGGAAGTGCTGAAGTCCATAACGACCGGCATAACTACTATCTGACCTGCAAAGCCTGGGCGGAGAACCTGGATGCCGCGCGGGATGAAATCGTCAGCCGTTGGGGTGAAATGCTGTACCGCCGCTTCAGGCTCTACCTGTGGGGCTCGGCGCAAGCATTCCAGAGTCGCAGCATGGATGCCTATCGGGTCGTGCTGGCCATGCCTGTCCCTGGCGCCTGAGCATTTGCCACGCACTGCAGCGCTCCGCTTTGAATTGGAATGACTTTCATGCAGGCATCGCGGCTGGCTGCGGCAAATGAGCGTGACCAACCGCGACGCGGGGAGTAGCATCGCGCGGTCAGCATGCCTCTCCACCTTAGTGATGACCGCCGCAATGCCCCCTCGAAAGAAGATCCCTGAGGCCTGTTCCCGCGACGCAGGCTCGCGCTCTGAGCGGCGCCACTCGCTCGCCACCGGGCGGACGTAACGCCATGACGGGAATTCAGCCGGTCGGCACCGCGACGCGGCCTTCGTCAGCGGATCTGCCGATAGTGGGCATCGGATGTTCTGCAGGGGGGCTCGATGCATTGGAGAAGTTCTTTTCTCACGTTCCGGCGGACAGCGGTCTGGCCTTTGTCGTGGTTCAGCACCTGGCGCGTGACCACGCCAGCGCCCTGCCTGAGTTGCTGGGGCGCGTCACCACCATGACCGTCGCCGAGGCGCGCGACGGCGCAATCGTCGAGCGGGATTGCGTATACATCATTCCGCCAAACCGGGACCTCTCGTTGCTGCACGGCAGGTTGCATCTTTTCGAAGTTGTCGCGGCGCACGGTTTGCATCGGCCCGTGGACGCCTTTCTCTGCAGCCTGGCGGAGGACCGCCAGGATAAGGCCATCGGCATTATTCTCTCCGGCATGGGCTCGGACGGTGTCATCGGCCTGCGCGCAATTGCCGAGATGGGCGGGCTGACACTGGTGCAGGACCCTGCCAGTGCCAAGGCCGACAGCATGCCCCGCAGTGCCATCGAAGCGCGGGTCGCCAAAGTGATCGCGACCCCCGAAGCCTTGCCCGCGCGGATCAATGACTATCTGAAGCACCCCGAGCCTCTGGAACCCGCGGATCCCCCCGCGCCGCTCGAATTGAAGAGCGCGCTTGACAAGATCATCGCGCTACTGCGGGATCGCGGCGGCAAGGACTTCTCGCAGTACAAGACCAACACCCTTTACCGTCGCATCGAGCGACGGATGGCGGTGCACCAGATCACCGCCATCGATGACTACGTGCGCTATCTGCGTGACAACCCGCAGGAACGCACCCTGCTGTTCAAGGAACTGCTGATCGGCGTCACCCGCTTCTTTCGCGATCCCGATGTGTGGGCGCATCTAATTGGCGAGAGTCTCCCTGCGCTGCTGGCACAGCATCCGGCGGGCAAGAATCTGCGCGCCTGGGTCGCGGCCTGCTCCACCGGGGAAGAAGCCTATTCGCTGGCCATGGCTTTTTCTGATGTGCTGGACACCTTGAAGCCGGAAGTGCACTTCTCGCTTCAGATCTATGCGACAGACCTCGATCCAGATGCGATCGATACGGCACGCAAGGGGCGCTATCCCGCCACTATCGCGGCAGAGGTATCTGCCGAGCGGCTGGCACGCTATTTCACGCCCGAGGAAGGCGGCGGTTACCGCATCTGCAAGGGGATTCGCGACATGGTGGTGTTCGCCACACAGAACATCCTGACCGATCCCCCCTTCACCCGGCTCCCGACATCGTTACCTGCCGAAACCTGCTGATCTACTTCGATGCACAGGCGCAGAAGAAGTTGCTGCCGCTGGTGTATTACGCACTCAATCCGAATGGAATACTGTTGCTGGGGAGCGCCGAGAGTGTCGGTGCATTCGGCAATCTGTTTGCACCCGCCAACCACAAGGCGCGCATTTTCCGTCGCCTGGACCAGCCCCAGTCCATCACCGCGCTGGATTTTCCTGGAAGGACTCCGCACATGCCGTCTCTCAGCGCCGAAGCCGTGCCCGCCGAGCCTGTCGAAAACCTCGGCGCGCTGACCGATCAACTCATCCAGCAGACCTTTGCGCCCGCTGCGGTGCTGGTCAATGCCGACGGCGATATCCTTTATGTCAGTGGGCGCACGGGCAAGTACCTGGAGCCCGCAGCAGGCAAGTTCAACATCAACATCCATGCCATGGCGCGTGAAGGCTTGCGCGAGGCGCTCACCGGCATCATCCGCAAGGCTCTGAAGACTCCGGTGCCGATTCTGCTCAATGGCTTGAATGTCGGCTCACACGGTGACACGCACAACGTCAACGTCGTGGTACAGGCCCTGGACAAGCCCGACGCCTTGCGCGGACGCGTCATCATCGTCTTCAAGGATGTTCCCGCTCCCACTGTGCGGCGCCGCAGCGCGCGCATGAGTCAGGACGCACAGAGCGCCCTGGCGCTCGAACTTCTGCAGGCCCGCGAAGCCCTGCAAGTCACCCACGAAGAAATGCAATCGACGGTGGAAGAGCTCAAGTCGAGCAATGAAGAATTGCAGTCGACTAACGAAGAATTGCAGTCAACCAACGAGGAGTTAACCTCGTCAAAGGAAGAGCTGCAGTCTCTGAATGAAGAGTTGCAGACGGTGAATACCGAGCTTCAGTCCAAGGTGGACGATCTCACCGCAGTGAGAAACGACGCGACGAACCTGCTCAGCAGCACCGGAAATCGCCACCGTTTTCCTCGATAACGAGATGAATCTGCGCCGCTTCACCCCCTATGCCACCAAACTCTTCAAGCTGATACCGAGTGATGTCGGCCGACCGCTCTCGGATATCGTGACCGACCTCGATTACACGCACCTGAAAGAAGATGCACTCGCGGTACTGCATACGCTGGTATTTCAGGAGAAGCCGGTGCCCACCCGGGATGATCGCTGGTATCGCGTCCGGATCATGCCCTATCGAACGCAGGACAATGTGATCGACGGCGTCGTGATCACCTTCACCGACATTACCGAGATCAAGCAGCTCGAAGCGGAGTTGAGACAACTCAGGGCATAGGTTCCGCTTGCAGCCGTACGCAGCTGCGATGAATGTCAGCGACCCGGGAGGGCGACCATGTACAAGAATGGTTTGATGGAGTTGCGCCAGCGCGCCGAGGAACAACTGGCGCAAGGAACACCTGCCCCGGTTGTCAGCGACTCGGATGCACACCGTCTGCTGCACGAGCTGCAAGTTCATCAGATCGAGCTGGAGATGCAGAACTGCAAGCTGCGGGAAGCCGGAGAAGACGTACACAAGCTGGCCCTGGCCCTGGAGCAAACGCCTCACAGCATTGTCATCACCGATCTGGCCGGCACGATCGAGTATGCCAATGCCGCATTCAGCACCATTTCCGGCTATTCAAACCAGGAAGTGATCGGCAGGAATCCGCGCTTCCAGCAGTCCGGGCAGACCCCCCGCGCAACGTATGCACAACTTGCACTGACGCTGGCAAGCGGGCGAACCTGGCGGGGCGAGATGATCAACCGCCGCAAGAATGGCGAAATCTATACGGAATTCCAGATCGTCACGCCGGTGCGCCGCGATGGAGAGATCACGCACTACGTGGGTATCCAGGAAGACATCACCGAGCGCAAGAAGGCCGAGAACATTCGTGATTTTCTGGCACAGACCAGCGCCGGCACCACCAGCGAGGCATTCTTCGAAAAGCTGGTTGGCCATATCGCCGCCAGCCTGGATATGAGCTACGTCTGCATCGAGCGTTTTGACGGCGACGGACGCAGCGCCCGAGCGCTTGCGATCTGGCATGACGGATGTCTGGCCGCCCTCGCGCCAAGTGCTACCCTGAATGATCCGGGAACGCATGCCCTGTGCGCAGAAAGCTTCATTGGCACAACGCTCTTCAATCACGCCGCGCGGCCGATCGGCTCGATCAGGGTCGCCGGCAAGCAGCCGCTGCGAAGTCGTCCGTATGCAGAATCCATCCTCAAGCTCGTCGGGATCCGCGCAGCCGGAGAACTGGAGCGGATGATCACCGAAGAGACCCTGCGCGACACCTTGGCCGAGCTCGAGCATCACCGCCAGCACTTGCGGGCAATGGTGGACGAGCAGACCGAGGCATTGCGGATCGCCAAGCAGGCCGCCGAATCGGCGAATGTGGCCAAGAGCGCCTTCCTCGCCAATATGAGTCACGAGATCCGCACGCCGCTCAACGCGATTACCGGCATGGCGCATCTGATCCGGCGCGCCGGACTTTCTCCTGACCAGGCTGAGCGCTTGGACAAACTGGAGGTGGCAGGAGAGCACTTGCTTGGCATCATCAATGCCGTGCTGGACCTCTCCAAGATCGACGCCGGCAAGTTCGCGCTGGAAGAAGTGCACGTCAGTGTCGAGGCTATCTTGAGTAAGGTGGCGGCCATGCTGAAAGGCAGTGCGGAGGCCAAGCATCTGTCACTGCAGATAGACGTACAGGACACCCTGCCCCGCTTGCTGGGAGACCCGACCCGGCTGCAGCAGGCGCTGCTCAACTACGCCGCGAATGCCGTGAAATTCACCGAGCGCGGCACGATTACCCTGCGTGTCAAGGCGATCGAGTACGCATCAGAATCCGTGCTGATCCGCTTTGAAGTTCAGGATAGCGGGATCGGCATTGATGCTGCGACCTTGCCGCGACTGTTCAGCGCATTTGAACAGGCCGACAACACGACGACACGGCGATATGGGGGGACCGGTCTGGGTCTCGCCATCACGCGGCGAATCGCCCAGTTGATGGGGGGAGAGTCAGGCGCCGACAGTACGCCTGGCATGGGGAGCACATTCTGGTTTACCACCAGACTCAGCCGAGGTGCCGACCCCTTGCCTGCGGCGACAGGATCGCGGGATCGCGAGGTCGAGACCATGTTGAAGCGGGATTGCGCCAGGTGCCGCATCCTATTGGTAGAGGATGAGCCCACCAACCGCGAGATCGGTCTGATGATGCTCGAAGACGTTGGACTCGGCGCGGACACGGCCGAAGACGGCTCCGAGGCCGTCGAGCTTCTATCCCGGACTGGTTACGACTTGATCCTGATGGACATGCAGATGCCCAGAATGGACGGCCTGGAAGCGACCCGAAGGATTCGTCAGTTGCCCAACGGCAGAGACGTCCCGATCGTTGCCATGACCGCCAACGCCTTCGCGGAGGACAAAGCCCGCTGCATCAGTGCCGGCATGAATGATTTCATCATCAAGCCCGTCAAGCCACAGACGCTGTACGAAACAGTGCTGAAGTGGCTATCCATGCCAAAGCCTTGAGCCGCCGGGAGCCGCAGCACTGAAGAAGCTGCATTGCGAGCGCTGCGATTTCGGCGTGGATGCTGCGCTTATCCGCCTCGCTCCATCGCGGGCATATGGGTGCCAGCGAACAGACGGCGCATGCCGTTCGGATCACGATTCGTATGAATGGCCGGCCAGGTGGCCGGATTCACGACGCGTGGGCGCGACAGTTCGCTGCGAGTCCACTGCCGGATCATATTGATGGCATGACAAATTATTAAGGAGACTGACCATGTTCACCACGACAAGCCCTGATTTCTTCCCCAAACGCACAATCCTCGCGCTGCTGGCATCCATGGCGATGCTCAGCGCCTGTGGCGGCGGTGGCGACGCGGGCCCCGATGTGCTGCCAGATTCCATCACCATCACGGCGCTGGACGGCCCCAGCGGTGGCCAGGTCGGCCAGCCCGTCGCATTGAACGTGAAAGTCGCCACGACAGGCGGCATCGCGGCAAGCGAGATCAGCTATACATGGCTGCAGGACGCCGGTGCCCCCGTGGCGCGGTCATCGCAAGGGGATGGCGACTATGAGTCCACACTCAGTTTTACCGCAGCACAAACCGGTTCAGTGACGTTCAAAGTCACCGCCAGCGCGCGTGGCAAGACGGCATCACAATCAAAGTCTGTGCCGATCAATCCGTAACGCGCTGCGGGCAATGCGCAAGACCTGCCTGAAGACGCTTACCCAGAGCGGCTCTTCAGGCAGTCTTCAAGCAATCAAGGTCCGTTATCGGCCACGGTTGCTTCATGCGCGGCAAGGTCGGTCGGCGCCTCACTGTCGTGACGGTGCTGCAGTGCCTTCTCCAGCTGCGCTTTGTTCATCGACAATCGCCCCTTCAAGCCCTGTTCGCGTGCGACGTTGCGCAGCTGCTGCAGGCTGCGCTGACCCACACCTTGGCGCGCGCGCAAGCCGCCCCGCTGGCCGGATGCCATGTCATTGATGCCCGAAGTGCGCACCCTGCCGGCAGCCTGTTCTTGCGCCTGCGCCGTCGCTGCCGCAGGCAGAACGCCGACTGCAAGCTTGACGACCGGCCTGTCTATCTCCAGAAGCAGTGCCTTGACCGCTACGTGCCGAGGCGTGCGTCTGGCACACCAGATACTTCGCGGCATCATGACTCCTGTTCCGGAATGGTCGACAAACGACTGTGCAGAGAGCTTGCGCATCAGGCATGGGCCGATATCCGCTGCAAGCGGGCTCATTGCTGCGGTTTCAGCACGCGCAAACCCCACCAGGAGAGCGCCGGTCAGACACGACAGCGAGCGGATTGCGGCGAGCATACGGGACGAGCATGCCGGATCGAGGATGCGGAACAAGGCACTCAAACGACCCTGCGCCGCACCCCTTGAAGAGCCGCATGCAGCGGTCTTCTTCAGGCAACTGCCTGAAGAAGGCCCCTGCATGCGGCTCTCCAGAGAGGCGAGAAGCCCGCCATTTTCGTCTTCAGGGGTGGCGGTCGGCGCACGTGGCATTCCCAGCCCGTTACTTGCTGGCAATGGTGATCGCCGAAACTTCAACGCTCTTCACACCCTTGACCTTGGCCACGATGTCTTTCACGTGTTCTATGGCGTCCTGGCTCGCTAAGGAACCACTGAGTACCACCACGCCGTGCAGCGTCTTCACACTAACCTTGAATCCCTTGCTCATGCTGTCAGCCAGTATTTCGGACTTCACCTTGGTGGTGATCCAACTGTCGCTGACGACACGGCCGGTTTTCGCGACAGCATCACGCGTCTTGGCCTCGACGGCACTGCTCGCAGCCACCTTCAGGTTGTTATCGACGCTCTTCACCCCCTCGACCTTGAGCGTATCCGTACCGGCAATTACTTTGGCATCCGCACTGCTTGCGGTGCCTTCGAGCGTGACCACGCCATTGGTGGTGGTCACACTGATGTCTGACTTGTTGAGGCTGTCCACGCTCATCAGCGTTGTCTTGACCTTTGCCGTGATGGCGGTGTCTGCAACCGCGGCAACCACGCCGTCGCTAGTTGCTTTGGGCATGGCATCCTCCGCCATCGCCCCGGGACAAGCCAATCTCAGGCTGGCAATCATGCTCCGATGATCACTAGGCGATGGAATGCGGGCATGCGCGCTGAAGCATGTTCTGTCTTTGTCGCGAAACTTGTTTTCATGATGACCTCTGCTGTAAGTTGATTCACTTCAAACCACGCTGCAAAAGAACGGCCCTGACGCTCACTTGCGGAGCTCAGCGGACGCCTTCTCCAGCGCTTTGCGCATGGACTCCCATGCGGCTTCCATGCCGGCATGCATGTCAGCGCCGGCCGCATCTGCAGCGGTCCGGAACTCACGGAAGGACTTCTGCGCCGCGTTCCGCCCGACGCGCAGCGTCTTGATCCGCTCGTAGAACCCTGCACGGGCATCCAGGGCGACCTGTCGGCCTTCTGCGGCAAGCGCTTCAAAGTCCGCATCCCACTTCTTGAGCTGAACATCCATCTTCTCGATGTACTCTTTCGTCATTCCCATGATAAGTATCCTTTCACATCAGGCACAGGGTATCCCGCGTACTTGACTCACCATAGAGGGAAGCGGGACGTCGATCTGTGCGGAAGCGAACCCACAGGCTGAATGTTTTGCGGTGCGGCCATGCGGCCGCGCTCAGGCCTGCATTCTTCGTCTGGATTCATGACGGAGTTGTGCTTCGAGCGACAGGGTCGCCGTCGGGCGCGCCAACAAGCGCGCAAGGCCGATAGGCTCGCCAGTCTCTTCGCACCAGCCATAGCGACCGTCTTCAATCCGTTGCAGCACCGCGTCGATCGTATGCATGTGCTTGCGTTCACGGTCGCGTACGCGCAGTTCCAGCGAGTGATCTTCTTCCACCGATGCGCGGTCTGAAGGATCGGGGGTCGCCTCGAATTCCTGAAGATGATGTTCGGTATCGTGCGCCGACTGAATCAGTGAGTCGCGTTCTGCATGCAGCAGCCCCTGAAAGTAGGCGAGCTGTGGTGCAGACATGTATTCGCCAGGGCGGAGCGCTGAGAAAGCGCACCGCGGACTCGGGGAACACTGTTCGGGCAGGGGTGATCATCATGACCAGCCTCCCATTTTGAAGTGATGACTGCGAGAGCGGTGCTGTGAGGGAAGCGCGCAGTCGTCACGATTCCGTCAAGGTCATAAGTATGTCGGCATACCAGGCGCAATTGAGACCCAGTGCTTCGTCCAGTTCCATGTCTCGCGTGCCCACATCCAGTCGCGCTGAATGCACCCCCAGCAGAATCCACGGCAAGTCTCCTCGCACAGGCGAGGCTGAGGGGGACTGCATCACAACCGGTGCGCCACTGGTGCCGCGATGCGTGCGCGCATCGGTGAGGAAGTAACCCTGGCCCTGAAAACGCAGGCCGAACGATGAAGCAATGATCGCGTGGCGCACTACGGGCATGTGATGCAGCGTGTCGTGAAAGCCCAGCGGAAATCCGACGACAAGCAGCGAGCAACCTGCCGCGACGTGACTCCCTGGCCGATGCAGATGCTCGGGCGTAAAGGCGCGATAGACAGCGGTAGAAGGCAAGGCGCCGCGATCGATTTCGATGACGGCCACATCAACCTCGCCGGAAGTATCCTTCCCCTGGCGCCAGGTGCTCTTGCCATCGCGGTAGAGCAGAATTGAAAAGCCGGTTGAACTGGCCATGTTATCCGGATCGGTGTGCAGCTCGATCTCGATACGATTCGGGAAGTGCTTGCTGGCCTCGTCAATCATGACATGACGACTGGTCACCAGAAACAGGCGTTCGTCACGTTCAAAGAAGAAGCTGCTGGCATTGGTCAGCGGTTTGTCCTGCTCGAAGGTGCACAGCCGCGCCGCAGTCAGCAACAGGGGCTCAATCATTTTCGCGTCACCTCGGCGTACGGGGGAGAAAGGCGTCCGAGGCCAGAAGCGGTCGCGGCTTCACTGGCGGGGCTCGCCATACTGATTCACAGAGATGGTTTGCGCGGGTGGCTCACTCATCTGCAAACGATGCTGCTTGCCACGGAATTCGTAGGTTACGTCCCAGTACTCGGGTGGGCCGCTGGCGAAGGTTTCACAGCGACGGACTTCGCGATCATAGCTTCCCCCGCCATTCCGACCCGCATTCGAGCCTATCGCCGCGCCAACGACTGCGCCGCCAGCGGTGGCGATATCTTTGCCACTGCCGCCACCGACCTGATGCCCGAGGATGCCGCCTATGATAGCGCCCACCACGGCTCCGCCCACATTGCGCTCGCCGTGGTCCGGCTCATTGACCTGCTGACGTTCGACCCAGCAACGCTCGGAAGGCGAGCCCATGACCGCTCGCACCGAGGTGACGCGTGCCTCATAGACCCGCTCACTCGGACGCCGCCTGAACTCATACGTGGGTGTCGCGCGTGGCGGCGAGACTTCGTTGTCATAGCGCCTGCGCTCATTCAACTGCCGTGCAGACGAGATTCTGTTTTCCAGCCCCAGCTCGCGCAAGGAATCGTAACTCCCCCGGCGGAGTACGACGCACTGGCCATCGAATTGCGCATCTTCGCAAACTTCCCAGCTGCCCTTGCTGACGACAACGGACGAGGCGCGGTCGTTAAAGCCGGTGCGTTCAAAGTCCCGGACGAGCCGGCTGGTTGTAAATGCGCGGCCATGGAATTCTTCGCCTTCGTAGAACGTGACCTGCGCAAACGCATGTGTGCTCAACACCAAGCCCGCAAGCCCGAACACGTGAAGCATTGTTTGATTCATGATGTCTCCCGGATAAGCAGCCATTACGCCAGCCACACAGCCAGTGTCTGCGATGCCTGCTGCGCCGTCTGTGCGATCCAGCACATAGCGGACGCGGACACGGTGCTAGCCCTCGGCCTTGCGCCGCATATACCACTGCATCAGCAGCCGCACCGAAACTCCATGCACCACGATGGAGGCTGCCACCGTCACCAGTGCGAACGAGATGAGTTGTTGCGCCAGATGTCCACTCAC
Organism: Uliginosibacterium sp.; assembly: GCA_016718265.1. Lineage (GTDB taxonomy): Bacteria > Pseudomonadota > Gammaproteobacteria > Burkholderiales > Rhodocyclaceae > Uliginosibacterium. The sequence goes on along the minus strand of JADKDZ010000002.1, from coordinate 461,936 downwards.
GCCATGCCGGAGGGCAAACATCAGGTAGAACACCGACCCTATCCCCCGGATGCCGAACCACGAGATCATTGCGCGCTGCGGCACCGCCATGCGGTCTCCGGTTCGCTCGCCGAGCATGCCAAGCGAGACCGCAATGGTTCGCAGCACAGTAAAGAGCAAGGGAATGAACCACCACAGCGCATGTGATCCCTGCGCTGCCTTCAAAGCATGGGGCAGGATCACCCCGACGATCAGAACCCCAGCCAGCTCGGCGAGTTTCTCAAGCTGCTCATTGAAGCCCTGTACGGCTTCGGACATCGCTGCACTTGCATGGTCAGGGTCGACCGCAAGGCCTGCGGCAGCCCCCCCTGCCCGCGCAGGGTTGGCATCCGCACGGGTGTGTGTCCGGGGTTGCTCCTGAACGCGCTGCAGCGCCAGGCCCGCCGCAAGCACGGCTAGAAAGCCGGAGGCGAGGCAGATCTGTGCGGCACCATATGCGGCCGCCATCAAGCCCAAGGACAGGAATTCATCGAAGCCCACGGCCTGCTGATGACGCGTCCGCAGCCGTACGACGAGTCTGCCAAGCAGTGCTCCAAGTGTGGCGCCGATAAGGAGCCCCGCACCCATCGACCAGAACACATCAACCGCCCACCAACGCCAGGCGTGCGCACCCAGATCGTACTTGCCCAGGAGCCCGAGGCCGAGCAAGACAAATGGAAACGCCGTGGCATCGTTCAAGCCCCCTTCGCCGGTCAGGCTGAATCGCAGGTGATCGGGTGACACGCCCCCGCGTGTTTGCACGCCAGATGCGAGGACCGGGTCGGTGGGTGCCAGAATACCGCCCAGTAGCACCGCGGCCCCCATAGAGAGCCCCAATCCCCACATGCCCACGAGGGTAATGAGCCCGACGGTGATCGCCATCGTGACAAATGCCAGGCGCAAAGGCAGGATCCAGCGCCCATCGAGCAGTGGCACGCTGCCCATTTTCAGCCCGACCAGAACAGGGAGATCAGCAGCGCGATCTGGGCCACGCCTTCCAGCAATTGCGCGTGGCGCGTCGGATCGAGTGAAATGACATTCAGGCCCCCCGGACCGAGCAGATAGCCCACGCCGAGGTAGACCATGGCATTGCTCAGCGGCAAGCGTGTGAGCCCCTTGCCGACCAGCAGCATCGTAATCATCAAGACGCCCAAGAATAACGACCAGAACGGCATCGACATGGCGATCAGGCGCAAGAGGCTGGCTTTGTCATCGCTTGAGTATGCTCGCCGACCTGCCTGCCATTGCGTGCGACAGCGTACAGACCCATGAAGATGACAGAGCACAGACTTTGTTCATCCGGCGTTGATACGCCTTCGCGCGTCGCCTGTTCTTGTGGATTGCTGATGCTCGTCGGCATGGATCAGAAGCCTGCGTGAAACCGTGAATCTGATTTGCCACGAGTACTTGAGGGGCTACCATGAAAGCAACACAGTTATTGCATGCAATCGGCCAAAGCATCTGGCTGGACAGCGTGTCTCGTGATCTGCTGACAAGCGGAACGCTACAGCGATACTGCGCGGAGTACGCCGTCACGGGATTAACCACCAATCCAAGCATCTACGAGCAAGCCATCACGAGCACCACGGCCTACGACGATGCCATAGCAAAGAAGTTCACAGACGGAAAGTCCAGCGCATCACTATTTGTCGAGCTTGCGTTGGAAGATCTGACACAAGCGGCAGCTATCTTCAGCGAAGTACATCAAGCCAGCGGAGGCATTGACGGGTGGGTATCGCTGGAAATCTCTCCGCTGCTGGCCAACGATACGCCCGCCACCATAGCGGAAGCCAAGCGCCTGCATGCCTTGGCAAACTGCCCGAACCTGCTCATCAAAGTACCTGGAAACGTTAGTGGCATTCCCGCAATTGAGGAATTGATCTTTGCAGGCGTTCCGATCAACGTCACATTGCTGTTCTCGCGCGAGCAGTATGTCATGGCGGCAGATGCCTACTGGCGTGGAATACAGCGCAGGATTGAGGCGGGGCTTGACCCAAAAATAGGCTCGGTCGCATCGGTGTTCGTGAGTCGATGGGACAAAGCGGCACTGGAAAGCAACCAGCAACTTGTGAATAGCCGCCTGGGGCTTGCCATGGCGAGCCGCATTTACAAGACATCGTGTGAGCGCCTGGCGTCAGCCGGCTGGCTAAAGCTGACCAATGCAGGCGCCATCCCGCAACGCGTGCTGTGGGCAAGCACAGGCCCCAAGAAAACAAGAATGCCGGATACGTACTACGTCGACGCGCTTGCGTCGCCGGATACGATCATTACGATTCCGGAAAGTACGCTGCTCGCCTTTGCCGATCACGGAAAGGTTTTGAGTCTTATGCAGGACGATGGTGTGGCTGCGGAGTTCATCCTCGCCGGATTCTCGCGTGAAGGGATGAGCGGAGAGGAAACCGCGGCACGACTTCAGCTTGAAGGCATCAAGTCCTTTACAGACTCCTGGCGAAATCTGCTGAGTGTGATTGAGTCAAAGCGCCCATTGTCCAGCCTCACAGCCGAACCGCAGCCCTCGCTCCTGCCTGAATCAATCATCTAGAGAACAAGCTTTGATCGCCACGAAAGTCCTGTCTGGTAACAGCACGTTAAGAGAAATCATCACATGAATGAACACATCCAGCTTGTTTCCAGCCCAGGCCTCGACAGCGGGCTCATCGCCCGAATGAACGCCTACTGGCGTGCCGCAAACTATCTGTCTGTCGGGCAGATCTATCTGTATGACAATCCGCTTCTTAAAGTACCGCTGGAACTGAAGCATATCAAGCCACGCCTGCTCGGGCACTGGGGTACCACGCCGGGCTTGAACTTCATCTATGTGCACCTGAACCGGCTGATCAAGGCACACGATCTGAACGTAATCAACATTACGGGCCCGGGCCATGGTGGCCCGGGGCTGGTGGCCAATACCTATCTGGAAGGCACGTACAGCGAAGTGTATCCAGACATCTCGCAAGATGAAGAAGGCATGAAGCGCCTGTTCAAGCAGTTCTCTTTCCCCGGTGGCATTCCCAGCCATGTGTCACCGGAAACGCCAGGATCAATTCACGAGGGTGGTGAGCTCGGTTACTCCTTGTCTCATGCCTTCGGCGCAGCGTTCGACAACCCCGATCTGCTGGTTGCCTGCGTGGTTGGCGATGGCGAAGCCGAGACCGGCCCGCTCGCCACAAGCTGGCACTCGAACAAGTTTCTCAATCCGGAGTGCGATGGTGCGGTGCTGCCCATCCTTCACCTGAATGGCTACAAGATCGCGGGGCCGACCGTGCTGGCGCGCATTCCGCACACAGAGCTGGAAGCGCTGTTCCGCGGCTATGGCTATGCTCCGTACTTCGTCGAAGGCGACGACCCGGTCACCATGCATCAGCTCATGGCCGCTACCCTTGATACGGTACTGACCGAGATCCAGCGCATCCAGCAGGAAGCCCGCAGCCAGGGTTTCAAGCAGCGCCCTGCCTGGCCCATGATCATCCTGCGCTCACCCAAAGGCTGGACGGGGCCAAAGATAGTGGACGGCAAGCCTGCTGAAGGAACATTCCGTGCACACCAGGTACCGATGGGCGAAATGAGCCATCCCGGGCACGTAAAAATACTGGAAGAATGGCTGCAAAGTTACCGCCCGCACGAACTGTTTGACCCGGCGGGCCGGCTGAACCCGGAGCTTGCCGAGCTTGCACCGCAAGGCTGCCGTCGCATGGGCGCCAACCCGCATGCCAATGGCGGCCTGCTGCTGCGAGACCTGCGTCTGCCGGATTTCCGCAGCTATGCCGTCGAAGTGACCCATCCCGGAGCCGTGGATGGTGAGGCCACCCGCACACAAGGCGAATTCATTCGTGACATCGTGAAGCTGAATCCCGAGACCTTTCGCGTATTCAGCCCGGACGAAACCGCGTCGAACCGCTGGGGCGCCGTCTTCGAAGTCACGGATCGCTGTTCAACAGCGGAAGTCCTGGAAAGTGATGAGCACGTCGCTGCCAGTGGCCGGGTGATGGAAATGCTCAGCGAGCATCAGTGCGAAGGCTGGCTGGAAGGCTATCTGCTGACCGGACGGCACGGTTTCTTTTCGAGCTATGAAGCCTTCATCCACATCATCGACTCGATGTTCAACCAGCATGCGAAATGGCTCAAGGTTGCCAACCACATCCCCTGGCGCCGCCCGATTGCGTCGCTCAACTACCTGCTCTCATCCCACGTCTGGCGCCAGGACCACAATGGCTTCAGCCATCAGGACCCTGGCTTCATCGACCACGTCATCAACAAAAACGCCGAAATCATCCGCGTCTATCTGCCACCCGACGCCAATACCCTGCTCTCGGTAACCGACCATTGTCTGCGCAGCCGCAACTATGTGAATGTGATCGTCGCAGGCAAGCAGCCATCGCCCCAATGGCTCGATATGGACGCGGCCATCAAGCATTGCACCGCGGGCATCGGTATCTGGGAATGGGCCAGCAACGACAAAGGGAGCGAGCCCGATGTCGTCATGGCTTGCGCGGGCGATGTACCGACCATCGAAACCCTGGCCGCGGTGGAGTTGCTGCGCACGCACTTCCCGACGCTGAAAGTGCGCGTGATCAACGTGGTGAACCTGATGAAGCTTCAACCGCAAAACGAACACCCGCACGGTCTGAGCGATCAGGACTTTGATGACCTGTTTACCCAGGACAAGCCGGTGATCTTCGCCTACCACGGCTACCCCTGGCTGATCCACCGCCTCACCTACCGTCGCCATAACCACAAGAACCTGCATGTGCGCGGTTACAAGGAGGAAGGCACGACTTCAACCCCGTTTGACATGGTCGTGATGAACGATCTAGACCGCTTTCATCTGTTTGCGGATGTCATCGACCGGGTGCCAGCGCTTGCCTCGCAGGCAGCCTATGCCAAACAGGCGATCCGCAACAAGCTGGTCGAGCACAAGCAATACATCGCGCTGCATGGCGAAGACATGCCGGAAATTCGCGACTGGCGATGGTCGTAATTTAAGCCGCGGCGCGGTCTGGCGACGGCACCTGAAAACACACGGCTGTCTGCGCCATGCGTACGCGCGGATGATGAAAAAAGCCCGCTGACGCGGGCTTCTGGGTAATTTAGATTACTTACGCTTGATCACGGGTGCCTCAAATCATTCCCACTCAATTGTCGCCGGGGGTTTACCCGAGACGTCGTACACCACGCGGTTGATGCCACGCACTTCGTTGATGATGCGGTTGCTGACCTTGCCGAGCAGTTCGTGTGGCAGGTGCGCCCAGTGGGCGGTCATGAAGTCCTGGGTCTGCACGGCACGCAGCGCAACAACGTATTCGTAGGTGCGGCCATCGCCCATCACGCCCACGCTCTTGACGGGCAGGAATACAGCGAAGGCCTGGCTGGTGAGTTCGTACCAGGTCTTGCCGGAGTTTTCATCCACCGTCTTGCGCAGTTCTTCGATGAAGATGGCATCGGCGCGGCGCAGCAGATCGGCAAAATCCTTCTTCACTTCGCCGAGGATGCGCACACCCAGACCGGGGCCGGGGAAGGGATGGCGATAGACCATCTCATGCGAGAGGCCCAGCGCCACGCCGAGTTCGCGGACTTCGTCCTTGAACAGTTCGCGCAGCGGCTCCAGCAGTTTGAGGTGCAGGGTATCCGGCAGACCGCCAACGTTGTGGTGGCTCTTGATGGTCTTGGCCTTCTTGGTCTTGCCGCCTGCGGATTCGATCACGTCGGGATAGATCGTGCCCTGGGCGAGCCACTTGGCGTTGCTGAGCTTGCCGGATTCGACCTGGAAGACTTCGACAAACTCTTTGCCGATGATCTTGCGCTTGGCTTCCGGGTCGGAGACGCCTTCGAGCTTGCCCATGAATTGAGCGGTGGCGTCGACGTGGATGACCTTGACGCCCATGTTGCGCGCGAACATGTCCATCACCATCTGGCCTTCGTTGAGGCGCAGCAGGCCGTGATCGACGAAAACGCAGGTGAGCTGGTCGCCAATGGCACGGTGAATCAGCGCGGCCGCCACCGAGGAATCGACGCCGCCGGAGAGGCCGAGGATCACGTCGTCTGAACCCACTTGCTCACGAATCCGCGCCACAGATTCGGCGATGTAGTCGCCCATGACCCAGTCGGCCTTGCAGGCGCAGATCTCGCGTACAAAACGCTGGAGGATTTCCGCTCCGCGCAGGGTGTGGGTGACTTCAGGGTGGAATTGCACCGCGTAGAAGCGACGCGACTCATCGGCCATTGCGGCAATCGGACAGGAAGGCGTGGAGGCCATGACCTTGAAGCCTTCAGGCATCTCAGTCACTTTGTCGCCGTGGCTCATCCACACCTTGAGCATGCCGTGACCTTCGACGGTGCTGAAATCCTCGATGCCTTCAAGCAGCTTGGTGTGGCCGTGGGCACGCACTTCGGCATAACCGAATTCGCGCTCCTTGCCGGCCTCGACCTTGCCGCCCAGTTGCTGGGCCATGGTCTGCATGCCGTAGCAGATGCCCAACACGGGCACACCCAGTTCAAAGACGGCCTGTGGCGCCTTGTCGGTGGCCTCTTCGTAGGCCGACATGTGAGAGCCGGAAAGGATGATGCCCTTGGCACCATAGCTGCGAACAAACTCGTCGCTGACGTCAGCGGGATGGATTTCGCAGAACACGTGGGCTTCGCGGACGCGGCGGGCGATCAGCTGGGTAACCTGCGAGCCGAAATCGAGAATCAGGATCTTGTCGTGCATGGAGACACTCTGGAAGTAAGCAGTTGGGCGAAAGATTGGGACTCAGCGCGCAGCAGCACGGGCGGCATCCCGATGAGTAATGACATAGCGCAGGCACAGGATGGCAGCCAAGCCTTGCAGCACTGCGCAGAAGAAAAACGGGGTACCGACCAGCAACGCGGCGGGATCAAGATGGGAAACCATCCCCATCAAGGCGGCGCCCATGACAGGCCCGAGCACGGCCATCAGGCTGTTCAGCGAGGCGACAGCCCCCTGCACTTGCCCTTGGCTGTGTGCATCGGCGGAATTGGAGATCAGACTTTGAATTGCCGATGTAGCGCCGAAAGCAAAGACATTGAAGCCGACCACGACGTACATCATCCAGCCCTGCGTTGCGAGGCCGAAAAAAAGGTAAGCAATTGAACCCGAGGCGAGCCCGACCACGGCTAAGCGACGTGCGCCGAGCCATGCCAGCAGATGCTTGAGCAGGCCTCCTTGCACGATGACAGACATCACCCCGACGGCACAGAGTGAGAGGCCGTTTTCGAGCGGCCCCCAGCCAAAACGGTAAGTGCCGTAAAGCACCCAGCAGGTGTGCATGGTGAATTGCGCCAACCCGCTCAACGCGATCATGACCACGAGCACCCCGCCCCCGCGTAAGCCAGATAGCTTCAGAAAAGAGGCCAGCGGATTGGCGTGACGCCACGAGAAGGTCTTGCGCCGGTCAAGCGCCAAAGATTCAGGGAGGACGAAATAGCCGTACAACCAATTCACGATTGCCAGCGAACCTGCAACAACAAAAGGCAGGTGAATATTGATATGGCCGAGGAGCCCGCCCATTACCGGGCCGAGAATGAAGCCCAGGCCGAACATTGCCCCAAGCAGACCAAAGCGGCGCGCACGCTCTTCCGGCGGCGTGATGTCTGCCACGTAAGCGTTGGCCACCGCAGCATTGGCCTGCATCGCCCCGCCCACCAGACGCACGGCAATCAACATCCACAGCGCTGTCGATGCGGCAGTGGCAAAGAAGTTCAAGGCCAGGCCACAGAAACCAATCAGCAGAACCGGGCGTCGGCCATAGTGATCGGAGAGCGCGCCCAGAATCGGGGAACCCAAGAAATTGGCGATCCCGAACGCAAAAACGACCACGCCATACCAGTAGGCGCGTTCAGTCGGCGTCGCAACAAATGAACCGACCAGTGGCGGCAGCACGGGAATGATCAAACCGATGGCGATCATGTCGATCAGCACCGTCAGCATGATGAAGCCCATGCCGGCATTCCGCATTTTTACTGTGCTCTGGGGTTCTGCTTCAGCCAAGAACTACCTCTTTTCAAAAACAAACAAGGGTGCAGGCTCACCACCCACACCCTTGCGCTGCGGCAAGATACTCAATCAACGTGGTAGTTCGGCGCTTCCTTCGTGATCTGCACATCGTGAACGTGCGATTCGCGCATGCCGGCTGAAGTGATCTCAACGAACTGTGCCTTGGTACGCATCGCTTCGATGGATCCGCATCCCACGTAGCCCATTGAAGAGCGCAGCCCACCCATCAACTGATGAATCACCGCTGAAACCGGCCCTTTGTAAGGCACCCTGCCTTCAATACCCTCGGGGACCAGTTTCTCTGCATTGCTGGCATCGTTGTCCTGGAAGTAGCGGTCTGCAGAGCCCTGTTGCATCGCGCCCAAAGACCCCATCCCGCGGTAAGACTTGTAGCTGCGACCCTGAAAAAGCACTGTTTCTCCCGGTGCCTCTTCGGTTCCGCCAAAAAGGCCGCCAAGCATCACGCTATGTGCCCCGGCAGCGATAGCCTTGGAAATGTCACCCGAGTAGCGCACCCCTCCATCGGCAATAAACGGAACGCCAGACGCCTCAAGCGCCTTGGCAACGTTATCCACCGCTGTGATTTGCGGCACCCCGACACCAGCAACGATCCGCGTGGTGCAAATCGAGCCCGGACCGATCCCCACCTTGACCGCGTCAGCACCGGCGTCAACCAAAGCCCGGGCCGCATCACCCGTGGCGATATTGCCGCCTATGACATCCACGTTCGGGAAATTCTTCTTGACCCAGCTCACCCGGTCCAGCACGCCTTGGGAGTGTCCATGTGCCGTATCGACGACGATGACGTCAACACCGGCTTCCGCAAGCGCAGCACAGCGCTCCTCGGTGCCTGCACCAACACCAACCGCCGCTCCGACGCGCAAGCGCCCCTGCCCATCCTTCGCGGCCAGAGGGTGCTCAGTGGCTTTCTGAATATCCTTGACGGTCACCAGCCCGTATAAGTCGCCAGAGTCTTTGAGCACGAGCACCCGCTCAAGGCGGTGCCTGTGCATCAACTCCTTGGCAAGCTCGAGCGAATCCCCTTCCTTGACCGTCACGAGCCGCTCACGCGGCGTCATGATTGCGGAAACCGCCTGATCCAGATTGGTCTCGAAGCGCAAGTCTCGGTTGGTAACAATACCAACCACACGTCGGCCATCCACGACCGGCAAACCTGAAATCTTGTACTGTCGTGTCAGGGCAAGCACTTCACGCACGGTCAATGTCGGCGGTATAGTGATCGGGTCGCGCAGCACACCAGATTCGAAGCGCTTTACGCGAGCCACCTCTTGTGCCTGCTGTTTGGGCGTAAGATTTTTGTGAATGATGCCGATACCACCCTCTTGCGCCAGTGCAATCGCAAGCCGCGATTCTGTCACGGTGTCCATCGCAGCAGACACCAAGGGTAGATTCAGTTGAATATTGCGCGATAGGCGCGTTGCGAGACTGACGTCACGCGGGAGAATATCGGAGTGAGCAGGAACGAGCAGAACGTCATCAAACGTCAGCGCCTTCTGGATCAAACGCATGTCTATAATCCTTACCGGCAAATCGGCATTATACAGAGTAGCCCGGCTGCGTGAAAGCGACCGAGCTCCCGGACAACAAGTAACGGAGTATCCCATGAAGGGTATCAGATTCGTTTTGGCGCTCGCCCTTATTGCAGTCACCGGCACTGCTACGGCAGCCGTCTACACCTGGAAAGATGCGAGCGGGCGGGTTCATTTCTCCGACACCCCACCGCCGAACAGCGACGCTAAATCCGTAAAAGGGGCGACTGGATCCTCCGTAGCGGAGACAGAAGCAAGCCAGCCCGTGGCGAAGACCTGGCAGGAAAAGGAACAGGAGTCTCGTCAGAAGAAAGCCGAGCAGGCGCAGGCTGACGAGAAGAAAAAAGCAGACCAAGCGCGCGCAGCGGAAAAAGAACGCTACTGCGCCAGCTTGCGAAAAAACATCGCAATGTTGGAACGCGGAGGCCGCGTGGGCAGCCCCAACGAGAGCGGCGAGTTTGAGTTCTACACGGACGAGCAGATGGCGGCCAAAGCTGAGCAAGCTCGCGCGCAGCTCGCGCGTGATTGCAAGTAAGGCGCTCAGGCGGTGGGCGACGCGTCGCCGCCGCCCTTCTTCATTGCCTTCCCCTCTTCCGAGCGCTTGCGACGCACTTCCTTTGGGTCGGCAATCAACGGTCGGTAGATCTCGACCCGGTCGCTGTCGTGCAGCACGGTGTCGAGCTTGACCAGCTTTCCGAACACGCCCACCTTGAACACGTTCAAGTCGATATCCGGATGTTTGGCCTGAAGTCCGGAAGCCGCGATGGCCTGCGATACGGTCGCTCCCCCGCTTAGCTTCAGCTCAATAATGTCCTGGCGGTGGGGCAAGGCATAGCAAACGGCTACATTCACGAAGTCTGTCATCACTATTTACCTGAGGACTTAAGTTGGCCAGCGCGCTTGACAAACGCGTCAACAAAAGTCGTTGCTATATGGCTGAACACAGGGCCGACAATTTTTTCGAGCAAACGGTTTGAAAATTCGTAGTGCAGATAGAACTCCACTTTGCAGCCAGTCTCCCCCAAGGGTTTGAAGTCCCAATGTCCTTCCAGCTTCTTGAACGGGCCGTCCCGCAAGTGCATCTGCATTGCGGTCGGGCGCTGCTTGTCGTTGCGCGTAGTGAAGTGCGCTTTGACGCCATGGTAGTGAATGTGCAAAGTTGCGACGGTTCTGTCTTCAGTCCGCTCTAGCACCTCGGTACCGCCGCACCAGGGAAGAAATTCAGGATAAGTCTCCACATCATCAACCAGGTCAAACAGCTCGCTAGCTGAGCATTCAACCAATATCACTTTTCTGACATCCGCCATGCTGGTTCCGGTGTCGAGCCCCGGCGCTGTTAAAATGGGGATTGTAACGGAAGCACAGTGCGAGAATCGCCGCCCGAGATGGGGCGGCTTCTGACGTGATGTGCGCCGTGGCGCGATAACGCGCCACGGCAAATGAACCGAGAGCCACCATGAGCATCATTGATAACCGCAAGGCGTTCCACGATTACTTTATTGAAGAGCGCTTCGAGGCGGGCCTCGTACTCGAGGGCTGGGAAGTCAAAGCCATCCGCGAGGGCCGAGCGCAAATCAAGGAAGCCTACGTTCTGGTGCGCGGCGCCGAGATTTTCGTGATCGGCATGCACATCAGTGCGCTGCCGACCGCATCGACGCATATCAAGACTGATCCTGTTCGTACCCGCAAGCTCTTGCTGCACGCCCATCAAATCAGCGCGCTGATAGGCAAGGTCGAGCGTGCGGGATATACGCTGGTGCCGCTGGACATGCACTTCTGCAAAGGCAGGATCAAGCTGGAAATCGGCTTGGCAAAGGGTAAAAAGCAGTTTGACAAGCGAGAGTCAGAGAAACAGAAGGACTGGGATCGCGAGAAACAGCGTCTGATGCGCGACAAAGTGAAATGAACCTCGCGTCTGGATGTGCATTTGAGTGGCCGCAATGCAATGATTGATACGGTTATATTTGACATCGGCAATGTGCTGATCCCCTGGGAGCCGAAATGGCTTTTCCGCCAGTATCTTGCAAGCGACGATGAGATTGATCGCTTCCTGGCAGAGGTGGATTTCCATGCCTGGAATGCTGAGCAGGATGCAGGCCGTCCGTTTCGCGAAGCGGTCGCGACGCACGGAGCCCGCTTTCCACACTACCGTCACCTGCTTGAGGCGTACGCGCAGCGCTGGGAGGAGACTCTCGGGCCGCCAATCGCGGGCTCGGTGGAGTTGATTCAACATTGCAAGAGCCAGGGGTATCGAGTTCTGGCACTGACCAACTGGTCACACGAAACATTTCCCCGGGCGTGCGAGATGTATCCATTCCTGGGGGAATTCGAAGGCATCGTCGTCTCGGGGCGAGAACGCGTCATCAAGCCACAAAGAGAGATTTACGCAGTGCTTTGCCAGCGCTACGGCGTTGTGCCGAGCAAGGCCATATTCATTGACGACAGCCTCAAGAATGTCGAAGCCGCGCGCGCATTCGGAATGAGCGCTGTTCTCTTTACCGAAGCAAGTAACACCCGCGCTGAGCTTCAGCGCCTGGGGTTGGCGTTATGAGAGAGCGCTCTCTCTTATTTGCACCAATATGGGACTGTTAGAAATTTACGCACCACGATAGCGCCTATTCTCTGCGTCATGAAGGCGCGCAGCAACAAATCCCCACTCGGTGATTCCTTGTATATCAATGTCTTAAAATGAATTATCGAGTGAGGGCGTGTTAGTCCCATGCTCGGCACACAGAGTGCATTGCACGGCCATGGACTCCCAAAATCGTGACAGCGCACCCGACGCGCAAGACCGCAACCCCGTTCAACGGGTCGTAAAAGTTCGGCGTGACTACAACGCCTGGGTCGCGAAAGAAACGATCGAAGACTACGCGTTACGCTTCACCCCACGCAGCTTTCGGCATTGGCACGAATTCAAGGTCGCCAACACCGCTTTTGGTACGGCCTCATTCCTCGTGCTCGAAGCCGTAGGCGCTACGTTGTTGGTTCAATATGGATTCATCAACGCGGCGCTCGCGATCCTGGTCACCGGTTGTCTGATCTTCGCCTGTGGCCTGCCTATCAGTCATTACGCGGCGAAGTATGGGCTAGACATGGATCTGCTCACACGTGGTGCTGGGTTCGGCTATATCGGCTCCACCATCACGTCGCTTGTTTACGCCAGTTTCACCTTTGTTTTCTTTGCGCTTGAGGCGGCGATCATGGCCTACGCGCTGGAACTGGCGTTCGACATTCCCCCTGCCTGGGGGTACCTGGTGTGCGCGCTCGCGGTCATCCCCCTGGCAACGCATGGCATAACAGTCATCAGCCGACTACAGACATTCACACAACCGATCTGGCTCGTGCTGTTGATCGTACCCTTCGTGTACGTTCTGACGAAAAATCCTGGCGTGCTGTCAGAGCTGGCCACTTACCCGGGTGCGACAGGGCAAGGCGGCGACTTCAATCTCGCGCTGTTCGGCAGCGCTTTGACTGTCGGGATAGCCCTCATTACGCAGATGGCCGAGCAAGTTGACTACCTGCGTTTCATGCCTGAGCGAACCGCAGAGAACGGGCGAAAGTGGCAGCTAGGCGTACTCGTCGGTGGCCCTGGGTGGGTCATTCTGGGGGTATTGAAAATGCTGGGTGGCTGCCTTTTGGCCTATCTGGCAATCCGCAACTCGGTACCCGTCGAACATGCCGTTGACCCCAACCAGATGTATCTGATTGGCTTTGAGAACGTATTTACCCGGCCTGGCTGGGCGATTGCGGCGACAGCCGTATTTGTCGTTATTTCACAGCTGAAAATCAACGTCACCAACGCGTACGCCGGTTCCTTGGCGTGGTCGAATTTCTTCGCTCGACTCACGCACAGCCACCCGGGGCGTGTCGTATGGATGGTGTTCAACACCCTGATTGCCCTGATGTTGATGGAAATGGGCGTCTTCCAGGCCCTCGGTCAGGTCCTGGGTTTGTACTCAAACATCGCTATCGCCTGGCTGGTGGCAGTCGTAGCAGATCTCGTCATCAACAAACCCCTCGGACTCTCTCCAGCAGGCATCGAGTTCAGGCGAGCGTATTTGTACGACATCAACCCGGTCGGCGTTGGCGCGATGGCAATTGCGTCAGTTTTGTCCGTCTCAGCCTACTTCGGCCTGTTTGGTGTGTATGCGCAATCCTTCTCATCGTTTATTGCATTCATTGCGGCACTGACAGCCAGCCCACTGATCGCGTGGTACACCAAAGGCCGCTACTACCTGGCTAGAGAACGAAGCAGTGAGGGAGAAAATGCAACACTAAAATGCTCAATCTGCGAGCGAATCTACGAAGCCGATGATGTCGCCACCTGCCCCGCTTACGAAGGCCATATCTGCTCTCTGTGCTGCTCGCTGGATGCGCGCTGCCACGATCTGTGCAAGCCACACGCGCGTTTATCCGCGCAGTGGTCGAGCTTGCTGCAACGCCTGTTACCCAAACCGGTGTGGCCCTATCTTGATACCGGGCTTTCAAATTACCTGCTGTTGATGACGGTGATCGTATGTGGCCTCTCGCTACTGATGAGCCTGCTTTATTTCTACGAGCTAGGCTCCGCTGCGGACGTCGAACTGGCGCGTTCACTGCGTCCGGCATTTCTGAAGGCCTATTTTGCGCTGCTTGTCGTATCGGCGATTGTCGCCTGGTGGTTGATACTGACGCACGAAAGCAGACGCGTGGCACAAGAAGAGTCAAACCGCCAGACACACTTGCTGATCCAGGAAATTGAGTCGCACCGCCGTACCGATGAGCAACTTCAACGCGCCAAGCACGCGGCAGACGCCGCCAACCAGGCGAAAAGCCGCTATATCACCTCCGTCAGCCATGAGTTGCGTACGCCTCTGAACAGCATTCTGGGCTACGCACAGATTCTCGACGGAGATCCGACCATACCGGATCACCGCAGGCAAGCAATCAAGGTCATTCGCCGCAGCGGGGACCACTTGCTCTCGCTGATCGAAGAAACGCTCGATCTGGCCCGGATTGAGGGCGGCAAGCTCTCCCTCGACATTCAGGCCCTGGAGTTCAGCGAGCTTCTGCTTCAATTGACGCGAATGTTTGAGCTTCAGGCGGCTAACAAGGGGGTTCATTTCCGTTTTGTCAGGCATGGAGAAGTGCCGGAGTTCGTCAGGGCTGACGAGAGACGCTTGCGCCAGATCCTGATCAATCTGCTCGGAAATGCAGTGAAGTTCACTGAAACTGGATCCGTATCGTTCAGCATCAAACACGCGCACGACATCGCCTTGTTCGAGATCGAAGACACCGGCCCGGGCATCGGGCCAGAAGAGCTGGTTCGCATCTTTGAGCCATTTGCCAGAGGGGATGCGGCACAGCGCAAGGCCTCCGGAACGGGGCTTGGCCTGACGATCGCAAACATGTTGACGAACTTGATGGGCGGAGAGCTGACCGTCAGCAGCAGACCCGGTGTTGGAACCCGCTTCTCGGTAAAGTTGTTCCTGCCGACCGTACTTCATGTCGCTGCTAGCAAGCGAAATCTGCGCGACAACCCGCACGGATATCTTGGTCCGCGAAAGAAAATCCTGGTTGTCGATAATGAGCAAGACGATCGGGAAATGCTGGTCAGCGTACTAGCGCCCTTGGGGTTCATTCTCGATCAAGCCGCCTCGGGGGCGGAATGTCTTGAAGTGGTTCCCCGATTCCAGCCAGATATCATCTTCATGGATCTTGCAATGCCCGGCATCGATGGCTGGGAGACCATCCGTCGCGTTCGGGCGCTACCCGCAATTGCGTGCCAGCCACACATCGCTATTATTTCCGCAAACGCGTTCGACAAAGGTCTCGACAACGACGCCGCAATCCAGGCACAAGACTTTTTCGTCAAGCCTGTGCGCGTGTCTGACCTTTTCGACTGGATACAGCGCAGACTCGGAATCGAATGGTCTTATGGTGCACCACGGTTTGCAGCCGTGCCCGCCGAAGCCGTTACGGAGCAGGCTGTGCCGGCCCATTGGCTTGAGGCACTCGCGGAGCAAATTTCGCTCGGCTACGTGCGGGGAATTCAGGGCGTTTTGAGCGAGCTCGCCGATGCGGCGCCTGAACACAACCGTTTTGTCACGCAGATGCGCCAACTGGTCGCGGAGTTCAAACTCGACGCCATGAGTCGCATCGTGCAGGGACTTCTACATGCCCATGCCCCAAATTGATCGTCAGAACACCAACATCGTCCTGATCGTGGACGATGTCCCTGAGAACCTCTCCGTACTTCACGACGCATTGGATGAGTCCGGGTTTACCGTCTTGGTCGCCACGAGTGGCGAGTCGGCCATGGCGCGCGCGCGGCAAGGCGTGCCCGATATCATCTTACTGGACGCCCTCATGCCCGGAATGGATGGGTTTGAAGTCTCCCGCCGGCTAAGAGCGGACTTCATCACCCGCCATATTCCTATCATTTTCATGACCGGATTGACGGAGTCCGAGCACGTTGTCGCCGCCTTCGACGCAGGAGGGACAGATTACGTGACGAAGCCCGTCAGGACGGGCGAGGTTATCGCCCGAATCAATGCCCATCTCGCAAACGCCAAACACATGCGACAGGCTCGCAACGCACTGGACGCGTTCGGTCAGGCGACGCTATCCGTCCATGTCGACAGCGGCCGGATCACCTGGCAGACGCCCTTGGCACGGCGCTTGATGAGCGAGTACTTTGAGTCTGACCGTGACTATGCGCCGATCGCCTTGCTCGACTGGATTTCACATAGCCTGGCGCGCTATACGGCTGAACTTGTCCGCGAAGTGCCCCCGTTTCCCGTCAACAGTGGAGCAAAACGTTTGATTTTTCACTTGCATGAACAAACAGGTGACGGAGAGTGGCTGCTCGTTTTACAGGAGGAGTCAGACAGTGCTCAGGTCGAAGCCTTGATCGCGTGTTTTCGCCTCACGCAAAAAGAGGCTGAGGTTCTCTATTGGGTCATGAAGGGAAAAACAAGCCCCGATATCGGCGAAATACTGAGTATCAGCCCAAGAACCGTTAACAAGCATCTCGAGCACGTTTTCGAGAAGCTTGGTGTTGAGACACGCACAGCCGCGGCGAATCTTGCTAGCAGTCGCCTGAGACGAAACATCACAGATTGAGCATGAGGATCAGTACGGAAAAACGCCGCGGGGTGAGCCCGCGGCGCCGGGAAGGCAGGGAATTGCGCAATCAGAGACCGAGCTGCTCGCGGGTATAGACCCCGTCTTTCACCAGAATATCGATGTTTTCTTTGGTGATCAGTGTGGGCTTGAGATACTTGGTCTTCACCTTCTTGAAGCCGTTGTCGGTTTCGCCCTCTAGTTCCGGCTCGTCACCGTCAGCCATTGCGAAAGCGAGATCTGCAGCCATGGTAGCCAGATCTTTCAAGTGCTTGTAGACCGTCATGGTTTGGGTGCCCGCGATGACTCGCTTGCACGCGTCCAGATCGGAGTCTTGGCCTGAAACCGGGACTTTTCCGGCGAGGCCACGGTTTTTCAGTACTTCCACCACGCCGCCCGCTGTCCCGTCGTTGCTCGCGATTACGGCATCAATCCGTTCCGGACCCTCAAAAACACGCGCCATGATCTCTTGCGCGACATTTGGGTCCCAGCCGGCAACATAAGAACTGCCGACCACCTTGATGTCACCCCGGTCCACATACGGTTTGATCACCTTCTGATGAACCTCGCGCAGCTGTCTTGCGTTGCCGTCCGTTTCCGAGCCCCCAAGGAGATAGTAATTTCCTTTAGGTACCTGCTTGACGACTGCTTCGGCTTGCAGGCGGCCGATTTCTGCATTGTCGACCGAGACGTAGGCGTCAATGTCTGCATCAAACACCATGCGGTCGTAAGCGATAACCTTTATGCCTGCATCTTTCGCTTTGGCGACGGCGTCCTTGAAGAGCTTGCCATTCAGCGGCAACAACACGATGACGTCGACCTTGTTCTCGATCAGACGTAACAACTGGCTGACTTGACCTGCCTCGTCGCCGTTCGCCCACTTCACATGAACCACTGCCCCCATCTTTTTTGCAGCGGCAAAAAAGAAGTCACGGTCGCTCGCCCAACGAGCGATACGCATGTCATCGAGCATCAGCCCGATTGTCGGCGGCTTGCGCGAGCAGCCTGGCAGCATCGACTGCGCGACGACTGCAGAAACGCCTGCGATCAGCGTGCGACGTCTGGAGAAATGGTCCATTAATGCCTCCTGTCTGGTAATTTCTAATTAGAAGAGTTCTTATCCCGCGACTCACCGAAGGTGAAATATCGCTTGACAGGTATCAGCATAAGTCATACGTGCCGCCCCTGGCTAGCCGTCACCTGCTTTCAGCGCGGTCGAATGCAAAAAATACATCAGCTTGTTCACTTTAAGCAGATAACCAGATCATGAAGCAGGCTATTGAAGCGCTTGCTTCTGTTCAATGGCACCTCAACACTCAAAGATGCGCGCTGTGGGTCGCCACGCTATTCAATTGCCGGGCGCAGACCACTGAACAAAGCTAAAATCCGCCGCTGCCCTCGTCTTCTGCTGCAAGCTCTTCGTACGCAACGCACAATGCCAACTGTCCGCCAACGCGTGTTGTCGATCATCCCGCCGATGACGCA
This sequence comes from Uliginosibacterium sp., assembly GCA_016718265.1. Taxonomy (GTDB): domain Bacteria; phylum Pseudomonadota; class Gammaproteobacteria; order Burkholderiales; family Rhodocyclaceae; genus Uliginosibacterium. Next base: position 443,768 of record JADKDZ010000002.1, on the reverse strand, counting down.
ACTGAATACACCATATCCGTCAACGGCTTATCTCACTGGCTTCCTGCGTTCACTAGGCGTTGAGGCCGTACAAACCGATCTCGCGTTGGCGCTGATTCTGGCCTTGTTCTCTAAGCCAGGTTTACAGTCCCTTCAGCGCGAGGCCTCCACGCTACCGGCCACAAGCCGTTCGGCCACCGTACGGTTTTTTTTGGCACACGCCGCCACCTATCTCGCGACGGTCGAACCTGTTCTTTCCTTCCTGCAGGGCAAGGACAGCACCGTCGCATACCGCATCTGCGGTAGAAATTACTTGCCCGAAGGCCCACGTTTTGCTCCGCTAGACGCCTATATAGATCCCGACGATCCTGAGGGCGGCGATCCGCTTGCCTGGGCATTTGGCGCGCTTGGTCTGCAGGATCGCGCACGCCACCTCGCCACGCTCTATCTGAATGATCTTGCAGACGTTCTTCGTGACGCAGTCGATGCGCGCTTCGAGTTTGTGCGCTACGCCGAATCACTCGCGCAAAGCCAACCGAGCTTTGACCCGCTCGCAAATGCGCTGGCGGCACCGCTCAACTATATTGATCGCACCTTGCAAACGCTCACTCGGGAGCGTATTGCCGCTATCCAGCCCGATGTTGTACTCATTTCGGCGCCTTTTCCTGGCAATGTCTATGCGTCCTTCAGAATCGCCCAGATCATCAAGGCCGACCATCCCGAGATAGTCACCGTGCTCGGCGGTGGCTACGTCAACACCGAGTTGCGGGAGCTTTCCGAGCCGCGAGTATTCGACTACTTCGATTACATTACGCTGGACGATGGCGAACGCCCAATCCTGGCCTTGCTTGAGCACCTGCGTGGCGAGCGTTCGCGAGACCAGTTGGTGCGGACTTTTCTGCGCGATAAAGCCAGCGGCGAGGTCTGTTATACCCAGTACCTCGAACCCGATATCGCGTTTGCCGAAGTCGGCACGCCTACCTGGGATGGCTTGCCGATCGACCAGTACCTGTCAGTACTGGACATGCTCAACCCGATGCATCGCCTGTGGTCTGACGGCCGCTGGAACAAGCTTACCGTTGCCCATGGCTGCTACTGGAAGAAATGCAGCTTCTGCGACGTCAGCCTTGACTACATCTCGCGTTACGACGGCATCGCAGCATCTACCTTGGTCGACAGAATTGACGCCATTGTCACTGAGACCGGGCAGAGTGGCTTCCATTTTGTGGACGAGGCTGCGCCGCCCAAGGCTTTACGTGCAATGGCCAACGAACTCATCGCTAGAAATCGATCGATTTCCTGGTGGGGAAACATTCGTTTCGAGAAATCCTTTACCCCCGATCTGTGCCAACTGCTTGCTCAGAGCGGCTGTATTGCAATTTCAGGCGGACTCGAAGTCGCCTCGGATCGCTTGTTGGATCTCATGAAAAAAGGCGTTTCCGTCGAGCAGGTCGCCCGCGTCACCCACGCTTTTGCTGAATCCGGCATCCTCGTCCACGCCTACCTCATGTACGGATTCCCAACCCAAACCGTGCAAGACACCGTGGATGCGCTCGAATACGTTCGTCAGCTCTTCGAAGCAGGCTGCATCCAGTCAGGTTTCTTCCATCGTTTCGCCTGTACGGTACATTCCCCGGTCGGCAAAAACCCGCAAGAATACGGCATCACTTTGGCGCCACAAGCCAAGGTGAGTTTTGCCCGCAACGACATCAAGTTTGTCGACCCGAGCGGCATTGATCACGATGCACTGGGGCGCGCGCTCAATAAAGCGCTCTACAACTACATGCACGGGATTGGCCTGGATACCGATGTTCGTAACTGGTTCGATATACGTGTACCACGCCCACGCGTCGCCAGACATTTCATCGCCAAAGCTTTGGCACGATGACGCCAGAGTTACTTGAAAAACTCGTCCGCCAGAAGATGCCTTTTGGCAAGTACAAGGATCGCTTGCTTGCTGACCTCCCCGGCCACTATCTCGGCTGGTTTGCCCGCGAAGGGTTTCCCAAGGGTCAGCTCGGTACGCTGTTGGCACTGATGTACGAACTGGATCACAACAACCTGCGGCCCCTGCTCGACCCACTTCGCGGTACAGAGCCGTAGGCACGGCCCGCGCCGCGCCTACGGGATCTCAAAGCGCTAACAGAAGAAGTCTTCCAGGCGCTCAAAGACCACGTGCTCCGCACCGTGGCGGGCAACCGAGATTACATCTACCAGCTTTTCGACCTGTGCAATCATCTGCGGCAAGCGTTCGTCTTCACGCACCAGCAGCCATATGCGACTGTCAACACCCTCACCAACCGGCATGCACAGAATGCCTTCCACGTTGAAAGCTCTGCGTGCGAACAAGCCGCATACGTGTGACATCACTCCCGGGTGGTTGCGTACATTCAGCTCCAGAACAACTTTTTCCTTGATATCAGGTACTAGGGATGAAGTCATTTCAGCCTCCGATCATTTCGGTGTTGGCAGCGCCCGGAGGCACCATAGGCAAAACCTGCTGGTTCACGTCGATTGAACAGTGAATCAGGCAGGGGCCGCGCAGTGCCATCGCTTCTGCAATCATCGCCCGTGGATTACTAGCCTTGTCGAGATCGAAAGTCTGCATGCCAAAGCCCTCGGCAATTTTTACGAAATCCGTCGGCTTGCGGTAGTCAGAGGCGTAGTAACGTTCGCCGTAAAACATGTTCTGCTGCTGATGGACGAGACCGAGCGACTGATTATTCATCAGCACGACCTTGATGTTCGTGTCCTCTTCCACGGCAGTAGCCATCTCCTGGATATTCATTTTCAAGCTGCCATCACCGGAGAAACACACCACCGTCCGCTCGGGTTCCGCCAACGCTGCGCCAATCGCAGCGGGCATGCCAAAACCCATTGTGCCAAGGCCGCCCGAGGTGAGCCATTGGCGCGGCCGTCGCAGCGGATACGCTTGGGCCACCCACATCTGGTGCTGACCTACATCGGTGGCTATCACCGCCTCGTCATCTAGCGCAGCAGCCACAGCGAGCACCAGCCCGTAGTGGCTGCGCGGATCCTCCGCGCCCGGCATCAGCATCGGGTGGGCCGCCTTCAGTGCGTGCACCCGCTCCAGCCATTGCACGCGCGACTGAGGCTGAATCTTGGGCAAGAGGAGGGAAAGCGCTGCTTTGACGTCAGCATTGATGCCAACATGTGGCCGACGGATCTTGCCAAGCTCGGCTGCATCCACGTCGATATGGATCACCGCGGCGTTCGGACAGAATTTCTCGGCTTTGCCGATCGCCCGGTCGTCAAAGCGCGCGCCAAGCACGATCAACAGGTCGGCCTCTTCGAGCACATAGTTGGTATAGCGTGCCGCATGCATGCCGAGCATGCCGAGCGACAGGGGGTGATCAACCGGCATGGCCCCCAGCCCCATCAAGGTCATGGTGGTTGGCAGACCGGCCTGCTCAGCGAGCGCCACAGCCTCGGCGCACGCCTCTGCCGTGACGATGCCACCCCCCAGATATAGCACCGGGCGTACAGCCGCGTCGATCATGCGCGCTGCCTCCTCTATCAATTCCGAGCGGGGAGTGGGGAGCGTGTCGCGCACTGCAGCGGCGGGCAAGGTATCAATCTCGATCATCGCGCTCTGCACGTCCTTCGGTACATCAACCCAGACCGGGCCGGGGCGACCAGACTCAGCGATCCGGAACGCATCCGGGATAATCGTCAGCAGATCCTCAACGTTGCGCACCAGCCAATTGTGCTTGGTGATGGGAATGGAAATGCCATACGTATCGACTTCCTGGAAGGCATCAGTCCCGATCATCGCAGACGGAACTTGTCCGGTGATGCAGACCACCGGGATGGAATCCAGCTTGGCATCCGCAATCGCAGTGACGAGATTGGTTGCTCCCGGGCCGCTGGAGGCGACGCACACACCCGCGCGTCCGCTGACCCGCGCCATGCCCTGGGCAATGAAGCCGGCACCTTGCTCGTGGCCGACCAGCACATGATGGATCCGGGTACTGTGCGACAAGGCGTCATACAGCGGCAGTGCGGCACCACCCGGCACACCCGCCACGGTGGTCACCCCGTGCTGCTCAAGCAAGCGAACGATCAACTGAGCCCCTGAAATCTGCATCCTGATACTCCTGACATTTTGACTGTTGCCAGCTGCCGGATCGGGGGCAGAAAAAACCCCCGTCCGGCTCGCGCCGGCGGGGGTTGAAATCCTTGGATCTGATTTTTCCCCGTTACGGCGCGCTGCCGCCTACGCCTACTACGACGCGTACGACGACTACGACTACCACCAGGGTAGACGCAATACGGGGCACGGAAGAGAAGATGTAGTTCACGATGAAATGGTCAAACCGAAGTGAGAAACGCGATTCCATTGAAGCATATAAGCGCTTGCGCCTCAAGTGCCGCAGAGGTTAAGAATTACCCTTAGTGGCAGGTCGTGCGTCACAGAACTTCGCGCAATTCCTATGCGTAGATCCACTACCTGAAAGCCTCTCAGCCCTTTTCTGCCGCTTCGCGCAGCGCACGCCTAAGAATTTTTCCGACGTTGGTTTTAGGTAGACTGTCACGAAATTCCACAGAATGCGGCAGCTTGTAGCGGGTGAGGTCTTTCTTGCAGTGCCGCAAGATCTCCTCGGCACTCAATTCAGGATCGCGCCGAACCACAAACAGCTTTACCGCCTCACCCGTGCGCGGATCCGGCACGCCGATTGCCGCTACTTCCAGCACACCGGGGTGCGAAGCGACAACATCTTCGATCTCGTTCGGATACACGTTAAAGCCGGAGACGACGATGATGTCCTTCATCCGGTCAACGACCCGCAGAAACCCAGCCTCGTCCATGGTGGCGACGTCACCGGTTCGCAGAAAACCATCCGCCGTCATCACCTTGGCCGTTTCATCTGGCGCGTTCCAGTAACCCGCCATCACCTGCGGCCCGCGGGCACAAAGCTCTCCCGGCCGCCCCGCGGCAACCTCCAGACCCGATTCGTCACGCAGCGACACCTCGGTGGACGGCAGTGGCAGCCCGATTGCGCCGTTGAACGCTGTCAGCGTCACCGGGTTGATGCACAGCGCAGGCGAGGCCTCCGTCAGCCCGTACGCCTCGAGCAGCATGTCGCCGGTCACCGCTTGCCAGCGATCTGCGACAGCTTTCTGTGTCGCCATCCCACCGCCGAGGGACAGACGCAGCCCGGAAAAATCGAGCTTTGAGAAGTCCGGATGATTCAGCAAAGCATTGAACAAGGTGTTCACGCCGGTGATCACCGTAAAGGGACGCAGCGAGAGCTCCTTGACGAAACCGGCGATATCCCGCGGATTCGGGATCAGCACATTGCTCGCACCAATCATGAAGAAGTAGATGCAGTTCGCCGTCAGCGAGAAGATGTGATAGAGCGGCAGTGCCGTGATCACCGTCTCTTCGCCTTCGCGTAGCGCTTTCTGCACCCATGCGTGGGCCTGCAGCACATTCGCCAGCGGGTTGGCGTGGCGAAGCATCGCGCCTTTTGCCTTGCCGGTGGTACCCCCCGTGTATTGCAGGAAGGCCAGATCCTGCAGCGAGACCTCGACCGGCACGAACGCCTTGCGATCTCCGGCCGCCAGCGCGGCCTTGAAGCGTACCGCCTTCGGCAAAGACCATGCAGGCACTTTCTTCTTGACATGGCGCACGACAAAATTGATCAGGCTGCCGCGCAAGCTACCCAGCAAATCGCCCAGACTGGCCACTATCACATGCCGGACGGCTGTACGCTCGATCACGGCCTCTACGGTCTGCGCAAAGTTCTCCAACACCACGATGGCCTGCGCCCCGGAGTCCTGCAACTGGTACTCCAACTCGCGCGGCGTGTAGAGCGGATTGCAATTCACCACCACGTAACCGCCCAACATGGCTCCAAAAAGGCTGATTGGGTACTGCAGCACATTCGGCATCATCAAGGCGATGCGCGTGCCTTTGGGGAGTTTCAGCTCGTTCTGCAGGTAGGAGGCGAATTGCCGCGCCAGCACGGCGGTGTTGCGGAAGCTCAGTTCTCCCCCCATGCAATAGTAGGCAATCCGGTCACCCCATCGGTCGGCGCTCTGCTCGAACAGTTCGCCGATCGAGTTGTACCGCGTCACATCGACTTCCGCAGGCACGCCCGGCGGGTAGCTCGCCAGCCAGATCTTTTCCATGTTGTCTCCCCTAAACCTCAAGCTCGCCAGCGTCCGAGAAGATCAGCAGCGCCCTCACACTGCGGCCGCTGAAGACCTTGCACATCACGTCGCGGTACTCCGCCAGTTGGTCACGGTAGGCCGCGAGCACCGCCTGTTCGGGCAACCCGCCACTCTTGTAATCCAGCACCCAGATGGTTTCACCGTCATCCACCCAGCGATCGATACGACCTATTTTGCCCGCCTGATCGACAAAGCTCACCTCACTGCCCGCGCGACGCGCGACGCCCGGGGTAAAGAATCGGGCCAACGACGGACGCGCGACAAGCTTGCGGCCGCACCGCTCGACCTCTGTGGCAACCTCCGGCAACACAAGCCCTTTGGTATGGGCTTCCAGCCAGGCATGCAAAGCGGTCCCGAACAGCATCCCGGCGTGGTCTTCCTGGGCCCGGCGCCTCTGCCCTACCCTGAGCGCAGCGAAGCTGGATTGTGCCGGGCCCGTCGCAATGGGTGTGACAGATTGTGCAAACACCTCCGGCATTTCGCCGATCACGCCATTGCGCGAACCCAGCCGCTCCACCGCAGCGGCCAAGCGCGAATAGGCCGTGGGGGTTGAAATCGCGCGTGCCGAGGCGATGCCGCTGACGATGAAAACCTGCTCGGCGCGTGTTACGGCGACATAAAGCAGATTGAGTTCTTCGCGCAGGGCAGCCTCGCGCTCCGCCGCCAGCAAGGGCTCGCGAACCGGTCCGCACTCGGCAACCCTGCCCAGCAGCGAGAAGTGCCGCGGCGCCAGCGCATCCGCCGGCCAATCCTGTACGACGTCGAAACCGTCCGGCGGGCGGGGCGTGGTATGGGCATCAATGAGCCAGACAATGGGCGCTTCCAGCCCCTTTGCGCTATGAATCGTCATGATCCGCACCCGCCCCAAGCCACTGCCGGCGCTATTGACCAGGCCTTCGTCCGGGGCCTCTTCGTCCGAACTCGACAAGCGCCGCAATTCATCAACGAAGCGCGTCAGACTGGGGTAACGCCCGGCATCCACGTTCAGCGAGAGCTCCAGCAAGGCTTCCAGGTTGGCATGCACGCCCGGCCACTGCGCGGGCGGCACGGCCGCCCGGCATCGCGCCAACCAGTCCGCCTCGTGAAACACCCGGTCGATCAGGTCATGCGCGGGCAGATACGCCGAAACCGCCAGCCAGCCCTGCAGCAGCGTGACGGCGCGAACTTCGACACTATCTTCCCTGCCCCGCTGTGCCAGCGCCTGCAGGCGCGGCCACCACAGACCCGGCTCAGCCGACAAGGCCAGCAGCAAGTCATCGCTTGCGCCAAACGCCGGCGTGCGCAGCACGTGCGCCAAGGCGTGGTTATCGGCCGGATCCGCCAGAAAACGCAGCGCCGCGAGCAGATCCTGCGCCTCCAGGGTATTCAGCAAGCCACCCCGGCCGGGGCTGACGAAGGGAATCCCGGCGTGGCGCAAAGCCGCCTCATAGGTCGCCAACTGGGTGGTACGCCGGGTCAGGATCAAAATGTCCGCGAAGCGCGCCGCCCGCTCGCCATCCTTGCCCTGAACCTGAAGCGCCGGCCCCTCCAGGCCGACCATCCGGGCGATGCGCCGCGCCAGCACATCAGCCTCTTCACTGCGCCGCAGGTCTTCGGCCTCTTCACGCGCCTCTTCCAGTGGATTGCGGAAGCCTTCTGCTGCCGCTGATCCCGGCGCTTCCGGCACCGGGATCAGCGGCAGCACTTCGATTCGCCCCGGCCAGGCTTCGCGCTCGGCAGTCTGAGCTGTGAATCCCATGAACAGCGGTTCTGCCGAAAAAACCTCGTTGACGATTGCCACGATTGGCTGTGCGTTGCGAAAGGTATGAGCATTACTCATATGTATCGCACCGAACTCATCCGCAAAATACTTTGAAGCCGCTGCGAACAACTTGGGCTCGGCGCGGCGGAAGCGGTAAATCGACTGTTTCGGGTCGCCCACCAGAAACACGCTCGGCCGCGTCACGCCCGCGCTGGCGTAAGCATCCAGCCAGCCGCGCAGGATGCGCCATTGCAGCGGGTTGGTATCCTGAAACTCGTCCAGCAAAATGTGCTTGTAGCGCGCATCCAGCCGCGCCTGCAGGTAAGCCGCCGCACCCTCGCGTGCTAGCAGCCCGTCGATCTCTGCCTCCAGATCGGAGAAATCCATCACGCGCCGCGCCTGCTTCAACTGATCCAGCTTGGACAGCAAGGCGTCACCCACGCGCAAGGCATGCCGATTGAGTTCCGCATTCCGCAAGTCTTGCAGCGCGCCGATGGTCGCGATCAGGCGTTCGCTCCATTCAGCATGCAGGCGGAGATACGTTTCCTCCTCCGCACCCAGGCGCTTGGCTTGTGCCGCGCTGGCCTTGCGGGCACGGGGCGTGTTCGTCGCCGTCAGAAATGCCGCGCGAACGCATTCAAAAACATCTTCGTTGCCGCCTCCCACCCCTTTGCGCAGATCCACCACCGCTTGAGCCAGCGCGTTCCCCATAGCCTGATCGCTCGCCGTGTTCAGCCCCAGCAGGCGTGCAAACGCTTCCAGCTCGTCCAGCCGTGCGGCGGTAAACAGCTCAGCCAGCGGATCCACGCCGACACCGAATTCCGTCGTGATCCAGCGTTCCACGCCCTCACTGCCGCCACAGGTATCGCACCACACCCGCCATTCCGCGCGCCGGTCAATCAAGCGCCGCAGCAGATTCCTTGTCGAGAACGCCCCCAGCTCGCGATACAGCCACAGCAGCGCCTCTGCAAGCGGGCTATTCGGCGAGCGGCTACAGTCGGCCGCCAGCAGCACCCATGCCTCGTCAAGCAAGCTGGACGCGGCTTCGTCGAGACTCCGCCCTGCCAACCCGCTATCCAGCGGCGCGCCACCCAGCAGCCGCGCAAACCAACCATGGAAGGTCGTGATCGTGATCGGCGGCTCCGCCCGCAGCACCGCCTCCAGCAAGGCCCGACAGGGCGTGATCTGCCGCCGCGCCTCAGCATCCGCCAGCCCTCGCATCTGCAGCTCGCGCAGCACGGTTGCCTCATCCGCCGTCGCCAGCATCGCCAGCAGCCCCCGCAGCCGCGCCTCGATCTCCCGCGCCGCCTTGCGCGTGTAGGTAATCGCCAGAATCTGCCCCGGCCGCGCCCCGCTCAACAATAAGCGCAGCAAACGCGAAGTCAGCAACCAGGTCTTGCCACTCCCCGCACACGCCTCCACCGCCACGCTGCGGGCGGGGTCGAGGGCGATGAAGCGTTGGGCCTGGCGGTGTTCAGGGGTCATTGCGAGTTCCGGGGTCGGACGTAGGGCGGGTTGGCTGCAGGCGTAAGCCGCGCAGCACAATCAAAGTGGGATATCAGGCCTCAGTATCTTCAAGATACAAACCCTTCTCCCCGGATTTCTTGATGACATCTTGGGTGTAATGCCAAAGTGCCGGGGCGGTTTCTCCGATGAAACGCTTTTTCGCGTAGACCTGCGAGGTTTTCAATAGACCCGTATCGCCCTCAACCCCGTCAGTGACGTAGAAATTAACAACCGGATTCATGCTGTCCAAGGACGCGGCAAAACGGGCTTCGGAGGTCTCGCCCGCTTCAAACTCGCGCCAGACGGAAATTAGGGCTTCGCACTGATCTGGTGGCAACAGGCCAAAGATGCGCTGTGCGGCAGCATCTTCCTTGGCCGCCTTGTCCTGATAGCCAGCCGAGTCGTAAGCCCAGGTATCGCCTGCATCGATTTCAACGATGTCATGCACCATCAACATCTTGATGACTTTAACGATATCAAGGTTTTGATCCAGTGCGTGTTCCTGCAGCAGCAGTGCCATCAGTGCGACGTGCCAGGAGTGTTCGGCGCTATTCTCTCGCCGGGATCGGCCCAGCACGCCATTCTGGCGATAGACCGTTTTGAGCTTTTCCATCTCGATGATGAAGGCCATTTGCTGTTCGAGTCTTGCGCTATTCATAAAGCTTCCCTGTTTTTGATCGCTCTCATGCACCTCGGACGGCGCATCCATCGTAGGGCGTCAATCGCCCGCAGGGCATTGCGCCGGCTGTTTGATCGTTTGATCGCTCCCACGCTCTGCGTAAAACGTGCAGCCCCGGATATACGGCGCAATCATCGTAATGCGTCAATGAAACGCAGCGAATTGCGCCGCATGATTCAGCCGCTTGCAAGCTATTCGGCACTTACGGCGCAATGCGCTTCGCTTCGATTGCGCCCTACGCCACCGCGCCTGCCGCCTCCCATGGATTCAGCAATCCAACCCCGGTTGCCGCAAAATCGGCCACGTTCCGCGTCACCACCGTCATGCCGTGCACCAGCGCCGTTGCGGCGATGAGGGCGTCGCGTTCGCTACGCGGATCGGGGACGTGTAGGCGGGCACAACGCTGAGCGACGCTGGCGTCAATCGGCAGAACGCGTCCCGCGAACGCAGGCAGCACGTGCTGTTCCAGCCAGGCTCGGAGCAAAGCGCCTTGCGCGGCGTCGCGTCGTTCCACCTGCAGGATGCCGAGTTCAAGCTCCAGCACGGTAATTGCTGAAATGTACAAACCGGCCGGCTGTTGCGCAGCCGCCCACGCGGTAACCTGGGGATCAGCCTTGCCGCTCCTGGCCTTGCGGAGCTCGGAGACAACATTGGTATCGAGGATGAACATCAGTCGAATACAGCCGGCGTAGCAATGCCGCGGGCGCGTGGCGGGGTGAAGTCGACATCTTCAATGCCGGGCATGGCAAGCAGGTCGATGATGCCGGGCTGACCGGCAGTCAGGCGCTGGTATTCCTCGACGCTGAGCAGCACATGCGAGGGGCGACCACGGTCGGTAATGATGACTGGCCCCAGCGTGGCGGCCTGCTTGGCTCGGCTGGTGTCCTGATTGAACTGGCGGCTGGAAAAGGTGGTAACGCTCATGACAAAGCTCCCGACGAACAGCTTGTAGTAACGTTACTACGCGATGAGGCGCGAGGCAAGGTGAGATGTCGCACGGTACCGCGCTCGTGTCGTCACATGGCCAGTATCACCTTTCGTCGTCAAACACACATCGCGCTGCGTCGTCAACTTACGATGTGTGTCACTTCCCCGGGTGATGCGACGCCCGCGTCAGCAGAATCCAGATGCGGGGGAGAACAGAACGCGATCCCTGTTCGGGAAAAGGATGAGCCATGTTCGATACACGTAGGCGGTATGCGCTGAGTCTGGCGCTTTGTGCAGTCTTGGCTTTGCCAGGCTGCGGCGGTGGTGGTAGCGATGTGGCCGGGACGACGGCCCCGCAGGGGTCAACGACGACCGACAGCACGCCACCCAGCCCCCCGGGCGCGCTGACGCTATTGAGCCTGACGGGTGACAGCGTGCGCCTATCGTGGGGAGCGGCCAGCGACGACGCGGGCGTGACCGGTTACGACATTCTGCGCAACGCTCAGGTGGTCGGCAGCACTTCGGGGGAAGTGCTGAGCTTTACGGACACGGGCCTTGTTAGCGGCAACGCCTACACCTATACGGTTCGCGCGCGTGATGCGGCAGGCAACTGGTCAGCGCCGTCGGTGGGCCTTGTCGCCAGGCCCGGTAATGGGGTTGTTGCAGATACCCAGGCGCCAAGCGTGCCAACAGGATTAAAGCTTGATGGCGCAACACAGAACAGCCTGAGCCTGAGCTGGCAGGCATCGAGCGACAATCTGGCCGTCACTCGCTACGAGCTATACCGCGACGGTGCCTTGCTCACCACGCTGAGCGCGAATACCCGGAGCTATGTCAACACGGGCCTGAGCGCGGTGACAAGCTACCGCTACGCTGTGCTTGCGCGAGACGCCGCGGGGAATGCTTCGGCACTGTCGGCGTCGCTCAGTGCTGCAACACTTGGGCAAGTGACACAAGACGTCCAAGCGCCCACCGCGCCCACCGGGCTGACGGTGAGCAGTGTCGGCGCAAGCGCGCTGACGCTGAGCTGGCAGGCTGCCAGCGATAACGTCGGCGTGACGGTTTATGAGGTGTTGCGTGCAGGCATCGTGATCGCCAGTGTGGGCGGGAGCGCCCTGAGCCACGCTGATACGGACCTGGCCCCGGCGACGGCATACCGCTACACCGTGCGCGCCCGCGATGCGGCGGGCAACAGCTCCGCGGAGTCGGCGCCGCTGCTGGCCACCACCGCGGCGGTGACGACGGCACCTGACACCCAGGCACCCAGCACCCCCGCAGGCCTGAGCGCCGCGAGCACGGCAAGCAGCGTGCAGCTCAACTGGGAGGCAGCGAACGATAATGTCGGCGTCACAGGCTACGAGGTCTTCCGCAACAACGTATCGATCGGCAGTACCAGCAGTCCGAGCTATACAGACACGGGTCTCTTGGCGGCAACCGTTTATGCCTACAGCGTGCGTGCCCGCGATGCAGCGGCGAACTGGTCGTCCCGCTCGACGAGTGTTTCAGTCACCACGGCGGTGGCGATAGAGAATCCGCCGCCGCCCAGCAATCCTGGCACACCGCAGTACACGACCGCAGCCTCACGTACCCTGGGCGGCGCGACCTTCGAGTGGAGCTTCAACTGCGGCGGGCGGGCCTGCCGTTACGGCCGTTTCGTCAATGGCGACATCTGGGTAGCCCCGATTGATGACCTGGGCAAACGTGTCTCGGCTGTCACCCTCACCGGCATCAAACCCGATGGTGTCCAGCACGGTGCGGAGGCGAACCCCAGCAGTGCGACGCATCATGGCATCCTCACCTACGAGTCTTCATACGAGGCCTCGCGCAATGTGATGACGAAGTTGCCATACGCCGCAGTGCCCGGCACTTCCATTTTCAAGGCCTTCGTCCAGGGGACATCGACCGAGTGCAGAAACTCGCTCGGCTGTGTAGCCTCCGACGACGTGCTGACGGTGCTTTCGGATCCGCCCGAGAATGATGGCAGCACGGTGTTCCGTCCCCCCTTCCATGGCAGCCAGAAACCCCTGTTCAGTACAAGCAAGCTAAGGCTCAGCCGCCTGTCATCACTGCCCTATCTCTCGGCCAACCTGTTCAAAAAGGAGTCGTTTGCCAAGCAGGCTGCCGCGATTGCGGCGAACTGGTCTGTCCCCGTACACATCATTGCGCACACCAATGGCAATACAGATCTTTATCGCACCTTGTCTCCGATAAACGTCCAGCAGAATTATGGCGCCCATCAGGCCGGCGCATTCAATGGCGCTGTGCGCGCGCTGTTAGGCTCCGAATCCACGCTTGACAAGCAGCGGGCGGTTTATGCCTTGCTGCAAAAAGGCATAGATGTCTATGGCGTCCTGCGCGCGGATATCCCGCTGGGTTCTGGTGCCGGGCAGCATCTCGGGCAAAAGCCTGCACTCGCGTTCTTTGCCGCACTCTACGATGATCCAGCGATTCTGGCCGAGGTACGTGCGACCGCATCGAATCCGGACCTCATCAACCGGGGTTTCTTCCAGGAGGATACGCAGGTCGAACGCAGCCTGGCCGGGGTGCCAATCTGGGGTGAGCCGGGCGAGGAGAAACGTTATTGGGCAGCTTATTTCGACACGTGGGCGGAACTGCATCTTGATGGCCCGGGCGCACGGTACAACGGCGCGCATGGCGACCCCTATCGCTATATAGACGGACCAGGTGGCGGCATGTCGGGAAACAAGCCCCACACAAGAAACTATCATCCTGTCGCGGCGCCCTATCTTGCCGACTACGCATTTACGCAAATGCTGATGCCATGGTATCGCCACGCCGCAAATGACAGTGAATTGCATGAATACGCGGACCGCCTGTATGGCTACGCGCAGCAGGGCTTCCCTGGCGGGTACTGGAGTCGACCGGACGAATGCGCTGGCGCCGATGACCGCGAAACCCTGGCATGCAGCCCCTGGGAGCTGGGCGCCGGTTGCCAATACTACAAGGTGACCTGGGGACCAGACCCGAAGGCGCCTGGCAAGTGCATCCTGTACTCAGGCAACCCCCATACCACGCATGGTCGCTGGCCCGAGTCGCACGGCATTAAAGTCATCGATACGCCCGGAATCTGGACGACCCTACGTGCGTGCCTCGACAAGAAATCGGCGAGCTACAACAGCGGCAACTGTCAGGGGCTGGGGCCAGCCCCTTTAGTCGTCCGCGGCGCCCACGGAGGAGCGGCACTTACATCCGGGCAGCGGCGCCGTTGGGGTCGCGTCCGGGCTGATTCGGCAGGTGGCGCCGCGTATCCTCGCGCTGACGCAACTCGGCGTCCCGGCGCTCGCGCTCGCGGCGCTCCGCTTCCTCTCTGAGCCTGTCACGTTCGCGCCGCATGACTTCCTGGGCCTGTCTGTCTCGCTGCTCAGCTTCACGCCTCGCGTGTTCGCGTTGCACGCCCTCACGCCGCTCCCGCTCTTCCTCCCTGCGTCTGAACTCACTTTGCTGCCGCTCGCGCTCTCGCAATTCGTGTTCCCGTTGCGCAATCTCCTGGCGACGGCGTTCCTCTTCCCGCCACTGCGCCTCCCGACGCTCCTGCTCACGTGCCCGTTCCTCAGCGCGCTCACGTTCGCGTTGCTCCTCCTGCCATTGGCGCTGCTCACGTTCGCGCGCTTCGTGCTCGCGAATGCGTTCTTCACGCGCCCGCTGTTCGCGCGCCCACTCGTCGTGCTGGCGTTCCCGCTCATGTGCCCAGCGATCCCACTCGCGGCGCTGATGCGCGCGCCAATCGCCAGTGCCACGCGTCCAGTGCCCCGGCTCATAGATCCAGCGCTCATCGCGTTGCTGCCATCCACCGTAGAGCCAGACCCGGCCAGGACGTTCGCGCAGCCAGACCCCCGGCACCCACACCCAGTCTCCACGGTCCCCGCGCGCATCGTAGGCGTCCCACCGCCAATAGCCGGGGTGCCAGATGTAGCCGCGGCGAGCCTTTGGGACCCACTCGTCCCGCAACGGAGGTGGCGGGTCGCGCAACTCGATGCGCACGCTGGGCAGTCGAATATTGATGTCGACACCCGCTGAACTCACCGACGCGCCCAACAGCGTGGCAGTGATCAGCACGATTCCCAATCCGTTTCGTAGTGCGCGCACGGGGCTTCTCCCTATTCTGGTTCTCGTTGATGGTAGCGTCTGACAGTGTCACGTTTTACCAGTCATGGCGATCATAGTGGTGATGGCGCTGATAACGGCGGTGGTAATAGCGATCATCACGATAATCACGGCGATCATAGTCACGATCGTAGTACCGGCGCTCGTAGTGGCGTGGGGGGGGCGGCGGCGCGTAATGACGCGGTGCGTGATACACATGAACCTCCGGCTCAACAATGGTCACGCGGGGCAATGGGGGGGCGGGCAAGCGCACGTCAACGCCAGGAATCCGGATATCGATACCACCCGCCTGGGCGCCTGCAGAAAGCATCAGGCCGATGCAGGCAACGGCGGTCATCAAACGGCTAGTCAGTGTTTTCATGTTTCACGCTCCTCATGTATGACGACAGGTCATGGCGGCATTAACTCGGCCCAGCAGCGTTAAGGTGACACCGACTTGTAACAAATTGCTGGCGGACGAAACCATCCACCTTTTGTCGCCTCACTGAAACCTTGCGCCCGGTAAGTGGTACCAAGGCGTACTTCTTGCCCCGCCCAACACCATGCGTCTTCAGTACCCGGTTTCTTTTCTCAAACTTTTGCTGACGGGGTTTGCACTGGTGGCGCTGCCGCCAGCGCTGGCGCTTCTTGGTGCTTTTTTCTCGCTTGACCAACTGGGCCAGCGCAGCGCAGAGGCGATCAGCCGTGCCACCCTGATTACCCGCGATAGCCGGGCCTTGAGCGAGCACATTACGGGTCTGGAAAGGCTGGCACGCCAGCAGCTGGTGCTGAACGATCAAGCCGGTATTGATGCCTATGCACGCCGACGGTCGGCCCTGCTTGAATCGACGGCGCGGTTGGCGCCTCACGCGGAGGGGTTGGCGATCAGCGACGAGCTGGGGCGCCTGCAATCGGAGGAGCAGGTCGCCTGGCAGGTTTTGCAAGCCAGCGACCTGTCTGCCGTGGATCAGCAAACCGTTATTCGGCAGTTTGGCGCCATGAACGAACGTGCCGGGCGCATCGTGGCGCAAGCCGACGCCAGCATCGAGAAAGATATCGCCACGCTGCACGCCAACGCAGCCGGCGCGCGGCAGAGCCTGCTCTGGCAGCTCTGGGCCGTATTGCCGGTGGGGGTCTTGCTGATCATCGGCACGCTGTTGCTGATCCGTCGGCCGGTGCGGCAGCTTGAAGCCGGCATTCGGCGCCTGGGCGAAGGCAATTTTGATGAAGGCATCCGCGTGGATGGGCCGCGGGACTTCGTCGCCCTCGGCCAGCGCCTCGACTGGCTGCGACAACGCCTGCGCGAGCTGGACGAGCAGAAGACCCGCCTGCTCCACCACGTCTCACACGAGCTCAAGACACCGCTGACCGCCCTGCAGGAAGGCAGCGCCCTGCTCAGCGACAAGGTGACCGGCCCGCTGAATGCCGACCAGAGCGAAGTCGTGCGCATTCTGCGCAGCAATTGTCAGCGCCTGCGCCAGCTGATCGAGAACCTGCTTGATTACAGCAGTATCCGCTTTCAGCCAAGCTCCCTGCGGCGCGAACCACTCGCACTCGACGAGGTGATCGCCCAGGTGCTGGAAGACCAGAAGCTGGCGTTGGGGGCGCGTGGCATCAGCATCGACCCGCAACAGACGCCGCTGCAGCTCCTGGCCGATCGCGAGAAACTCCGCGTCGCGCTCGACAATCTGCTCTCCAACGCCATCAAATACAGCCCTGAAAACGGCCGTATCACGATCCGCAGTCGGGCCGAGCATGCACGCGGCGGCTCACCCCGCGCGGTGGTGGAAATCATTGATCAAGGCCCCGGCATCCCTGCCGAACTGGCGCCCAGCATGTTCGAGCCCTTCGTTCAGGGCCCGGCGCCCAGCGGCAGCCCGGTCAAGGGCAGCGGCCTCGGGCTCGCCATCGTGCGCGAATACATCGGTGCGCAGGGCGGCGACGTCAGCCTGCAGCCGAATCACCCACAGGGCACCTGTGCCCGCATCCGTCTTCCTCTCGTCAATCATCCGTCATCATGAGCAAAACCCTCATCATCCCGCTCGTTCTCAGCCTGGCTTTGCTCCCCCTTACGGCCGGCTGTGCGGCCGCCGATGCCCACCGAAGCCCGCGCACGATCTGGCAAGGCGCCGCCACGGCTGAGGCCGAGGCGGCACGCTATGCCGCAAAATTGCGCGGCATGAGCCCAGCCGAGCTCAGCAATGAAGCCGAAACCGTGCAAAAAGCCTTCAACACCCGTCGCAATGAGGACAACCGACTGCGGCTCGCCCTGTTTCATGCCCTGGCTCCGCCACCGCTGGGTGACCGGAGCCGTGCGCTGAGCTTGCTCGACTTGCCACCGGGAGAAGCCAACGGGCGCGGGCGCAACCATCCGCTCGCCCTGCTCTTCCTGCCCCTGCTGCAAGACAACCGCCGCCTGGATGAAGCCCTTGCCGCCAGCCAGCTCAAGCTCCGCGAGGAACAAAAGCGCGCCGAAGCGCTCCAGCAAGGCAACGAGCAAATGCGTCAGAAACTCGACGCCATCCGCGATATTGAAGTCAAAATTCTCGAACGCCCCCCGACCAAATGACCTCTGATCAGCCCCGCGTCCTGCTCGTCGATGACGACCCCGACCTGCTCCGCCTGCTCTCCATCCGCCTCAAGGCCAGCGGCTTTGACACGCGCTGCGCCGAAAGCGGGGAAACCGCGCTCGCCGCCCTCGCCTCCACACGGCCCGATATTGTTGTGACCGACCTGCGCATGCCCGGCATGGACGGTTTGACGCTGTTTGACGCCATCCGCCAGCAGCACCTCTCCCTGCCCGTGATCCTGCTCACCGCCCACGGCAATATCCCCGAAGCTATCGAAGCCACCCGGCGCGGCGTCTCTGGCTACCTCACCAAGCCCTACGATGCGGCCGATCTCATCGAGCAGATCCGCCGCGCCATCGGCATCTCGGGTGGCCAGGGGAGCGAGCGCGCCAATGCCGCCTGGCGCGCCGAGATTCTCACCCGCAGCCCGGTGATGGAAGACTTTCTGCAGCAGGCCCGGCTCGTCGCCGATAGCGAAGTCAGCGTGTTCGTCACCGGCCCCAGCGGCGCCGGCAAGGAACTGCTCGCGCGTGCCATCCACAAGGCCAGCCCGCGCGCCGCCAAGCCCTTCATCGGCATCAACTGCGGCGCGATCCCGGAGCAGCTGCTCGAATCCGAGCTCTTCGGCCACGTCAAAGGCGCCTTCACCGGCGCCCACCGCGACCACGACGGTCTGTTTCAGGCGGCCAAAGGCGGCACCCTGTTCCTCGACGAAATCGGCGACATGCCCACGCCCCTGCAGGTCAAACTGCTGCGCGTGCTCGAAGAACGCGAAGTGCGTCCGGTCGGCGCCACCCGTAGCGTACCGATCGATGTCCGCATAATCTCCGCCACCCATCGCGATCTGGATGCCGCCCGCAGCGAAGGGCGCTTCCGCGACGACCTCTACTACCGGCTCAACGTGGTCAGCCTCGCGATCCCGGCGCTGGCCGAGCGCAGGGAAGACATTCCCCTGCTCGCCCAGCACTTCCTGCAGCGCCTTGCCGCGCGCTACAAGCGCGAGGTCAACGCCTTCGCGCCCGAGGCTATGGCGCTGCTCGTCACTGCGCCTTGGCCGGGGAATGTGCGACAGCTGCTCAACGTCGTCGAGCAAACCGTCGCGCTCACCACCACCCCGGTCATCCCGACCGCACTCGTGCAACGCGCCCTGCAGGGCGACGGCGCCGCCATCGAATCCTTCGAAGAAGCTCGCCACCGCTTCGAGCGAGAATACCTCGTCCGCCTGCTGCGCCTCACCGATGGCAACGTCAGCCAAGGCAGCACGCATCGCCAAGCGCAACCGCACCGAGTTCTACCGCCTGCTCGGCCGCCACCAGCTTGAGCCGGGCGCCTTCAAAGCGAGTGCCGACGCGTGAAGACCTTGATCCTCAGCGCGTGTGCCGCCCTGATCCTGTCGGGTGCCGCGCCATCCGCAACTGCCTGGGAGCTGCCGCCTATGAGGGTCATCACTCTTCCTGCCAAGGATCCACTGCTGAACAAGGTGAATCTGGACCGCGTCAAGCGTCACATCCTCGCCCTGGGCGAGCGTTGCACCTACGGCAACAAGTTCAATCACAACCCCTGCTGGATGCTGCCGCCCTACCGGTTCTATCTCGACCCCGACCCCGGGCCTCAGGGGCAAGCCCAGTGGAACATCAACTGCGATCCGGCCCGAGGTGACTTCAACACACTGGTGGTTGGCGTCGACGGCGAGCCGCTCACAGGCGCCGTCGACTTCCGCCCGAACGAGTTGATCCGCTTTCACACCTTCAACTGGCCAGAACAGGCGCGTCACGACGAGACCCAGCGCGCCCTGGCCGTGTTCCGGCGCGCATTTACAGCCGCACGCGAAGCTATTGGCGATCAGCCGGCCGCCCCGCGAGGCGAATAAGCGTGATGCGGCCTGCCTGGAGAGCCGCTCCCAGCAAGCCTTTGAGGCCATTCGGTCTCGCAAGGCAATCCGGATGGCTGTTTCCAGCATGCCTGTCCGCTGAAGTCCTTCCCATGCGGCTTACCGGGCATATCGTTGAGAGCTTGATTCCAAGCTGCAAATGCGCGTCGGCACTCACGCGGCAAGGCAGAATACGCCCCAGCTGTCCTGGCCTGTTTTAACCCCTTTCGATGGAGCCGCCCATGCAAATCGGCGAACTGAGCGCGCGCGCGGCGGTGTCGAAAGACACGATCCGCTACTACGAGAAGCTGGGCTTGCTGCGTGCGGCGTCGCAGAACCCGTGGAACCGCTACAAGCGATTTGGGCCGGCAAGCCTGACGCGGCTGGCCCAAATCAAGGCCCTGCAGGCCATCGGCTTCAGTCTGGCCGAGATTCATGCGCTGCTGGTGCGCGACGCCGGACAGCATCCCTGCGCAGAACTGCCCGCGACATTGGCGGAGAAGATCACGCGCATCGACGAGCAGGTAAGTGCGCTGCTGGCTGTCAAAGCCCTGCTGCAATCGGTGGCACAGTCCTGCGATACGCGCTGCGAAGATCAGGATGGTTTGCCCGGCTGCTTCCCGGCTTCGACGGGCAGTCGCTGCTGCTGATCAGGGTTGGTTGCCTGTTGGCCGCCGGGGTGGCGCGCAGGGGCCGTCCAGGTTGCACGCGGGCGCAGAGCGGCGCCTGACCCACAGGCGCAGCGCGACCAGTGCCGCGCCGATCAGCACGGCCATGAGGATTCCTTCGAGATAGGCCGCGATTCCCGCCAGGGCCGCAATGCCGGTGGCCGCCCCGATCAGCGGCAGGGCACAGCAGGCCACGCAGCCTAGCCCCAACAGCAGAGCCAGACGCGCGGCTTTGGTTTTGGCTGGGGAACGTTTGTCAGACATAGCAAATTCCTTTTCACACGAGGGTGCGGCAAGGCTAAACCGTGGAGGCGACTCCATGGTCAAGCCGCTCGGCGCAACATGCGCCCCGTGGCCGTGCCCTCGGTCAAAGCGCTGTCGCCGATGAGCGACAGCCTTGCGCCGCGTCGCCACGCTGTTTCCGACGATTCCGTGAAAAACCCTGTCTCCCCCAGGCGACAGATCCGGGCCTGGCGCTTTCCGGAAAATTACCCGCAAGCCGCTGAATCCATTTGTTTTTCTCGTTCTGGCACGTCCTGTGCGATACACCCTGCATGGCGAGCCGCATGCGCGGGCTGCCTCAAGCCACAGGAGGAACAATGTTCAACAGCAAGCAAAAGCCAACGAGTGCCCCCGAACCCACTCCCGAACGCCAACCCCGCGTAACCCATACGCCGGGCGCCTATCCCCCGCTCTCGCCGCGGCCGGATCCGCGCGCACCGGATTCACGCACACAGGCGGCTGCACCCACCGCCGCGCAAGTCGCGCAGTTGCTTTCAGACGCTCCCAAAAAAGAAACCACAGAGACAGCCATGCCCCCTATCCCGACAGTCCCAGACCTTGCCAGTGAATCCCCGAGCCGCCTTGTTGTTGGGCCCGAAGTCAAGCTCAAAGGCGCAGAAATCCTCGACTGCGACACCCTGATCGTTGAGGGTCGCGTCGAAGCCACGATGGATAGCCGCGTGATCCGCATCACGGAACGTGGGTCGTTCGCCGGCAAGGTCGGCATCGATATCGCCGAAATCCATGGTCATTTTGAAGGCGAGCTGACGGCGCGCCAGCAACTCATCATTCATGCCAGCGGACGCGTGAAAGGCTGCATCCGCTACGGCAGCATTCTTATCGAAGCTGGTGGACAAATCAGCGGAGATATCCAAGCGCTCGGCGAATTGCGCAGCGCTGAGCATAGCGCAGCAGGAAAGGAGGTGGAGCGAGCCAGCAACATCAAAGCCCTGATCAGCTCGGTTGCGTAAGGCTGCCGCGGCACGGTGCAGCGTGACCGACAACTCACGGCCAGGATGCTGTGCCAGCTCAGCTTCACGTTTTGATACCCGGGACTGCGACCCGCAGCCCCACCAGAAAAGGAGGACATCACCCCGCGAGCACTTCTGACAACGGCCCCAGCGCTGGCACATTGCGAAGACTGTGCCCAGCGCTGCCGAGGCCCGGCAGATACGCCCGCGCCCGTCGTGCGTGGTTATACTGCGGCTACGCATACCGGGGCCGAAAGTACCGCAGATGAATCAGAACAGCTGTGTCGCCAGAAATGCAGCGAGCCCGCTTGCCGGCAAACACGATGCCGCAAGGGCTTGAGGCAAGCATGCACGCCGCACAGGAAACCCTGCCTTTTGCCTGCAGCCAGCCCGATAAAGCGCTGCAGCTTCACCAGCGCCTGCACGCCCTGACCGCGCACCATGCGGCGGCTTGCGCGCCCTATGCCCGCATGCTGAAGGCGCTGCACCCCGCTTGGCGTCGCGCGGCGACTCTGGAGGCTCTTCCCTGGCTGCCGGTCGGCCTCTTCAAACGCATGCGCCTGGCCAGCGTGGCGGCCGACGATATCGTGCGTGAGCTGCGCTCGTCCGGCACTACAGGCAGCACGCCCTCCACAGTCTTGCTTGATCGCGCAACGGCCACGGCGCAAAGCCGCGCATTGGCGAGCATCGTGATGGATTTCATCGGCCGCGAACGGCTGCCGATGCTGGTCATCGACCAGAATGATTTGCTCTCCAACCGTAACGCGCTGGGCGCACGCGCGGCGGCCGTACTGGGGTTCTCAACCTTTGGCCGCCAGCATGCCTATGCGCTGCGTCCGGACATGTCGCTGGACCTCACGCTGATTGAAGACTTTCTGGCCCGCCATGCCGGGCAGCCGGTGCTGCTGTTCGGTTTTACCGCTGTGGTCTGGCAGCATCTGCTCGACGCACTGACACAGGCAGGCCGCACGCTGAAGTTTGCGCCCGGCAGCCGTCTGATCCACGGCGGTGGCTGGAAGCGGCTGGCCGAGCGCCAGATCAGCAAGGCGCAATTCAAGGCACGCATCGGCGAGCTGCTTGGTATCCACGCCGTGCATGATTACTACGGCATGGCCGAGCAGGTCGGCTCGATCTTCATGGAATGCGAGCACGGCCGCCTGCATGTTCCGGCGTATGCCGAAGCCATCGTCCGCAATCCGCTCACGCTGCGCCCCTTGCCGCTGGGCGAATCCGGCGTGATCCAGGTGCTCAGCGAACTGCCCGCCAGCTACCCCGGCCACAGTCTGCTCACCGAAGATGTCGGCGCCATTCTCGGCGAAGACGATTGCCCCTGTGGCCGCCTGGGGCGCAGCCTGTGCGTCGAGGGTCGCTTGCCGCGCGCCGAGCTGCGCGGCTGCAGCGATACCCGCGTGGCTTGAGAACGAGACCATGGAACTGATCCTGCCCCACGCCTCCAGCAAGCCCGATGCTGTCACCGCACAGCTCGACCGCTTGCAGGCCGCCCGCCTGCAGCCCTTTGACGCACGCACGCTGGCTTTTCTCGCCGCGTTTGCCGAGCGCATCCTGCGTGATACGGGTTTGCGCAGCGCGCCGGAACTCGTCGCCCTCGCCTACTGGTTTCGCCCCGCCGCGATCGAAATCCTGCAGCAGCGCTACCGGCAACTCGCCGAGCATGGCTTGCTACGCCCGCGCGGCGTGGCCTTCCACATCGCGCCGGCCAACGTCGACGCGGTGTTCGTGTATTCCTGGTTCCTGTCGCTGCTCTGTGGCAACCGCAATATCGTGCGCATCTCAAAGCGCGAAAATCCCAACCGGACCGCCCTGCTCGCCCTGCTTGGCGAAGTGATGGCGCGCCCGGAGCACGCCGACATCGCAGCTGCCAACGCCGTGCTCGCCTACGCGCGTGACGATGGCATCACCACCGATCTCTCGGCACGCTGCCATCTGCGGGTGGTCTGGGGGGGCGACACGACGGTGCGACACGTGCGCAGCCTGCCGCTGCCGCCGCTTGCCACCGAACTCGTTTTCCCGAATCGCAGCGCCTGGGCGCTACTGGATGCGCAAACCGTCTGCGAAGCCGGTGAAGACGCACTCAAGCAAGCGGCCAGCGCATTTCACAATGACACCTTCTGGTTTGGCCAGCAGGCCTGCTCCTCACCACGTGCCGTGCTGTGGATCGGCAGCACCGAGCGGGTCGAGGCCGCACGCGCACGCTTCTGGCCTGCACTGGATGCCGAGCTGGCACGCCGTGGCGCGCAAGACGAAGCCGCCCAGCTCGCCGCCCGGCTCGTCACCGCCCATCAGGCCGCCACTGAAGCCGAGCTCACGCTCGCCAGTGCGCTCAGCGACTGGCCGTTACGCCTGATGACCGACAGCTTCAGCCCCGCGCTGCGCGCGCACCACTGCGGCTATGGTCTGCTCTACGAAATCCAGCGCGACCGCCTTGATGACAGCGCCGGGCTGTTCGTCGCCGAAGACCAGACCATCGCCTACTGGGGCTTCGCCCGCGAAGCGCTTGCAGCCTGGGTCGGCCGCCTGCCAGATCGCGCCATCGACCGCATCGTGCCGCTTGGCCAGGCCCTGCGCTTCGCCGACCGCTGGGACGGCCACGACCTGCTGCTCGCGTTTTCGCGCCAGGTGGTGATCGAATGAAAGCGGCAACCGTGCTCCGCCCCGCCATCGACGAGGATGCCGACCACATCCTCGCCTGGCGCAATCACCCGGAAGTCCGCCGCGTGATGTTTAGCGACCAAGTAATCAGCGCCAGCGAACATGCCGCCTGGTGGGCCCGCCAGCGTGCCAACCCGGACTACCGTCTGCTGGTGATCGAGCATGCCGGCGAGCCCTGTGGCGTGGTCACCTATGCGCGCATCGCCGAGCGCGAAGCCTGCTGGCTGTGGGGCTTCTACTTCAACCCGGAAGCCTTCGCCGACGGCAGCGAACGCCTGCGCGCTTGGGCCAACATGGAGCAAGCCGCCATCGACTATGCTCACGGCGAGTTAGCCTGCCGCACGCTCTGCGGCGAAGTCTTTGCCTTCAACACCGCGGTGCTGGCCATGCACCTGCGCTACCGTTTCAAGGAAGCCGGACGCTACCTGCGGCCGCGCGGCGAAGAAACCCTTGAAGTGATCCAGCTCGAACGCAGCCTTGGCTAAGACAAGCGCACGCACCAAAAAAACATGCCCGGAGAGCCGCGTCAGATAAGGCTCTCCAGCCACCCCTGAAGCAAGGAACACACATGAGCCCGATCTTTCGCAAGCCCTTCTCCCTCTTCCTGCTCTTCTTTGCCCTGGTTTCAGGCAAGGCCTGGGCAGAGAAAATCGGCGAAGTCGATACGGCTTTCAAGCTGCTGGGGCCGGATCACAAGATCGTGGTCGAGGTCTTTGATGATCCGCGCGTTGGCGGCGTGGCCTGCTATCTGTCCCGCGCCAAGACCGGTGGCATCAAAGGCGCACTGGGGCTGGCGGAGGACAAGGCCGATTCCTCTGTGGCCTGCCGTCAGGTGGGCGAGATCAGCTTCAAGGGCAATCTGCCGCAGCAAGAAGAAGTGTTCAGCGAAAAGGCATCCTTGCTCTTCAAGCATGTGCGCGTGGTGCGCATGGTCGATGCGCGCAACAACGCGCTGGTGTATCTGGTGTATTCCGACCGCCTGATCGATGGCAGCCCGAAGAACAGTATCACCGCAGTGCCCGTGCCGGCGACGCAGAGAATTCCCCTGCGGTGAACGAGAAAGGCCGGGCAACCACGCCCGGCCTGTTGTTGGATGGCGGCTTGCTAAGCGACGGGCTCGAAGCGCTCACCACGGAATACCCGGGTTGCATTGCCACGCTCCACGCCATGATGGAACATGCGCCGCGCCGCGCGTTGCGCGCTCTTGGCCTGCGAGGCTGATTCAGCCAGTTTCTGCTCGATCAGCAACATTGCCAGACGCTTGTTGGCGTGCTGGCTGCGTTGCGACTGAACCTTGACGCTGATGCCGGTGGCAAGATGGATGGCGCGAATCGCGGAGTCCGTCTTGTTGACGTGCTGCCCGCCTGGCCCGGAGGCGCGGCAGGCTTCGAAGCGGACTTCGCTCATCTCGGCAGGCGGTGGTTCGTCGTAGGCGGCCACACCGATGAACCAGTTCTTGCGCCCATGGTTCGGCCGGTAGGGGCTGGCGCAGATCCACTGCAGCGTGCCACACCAGCGCCGCGCCAGTTCGGTCGCCGCTTCGCCATCCAGTGTCAGCAAGGCGGAGAGAAAGGTGCCGGCCTTCGCACCGGGCACCAGCTCGACGCTCTCGACATTCACCGCGCATTTCCGCGCCTCATCCAGCAAGCGTTGCAGTGCTTTCGCGACCGCCAACGCACATTCTTGCGGCCCTTGCGAGGCAGAGATCTGTAGCAGGATCATGCGCAGTCCTCCCCACAAGTCTTGTAGGTGAGCACCGGTTTCAGGCGCGCCAGGAGGCGCACCAAGCCAGCTTCCTGCAAGGCGGCGATCACGCTGTCGATGGCCTTGTAAGCCTCGGGCGCTTCCTCGTAGAGCAGGTGTTTGTCATGGCACACCACCCGGCTGCCAAGGGCCGTGCGGCTGAGCTGCTGCACGGTATGGCGTGCAGAGAGCCTGTCCTTGCACTCGCCCCGCATCCACTTGCGCCCGGCGCCATGCGCCAGCGACAACAGGCTGGCCTCATCCGCAACCGGCTCGACCAGATAGCTGTGATCGCCACGCGACCCCGGGATGACTACCAGCCCGGCATCTGCCGGCGTGGCCCCTTTCCGGTGCAGCCAGCCGCTCGTGCCGCTCATGCTGGCGCGACACAGGAGGTTGTGGTCAAGATCGACGACTGGCGCGCCTTCGCCCCGCAAACGCTCAAGCATGCGCAGAGCAATCAGGCGCCGGTTGGCTTGTGCGAAACGCAGCGCCAGCGCGTGCTGGGCAAGATACTCGGCCGCCTCGGCGCTATCGTCGACCAGGCCTGCGTGATTGAAGCGCTCGATATGCGCGCGCAATATCTCCTGGCCCAGCCCGCGTGAGCCGCTATGTACCAGCAGCAGGAGCTGACGCTTGTCGAGCGCCAGGGCCTGCAGTGCGGCGCTGTCGTAGATCTCGTCAAGCTGCTGCAACTCGGCGAAGTGATTCCCTCCGCCAATCGTGCCAAGCGAAGCCTCGTAGCCACTTGCCGCCAGATCGAGGGCCGCGACGCTGTCGCGCCAGTCCTCGTCCAGCGGTCCATCGATGTTGCCGAGACGCTTTTCGAGCTTCTCAGCCGGATGCTTGCTGCGATCGAGCGTGGTGCGCCACAGGCTCATGCCGCAGCCGATGTCGTTGCCGATCAAGGCCGGGTAAAAGCGCCCGACCGAAAAGAATGCAGCCCCCACCGGATAGCCGCGCCCAGGATGAAGATCAGGCATGCCGACCACCTGGCGCATGCCAATGAGCTTTGCTGTTTGTTGAAGTTGCTGGATCGCCTTGCCCTCGACCCAGGTTTTTGCCGAGGCGACCAAAGAGACGCCTTCAGCCAGATGCTGAATGGAATTGCCCATGTGTATACCAATTCAAAATGGATGAACAGAAAATGAATTGGCAGGCCGCGGCCGGGGCAGAACACGCACCACCGACAAGCGGTGGCAACAGGAAATTAAGCCTGGCAGGACCTGCAAAGGGTGCAGTGATATTTCATGGTGCGATCTCCTTTGCAAGTTGGGGAAGAAAACGGAAGTGCATCCTAGCGCAAGAAACTGGCGTGGGCAATCACCCGGGCCTACTGCTCGACGCATATTCACCAGACAACCAGCTCGAAACGCCAATGAGAGGTAGGGGGCTGGCGCTCAACAGGTAACGGCGCTCCGGATGCGGCGCCAGACGAGCGACGATCTTTGTGTCCAAGACTTGCGCTATCGCAAAGTGCAGGAGGCTTTGCCGCGCTCAGGCGACGAGTGGTAAATGTTTTCAAAAAACCATTTAGACCTTTGGTGTATTCTCCGTGCCGGTATGCCGGACGGGTCCTGTGACCCCGCCTCTTTTGTGTCATGCACGGACGAGGCGGGGAGTCTGGCCCGGTTGTCTGCGCCGAACAAGAACATTAGGGAATACGCCATGAATAAGCGCTTCACGCCATCACCCAGGATTTCTCGTCGCATGGCGCTCGCCGCGGTGGCCGATCTGGCCATTCTGGCTGCCTGCGGAGGTGGCGGGGAGAACAGTGTTTCCGGCGAGGCGGCTGCGCCGCTTGGCGAGGGCTCGAGTTCGGGCGGATTGCCCAGCAGCTCGTCAAGCAGTCCGTCGAGCTCCAGCAGCTCGTCCTCCAGCTCCAGCAGCGGTGGAAAACCGTCCAGTTCGAGCAGCTCGTCAAGCGGTGGCAAGACGGGCAGCTCGTCCTCCAGCTCTAGCGGCGGCAAGCTGAGCAGTTCCAGCAGCTCGTCGTCGAGTTCGAGCAGTTCTTCCAGCTCCAGCAGCGGAGGGAAAACCGGCGGCGGTTCGTCCTCCAGCTCTAGTGGCGGCAAGCTGAGCAGTTCCAGCAGCTCGTCGTCGAGTTCGAGCAGTTCTTCCAGCTCCAGCAGCGGGGGAAAAACCGGCGGCGGTTCGTCCTCCAGCTCTAGTGGCGGCAAGCTGAGCAGTTCCAGCAGCTCGTCGTCGAGTTCAAGCAGTTCTTCCAGTTCCAGCAGTGGCGGAAAGACGGGCAGCTCCTCCTCCAGCTCCAGCAGTGGCGGAAAGTCGTCGAGCTCCAGCAGTTCTTCCTCAAGTTCCAGCAGCTCATCCAGCTCAAGCGGTGGTACAAAACCATCCAGTTCGAGCAGCTCGTCAAGTTCTTCAAGCTCCAGCGGCGGAGCGACGTCTTACGTGGGGCTGCAACCCGGCAAACTGGTGTCACTGCCCTTAGGCGCAGCGGGTACTGAGCAGAAGCGCGGTTATGTCGAGTATGTGCCGCCCGGCTACAACACCAAGCAGAAATGGCCTGTCATCATCTTTCTGCATGGTGACGGCGAGCTCGACCACGGCTTGACGATGGATGCCTTATCGAAGTTCTACGGGATGTGCCTGGTTAACCGGATCAGCGCCAACCAGTGGGATGCGCAAAAACGCTTCATCGTGCTGGCGCCACAGTTCAGCAGCTACGCTGACCGGAGTGCGATCAATGTTGACGCATTCATCCAGTACGCCAAGAAGCTTTACAGCATCGATACCACTCGCATCTATCTTTCAGCGGTCTCAGGCGGAGGCGTAGCGCTCGGAAACTATCTCAACACCTATTCGGGTGGCGAAGCCGCCGCGGTAATGCCGGTAGCCTGCTATGTCCCGCCGTTTGACGTGAAAACTGTCACGAAATGGAAGCATGTGCCGACCTGGCTGTTGTGTGGCTCGGCCGATAGCACCGTCGGCGTAGGGAATGTGATGTCGGTTTATAACAACTTGATCACAGCCGGAGCCGCCGTCAAGCCGCGGGTCACATTGTTTACGGGACTGGGGCACCAAGGCGAGGTGGCGACCGATGTCTATGCGCCCGCCACCAACACGCATGCCACAGAAAAGACTTACGACGGCACGACCCTGACACCCTACGGCAACATCTACGATTGGCTGCTCACGCATCACCGCTGAGGGAGGCTTTGCCGGTTATTCAACATAAGAAGGCCAAGCCTGCCGAGGCTTGGCCTTTTGCATGGGTATTCAGGGCTCGGCCTTAGGCGTCGCCTCATGCCCCTTTGAGTTGCGCGCGGATGGTCTGAATCGTCTGGACTGTCTGCCGGACTTTATCTTCAATCCCTTTGTAATCCCCCGCTTCCAGAAGATCTTTGGAGATCAGGCGCGAGCCCATGCCGCAGGCCACGATGCCGGCAGCAAACCACTTGCGCAGCGATTCTTCGGTGGGCTCAACGCCGCCCGTGGGCATGATGCGCGTCCAGGGCATCGGCCCCATCACGTTCTGCACAAACTCCGGCCCGCCGACCGAGGACCCCGGGAACATCTTGACGATCTCGCAGCCAAGCTCCTGCGCGTCACCGATCTCGGTAACCGAGCCGCAGCCCGGGCTATACGGGATGCCACGGCGATTGCACAGCCGGGCCACGTCGGCATTGATGAGCGGGCTGACCACGAAGCGGGCGCCGTTGGCGAGATAGAGACCGGCGGTGGGCGCGTCGACAATCGAACCAACGCCCATGATCACGGAAGGATCGGCCTGCCTGAAGTGGCGGGTCACTTCGTAGAACACGTGGGCGGCAAAGTCGCCCCGGTTGGTGAATTCAATGCACTTGGCGCCGCCATTGGCACAGGCCTGGATGACCTGAATGCAGACTTCCGCGTCCGGATGGTAGAAAACGGGGATGACACCTTGCGTCATCAGCGCGGACAGAACGGCCATGCGGTCTTGGGCAGCCATCGGGAACTCCATCGGGAACGTGCCACGAACACGGCGCGGCGAGCGGCAGCCATTGTGGTGGAAGCCTTGGTCACGATCAAGCGCTTGGCTAATGGAAGTCCCGGCTCGTCGTGTCCAGCCGCCCCAGCCAGGATGAAAGATCGACCAGGCGCTTGGCGATGAGGTGCACCACCCCGCTCTCGCTTTGCAGCTGGCCAAACACGCCCAGCAGACGTGCGCCCAGGAGCTCGCGGCGCTGGCGCTCGGCCAGCCAGGGATGAACGATCACGTTGAGCATGCCGGTTTCATCTTCCAGCGTGACAAACACGCTCTTGGCCGAGCCAGGTTTCTGCCTGCAAGTGACGATGCCGGCGACCCGCGCCAGTGCTCGGTCTCCAGCCTGCTGTGCTGCAGAGGCAGGCAGGAAGCGCTTCTGCGAGAGGCGGTCGCGCAGCAGGCTGAGCGGATGGGGGCGCAGGCTCATGCCCAGGCTGGCGTAATCGGCGACCAGATCCTCACCAAGGCTGGGCGCCTTGAACGCGACGCGGGCCTCAGGCGCGGCCACGGCGTCGAAAAGATCGCCCTGCAGATGCAGACCGCTGACCTGCCAGGCCGCATCCCGGCGATGCCCGACGAGGGCAGACAGGGCATCCGCTTCGGCCAGGCGGCGCAGCTGCCCGGCATCCAGCCCGGCACGCGCGGCCAGATCCTGCACATCGAGAAAGGCGCCCTGCGTGCGTGCCGCGACGATGGCCTTGGCAGAATCAGCGCTCAAGCCAGCGACCTGCAGCAAACCCAGACGCACCACCGGTCGTGCTGCGGACCGGGGCGCGCGAGGCAGGATCAGGCCGCAGTCCACCGCACTCGCGTTGACCTCGACAGGCAGCACCTCGACGCCGTGCCGCCGCGCGTCCTGCAAGAGCTGTGCAGGCGCGTAGAAGCCCATCGGCTGGCTATCGAGCAAGGCACAGAGGAAGGCTTCCGGCTCGTGGCATTTGAGCCAGGCAGACACGTAAGCCAGCAAGGCGAAGCTCGCCGCGTGCGATTCGGGGAAACCATATTCGCCAAAGCCTTCGATCTGGCGGCACAGCGCCTCGGCAAATTCGGCGGGATGCCCCTGGGCGCGCATGCCTTCACGCAACTTGTCCTTGAATCGTTCAACGTGGCCCTTCTGCTTCCACGAGGCCATTGCCCGCCGCAGCTGGTCGGCCTCGCCGGGCGTGAAGCCCGCGGCGACGATGGCGAGTTGCATCACCTGTTCCTGGAAAATCGGCACACCGTACGTGCGCTGCAGCACCGCGTCGATTGCCGGGCTGATCCGCGCCACGGGCTCCTTGCCTTCGCGTCGGCGCAGGTAGGGATGCACCATATCGCCCTGGATCGGCCCGGGCCGCACGATGGCCACCTGCACCACCAGATCGTAGAACTGACGGGGCTTCAGGCGCGGCAACATGCTCATCTGCGCACGTGACTCGACCTGAAAAACGCCGATGGAATCGGCCCGGCTGAGCATGGCGTAGGTGGCGCGATCCCCCTCGGGAATGTCGCTCATCGCGAATGGCTGCCCGCGCCGCTGTGCGATCAGCACCAAGGCCTTGCGGATCACCGTCAGCATGCCCAGAGCCAGCACGTCGACCTTGAGCAAGCCCAGGGCTTCGAGGTCATCCTTGTCCCACTGGATCACCGAACGCTCGGCCATCGCGGCGTTTTCGATCGGCACCAGACGTGAGAGCGGCCCGCGCGAGATGACGAAGCCGCCCACATGCTGCGAAAGATGGCGCGGAAAACCGCGCAGCTGCTCAGCCAATGCCAGCCAGCGCGCCACGCGCGGGCTCTCCGGGCTGAGGCCGATGGCTGCGAGTCGCGCCGGCAACTCCTCGCGCTTGTCCCACCAGGCCAGCGAGCGTGTCAGCGCCGAGAGCTCTGCCTCGCCAAATCCCAGCGCAGTGCCCACGTCGCGCAGCGCGCTCTTGGTGCGATAGCAGATCACCGTCGCCGCCAGCGCCGCGCGCTCGCGGCCGTACTTGGCATACAGGTACTGGATCACCTCCTCGCGCCGCTCGTGCTCGAAATCGACGTCGATATCCGGCGGCTCGCCGCGCTCCTTCGAAATGAAGCGCTCGAACAGCAACTCGGCACGCATCGGGTCGACCTCGGTAATCCCCAGGGCATAACAGACCGTGGAATTCGCAGCGGACCCGCGCCCCTGACACAGGATGCCGCGCGAGCGGGCGAACAACACGATGTCGTACACGGTCAGGAAGAAAGGCTCGTATTTCACGCTGGCGATGAAGGCCAGCTCCTTCTCCACCCCCGCGCGGACCTTGTCAGGCACGCCTTGCGGATAACGACGCGCGAGGCCCTGCTCGGTCGCCTCGCGCAGCCAGCTCGTGGGCGTGTGGCCCGGCGGCACCACTTCCTGCGGATACTCGTAGCGCAACTCGGCCGGCGAAAAATCGCACTGCGCAGCGATCTTCAGGGTCTCGGCCAGCAGATCAGGCGGATACAGGCGGCCCAGACGCAGCCGGGTACGCAGATGCCGCTCGGCGTTCGGGAACAGCGCCTTGCCCGCCTCGAACAGCGTGGTGCGCAGGCGGATCGCCGTCAGGGTGTCTTGCAAGGGGCGGCGGCTACGCACATGCATATGCACATCCCCCGCAGCCGTCAGCGGCAGGCCGCAGGCCGCTCCCAGCGCCCGCAGCCGCGCCTGCCAGGCCAGATCATCCGGGCCGCACAGCAGCTCGGCCGCGATCCACACGCGCTGCTGAAAACGCGCCTTCAGCCAATGCCCGTCCGCCTCGGTCGCGGTCTCGTCCGGCAGCCACAGCGCCAGACAATCCGGCACCGCCCCGCTGGGCGAGATGGCCTCCAAGTCACCGCGCAGCAAGCGATAGCTGCCCTTCTCGGACCGCCGCCGCGCCAGCGTGATCAGGGCGGAGAGGTTGCCGTAGCCTTCGCGATTGCAGGCCAGCAGCACCAGGCGCAGCCCGCAGGCGAGGCGGAACTCGCTGCCGATGAGGAGCTGCGGCGCCTCCCGCCCGGCCTTGATCAAGGCCTGCTGCGCCTGCCAGGCCTGCACGATGCCCGCCAGCGAGCATTCATCGGTGATCGCCAGCGCACGGTAGCCCCGCTGCTGCGCTTGCGCCACCAGCTCCGCCGGCGTCGGCGCCGCCAAGTGAATTGGAGGCGTGGCTCTTTCATGGCTTACCGCTGCCGCCACAGTCTGACGCGCCGCGCAGAAAGCTGAAATTGGACAGGCAATGCAGCTCGGCGTAATCAGGGAGTTTCACGCAAACACCCCCTGCAGCCACCAGCCCCGGGCATCGCGGAAGATCCACAGCCATTCCCCGTGCGGGGTGGCGGCGACGAAGTAGTCGCGCTGCACATCGCCGGCGCCGTTCGATTCCCCCTGCTGCCACCAGCCGCTCTCGATGCGTGCCGGGCCCGCCAGGCGCATGAGGTGGCCGCCGTACTGGGGAACCCCTTCCCGCTCGGAGAGGGCTTGCGGGCTTGCGAGCAGCCAGCGCGGCTGACGCGGGTCCGCCAGCACCGGGTCGGCTGGCGTGGCTTCGTTCAAGCGGCGGCTGGCACATTCCGGACGATGGTCCGCGCAGGTGCTCAGCCCCTGTACCGCGTCTTGCCCCAGGCGGGCCCGCAGGCGCTCGATCACGGGGGCCAGCGCCAGTGCGGCTTCCTGACCGAACAGGCCCAGAGTCCGCGCATTCAGGGCCTCGGGCGATGAGGCGATCAGACACAGGCGCCAGACCTGGGCCTGCAGGCGGCAATGCGCGAGACGCTCACGCAGCACGCGTTCCAGCCGTGCCAGTTCAGCAGTCGGCGCGGCGAAGGCCAGGCGCACATCGGTCGGGGGCAAGCCGTCTTCATGCTCCAGTTGCAGCACACACTCGCTGACCCCGGCGCTGCGTGCGGCGAGCCAGCCTGCCAGACTCGCCAGCAGGCGGCGGGCGGCAAACTGCAGCATGCTCGCGTCGGCGACTTTGGCGGGCAGTTCCAGGCGCTGAGCAAATTGCGCGGGGAAGACAAACGCGGGGCGCGGATCGGGCAACTCGCCGCAGGCTTGCGCCAGCCACTGCGGCAGCTCGCGCCCGAAGCGCCGCCGCAGGCCTGCCGCGGGCAAGGCGAAGAGATCGCCCAAGGCCCTGACGCCGAGCGTAGTCAGGGTGCGCAAGGTCGCAACGCTCAAGTCGCCCAGCACGGCCAAGGGCAAATTGGCGAGACGCGCGGGCAGATCGAGCAGGCTCAGGCAGGGTGCGGTATCCGCCGCCCGCGCCAGCCACTGTGCCCCCAGCGGCGTGGGCGCCACGCTGGCCACCACGCTCAAGCCCTGGGCCTGCAACTCACCCAGCGCCTTATCGCGCAGAACCTCAAGCCCGCCAAACAGACGCAGACAGCCGCCGATTTCGAGCAGCAACTCGTCTGCGGGCGCGAGGCTGACCTGCGGGGTAAAGCCCTCGGCCCAGCACGCCAGGGTGTACAGCAACTCGGCTTCTCGCGGGGCCTGCCGTGCCAGTACCTGCAGGCCGGGCGCCAGCCCGAGTGCGGCGGCCAGACGCATGCCGGGCCGGATGCCCGCCGCCTCGGCGGCCGGATTGGCGCACACCACGCGTTGTTGCGCCATGACGACAGAGGCCGACTCCGAGGGCGGAAACACCTCCAGCGGCAACGCAGGGAAACGCAGGCACAGCCACAGCATGGCTCAGCTCCGCTGCCGGCACGGCTTCAGCCCAGACGGGGGAGACAAACGCGGCATCATGCCCAGGCCGCCTGCAAGACGTGCAGCACGGGGACGGGCGTCAGGCGTGCTGCCAGCCGGGTCTGGGCGACGGGTCGCTCGACCGGCAGGCATAAAAGCCGCTCGCACGGGGGGCCACGGCGCTTGAGAATACGCACCTGCACGCCGAGCGCCGAACCGGAGAGCGCCAGACGCAAGGGCGCAGGGGAAGCCTGTCGCAAGGTTTGCAGGCTGCGAAAGACAAAGGCGGGTGCCGCATGGCCTTCGGCCGCTAGCTGCAAGCGCCGCAGCGCGCGCGCGTCCGTCTGTGCCGGCAGCCAGACCAGCAAGGCGCCCAGGGCGCCGCTGTCCAGCAGGCACTCGGCGGCCCAGGCGACTTCTTTGCCAGACGCTTCAATCCAGAGCATCCGCTCCAGCGGCAGGCTCGCCGCCCAGGCCGGCGCATGCGGGCGATACGGGGGGGCGAGTACCGCGACCGGCGCCTGCTTCACACATTCGAGCAGGGCGGGTTGCAGCAAGGCCAGCTCGCCAATTCCGCTGTGTGCGGGGATCAGTTCCGTCAAGGCGCCGCGCGGCCAACCGCTGCCCGGCAGCTCGGCGTCCAGCGCAGGAAACCCGCTGCTGAGGCCCGCCTGGCCCTGCCCCGCCAATTGGTCTCCCCGCCAGACGTCAGGGCGTTGGAGAACAGATTGCAGCGCGTGCAAGGTTTGGAGAGTGGCCGCCATGATTCCTGAACCCGGTCAGCCTCACGGCTTTCCGGGCGCTGTAAATATAAATACTGGATGTATTTACAGTAACTCAGGTACGGCGAAATTTCCAGTGGGCCTGCGCAGAGCTTGCGTGCCAGCGGCCCCGACTGGCGTGATCAGTGACCCAGCAGCTGCGAGAGCTTGGCCAGCACGGCTTCATCGTCGAGTTGCGACACCGCCTTGGGGGCTTCCAGCCACAGGGCTTTGGGGCCGATGGGCCCCCATTGCGCTGGCGCGGGCGACACCTCGGTATCGGCAAAGAAGCCCAGCACGCCGCCGGGGCTGGCGGCGGCAAAGTGCATCAGGCCGCTGTCCGGGAAGAGGCTGGTGCGACCACTCCAGATCAGCCCCAACGCACACTTGAGCACGCCGCGGTAGGGCACCAGCCAGGGCAGTTGCGCGTCGAGCACGGGTTGCGCGGTGTCGTCGTCACCGGGATAGAGAGGGTTATCGCTCTTGCCCGGCGTCCACATGAACACGGTTTTGAGACCCCAGACTTCATGGAAATGACGGGTCCAGCGGATGATCTGTTCGGTGGTGGGTTGTTTCTTGGCACGCCGGGCGCCCAGGCCCAGGGTGATATAGCCGCCGGGCACCAGATCGTGTTTGGCGAGCCAACCGGGCGTGAAATCGAGCGCTTCCTGCGGGAGCTGGAAACGCAGCGGCGGCAGGGTTTCTGGCAAGGCGATGCCGAGCGGGCTGAGCAGCTGTGCCATGCGCTGCGCTTCGTGCTGGGACTTCTGCACACTCAAGGCATGGGTGACACGGTCATGGCTGTTCTGCGCGTCGGTGTAGGACACCAGATGTTTGCCGCCCAGCCAGGCACCGCGTTTGATGGCGCGATGCGACGCATCGCCGTTGGCCACGATCACCCAATCGTATTTCTCGGCACGCAGGTCCAGGATCTGCCGGCCTGAGCAAAGGCGGCCGTCCAGTGAATGCGCCCGGCTTCCTTGACGCGCTGGTAGGACCAGACGCGATTGACGTCCGGGTTGCCATCCAGGACCCAGGCGTTATAGGTATTGGCCAGCACGTCGATCTGTGCGTCCGGCAGGTGTTGGCGCAACAAGGCAAACATCGGAGTGGTGAGGAGCATGTCGCCGAGCTTGTCGCGTTTGAGGAGCAGGATTTTCATGGATGGTGTTGTGCCACCTCGCCAGAAGCCAAGGGGCAGAGCTGAGAGAAGGCGCGATTCTAAGCGAGGAACCGGGGCGGCGCTCGGCCATCCGGCTTCAGGGCAAGTCAGCTCTGCTTGCAGGCATGGCACAAGCCGCCCAGCGCGGGAGACAATCTCTTCACCCCCTTTAACGCAGACCCCGACCATGACGCATCACCCTGCCCCGGAACGTGCTCCGCTCAAAGCCCGCCTCGCCACCCAGTGCCATTTCTTCATCTGCGGCATGGTGTTTGCCACCTGGGGTGTACATGTGCCGACCGTGAAGGCGCAGTACGGTCTTTCAGATGCTGCCCTGTCCTGGCTGATGCTGGCGGCCGGCGTTGGCGCCTTGATCGGGCTGTCGCAGGTCGGCAAATGGGTGGCCCGCCACGGTGCACGCAAGGTGGTGCTGGCGACCGGCCTGATGATGTGCGCGCCGCTGGCCGTGCTGTTGCTGATGCCGGGTTATGCCGGTTTGTTGCTGATGCTGTTTTGCTACGGTCTTTTCAATGGCTCGTTCGATGTCGCGATGAACGCCGAGGCGGTGGCCGTCGAGCACGCCTACAAGCGTCCGATCATGTCCTCCTTTCACGGTTTCTTCAGTCTCGGCGGCATGGCGGGAGCGCTCATCGCGTCGGTCATCGCCGCGCTGAACGTGGCACCGATTTACCACCTGGCCGGCGCCTCGATCATCGGCTTTGCCCTGATCGCACTGGCCAGCGCCTGGATGATGCCGGTTGAAGCGACCCACTCGCCCGAGGAAGCCGCCCGGGAAGGCTTCCGCCTGCCGCACGGCACCATCTTGTTGATCGGTGTGATGGCGGCGATGGGCTTCGTGGGTGAAGGCGCCATGTACGACTGGAGCACGCTCTACATGCACGATGTGCTGCACAGCCCGCAGCATCAGGCCGCGCTGGCCTATGGCGCATTCTCGGGCGCCATGGCCGCAGGCCGCTTTGGGGGCGACTGGGTTCGGGCCAAGCTCGGCTCCCAGGCGACGGTCTGGTGGTCGTCCTGGCTATCGGCCCTTGCGATGACCGCCAGCCTGGCGGCAGGCCACCCCTGGGTCGCTCTGATCGGTTTCTCGCTGGTTGGCATCGGCTTTTCGAACATCGTGCCGGTGCTGTTCTCGGCCGCGGCGCGCGTCCCGGGTACGGCGCCCGCCACCGGCATCGCCGGTGTGTCTTCGGTGGGTTACGTCGGCTTCATGATGGGGCCGCCGGTGATCGGCGCCATCGCCAGCGGCAGCAGTCTGGCATTCGCCCTGCTTCTGGTCGCCGTGTTTGCGGTGGGTGTCGCACTGCTCTCACGCCGCGCCATGCGCGAGCTAGCAGAGCCTGGAAGCTGAAAAAACAGCCCGGAGAGCCGCGCCCCATAAGGCTCTTCGGGCAGGTTCTGCGCGCTGCGCTCCGCTCCGCACGCCTCCTGCCGGAAACTCTTTCAGGCCTGCTATAGTCCGGCACCTCGCTCTCATTTTTCTGAAAGACACGTGATGCTTGACTGGTTAGCAGACCCCAATGCCTGGATCGCCCTCGCCACCCTGACCGGGCTGGAAATCGTCCTGGGCGTCGACAACATCATTTTCATTTCGATCCTGGTCGGGCGCCTGCCCGAGGCGCAACGCAATCTGGCGCGCCGTCTCGGCCTGTTGCTCGCCATGGGCACACGCATCCTCTTGCTGATGTCGCTTGCCTGGATCATGAAGCTGACGGCGCCGATGTTTACGGTATTGGGGCAGGAGATCTCGGGCCGTGACCTGATCCTGATCTTCGGCGGCCTCTTCCTGCTCTGGAAGAGCGTGCATGAAATCCACGCCTCGCTGGAGAACGACGCCGATGGCGGCCACTCCTCGGGCGCCCAAGCTGCCTTCGGTGCTGTCCTGGTCCAGATCGCGGTGATCGACATCGTGTTCTCGCTCGATTCGGTGATCACTGCGGTCGGGCTGGTTGATCAGCTCAGCGTGATGGTGCTGGCGATCCTGATCTCGGTGGGCGTCATGATGTTTGCCGCCAAGAGCATTGGTGAATTCGTCGACGCCAACCCGACGATCAAGATGCTGGCCCTGTCTTTCCTGGTGCTGGTCGGCGTGACGCTGATCGCCGAGGGCTTCGACTCGCACATACCGAAGGGCTACATCTACTTCGCGATGGCGTTCTCGGTGGTGGTGGAGATGATCAACATCCGCCTGCGCAAGCGAATGAGCAAACCCGTCAAGCTGCACAAGGAACTGCCCTGAAAACCTGCCTGGAGAGCCGCTCTGGATAAGGCTCTCCGGGCAGCTGTTGCGCCCGTTCAGCGGGTAGCCAGCCAGCTCGCCAGCAAGCGCGTCCAGGCCCCGACCGGGCCTTGGGCGAAGCGGATCGCGTGGCCGTGCTCGCCGTGCTCGAATACATGAAGCTCGGCAGACACCCCGGCAGCCAGCAGCGCCTGGTAGTAAGACAAGCTATTGGCTACGGGAACCACGGCATCGTCGGCGCCCACGCTGATGAAGTGCGGTGGCGCATCGGTTCTTACCTGTTCATCACAGGAATAAGTGCCCAGCTGCTCCGCGCTGGGCGCATCACCCAGCAAAGCCAGGCGCGAGCCGGCATGCACCAGCGGCGCGCGCATGTTGATGACCGGGTAGATCAGGATGGCGAAATCCGGGCGTGCCGATAACACGTCGGCACCATCTACCTGCACATACACGTTCTGCTGATGGCGCGTCACGAGGCTTGCTGCCAGATGACCGCCAGCCGAAAAGCCCATTACGCCGATCCGGTCTGCATCCAGCGTCCAATCGTCTGCCTGCGCACGAATCAGGCGGATGGCCCGCTGGGCATCCTGCAGGGGCACATCGCTCTGCTGGGCATGACCTTCGCCGGGCAAGCGGTATTTCAGAACGAAAACGGTAAACCCCAGGGTGGTCAGCCAGCGTGCGATCTCGCTGCCCTCTTTGTCGAACACCACCCGGCTGTAGGCTCCACCGGGCGCCAGAAGGATGCTGGCGCGATTGGCGATCTGGGGGCGAAGCACTTCCAAACTGGGTACGGTCACGCCGCAGACCGATCGATCATGAAACGCGTCAGGCTCAGGGCTGCTCTCGTCGATACGCTCGGCGAGCGTCAGCCCTTCGCTGCCGGGCGCCACACCCGGCCATAGCGCGATACGTTCAGGAATCATCATCCGCTCCGGTTTGCCAGCAACTCGGCGGCATGGTTGCGCGTGGTCTCGGTAATATTCACGCCGCCCAGCATGCGCGCGATTTCTTCAACGCGCCCCGCCTCGTCCAGTACATCGAGCCGAGAAAGCGTCACGCCGTTTTCCGTTTCTTTGAGCACCCGCCATTGCCAATCGGCCTGCGCCGCGACTTGCGGCAAATGCGTCACGCACAAGACCTGCCGGTGTCGCCCCAGCTCGCGCAGACGGCGACCCACGATCTCGGCCACGCTGCCCCCGATGCCGACGTCGACCTCGTCAAAGATCAGCGTCGGAACGGCTTGGGATTCTGACGCAATGACCTGGATCGCCAGACCAATCCGGGAGAGTTCGCCGCCCGACGCCACCTTGGCCATGGGGCGCAGCGCCTGGTGCGGGTTGGCAGCCACCTGGAATTCGATGCGCTCAAACCCGTTGGCCGTGCCTTCCGGCTCGGGTAGCAGGGCCACCTCGAAGCGCCCGCCCGCCATCGCCAGATCCTGCATGGCCTCGGACACCGCTGCACTCAGCGCATTCGCCGCCGCCAGCCGCCCCTCGGAGAGCTGCCTGGCGCGCGCCGAATAAACGCGCTGTGCGGCTTCCTCGCGCACGCGCAGCGCCTCTGGATCGACGAGCTCGCTGATCTCGGCCAGACGCGCCTGCTGACCGAGCAGCAGCTCGGGCAATCCTTCTGGCTGAACGCGGTATTTGCGCGCTGCGCCAACGATCGCCTCGATGCGTTGCTCAATCTCGCTCAAACGCGCCGGGTCAAGATCGATATGGTCCTGGTACCGGCGTAAGGCATGTGCCGCTTCTTCGAGGCGAATCGCCGCATCCGAAAGCAACTCGGCGATTTCACCCATTGCCGGGTCGTAACTTGCCAGCTCTTCGAGCCGTGCCGCCAGCCGGCTGGTCTCGCCCGCCAGCGGCACTTCACCCTCACTCACGATATCCAGTGCGCTCCCCGCGCCCGCCAGCAAGGTCGCCGCGTTGGCAAGTCGTGCGTGTTCCTGATTGAGGGTCTCCCAGTCGGTAGCCACAAAATCCAGCGCCACGAGTTCCTTGGTCTGAAACTGCAGCAGCTCACGTTCGTGCATCAGGGCCTCAACGCCCTTCTCGGCTTCCAGGCGAGCCTGCCGGGCACTTTGCCATTCGCGGTACTGCGTCGCGACCTCGCGAGCCAGACCCGTCTGACCGGCCTGCGCATCCAGCATCTGGCGCTGCGCGTCCGCCTTGAGCAGTGCGTGGTGAGCGTGCTGGCCGTGGATATCGGCGAGGAATTCGCCCAGCTCGCGCAACTGCGTCGCGGTTACCGGCATGCCATTGATGTAGGCGCGAGAACGTCCGCCCACGTCCACAACGCGGCGCACCAGCAACACGTCCTCGTCCGCCGCCAGATCCTGCGCCTGCAACCAAGTCGTCACCTCAGCGCCTGCGGCGAGATCGAACTCTGCAACCAGATCGGCCTTCTCACGACCCGCCCGCACCACGCCGCCCTCGGCACGCTCGCCCAACAGCAGCGACAAGGCATCCAGCAGGATCGACTTGCCGGCACCGGTCTCGCCGGTGAGCGTGCCGAAGC
This sequence comes from Uliginosibacterium sp., assembly GCA_016718265.1. Taxonomy (GTDB): domain Bacteria; phylum Pseudomonadota; class Gammaproteobacteria; order Burkholderiales; family Rhodocyclaceae; genus Uliginosibacterium. The sequence goes on along the minus strand of JADKDZ010000002.1, from coordinate 402,512 downwards.
CAGGACGAAAATCGAGTTCAAGGCGATCGACCAGTACGAAATCCTGGATCAGCAAACGACGAAGCATGGTTAACAATTCCGGGCAAGATCGCAGAAAGAGAAGAACGCTAAGGGAGATTTATGACAAGCGTGGCGCCGCACTCCAGTGGAGCTTTTCGCGCAGCACCGCAAAATAGCTGTAATCGCGGGGGTGAAGCAAGGTAACGCCCGATGGCGCACGCTTGATGTGTATGCGGTCGCTGCCCTGCACTTCAAACAGGGTCTGCCCGTCGCAAAACAGCCGCGCATCGAACGGCGGCAGGATGACGAGTTCGACCGCGCTCTCGTGCGCCAGCGCCAGGGGGCGATAGGTCAGCGCATGCGGGCACAGTGGCACGACCACAAACCCGGCCAGGCGCGGATGAAGAATCGGACCATTGGCCGAGAGTGCATAGGCCGTTGAGCCGGTCGGCGTCGACACGATCATGCCGTCCGAGCGCTGCGTGTAGATGTACTCGCCATCCACATGGAGTTCAAATTCGATCATCCGCCCGAACTCGCCGCGCGAAAGCACAACATCGTTCAAGGCCATCGTGGAAAAGACCGGCTGGCCTTCACGCCAGACTTCCGCCTGCAGCAAGACCCGGCGCTCACGGAGGTAATGCCCGTCGAGAATTTCGGCCAGGCACTCCAGCATGCGGTCCCGTGGCACATCGGTGAGAAAGCCGAGCCGCCCCTGATTGACGCCTACGAGGGGCAAGGAGTGGCCGGCAAGCCGCCTTGCCGTGGCCAGCATGGTGCCATCGCCGCCGAGCACGACAACGAGGTCGGCCCCTTCACCGATTTCGTCGAGCGTCGCCACGCGAACAGATCCATCATGCCCAACCGCCTGCGCGGTATCATGTTCGAGCCACACTTCCTGCCCACGTTGTTGCAGAAAGCGGGCCGTCCGTTCGAGCGCCTCGGCGACTTCAGCGCTCTGGTATTTGCCAACTAGGGCTACGATGCCGAATTCCTTTTCCATGGCTTGGCATTTAACCACAGGCGGGCATCCTGATCGCGACCGCCTAGGCATGAGCGCAACGCTTCAATAGAATTAGCCTATGAACCAGCAGTTAGATCAACGCGCCCGGGTGCTGCTCAAGACCCTTGTGGAACGCTATATCTCCGATGGCCAGCCGGTTGGCTCGCGTGCGCTGTCGCGCCAGTCTGGCCTGGAGCTGTCTCCGGCCACGATCCGGAACGTGATGTCGGACCTTGAGGAACTGGGCTTGATTGCCAGCCCGCACACGTCCGCCGGCCGAATTCCGACTGCGCTGGGTTATCGGCTGTTTGTCGATACCTTGCTGACGGTTCGCCCGCTCGAGCAGACCGAGGTGCGGGAGATCGAGCACCATATTCAGCCCGACGAGCCCCGCCGCGTATTGGCGACGGCCTCGCAACTGCTCTCGGAGCTGACGCATTTCGCTGGCATTGTGGTCACGCCCAAGCGCGATGCGGTGAAGATCCGCCAGATCGAATTTGTCAGCCTCTCGGACAAGCGCGTGCTGCTGATCATCGTGACCGATAACGGAGACGTGCAGAACCGCATTCTGTTCACCCAGCATCACTACACGCCGGCTGAGCTCGTCACCGCGAGCAACTATCTGAACCATCACTGCGTAGGTCTGGCATTCGCTGATGTGGTCGACCATCTGCGTGCCGAGCTTGTCCAGTTGCGGCAGGACATGAGCGATCTGATGAATGCCGCCATCAACGTCAGCCAGCAGGCCATGGCCGACGATGGTTCGAACTACCTCATTTCGGGCGAGCGCAACTTGCTGGAGGTTGACGATCTCTCGTCCAACATGGGGCGTCTGCGTGAGCTGTTCAAACTCTTCGAACAGAAATCGGGGCTGGTGCAATTGCTCGACATGTCGAACCGAGCGGAAGGGGTGCAGCTCTTCATTGGCGGCGAATCCGGCATGGCCACACTTGATGAGTGCTCTGTCGTTTCAGCGCCTTATGAGGCGAATGGCAAGATACTGGGCACGATTGCAGTCATCGGCCCAACACGAATGGCATACGAGCGGGTAATTCCGATTGTGGACGTGACCGCCCGCCTGCTCAGCAGCGCGCTATCGAGTAACTGAGGCGCAAACCAAAAAAATGGCGCATTGCCTGCAATGCGCCATATGTCGATTCTGCCAGGGACTGGCTCAGTGTGCGGCTTTCAGCGCCGCAGTAAACAGGGTATCGGTGTGGTCGGGAAAATTGTAGCGCTCAAAGGTTTCGCGCAGTTTGCCTTCGTTGATACCGCGCCCCTGCTCTGAAAACGAAATTCCGATCAAACGCCCGTTGGACGCCAGGGTAATAAACGCGTAATGCCAGCGCTGGACTTCTTCCAGGCGCGCTCTCAATTCACCTTCGTTGCTGATCTCAACGCCAGCTTTCTTGAGCGATTCAAGAAACTGACCAATTGTTTCATCACAACGTCTTCCCATTTGACTCTCCGTTTGCAACACAGTGACAGGCACCATGCAGCCAGTAACGCGTCATCAGGAGTCGGGTTGACAGGTTTTCAAAAAGCTGACGGTAAGGAATCCGCAAGACTCGGCGGCGCACTGGTAGGTGTCTGCTATCTGCCAGGCGGGGGGGCGGGGGGTCTTCCACCACAACAAACACAACCCAACAAACGGGGGGGCTTCTCCCCTGGGGTTATCCTGCCAGCCCTGATCAACCGCCTGCTCCACAGCGATGAAACATACACTGAGCCATCGGTCAGAGCTTGACGACACCGCACCTGGCACAGGTTCCACAAAGGCATGTGCGACGAATGCCACGCCTGCTGCTGCACCATGCCTGTCGAAGTCTGGTTACCAGACCTGATCAGGATGGGACTGGTCGATGAGTTCGAGGCAGAAGGCCCCGCCAAACAGATCGCCAAGCGCCTGACACAGGCACGCGTGGTTGATCAGTTCAACCACGCGTCCGGCGTGTTTATTCTGGCGCGCCGTGCCAACGGCGACTGCATTTACTTGACGCGTGACACCCGACGCTGCTCGATTTACGAGCAGCGTCCGCAGACTTGCCGGAATCACCCGCAAAAAGGGCCGCGCCCGGGATTCTGCGCGTTTCGGCCAAAGCGTACAGATACGTCGCCGGCAGAAGACTGATCAGGGCGCCAGAAGAGCGTCCCGCAGCGGGACATTCCAGGCTCCTGTGGACTGCTTGTACAGGCCAAAGCCACTGGCAAATTCCCAGTACGCCCATTTCATGCCGCGTTTTTCCATCTCGTCGCGCACGAATCGGGTGTAGGCCACGCGGGCCGCAGCAGGCGCTTTTTCATAGGCACCGAACTCGCCCACCCAGACCGGAATCTGGGTGGCCTGACTCCAGCGCGCGGCGATATCGAGCGGGGCGACGATCTGCGCCCGCTGGGTAGCGTCACAGCAACCTGTCCCGAGCCAGCTTGACGAGCCGGACACCCAGTCAGCACCCTGGTGGGTGAACTGGAAGGGTTCATAGTTATGGATGGTAGCGATCAGGTTGGGATCCTTCGGCAGAACCAGATCCTTGAGTGCCGAGGCGTTATTCCATTGCACGGGCCCGACAATGACCAGTCGCGTGGGATTGGTGACGCGCACCGTCTCCAGCACGCGGGCCAGCAGCGCGTTCCACTTTGCGGCGGTCTGGCGGCCGTGCGGCTCGTTGTAAGGCTCAAAAAGCAGTTTGGCTGAACTGTCCTTGAAATGTTCGGCAATCTGCTGCCACATGGCGACCATCCGGTCTTCCAGCACGGCATCGGCCACTGCAAATTCGCCGGCATCACGTGTGTCACCATCAAGCTGGCGGTAGTGATGCATGTCGAGCACCACATACAAGCCGCGGTCCAGCGCGGATTTCACGGCGTAGTCAACTCGGGCCATGAAAGCCGGGTCGATCGTGTAGGGGGTCGTCGCTGCTGCGTGATTGCTCCAGCGCACCGTCAGACGCATGGTCGCGAAGCCGGCTTCCTTGATGCGATCAAACACGTCGTCGTTCAAGGTGACGCCCCACTCGCCTTCATTGGGCCCGTCCAGCGCATTGCCCAGGTTCACCCCGCGCCCCAAGGCGCACGCCGCGGCATAGGCAGCCGTCGCAGGCGTCACGCAAGATGTTCCGGTTGCCGGAACGCCATCGTTACCGGTCACGATGCTGGAAGTGCCCGAACCGCCACCACCACAGGAGAACAGGCAAGCTGCTGCAAGAATCACGAAACCACGCTTCATTATTGCCCCTTGTTTTCGCCAACACGAATAAGTCTGCGACGATAGACGCAGCCCCGAGTGCGCGCCATGCCCCGAGCCGACACCGACTTACCCAGATCTCGCGCTGGTCTTGCGCATCAATGTGCTCTTGCCGAACAAACTTTCGAGAAGATCCACAACGAGATCCGCGGTGCGATTGCGCTGATCCAGCGCGGGGTTGAGTTCCATCACGTCCAGCGAGGCGAGCAGCCCGGTATCCGCGATCATCTCCATGCAGAGTTGCGCTTCGCGATAGGTGGGGCCGCCCGGAACAGGTGTGCCAACTCCAGGCGCCACCTCAGGATCGAGAAAATCAACATCGAAACTCAAGTGCAGATGCGTATCGGCGTCCAGGCCTGCCAACACCTGCTGCATGGTGTCGCGCATGCCGGATTCGTCGATGTATCGCATGTCAAAGACCTCCAGATCCGCCTCATGCACGCGCCTGCGCTCGCCAGCATCGACCGACCTGACGCCGACCTGGCGAACATCCTGAATAGCTAAGGCAGGGACTTGGCCGGAGAGGCCAGCCAGAGCCGGAGGCCCCACTCCACACAAGCAGGCAAGCGGCATGCCGTGCAGGTTGCCACTGGGGGTAATGACCGAGGTATTGAAATCGGCATGTGCATCCAGCCAGATTACACGCAGCTTCTTCCCGCGCTGTCTGCAGTGCTGCGCCACCGCGCTGACCGACCCGATCGCCAGCGAATGATCACCGCCGAGCAAAATGGGCAGGCGAACATCACGCAGTGCCGATTGCACCGCGGCGAACACCCGCAGATTCCAGTCCACAACCTCGGCCAAATGGCGATAGCCATTGACGGGCGGCTGCCATGGGTTGGCGGGGCCACTCAGGTTACCCAGATCGATGACATCGAGTTCGCGCTCTGCAAGTATTGGCAGAATACCCGCCACGCGCAGCGCTTCGGGGCCCATTGATGCCCCTCGGGTCCCCGCCCCGACATCCGTCGGCGCACCGATCAATGCCAGCCTTGGCTTCATTTGCGCAACCTGAGTGCCAAACGGAAAAAGTGTTCGCCCAACCAAGCGCCTGCGAGCAAACCCATGCCCATGCCGCCTACGACAAACGCTGCCTTGAACATGCTGCCAAGCGTTCCGGCGACCAGGCTCAACGGGGCGCTCCCTCCTGCAAAGGCAATCTCCATCGCTCCGCCGATGCTGCGGAACATCAGTACACCCGGCATCATCGGCACTGCGCCCGCGAAGGCCACTGCCGCAAACGGAATACGCATGCTGCTCACCCAACGGATCGCCATGAAGCCGATAGCCAGACAGGCAAACAGGGTGGCTATCTCCAGTTGCATGCCGTTCGCAAGGCAAATGTAGCGAATGCCATGCCCGACCATGCCGCACACGATCGAGGTCCACAATACCCGCCAGGGCGCGTTATAGAAGGCGCCGAAGCCACAAGAAGCGACCCCGGCCAGGACTATATCCAGCCACAATGGGATGGGCTGATCGGCCACCGTGGACGGCGGTACTGTCGTCATGCCCAGAGTGATCCATCCGCCGAGAAAGATGCCCATCGCCGCCGCGACCAGAATGCCGGCAGCAAGGCCGAGGCGGGGGATCCCGGTCTGCATGTTGTTTTCGATCATGTCGTAGAGGCCGTTGATCAGGTGCGGTCCGGGTACCAGCATCAAGGCCGGCACGATCAGACAGATGCCCGGCGTGTGCGTCCAGCCAAGCTGGATCACCGCGCCCCCCATCAGGGACCCGATCAGCGCCGCTACAAATGGCAAGGCAAAAAGCACCGGGTGGTACTTGTGCATTTCCTGGCGAGCCAGCATGCCGAGCGCGGACGAGATCGCGATCACGGCCATGCCTGCCCAGTCCGCCGACAGCAACCAGGCCAGGGCGCCAGCGGCCAGGCCAAACATCAATGAAAGTGTCCAGCGATCGTGGCGCCCGGCGGTTTTTTCCACTTCGTCGAGCACCTTGATGGCCTCTGGCAGCTGCAACTTGCCTGCACACACTTTGTCGATGATGCGGTTAACCTCGGCACTCACTGCAATGTTGATGCGAAACTCCGGCGCTTGCGCATGGACGTTTTCGCCATCCGGCGTATAGACCGTCACCGTTCGATAGCCCACATGAACCTGCAAGGGCAGCCAGAGCGCTGCGCCGATCTCTTGCAGACGCTGTCTGAGCGACTCGGTGCGCATGTTGTAATGCAGCAGCAGCCGGGCAGCACGCTGAATGAAACGCAGCTCATCAGACTCGATGCCGAGTTTTCCCGGCTCGCTAGGCATGGGTGGGGAAAGATTCAAGTCGCTCATGATTCAAGTGGTGGAAAGACGCTGGCCTCGCGCCAATATCTTCGGCGCTGCCCATGCGGCGCCCTCAGCAAACGCCAAGACGGCAGCAAGGGGCCAATGGTACACTTGATCGGTTTCGCCAACCTTGGGCCACCTCCAATTTTGATCGCTTTGTCACCATGCAACTTGCCGCTGCTTACCCGCCCATGGCAGGGCTTGCCAGCAGGGTTTCGCACGTGAAAACGCTTGTCAAACGAGGGCTTGCGCTTCTCATCACGCTGGGTTTCGTGCTTTGGGTCGCGCACAGCGGCGCCCGTTGGCATGATTCTCTTGTTGCCGTGCAGGCGCTACCTGCGCACTACTTGCTGCTGACCGTCGCAGCCTTCATCACCAGCTACCTCTTGCGTGCCGGACGGGTGTACGACGAGTTTCGCGAGACAACTGGCGCTCGTTTCAGCAGCATCTTGCGGCTGACGCTGGTGCATAACGCGATGGTAAACATCCTGCCTTTCCGCAGTGGCGAGGCCGCGTTTCCGGTGCTTTTGTCGCGCTGGTTCGGAGTGCCCACCACGCGTGCCGTGGTCGCGCTGCTCTGGCTGCGCATTCAGGATGCCTTTGTGGTGCTGGCGCTCGCCGCTTTCGTCTGGCCCAACCTGCACCTGGCGCTCCGCCTGGCCTGGATTGGCGCCGTGGTGCTGGCAGCCTGGCTCATCCCGGTATGGGCGGCACGCCACCCTGAAATTGAAACGCGCGCGGGCCGCTTCTCGGCAAGCATTCACCGCATTCGCGAAGCACTCGCCGAATCCACCCGCCATCATGGCCGGGGCTGGCTGTGGACGCTCGCCAACTGGAGCATCAAGCTGCTGGCCCAAGCCTGGCTGCTTGCAGCCCTGCTTGCCACGCCTTTACTGGCGGGGCTTGCCGGAGCACTCGGTGTTGAACTCGCCGCCATTCTGCCGATTCAGGGGGTTGCCGGATTCGGCACTTACGAGGCAGGCGGCGCGGCGCTGCTGACGGCGCATAACATCAGCTTCCAGCAAGGCTTGAACGCTGCCCTCGCCTTGCACCTTTTCGTCATCGCCTGCGCCCTGCTCGCAGGTGGCCTGGCGGCAGCCCTGCTGCCGGGCGCCCCTTTGACCGCCAACAACGGTAATCCCCCGACATGAATACGCCTGTCCAAGACTTCAGCCACATCCCCGCCCACAGCCTGTCCATCGTCATTCCGATGTACAACGAGGCCGAAAACGTCGAGCCCATGATCGCCCGCGTGCATGAAGGCCTCGCCGGCTACCCGCACCCCTGGGAGCTGATCCTGGTGGACGATGGCAGCTCGGACGCCACGCCGAACGAATTGCGCCGTGTCGGCGCCAAGTTCGGCCCGCATGTGCGTACCGTCGAATTGATGCGCAACTTCAAGCAAACCGCAGCCATGCAGGCAGGCATCGATGCGGCGCGGGGCGACGTCATCGTCACGCTGGACGGCGACCTGCAGAACGACCCCAAGGACATCCCGCGTATGGTCGGGCGCTTGCTCAACGAAGATCTCGACCTCGTTTCCGGCTGGCGCAAGAACCGCAAGGACGGCCTCGTTCTGCGCAAGATCCCTTCACGCATTGCCAACCGCCTGATCGCCCGCATCACCGGCGTGACGCTGAACGACTATGGCTGCAGCCTCAAAGCCTTCCGCGCCAGCGTCATCAAGAACGTCAAGCTCTACGGCGAAATGCACCGTTTCATTCCTGCCTGGCTGGCCACCGTCACCACGCCACGCCGCATTGCCGAAGAAGTCGTCAGCCACCACGCCCGCCAGTTCGGCGAGAGCAAGTACGGCATCTCACGCACCTTCCGCGTGATCCTTGATCTGATCTCGGTGTTCTTCTTCATGCGCTACCGCGCCCGCCCCGGCCACTTCTTCGGCGGCGCCGGGCTCGCGCTCGGTACCATCGGTGGCGCCATCCTCGCCTACATGGCCGTGCTGAAATTCGCCTTGCACCAAGACATCGGCACCCGGCCGCTGCTGATGGTCGGCTTCTTCTCCATCATCATGGCCGTGCAGTTCATCCTCACCGGCATCCTGGCAGAAACGCTGGCGCGCATCTATTTCGAGTCCGGCGCCGCCAAGCTGTACTCGGTGCGCAACCCGGATAATCTGACTCAGGATGAGGCTTGGCATAAGGAATAGATGCGAGCCGCATCCGCCTTCCAGCTCCCCTACCCAGCACGGACGATGCTCGCCGCTCCGGCACTGCCCGATGACTTCTCGCTGCCAGGCGCTCCGATCGCGTCTGGCGCGACGGCCGACGTCTATGCCTGTTTGCCGGGCTGGGTGCTCAAGCTGTTTCACCGGCATATCGGTGCTGCGGAGGTGGAACACGAGAGGTGCGTGGCCCAGGCGGCTTTCGCTCTCGCACGCGACGCAAATGCTTTCAGGATTCCGGCGGTTGGCGGACTTGTACGCCGGGGCGACCGATATGGCCTGCTCTACGCGCAGGTCGAAGGCGGAACGCTGCAGGAAGCACTCTTCAAAACATCCCCGCGTCTGCCAGATCAGTTTGCGCAACAGCTCGCGAGCCTGCACAGCACGCTCCATGCGCTACCGGTTTCGTCCAGCCTCGGCGCGGCAGGACTGCCGCGTCAAACCGAGCGACTGCGCCACGCGATCCACCATGCCAGGGACGTTTCGGAAGCGCGGCGCACAAAGGCGCTGGGCCTGCTTGAACAGCAAGGCGGCGGCGTGAGCTGTCTATGTCATGGAGACTTTCACCTCGGCAACATCCTTGTTGCTGCGAGCGAGCCCCCAGCCATCATCGACTGGAACGACGCGTCGCTGGGTAACCCGTTGGCAGACATCGCTCGCAGTTCCTTGCTGATCTGCTTTGGTGAAGCGGTTTCCACTACGGGGCCGCATGCGCCGAACGGCTTTACGATCGACGAATACGAAGCCCTCCGCCAGAATTTCAATCGGGTCTATCTGGAAACCTATTCCCGTCTGAACGGTCTTGAGGATCTGTGCCCCGAACTCGCTCTCTGGTTACAGATCGTCGCCACGGCACGGTTGAACGAAAACATCTCGACTTACGAACGTAAGCGACTTCAGGAATTCATTTCGGCATGATCCAATCCGGAAAAACGAACCGCTGGCTGGCTCAGGCCGGACTCACCTTTTCGTTCTGCGATCCTGCAGGCACACTGCCGAATGTCACTCGCTGAGCCGCCACCAAGATGAACAAATCCCCTACTGCCCGCGAGCTCTGGCCGCTGTTCCTCCTGCCCGCCGTCCTGTTCCTGATGAATCTGGGTGGCGCACCGCTGTTTGACGTGGACGAAGGCGCCTTCTCCGAGGCCACGCGCGAGATGTTCGTGCGTCACGATTTCCTGTCGACCTGGCTCAACGGCGATCCGCGCTTTGACAAGCCGATCCTGATCTACTGGTGTCAGGCGATCTTCGTCTGGCTGTTCGGGCCGAATGAATGGAGCTTCCGTTTGCCCTCGGCCCTGGCGGCCTCGACCTGGTGTTTTGCCGCGGGGCATTTTGCCTGGCAGCGCTTTGGCCGCGAGGCGGGTTTGATGGCCTGCGGGATTGCCGCGACCAGCCTGGGCGTGCACGCAATCGGCCGTGCCGCCACAGCAGACGCGCTGCTCAATATGCTGCTGGCGCTGGCGCTACTGGATAGCTGGCGCCATCTGGAGTCCGGGCGCCGGGCGCCGCTCTTGCGCAGCTATCTGTGGATCGGCCTCGGCGTACTGACCAAGGGGCCGGTGGCCTTGCTGGTGCCGGGCGCCACCACATTTCTGTTTTGCCTGTCAGCCGGCCGTTTCCGTGACTGGCTGAAGAGCGTATTCGATCCGGTTCTGCTGGCTGATCCTGCTGGCGATCACCGTGCCCTGGTATGCGGCGGCACTCTCGATTCACGGCCAGGCGTTCATCGACGGCTTCATTCTCAAGCACAACGTACAGCGCTTCTCGGGTGCGCTGGAGGGCCATTCCGGCAGCATGTTCTATTACCTCCTGATGATCCCCGCCCTGCTCCTGCCCTGGCTGGCCTGGCTGGTGGCGAGCCTTCGTCAGGTGCCGGGCGATCTGAAAGACCCGCTCAAGCGCTTTCTGTGGATCTGGTTTTTCTTCGTTACCGTGTTCTTCTCACTCTCTGGGACCAAGCTGCCGCATTACGCGCTGTATGGCTGTACACCGCTGTTCGTGCTGTTGGCGATTCACCGTGAGCGGGTGAAGGCAGCGTGGCTTGGGCTGTTGCCGATTGCCGTCGTGCTGGTACTGTTCCTGGCTTTGCCGGCTCTGGCCGACTACGCCTTGCACGCGGGGTGGGTGCTGGACAAGTACTACCAGAGCCAACTTTCAAGGGTCTATGCCGCAGTGCCGCATGGCTACTACGTCTTGACGGCACTTGCTCTGGGAGGCACGCTGCTGGCGGCTCTCCGGACAGGCTATTTTTCGACACATCTGCGCGCACTGGCAGGCGCGAGTCTGCTGACGCTGGTTTTATCGCTCGCCGTGGCGCCTTTTCTTGGCGATGTACTGCAAGGCCCGGTCAAACGTGCGGGCATCATGGCGCGCAATTTCGCAGAAGCGGGCGTGCAGTGGAATTTCCACGCACCCAGTTTTTCCATCTATCGCGAACAGGTAACACCGCCGCGCCAAGCCCAGCCGGGCCAGATCGCGCTGACCCGTGTTGACCGTCTGCCAGCCGATGCAAAGGTGGAAGTACTGTACCGTGAAGGCGGTGTCTTGCTGGTGAGGATGCGTTGAAAACAAATCTGAACGCCACCGCGACGAAATGGCCTGAAAGCCAGATCCTGCCCAACGACTGGACCCACGTACCGCGCCCGCAAAAGAAGCGCCCGAGCACCAGTCTGCCGCAACCAATCCTGCTCCTCGGCTTGCTGGTGCTGCTCACGCTTTACCGGTTCTGGGTGATTCCACGCCTGGGCGTGACGCTCTACATCGATGAGGCGCAGTACTGGACCTGGGCGCAGGCGCCCGACTGGGGCTACTTCTCCAAACCGCCTGTCATCGCCTGGCTGATCTGGCTGAGCACGAGCCTTTTCGGCAACGGCTTGCTCGCCATCAAGCTGCCGTCACTGCTGCTCTACCCTGCCACCGCCTGGCTGCTCTATTTGCTTGGCAAGCAACTTTTCGACGTGCGCATCGGCTTTAGAGCAGGCTTGGCCTATGCATTGATGCCGCTGGTTGCGGCGCTTGGCATGGCGGTGTCAACCGACGCGCCACTGCTGTTCTTCTGGACTGCGGCGATGCTGTGTCTGCTGCGCGCGGTCGAACACGACCACTGGCTGGATTGGCTGCTGCTCGGTGCAGCGCTTGGGCTGGGCATCATGTCGAAGTACACGATGGCGGCGTTTGGAGCCTCCGCCCTGCTTTACCTGCTGCTTGACCGGCAGCGCCGCCATGCCTTGACCCGACCCGGCCTGTGGTGCGCAATTGCGCTGGCGCTCCTGATCGTGTTGCCGAACATTATCTGGAACTGGTCACACGATTTTCCAACCTTGCGCCACACGGCCGACATTACCCACGTTGATGGTGGCAATGACAAGCGCGGCAATATCATCGAGTTCATTTTGGCTCAAATCGGCTCGCTCGGCCCGGGGTTCGCAATCGCTTTTGCCGGCGGCGTCCTCCTGGCATTCAAGCGCCTGCGCAAACCGCGCTACCAGTTTCTGCTCTGCTTTGCCTTGCCGCTGCTTGGTTTGGTCAGCTTGCAGGCTTTGCGCGCTGAAGCCAATGGCAATTGGGCTGCGCCCGCCCTGCTGCCAGCAGTGATACTGGCCTGCGCATGGCTTGGACGGCTGCGATTGCGATGGTGGGGCATTGCGCTGGCGCTCAACGTCATCATCATGCTAGTGGCCTACCACCAGCAAGATATCCTCCAGCTGTTTGGCAAGCCGATGGTCGCCCGAATAGATCCCTTAAAGCGGGCACGCGGCTGGGAGCAACTCGCGGCAGAAATTCGTCCGATTCTCGACGCAAACCCACAAGCCATCGTGCTGACCGAAGATCGCACGATCAGCGCGCACCTGCTCTACCAGCTGCGCGACATGAAGCGGGACTTTGCAGCCTGGGCGCCGCTGGAGCACCCGCAAGATCATTACCAACTCTCCATGCCATTACTTGAGTCGCACAATCCGCGCACATTCATCTTGATCTCGCCCTCACAGGCGCAGCAAATCAGCGCGAGATTTGCCCAACAAGAGGCACTGGCGCAGGTGAGCGTTGAAATCGAGCCAGGATTGCGTCGAGAACTTGGCGTCTGGCGGCTGAAAGGGTTTCTGGGCTACCGCTGAGGCCCGCGCGCTGCGCCCCATTCGACGATGCCATGATTGTCTGAGTCAATCGCCGTGATCAATCCGCGCAAAGCGTGTGCGAGCTATACTTGAGCCGAATTTTGATCCCACCCGGAGTCCACAAGAATGAGCGCCCAAAGCCAACACCATCCCCTGATCATCCTCGGTTCCGGCCCTGCCGGCTACACCGCTGCGGTCTATGCCGCACGCGCCAATCTCAAACCAGTCTTGATTACCGGTCTGGCGCAAGGCGGTCAGTTGATGACGACCACGGAAGTCGACAACTGGCCGGCAGATGCTGACGGAGTGCAAGGGCCGGAATTAATGGCGCGCTTCGAAAAGCATGCGCTGCGCTTCAACACCGAGATGATTTTCGATCACATTCACACCAGCAAACTGACGGAGCGTCCGTTTACGCTGATAGGTGATTCGGGCACTTATACCTGCGATGCATTGATTATTGCCACCGGTGCGACCGCCAAGTACCTCGGGCTACCCTCTGAGGAAGCTTTTTCGGGACGAGGTGTTTCCGCATGCGCTACCTGCGATGGCTTTTTCTACAAAAATCAGGAAGTGGCGGTCATCGGCGGCGGCAACACCGCGGTTGAGGAAGCACTCTATCTCGCAAACATCGCCAGCAAGGTGACCCTCGTACACCGCCGGGACAAATTCCGCGCCGAAGCGATCATGATCGACAAGCTCCACGAGCGGGTTAGAGAGGGCAAAATTGTTCTGGAGCTTGATTCGACGCTGGACGAGGTGCTGGGTGACAAATCCGGCGTGACGGGAATGCGCGTAAGAAATGTAAAAACCGGCACATCACGCGACATCACCCTGCAAGGAGTTTTTATCGCTATCGGCCACGCTCCGAATACGGAGATATTCAAGGGACAACTGGAGATGAACGAGTCGGGTTACCTGACGACGCACGGCGGGCAACACGGCAATGCCACGCAGACGAGCATCAAAGGTGTATTTGCGGCGGGCGATGTCGCAGATCACATTTATCGTCAAGCGATTACATCTGCTGGAACGGGTTGTATGGCGGCACTGGATGCGGAACGCTATCTCGGCAGTTTGTAGAATATGAATCTGCCGATGGAGGCTCGCTGCCGATCTGGCGACTGAGCAATGAAGAGCCGTGCGCGATACACGCAAACTTCTCGCTGACCTAAAGCGTCAGCTCAAGCAACAGCCCGCACCAAAGCGGGCTGTCTCATCTTCGCCGCCAGAAGATGATGCCAGCACGTTATTCAGGCAGGCTATTGCGGGCGCACGAGAGCTGCCTGCTAGCCGACAGGCAGAGATTCCGCTGCCGCAACCTGAGCCGATTCGAAGACATCAGTCGGTCAATGAGGATAGGGAGAAAGCCGCCAAACATAGCAAGGAGGACTGGCTTCCGGACGCCTGGCTGAAAGACGACACGCGACCGGCTGAACTTAAAGGTGATGCCCTTGTTCTTGCTGAAGCGCTACGCGGTACGCGCCCGATCCTGAATGACCGGGTCACCGTGGAAGCGCCCAAACCTGCCCCCTTGCCGATCCAGCATGATCGCGACGAACGTGCGGCACTGGTTGAGTCAATCTACGCACCGACTTCGCTTGAGTTGCATCTTGAAGGCGGCGATGAGTTGTTTTACCTTGCCAATGGCGTGCCACGCAGCATATTGCGTGACCTGAGGCGCGGACGTTGGGTCGTCCAGGAGAGCGTCGATCTCCACGGCTGCAATCGCGAAGAGGCACGGGAACTGTTGGCTGCCTTTGTCGCAAAATGGCGAAAACACGGCGTACGCTGCGTTCGCGTCGTACATGGGAAAGGCAGGGGCTCCCCCCGCAAAGATCCGGTACTCAAGAAACTTGTCGCGGGCTGGCTGATGAATTATGACTGCGTGGCAGCCTACTGCCAGGCTCGGCTCGTTGACGGCGGGGCGGGCGCCTTGGTTGTCCTGTTCAAATCACAACGCCCCAAGGTAGATTAAGACGCAATAAACCTACATCGACAGATGAACAACCAAAAAGCATATATCCATCAGCAGGCCAGGGTAAATGCCTATTACTGCAATGGCAAGAACGTTCGCAGACAACATGCTTCTCACCCCAAAACCGGCCGCAACAGTGCAAGCCTCCGCGGGCGCATCAAAGAACATGACCTTCACGACGCGGAGGTAATAAAACGCGCCGATTAGCGACATCATGACCGCAGCAACAGCCAGCCATAGATGGCCCGCTGACAACAGGGCGTGCAGGATGTAGAACTTCGAGAAAAATCCGACAAAGAATGGAATGCCGGCCATTGAGAACATCACGACCGCCATCATCCCTGCCCACCAGCCGTGTGTCTTTCCCAAGCCCCTAAAGTCGTCAATCGACTCGAGTTCCCGCCCGTTGCGGGTGAAGAGCAAGAGAATGCCGAATGCCGCTAGCGCCGTCAGCGCGTAGGTCAAGACGTAAAAAAGCGCGCTCGAGTATGCAGACTCCTGACTGCGTTGCGCAAATTCCTGACTGCCTTGCAGAAAGGATGCCAAGCCCAAGACCATGAAGCCCATGTGCGAAATACCGGAGTAGGCGAGCATGCGCTTGAAGCTGGTTTGCGCTATAGCCGCGAGATTCCCCAGTACGATGGAGGACATCCCCACGATCAAAAGCATCCGCTGCCAGTGCTCGGCAAGATCCCACATCCCGATAGCCAGAAGGCGGTATGCCATCGCGAACGCGGCCAGTTTCGGTGTCGACGCGATGAATAGTGTTACAGGAGTGGGCGCCCCCTCATAGACATCCGGAATCCACATATGGAATGGCACCAGCCCGATCTTGAAGGCTATGCCGGCCATCAAGAAGACCAAACCGAAAAGCAGCACCGTACGGCTCACTTGCGCATCCACGTTGTCAGGGTTGAGCGCAATGGCGATATCCACGAGATTCAATGACTGCGTTGCGCCGTAAACCATGGACATGCCATAGAGCAGAAGCCCTGAGGCCAAGGCCCCGAGGACAAAGTACTTCATTGCGGCTTCAGTCGACCGGACGGAATCGCGATCAAGGGCAACCAACGCGTAACTCGCAAGCGACAGAAGTTCAAGCCCAATGTAAATGGTAACCAGCGAACCCGCCGAGATCAGAACGCAAATCCCCAGCGCTGCCAGGAGCACGATAATGTAGTACTCAGGCGACTCCAGATTTCGCTCCTGCAGGTGACGGCGCCCGTATATCAATACAGCGGCCACACAGAACGATGCCGCACTTTTCAAGACGTCGCCAATCGGGTCATCAAAGAACATCTGCCCGAATGCGAAATCGATCTCAGCAAAAAACAGAAAATGATAAGCCCCCACAGCGAGCAAAGTGGTCAGGCTAAGCCAGAACGCTATGCGACTGGCACGAGCGCTGTGTCGGCAAAACGAGATGATCAGCAAAATCAGCAAAGCCATGCTGGCCTGGAAGATCTCGGCGATCGCGGGAAGGAAGTTGGGGATCTGGAAGTTCATCATGCGCCCGTCGGAATCCGATCTTTCTTGTCTCTCACAACTTGCCAGCAGCTACGTGCTTCAGCAAGTCAGCCACAGACGCGTGCATCACGTCGGATAGGGGCAATGGGTACACACCCATTGCCAGTATGCAACATGCCAAGCCACCGAGTACCAGTGTCTCTCGCCAGTTGATGTCCGTTAGCGTACGGACCTGCTCGTTTGCAACCTCACCGAAAACGACTCGCTTATACATCCATAATGAATATGCTGCACCCAGAATCAAGGTCGTCGCGGCTGCAAACCCTATCCAGAAATTGAATTCTACTGCCCCGAGAATGACCCAGAACTCGCCTATGAATCCGCTTGTACCAGGCAAGCCCGAATTGGCCATCGAAAAAAGCATGAACAGTGCCGCGAACTTTGGCATGACGTTTACGACGCCGCCATAGTCAGAGATATTTCGGCTGTGCATCCGGTCGTACAGTACGCCGATACACAGGAACATCGCTGCCGATACGAAGCCATGCGAAATCATTTGCATGATGGCCCCCTCGACAGCGATCTGGTTGAACACAAAGAAGCCCAACGTAACGAACCCCATGTGAGAAATCGAAGAGTAAGCGACGAGTTTCTTCATGTCCGTCTGAACCAGCGCAACCAAACCGATATAGATCACGGCTATAAGCGACAGCGCAATAATGATTGGTGCCATTTCGCGCGCGGCATCTGGAACAATTGGCAGCGAGAACCGCAAGAATCCATAGGCGCCTAGCTTCAGGGCAATCGCAGCAAGTACTACAGAACCACCGGTTGGCGCTTCGACGTGGGCGTCTGGCAACCACGTGTGTACAGGCCACATGGGGACTTTGACGGCAAACGACGCTAGAAAAGCCCAGAAAATCCATGTCTGGGTCTTCAGGTCAAGTGGAACGGCACGCCAGTCATCGAGGTCAAATTTGCCTGTCCCCTGAAACAGGTAGATAAACGCCACCAGCATCAACAACGAACCAAGCAAGGTGTACAAGAAGAATTTGAATGCCGCGTAGACCCGATTGGCACCGCCCCAAATACCAATAATGAAGTAAAGCGGGATCAGTGAGGCTTCGAAAAACACATAGAACAGAACGCCATCAAGCGACGCGAAAATGCCATTAATGAAGCCCGACATGATCAGGAAGGCGGCCATGTACTGTGACACTTTCTCTTTGACCGTCCCCCATCCCGCCACGACCACCACGACAGAGATGAAACTGTTCAGGATGACAAACGGCATCGAGATGCCATCGACGCCGAGTGCGTAGCGAATCTTGAAGGATTCGATCCACGCCAGACTCTCGATGAATTGCATCTGCGAAGTGGCGGCATCGAAACCGAAATAGAGCGGAAGGCTTACAAACAATCCAGTCATGGCAACCAACAAGCTCAGCCAGCGTGCGAGTTCAGGCTTGCGATCAGAGCTTCCCACCAAAATCGCTAACCCACCGACAATCGGGATCCAGATCGATAAACTGAGAAAAGGCACAGCGCTCATTGTGGCAATCCGTTATATGTAATCGTTTAGAAGCGACGCATCAAGGCGCCAATGCGCCTAGGCGCAAATACGGCGACCACATCGCCAAAAGCAGCACCACGCCCAAAATAATCCAGAAGGCATACTGGTAAATCAGGCCGCTCTGAATATGACGTGACAGTCTGGAGATAGCAGCGACAAGCTGCGTGCTGCCATTTACCAGAATGCCGTCTATCACTACCTGATCTCCGCCTTTCCATAAAGAGCGGCCCAGCCAACGTGCGCCAGACGCGAAAACGACTTCATTAAAGCGGTCAAAGTAGTACTTGTTGTCAAGAAGGACGTACACGAATGAAAAACGCTTACGTAAGCTCGCCGGAATCGTCGGGAACTTCAAGTACAACAACCACGCCAAACCTACTCCGCTCAAAGCTAACCAGAACGGTGGCTGGGACAGACCGTGCACGGCCATTGCGAATGCACCATGAAACTCAGACCCCAGCACACCCATAACATCATGGCGCTCTGACACAAAAATCACTCCCTTGAACCAGTCGCCAAATAGCATGGGTGTGACGGTAGTGAATCCGATCACCAAAGACGGAACAGCGAGCAATACGAGCGGAATCGTTACGACCCAAGGCGACTCATGTGGCTTTTGCCCGGGCGCCAATCCATGGTGGCCAGAGTTGTCGTGAGCATC
The DNA here is from genome assembly GCA_016718265.1 of Uliginosibacterium sp. GTDB lineage: Bacteria > Pseudomonadota > Gammaproteobacteria > Burkholderiales > Rhodocyclaceae > Uliginosibacterium. The sequence goes on along the minus strand of JADKDZ010000002.1, from coordinate 383,992 downwards.
GTGCGCATGCCCAAAACGTTCCTTTCCATGGAAAACCATGAAATACATGCGGAATGAATAGAACGCAGTCACAAAAACACCCGCAATTACGCAGAAATAGGCGTAACCAGCGCCAGGCAAGTTCGAGAGGTGAACAGCCTCAATAATGGAATCCTTAGAGTAGAAGCCCGACGTAAATGGGATTCCTATAAGAGCAACGGATCCGATCAGCGATGTAAGCCATGTGACTTTCATGTACTTCCACAAGCCACCCATATTTCGCATGTCCTGATCATGATGCATTCCGATGATTACGGAGCCGGCCCCAAGAAACAGTAAAGCCTTGAAGAACGCATGGGTCATCAGGTGAAAAACTGCTGCGGAATACGCCGACGCCCCCAGTGCAACGGTCATATAGCCAAGCTGAGAGAGCGTTGAGTACGCGACAACCCGCTTGATATCGTTCTGAACAATGCCCAGAAACCCCATGAACAAGGCTGTGGTTGCGCCAATCACCATGACGAAAGACAGGGCTGTTTCTGACAACTCAAACAAGGGAGACATGCGGGCCACCATGAAGATGCCCGCCGTTACCATGGTTGCGGCATGAATCAAGGCAGAAATAGGCGTAGGGCCTTCCATCGAGTCAGGGAGCCACACATGCAAGGGGACTTGCGCTGACTTGCCCATTGCGCCAACAAACAAGCACAGACAGATCGCGGTCATGGCAGGCCAGTCAGTCGAAGGCACCAGCATCTCGGCAAGTACGGGGGCCTTGGCAAACACCTCCGCGTAATTCAGCGATCCGGTCAAGGAAACCAGCAAACCTATCCCTAGCAGGAAACCAAAATCACCGACTCTATTGACCAGAAAGGCCTTCAGGTTGGCGTAGATCGCAGTTGGCCGTGTATACCAGAAGCCAATCAACAAATATGAGACGAGGCCTACCGCCTCCCAACCGAAGAACAACTGCAGGAAATTGTTACTCATCACCAGCATGAGCATGGCAAAGGTAAACAGAGAGATGTAGCTGAAAAACCGCTGATAACCGGCATCTTCAGCCATATAGCCAATCGTGTAGATATGGACCATGAGTGACACGAAGGTGACGACAAGCATCATCATCACCGTCAAACTATCGATCAGAAACCCGATCTCAAAATTCAATCTGCCACTGTTCGCCCACGTATAGATCGACCCATTAAATGTGTTGCCAGCTTGAACATCTCGAAATATCACTACTGAGGCGATAAATGCGATGGCGACACCCAGTACGGCTACGAGGTGCGACGCGCGGCGACCGATCAACTTCCCAAGCAAGCCTGCAATCAATGCTCCAGCAAGGGGAGCAAGGGGTGCAACAAGATATAGTTTCTGCATTGAGGTCATCTGGTGATTAACCCTTCAGGCTATCAAGGTCATCCACATGAATGGAACGCAGGTTGCGAAACAGTACAACCAGAATAGCCAAACCGATCGCAGATTCAGCTGCTGCTACCGTCAGGATGAAAAAAACGAAGATCTGACCTGCGTTGTCTCCGTAATACGTAGAGAAAGCCACAAAATTCATGTTGACAGCCAACAACATCAGCTCAATGGCCATCAACAGCACAATCAGATTCTTTCTGTTCAGGAAAATTCCGACAACACTGATGGCGAATAGTAATGCGCTAAGCATCAATACATGTGACAAGGGGGCCATCATTTTCTGGGTTCTCCAGCTGTAGGCGCGTAAGCATCCAACTCTGCGGGAATCGAATGAATCACTAATCGATCCTTGGCTTTGACAGCGATCTGGGCTGAGGGATCAATACGACGCGTATTCTGACGACTGCGATAGGTCAAAACGACGGCAGCAATCATAGCGACGAGCAAGATCAATGAAGCCAACTCAAACGGGTATGCGTAATCCGTGAAAATCAAACGTGCAAGCGCTTGAGAATTGCTGAATTGAGGCCCCACGGTAGCCGGAGGCGACACGCTATCCGCGCGGAAGTAGCTGCCATTCAGGACCATCCCCATCTCCATCACCATGATCGTTGCCACGACCAATCCAACAGGGAGGTAGCGCCAGAATCCCTCTCGAAGCTTGTCAATATTGATATCCAGCATCATGACAACGAACAGGAAGAGCACCATTACGGCGCCGATGTAGATGAGAACAATGGCTATGGCAAGAAACTCGGCCTGGAGCAGCATCCAGATCATGCCTGCCGTAAAGAAAGCCAGTACCAGATAAAGAACAGCGTGCACGGGATTACGTGCCGTAATCACTCTAAGACCGGAAAAAACCAGAATCGCCGAAAACAGATAAAAGCACAAAGTTGGGAAAGACAAATCCATAGTGCCCCCTTGTTTAGCGGTACTTCGCTTCGATCTGACGATCTTCAGCGATCTGCTTTTCGTATCGATCACCTACGGCAAGCAACATCTGCTTGGTGTAGTACAAATCACCCCGCTTCTCTCCGTGGTATTCCAGCACACGTGTCTCCACAATCGCGTCGACCGGACAGGCCTCTTCGCAAAACCCGCAGAATATGCATTTGGTCAAATCAATGTCATAGCGTGTGGTACGGCGAGAGCCGTCATCACGCTGAGCCGACTCAATAGTGATCGCCATTGCCGGGCAAACGGCCTCGCACAACTTGCATGCGATGCACCTTTCCTCTCCGTTCTGATAACGACGAAGCGCATGCAGTCCCCTGAAGCGCGGGCTCTGGGGCGTTTTTTCTTCGGGATACTGAATCGTAATCTTGCGGGCAAACAAATGGCGCCCAGTCAAGGCTAATCCCTTGAACAGTTCCAGTAGAACGACACTGCCGAAAAAGTCTTTGACTGCACCCATGGCTTACTTCCAGATCGACAGTGGTGACATGATCCAGATACCGACAACCAGCACCCAGAGCAAACACAAAGGAATGAACACTTTCCAGCCCAACCGCATGATCTGATCGTAGCGGAAGCGTGGGAACGTAGCCCGAATCCAGAGAAACACAAAGAGCAAAGCCGAAGACTTTAGCAACAGCCACCAGATACCATCTGGCAAGAAACCCAGAGGAGACAGCCATCCCCCAAGGAAAAAGACTGTCGTAAGCACCGAGACCAGAATCATGTTTGCGTACTCGGCCAAGAAGAACAGCGAGAACGCCATTCCGGAGTACTCGACCATGTGACCAGCTACGATCTCTGATTCGCCTTCAACGACATCGAACGGAGCACGGTTCGTCTCTGCGACACCCGAAATGAAATACACGCCAAACATCGGCAGCAGCGGCAACCAGTTCCAGCTGAGTATGCCAAATCCGTGTGTGGCGAACCAGCCAACAGACTGCCCGGCGACGATATCGCTCAGATTGAGAGAGCCAGTCACCATCAGCACGCACACTAAAGCAAAGCCCATCGCCAGCTCGTAAGAAACCATCTGCGCTGCAGAGCGCATAGCGCCAAGCAAGGCGTATTTAGAGTTCGAAGCCCACCCTGCGACAATAACGCCATACACGCCCAACGAAGTCACAGCCATCAGAAACAACAAACCAGCATTGACATTGGCAAGCACGATGCCATCAGCAAACGGCACCACCGCCCAAGCCGCCATGGCCGGAGCAATCGCAAGGATTGGTCCCAGGAAAAAAAGACCCGTGCTTGCTTTGGCCGGCGAAATGATCTCCTTGAACAACAATTTCAGGCCATCTGCCACAGGCTGCAACAAACCAAGCGGGCCGACGCGGTTGGGGCCAATCCGTACCTGAATCCAGCCTATGACTTTACGTTCGGCCAAGGTCATATAAGCGACTGCCCCAAGCAGCGGAGCAACTATCAGGACGATTTTCAGCATCGTCCAGACAACCAACCAAAGCGGGCCAAACCAAGATGCAAGGGGCTGCAACATTTGATCCATCACGCACGCTCCACTTTCAGTACGCCAAACATTGCGCCCAAAGCCACTGTCGCGGGATGCCCTGCGGACAAACCGCAGCAGTCTTCTGGAATCGCGCTATCTGCGCGCACACGGAGCAAAGCTTCACCGCTAGCCGAACTGACTTTGACATTTGCCCCCTCGTCGACCCCAAGCTTGCCAAGCATACTCGGCGCGACGCGGACGCTAGGTAGCGCCGCATCTCGCGTTCTCTGCAAAGCGGGGGCACGACGCACAAGAGGATCAGCAAAATAGATCGGCACATCCGGAATTCTCTGAGTGCCAACTACGCGTTGATCCAGGAACGGTGCGACATCAGATACGCTATTGTCAAAACGAAGAGAGGCTTCTTCGGGTAAAGCCTCGTCCCTCACCTGTTCAGAGGACGCGTAGTCAAACCCATCCAAGCCGAGCAAATTACCAAGTACGCGAAGGACCTTCCATGCCGGACGCGTATCACCAAGTGCCGCTGTCACGGCTTGAAAAGACTGAGCGCGACCTTCAATATTTACAAATGTCCCGGATGTCTCCGTGAACGGAGAAACAGGCAACATCACATCAGCGTAATCCGGAGCGCTTCCTGCGAAACTTCCCATGTAAATGACGCTCGAAGCCTGCCTCATCGCTGACAAGGCGGCGGAACCGTCTCCACAATCAAGCTCGGGCTCGACCCCTATGAGCACGTATGCTTTGCGCGGCGAGTCCAGCATAGCTCTCGCGTTCATACCCACTTGCGGTGTGAGCTTCGTGAGATAGGCGGCGGAGAACCCTGCGGAGTCCCCAAGAAACCCAAAAGTCGCGCCCGAAACGCGGGCGATCTCAGCCGCCAGCACCTGCAAACTTGAGGAGTTCTGATGGTGCAGCGCGAAATTGCCAAGCAGTACCGCGCGCTTATCTCCAGACGTCAACGCGTCGGCCACAGCTTGAGCAGCATCATCCGCCTTGTGGCCCGCGATCATGGCAGCACATGCAGGCGATATCGCTACATCTGACTTGGCGCACAAGGCAGCAAGAACCAACACAAGCGAAGACGCCAATTCGTCTGGCGGCGCAACCAACTCGGCCGCCAAAGGAATCAGCCAATCATCTTGTGTCGCATTAACACGAACAATCTTCCCGCCACGCCGTTGCGCCTGACGCAAACGCTGGGCGAGTAGTGGGTGATCTTTTCGCAGAACACTCCCGATAACCAGCGCTGCATCAAGTGTAGACAGAGCGCTAACGGGCATCCCAAGCCAGGGAACTCCAGCGCGTTTGCCATCAAGTGAAAAATCGCAATGCCGCAAACGGCAATCGATGTTGTCCGAACCCATCCCGCGCATCAATTTCTGTGCGAGAAACATCTCTTCAACCGTGCTCTGCGGAGACACCAAGGCTGCTACTTGTTCCGCACCATGTGTGTCCTTGATGTCCCTTAGTGTGCGAGCAACGTAATCAAGCGCTGTTTCCCAATCTACCTTGTGCCATACCCCACCGTGCTTGATCTGCGGATGGGTCAATCGATCGGGGGCAGACAAGCCCTCATAGGAGAAGCGATCACGGTCGGACAGCCAGCACTCGTTTACGTCTTCATTTTCAAATGGCAACACGCGCATCACTTTGTCGTGCTTGACCTGAACCTGAAGATTCGCGCCGAGCGAATCATGGGGACTGACCGAGAACCGGCGCGCCATTTCCCAACTGCGCGCATCGAAACGAAATGGCTTCGAGGTCAACGCGCCAACCGGACACAAATCTATCGCATTTCCAGACAACTCGGAGTCCAGCGAGCGGTCAACAAAAGCCATCACTTCAGAGTGCTCACCGCGATTCGCGATCCCGAGTTCCATCACCCCAGAAATCTCCTGGCCGAAGCGGACACACCGTGAACAGTGGATACACCGCGTCATGTCGGTATTCACGAGCGGCCCAAGATTCTTGTTAAATACGACTCGCTTCTCTTCCTGATAACGCGACTTGGACCCGCCGTAACCAACCGCAAGATCTTGAAGTTGGCATTCGCCCCCCTGATCACATATGGGACAGTCAAGAGGGTGATTGATCAGCAGAAATTCCATCACAGCTTTCTGCGCTTTAATCGCTTTCTCGGAATTAGTGCTGATTTTCATATCCGCAGCAACAGGCGTGGCGCACGCTGGTACCGCTTTAGGCATTTTCTCTATCTCGACCAAACACATTCGGCAGTTGGCCGCTATAGAGAGTTTCTTGTGATAGCAGAAGTGGGGGATGTGTTTGCCAAGCTTGCGAGCAGCATCCATCACAGTGCTGCCAGGCGCCGCCTCAACTTTTTGGCCGTCAATTTCGATCTCTAGCATGATCAGTCCTGGCGCACGTAAATGCGACTACCCTCTCGTTGCACGTCTGCAGGCACAAGGCAGCGCTTATTCTCGATGTGGTAAGCAAACTCCTCCCGATAATGCTTCAGAAATCCCCTAACCGGCATCGCCGCAGCATCACCGAGCGCGCAAATCGTGCGGCCCATTATGTTTTCCGCTACGTTGTCGAGCAAGGCCAAATCGTCAGCTCGCCCTTCCCCGTTCTCTATACGACGCATCATGCGCCACATCCATCCCGTACCTTCTCGACACGGAGTACATTGACCGCAGGACTCCTCAAAATAGAAGTAGGACAGTCTCTCAAGTGCTTTTACCATGCAAGTCGACTCGTCCATGACAATCACAGCACCTGATCCAAGCATGGAACCGGCTTTTGAAATGGCGTCGTAGTCCATGGTCAAGTCCATCATCATTTCTCCAGGAACGACGGGAGAAGAAGATCCACCGGGGATAACGGCTTTGAGGCGCCGTCCGCCTCGCATTCCACCCGCTAATTCAAGCAGCTCCGCAAACGGCGTACCCAGCCGAACCTCGTAATTGCCCGGACGGTTGACGTGCCCGGATACCGAAAATATCTTGGTTCCACCGTTGTTTGGCTTGCCCAGACTCAGAAACGCCTCCCCCCCCATTCGCAGAATGAAAGGGACAGAAGCGAAAGTTTCGGTATTGTTGATGGTGGTTGGCTTACCGTACAAACCGAAACTAGCGGGAAAAGGAGGCTTGTATCGAGGCTGCCCCTTTTTTCCTTCCAATGACTCAAGCAAGCCGGTCTCTTCTCCACACACATAGGCGCCATAGCCGTGATGAGCGAATAGTTCGAAGCTGAATTCCGAACCGAGAATGCCTCTTCCCAGCAAGCCAGCAGCTCTGGCCTCATCAAGCGCTTCCTCGAAACGCTGATAAACCTCAAAAATCTCGCCATGAATGTAGTTATAACCTGCTACACAGCCCATGGTATAGCCAGCAATGATCATGCCTTCGATGACCGCATGAGGGTTGTATCGAAGGATGTCCCTATCCTTGAAAGTACCAGGCTCGCCTTCGTCAGAATTACAGACAAGGTATTTCGGGCCGGCATACCCTTTCGGCATGAAACTCCATTTTAACCCGGTCGGAAAACCCGCGCCGCCTCTTCCACGAAGATTCGCTGTCTTGAGCACAGCAATGATATCGTCGGGAGGAGTCTTCCCCCCGATAATGGTTCTTAAGGCCTCATAGCCACCGCGCCGAACATAGTCCGCTAACCGCCAAGACTTGTCTCCATCCAGGTCTGCAAGGATCAGTCGGGTCTCACTCATTTAGAGAGCTCCTCGAGCATTGCGTCGATCTGGGCATGTGTCATGCGACAACACATCTTGTGATTGTTGTGCAACATCACTGGAGCGTCACCGCATGCTCCCATACACTCCGCTTCCTTCAGCGTAAACCGCCCATCCGCTGTGGTCTGGTTAAAGCCAATACCGAGCTTGTGCTGCAAATACTCCGCCGCCTCCACTCCCCCAGAAAGAGCACAAGGCAAATTCGTGCATACTGCGATCTTGTGCTCGCCAACAGGCTTGAGGTCGTACATGTTGTAAAAGCTGGCTACCTCGTACACCGCCATCGGTGCCATACCAAGATAACTCGCGACAAACTCAATGGTCTCTGTTGCCAACCAACGCTTCTCAGTCTGCGCAATCCGTAATGCAGCCATCACCGCGGACTGTTTTTGATCGGAAGGATATTTGGCAACTTCACGGTCAATCAAATGAAGGGACTCTGCGCTCAGCATGCTGTTCTCTTATCGATCAATTTCACCGAACACGATATCCATCGTGCCGATGATTGCAACTACGTCGGCGATCATGTGACCCTTCGACATTTCATCCATCGCAGCGAGATGCGCAAAACCAGGGGCCCGCAATTTCAAACGCCACGGCTTATTCGCGCCATCCGAGACGGCATACACGCCAAATTCTCCTTTAGGGTGCTCAACAGCGGCGTAAACCTCGCCTTCAGGAACATGCATCCCCTCAGAAAAGAGCTTGAAATGATGAATCAGCTCTTCCATATTGGATTTCATTGACTCGCGCTTTGGCGGCGCAATCTTGTGATCGTCAACAATTACAGGGCCTGGATTGCTGCGCAACCACTCGATGCACTGCCTTATGATACGGTTGCTCTGCCGCATCTCTTCCATGCGCACAAGGTATCGGTCGTAACAGTCGCCATTGACACCAACCGGGATGTCAAAGTCTAAATTCCCGTAAACCTCGTAAGGCTGTTTTTTTCGAAGATCCCAAACAACGCCGGAGCCACGCAGCATAGGGCCTGTAAACCCCAGCGCCTTCGCTCGTTCTGGAGAAACAACACCAATCCCTACTGTTCTTTGCTTCCAGATCCGGTTGTCTGTTAGCAGGGTGTGGTACTCGTCGAGGTACCGAGGAAACCGTACGCAGAAATCTTCAATGAAGTCGAGAAGAGAGCCTTCGCGCGCTGAATTCAGGCTCTTCACGTCGCCGGGAGTCTTGAATCGCGAAACGGAGTACTTTGGCATTGTGTCGGGCAGATCACGATACACGCCGCCAGGACGATAATACGCTGCATGCATACGCGCCCCGGAAACTGCCTCGTACACATCCATAAGGTCTTCACGCTCTCGAAATGTGTACAACACCATAGTCATGGCGCCGATATCAAGAGCGTGCGTACCAATATTCAGCAGGTGATTCAGAAGACGCGTAATCTCATCAAACATCACCCTGATGTACTGCGCGCGGATCGGCACCTGCACACCAAGCAGTCGCTCAATTGCCATGCAATACGCGTGCTCATTGCACATCATTGAGACGTAATCCAGGCGATCCATGTACGGAACCGACTGAATCCAGGTCCTCGTCTCAGCCAATTTCTCGGTGCCACGATGCAGGAGGCCTATATGCGGGTCCGCACGCTCAACAACTTCACCTGCTAATTCCAAAACCAGGCGCAGCACACCGTGGGCAGCAGGGTGTTGAGGGCCGAAATTTATCGTGTAGTTACGAACTTCAGCCATGGCGCCCCCCTCCATACGAGGCTTCGCGTACAAGTCGAGGTATCACTTCGCGCGGCTCAATCGTTACCGGTTGATAGACTACTCGCCCGTGACTCTCGTCATAACGCATCTCCATGAAACCTGATACTGGAAAGTCTTTGCGGAATGGGTGCCCTACAAAACCGTAGTCAGTCAGGATTCGCCGAAGATCTGGATGCCCGTCAAACATGATGCCGAAGAAATCGAAGGCCTCGCGCTCAAACCAGTTTGCCGCTGGCCAAATTTCACAAATGGAAGAGACCGCCGGAAAAACATCGTTATCTACAAACACGCGGACACGCAAACGCCAATTGTGACTCAGTGAAAGCAGGTGCAAAACAACGGCATATCTGGATGACTGCGCAGCCGACCCTCCGTACCCCAAATAATCAATCCCACACAAATCAATCAATTGATCAAATGCGAGTTCGGGTCTATCGCGAAGAGTCAATGAAAAATCAGCGTAGTCAGCCGCGGGGACGTCAACCGTGATTTCCCGCAAATCATTCTTTACAGCAAACCTTGTACCGAAGACACCGGCAATTGATTCGACAAGACGTTCAAGCTTTGTCATTCTTGCTCCACCAGTCAGCGGGCTATCGTGTTGTTTTTTCGGATTTTATTCTGAAGCTGAATGATCCCGTAGATCAAGGCTTCGGCTGTAGGCGGGCAACCGGGAACATAGACATCCACCGGTACAATCCGGTCACAACCGCGAACAACGGAATAGGAATAGTGGTAATAGCCACCACCGTTGGCACATGAACCCATTGAGATAACCCAACGAGGCTCGGCCATCTGGTCGTAGACTCGACGCAAGGCAGGAGCCATTTTGTTGCACAGCGTCCCGGCAACGATCATCAGGTCAGACTGACGAGGACTGGGGCGAAAGACAACACCGAAACGATCCAGATCATAACGGGAGCAGCCCGCATGGATCATTTCGACCGCACAGCACGCCAACCCGAATGTCATCGGCCACAAAGAGCCAGTGCGCGTCCAGTTAATAACCGCATCAAGCGATGTGGTTACAAAACCTTCGCGAAAAACCCCTTCTATACTCATAGCCCCTCTCAAATGCGGGCGCCTGAACAGAACGACGGACTACTCCCAGTCGAGAGCGCCTTTCTTCCAGACGTACACATATCCGATCACGAGAATTCCAAGAAACACAAACATTTCATAGAACCCGAACAGACGAACCGTATTGTCGCCAGCCAACTCTTTCACGATAGACGCCCAAGGCAACAAAAATGCGACCTCAAGATCAAACAAGATGAAAAGAATTGCGATCAGATAGTAGCGAACATCGAAGCGCATTCGAGCGTCTTCGAAGGCTTCAAATCCGCACTCGTAGGGAGATAATTTTTCTTGGTACGGTCTGTTGGGTGCTAGCAGGCGACCAAGAACCATCGGTGCAATACCGATAGCGACGCCAACCACAATGAAAAGCAGAACAGGAAAGTAGTTATCTAGCATTGCCGCTTCCACAATACACTCTGCCATCAAAAACGCCCGCAGACAGCGGGCGTTCATTCTCTCTGGTGCCGACGATGAGACTCGAACTCATACGGCTTGCGCCACCACCCCCTCAAGATGGCGTGTCTACCAATTTCACCACGTCGGCACTTCTGTAAATCTGTTTTTATATTAACTGACGCCTGCAAAGGCGCCAAGTCAAATTCTCACTTTGGTATATCCTGCCCTTCTTTGCTCGCAGGAGCAGAAGCGGCTACAGGCATAGACTGCCCCACAACACCTTCCATCAGACTTTTTGGAGCATGGCGAGAATTGGCCATGTACGTCAACACCAAACTCGTCACAAAAAACACGGTCGCAAGCAAGGCAGTCGTGCGACTGAGGAAATTCGCAGACCCGGAAGAGCCAAACAAGCTGCCTGAAGAACCGCTGCCAAAAGCCGCTCCCATATCAGCCCCCTTGCCATGCTGCATCAGCACAAAGCCAACAATGGCAATGCCAACCAGAACATGCGCAACAAGAATGAATCCAAAAGTAATGCCACCCATTTGGAGGACGCGTAGGCGCTAAAGAAAGTTGAGAGGTCGGATTATGAATAGAACTAATAAGTACGTCAACACGACTATCCGACAAAGCAGCGGTTGCCGGGTGGCACGGGTTAAAACCCTCCGCCGGGACTGCTTGGCTGCATGGCAGCGTAAATACGCTACAATCCGAGGCTAGCTGTGTCGCCGCTGAACGCTGTTGCATCGCAGTCGAACCGGTTGAAACAGGTCATTTTGCTCGATGGAGTTTTTCATGCCGATCTATGAATATCGCTGCCCGGATTGTGGACTTCAAAAGGACCACTTACAAAGGCACAACGATCCTGCGATTTCCGCATGCCCGGTTTGTGGCAGTGAAGCCTACAACAAGCAGCTGTCAGCAGCGGGTTTCCAGCTCAAGGGGAGTGGCTGGTACGCCACTGACTTCAAAGGCACTTGTCCCGTCGCGAAAGCGGACAATTCATCTGATAGCTCAACACTCGCTGGCACACCGTGCGGAGGCAGCTGCGCCTGCCATTAAGGCGCGATGGGCATCATGAAAAAATACCTGATTACGGGACTGCTTGTGTGGATCCCGCTGGCCATTACGGCCTGGGTGCTGCAGTTGGTAGTCAGCACACTTGACCGCTCCCTTCTGCTTTTACCCGCAAGCTGGCGTCCGCTTCACCTCCTCGGTGTCGAGGTATGGGGCGTCGGAGCACTGGTAACCCTGCTGGTAGTCATGGCGACTGGTGTCGTCGCGTCCAATTTTTTTGGACAAAGGCTTGTCCTTCTTTGGGAGAATGTTCTAAGTCGAATTCCCGTTGTCAAATCGATTTATTCAAGCGTTAAACAGGTTTCCGACACGCTGTTGGGGCCTGGCGGCCAAGCATTTAGAAAAGCGCTGTTGGTAGAGTACCCAAGAAAAGGGAGCTGGACGATTGCATTTCAAACAGGTGTTCCAGGCGGCGAGATACTGGCGCACATTCCAGAAGATTGTGTAAGCGTTTACGTGCCGACGACGCCCAATCCCACCTCGGGGTTTTTTCTGATTCTGCCAAAAGCCGACGTACTTGAACTTGGCATGTCTGTTGACTCGGCGCTCAAGTACATCATTTCGATGGGTGTCGTTGTGCCTGACTCGCAAAAACATTGATCCTGCTTTAAGCCCCGCTTCCAGCAGGAGCGGTCGTTGGGTAAACACTGTGTCTTCGTCTCCATAACTGGTGACTCAATAAAGAATTCTTGGAGAATTTCCATGCGTACTTGTTACTGCGGTCTGGTCACAACCGATTATCTGGACCAAACCGTGACACTGCTGGGTTGGGCGCACCGCCGTCGCGACCATGGCGGCGTCATTTTTATCGACCTGCGTGACCGCGAAGGGCTTGTTCAGGTTGTTTGCGACCCAGATCGCGCCGATACCTTCAAAGTCGCGGAGGGTGTTCGCAACGAGTTTTGCCTGAAAGTAACCGGGAAAGTAAGGCGGCGCCCCGAAGGCACAACAAACTCTTCACTGACCTCTGGCGAGATCGAAATACTCGCTTTCGAGTTGCAAGTCCTGAATCCGTCGGTCACCCCTCCTTTCCAGCTTGACGACGAGAATCTGTCAGAGAACGTACGCTTGACGCATCGAGTGCTGGACCTTCGGCGCCCGGCGATGCAGCGCAACATGATCCTGCGCTACAAGACAGCCCGGGCATTCCGCCGCTTCCTTGACGATGCAGGATTTATTGACATCGAAACACCGATGCTGACCAAGAGCACGCCGGAAGGCGCCCGTGACTACCTGGTTCCCAGTCGCGTTCACGATGGACAGTTCTTCGCACTTCCTCAATCGCCGCAGCTATTCAAGCAACTGCTGATGGTTGCCGGTTACGATCGCTATTATCAGATCACCAAGTGTTTCCGAGACGAAGATCTCCGCGCTGACCGTCAGCCAGAGTTTACTCAGGTCGATATGGAGACGTCGTTCCTGAACGAAGCCGAGATCACGGGGATCATGGAAGAGTTGATGCGTTACGTATTCAAGGACGCCATCAATGTTGAGCTCCCCAACCCGTTCCCGCGCATAAGCTATGCAGAAGCCATGGCGCGTTACGGCTCAGACAAGCCTGATTTGCGCATCACGCTGGAACTGGTGGACATTGCTGATGCGATGAAAGAAGTCGCATTCAAGGTTTTTGCGAATGCGGCCAACGATGCGACATGCCGTGTGACTGCTTTGCGGATTCCAGGAGGGGCAGCGCTTTCCCGTGGCGAAATCGATGCGTACACAGATTTTGTGAAGATATACGGCGCTAAGGGTCTCGCTTATATCAAGGTCAATGACGTAACCAAACTTAGCGAGGAGGGGTTGCAATCTCCGATAGTCAAGAACCTTTCCGAAGCTGCTCTGAAGACGGTAATGGAGCGGACCGGTGCGCAGAGCGGAGACCTCATTTTCTTCGGCGCTGACAAAGCTAAAGTAGTGTCAGATGCACTCGGGGCGTTGCGTATCAAAATCGGGCACGATAAAGGCCACGTTGACGGTCGCAGATGGGCCCCCGCTTGGGTGGTTGATTTTCCGATGTTCGATTACGACGACGAGAACAAGCGTTGGGTGGCATGCCATCACCCCTTTACGAGCCCCAAAGACGAACACATCGATTTGCTCGCAACAGATCCAGGAAAATGTCTGGCAAAAGCCTATGACCTAGCCCTGAATGGCTGGGAGCTTGGTGGTGGTTCTATCCGGATACATCGCGCTGATGTTCAAGAGAAAGTTTTCAAGGCTATCGGCCTCAGCGAAGAAGAAGCGCAAGCTAAATTCGGCTTCCTTCTCGATGCGCTGAAGTACGGTGCACCACCCCACGGTGGCCTCGCCTTTGGCTTGGACCGTATAGTGACCATGATGACCGGCGCAGAGTCGATTCGCGACGTTATTGCCTTCCCTAAAACTCAGCGCGCGCAATGTTTGCTGACCGAAGCCCCAAGCCCTGTTGACGAAAAACAACTTCGCGAATTGCACATCCGTTTGCGCAATACCAACAAGCCAGAGGCCACTTAATAAGGCATACCCACACAAGCTCCTCAAGTCAAGGCCAGGGTTGAATACTTCCCTTAGCTTGAGGGGCGAGCGCCTTTGATCGCGTAACCACTGCTTTACTCATTGGTTACGTGATCAACTACTAACACCGGTGGAATCAGCAGGCGCTCGCGCGACCCCCTGGACCGGCTCATTTAGTTGAACCTACCGCACACTAGATAACTAAGCTCTAAATAAGCCATGACAGAAGTCACTACAAAGGAAGCTGCCGCGCCCTCTGCGCGGGACCTGCTCAAACAGTTGCAACAAGAGTTCGAGGTAATCGGAGAGCATCGCCCGCTTGCTATCGGAATTGACAAGCAGTTACTGGCGCATCAGCCGGAAATCAACCGGAAGTTGCTGAGATCTGCACTTGGGATGCACACCCGCTCCGTTCGCTACCTGAAAGCGCTCCAGAGTTCGAGTCAGCGCTTCAATCTCGATGGGAGTGTCTCCGGAGAGACAAGCGAAGAGCAAAGGGCACTCGCAAGCAAAGAACTGCATGAGCGATTCAAAAAACGTGCGGAAGAGCACAAAGCCGCTCAGGCAGCGAAAGAGAAGGCCGAAAAAGAGGCCAAAGCGGGGCAGGAGCGGCTGGAAAAGCTCAATCAGCTTGCCAACAAGTTTTCCCGCAAATAGTCTCGCGCACCACAAGCAGGAGCCGAACAGCCCGCATCAGGGCGCGGACAATGAGTACCCCGCAGGTGACCGTTCAACCGCCGACCTTGCCCAACAGAGCCATCAACCCTTGCTCGTCAAGAACCTTCACACCCAGCTGAATGGCCTTTGCGAGCTTTGTCCCTGCATCCTCCCCAGCGATCACATAGTCAGTCTTCTTTGACACTGATCCAGTCACTTTGCCGCCATGATCCTCGATCAAGGCAGTGGCGGCATCACGGCTTAAAGTAGGAAGTGTCCCGGTCAGCACCACGGTCTTTCCGCTGAGTTCCCCGGTAGTGTTCGAGCCGACTTCTCCAGCTTGTACCGGCCAAGCAAGGCCCGCCTGTTGCAACTGCGCAATGACGTCCAGATTATGTTTCTCAGCCAGAAATTGCACGATGCTTTTCGCGACAATCGGACCCACATCCGGAACCTGCAAGAGTGCAGGTTCATCGGCCGTCAGCAAATTCTCCAGATTCCCGAAGTATCGCGCCAAGTCTTTCGCTGTTGTCTCGCCAACATTGCGTATACCTAAGCCAAACACGAAGCGCGCCAAGCTTGTCTGTTTGCTCCGTTCGATAGCATTCAGTACGTTCCGGGCAGATTTCTCGGCCATACGCGGCAGGGATTCAAGTGCTTCAGGCGCAAGTTTGTATAGATCTGCCGGTGTCTTGATCAAGTCTGCATCGACCAACTGATCGACGAGTTTGTCACCAAGACCTTCTATATCCAATGCGCGACGATGGGCGAAGTGCAGTATGGCTTGTTTGCGTTGCGCTGGGCAGAACAACCCGCCCGTGCAACGCGCCACGGCCTCGTCCTCGCCTCTCACAATGCGGGAGCCACAGACGGGACACTCGGAAGGCATCACAAACTCTCGCTCAGCGCCTTTGCGACGGTCTAGCACCGAGCCAACGACCTCAGGGATCACATCTCCTGCGCGCCGCACAATTACAGTGTCGCCAATTCTCAAACCCTTCCGGCGCAGTTCATCTTCATTATGCAGCGTCGCATTTGTGACAGTGACGCCACCGACAAACACCGGCGCAAGACGAGCAACAGGTGTGATAGCACCTGTTCGACCGACTTGGACTTCGATGTCGAGCAGCTCGGTAAGTGCTTCCTGCGCGGGGTACTTGTGGGCCACAGCCCAGTGAGGTTCGCGGCTACGGAACCCCAACCGAGTTTGTAGCGCCAGGCTATTTACTTTGTAAACAACGCCGTCTATATCGAAGGCCAAGCTGTCGCGCAGCATCGCTATGCTGCGGTGGAAGCCTGCCAAGCCCTCAGCACCGGCGACGACTGCACGATGCTCGCACACTGGAAGGCCGTACGAGCTGAGCGTATCAATCAGCGTGGAATGGCTGGAAGGATAGTCTGGCCACGCCTGCGTCTCGCCTACTCCATACGCAAAGAAAGACAGTGATCGCTCAGCCGTCACTGTTGGATCAAGTTGTCTCACGGCTCCTGCTGCCGTGTTGCGTGGATTGATAAATGTCTTCTCGTTGCGTGCCCGCATCCTGGCATTCAAGCGTTCAAAGTCATCCCTGCGCATGAACACTTCACCACGCACTTCCAGCACAGCGGGTACGTCACCAATCAAACGCAAGGGGATGCTGCCAATCGTACGGATCGTATGGGTAACATCCTCACCCATCTCGCCGTCACCACGCGTAGCCGCCTCAACAAGCAAACCGTTCTCGTACCTGAGGTTAATAGCCAGGCCATCGAATTTCAGCTCGGCGGCATACTCGATCGGTGCAGCAGTGTCGTCAAGGCCGAGTTTGCGCCGGATCCGGTCATCAAAAGCGACCGCTCCGTCTGGCGTCGTATCAGTCTCTGTTTCGATAGAGAGCATTGGCACGCGATGACGCACCGCTGCCAGCTCTTTGAGGATAGCGCCGCCAACGCGCTGGGTCGGAGAATCGAGCGTTTGGAGCTCCGGATACGCCGACTCTATCGCTTGCAGATCCCTGAACAAGCGGTCGTACTCAGCGTCTGGAACGACCGGCGCATCAAGCACGTAATATGCATGTGCATACCGATTCAATGTGTCACGCAGCAATGCTGTCTGGACCCGAATCTGATCATATTCAAACAGGTCCATACCAATCCCGCGACTGTCAGGCAAACAAACGCAGTGCAACCGGACCGCCTGCTACAACCGATTGGCGTTCCATCTGTAGTTCAAACTGATAGATCTGGCTACGAATCAGGCTGATGGCGCGATCGGAGAGCGGAACCCGATTGTCATCAACCAGCTTGCCGTCCAGCTTATCGGCCAGATGCTGCCCAAAACTGATCATCCGGTCGAAAGTATGCGCGGGGTTGAGCGTCCGTGGAATATCGAGCGCCAAGGTCAAACCCTGGGATTGAAGCTGTCGCAACTGTTCAGGGGAAAACGGTACAGGATCCAGATTGCTAAGCGTAAACAGGGTCTGCCCGCCATCATCACGCAGGTGGTAGGTCCCGTCGCTGCCCAGCACCATGCCAACGGCTTCCGCCAGCCCACGTAATTTAGTGCCGGCAAAGGGCACGCCGGCCGCAATCAGGTTGACGGCTATCTGAATATCAACGTCTGAACAGAACTTATCGAGTTCGGCAGCTTTTTGCAGCACCTCCGCGCGAGCGGGCAATCGCGGCACTGCCAGGAACTGATCACAGACGCGTTGTAACTGGACGTAGAAGCGCTCAAGGTCATTTGCGGAAACGCACGCTTGCCGATTCGCCAACTGAAGCGAGGCACGCACGCGATTTATACTCTCAGGGCTATGGGCAGTAATATCGACCCAGCGGTTCTCTATTTCGCTCCACCCCGACCAGTGCAAAGAGCGCGAGAAGCCGGACATAACCTCCAGCTGCGCCGCAAACAAGGCGGACGCCGATACTCCCGCAGGCGCATCAATGTTCACAACGCAATCAATCAGACTGTCGTCAACGACTACTTCTTGAGTCGGCCGTGCAGGAGGGGTTACACGCACGGCAATCGCTGCAGCGGGAAACGACTCGTCACGACGAAGCCCTGGCTCCATACGCCCCCCCGGCGCCGGAGGGATACTCGCCTCACCGTGCTCATCAAGCAATACATCGTGATGCGTTGACCGAAACGCCTGTTCTGCATGCTTGCGCGCACGGCGCTCCTGCCAGAAATTAAAGACCAACACGCCAACGACGGCTAGGACACCCAGACCGATCAAGCCAAACTGCAATTCGTTTCCAGACATCATGTTCAGGGCTTTGCTAAGAAGGATGTGTTCTTTCTACGTTGCTCATTATCGCATCATGCAGCCACGGGCTGCGCAAGCTTCAGCGCCTCTTCCATGTCAACTTCCACAACTCGCGACACGCCCTGCTCTTGCATGGTCACGCCAATGAGCTGGCGCGCCATCTCCATGGTGATCTTGCTGTGGCTGATGAACACGAATTGCGTGACAGACGACATGTGTCTGACCATCTCGCAGTACCGCTCGGTGTTGGCATCATCCAGCGGGGCATCTACTTCGTCCAGCATACAGAAGGGTGCGGGGTTCAGCTGAAACATCGCAAAGACCAGCGCAATCGCGGTTAGTGCCTTTTCGCCGCCTGAGAGCAGATGGATGGACGTGTTCTTCTTTCCTGGCGGCTGCGCCACGATCTGTATGCCCGCATCCAGGATCTCGTCCCCCGTCAAAATCAACTGCGCTTGGCCACCGCCAAACAGGCGGGGGAACAATGCTCCAAAATGGCCGTTGACGGTCTCGAATGTGGTCTTGAGTTGCTCCCGCGTTTCCCGGTCTATCTTGCGAATCGCGTTCTCGAGGGTTTCGATCGCGCCAGTGAGGTCCTCGTATTGGACATCAAGATAACGTTTGCGCTCACGGGTGGCTTCCAGCTCCACAAGAGCGGCCAGATTGACGGGGCCCAGCTCAGCAACCTCACGGCCCAATCGTGTTACTTCTCGGCTCAGGCTGGCTTCCTTGATATCCGCCAGTGTCGCTGATTCAAGCTCGATCAGCTCCGCCCCCAACTCACCGAGGCGTTCCGCGGCCTGCGTACGGGCCAGCTCCGCTGCCTGGCTTCGCAGCCGCAGATCACTCATTTTCTCGCGCATCGGATCAAGCGCGTGCTCAACCCGCATCCTTGTTTCTTCGAGACTCCTCAGCAGTATCTGTATGCCTTCTTGTTCCTCGCGACGCTGGCTCAACACTTCCTCGCGTAATCGTCGCATGTCCAGCGCGGTTTGCAGTCCAGCGAGCGCCTGGGCATCGTCCAGCAGGCCTTGTTCTTGGGACAGGCTGGCGAGCTCATCCGCAATCCTTTGCTGTTGCTCGGTAGCCAGGCCCAAATTGCGCGCAATATCGCCCAATTTCACTTCACTCTCACGGACAAGAAACTCTGCTTCCTGCTTCTGCTTCACCCGACTCGCTGCGACGTCACGTGCTGCTCGCAGGCTCTCTTCACGCTCTGAGACAAGCTGCTGCGCTGCGCTTACCTCCACCAACAATCCGGCGGACAACTCCTCCGCAGCAAGGCGGGTCGCCATAGCCTCGTCAAGATGTGACTGTTCAAGCGACTCCTGGTTTGCAAGGTCGACAATCTCTCGTGCGAGCTGAGAGAGCCTTTCGTCGAAGCGGGTTTGCTGTTCCTGAGCTTTGACGAAGGCAAGCGTCCGCGCATGCACACTATTCTGAAGCAGCTTGATACGCTGGGAGGAAGCGGACTGCTCCATCTGCAAGCCATTCAGGCGATCTTCACTTGTGTTCAGTATCGACTGAGTCTCGAGTAATTCACTCTCCCCACGCGCGATCGACTCGTGCAATGCGTCGATCTCCCTTTGACGCTCAAGCGCACCATGGGTTTGTTCATCAGGAGCAAACAAACAGAGCACATCGGCTGTCAGTACCTGACCTTGTCTCGTGACCAGGCTGACCCCGGGCGGCAGTTGTTGCCCCGCATCCAGCCAGGCCCCCAGGTCGTCGACGGCATAGACGCCGCTTAACCAGTAGGCAAGATGCGCAGCGATCTCTTTGCGCTCGCAGCCAACAATACTGGCTAAGGGCCGTGCGGTGAAACATATTGAATCCGCGGGCCGCTCGCTGTGCGTTCTCAATAGGCAGAGGCTCGTTGGCGAAGCGTCCGCCAAGCAAGCCAGCAAGACGGACTCGGGCAGAGGGCCCCGCGCAGTAATCCGTTCCCGCAAGACTGCCTCAACCGCGAGTTCCCATCCCGCCTCTACATGGAGGGCACGCCACAGAGGGGTTTCATCAAGGAGCCCGTGATGGCTTAACCAATCACTCACGTCACCCTGCCCTGTGAGCCTGCTCTGCAGCGCTTGCAATGCGTCCAGACGCGCACGCCACTGCGTCAGCTCCGCACTACGCGTCTCCGCATTGCGCTGCACACACTGAAGCGACGCCAGTGCCGCCGAGATGTCAGTATCACGCCGCTCGAAAATCAGCTCTTCTTCACACTGGCGTGCGCTGAGCTCGGCCACCTCGCTTTCCAGAATGGCGAGTTCCTCGTCATCCGCGGGGCTCAGACTGTGGCGCTCCGTCTCGATCCGCGCACGGCGCAGCGCAAGGCCCTCAAGTGCCCTTGAACTGGCACTTTGCTTAGCCTCCGCAACCCGCACTTTCTGCTCGGTCTGGGCCAGGTCACGCCGCAACCCCTCCAGTCGCTCGCGGGCAAGCTTCCACTGGATTTCCGCTTCTGGCACCTTCGCGTCGCCATCCTCTGCTTGTGCTTGAAGCGCAGCAAGGTGGTCCAGCGCGGCCAGACGGCGCTCCTCCCAAAGCGCGTGTTCCTCGCGCAAACGCGACTCGCGCGCATCCCAGTGCTGTGTTTCTGCCACCAACTGCCCACTGCGCGCATTCAAACGCGCATGGGTTTCGCGCAACGATTTGATCTCGCCTTCTATACGTGAGACCTCGGCGCAGATCGAGTAGAAATCAGCCTGAGCCACTTGCATGGCCTCGGCCAGTACCTGCTGTCTTTCACGCGCAAGCAGAATACCGCGATCTGTTTCATGCAACTCCGTTGTGGTGGCATCAACGGCCGCAACAAGCTCGATCATGGCTGCTTGCAAGCCCTCCAGCTCCAAACCGGCCTGACTGCGTTTAAAGCGCCAGAGCAGCACCTGGCGCTGCGCCAGAGCGGAGGACAGCTCCTTGTAACGCTTGGCGAGATCGGCTTGCGTCGACAATCTCTCGACTTGCAGGCTCAGCTCCGCGGAAATGTCCTCAACCCGGGCAAGATTGTCCCGGGCATCAGCGAGGCGCCCTTCTGTTTCACGCCGCCGCTCCTTGTATTTGGTAACACCTGCTGCTTCCTCAAGAAAAGCCCGAACATCCTCGGGACGAGCTTCGATTACCCGCGAGATCATGCCCTGTTCAATGATCGCGTAGGCTCGGGGGCCCAAGCCGGTTCCGAGGAACAAGTCGATTACGTCTTTGCGCCTGAGTCTGACCCCGTTGATGTAGTACTCAGACTCCCCTGAACGGTCGACAAGACGCTTGACCGAGATCTCTGCATAGCTCGACCACTGCCCGGCTGCGCGACCATCAGTGTTGTCGAACACCAGTTCGACGCTCGCCCGCGAGACCGGTTTGCGTGTTGTCGATCCGCCGAAAATCACGTCTTGCATCGACTCGCCGCGCAACGCAGAAGCCCGTGACTCGCCCAGAACCCAGCGCACGGCGTCGATGAGGTTGGACTTTCCGCAGCCATTGGGCCCCACAATTCCGACCAACTGCCCAGGGGTCAGGACCACGGTTGGATCGACAAACGACTTGAAGCCCGCGAGTTTTAGTTTTGAGAGACGCACGTCAGCTACAGCAAGAGTCAAGAAAAGGGGCTGGCGGATTAGCGAGTCGGAGAGACGTGACAGCCGGGCTATAATAGCACCCGATCGCGCAGCTCTTTGGCTGCGCTGACTGCCGGACAACTACTGAACTCCGTGGCGCATCGCCCGCTGATACTGTGAATCCTCGCCTAGAACTTCTGCACCCTTATCCATTCGAGAAACTGCGTGAGCTCTTTGCCGGCGTAACGACATCCTCGCAGCGTGCCATCCGTCTCTCTATCGGGGAACCACAGCATGCAACACCCGATCTGATCACCGATGCACTGCGCGACGGGTTTGCCGGCCTGTCGGTATATCCAAGTACGAGCGGCAGTGAAGAGCTTCGTCAGACCATCGCCCACTGGTTACAGCAACGCTACGCACTTTCGTCAGTTAACCACGCAAGTCAAGTTCTCCCCGTGACTGGCTCGCGTGAGGCGCTATTTTCCTTCGCCCAGGCAGTGATAGACAGCAGCAAACCCGCGCCTCTGGTCGTCTGCCCCAACCCCTTCTACCAAATCTACGAAGGGGCGGCTTTGCTGGCGGGCGCGACACCGGTATTTGTAAACCAGACGCCGGAGAACGGATTCGGGTTTGACTGGACAAGTTTGAGTAGCGAGAACTGGCGCAGGGTTCAACTGCTCTACATCTGCTCTCCAGGAAACCCGACGGGACGCGTCATGCTTCTCGATGAGTGGAAAGCGCTCTTCGAACTCTCCGACCGTTATGGCTTCGTCATCGCCGCAGACGAGTGCTACTCGGAGATATACTTTGATGAGAGCACGCCACCGCTCGGAGCGCTTCAGGCAGCCGAGCTCCTCGGTCGGTCCGGGTTCCCACGGCTGGTCGTATTTTCGAGCCTTTCCAAGCGATCCAATGTCCCAGGCATGCGCTCCGGTTTTGTTGCGGGCGATGCCAGCATACTGAATGCATTCCTGCGCTATCGTACCTATCATGGCTGTGCAATGGGTGGGCCCATACAGAGCGCATCCATAGCTGCCTGGCGCGACGAGACACATGTGCGTCACAACCGTTCGCTGTACCGCGATAAATTCTCGGCCGTCGTCCCGTTGCTCTCACCGGTGCTGGATGTCAGTTTGCCGGATGCAGGCTTCTACCTGTGGGCACGCGTCCCGGGGGGAAATGACGCAGCCTTCGCGAAGGCGCTGCTGGAGAATACCAACGTGACCGTATTGCCGGGGCAATACCTCGCCCGGAATACGGACCAGGGCAATCCTGGCGAAGGATTTATCCGGATCGCGCTGGTGGCGCCCATCGATGACTGTATTGAAGCGGCACAACGTATTGCCGCGTATCTAAGCTGAACGCACGGCCCTTTTTTAAAACTCTTTTGTTACAGACAGGACAAACCATGCACCAACACGCTCTGCAACCCATTATCGACGCCGCTTTTGAGCGTCGTGCCGACATTACGCCATCATCGGTCGACAGCGATTTGCGTGTAGCGATCGAACAAGTCATTCATGAACTTGACAGCGGGAAGCTAAGGGTTGCGGAGAAGATCGACGGAGACTGGGTAACGCATCAGTGGCTCAAAAAAGCCGTGCTGTTGTACTTCCGTTCGCATGATAACGCCCTGATGCAAGGCGGAGCGACCCGCTATTTCGACAAGGTGCCGACGAAGTTTGCGGATTACTCCGAGCAGGCATTCCGTGACGGAGGCTTTCGGGTCGTCCCTTCCGCAGTTGCCCGAAAAGGTTCGTTCATCGGCAAAAATGTTGTATTGATGCCGTCTTATGTGAATATCGGAGCTTACGTTGACGAAGGCACCATGGTCGATACGTGGGCAACGGTCGGATCCTGTGCGCAGATCGGAAAAAATGTGCACCTTTCGGGCGGTGTCGGTATCGGTGGCGTCCTGGAACCTCTGCAGGCCAATCCGACTATCATCGGTGACAACTGCTTCGTCGGCGCGCGTTCCGAAGTAGTGGAAGGCGTGATCGTTGAAGACAATGTCGTCATTTCGATGGGCGTCTACATTGGCAAGAGCACAAAGATTTACGATCGCGAAACTGGAGAAGTCCACTACGGACGCATTCCGGCGGGTTCGGTCGTGGTGTCGGGCAACCTGCCTTCCGCTGATGGCAAGTACTCGCTCTACTGTGCTGTCATCGTCAAGAAAGTGGATGCCCAAACGCGTTCGAAGACATCCATCAACGAACTGTTGCGTGACTAAGGCCAGAGGCCATTTTTGCTGGAGGATCGGGAATGATCTTTGACAAGCTGTTTCAACTGATGTCAGACCGGAAAGCCTCGGATATTTTTGTTTCCGCTGGCGCGCCGATCCACATCAAGATCAATGGCGTGATCATTCCGATCAATCAGCAAATGATGGAGCCGGCGGTCATCCAGCGCATGGCCTACGAATTGTTGTCACCGGAACAGATTGAGCGCTTCGAGAAGGAACGCGAGCTGAACATCTCGTTTGGGCGTCGAGATCTGGGCAACTTCCGCATCAATTTCTTCTGGCAGCGTAGTAGCGTCGCTATCGTCGTGCGCTACATCCAGGGAGAAATCCCCGAGCTGGAGAGCCTCAATCTACCGGGGGTATTGTCCGAAATCATCATGGAGAAGCGTGGTCTGGTCCTCGTTGTCGGCGCAACCGGATCCGGGAAGTCGACGACGATTGCTTCCATGCTGAACTTCCGCAACAAGCTCACTCCCGGGCACATCCTCACAGTGGAAGACCCGATCGAGTATCTCTTCCAGCACCGGCGATCAATCGTCAATCAGCGCGAGGTCGGGTTTGACACGCATGGCTGGCACGAGGCTCTCAAGAACGCGATGCGGCAGGCGCCAGACTGCATCCTGATCGGCGAAATCCGTGACCTGGAGACCATGAAAGCGTCAATCTCGTATGCGCAGTCGGGCCATCTTGTGGTTGCGACGCTCCATGCCAACAACGCGCACCACGCGTTGAACCGCATCAGCAGCTTCTTTCCGCTCGAGAATCGCCCCTTGTTGCACCTGGATCTCTCCGTGTCACTACGAAGCATTGTGTCGCAGCGCCTCGTCAAAAAGCCCGACGGCACGCGGATTCCCGCCGCTGAGATCATGATGAACACGCGCCTGGTTGCAGAGTTGATCGAAAAAGGCGCCTTCAATGAGGTCCGCGAAGCCATGGAGAAGTCCTTGGCTCCTGGCTCGCAAACGTTTGAGCAGGACTTGTTCCGCCTCTATCGCGCCAAAGTGGTAACGCTGGAAGAAGCGCTGGCCAACTCGGACTCGCCCACCAACTTCTCCTGGCTCGTCAACAACGCGCCAGCAGAAGGCGCGGATGCGCCCAAGGGTACGCCTGAGCAGCAGTCCATGGTTCAATTTGAACCGGAAGAACCGGACGGCGCCTCCTTCAGCGCCTTCAGTTTTCATATGGACGAGAGCGAAGCCAAGGTTTAAAGGCCAGGCCCCTGCTTGCTAAAGGCGGCGAAATCGTCGCCTTTCTCGTTTTGAATCTCCGCCCTCATCGCATGGGCTGTCACGGACGGAATAACTATGTCTCACCCAGACCACTTGGACGACGAACACATTCACAGTTACCTTGAAGAACTGGTGACCGTGCGTGACTTGATCCGCTACGCCGTCAGTTGCTTTAACCGCGCCGAGCTCTACTTCGGCCACGGGACGCCCGACGCCTTCGACGAGGCGGTCTATCTTGTCCTTCACACACTGCATCTGCCGCTTGATCGCCTCGAACCATTCATGGATGCCTGCATCCCGAGTGATGAGCGCATGGAGGTGCTGGACATCATCCACAAGCGGGTCGAAAGCCGCCTGCCGGCAGCCTATCTGACCAATGAGGCCTGGCTTGGGGAGTACCGTTTCTACGTCGACGAACGAGTCATCGTTCCACGCTCTTTTTGCGCAGAATTGCTGGCGGATGGTCTTTCCCCCTGGATACAGGATCCGCACGAAATCCATGCGGCCCTCGATCTTTGTACGGGAAGCGGGTGCCTGGCCATCTTGCTCGCTCATTACTTTCCAGCGGCAGCTGTCGACGCAATAGACCTTTCGCCGGACGCACTCGAAGTCGCCCGCATCAATGTGGATGAGTACGGGCTGCAAGACCAGATTCGGCTCATTCAATCGGACGTGTTTTCGGCCCTGGGCGATGAACGCTACGACATCATCCTCAGCAACCCCCCCTACGTCACCGACGACTCGATGGCGACACTGCCGGAAGAGTACTTGCGTGAGCCGCGCATTGCATTGGCCGGGGGAATTGACGGCCTCGATATCGTCCGCCGTATCATCGCCGGCGCAAAACGGCACCTCACGCAAAAGGGCGTACTGTCATCGAAGTCGGGCACAATCGCGATCTTGTGGAAGCCGCCTTTCCTGAGTTCGAGTTCATCTGGCTGACCAATGCCAGCGAAGCAGAGAAGGTATTTCTGCTGACTGCAGATCAGCTCCCGGCATAAGCGTGCTGTACATACCCGCTCCCTGAGCGGTATGCTCCACCCACTATTCGCGGTTAGTGCTTTTGTCTTATCGGTTTCGTCATGCCTCAAGAAGAAGGGCTAGCAAAGCTCAATACTCGCGCCGCCGTGCCGATATCGGAGCTTGGACACTTTCTAGAACCGCAGATTGGTATTGAATTCTGCCTGAGGACTTTTGGCTGAAGCAATCGTCACTGGATTCCCTGGACTGCGCATGGCTACTGATCGACCAATACTGCTGGTGGAAGACAACGCCGACGACGAAGCACTCACGCTTCGCGCTTTTGGCAAAAACCGCATCACCAACCAAGTGGTGGTGGTTCGCGATGGTGTCGAGGCGCTGGACTACCTTTTCGGCACGGGCAAGCACGCCGGCCGGAACACGGCGACGATGCCGGCGGTCATCTTCCTGGATCTCAAACTGCCGCGGCTCGATGGCCTGGAAGTTCTGCGGCGCATTCGTGCCGACAGCCGCACGACCCTTCTGCCCGTTGTCGTCCTGACCACCTCACGTGAGGCGCTGGACATCCGCGAGGCCTACCAGTTTGGAGCGAACAGCTACATACGCAAGCCCGTAGACTTTGAGCGCTTCCTCGCTACGGTGGGCCAGCTTGGGCAATACTGGTTATCGCTGAACGAGCTGGTCGAAGCCTGAAGAGTGAGGCGCGTGTCGCATCCTTGACGCGATTGCTCGTCAGCACACCTCAGTAAAGAACCTCGCGCGAGACACCACGTCGTTTGAGAATCCGGCGAAGTTGCGCCAAAGCTTCTAGCTGAATCTGCCGAACCCGCTCACGCGTGAGCCCCAACTGGGCCGCGAGGTCTTCCAGGGTCAGCACATCGACGTCATTCAGGCCGTAACGATGCAGGATGACGGTTCGCTGCTTGTCGTTGAGCTGGCTGGTCCACTCCCGAATCAAGGACTCCACTTCCGCCGTATGAATCGTCGTTTCGGGCGTTTCCGCATTCTCATCCGCAAGGGATTCGCCAATTGAAAGATTAGGGTCGATATCCAGTGGCGCATCCAGTGACGCCGTGTGTTCATTGAGCGAGAGAATCTCCCGGACGTTCTCCACGGGGCGTGAGAGCCGGGCCGCAATGTCCTCCAGCCGGCTGCCGCCGCCATTACTGGCTTCGAGCTGGCGCTGGGTGCGAAGAACCTGATTCAGCTCCTTCACAACATGAACCGGTAAACGGATGGTGCGTGACTGATTCATGATCGCACGCTCGATGTTCTGCCGGATCCACCATGTTGCGTAGGTTGAAAAACGGAATCCACGCTCCGGATCGAATTTCTCCAGCGCGTGCATCAAGCCGAGGTTGCCTTCTTCCACAAGGTCAAGCAGCGGAATGCCCCGATTCAGGTAGTGCTTGGCAATATTGACCACGAGTCGCAGATTGCGCTCGATCATTTTCTGTCGCGCTTCAAAATCGCCCAGACGCACCCGCCGTGCCAGCGCAGCCTCTTCTTCCGCCGTCAGCAGAGGATTCAGGCCGATCTCGTTGAGATAGATCTGGGTGACGTCGTTGAGAAAATCCGTTTCAGGCGGCGCCGCCGCGATCACATCCGCGAACACCTCCAGCTCGGCTGGAAGATCCGGTTCCTTACCTTCAGTTTCGTCATCGAGGAATTCCGGATCGTACATATCAGGCCTCAGCGATTGGGCAAATACTTGAGCGGATCAACAGGACGGCCCTGTCTCCGTATTTCAAAGTGCAGTTTCGCACGGTCAGCGTCGGAATTCCCCAAAGCCGCGATCTTCTGCCCTTTTTGGACAGTTTGCCCTTCTTTGACGAAGACTTCACTGTTATGCGCATACGCGCTGATGAAATTGCTGTTGTTGTGTTTAACAATGACCAGATTGCCGTAGCCACGAACACCAGTGCCCACATAGACCACCCTGCCTGCACCCGCCGCCAAAACCGGGTCACCGATGTTTCCTGCGATATCCACGCCCTTGTTGCTTGAGTCGTTAAAACCGGCGATAACCTTGCCTGCACTAGGCCAAACCCAATCGACAGTAGCGTCATCGGATATGGCCACCTTGCTGTCCGGACTTGTACTCGGTTTCACCTCCGGTTTGACGCTTGCACTGGCTGGCGTCGAGGCCGCCGAGCCGGGCGCTGCGGGCTTGTCACCGGCCTGCAAATCTTTCCATGCCTGCGGCGAGTACGGCACACGACCGCCCTTTGGTTCAGTCTTGCTTCCTGCAAGCGGCGCCGAACTCGCCGGCGGAGCCACCACGGGCGTCACAGGCTTGCTGGCAAGCGTTGTCGAACCACCATCAAGCGGCCGCGTTTCAATCGCGGGCGGCGGTGCCAGCACACGACTGCCTAAGGGCTGATCGGGAGGCGTCACTCGCAACTCTTGCCCGACCTTGATCACATTGGCGTCGCCCAGCTCGTTCCACGCCGCCAGCTCACGGAAATCCCGCTCCTGCTGGTGCGCAATGCTGTACAAGGTGTCACCCTTCCGAACGATGTAATACCCGGGCTTCGCCACTGCCGGCGCGGTGTCAGGCGAGACTTGCTGCACGGACGATGCTGCCGGACGTGTGCCAGGGGCACGCGACTCGACTGGCGCACTGCCGCCGGTGGACGAACACCCGGCGATGGTCAGACTCAAACCTGCCAGACACAGCAGATGACGAAACTTCAACGCATTCAACAGCATGACTGTCCTCATTCCGTTCCGGGCAACAGCGGTACGAAACGTACCGCATCCAGCCGCGTTTCCTTGATGGCTCCACTTGGCAAGCGCTCAAGCAGCAAAATCAGTTGGTCGCCGTTGGCAAGCCCCAATGGCAAAACCATCCGCGCACCGGGCGCAAGCTGGGCAACCAGCTCTTTGGGGACTGCCGGCGCCGCCGCAGCAAGAATGATCGAATCGAACGGCGCGACCTCAGGCAAGCCAAGACTGCCGTCTGCATGTTTCAGACGCACGTTCGGCAAACGCAACGGACGCAAATTACTCCTGGCCTTCTCCAGCAGCTTGCCGATGCGCTCGATTGCATACACGTCGGTGGCCAAGAAAGACATCACCGCAGCCTGATAGCCGCACCCGGCACCAACCTCAAGTGTCCGCCCCAGGCCCGCACGGCCAGCAATCAGCAACTCAATCATCCGGCCGACCACCAGTGGTTGCGATATCGTCTGCTGAAACCCTAGTGGCAGGGCCGTATTCTCGTATGCGCGGCTGGCGAGTGCTTCTTCCACAAACTGGTGTCGAGGTACCTGGTTGAGCGCATTGAGGACGCGCTCATCTCGAATGCCGTCGGCGCGGAGACGCTCGACCATCCGCGCGCGGGCACGCGCCAGGTTGCCGCCCGAAGAGATCGCTACACGCTCAATCATCACTCAACCAGGAAGAGACATTCGCCATTTGCGAAAACCGCGTCAAATCGATCTGCAACGGCGTCACTGACACGTAGCCATTCGCCACTGCATGAAAATCCGTACCCTCGCCCGCATCCTGCGCAGCACCGGCGGGCCCCACCCAGTAAATTGCCTCGCCACGCGGATTAGTCTCACGCACCACCGGTTCTGCCCGATGCCGCTTGCCCAGACGCGTGGTGCGCAGCCCCATCAGCTCGCTCAAGGGCAAGTCCGGTACATTCACATTGAGCAGTACGCCGTCGGCCAGTGGTCGCGAGGCCAGTCGCTTGACCAGGCTGCTCGCCACGGCAGCGGCCGTCTCGAACTGTGTCGGCGTTTTGCCGACCAGCGATACCGCGAGCGACGGCACCCCCAGCAAGTATCCTTCAGTCGCTGCTGCAACGGTGCCTGAATAAATCGTGTCGTCACCCATGTTCGCCCCATGGTTGACCCCAGAAACCACCATGTCTGGCGCGAGGTCTAGCATACCCGTCACGGCCAGATGCACGCAGTCCGTCGGCGTACCGTTCACGTAGAAGAACCCGTTGGCAGCCCGGCGTAACTGCAAGGGGCGATCCAGTGTGAGCGAGTTGCTGGCTCCGCTCCGGTCCCGCTCCGGCGCCACGACGGTCACCTCGGCAATCTTGCCGAGCTCTCGGGCGAGCGCCTGCAGCCCTGGAGCAAAATAACCATCGTCGTTACTGAGAAGGATGCGCATGAGTCGATACGTGGTGGCAGCGTACGCGGATCGATCCCGACGGGCGAATGCCGGCCGGACGTACGCGCAGAAAGCGAGCGATTATAAAGCGAGGACTCGCGACGTCGCACACTATTCAAGCCGGATGCGGCGATAAACCGCTTGCCGCCTGAAGTCGTTTTTCAGCCCTACACACATTTCGCCGAAATCAACCTCGGCGTTTTGCTCAAACCCGGACTAAGTCAAGAAAAAACACGCCGCATCGCATATAATCTTGCCCTTGTCGCGACGGCAAAACGCCAGAAGATCGTGTGCTTTGCCAGCGCTTTGCGAGACCACTGTCCCGAAGCACTACGCCCGGTTTTTGAGCGTTTTTTGTACTTTTGTCAGTAGCTTTTAGTAACCAATTCGGCCCTTGACCCTAGTGTGCCGAGCCACCCATAGGACCTCCCTCATGACGAAGATTCTCGATATCGTTAAGCCCGGTGTTGTTACCGGTGACGACATGCAAAAGATTTTTGCCGCCGCCAAGGCTGGCAAGTTCGCCCTTCCCGCCGTCAACGTGGTCGGCACCGACTCGGTCAATGCCGTGATCGAAGCAGCCGCCAAGGTCAAGTCGCCCGTGATCGTTCAGTTCTCCAACGGCGGCGCACAGTTCTTCGCCGGCAAGGGTCTGAAGCTCGAAGGCCAGAAGGCCCCGATCATCGGCGCCATCTCCGGTGCCAAGCACGTACACGCCGTGGCTGAAGCCTATGGCGTTCCCGTCATCCTGCACACCGACCACGCTGCCAAGAAGCTGCTGCCTTGGATCGACGGTCTGCTCGACGCTGGCGAACAACACTTCAAGGAAACCGGCAAGCCGCTGTTCTCGTCGCACATGCTGGATCTTTCGGAAGAAACCCTGGAAGAAAACATCGACATCTGCTGCAAGTACCTGGAGCGCATGTCCAAGATCGGCATGACGCTGGAGCTCGAACTGGGCTGTACCGGTGGCGAAGAAGATGGTGTGGACAACTCCCACATGGATCAGTCGGCTCTCTACACCCAGCCTGCTGACGTGGCCTACGCTTACGAGCGTCTGTCGAAGATCAGCAACCGTTTCACGATCGCCGCTTCGTTCGGCAACGTGCACGGTGTTTACAAGCCTGGTAACGTCAAGCTGACCCCGAAGATTCTCGACAACTCGCAGAAGTATGTTTCCGAGAAGTTCGGCGTTCCCGCCAAGACTCTGGACTTCGTGTTCCACGGTGGTTCGGGTTCGACGGCTGCCGAGATCGAAGAATCGGTTTCCTACGGCGTCGTCAAGATGAACATCGACACCGACACCCAGTGGTCAACCTGGGAAGGCGTGCTGAACTACTACAAGTCCAAGGAAGCCTACCTGCAAGGCCAGCTGGGCAACCCGGAAGGCCCGGACAGCCCGAACAAGAAGTACTACGATCCGCGCGTCTGGCTGCGCAAGGGTCAGGAAACCATGATTGCTCGCCTTGAGCAGGCATTCAAGGAACTGAACGCACTGAACACGCTGTAAGTTCTGCGGTAAGCCATACCGGGCGGGCGCCTTCTAGCGAAGGCGCCCGCTTTCTTTTTGTGTTTCGCTACTGCTTTTGTGATATTTCGCGAATTTACGCCGGATCGACTATCCGGCTCGCCGGCTCAGGTAGGCTTGCGTGTGGTTCGCAATCATTTGTCACGCGGATCACTCGCCAGGCCGCTGCGCCTGGGCACAACAATAAAACTCAGGAGGCTATTCATGCTTGCGTTCGTCAATGGGCTTAACGACATTATCTGGAGCCCGGCACTCGTATTTCTCTGTCTGGGGGTGGGTCTGTATTTCTCGCTGCGCACACGCTTCATGCAAGTTCGACACGCACGCGAAATGATTCGTCTGATGTTCGACGGCAAGGCTTCGGACGCAGGCGTCTCCTCGTTCCAGGCGCTCGCCATGTCGCTCTCCGGTCGTGTCGGCACTGGCAACATTGCCGGCGTCGCGGCGGCCATCGCCTATGGTGGCCCCGGCGCCGTGTTCTGGATGTGGATGACCGCCTTTCTTGGCGCGGCCACGGCCTATATCGAATCAACGCTGGCGCAGATCTACAAGGAGCGGAACGACGGCTTGTTCCGCGGCGGCCCCGCCTACTACATCGAGAAAGGCCTCGGCTGGAAGGCCTACGCCTGGGTGTTTGCACTGGCCACCGTCGTGTCGATGGGCTTTCTGCTGCCCGGCGTGCAGGCAAACAGCATTGCCGCCGGCCTGCAGAACTCGCTGGGGATCGACACCCGGATCAGCGCCGCGATCATCGTCGTGCTGCTCGGTCTGATCGTATTTGGCGGTGTCAAACGCATCGCCCGCTTCGCCGAGATCGTGGTGCCTTTCATGGCACTGGGCTACATCCTGGTGGCCTGCGTCATCGTTGGCCTCAATATCAGCAAGCTGCCCGCGGTCATTTCACTCATCTTCAGCAGTGCGTTCGGCACTGACGCAGCCTTTGGCGCCATGCTCGGACTTGCCATTCAGTGGGGGGTCAAACGCGGCGTGTTCTCAAACGAAGCCGGTCAGGGCAGCGGCCCCCACCCCGCAGCGGCGGCCGAAGTCAGCCACCCGGCCAAGCAGGGCATCGTTCAGGCCTTCTCGATCTACGTCGACACCTTGCTGGTGTGCTCGGCAACGGCCTTCATGATCCTGATCACGGGTCTCTACAACGTCAAAGGCGCCGACGGCAGCATGATCATGAATGCCTTGCCCAATACGCCGGTCGGCCCCGCGTTCACACAGGCGGCGGTTGAAAGCGTACTCCCCGGATTCGGCAGCATTTTCGTCGCCATCGCGCTGTTCTTCTTCGCCTTCACGACAATCGTCGCCTACTACTACATCGCCGAGACCAATATCGCCTACATCAACCGCAAGGTGGGGCGGCCCTGGCTGGTGTTTCTGCTCAAAATCACCATCCTCGCCTCCTGCCTCTACGGCGCGGTGCGCACCGCAGATCTGGCCTGGACACTGGGCGACATTGGCGTCGGCGTCATGGCCTGGCTCAATATCATTGCCATTCTCTTCCTGCAGAAGCCCGCACTGGATTCGCTGAAAGACTACGAAGCCCAGCAGAAGGCCGGGCGCGAGCCGACATTCCGCACCACGCCTGAAGCCTTGCCCAACGCCGATCTGTGGGCCGGGGAAGACTGAGCGAAAACCGCCGGCGTCTCAGCGACCCCAGCGAGACTCCGGCACGCCGCGCACATCCGTGAGCTTGAGCGCAAACAAGGCGCCCGCATCGGGCGTCTTGCTCAGGATGGCGTCATCAAGCCCGATACGGGCACTGGTCAGGTAAAGCGTATCCAGTGCCGGGCCGCCGAACACGGCGCAGGTCGGCTGGGTGACCGGCGTCGGGATCACCCGGTCGATCTGGCCATCGGGGCGATAGCGCACCAGCCGCGAGGCGCCCCACACTGCGTTCCAGATAAAGCCATCTGCGTCGACGGTGGAGCCATCCGGATAGCCTTCCGTGACCGGCGCGAAAACCTGCAGATTCTCGATCCGCCCGCTCACCGGGTCGTAATCACAGCACTGAATGCTCGGCGACACACCGTCGCTGAAGAACAGACGCCTGCCGTCCAGCGAGAAACATACGCTGTTGGGAATCGCCACCGGGGGCAGGCTCAGAGCCTGCAGCGCACCCTCCGCGGTATAGCGATACCAGGCACCACGCGGGCGGACTTCAGCCTCATCGATGGTGCCGAAGATGAAATTGCCATGTCGGTCACACCGCCCGTCGTTCAGGCGGGTGTAGGGTTTGTCTTCCTCAACCGGACACAGGGGCGTGATCGCGCCGCTCTCAAATTCCAGCCGCGCCAGACCATCTTCAAAGCCGACCAGCAGCGCGTCACCTGCCTTCGTCAAGGCCATGCAACCGGGGCGACGCGGAACCGCCATCATGCGCACGGCCCCGCTTTGCAGCGCCAGCGTGGAGATCGTCTTGCCGAGGATATCGAGCCAGCGCAGCTGCCCAAGCGGACCATCCCACAACACGCACTCGCCCAGCAGGTTGTCGGCCTTCTCGACGACGCTGAACACCACGCTCATGCCGACACCTTCCGTGCCCGGCGCAGGCCCATCCAGGCCACGTACAAGCCAAGCATGCCGATGAAGGCCAGCAAGCTCCACTGCGGCAGGTAGAGGCCGAGGATCAGCGGCTGATTTTCGGCACAATCGATTCCGCCCAACATGCCAGCTCTGAGGAAGCCTGCGTAGTCCTCGATCTGCAGGTAGTAGAACAGCCCCGCCGCGCAGTTGTCGCTCGCCAATTCCGGGTTTGCGATCAGATACGTCTGCCGCGCCGCGCTCGCGAGGCCCAGCAACAAGCCTAGCTCGCCGATGCGTTGCGTCACCAGACCCAGCTTAGGCCATGCAGCGGCGAGCATGAAAGCCGCCCCAGCCAGCAAGAACGACAGGCGCTGAAACCAGCACATGGCGCAGACTTCCAGCAAAAAAATCTCGCCCAGCGCATGGGCACTGCCCACCGCCGCCACACAGAACAAGCCGAACGCCGCCAGCACGAGGCGGGGCTTCTGGATCAAAGCATCAAGTATTCGCACGGTGCAAAAGTCGGGAATTTGAGAGGCCGACAGTATTCCACACCGGCCCACGCCGCGGCTTAAAACCTTGTCGCGCCGGGCGCACTTCAAGGCTCGTCGACGCTCAGCAATTGCGCGAGGCGTCGCGGATCGTTTTCAAGAAAAATCGCTGCCCGGAGAGCCGCTCTGCGCCTGCCTCTCGCGCCTGTTGGCCGAGCGGAACCGGTCAATACGGCCTCTGCATGACTTGAACAGTTTCAAGCATCGACTGCCCTGACCTCTCCCTGCCAGCCACGCGTGCTCTTGCTGGCCATTACCAATTGATGTCCCTTGCCTGCCTCCGCCAGTAACTCGCCGCCGGGCGCCCAGATGGCGCTGCGCCCGGCCGAGACGTAGCCGCCGCTGGGCCCGGCATGGTTCGCCATCAAGGCGGCAAAACCATGATGCTCAGCGTAATGGCGCATACATTCCGCGTCGGCCGCATAACCTGCTTCTGTTATCAGCACGCCAGCCAGATACATTGAAGCACCAAGCGCTGCCGCGCCTTGCGCGTGTTCAGGGTGCGTGATCTCGGCACAAATGGCCAAGGCCGCCACGTCATCACCCAAGGGCAAACCGCAAATCGGCGTGCTACTGGGCAAGACAAAGCGTTCTTCTCCCGGATGAAGCAAGCGCTTTCCATACACCACGGCCCTTCCGTCGGGGCAGAAAGCAATCGCGCCGATGTGGGGGAATGCCTGGCCACTTGAGATGGGCGCTCCGACGACCACCGTCAGACCTGCCAGAAGAGCCGCCTCGCGAATCGGCGCAAGCACCGCATTCCCGGGGTCGAGTACACAACCCGCGAGCAGCGCCAACTCATAGCCGCTCAACGACAGTTCCGGGAACACCAGCACGTCGACAGCCGCAGCCCGCGCCGCCTCAATGAACTGACAGTGATGTGCCACGTTTACGGCAAGCGCGCCCGCGACGGACGATGACTGGGCTGCAGCAAGGCGAATTGATTTCACGTGACGCATCCGATCAGAGAGAAGAAAGTTGGCTGCCCGAAGAGCCGCTCTGCGCCTGCCTCTCCAGCATGCTTTGTTTCGCGTGAGCGATGCGCACCCTGTACGGCTAACACCGCCAGCGGATTTCGTCGTCCCCGCGCAGAGCCTATCCTCGACCCGATCGGGGACGGGGACCCGGTGCCTTCCAAGCCCCTGGATTCCCGCCTGCGCTGGAATGACGTGACTTGCGCTTTGCACCTCATCGCGCCACCTTCCCGCCCCAGGCTTCCAGCCAGGCCTGGAACATCAGCACGTCCCAGATCCGGTAGTGCATGCCGCCCTGCCCTTTTTGCAAGGCTTCCCAGCAGGCTCGGATGGGTTCGGGCTTGAGCAGGCCGTGGCTCGCGAGTTTCTCCGGGGCGAGCAGGTTTTCGGCCCAGTCGCGCAGCGGGCCGCGCAGCCAGTCTTCGAGCGGCACGGCGAAGCCCTGTTTGGGGCGCTCGAATAGCGTGCGCGGCACGTGGCGGGCGAGCAGTTCGCGCATCAGCCATTTGCCTTGGCCGCTTTGGCGTTTGAAGGATGGCGGCAGGCTCCAGGCGAATTCGAGCACGCGGCGGTCGATCAGCGGGGCGCGGGTTTCCAGGCTCACCGCCATCGCAGCGCGATCGACCTTGACGAGAATGTCGTCCGGCAGATAGGCCAGCGTGTCGTGCGCCTGCATGAATTCGAAGTGATCCCGCCCCAGCGCGGCGGTGCCGAGCACGCGATCCGATGGCGCCCAGCGCCCGCCCGCGACCAATGCTTCGGGCTGCGGCCAGTGGGCGAGCAAGGCTTCGTAGAAGTGGGCGAAATCTGGCGCGGCGAGCATCATCGCCAGGCGCCGCGCCTTGTCGGCCGGGGCTTTGCTGGCGAGGCCCGGGCGCAGGGGCCCCAGGCATCTGGCGGCGAATTCCCAGCCGCCATCCGGTACTACGCCGATGCCCGCCGCCAGCGTCTTGCGCACGGCCAGCGGCAGTTTGGCGATGCGCTGCCAGACATCGGCAGCAATCGCATAGCGCGAGTAGCCGGAGAACATCTCGTCGCCGCCGTCACCCGAGAGTGCCACGGTGACGTGCTGGCGGGCGAAGCGCGCGACCAGCGCGGTGGGCAGTTGCGAGGCGTCGGCAAACGGCTCGTCGTAGATCTGCGCCATCTCCGGCACCACGGCGAGGGCGTCGGCGCCCGTCAAGCGAATCTCGTGATGCTCACAGCCAAGGTGGCGGGCGATCTCGCGGGCGTGGGCGGATTCGTCGAATTCCCCCGCGTCGAAGCCGACGGTGAAGGTTTTCACCGGCCGGCTGGCGCGGCGCTGCATCAGCGCCACGATCAGCGAGGAATCGATGCCGCCGGAGAGGAAGGCGCCCAGCGGCACATCGGCGAGCATCTGCTCTTCCACCACATTGCCCAGCACCCGCTCGAAATCGTCCAGCGTGCTTTCAAGGCCCCTACCCGGAGAGCCGCGCCCCGCCTGGCCTGCCAGCATGGCATCGTGAAGAGACCAGTATGCTTGAGGCTCACCAAGCACGATGCCTGATGAGGCAATACTGGAGCGGATCTCCAGCCAGTGCCCTGGCAGGAGTTTCTGCACATTCCTGAAGATGCTGCGCGGAGCCGGTACGCACTGATTGCGCATGAAGGCGGCGAGCGCGTCACGGTCGATCTCGCCCTGCCAGGCCGGGTGGGCGAACAAGGCGCGCAGCTCGGAGCCGAACAGCAGCGTGCCATCCGGCATCCGCCCCCAATACAGCGGCTTCTCGCCGAGGCGGTCGCGCGCCAGGATCAGGCGGCGCTCGGCCCGGTCCCAGGCGGCCAGGGCGAACATGCCATCCAGCGCCTTCAGCGTACGTTCCACGCCCCAGGCTTCCAGCGCGGCGAGGATCACCTCGGTATCCGAATGGCCGCGCCAGGCGATCTGGCCGACTTCGGCTTCCAGCGCGGCGCGCACCTTCTGGTAGTTGTAGATCTCGCCGTTGAACACGATCTGCCAGCGGCCCGCGTGGCTCGCCATCGGCTGCGCGCCCGCCGGGCTCAGATCGAGGATGGACAGGCGGCGATGCGCCAGCGCCAGCCCGCAATCCGCCTCGACGTATTCGCCATGGGCATCCGGCCCGCGATGGCGGATCGCATCCCCCATCGCCTGCGCCAGACTTGCCAGCTCGGCTTGCGGCGCGCTGCGCCCCCAGAAACCCGCAATGCCGCACATCAGCGCGCGCCTCCCGCCACGGATTTCAGTGCCCGGGCGAGCTTGTCGGCCAGACGCCGGGTGGCGTAGTGCTGCTCCACCTGACGCCGGCCGTCCATGCCAAACGCCTGGGCGCCGACCGGCTCATTCAGCAGGGTGAGAATCTGCTCGCGCCATTTGTCCTCTGTGGTCGCGCCCAGCGCGCCACCCCCCGCGATCATCTGCTGGTTCATGCCGAAGGGCGATGCCACGCAGGGCACGCCACAGGCCAGGTAGGTCAGCATCTTGAAACTGCATTTGCCACGCGTCCACGGCGTGTCCGGCATCGGCATCAAGCCGAGCCAGGCGCTCTGCACAGCGGCGAGTTCCGATTCCGGCGACCATGGCAGGAATTCGACGCGATCCGCTGCCAGTTGGGAAAAACGCGGTGCCTCGTTACAGCACACGCGCAAACGCAAGTCGGCTCGCTCGTTCATCGCAGCACGCAGGGCCGATTCGATCTCGTACAGATAAGGCAGGCCACTCGCGCTGCCGGACCAGACCATCACCGGCGTCTCGCTGCGCGCACCGGGCTGCCAGAAATCGGTATCTACGCCAGTGGGCAGGATCTCGACGTTTGCGAAGGCGGCGAAGTGCTCGGCGATGTAATCGTTGCCGCACAGCACCAGGCGGCATTGGCGCGCCAGGCGGTCGATGCCACCGAAGCGCTGGGTCAGCCAGATCGCATCATCCACATCCAGCACCGCCGGCACACGGCAGAGTCGCTCGGCGCTGTAGAGCGTGGAGACCATCTCGCGCTGGAACAGCACCACCTCGCTGGCGTTACCGCGCAAAAACCGCACCGGCCCGCTCCGTCAGCGCTTGCGCCAGCCAGGGCAGGCGCCGCCAGCCCGGCCCCGGCGGATAGCTGCCCAAGCGCGCCCAGGATTCCGTCAGCGCCACACCCTGCTCCGCCAGATACGGCAGATACTGGCGCACCCGAAAGCGCGCCGAAGGCGTATTCAAGCCCTGGGTAAAGGCCGTGCCGTTCAGCATGCGCGCAGCCTCCCCAACCGAGCCAGGAGCCAGGTCCGCCCCCCAGCCAAGTCGGCGGCCAGCGCCACCGCGCCAAACACCGCCATGCCCAGCAGCACCCGCACAATCAGGCGCAACAAGCTGCCACCCGGCACCAGCCACAAGGCCACGGCCATCAGCGCCACGCCCACCAGCGAAATCGCCAGATCACGCCAGGGCCAGGGCATGCCGCCCAGGCGCTGCGCCTGCCAGAGGCCCAGCCCCGCACCCAGCGCATTGGCCGCCACCGCACTCCAGGCCGCGCCCATGATGCCGAAGCGCGGCAACAGCAGCACGTTCAGCAGCAGGCCGATCACGCCGCTCGCACCGACGATCAAACATTGCAGATCGAGCCGCTTGGCCAGATGCAGCGGCACATCGCTCACATACATCCGCACCCCGCCGAGCAAGGCAGCAAGCGCCAGCCAGGGCATCACCCGTGGCGCGTCCGCCTGGTAAGCCGAGCCCAGCAGCACGTGCGCCACATCGGCCGACACCAGCGCAAACCCCGCCGCGACCGGTGGCATCAGCGCAATCGTCGCTTGCAGGTAGGGCCGCACCTGACGGGTATAGGCGGCTTTGTCGCCCGTCAAGCAAGTCGCCGGGCCGCCCCAAGACTTTCTTGGCCCCCCCGGGGGGCTGCTTGGCGCCGAAGGCGCAAGCTGGGGGCTCTCTTCCCAGGCGCTTACCAAGCGCGGAAACCAGGCGAGGAACAGGGCACTGAATACCAGCCCGAAGGCTTGCTGCGTCAGATCGGCGGCGGCGCCATACGCCCCCAGCCCCGGCACGGCAAAGGCGCCATCAGCAGGCGGTCGCTCCAGCTCAGCATGACCCCGAGCAACATCGACACGGCAAACCCGGACGCATAGCGCCCCACGCCACTCAGCGCCTCGCGCTCGAAGCGCCCGCGCGTCACCAGCAGCCAGGGCAGCGGCAAGGCAATCGCCGCCGCCAGCAGATAAGCCAGACACATCGCCAGCACCGCGCCCCAATAACTCCCCCCCAGCGCGAGGAAGCCGAGGCCAAACGCCGGCACCAGCGCCGCTTTCAGGAAGTACAAGCGTCCATAGCGCCGTGTCATCAGGCTGG
The DNA here is from genome assembly GCA_016718265.1 of Uliginosibacterium sp. Classification (GTDB taxonomy): domain Bacteria; phylum Pseudomonadota; class Gammaproteobacteria; order Burkholderiales; family Rhodocyclaceae; genus Uliginosibacterium. Next base: position 343,706 of record JADKDZ010000002.1, on the reverse strand, counting down.
CCGAGGCCCACTGCGCGGAAAAATCGAACACGCCTTGCGCCACGCACAAAGCCGCCGCCGCCAGCGCCACGCCGCGTGGCAGCCAGGCCAGATGCAGCCACTCGACCAAGCCCGCCAGCGCAGCAGCCAAGCCACCGCCCACCACGAGCAGGCGCCCCAGGGCCACCGTCAGGCGCGCATCCTTGTTGCCGGGCAGAAAGCGCCCGAGGCTGCTGTGCAAAGGCTGCACCAGCACGCTGCCGACAAACGCCGCAATCGTCACCGCCAGCGTCAGCGAGGCATAGCCCTGCGGACCGAGCAGGCGCGCAAACAGCGCAACCGTCGCCACCGCCAGCACCCCGGAAACCCCGCGCGTCACGAAATAGGCCAGGCTGGCCTTGGCGGCCGACATCAGAGCCGTCTCAAGCGAAACTCGATTTCATAGCAGGGGAAGAGCCAGCACAGATTCTCTTCGTGGAACTCCTGCAGCCAGGTCGCCAGATTGAAGAAGCGCCCGACAAAGCGGCGCACCAGGCCCCGTATCGGAAACGGCGAATCGAAGCCCAGCCGCACCGATTCGAGCGCAAACGCCGGCGTACGGCCATAGTTCGGCACCTTGCGGCGCAAGAGATCGTCCTGCGCAAAATAGCTCAGGGTGTAGAGGCCAAAGCTGCGCTGGTGGGTCGGGTCGGAATGGAAATACGGGTTCGAGAAATGCGGCACCGTCACCCGCAATTCCGCCCCCTGCCCCATCACCCGCGCCAGCTCATCCAGCAAGCCGCCAGGATCGGGCACGTGCTCCAGGAAATGCGAACTCGAACAGCGCGCCACCGAGCCGGCCGGAAACGCCCGCAAGACCTCGAACACATCGCCCACCAGATCCACACCCGGAAAATCCAGCGCATCAATACCCAGCGCCGCCGCATCCCGCTTGCGCGGCCCGCAGCCGAGTTCAATGGCCACCGCCGAAGTCGGCACAAGAGTCGGCAGGATGGCGCGCTTGTCGAGGATGCTCATGGAAGGCGAAGAAAGGCTGAAAGGGCGGGAGTATACCGCCCGCGGACCATACACCCGCCGCCGGGTATGGGCTTTGGCGGCTTCTGCGATAAAGGGGTGATCAAACTGCGCCGGAAACGCTGCCCGGAGAGCCTTGCTGCATGCGGCTTTCCGGGCATGCTCGCAGCGCTCGGAACGATTCAGTCGTCAGACGCAAAACCGCTGATTGGCGTCATCCAGCGAAGACCGAATCCAGCCATCGCCATCGAAATGACAACAACCATCGCCTGCGGCGGCCGGATTACGCCGCTTTGCACCAACCAGGCCCGTGCGGCTTTTCGGGCATATCCGCAAGCGCCGGAGCGATTCAGCCGTCAGCTCGTAGAGAGCGCTCCGCGCACCCAGAAGCCGTGTTTCCCCCCTACGTAATAGGTATGGAAGTCCTCAACCTCGATATTGAAGACCGGCACGCGAAGAAAGAGATCGTCGCTATTCAAAACCTCGCGCGGCAGATACTTGAATTGCTCCTGATCTTCATCGCTCGCAACGTCGTACTCGGCATAGTTGAAAACCGTACCATACCCATCCAGTTTTGTTCCGGTCGGCACCCAACCTATGCCTTCTTTGCCTGTGCGGTAGACCGGCTCCATGCCATATACCACGGCGAAATCACCATTCCCCTGACGCAAGCGCTGACCAGACTTGAGCATATCGGCCCGTGTCCAGCCTATTCCTTCCACCCAGAAAGGATGATTACCCGTCGCAACAACAGCAGTTAGCGGGTCAGGAAACTCCCATCCCTCTGGGCCAATGCTGATCCTGAAAATCGGCTGCGGCTCATGCGCAATAGTTTTGAGCACACGCTTGTATTCGGGCGCCCCAGAGCCATCCTCCGGGCTCGACAACACATAGTCCCCGACCTGGACCCCCTCGATCGGCTTCCTACCCTCCTTGGTGTAGACACGGGTGACTTTGATAAAGCAGCCCCCCGCTTTATCCGGGTAGCGAATACTCTCATCCACCTTGGATAACCTGGCTGATACCGTGTCGAAGAGCGTGTCGCCCGAGACTTTGGCGTCTTGGATCGCGTCTTGAATCATCTTCTCCATAATGGCTTCATCCAGAACCCTTGGCCCCTCGTAACGCGATGTGGAAGCGGGCGGCAGTTCCCCCTTGCCGTTATAAACGCACCCTTCGCAGTTTCTGTTATGAACCAGTAGCCTTCCACACCAACATAGTAAGTATGGAAGTCCTCGACCTCTAGGTTATATACAGAAACCCTCAGATACGGATCTTCGCTTTCCAATACTTCATCAGAGATATCTTGTCTTCTTCGCGTCTTTCCACGACAGCATAATTCGCGTAGTCGAACACACTGCCATGGCTCTCCGCAATGTTCTTCGAATCAGCGACCCAGCCCACTCCATCGCGTCCAGTTCGATAAACTGCCCTCTGCCGAACAACAGCTACAGAGTCGCCATCGGCTTTGCGCAACAGGCTCCCTGTTGTCAACGCATCCGCACGCGTCCAGCCTGAACCTTCGACCCAGAATGGGTGGTTTCCCGTCGCGGCAATCGTCTCACTGGTCGCGGGATCTTCGGTAGCGACAGCGATTTTCACGATGGTTTTCTGTTCATAGACGAAGGTTCTGAGGACCTGTTTGTACTCAGGGATACCGCTACCGTCCTCCGGGCTGGATAACACGCTGTATCTCCAACTTTGATTTCCTCAACGGGTTTAAGCCCATCTTCCGTATGGACCAGTGTGCCCTTAGCGAAGCAGCCCCTGCATTGTGGACTGATGACTTGCGGGCAATGCGCATGACATCAGGTTTCGCCAAAGCATTTAGTTCGGTATGGCGCCAACACAGCGGTGCGCCGGCCAAAGCAAGGGGCGACAGGATGGGGCGTACTGGTCGAGATTATTCATGGCAGGCATAGTCAACGCAAAGGCCACGAGATACCGTCGGCAAACGAGTAGCTTGGGCTGAATGACATGAAGCCCAACATGCCCCTGCGAAATGTTGGGCTTCGCCTTGCTCAGCGCCAAGCGGCGCGCCCTTCGGATCTGACCTGTGGCATCCGCACATCATCTTAAGCACCGCCTTCTCGGCTCACACCCCGCGCAGCGGGCAATTCTGATCCATGCGGGCGAGCAAGCCTTGTTTGAGGGCCTGAAGTTCGGCGATGCGCGCGTCGATGACCTGGACCTTGTCGCGCAGGAGGCTTTGCAGGGCTTCGTTGGGGTCTGAGGCGGTCCAGAGTTCCGGCAGGTTTTCGGCGATTTCGGCGAGGCTGAAGCCGAGTTTCTGGGCGAGCCGGATGTAGACGACCAGCTCGGCGGTTTCGGGCGCGTAGCGGCGATAGCCGTTCTCGCCGCGCTGGGCGCGGATCAGGCCCTGTTTCTCGTAAAAGCGCAGCGCATCCCGACTCACGCCGGTGGCCGCAGCGATCTCGCCAATTTTCAGCATGGCACCCCCTTGACCCTGGAGCTTACACCAGCGTTTAGGCTGCGCGCTCCCATTACAGAGAGAGGAAGAATCACCATGCTGAGCGAATCACGCTATCTGCAGATCGTGCGCGCGAGCGCCTGGTACGACCTGGCGGTCACCGCGGCCTTTGCCACGCCCTGGACTTTTGCGCTCATGCTGGGCGGCCTCGCCGATCTGGCGCAGCAGCTGGCCTTGCCCGGCAGCGTGCCAGTGTTTGAGGCGGCCCATGTGCTGATGGCGAACCTGCTCGGCTCGGTGGTTATCGCCTGGGCGATCTTGCGCATCCGGCACACGCAGCGCCTGTGGGGGCGCTACGACGCGGTGCTCCGCTTCCTGTTCACCACCTGGCAGCTCTATGCCGTGGCGCACGGGGCGAGCAGCATCATTCTGGCCTTCAGCGTGTTTGAACTGGCGTTCGGTGTGCTGCAGAGCCTGCCGGTGCGACGCGCGCCGGGCTGAACGGCAACTCAGTTTGAGTTATAGATTCGGCCCTCGAATAGCTTGAATAATGACGCGAAGAGCTTCGTGTCTTCGTGCCTTCGTGAGAGTGAAAAGCGCCGGACACGAAGGCACGAAGACGCGAGGGCGTTGCGAGGCAGCCACCGCCGCGCTCACAACTATTTGAGGGCCGGATCAATAGCGGGCGCTTCGCCAGCCATATCGGTCGGGCCTGGGACGGCAAACGCCGCTGGGCCCGATGCATCCAATCTACGGCTGAAATTGTGTGCGCATGTCTGCAGCGAATAGATCTGTAATTCGCTTGAAGCCCCTCTTAAGGGCAGCACGGGTCAATGCGCCTTGGTCTGCCGCCCACTGGGCCACGTTGCTATCGGCCTCCACAACATCGTCGTCGCTGGTACTTGGGTTATCAAGCCGCTCAGAATGATTGAAGCGCCGGTAGTAGAGCGCATTCCGTAACAGCGTTCTGCCGCTGCGCACGTCAGACTTGCGGTTGAAAATGCTGGCCAGACCACTGAAACGAATGTCGCTGAAATTTGTACCGAAGGCATAGTCAACATTCCAGAAAAGAATCTGATCCGCGCCTGACTCGTCCATCAGCCGATTGAGATCGGCTTCGCCGATATTCTTGGTCAGTACAGTCTCTCGGAGGGAGAGGTAGTCCGTTGAGCTGGTGGAATCTTGAAACTGGGCCATGATCATGGCGTCAATATCCGCGCCGGGCACCGCCTCACGGGCTGACTTGACAGTACTCTCAACCCATTTCTGCCGGTTCTGATTGACGCCGCCATCAATAATCGCGCCGATGAGCCCCAAGTGATTCCCCAATTTTGATACGTGAATGTTCGCGACGATCTCTGGCTGGGCCACGATCACGACAGCTCTACGCCCATTCGTCACCATCCGATCCTTCTCTGACAGATTCTTGGCTGCTGGTAGAGCGCACCCCGTTACGCTCAGACAAACGGCAAGCAACAATCCGAAACCGGTATTTCTCATTTTTCCTCCCGTAGTTATTAGTCACCAACTGTTCAAGCTATTGCGGCGCGGCTTCAGCCGAACGCACATATGCAGAAAATGGAATTCACATCGAAGCGCTTCGGCGTTCGCGTCGAACCAGCACTTGCCGCATGGCATATTTGACCACATCCAACAGGCATCAAGAAACAGTTTCTGACAAAACGCCCTGGCTTGCGTCTCACCACGCCGGCAGCTCCGTGGCTTCTTCTATGGGCGACTATCTCGCTGTGCACCTCGGTTTCGGCGGTAGAATCCGCCTCCTCATGGATATCAACTCACGCCCCCTTGGCGATTGGCCGCTGTATCGCGCCGATCTGCGCCCCGCGCCATTCTTGCCGATGTCTCGTGCCGAGATGGACGCCCTGGGCTGGGACGCCTGCGACGTGATTCTGGTAACCGGCGACGCGTATATCGACCACCCGAGTTTTGGCATGGCGCTGGTCGGGCGTTTGCTGGAATCGCAGGGGTTTCGGGTGGGCATCATCAGCCAGCCCGATTGGCACTCGGCGGCGGACTTCCGCGCGCTGGGCAAGCCCCGCCTCTACTTCGGCATCACCGCGGGCAACATGGATTCGCTGGTGAACCGCTACACGGCAGACCGCAAGCCGCGTTCGGAGGATGCCTACACGGCCGGGGGCGAGGTCGGCAAGCGGCCGGACCGTGCGGTGACCGTGTATGCACAGCGTGCGCGCGAGGCGTTTCCGGAGGCCAATATCGTGATCGGCAGCATCGAGGCCAGCCTGCGCCGGATTGCGCATTACGATTACTGGAGCGAGAAGGTCCGCCGCTCGGTGCTGCCCGATTCCAAGGCGGATCTGCTGATTTTCGGCAATGCCGAGCGCGCGGTGCTGGCGCTGACGCATCGCCTGGCGGCCGGCGAGGCCATCGCCTCGATCCGCGATCTGCGCGGCACGGCCTTCATGGTGAAGCGGGATTGGCTACCGGGGCCCGACTGGCAGGAGGTGGATTCGCTGGGCCTGGATCGGCCGGGACGAATCGAGCCGCAACCGAATCCCTATGCCGAGGCCGGGCCCGAGCCCACCCCAGCGGCAGACGGCGCACAGCCGATTGCGATCGTACCGCTGCAGGCGCGGGTGCAGGCGCGCAAGGCGCAGCGGGCGAAAACGGTGGTCCGACTGCAATCCTACGAGGCGGTCTGTGCTGACAAAGTGCTGTACGCGCACAACTCGCGGGTGTTCCACCTGGAATCGAACCCGGGCAATGCGCGGGCCCTGCGCCAGGCGCACGGGGATCGGGATGTGTGGCTGAATCCGCCGCCGGTGCCGCTCGACACCGAGGAGATGGACCGGGTGTTCGATCGCCCCTTTGCGCGCGCACCGCACCCCCGCTATGGCGAGGCGCGGATCCCGGCCTGGGAGATGATCCGCTTTTCGGTGAACATCATGCGCGGCTGCTTCGGCGGCTGCACCTTCTGCTCGATCACCGAGCATGAAGGCCGCATCATCCAGAGCCGTTCAGAGGACTCGATCCTGCGCGAGATCGAAGCGATCCGCGACAAGACGCCGGGCTTCAAGGGGCATGTGTCGGACCTCGGCGGCCCGACCGCCAACATGTATCGCATGGCCTGCAAGAGCCGGGAGATCGAGACGGCCTGCCGCAAGCTCTCCTGCGTGTACCCGGACATCTGCGAGAACCTGAACACCGATCACAGCGATCTGATCGCGCTGTACCGCAAGGCGCGGGCGCTGCCCGGCATCAAGAAGATCACCATCGGCTCGGGCTTGCGCTATGACCTCGCGGTGCGCTCGCCGGAGTATGTGAAAGAGCTGGTGACGCATCACGTCAGCGGCTTGCTGAAGATTGCGCCCGAGCACACCGAGCCAGGCCCGCTGGCGAAGATGATGAAGCCCGGAATCGGCAGCTTCGAGCGCTTTCGCCAGCTGTTCGAGAAGTATTCGAAAGAAGCCGGCAAGACGCAGCACCTCGTGCCCTATTTCATCGCGGCGCACCCGGGTACGACCGATGAGGACATGCTGAACCTGGCCCTGTGGCTGAAGGCCAATCACTTCCGCCCCGACCAGGTGCAGAACTTCACGCCCACGCCGCTGGCCATGGCGACGGCGATGTACCACAGCGAGAAGAATCCGCTGCACAAGGTCAGCGCCGACTCGGAAACCGTGCACACGCCGAAAGCCGCCCGCCAGCGCCGCTTGCACAAAGCCTTGCTGCGTTATCACGACCCGGAGAATCACGAGCTGATCCGCGCCTTCCTGATCCAGATCGGGCGCACCGATCTGATCGGCAACAGCCCGAATCACCTGATACCCCGCGCCAGCCTGCACCGACCTGCGGCCCCTGTCGCGCCGGGCAAGCGGCCCGGTCCGGCGGACCCAAAGCTCGGCGCGGCTAGGCGGTGGGCTGCCGGGCCGCCCAATGCCGGTTTGGTGCATGAAGCAGCCGTTTTCATCGGTCGCCGTGTAGATACAGAAGGGAGATACATCATGCTCACGTGGTTGAGAGCCCTGCTCTGCGCGAGCAGTCTGTTTGCCGCCAGTGCCGGAGCCGCCCCGGCGCTGTTGCTGGCCGAGGTGTATCACGCGGGGATTGATCCGCAGGACTACCTTGTCAGCGAGAAGCTCGACGGCGTGCGGGCCTTCTGGGATGGCGAGGTCTTGCGCTTTCGCAGCGGCAATCGCGTGGCGGCGCCAGACTGGTTTCTCGCCGGCTTGCCGAAGACGGCGCTGGACGGCGAGCTCTGGGGTGGCCGGGGCAGTTTCGAGCGGCTGTCCGGCACTGTCCGCAAAGCGGTGCCCGTGGACGAAGAGTGGCGGGCCGTACGCTACATGATCTTCGAGCTGCCCGACGCGCCCGGCGATTTCGCGGCCCGTGCGGAGGCCATTCGCCAGTTGGTTGCGGCGGCAGACACGCCCTGGCTGGCGGCGGTGGCGCAAACCCGGGTGCGTGACCGGCCGGCGCTTGAACGCCGGCTCAACGCCATCGTGGCTGACGGCGGCGAAGGCCTGATGTTGCATCGTGCCGATGCGCCCTACCTCACCGGCCGCAGCGATGTCTTGCTCAAGCTGAAACCCTGGGAAGACGCCGAGGCCCGCGTGGTGGCCCACCTGCCGGGCCAGGGCAAACACAGGGGTCGCGTAGGCGCCCTGCTGGTGGAAACCGAGACGGGTCAGCGATTCCGCGTGGGCAGCGGCCTCAGCGATGCGCTGCGCGCCGACCCGCCCCCCATCGGGTCACTGATCACCTACCGCTACCGTGCGCGGACGAAAACCGGCCTGCCCCGCTTCGCGACCTATCTGCGCCGTCGCGACGAACCCTGAAAACCGTCGTCACCCAAAGCAAAAACACCTGCCCGGAGAGCCAATACCCATGCGGCTCTCCGGGCAGGTGTTTTTGGCTGAAACGACTCAGCCCTTGACGCCGCCAGCCGTCAGCCCGGACACCAGCCAGCGCTGCCCGAGGATGAACACGAGGGTGATCGGCAGACCAGACAGGATGGCCGCCGCGGCGAAATCGCCCCACAGATAGTTTTGCTGATAGAGGTAGAGCCGGGAACCCACCGCGAGCGTGAGGTTCTGCTCGTCATGCAGCAGGACGGAGGCGACCGGCACTTCGATCATGGTGCCGATGAATGCGAGCAGGAAGACCACGACCAGAATCGGCACGGCCATCGGCAGGAGGACATACCAGAAGGCCTGGAACGGTGTCGCCCCGTCGACCTTGGCGGCCTCTTCCATCTCGGCCGGGATGGTCTCGAAATAGCCCTTGATCGTCCAGGCGTGCATGGCGATGCCGCCGCAGTAGGCGAGAATCAGCCCGGCGTGGGTGTTGATGCCGAATCGCGGCAGCGAATCGCCAACGGTTTCGAAGATCGCGTAGATCGCCACGAGCGAGAGCACGGCCGGGAACATCTGCATCAGCATCAGGGCGTTGAGGGCAAAGCTGCGGCCCTTGAAACGCATGCGGGCAAAGGCGTAGGCGCTGGTGGTGGAGAGCGCCAGGATCAGGCCCGCGGTGATGGCGGCAACCTTGACGGAATTCCACAGCCACAAGAGCACGGGAAACGGCGGATTGATGACGCTGCCATCGGCCCGGGTATGAGTCAGGCCCAGTGCCAGCTTCCAGTGCTCCAGCGTGATGTCGCTGGGAATGATGCTGCCGACGGCGAAGTTGCCGGGACGCAGCGAGATCGACAGCACCATGAGGAAGGGGAACACGGTGAGCGCAATGAATGCGATCAAGCCCAGATGTGCCGCCACCACGCGCCAGCGATGCGATTTGTCGAGAACCATTGCCATGGGGAGTTCCTCAGGTATTGACGGGTCGGTCCGCCTGGGTCAGCTTGAGCTGCACCACAGACATCACGGCCACGAGCGCGAAGATGACGGTTGAAATGGCGGCTGCGAGCGCGAAGTTCTGCCCCGAGTCGACAAAGGCGATCCGGTAGGTGTAGGACACCAGGATGTCGGTTGCACCGGCGGGCACCTTGGTATCGAGATAGTCCGGCCCGCCGCCGGTGAGCATGGACACCAGCACGAAATTGTTGAAGTTGAAGGCGAACGACGAGATCAGGAGCGGCATGATCGGCCGGGCAATCAGCGGCAAGGTGATCTTGAAGAAGTTCGTGATCGGCCCGGCGCCGACAATCGCCGAGGCCTCGTACAGATCGGCCGGAATCGATTTGATCAGCCCCATGCACAGCAACATCATGTAGGGGTAGCCCAGCCAGGTATTGACGATCAGCAGCATGGCCTTGGCAAGCAGCGGGTCGGAGAACCAGGAAGGGCTGATACCGAAAAGGCCGTTCAGGATCAGATTGATTTCGCCAAAGCTCTCGTTGAACAAACCACGAAAGACAAGGATGGAGATGAAGCCCGGTACGGCATACGGCAGGAATAGCATTGTGCGATAGACCGGGCGGAACTTCAGCGCCTCCCAGTTCATCAGCACGGCCAGCAGAATGCCGACGCTGAAGGCAAAGAACACGGTGAGCAAGGCAAAGACGTTCGTCCAGATGAAGATGCGGACGAAGGGCTCGCGGTATTTGGCGTCGGTAAAGATCTGGCGGAAGTTGTCCAGGCCGACGCCGACCTTGAACCCGGGCGTGACGCCTTCTCCCGTGGTCTGGCTGACGTAGAAACCGCGGGTGAAGTCCGGTACCAGTACCTCGCCGGTTTTCTGGTTGACGAGGTTCTTGCCGTCAAGCTTGTACAGCTTTTGCAAGGGCACAAAGCGACGCAGGCCGGACATGCCGACTTCCTCGCCGCTTGGCAGATGCACAGCAACACCCTTGAGAGCGGCCTGCAGGGCAATCAATTCGCGTACTTGCAGCGCATCGGGCAGCTGCGCCAGGGTTTTGTCGTCAGCCTCGGCAGCCTCGATTTTGAGCGTCTTCTTGCCGGCCAGCTGGAGCTCGGGAGTCAGATAGATCTTGCCGGTGCCGGCATCTTCCAGTCGGATGCGATAGCTGCGATTGGGGTCTTTTGCCGGCGCATGCAGGCTGAAGGCGTACTCCACGCCCTCGGAGGGAATCATTTCTTCGAGCAGGTAACGCGTCGATCGCTCAAAACCAAGCAGGTTCCGCGAGCTGTAATTGGTAAAACCTATCCCGAATGTATAGAGAATCGGCAAGAGCACGAAGATCAGTACCGCAATGATGCCGGGGAACAGGTAGCGGTAGACATAGGTCTTGGAAGAGGTGAACAACCACGTTCCGAGCATGAGCAGGCTGAGGACACCGAGCGCGACCCAGGATTGGCCCGTCGCGTAGATCAGCATGACCCCATACAAGCCACACAGCAGGAGGCAGGCACCCAGGATGGGTGGAACCCACGCCCGCAAGCGCAGACGCCACGAAATCGAAGCGGATTGTGTTTGAATCGACACGGTCAACATGCACTCCAGGCAGAACGAGTCGCGAATCATGCATAAGTCATGTTCGCAATGGAAGCCACAACCAGCGGCGTCGCCATCCAAGGCGACACCGCTGCGCGGATAGCTACATCAGGTTTAGTTCTTGATGCGATCAGCAGCCTTGTTCAGGCCATCCTTCACCGGCTCACGATCTTGCGTAATGTTTTGCAAGGCAGTAGCCATGGAGGACCAGAACTTGCCCATCTCCGGGTTTGACGGCATGGGCGCGCCAGCCTGCGCACTCGCCATCGTGGCCTGGATCAGCGGGTTCCCTTTCAGCTCTTCATAGAAGGCCTTGTTGGCCGGCACGCCCAGGGGCTTGTCGGCGTCCATCTTCTTCAGGCCGGCCACGGTAAGCATGTAGTTCTCGATGAACTCGACCGCGACATCCTTGTTCTGGCTCGACTTGTTGATCATGGCGCCCAGCACGCCCACGAACGGCGCGCCACCCTTTGCGCCGACGGCAGGAATCGGGGCTACGCCGAAGTTGATCTTCTTCTCACGCAGGTTGCCCCAGGACCAGGGGCCGTTGATCATCATGGCCACCTTGCCCTGCGCCATGGCAGCTTCCATGTCGGAATAGCTCGCGGTCTTGGGCATCGCACCCGCCTTGATCAGGCCCGTAATGGTCTCGACGCCCTGAATCGCGCCCGCATTGTTGACGCCCACATCCTTCGCGTCATAGGAGCCATCCGGCTTCTGCTTGAAGGCGTAGCCGCCGTTGGCTGCAATCAGGCCCCAGGTGAAGTAGGTGTTGGTGAAGTCCCACAGGATGGCGTGCTTGCCATCTTTTTGCAGTTTCTTGTCCAGCACCAGGATGTCATCGAAACTCTTCGGTGGCGTGGGCACGAGATCCTTGTTGTAGATCAGCGCCACGGCTTCGATCGAGATGGGGTAGCCCCATACCTTGCCGTTGGTGGTGAAGGCTTTCCAGGCCAGCGGATCGATGCCGTCCTTGATCGCCTTGCCCGGGTTGACCGCTTCCAGCAGACCGCCGGTGATCCACTCGCCAATCCGGTCATGCGGCCAGATCCAGATGTCTGGTCCCTTGCCGGCCGCGGCGGCTTGCTGGAATTTGCTCGGCGCATCTTCCGGATGCTCGACCTTCACCTCGATACCGGTCTTCTTGGCGAACTCGTCACCCACCTTCTGCAGCCCGTTGTAACCCTTGTCACCGTTGATCCAGACGACGAGCTTGCCTTGCTCGGCGTAGGCGCTGAGCGGGAAAGCGGCTGCCAGCGATAGTGCGAGGCTGGATACCACCAGTTTGCCAAAATGACGACGTACATTTTTCATATCTTGCTCCTCCTGGGTTGATGTGGGCCCTTGGCCGGGCCCGAACACTATTCGCCTCACCCGACGCTTGCCGGGTTGCCTGCGGTGACACCTTCAACGCAGCGTGCAAACGCTTTGCCGTCGGCATCAAACATATAAACGCTCTCTGCCGGCACACGCAGCCTGACTCTAGAACCGGCAGTCAGGTTGATATCCGGTTGTGCCCTTACGGTCAGCGCGTGATCGGCGTCCGGTATCTGGACGTACAGATAAGTCAAGTCGCCCAGGCGCTCCTGGGCAATCACTTCGGCCGTCAGCGTGTTGCCGTCGTCTGCTGCAGGGTCATCTACCAGCACGATATGCTCAGCACGAATCCCCAGCGTGACCGCGGCTTCAGCGCGCGCAGCGAGGGTATCAACCTGCGCCGTGAGGGCGACACCGCTGCGCAGCACGACGGTGCTCATCCTGTCGCCAGGCTGTTGAATCTTTGCGGCGATGAAATTCATCTTTGGCGAGCCGATGAATCCGGCGACAAATATCGTCGCGGGATGGTGATACAGCGCCAGCGGACGCCCGACTTGTTCGACACGCCCGGCATTCAGCACCACAATCCGGTCGGCCAGGGTCATGGCTTCAACCTGATCGTGGGTCACATAAATCATGGTGGCGGCGAGCTGGGTGTGGAGTTTCGCAATCTCGATCCGCATCTGCACGCGCAGCGCTGCATCAAGATTTGACAGCGGCTCGTCAAACAGGAAAACGTCTGGCTTGCGAACGATGGCGCGGCCGATTGCGACACGCTGGCGCTGCCCGCCGGAGAGCGCCTTGGGTTTGCGGGCGAGCAGATGTTCAATCTGCAGAATCTTTGCTGCGTGGGCGACGGCCTCTTTCTGCTGCGATTTGGAGAACCCGATCAGATTCAGGCCAAACGCCATGTTTTCCGCAACGCTCATATGCGGATACAGCGCATAGCTTTGAAACACCATGGATATGCCACGTCTTGAGGGCGGTTCATCATTGATCCGGCGGCCCTTGATGAACAACTCTCCGCCAGAGATTTCCTCCAGCCCGGCAATCGCACGCAGCAGCGTCGATTTGCCGCAACCGGAGGGGCCTACGAAGACGATGAATTCTCCGTCCGCAATGTCCAGATCAATGCCATGCAAGATTTGCAGTTCACCGTATGACTTTTGAATGGCCTTGAGTACGACATCTGCCATGCTGTCTCCTGTTCTTCACTCTGTTCGACGCACACGGCGCCTTTTGCGCCGTTTACTGGCCGGGCGCCTTTAATACTGGGTCAGTTTGCTGCGTGTGCCGAAGAAGCCAGCCCATGGGGGCAAGCTGACGCGTGCCCGCTTGCCCTCCGCGCGCACGGTCTGCGCGGCAAATCCGTGCCCCGCCAGTGCGGTAAGGCCGAGGGGGACTTCGATGACTGCGTTGTTGCGCGAAAGATTGAATGCGGCAAAAACCTCTTCGTTATCCATGCTGCGCTTGAAGAACAGCACGGCGTCCGGAGCCGCCATAAAGGTGATGTCGCCCTTGACCAGGGTGTGCTGTGTGCGCCGCCACGCAAGAAACTGGCGATAGAAACTCAGCACGGACCCGGGATCGTCGCTTTGCGCGTCAACCGACGCCTCAATGTGCGCACGGGAGAGTGGCAGCCAGGGTTCCTGGGTTGAGAAACCGGCCCACGCCGACCGAGCACTCCAGGGTATTGGCGTGCGACAGCCGTCGCGCCCTTTGTAGTCGGGCTAGAATGCGATTCCATACGGATCACGGAGATGGTCATAGTCGACTTCCGCTTCGTCCAGCCCGAGTTCTTCACCCTGGTAGACACAGAAGCTGCCGCGCAGACTGGCCAGCACGGCCAGCAGAACTTTGGCCACGCATCGCCGCTCGGCAGGGTCGGTGACGTGGGGTGTCCAGCGCGTCAACACGCGCTCTGAATCGTGGTTGGAAAACGCCCAGCATCCCCATCCCTGAACGGGGTTGATCTTGACTTCGAAGCGTTCGACTTCGCTGCGGATATGCTGCGCCGAGAAAGCCTCGGTCAGAAAGTTGAAGCTGTACGCCATGTGCAGCTTGTCACCGTTCGCGGTGTACTGCGCCATCACCTCGACGCCATTGTCGTCCCCAACTTCGCCGAGACCGGCAACACCGTACTGGTTGAGCAGCAGACGCAAGCGCTTCAGGAACGTCAGGTTTTCAGCCTGGGTCTTGTCGTACACATGGTCTTGCATGTTGTACGGATTGCTTTGGCGAATTGCGCTCCCAACACTGTCTTTAGACGGCTTGGGCGGGTTGCTGCGTAGCGCCCTGTCATGGAAATGAAAATTGCAGGCGTCGAAACGGAAACCATCCACGCCGCGTTCGCACCAGAATCGCACCGTATCAATCAGCTGCGCTTGAACGGCTTCATTGTAGAAATTCAGATCAGGCTGTGACTTGAGGAAATTGTGCAGGTAGTACTGGCAACGCCGCGGCTCCCACTGCCAGGCCGAGCCGCCAAACACGGACAGCCAGTTGTTGGGGGGCGAGCCGTCAGGCAGCGGATCAACCCACACATACCAATCGGCGGTGGGGTTATCACGACTCATGCGGCTGCGCTTGAACCAGTCGTGTTGATCAGAGGTATGCGAGAGCACTTGATCGATGATGACTTTCAGGCCGAGCGCATGGGCCTTGACGAGCAAGTGATCGAAGTCTTCGAGCGTGCCGAACAGCGGGTCGACATCGCAGTAATCCGCAACGTCGTAGCCGAAGTCTTTCATCGGCGAGCGAAAGAACGGAGAAATCCAGATGGCGTCGACACCAAGCTCGGCGATATAGGGCAAGCGGGAAATAATCCCGGGCAAGTCTCCTACGCCGTCGCCGTTGCTGTCGCAAAAGCTGCGGGGGTAGATCTGGTAGATCGACGCGCCCCGCCACCATTCCGTTTTGTCACCTTGCACTGAGGACTCCATCCTAGCTCTTGTGCCGCACATTGTTTGTAACCGGTTACAACGTTAGTTCCGAAATCTGAGCCTGTCAACACTTGCTCGTTCAACTTCAGGAACTAAGGGCTAGTTCGGTGCCTGCGCCAAGCTCGGTCCGGCTTCAAGGTGGACCGGCACCACAACCTGTCGCGGTGGCCGCTGTTCGATTGCTTCAAGCACCAGTGACACGGCCTCATGCGCGATTTGCGGGATATCTTGTGCAATGGTCGCCAGGCCCGGCTGAAGTTCCGGCGCCAGGCCATCGAAACCCAACATGGACATGGCCTCGGGAATCCGCACGCCAAGATCCATCAGCGCGCCGTATGCGCCGACCGCCATCTCATCGGTTGCGCAGAAGACTCCGCTGGGTCTTTGCCCGGCGAGCCACGCATCACGCATCAGCCGATAGCCCCCCAGGACCGACTGCTCGCCACGCATCTGAACCAGTGATACATCCGCGCCAGCAGCGTTGATGACCTCAGCAAAGCCGTCTGCACGGTCGGCATGCCATTGCGAGTCGCCGAGCACGCTCAGATGCAGGACTTTGCGGTGGCCTAGCTCAAGCAAGGTATTTGCAGCCAGGCGCCCTCCCCCGACGTCGTCTGGCGCGACACAGGAAATGCCAGTCCCGCGACCGATCAGCACGGATGGGAGCTCCCTTTCCGCAAGCACATTCAGCCGCTGCTCCAGAAAACTTGAATTGAAGATAAGGACGGCATTCAAGGGCCGCCGCCACCCCGATAGGTCAGGCGGCATCTCGATGAATTGGATAGCGCGGTCTTGCATCTCCTTGATCAGTGCCCGCCAAACCCGACTGAAGTATGGCGACAAACGGTTCTCGCCCGCCCCTACCCACATGCCGATTGCGTGTTTTGAGCGCATCGAGAGCTCACGTGCGACCGGGTCTGGCTCATAGCCAAGCTGCTCCATGACTTCGAGCACTTTGCTGCGCGTGGCTTTGGCAACGGTACTGTGACCGTTGATGACACGGCTCACCGTGCCGGTCGAAACGCCTGCATGTGCCGCGATTTCACTGATGGTGATCTTCAAGGTTCTGGCCCTGCAACAACGCTGTAAGCGATTACATTAGCAAAACACCCTGCAAACTCAAACCGCTTTTACCATTGCCTATCGACCGCAGCAGGATCGGACGCCCCATCGCCGGACTCTGTTAACATCTTCCGCAGACAGATTTGCCACGTTCGCCACCGGGAATCGAATGTCAGACATTTACCAAGCCCAGTCCCCATCCTCCGTCCGTACCTGGCTGCGTGAAGTCAGAGCACACCCGGTGATTACGGGGTTCGGTATTCTGGCGGCTAGCGCATTCGTCGTCATGCTTGCGCGGGGACTATGGATGCCGGCAAGCGATTTTCCCAGCGCCCGGAATGCGGTGCTGGCAGGCATAGCCGGGTTTGCGGCCACCGCTTTCGGCGCTGCGCTGGGTGCATTTCTGCGAAAGCTCAGCGCCGTCGCAGAGGACAGCATGCTTGGGTTCGCCGCGGGCATGATGCTGGCCGCGAGTTCTTTCTCGCTTATTGTGCCCGCGCTCGCAGCAGCAAAGGACATCACGGGCTCGGCTCCTCTCAGCGCTTTGACGGTCGCTGCCGGCCTCGCACTGGGCGCAGCACTCATGCTGGGCATCGACCAGTTCACGCCGCACGAGCACGCGAAGTCCGGCCCCTGCGGGCCAGGGGCTGAGCGTATAGAACGAGTGTGGTTGTTCTTCTTTGCGATCACCTTGCACAACTTCCCGGAAGGAATGGCACTGGGCGTGAGTTTTGCGCAAGGTGATCTGGCAACCGGGCTCCCGCTGACGGCCGCGATTGCGATACAAGACGTGCCAGAAGGCCTTGCGGTGGTAATGGCCTTGCGAGCCGCCGGGGTAAAGACACGGAAAGCGGTTCTGCTTGCGATCGCCTCGGGTTTGACGGAACCCTTGGGCGCATTGCTGGGTATCAGTCTCGCGGGTGGCTTTGCCCTCGCCTACCCCGCAGGGCTGGGCTTGGCCGCGGGCGCGATGTTATTTGTTGTTTCTCATGAAGTGATTCCCGAAACACATCGAAATGGACATCAGACGCCCGCCACCATTGGCTTGATGGCCGGTTTTGCGCTCATGATGGTTCTCGATACTGCGCTGGGTTGAGAAATCTGCACTTTTAGCGAGGGGTTATAAGTGGTACCGTGCAAATCCCGCCCGTCAGGGTGATAAACCGTCTGCACGCCGACTTCGGCTGAAGAGTCAGCGGATGTTGCAAAATAATGTACTGTTGAATCAAGAGTATCTGGAATGAAAGCATTGGTTACGGGCGCTACCGACCTGATCGGCAGCTATGTTGCGGTTCGCCTGGCGCAAGCCGGGCACGAGGTCGTTGCGATTCCTGCGTCACTCGCTAAGGCGTCGGCACTTGGCGCGATCAAGGGCATTTCGATAGCAGAGGCGGATCTCTCCACGCCGAATGCCCTGTTACCGCTGCTGGAAGGCTGCGACGCCCTGATCCACGTCGCCCTTGGTGAAGGGGGCAGCGGGCCCGAAATACTGGCCAATGATACGGCGTCGTCCGTTGCGCTGTTTGAAGCAGCGCGTTTAGCCGGCGTCGGGCAGGTGATCTACACCAGTTCTACCACCGCGAATGGTGAGCTTGAAGCGCTCAACAGCGAAGAGCGCCAGCTCCGGCCGGTTGATCTTTTCGGTGCGACGAAGGCTGCGACCGAAATGTTTGCGCGCGCTTACGCATTCAGTGGCGGGCCGCGCATGCACATCGTCAGACCCGGTTACATATTCGGCAAACCCGTCGTCGAAGGAACCGATGCCGAGGTCGATCAACGCTTCGTTCAGATTTGTCGGTCCATCAAACAGGGGCTTCCAATCCGCCTGATCAAGCACGACGGCACGCAATTCATCCATGCCCGCGACGTTGCGGAGGTCTACCTCGCATTGCTGGCGCACCCAGAGAATTTCTCGATCCATTACGCACTCGCAAACGAGTGGGTTTCGTGGGCCAAGATCGCCGAGATGGCGATGGAGGAAGCCGGCAAGCGGGTCGCGGTGAAACTGGAAGATTGCAGTTACAGCCCGGTTCCTTATTTGTTTGACGTCCGCAAACTCGAAGTCGATTTTGAGCTCTCGTTCGTCAACGAACAGGAGTTGCGCGAGCACATCAGGTGGGCACTGTCCCTGGCCTGATTTCCGTAGCATTCGTCACAACCTCAGTCTGATAACCTACGACTTCTTGCCTAGTTTTTTGTACATTAGGCGTCAAGAAATGTGGGGCTTGGCCGAAAGTATTCAGATACTGATAAGGGTTGTGCATGCGAAATAATCTGCCGGTTAGCAATGTTGAGACAGTCATCCCCGAGGGAGTATTCATCTACTCCCGCACCGATCTGCAAGGTCGCATTACCGAGGCCAACGCTGCCTTCGCGGAAATCAGCGGCTACACGCGAGAGGAAATGCTGGGTGAGCCGCATAACCTGATTCGCCATCCGGACATGCCGGCTGAAGCGTTTGCCGACTTGTGGGCCAACCTGAAAGCGGGTCGTCCATGGAAGGGGCTGGTGAAGAACCGGCGCAAGGATGGCGGTTACTACTGGGTAGAAGCCAATGCCTCTGTCGTACGCGAGAACGGCAAGATAACAGGCTATCAATCTGTCCGCGGCTGTCCGAGTCGCGACCAGATCAAAGCAGCAGAGGCCGCCTACGCCAGGATCGCTGCCGGCGACAAGTCCATCCGGATCGAGAACGGACGCGTCGTCAAAAATCACAACGCGGCTGTGGAATTCCTTCTGTCGTTCCAGTTTCGGCTGGTCAGTTTTGCAAGCTTGGTCGTCGTGGCCGCAGCACTGTCAGTCGCGCTGCGCTACTGGCCGACGAAAGGTTTCTTCGCAGTAGCAGAGGCCTTCAATATCGCCACCATTCTGGCGGCGTTGTATATGCTTTCGTTCTATCTTCCAAGTATTTTCCGTGACCTTCGCAACATCGGTAGCGTCATGGATGGCGTGCTGACGCAGGGTGACCTGCTCACGAGTCTGAATCCGCATCGACACGATCTGATCGGCAGCATAGCGGCGCGCAGCGATATCCTGATCGCCTCCATGCGTGCCACGCTACAAATCATCGGTGATGCATCGAACGAGGTATCTACAACGACTGAAGCGCTCAACAGAGGGATGGAGACACTCGTCGAGTCCTCCTCAAGTCAGAGTCGGGATGCTTCGTCGGCTGCAGCGGGCATTGAAGAAATGAGCGTGTCCATCGGCGAGGTGGCCGAGCACATTTCGGACACCCGGAAGGTTGCGCAAGATGTTTGCCATTTTGCGAAAGACGGCGCCGCTCTATCTGAACAGGCGTGCGAGACGATCAGCGCGCTGGCAGACACGGTTGCGCGTTCTGCGGAAACCGTCGAGCAGCTTGGCGAGCGCACTGAAGAGGTAGGCAAGGTGGCGGCCGTGATCAAAGAAATCGCTGATCAAACGAACTTGCTAGCCTTGAATGCGGCTATTGAAGCCGCACGTGCAGGCGAGCAAGGCAGAGGCTTTGCGGTCGTAGCAGACGAGGTGCGTAAGCTGGCTGAGCGGACAACCAAAGCGACCCACGAAATCGATCTGATGATAGGCAGAATCCAGGCCGATACGGCGAATGCAGTGGAAAGCATGCGCCAAAGTGCAACGCAGGTTGGGCAAAGTGTGGCGCTGGTCCACGATGCACAGGCATCGCTCATCTCGATCAACACTCAGATGGATGAGACGCTGGCCCGCGTCAGCGAGATTTCCCACTCAGCATCTGAGCAGACTGCTGCAATGGAAGACATGGCACGAAGCGTTGAAAGCATTGCGGATCAGACTGAGAACAACTTCACGGTCGCCAACCAGACAGGCGAAACTGCCCACTTTCTGGAGCGAAATGTGGCACGGATGAAGAAGGCTGTGGACCAGTACAAGGTCTAGCGAAGGGCCCACACCCTTGCGTAAGCATTTGCTTGCGGCCGCCGGGTTCGTCACGAGCGCATCGCCGCGGGGCGGCAAGATTTGCCGCCCTTTTCTCCCTCTTATCACCGCCTCACATTCAGGTCATCCGAACTAAGCTTTCACCGTACCTTCTTGTCGAGAGACACCGTGAAACGCTTGCTCCGCCTGTTGATCGCCAGTGCTGCCGCGACGGCCCCTTTGGCCTTATGTGCAGCCGAGGCTGTCCCCACCGCCTCGGGCAGCATCGCTCAGATGCTTTTCGGTCTTGGCATCGTCCTTGTCCTCATATACGGAGCACTGGTGGTACTGCGTCGTTTGCAGCACGGCAATAGCGCCGCGAAGGCAAGTTTGAAAGTGCTGTCCGCCGCGTCAGTCGGCCCGCGCGAGCGTGTCGTCATGGTGGCTGCCGGCAAGAACGTACTCGTGCTCGGCGTCGCGCCAGGACGCGTCAACTTGCTGCATCGAATGGATGAGACGGAACTGCCTGCGGAGGATTGCCACAAAGAGCCGTCTGGCCAGGATTTTGGCGCACGCCTGAAGCAAATGCTTGAGCGAGGCCGTCGTGACGCTTAAAAACGCAACGAAGATTCTTTTGCTCACCGCGCTGTTCCTCGCGCCAGCGTGCGCCGTTGCGCAAGCGCTGCCGGGTTTTACCAGCAGCCCCGGGCCGGGCGGAAGCACCAACTACAGCCTGCCGGTTCAAACGCTTCTGATGCTGACGGCGTTGAGTTTTCTGCCCGCGGTGCTGCTGATGATGACCAGCTTTACCCGCATCATCATCGTGCTGTCGCTTCTGCGCCACGCGTTGGGCACGCAAACGTCGCCACCCAACCAGGTACTTGTCGGACTGGCCCTGTTTCTCACCTTTTTCACGATGTCTCCGGTTCTTGACAAGGTATATCAGGACGCGTGGGTTCCCTTGTCAGAGAACCGAATCCAGTTCGATGAAGCGCTCACGAGAGCAAGTGGCCCAATGAAAGCCTTCATGCTCCGCCAGGTGCGTGAGCCCGATCTCTCGCTGTTCTCAAAACTGGCGAACACGCCTAAGGTCGAGAAAGCGGCTGACCTGCCGATGCGGGTCATCGTCCCGGCTTTCGCCACAAGTGAGCTGAAAACGGCGTTCCAGATTGGCTTTATTGTCTTTATCCCGTTTCTCATCATCGACATGGTGGTGGCGTCCGTACTGATGTCGATGGGCATGATGATGATGTCTCCACCAATGGTAGCCCTGCCCTTCAAGATCATGCTGTTCGTGCTGGTCGATGGCTGGGGTTTGATCATTGCCTCCCTGGTCAATAGTTTCGGATAGAACGGAGCCCTGAGATGACCCCCGCCACCGTGATGGAAATTGGCCGTGGTGCCATGGAAGTAGCCCTTCTCGTTGCCGCGCCAATGTTTCTTGCCGCTTTGGTGACAGGGCTTGTCATCAGCATTTTCCAGGCGGCAACGCAGATCAACGAAGCCACGCTATCCTTTGTACCCAAGCTTGTGGTGATGTTTCTGACTTTGTTGCTGGCAGGCCCATGGATGATCACCATGCTGACGGACTACATACGACGACTGTTTGAAGCCATCCCGAGCCTGATCGGGTGAAGCAGCCATGCTGACGCTGAGCAGCGCCCAGCTGGATCAACTGCTGGTAACCTGGCTCTTCCCGCTGGTCCGGATTCTGGGATTCGTCATGGCGGCTCCCCTCTTCAGCAGCAGGGCTGTGCCTGCCCGTACGCGTCTTGCGCTAGGGATCGTCGTTACATTTGCCATCGTCAATGCGATGCCCCCCGCCTCGGCCGTAATTCAGCCTGGCACATGGGTCGGCCTGGGAATTCTGATCCAGCAGGCAGTCATCGGAATTGCGATGGGCTTCACCATGCGGGTCATGTTTGCCGTCGTCAATATTGCTGGCGATCTGATCGGTCTGCAGATGGGCTTGTCGTTTGCAACGTTCTTTGACCCCAACACATCCGCCCAGACAGCGGTCATTGGCGAGCTGTTGGGCTTGCTCTCGTCACTCACCTTCCTGGCCCTGAACGGACATCTATTGATGATCGATGTACTCGCGCACAGTTTTCTTCTGGCGCCAATCGGCGCGAGTGTTGTCACCGGAAAGGTATGGGCCATCGTTGCTCAACTCGGCACAGTCATCTTCGCTTCCGGCGTCATGATTGCGTTACCGGTGATCGCCACGCTTCTCATCACAAACATTGCCCTTGCCGTCCTTACCCGTACGGCACCGCAACTCAACCTGTTCTCCCTCGGATTCCCGATCACCAGCACAATTGGCTACCTGATTCTTATCGCCATGCTCGGCTCACTCGCGCCCGCGTTACAGTCGGTCTACGATCAGGGTTTTCAGATCATGGCGCTCTTGATCAAGGCTTTCGGCGGACACTGATTGCCGCCCGGGTGACGGTTCAGCTTGCCCCGCAGCCCCTCAAAAAGTAGACTCGGGCGGTTTGTTTCACTCCGATTGCAAAGCTCCATGGTTAAAGCCATTGAATTCAAAGCCGGCTCGCTCACTGCGATGACGGCGGTACTGCGCGAGGTCGACAATGTTCGCCTGGCAGATGCCCTTCAAGTCATGCTCGGTGGCATGGGGGAATTCTTTGGCGGAGAGCCCACAATCATCGACCTGTCACAGGTCAAGCACATCCCTGACCGGGTGGACTGGCCAGGCATGCAGAGCTTGCTTCGCCGTTACGGACTGCAGCCCGTCGCCTTACGCGGTGCCCCCGCCCATATTCATGATGCTGCCCGCAAGGCTGGCCTGGCCGTGCTGGCAGATCAGGTTTCTTCCATCAATGCGAAGGCTTTGAGCATAGAAACCGCACCAGAAACGGCGCCGGACACAGCCGAACCTGCACAAGCGAGTTTGCCGCTGGAGCCACCCACCACCAATACGATGGTCGTCGAGCGCACGATTCGCTCCGGACAGCAGATTTATGCACGTGGAGCGGATCTGGTGTTAATCGGGGGCGTCAGTCATGGGGCTGAAGTCATCGCCGACGGCAGTATCCACTGCTACGGCCCCTTGCGCGGGCGCGCGCTTGCAGGCGCCTCGGGCAATGCGGGCACGCGTATCCTGACGACCAGCTTTGGACCCGAGCTGATCTCTATCGCCGGCGTATATCGAACGTTCGAACAAGGCATCCCGCAAGCAATTGCCGGTAAGGCGGCACATGCACTGCTTCGAAGTACGGGTGGCAAGCAGACTCTGACACTTGAACCGCTCCAGCTCGACTGAGCTGGACTACATAGCCTACTAGGCATACAGGGAGAAATTTGTGACCCAGGTGATTGTTGTAACTTCAGGGAAGGGTGGGGTTGGAAAGACCACCACGAGCGCCAGCTTTGCCACGGGGCTCGCGCTACGCGGATTCAAGACAATCGTGATTGACTTCGATGTGGGCTTGCGAAATCTTGACCTGATCATGGGCTGCGAACGTCGCGTGGTGTACGACCTGATCAACGTGATCCAGGGAGAAGCGAACCTGCACCAGGCTATGATCAAGGACAAGCACTGCGAGAATCTGTTTGTGCTACCCGCTTCACAAACCCGGGATAAAGACGCATTAACGGAAGAAGGCGTCGAGAAGATCCTTAAGGACCTTGAACACATGGGTTTCGACTACGTTGTCTGTGACTCGCCCGCCGGGATTGAGCGCGGTGCGGTCATGGCGCTGACGTTTGCTGACGAAGCCTTGGTCGTAACGAACCCGGAAGTGTCTTCCATCCGTGATTCGGACCGGATCTTAGGGATCCTGCAAAGCAAGAGCCGTCGTGCCAAGGAAGGGCGAGAGTCAGTGAAGGAACATCTGATCATCACCCGTTATTCCGCCAAGCGTGTGGAAGAAGGCGAAATGCTCTCCTACAAAGATGTGCAAGAGCTTCTGCGCATTCCCTTGCTGGGAGTCATTCCGGAATCGGAGTCGGTTCTACAGGCCTCAAACGCAGGTTCTCCCGTGATTCACAGCAAGGGTAGTGAAGCCGCCGAAGCGTATGCCGACGTTGTGGGGCGTTTTTTGGGCGAAGAGCATCCCATGCGTTTCGTGAGCTACGAAAAGCCTGGTCTGCTCAAGCGCATCTTTGGAGGGGCCTGATCATGTCGTGGCTAGAGAAAATCTTTGGCAGCACCCAGCCCAAGTCTGCGCAACTAGCCAAAGAGCGTTTGACGCTGGTGATTGCACACCAGCGCACCGATGCAAGCATCGGACAGCATGATTTTCTGCCTGCACTGCAGAAGGAACTGATCGACGTGATCTCGAAATACGTCAAGATCAACGCAGAAGACATCAAGGTTCAGCTTGAGAAAAAAGGCAACTACGAGGTACTGGAAGTTAACATCGTGATGCCAGAAGGGCAAAACAAGTAGTCATAGTGGATATCGAGGAACGGCTGACTAAGAAGCTGTTTCCTCAATCCACGCGGACTGGATGGCCTCCAGAATGCGCTCACCGCAATGTTTGCTGTTGTCATCAAACTCAGGGAGAGCGATAACCCAGTTCATGAGATCAACAAAGTTGATGCGAGTCGGATCAATATCCGGATGGGCATCGCTCAGCGCAATCGCGATTTCCAGCGTGTCTGTCCATTTCATCGCCTGCCCTCCCCCACCACGTTCAGCGTATAGCGCGGGATTTCAACAACCAGTGGCGTAGTGCCGAGCTTGGCCTGGCACGACAAGCGTGAGCACGGTTCCAAGCCCCACGCCTTATCCAGAAGATCTTCTTCAAGCTCCTCCGCAGCATCCAGCGCGTCAAAACCTTCTCGAACAATTACATGGCAAGTCGTGCACGCACAAGATTTTTCACATGCGTGCTCTATTTCGATCTCTGCTTTCAACAAGGCGTCGCAGATCGACTCCCCCGCTTGCCCTTCAATTACGGCTCCTTCGGGGCAAAGCTCCGGGTGAGGGAGAACTACTATCTGAGTCATGGGTTTCCTCATACCGACAGGTTGTCAACACGATTTCCAGTCAATGCCTTGCGTATCGCCTGATCCATGCGACGCGCGGCGAACTCTCCCGTCACCGCCGAAAGCGCATCAACAGCCGATTTCACGGCATCCGCATCCGTTCCGGATAGCAAACCGGTCAGTACTGAAATCGCTGCCTCTATGCGGGTCCGCTCATCCGCATCGAGCAAATGCGCGTCCTCACCCAAAGCTTGCCGAGTCGCTTCGATGAGCCGTTCGGCCTCAACACTATGTTCACGCAATGCGCGCAATTTCATGTCTGTATTGGCGTGCTCAAAACCTGCTCGGAGCATGGTTGCGATTTCGTCGTCCGACAAACCATAACTGGGCTTGACCGTTATGTGAGACTCAATGCCCGTCGTCTGCTCTTGTGCGCTTACAGAAAGCAGACCATCCGCATCGACCTGAAAACTCACGCGAATCCGTGCTCCCCCAGCCGGCATAGGGGGAATGCCTCGAAGCTCGAATCGGGCCAGCGAACGACAGTCTTGGACCAGTTCTCGCTCTCCCTGAACAACATGAATAGCCATTGCTGTCTGGCCGTCCTTGAATGTCGTAAAGTCTTGAGCCTTCGATATCGGTATTGTCGAATTTCGACTGATCACCTTCTCAGTCAAACCTCCCATGGTTTCCAGACCCAGTGAGAGCGGAATGACATCCAACAACAGCCAGTCTTCGTCAGCACGACGGTTACCGACAAGCACATTTGCCTGAATAGCCGCACCAATCGCGACAACTTTGTCCGGATCGATGTCGGTAAAAGGAGGACGTCCGAAATACCGCTCAACCGCGGACCGCACATGGGGCATGCGCGTCGCGCCACCCACGAGCACCACTGCCTGAATGTCCGCAGGTGAATAACCCGCATCACGTAACGCCTTCTTGACCGGAAGCAAGCTACGATCTACCAAGGATTGCGTCAATGTCTGGAACTGGCTTGCCGTAACTTTAACTTCTCGCACGCCATCTGCAGCAATGGGAACCGTCGCTATGACACTGTCTTCGGTTGTCAATGCCTCCTTTACTCGCCTTGCTTCGGCCAGTAGCGCACGCGAAGAGCTGCAGTCAAGATCAACACCTTTTACTTGCTCCTGCAACCACAGCCATAGCGACTCGTCAAAATCGTCGCCACCGAGGGCTGAGTCTCCGCTTGTTGCCTTGACTTCAAACACACCGCGAGAAAGCTGCAATACGGAGAAATCAAACGTACCGCCCCCGAGATCAAAGACCGCGTATATGCCTTCGGCAGCCTCATCAAGACCATAGGCTATTGCTGCCGCTGTCGGTTCGTTGAGAAGACGCAAGACGTTCAGGCCGGCAAGCTTGGCGGCGTCTTTGGTCGCTTGGCGCTGTGCATCGTCAAAATAGGCTGGAACAGTGATGACGGCGCCTTCAATGTCTCCGCCCAACGTATCTTCAGCACGGGCGCGCAGTGCCTGAAGAATTTCGGCCGACACTTCGACCGGTGTTCGCAAACCGGCCGCGGTTTTTAACCGTACCATCCCGCCGCCACAGTCAACCAGATCGTACCTCGCACGCATCCCTGCGTCAGTATCAGCAAGGCCGCGCCCCATCAGACGCTTGACGGAAGCAATGGTGTTTCTTGGGTCCAAGACCTGTGCCATGAGCGCGTCGGCCCCTACTACTGGCTCACCGTCCCGAAAGTAGCGGACAACAGAGGGAAGCAGCGCCCGACCATCGGCGTCCGGCAAGCACTCGGGGATGGAGTGCCTGATCGTCGCTACCAGTGAATTGGTTGTACCAAGATCAATACCGACCCCAAGCCGTTTTTGATGCGGATCGGGTGATTCCCCAGGTTCCGAGAGCTGCAGTAACACCATCAGTCATCCATTTTCGCCAGCGCATCGTCTATCTCACGACGCAATTTTTCCATGAACATGAGACGTCTCACCAACTCAGCAGCCAAGACCAAGTCTTTGTCTTCATCCAGTGCCCGACGCAAGTCGTCCACCATGACGCGCTCGTCCCGACCCAGGTCTTTATGCAGTCGCGACAAGGCATCCTTGTCCGCCTCTGCTTCTTCAACAGCTTCGCGCCATTCAATCTGCTGCATGAGAAAGGCAGGAGACATAGCCGTATTACGCTCGGCATCTATCCGCACGCCCTGTCGTTCGAGCAGATAGTGGGCACGAGAGATAGGGTTGCGGAGGGTACTGTGCGCCTCATTGGCGTGAGTGGCCCACTGCATCGCCACCCGACGTTCCGCTTCAGGACGATTCGCAAAACGATCAGGGTGCACTTGCGCCTGAACTTTGCGATAGGCGGCGTCCAGTAGTTCCAAGTCTTGCGCGAAGCGCTCCGGCAGGCCGAACAACGAATAGTATTCTGGCATGGGTTCGCTGCCTCGCAGACCTGCACAAGGCGTCAGAGATTAAGCACAAGGCGCTCGGATGTTAAAACTCTCGCCGCAGCCGCATTCGTTCTTGACGTTCGGGTTATTGAACTTGAACCCTTCCTTCAAGCCCTCCCGAGCGAAATCAAGTTCGGTACCGTCGAGGTACGCCAGACTTTTCGGGTCGATGAGAACCTTGACCCCATTGCTCTCGAACACCAAGTCTTCAGGCGCTGAATCGTCTGCATATTCGAGTTTGTACGCCATACCTGAGCATCCGGTCGTCTTGACGCCGAGACGAATACCGACGCCCTTCCCGCGTTTAGCCAGGAACTTGTTGATGTGCCGCGCTGCGGCTTCAGTTACGGTTACAGCCATGATCAATCCTCAGTCTTGAAGCGCTTCTGCGGAATGCTTTTTCCGGTAGTCATCCACCGCTGCCTTGATCGCATCTTCAGCAAGAATCGAGCAGTGAATCTTGACTGGTGGCAGCGCAAGCTCCTCCGCAATCTGGGTATTCTTGATGTTCAAGGCTTCATCAAGCGTTTTGCCTTTTACCCATTCCGTTACGAGCGAACTCGACGCGATTGCAGAACCACAACCATAGGTTTTGAAACGGGCGTCTTCAATCACGCCGGCTTCATTGACCTTGATCTGCAATTTCATTACATCGCCGCACGCGGGGGCGCCGACCATGCCGGTCCCCACGGTGGAACCATCGTCTTTTCCAAAGGACCCGACGTTACGCGGATTTTCGTAGTGATCCAACACTTTATCGCTATATGCCATATCAGACTCCTGAATCTCAATGCGCTGCTCTCATGCAGCGAGACGAACGCTCAATGCGCAGCCCACTGCACAGTATTGAGGTCAATCCCTTCCTGGACCATCTCCCATAGCGGCGAGAGCTCACGCAACTTGCCGATCTTCTTGTGCAAGAGATCTATCGTAAATTCCACCTCTTCCCGGGTCGTAAAACGACCAATCGAAAACCGGATGGAGCTGTGAGCCAACTCATCCTCACGCCCCAAGGCTCGCAGCACGTAAGAAGGCTCCAGAGACGCCGACGTACATGCCGACCCGCTGGATACGGCGAGCTCTTTCACTGCCATGATCAAGGATTCGCCTTCAACGTAAGCAAAACTGAGGTTCAGGTTGTGAGGGACACGCCGACTCAGATCACCATTTACGAATACCGATGCCATGTCTTGAAGACCTGCCATCAAGCGGTCGCGCAGATCCCGAACACGGATATTCTCTTCTGCCATTTCGAGCTTGGCCAAACGAAAAGCTTCTCCCATGCCCACGATCTGGTGAGTAGGCAACGTCCCGGACCGCATGCCTCGCTCGTGCCCACCGCCATGCATTTGAGCCTCAAGCCGGATACGAGGTTTTCTGCGAACATACAGCGCGCCGACCCCCTTGGGACCATAGGTCTTGTGGGCCGAAAACGACATCAGGTCAACTTTGAGTAGCTGGAGGTCAATGTCCACTTTGCCCGTTGCTTGCGCCGCATCCACGTGAAAAACAATACCCCGCTCACGGCAGATCTCGCCTATCTCGGCAATCGGTTGTACGACGCCTATTTCATTATTCACGAACATGACCGAGACGACCGTCGTGTCAGGACGTAGTGCCGCTTTCAGTGTATCAAGGTTCAGGAGGCCATCTTCTTGCACGTCGAGGTATGTCGCCTCAAAACCCTGGCGCTCCAACTCCCGCACGGTATCCAGCACCGCTTTGTGCTCGGTCTTCACCGTGACGATATGCTTTCCCTTGCCCGCGTAAAAATGTGCGGCTCCCTTTATCGCGAGGTTGTTCGACTCTGTGGCACCACTGGTCCAGATGATTTCTCTAGCATCGGCGTTCACCAAGGCAGCGACGTGCTCCCGCGCTTCTTCAACGGCGCCCTCCGCATTCCAACCAAAGGCATGCGAGCGACTGGCCGGGTTGCCGAACTGCTCGGTCAGCCACGGGATCATCTTCTCAGCGACGCGAGGGTCGACGGGGGTGGTTGCCGAGTAATCGAGGTAGATCGGAAATTTCATGGATGCTCCGCAAGACTTGAGTTCTATGTGGCTACGGCGGTCAGCCCTTTCAAGCTGGCGACTGTATTTTTTAGGGTGAGCAAAAAAGCAGCGACGTCAGTACGACTTGTCGTAGCGCCAGCACTGACGCGAACTGCACACCGCGCAATATCCGGCGAAACTCCCATAGCAAGGAGGCTGCGGGAAGGCTCCGGCGCTGATGACGAACAGGCGGACCCACTGGCTACCGCAAATCCAGCCCGATCAAGCTTGGCGACCAAGGTCTCGCCATCAATGCCATCGACGGCAAAGAAAGAGGTATTCGGCAATCTATCGGCGTGCTGCGCAAACACCGTGGCCCCCATTGCAAGCAAGCCCTCTTCAAGGTCCGTTCGCGCAGCAAGCATGGCGGCACGGCGTTGCTCCAGATCCTGCGTCACGATTTCACACGCCCGGCCAAAGCCTACGATGGCAGCCAGATTCTCTGTCCCGGAGCGCAGACCGTGCTCTTGACCACCGCCCGCAATCAATGGCTGCAAGTCAACGCGCTTATCAAGAATCAGCGCACCTGCACCGTTTGGACCACTAATCTTGTGCGCAGAGATCGTCATTGCGTGAACTCCCAAGCCTCGAAAATCGATGGCCTCTTTGCCTAGCGCCTGCACGGCATCACTGTGAACCCAAGCGCCGTCAATCCCTGCAGCGAGTTGGGCAACACTACTGATGGCTCCAGTTTCGTTATTCGCCAGCATCACCGACACCAGCGAAGGACGGTGAATATTGGAGAGCCGCACCGCCTCGGCAATATCCAGTGAGCCGTGCTCATGCAGCGGAAGCTCAATCATCGACCAACCGGCCGCTCTCAACTGCAAGGCAGGCTGGCGAACGCAGGGATGTTCAGAGACTCCCACTGCAATACACCCAGGCTTCATTCGCCCCGCTACCCCCTTGACGAACAGATTATTGGCTTCACTACCACCGCTGGTAAAAAACACTTCAGTCGGGTGCGCATTGACAGCGGCCGCCACCTGTTGCCGGGCAACATCAATAGCCTGACGCGCCTGACGGCCATACTCATGACGGCTTGAAGCGTTGCCAAACTTCCCCTGCAGAAAGGGCAACATCGACTCCAGCACCAAGGGATGAAGGGGCGTTGTCGCATTGAAATCCAGGTAGCAAGGCGCAAACATTCCCGCTGGCCTGATCTGTCAGAGAGCGAAGGCCTGCTCACCGCGGCTGGATGCGCGCCTGAACTCGTCACACAGCACAACAACCTCGCCCTGGTTCTGGCGCTTGTTGAACTGCTCAACGAGCGAACCAAGCGTGACGGACTCAAGGTATTCAAACATTTTGCGATTGAGGTTGGTCCAAAGATCGTGCGTCATACACCGACCTTCATCACTGTGGCAGTTCTCGCGCCCACCGCATTGGGTCGTATCAAGCGGCTCATCTACTGCAACGATGATGTCCGCAACAGAAACCTCATTCAGAGGCTTTGTCAGACAATAGCCGCCGCCGGGGCCACGCACACTGGACACCAACTTGTGGCGACGCAGCTTGCCAAACAACTGCTCAAGGTACGACAAGGAAATGCTCTGACGCTCGCTAATGCCCGCGAGCGTGACAGGCCCGCTGTGTTGTCGCATAGCCAAGTCAATCATCGCTGTAACGGCAAAGCGCCCTTTGGTTGTAAGCCGCATGAAAAGCTCCGTTCTCTGTGGGTTGCGGAAGACGAATAGTTGATCTTATTTGTCAAGAATACAATTCCCGACAAAATCAGTCAACCACTCAATCCACGATCCTGTCCAGATAATCACGGTCCAGCGGTTTTTGGCAGTCTGCCTCAGGGTCCGAGCAGAGCCCAGCCTCCTTCAGGCGTCTGGCAAGCAGCGTGATGCGCCGGTCTTGATCCGCAACGTGATCAAGCATGGCGTGCAACGCTTTGGCAATCGGATCGTCAAGGTCACGCGTAACGCCATAGGCACTGAAGTCGGGCTTCTCAACTCTGGCAGCAGATTTATCCAGAATGTGGGCGGGGTTCCCGACGGCGGTGGCGCCTGCTGGCACGGGCTTCAGGACCACGGCGTTAGAGCCGATTTTTGCCTCAGCGCCAACCGTAAACCCACCAAGAACCTTGGCGCCCGCGCCGACAATGACGCCAGCTTCTAACGTCGGATGCCGCTTTACCCCCCGATAGAGCGAGGTACCGCCCAACGTGACTCCCT
The DNA here is from genome assembly GCA_016718265.1 of Uliginosibacterium sp. Lineage (GTDB taxonomy): Bacteria > Pseudomonadota > Gammaproteobacteria > Burkholderiales > Rhodocyclaceae > Uliginosibacterium. Next base: position 312,075 of record JADKDZ010000002.1, on the reverse strand, counting down.
GATAGATCGTGCAATCGTCCCCAACCTCGGCGGTCTCTCCGACCACTACCCCCATGCCATGATCAATAAAGACACGCCGTCCGATCTTGGCGCCCGGGTGAATCTCAATTCCGGTCGTCCAGCGCGCGAACTGCGACACGAGTCGAGCCAACCAACGCAAATCCGCCTTCCAGAGACGATGCGCCAGCCTGTGCAGCGCCAGAGCGTGCACGCCGGGATAGCACGTCAGGACCTCCAGTTTGCTTCGGGCAGCGGGATCACGCTGTAGAACGCTGGCTATCTCTTCACGAAGTTGGCTAAACATGCTGAAGTCTTTTCTACAGATCAGGAACACCGGACTGGCGGCTCCCGTGTTTAAATTTTCCGGTGCTCTCGAAGCTTCCAAGCATGCCGCGCAGGATATTGACTTCGTCCTGCTCCAACCTGATTCGTCCGAACATTCGGCGAAGTCGGGCAATCAAACGTTTGGGGTTGAGCGGATTGTAAAACCCGCTTGCGGTCATCGCTTGTTCGAAATGCGCAATCATCCGCTCGACTTCGTCAACTGTCGCAAGCCTAGCTTCCGTTGACGGCGCCGATACAGCTTCGAGTGATGCCAGGCGAACCTCGTAGCACATTACCTGAACTGCAGCCCCTAAGTTGAGCGACGCGTAGTCAGGACTGGCAGGAATCATCACTGGCAGCTGGCAGATTGACAACTCGTCGTTAGACAAACCGTAAGTCTCGTTACCGAACACAAGCGCAACGTCACACTCCGTCGCTGCGCTTGCAGCAAGCGTTTGCACGGCCTCGCGGGCCCACTGCATCGGCAGCGCCAGTTCTCGACGGCGCGACGTCAAGGCAGCAGCCAGCGTTACTCCCGCAAGCGCTTCTCCAAGCGTCGTGCAAACAACCGCATTTTCTAGCACATCTATCGCGCCAGACGCTCGCGCCGTCGCTTCAGAATCGGGGTAGTTTTTCGGATTGACCAGATACAAGCGGGACAAGCCCATTGTTTTCATCGCACGCGCTGCCGCGCCGATATTGCCGGGATGACTCGGATGAGAGAGCACAACGCGAAAGCGGTTCAACGATAGGGTGCCAGACATATATAATCATCGGTTTTACAATTAGCAATCGCCACAGTTTCGGCGAGCAGCGTATCAGAGCCCATGCATCCCATATTGAACATCGCCGTTAAGGCCGCGCGTCGCGCAGGCACCATAATCAACCGTGCCTCGCTCGACCTTGAACGTGTGCAGGTTTCTGCCAAGCAGCCGAACGATTTCGTTACCGAAGTTGATCGTGCCGCGGAGCAAGCCATCATCGACGTCATTCGCGAGGCTTATCCCGAGCACGCAATTCTAGCAGAGGAGACAGGCGACACCGCGGGGGCTGGGAGCAGCGAAGTGCAGTGGATCATTGACCCACTGGATGGAACGACCAATTTCATACACGGTTTTCCCCAATACGCCGTTTCGATCGCCATGGCGGAACGCGGAGTTATCCAACATGCGGTGATTTATGATCCAAGCAGAAACGAGCTATTTACTGCTTCGCGCGGAAGTGGCGCATTTTTGAATGATCGGCGCATCCGGGTCAGCAAACGCATCAGAATGAATGAGTCCTTGATCGGCACGGGTTTTCCGTTCAAAACCATGCAGCACATGGATGCATACCTGAACATGTTCCGCGAACTTTCAGAGAAAACTGCCGGCCTTCGTCGGCCGGGCGCGGCAGCGCTGGATCTAGCTTACGTCGCGTGTGGTCGCACAGAGGGCTTTTTCGAGATCGGCCTGCTGCCTTGGGACATGGCGGCGGGAACCTTGCTGGTTTCAGAGGCAGGTGGTTTGGTCAGTGACTTTTCCGGCGAAGCCGCCTACCTTGCAACCGGCAACCTTGTCGCCGGCGCGCCCAAGATTTTTGGTCAGCTCCTGCCGATCATTCAATCACACAAAACCCCCGAACTCTCGGCCTGAGAATCGATCGTACACCTGCGGTGTAGTGACGGCGCTCACTACACCGCAAGGTGTGCGAACCAAAAGGTTCGGGCCGCTGCACGCAACAGCCGCGCCATGGCTATGTGAAATGCCCGTCATACATCCCGCCAATCTCGTCCTGAATGCCGACAAAGTTCCGTGGTCCGAGCGCTACGGCGATGTCTATCATGCTGCGGCTGGTGCTGCTGAACAAACCCGGCACGTTTTCCTCCATGGGAATGGCTTGCCAAATCGATGGAAGAATTCTAAGCAATTCGTCATATTGGAAACAGGCTTCGGACTTGGCCTCAATTTTCTTGAAACGTGGAAGGAGTTTCTACGAGAGGCCTCCCCAGACGCCAGGCTTCACTTCCTTTCCGCTGAGAAGCATCCGTTCCCCGCTGACGACCTTGCGAAAGCCCACCTCAATGCCGGCGTGGCAAGCGAAGCATCAACAGCCCTTTGCGAGCAATGGCCCCCACTTGTATCGGGCATTCATCGGCTGTCGTTCGCGAACGGTCGAATTGCACTTACCTTGGGATTTGGCGACATCACCTCGGTCTTGTATGGCCTGAGCACCAAGGCCGATGCCATTTTCCTGGATGGTTTTTCTCCGGCACGGAATCCGGAGATGTGGTCTGCGGAAGTGTTTAGAAGGCTGGCGGCTCTCTCAGACGGGAATACGACACTCGCCACTTGGTCGGTGTCAAGTACAGTACGGGAGGCATTGACCCACGCCGGGTTCTCCGTCGAAAAAACCGCCGGGTTTAGTGGCAAACGAGAAATGCTTAGAGGCCAGTTTCGAGGGCACGTACCACACCTTGGCGCCAATATAGCGGAAAAGCGCGCACTGGTTATAGGCGCGGGCTTGGCCGGAACCGGTATTGCAGAGCGTCTTTCGAATCGCGGGTGGCAAGTCCGCATACTCGAGGCCCAAAGTGCTATCGCCCAAGGCGCCTCCGGCAATCTCGCTGGCGCCTTCCGCCCGCTTCCCAGCAAAGACGACAACCATGTTGCACGAATTACGCGTGCAGGTTTTTTATTCGGTTTGCGTCATTTGAAGACGTTGCAAAAGCGGGGAGGAACACTGCTTTGGGATGACTGCGGTGTTTTGCATTTGGCCCGCAACGCACATCAGGAGGGCAGGCAGCGCGAGGTCGTCGAAGCCTTGCAATGGCCCGAGAATTTTATGCGGTGGGTGTCCGCTGCCGAAGCGACAAAAATAGCCGGCCATACAGCTGCTTTTGGCGGCTGGTGGTTTCCAACAGGCGGTTGGATTCAGCCTGCCAGCCTCTGTGAAGCCAACCTTGCCTGTGATGCCATCACTCTCAGTACGGACACCTTCGTTGAACGAATCGCACGCATCGGAAACAGTTGGGCCGCGTATGACACGCGTGGTGGCTTGATCGATGAAGCGCCAACATTAATTTTGGCCAATGCCTCGGAAGCCAAACGGCTCGCCGCGGCAGAGTGGTTGCCGCTTCAAGCGGTGAGAGGCCAAGTCAGTCACCTGCCGATCGCGCAACTCGCACCGCTCCGCGTGGTTGTGTGCGGTCAGGGATACATCACGCCTGGTATCGGCGGCCACGCGGCCCTGGGAGCAAGCTTTGTGGCGGATGACTTTGACCTGACGCTCAGAGAGGCAGAGCATCAGGAGAATCTGGACAAACTCGATCAAATGCTGCCCGGCTACAGCAACGCAATCGAACCATCTCAGATGGACGGCCGCACCAGCTTCAGACCCGTCTCGATAGATCGACTGCCCATGGTCGGCGCCATGCCACGGTCTGCAGACGACGCACGCTACAAGCTCTCCGCCCTCCCACGTGAGGAAGGTCTTTGGCTGATAACCGGATTTGGTGCGCGTGGCCTGGTGTGGTCAAGCCTGTGCAGCGAGATTCTGGCTTCCCGAATATGCGGCGAGCCACTGCCTTTGGAGCGGGACCTGGTTGACGCTATGGACCCCGCCCGCTTCGTGCTCTCGCCGCCCAAGCATTCAGCGCACACAGAAGACTGAAAGAGGATCAACGAGAAGACGACGCCAGGCGCGACTCTTCATACTGTGCCAACAAGCCCCAGCTACGCCCGCGTCGTCGGACAACCTCAAGAATTGCCTGAGGCCGAACGCAGACTTTGATCAACCCTGGCTCACTCGGGGCTTTGGGCGATCTTTGTTGAGGCTGAGCCAGCACGGGGCTTCCGCTCAAAACCCGAGAACTGCTACGAACTGACATACGAATCTCCAGATATTCAGGACACCAGATTTCTGATCAAGCCAACAGCGATGCCTTCGATGCAGAGCTCGCTCCGACTCGGATCCACAATGATCGGATCGAAGTCCTTGTTCTCGGCGATCAACTCAACTACCCCATCCGCCCGGCGATTCAGCCGTTTGACGGTGACGTCTTCACCCACCCGTGCGACGACAATCTGGCCGTTCCGGGCCTGGCTGGTTCGATGCACCGCAAGCAGATCTCCCTCGAATATGCCGGCATCAATCATCGACAGACCGCGCACTTGAAGCAGAAAATCGGCTCTTGGTGAAAAAGTCAGTGGATCGACGGGATACCGTCGTTGCACATGCTCTTGCGCAAGGATCGGCGCCCCGGCTGCAACTCGACCGATCAGCGGGAGCCCAAGCTCTTCCTCTTCCATCGCCGGCACCCGAATCCCGCGGGCAGAACCGGGCTCAAGCACGATGGCACTTTTTTGTGCGAGCGCGCGAAGGTGGCTTTCTGCGGCGTTGGGCGAGGCGAAGCCAAAGGCTGCTGCTATCTCCGCGCGAGTCGGCGGCATGCCTTCGGAGCGAATGTGCTCGCGAATGAAATCGAGAATGCTTTGTTGACGAGATGTCAGGCTTTGGCTCATACGGGACCTCCTTTCGTGTATTTATACACAGTACTGTATATAAGCACAATACCCGGTGGAGGTTTTATACAAGAAAGCAAGCCAGTTCGCCGCGAGGCCGGCTTATTTTCCGTGCTCAAGTGGCAAGAGCTGAACCTCAGCGTAGGCGGTTCGGTGGGGAAAAATGATCCGCGAGTCGAGGGCTTCTTCGTAGCGATCAATCTGATAGCCTGCCATCCCATGCTCGGCCGACAAGCTCGCTGCCCGTCGCGCGAGAACCATTGGGGCCTCGCCCATGCCTCCTAGATTGAAGTCTTTCATGCGCAACTTGAATGCAACACGGCTCTCGGAAAGGCGGGTCTCCGTGATCTCCCAGTTGGGGGCCAGCGGATCGACCAAGGTGTAGGCGATGACTGCCACGCCTGCGATCTGGACAATATCCGCGTAAGCCAGCTTGTAGTTCGGAAAAATCTTCAGAGCGCCGGTGGGCACCAGCGAGGTCGTTCGCGGATAGTCGCCCTGAAAGGTATGACACGCGGCGACTGCCAGAAGCAAGGAAACGACACCAGCGCGCCCAACAATAGAGGACATGGCAACTAACCGATGTACTTGAAAAGGGAGAGATCGGTGATCTTCGCAAACGTGCTGCGAGAAGCCTCCAGGTAAGTATTCTGTTGCTGGAAGTTCGAAATTGCGGCCACGTAATCGACGCCGACAAGCTCCTCTATCCGCGCCGCGTACTGAATGCTCAAATCACCCCCTATGTTGCTCAGGGCATCGACCTCGACCTGCCGAGACCCCGTCTGCGAGCGCAGGCGCAACACATTCTCCTGCGCGTTATCCAGTTGGCCCATGGCGGTCTGGATTGCCGTGTTGTAGGCCGCCGCCGTGATTGTAGGATTGTTCAGCGCAGTCACGAAGTTTGAGAGGATGCTGAACATGTCTGTCGTGCCGCCCGCACCGTCATCAATCTGCATGAACAGCTCATCCCCGCTCACGCTGGTGGGAATCTGCCGCGAGTTAGAGACCTGCAGGGATCTGACGCCTTGATCCCCTTGATAGGTCACCCCTGCGAGGCTTCCAGTAAATGGTTGAATGTCGCCCCGGTACCCTGAAAACAGATACTCGCTGTTCGCGTCAACCGTATTCGCCTGACTCATCAACTCCTCAAACTGGGCAGAAACATCTGTCGCAATCGCTTGGCGATCGGATTGATTCAAAGCCGCATTACCGGCCTGTATCGCACGCTCGCGCACATAGACGAGGATGTCGTTGATGGACCCGAGCCGGCTATCGAGCTGTTTCAGAGCGTCGCTCGCGGTCCCCTGGGCTTCTTTCTGTTGCTGGTTCAGGGCATGTGACTGCCCAACCTCCAACGCACGGGCCGCTGCCACCGGGTCATCACTGGGCGCAAGCACACGCCTTCCTGTCGAAAGCTGCTGCTGGGTGTGCACGAGATCGGACTGCTGCCGGCCGATCGTCCCGACGTTCACGTTATAGATTTGTGAGGTACTTATGCGCATGATGCCTATCTCCCGATGGAGAGAATCTCGCTGAATAACTGACTGGCGATCGTAAGAGCTTTGGCCGACGCCTGGTAAGCCTGCTGATAACGCATCAGGTTGGCGGCTTCCTCGTCGAGATTGACGCCGGAGACGCTCTGCTGTTTGGCACGCGCCTCACTCAGCAGCGTATCTTGCGCGGTCTGATTGACGCTCGCCGTGTGCGCCATCGTGCCGATGTCGCTGACCATCTGTGAATACGCGTATTCAAAGCTGGCGCCTCCCCCCTCCAGTATCTTTTTCGACTGAAGTCCGCCTAACAACAGGGCATTCCGGTTGTCCGAAACGCCGGACGCATTGCTCTGGATCGTGAAGGTATCGCCCGTCACCGGCACACCCGAGAGCGTAAAACTGATATCAGGGTTCGTGAGCGTCACATTCAGTCCGGACGCATCGACGGCCGGGTTATAAGCCACTGTCGCCGGCAAGGCGCCGGTAATGGTGAACTGGTTCGTTCCGGCGTTGAACACCAGGCTGATATTCCCGATGTGTGGTGCCGTCGCCGCTATCCCGGTCAGGCTGTTGACCGACCCGACCGAGATCGACGCAGTTCCCGCATTCGTATTTGCTTTGGCCGTGGCGATGGGGGCTGCCGCGGCAATCAAGCGCGGATCACGCACAGCTACCGCTATTTCGGCCGCTGCGTTGCGTACCGGCTGAATCAACACGCGGTCTCCGGCGACCATGGCACCAATCGTCACATTCATACCGTCAAGATTGGTCAGGGGCCCTGCCCCCGCATAAACGACGCTACCGTCGGAGTCGCGACTCAGCTGATAGTTCGTGCCATCGAAAGACAACACATAGTCGTCCGCCTGTACGTTGCCGAGGTTTGAAACGACTGCTGAGACGGTGGCCGTTGACGCGAGCCCGGTCGCCGTATTCACCAGGTTTGTCGTCGCGACACTCAGCGGCGCGAAGTAATCCCCCCCCATGAGCCCGTTCAGGTCTTGCCCCAGCCGGTGCTGAGCATTCACGGCATTGGTCAGGCCCAGCGCAATTCTGCCCAACGCGTTCTCGGCGCGATTCAAGGCCTCATTGCGAAACTGAAGCAAGCCCGAGAGCACACCGCCCGTTACCAAGCTGTCTGGTAGTTCCTGAATCTTCACGACAGGCGCCGTTGTCAATTCAAAACCGACAGCCAGACTTTGCGGGTCATCCAATGAAGAGGCGGCGGCAAGCCGAAACGACTCCGACCCCACGACAACTGGCTGCCCGTTACCGACGAATATATTCACCTTGCCGTCGTCGGCTTCGGTGACCGTTACCTTTATCTGAATGTTCAGCTCGTCGATCAGCTTGTTGCGCTGATCAAGCAGGTCATTGGCAGGCAACCCGTCACCTGCCGACTGGACTATCGTCAGGCGCTGATTCACCGCTGCGATCTGCGAGCTCAGGTTGTTGATGCTGGCCACAGAATCCTTGATCTGGCTCTCGACGCCCGCACGGACCTCTTCGAGGCGATCATGCAAAGCATGAAACCTTGACACCAGGGCTTCGGATGAAGACAACATCGACTGGCGCGAAGGAATACTGCTGGGCGAAGCGGCAACCTGCTGAACACCCCGAAAGAACTCCTGCAGCGTTGGCGCCAGCCCCGCAGTCTCATCAGCAAGAAGGTTATCGATCTGGCTGATCTCGTTTGAATAGGTTTCGTACTGTGAGCGTGCACTATTGGCATTCAGCACCTGGTTCTCCAGAAACTGGCTGTAGATCCTGCGCACCGTCTGGATGTGGGTTCCCTGACCGAAGAACCCGACGCCGGAGAACATCGGATCATTGGTGCTTTGAACCGCTTCCTGACGGCTGTACCCGACGACGTTCGCATTGGCGATATTGTGGCTGGTCGTCGTCAGCCCAGCCTGGGCAGCACCGATCCCAGTTAGCGCGACACTTAACATACCAGCCATGATTTCGACTCCAGCGTGAGGGTTACATTCCTCGTTAGCAATTCTGCTGCCAACTGCCGGAAGCAATTTGCAATTACTTGCAACACATTGTTTTAGATAAATATTTCACAAGCAAACAGTGTTGCCTCAAACCTTTGTCAAAACACCAAACGGCAAAAACTGCCGCTATGTAAAACCGAGCGACTCAAGCTCATAACGGACGGCAGAACTTGCCGTTCTCAGGCAAGGTCATTTTCAGTCAGACGGCCTCGCGATTGCGGCATACTTGCGCCAAACCGTTTAATCCGTCGATCATGCCAGAACGCCTTAACCGCCCTGACCTCCTCCGACAGCATTGCCTGATTGATGGCGCATGGTTGGCTGCGCAGAGCGCGCAGTTCATCACTGTTTACAACCCCGCGACTGCTGACATTATTGGCAAGGTTCCCGCAATGGGGCCGGCTGAAACCCGGCGTGCGATCTCGGCTGCCGAAGCAGCTTGGCCAGCATGGCGTCGACGCAGCGCTGTCGAGCGTGGGAAAGTCCTTCGCCGCTGGAGTGAGCTGATGCTCGCGAACCGTGAAGATCTGGCGAGATTGATGACGCTTGAGCAGGGCAAACCTCTTGCAGAAGCCCAGGCCGAAATCGCGTACGCCGCAGCCTACCTCGACTGGTTTGGTGAAGAAGCGCGGCGAGCCTACGGCGAGATAGTTCCTTCGAACCAAGCTAGCAGCCGCATTCTCGTCACGCGCGAGCCTGTAGGCGTCTGCGCGGCAATCACGCCCTGGAACTTCCCGGCGGCAATGATTACCCGCAAAGCCGGCGCTGCGCTGGCAGCCGGGTGCACAATGGTACTCAAGCCCGCATCGCAAACGCCTTTTTCCGCGCTCGCGCTCGCGGTGCTTGCCGAAGACGCCGGCGTTCCGCCCGGCGTGTTCAACCTTGTTACGGGGTCTGCGGCACCGATCGGCGAAGAGTTCTGCGCGAATCCTAAGGTCCGCAAACTTTCATTCACAGGCTCAACCGCGGTGGGAGCACGTCTGATCGCGCAAAGTGCGCCGAGCATCAAAAAGCTCTCAATGGAATTAGGCGGAAATGCACCGTTTATTGTGTTTGACGACGCTGACATTGATCTGGCCGTTCAAGGCGCGCTCACTTCGAAGTTCCGGAACTCCGGCCAGACTTGTGTCTGTGCCAATCGCATCCTGGTGCAAGACACCGTTTACGAGGAGTTTGCCGCGCGTTTCGTGCAAGCCGTCCAGTCTCTGCGTGTTGGCAACGGTCTGGAAGACGGAGTCAGCCAAGGCCCACTGATTGACCAGAGTGCCGTACGTAAAGTAGAGGCGTTGATCGCGGACGCGATTGCTCAGGGCGCGCGCATCCTGACAGGCGGGCACCCGCACGTCAGAGGTGGTAATTTCTTCACGCCGACAGTCTTGGGAGAAGCGCACCCCAACATGCGGCTGGCGCGCGAAGAAATCTTTGGTCCTGTCGCGCCGCTTTTTCGCTTCAGCACTGAAGCGGAGGCAATTCGACTGGCGAACGACACAGAATTTGGCCTGGCTGCCTACTTCTATGCGCGTGACGTGACAAGAGTATTCCGGGTCAGTGAGGCGCTGGAATACGGCATGGTCGGCGTAAACACAGGCGTCATCTCGGCCGAGAACGCGCCATTTGGCGGTATCAAGTCCTCGGGGCTCGGGCGAGAAGGGTCCCGCCATGGCATTGACGACTACCTTGAGCTCAAATACTTGAATCTGGGCGGGATCTGAATGACTGTCCCCGCGTGCCATATCTGCATGAACAACACTTCAGGAGCACTCCAATGAAAAGAATCGTTTTACTGCTGATCTCTGCTTCTCCATTCATTTTTGCTGACGCAGCCTTTGCCGACCTTGTCGTCAAAATTGGTCATGCCGGACCAACCACGGGGCCGCTCGGCCACATCGGAAAGGATGGCGAGAATGGCGCACGTCTCGCGATCGAAGACGCCAACGCAAAAGGGCTCGTCATCGGCGGCCAGAAAGTCAAATTCGAGCTCGTTGGCGAAGACGATCAAGCTGACCCCAAGACTGCAACCATCGTCGCGCAGCGCTTGGTTGACGGAGGTGTGAAAGGGGTGGTTGGCCATGTCACCTCTGGCGCCGCGATCCCTGCGTCGCGCATCTACGAACAATCCGGCATACCAGTCATTACGCCGTCATCGACCAGCCCGAAACTGACCCAGCAGGGCTTCAAAGTGACCTACCGCGTCATCGCGAACGACCTCCAGCAAGGTCTCGCGATGGCCAGCTTCGCCAAAAAATTAGGTGTCAAGACTCTGGCGGTCATCGACGATCGGACAGCCTACGGCCAAGGTCTCGCGGATGCCCTCAAAACCGCCGCAACGCAGCAAGGTATCAGTGTTGTGGGGCACGAATACACCAACGACAAGGCAACTGACTTTACCGCCATCCTGACCAAGATAAAGACGAGGAAGCCCGACGCCATTTTTTATGGCGGGATGGATGCACAGGCGAGTCCGATGCTGAAGCAGATGCGCCAGCTTGGCATCACGGCACGCTACCTGGGTGGAGACGGCGTCTGCACGACCGATATGCCGAAGCTCACGGGCGGCGCCATGGACGAAACCGTCATGTGCACCCAAGCCGGAATCTCGAAGGAAAGGATGCCTGGCGGCATCCAGTTCTATGACCGATTCAAGAAACGCTTCAACGCAGACGTGCAACTCTATGCGCCCTATAGCTACGACGCCGCCATGGTGCTGATTGAAGCAATGCGAGCCGCCAACTCTGTCGAGCCGGGCAAATACTTGCCTGCCTTGCAGAAACTCGCGATCAAGGGGATTACCGGCAACATCTCCTTCGATGCAAAGGGCGATATCAAAGAGGGCGGGGTAACGTTGTATGCCTACAAAGATGGCAAGTGGGTCGCGCAGCCCTGAGCACCGGAGCACCTGCTTACCGTTCAGGACCGGCTGACTTGATTATTTCCGGCGCCGAGATTACTGTAATTAAAAACAGTATCTCGGGGCCATGGACATCCACCAAAAACTCGAAATCCTCGCTGCAGCGGCCAAGTACGATGTCTCCTGTTCCAGCAGCGGCGCCCCAAAACGCGGCTCGGCGGGCAAGGCCGGCATCGGAAATGTCGCGCCTATGGGCGTGTGCCACAGTTATACGCCAGACGGCCGCTGCATCTCCTTGCTCAAGGTCTTACTGACCAACTTCTGTACCTACGACTGCAGCTACTGCGTGAATCGGCGCAGCAGCGATGTTCCACGCGCAAGGTTCAAGGCAGACGAGCTTGTCAGCCTGACGCTGGACTTTTATCGCCGTAACTACATTGAGGGGCTTTTTCTCAGCTCCGGCATCATTCGATCGGCGGACTACACGATGGAGCAGCTCACGCTGGTCGCGCGCAAGTTGCGCGAAGAGCATGCTTTTCGTGGATACATTCACCTGAAGACAATCCCTGACGCTGATCCGTCCCTGATCACACTTGCCGGACAGTACGCCGATCGCCTCAGTGCCAACATAGAGCTCCCGACCGAGGAAGGGATTGTCCGTCTGGCGCCCGAGAAGAAAGTGCAGACGATCCGGCGTGCAATGGGGCAGATCCGCGCCCGCATAGACGAAGCAAGCGCCGAACGTAAGGCGCCGCGCTTCTCGCCCGCAGGACAAAGCACACAAATGATCGTAGGTGCCGACGCGACCGATGATCACACAATCCTGAAAACAGCCGAAAACCTGTACGGAGCTTACCGTCTGAGGCGGGTTTACTACTCGGCGTTCAGCCCCATACCGTTCAGCGCTGGCCAGCTGCCCAACCAGGCACCGCCTCTTCTACGCGAACATCGTCTGTATCAAGCGGATTTTCTGGTGCGTGGGTATGGCTTCTCGATCAAGGAATTGCTTCCCGAACCCGGCAATCTCTCGCTCGACATTGATCCAAAGCTGGCGTGGGCATTGTCTAATCGCGCATTTTTCCCGGTCGACCTCAACGCCGCTGACACGTGGCTGATCGCACGGGTACCGGGAATTGGCGTCCTGAATGCGCAGCGAATTGTCACGCTTCGGCGTCAGCGGAAAATCCGCTTTAACGATCTGGTGCGCTTGCGCTGTCAGATGACCAAGCTGCGCAACTTCATTCAAACAGTCGACTACCTGCCACAACACGCTGAGCAGAGCTCGGAGGCCCTGAAAGCCAAGCTTGCCGAACGCCAGCTTCCCCTTTTTACCAACATGTCGGTATAGGCGAATGCAAAACGTTCACGTGACACGATTTGACGACTGGCTGCGCCAAGTCACAGCTCTGATTGCTGCGGAAGTACCGCCGGACGACGTGCACTGGGTGCACGATCCTGCGTACGATCAAACCTTGATGTCATGCTTCGACATGCGCCATGTTGCTGCGAGCACGGCCCTGCCCATAGCGCTAATCGAGAGACTTCGGTTGGCCTGTGCCTATCTCGACCCGGAGCGTTGGTCCTTGCCGTATCGTGTGCTCTGGCGCTGGCATCACGGCGACCGCAGCGCTGTGCTGGCAGGCGACCCGGAGGGCACAAAACTTGTGCGCCGTGCACAAGCCGTATCAAAAGCCGCCCATCTCATGAAAGGCTTTATCCGCTTCCACGAACGGCCCGAAGCCGAGGGAGATCCGAGGTTTGTTGCATCGTACGTCCCCGAGCACGATGTTCTGGCGTTTGTCGCGCCCCACTTCCTCGAACGCATGGGGCGCACCACGTGGCTGATTTCAACACCGTCAGGGTCTGTGTGTTCTGACGGCACACAGCTGAACTGGGGCGCCCCTGTCAGCATCCCTTCCTCGGGCGGGGACGCAAGTGAAGACTTGTGGCGGCACTACTACCGCAGCACATTCAATCCGGAGCGACTGAATCCTGAACTGATGCGAGCGCACCTGCCACACAGGCATGGTGTCGCCCTGCCCGAGTCTCGCGATGCTCCGGCGTTGATCTCGGCGGCGCGCCTGGGAGAGAGCCGACAGGAGCAGGCCAGACCGGTGGCGTCGTCACCGGCGAGCCAGGTGTATAGCTGCGGCCGAAGCGCTCACCGCGTGCGCTGTTCAGATGAGGGGCTCGACGTTTGTCGTCAATGCGAACTGTGGGAGCACGCGACCTACCCCGTCGCCGGCACCGGGCCAAGCGATGCGCAGATAGCACTGGTTGGCGAACAAGCTGACGATCACGACGATCTGGTCGGAGAAGCGTTCTCCGGTCCCTTGGGCCGCTTTCTCGACACCGTGCTGAGTGAGGCCGGCCTCGCGCGCGAGGCGGTATTCCTGACGCACGCGGTCAAACACTTTCGCTTCGAGACAAGGCAGCTTCAGCGCGTGTACCGTTCGCCTGCACCGCATCACGTTGAGGCTTGCAAGGGGTGGCTTCAGCGGGAACTTGAAGTGCTGGCGCCGCGCGTCGTTGTCGCGCTTGGCCTGAGCGCCGCCACGGCCCTCGGCCTGAGTGGAGACGCCCTGGCACGGGATGCGGAGCCCAGCGCTATTCTGTGGGCCGGATGCTGGATTATTCCCACCTGGCATCCTGGTTTTGCGCTGCGCAGCAAAGATCCCGCCGCTCGAACTCGAGCCAGAGCCCACATCACGGCCAGTCTGGTATTGGCCAGACAGCTTGTTGATCAGCGATACTGCCCCTCCGACACATCTCGTTCCTTCACGCTCAATGTCTGACGCCCCCCTCCCCGCCTGCTTCAGTGGCCGGCGCTATCACGCTTACAACGACTGGGTGAAGAAAGCACATGGCGGAAGGATGCAGAAGATCTCGATTGATGCCGGTTTCACGTGCCCGAACCGTGACGGAAACGTGGGGATCGGCGGGTGTTCGTTCTGCAATAACGAGGGCTTCACACCAGCATACCTGCGCGAGCAGCGCGACATCGACGATCAGATCGAGACCGGGCTCACATTCATGCGGCGCCGCTATCCCGATGCGCGGCGCTTCCTTGCCTACTTTCAAGCCTATTCGAACACCTACGCCACACTCGATGTATTGGCGGAACGATACCGCAAGGCGCTCGATCACCCGGCCATTGCCGGCATCGTCGTGGGCACACGTCCGGATTGCCTGCCCGACGAAGTCCTCGACTACCTGGCGGATATCGCAAGGACGCATGTCGTTGAACTCGAGATCGGCATCGAGTCGTGTTCAGACGCCGTTCTGACGGAATGCCTGCGCGGCCATGACTTTGCCTGCACCCGCGACGCCATTGGCCGCGCTGCGCAGCGCGGATTATTCATCACCGGCCACCTCCTGTTGGGACTGCCGGGAGAAAGCACAACGAGCCTGATCGCGGGCGCCCAGGCCCTGGCAGGCCTGCCGATTGACGCGCTCAAGTTCCACCAACTGCAGATCGTTCGCGGCACCCGTCTTGCAAACCTTTGGCGCGCCAGCCCGGAACGCGTCCCTTTGCTTCAACCAGCAGCTTATATCGACGCTGTCGTCGACATGCTGGAGTACCTGCCGGCATCTGTCCGGATTCAACGGCTAGGCAGTGAAGTACCGCCGACACTCCGCCTCTCGCCGGACTGGGGGATTCGGCTCTCATCGTTTCCAGCCCTGCTGGAAGAGCGCCTGATCTCGCGAGACACGTGGCAATCCCGGCGCAACGCTTCTTGAGCGAGACAAGAAGCATCGGATTTGGCTCAGCGCAATAGCCTCGCGATCAGGAACTGCTATCGTCACCCCGGTATTCACAGTGTTTCATGCTATGGTCGACACGACTTACGAAGCCGCCAGAACAGATTCTAGGCGCACCGCAGTTCCCCCAAAAATCCGCAATCTGAACGCCAATAACGAAGTGCCTGCATACATGTCTGAGGTGTACGACTGGGCGTATGTCAATCCAGCCAAGGTTGGCTGGTTGGATCGCAACATCGTCGTCAAAACCCTTCTGTTTGGTAACGATCAACGCTTGATGCGCGCCTATCTGGCGCTGATCAAACCGGGCATGCGTGTCTGGCAGATTGCCCATGTGTATGGCGATCTAGTTGTCCGGGCTGCGCAGCGAGTCGGCGCGGCGGGCTGCTTCCATCTGACTGACATTACGCCGGTACAGATCGAGCACGGCCAGCGCAAGATCGGGCACCTGCCCTGGGTACGCGTGATTCGGCACGATGCAGCCCACTTCGAGGGCGAGGGCCACGCTTACGACCTGATCTGCAGCTTCTTTCTGCTGCATGAAGTACCCGAGGAATGGAAGCACGCAATCGTGGACAACATGCTGAGCCAGATCCCCGACAGCGGAGAGGCTGTATTTGTCGATTATCACCGGCCTGCGTGGTGGCAACCCGTTGGCTACATTCTTCGCGTCGTCAATCACTTCCTCGAACCGTTTGCGAAGAGCCTGTGGGAGCGCGAAATCAGCAGTTACGCCAGCCAGGCGAGCATGTTTGAGTGGGAGAAAGAATGTCTGTTTGGCGGCGTGTATCAGATAGTTCGCGTCAGACGGCGGGCATCGCAAAATCCTGCGGGATGTTAGCTTCAGCTTTACCTGCAATCCCGGTGTTGCTCCGATAGGCGATGGGAGACATTCCCGTCCATCGCTTGAACTGACGCGAGAAATGAGCTGTATCCGAGTAACCCATGCGCTCTGCAACACTCTGCACACTCATCTCGTTGTCGAGCAGGAGCGTTTTGGCGCGCTTGAGCTTGACCAGCGAGCGGTATTGTCGGGCTGACATGCCATACACTTGGCGGAACAGCATGTTCCCGTAGTCAGGGTGGTAACCAAGGCGCCTGATAGCAGACTCAATACACACGCTGCTCTCTCCCCGTTCGGTCTCTCGCTGAATCAACTCAGCAAGGCGGCTGGCCGTTTGCAAGGCCACTTGCGAGAGCTCCGGCAGCGTACCGTCCTCCTGCAAGAAAGCCTCCGCGAGCCGGGCCAGCACTTCAAACAGCGCTGCACCGCTGCGCAAGCGGTAGACGAGCATGGACTCGGGCGTCGCTGCCTCCGGCCCAGCTACCGTTCGCAGAGATTGCAAAGCCTCGCGAACGCGCCGCCCCGAATGCGACTCGCCATCAATCAGCCGTGTACCGGCACGGCAGAGCAATCTGCGCAACGCCAATTCGTCTACATCAAAGTGCACGCAGTAGAAACTCGCGGCTGACGGCGCACTCGACGCATGTGCGTCAAATGGACACAGCAGCAGCACGTCTCCCGGCCGCTGGGTCAGGCTCCGCCCTGTCAAACGATTGTGCTGTTCCCCCTGCTCCTGCAGGATCAGTTCGAAATAGGGATGGTCGTGCCGGGGATAGGACCATCCGGGGGGGACGATCCTCAGATGGGTCCCGGTCAGCGAGAAGGTCGCGTTCAGATTTGGCTGAACAATCAGCACATCGTCACCACTCGGAGAGCTGAAGCTTGTGCAGGGCGCGTGAACGGGGATGGTAGACACGGTGGCAGGCAATCAAATTGAACTGGCCCTGATGATGCGCTCTTTCGGACAGGCTTTCAATCCAGGAATCTAGCTTCAGGGCAAGCACGCCATGTCTGCAGGTATCGCTCGCGCGCCGCATCGACGCCACAATAAGGCCATCCGAATCACGAAAGGTTCTCGCTATGCCCAAGAACATGCATTTCAACACTCAACACCCTGTCTTTGGCGCACATGCCTGCCTGACACTGGGTTTTCCAGGGGCACGGGGCGGCATGGATCTCGAGAGATGTCTGCCCCCCAACCAGCAGATCCTGGTCGCCCTGGAGACCGCTGACGCCCCCGGGGAGTATGAGGCACTGCCCTTTATTGAAGCCGAGTCCCACAAGGAGTTGATGCGCTTCATCTCGGATCACGGCGAAATCTGGCCACACAGCGCAAAGCGCCTCACCCCTTGGGCGCTCGAAGACGTTCAGCGTGATTTCAGACTGGCAACTGACAGCTGGCAGGCTGGCGACCTCCGCTTCACGCTGTACTCGCCGATTGGTGATGTTCCAGACCCCGCGAACGGCGATACGACAGCTTTGGTTGAAGCATTGACACCTGCAGTCTGGGCGGAGGTGTTTGTCGACAACCGCAAAGGCCACTCTTCGCGACGCGTTGCAGTAGGCATGAGCGGACTAGACCCCTATCGCGGCTTGCGGCAGGTGGCAGGCGACGACGGGCTGGTAGGAATTGCGGAAGGAGCACACCTTGGAATCCTGACCCGTGAGCCCGACGCCTGGGTGGGAATGGGGATGGACTGGCGGGACATCCTGGGCGAGATTGAGCCCGCGTCTAGAACCTATGCTCTGGGCTCGCTTGGCGCGATCTGCGCAACAGTCCCCGCTGGCGAGGCACGCACCTTGCGGTTTGCGTTCTGTTTTTTCAAGGCAGGGCAAATCACGACCGGTATCGACACACAGTACTACTACACACGTTACTTCAACTCACTGGAGGCGGTCGCGCAGCGCGCGCTGGACGACTTCGACGTAGCAGTTGAGCGCTGTTTTACCGCTAACAAGCGGCTTGACGAATCCGGCCTGAGCGACGACCAGCGTTTCATCATCGCGTCGGCTACCCGTTCCTATGTGTTCTCGACCCAGTTGCTCGAGCACGATGGCAAGCCGCTCTGGATCGTGAATGAGGGCGAGTTCAACATGATGAATACGCTGGATCTAGTAGCCGACCACTCTCTGTACGAGATGCAGCATCACCCTTGGACAATCCGTAACGTTCTGGACCTGTATGCAGATCGCTACTGCTATGAAGACGAGGTTGCGTCTCCGGATGCTCCGGATCGCAAGTACAAGGCGATTTCCTTCCCACACGATATGGGCGTGGCAGGTGCGTTCTCGCGGCCAGGGCACTCCAGCTACGAGAGACCGGACCTGACCGGTTGCTTCTCCTACATGACCATGGAAGAGCTGCTGAACTGGGTACTGACTGCGGGCTTGTACTTCACTGCTACAAACGACAGCAGCTGGATAGCGTCTCGTGCCGATCTCCTCGAACACTGCCTTGGCAGCATGGAAGTCCGCGATCACCCGGATGACAGCCAGCGCATCGGCGTCATGCGACAGGACAGCTCACGCTGCAGAAGCGGGCGGGAAATCACCACCTACGACTGCCTCGACCACTCCCTTGGGCAAGCGAGCGGGAATACCTACCTCGCCAGCAAAACATGGGCTGCCAGCCTGATTCTAGAGCGCTTGCTCGGCTTGCTGGACCGCACGGACGCAGCCCGACGCGCGAGGCTTCAGGCGGAGCGGTGCGCAAGCACGGTCGTCTCGGTGACGCGCCCTGACGGACGGATTCCTGCGCTGGTCGGCGGGCAAAGCCAGGGGGTCCTCACCACAGTGGTCGAGGGGCTCGCCTATGCCTGGTTTGGTGGCGTGCGAGAAAAGCTCTCACTCGATGGTCCTTATGCGGACTATCTGAAAGCGCTGGGGCGCCACTTTACGGAGCACGCCATGCGGACAGACACCTGTATCGCGAAGGATGGAAGCTGGCGAATCACTTCCTCAAACGCCAATACCTTCCCAGCGAAAATTTACGTATGCCAGTTCGTTGCAGAGCGGATTTTGAGCTTACCCGTCGAAAAGGAATCTCGCGTAAATGATGCTGCAAACGTCGCAGCGATTACGCATCCCGAGCATTCATACTGGTGCTGGAGCGAGCAGATCAAAGATGGAATTGTTTATGCAGCAAAGTACTACCCGCGCGGGGTGACTTCCAACGTCTGGCTCCACCGCAACTAAAGTGGGCTGCACGCACATGTATGGATGTGCGTGCAGCACGAAAGGCAATTATGAAAGTAGAGCACGTAGCGCTATGGGCACGCGATATCGACGAAATGCAAAAGTTCTACTGCCGTTATTTTTCGGCAACGTCGGGACCGTTTTACATCAACGAGAGAAAGCATTTCCGCTCGTGTTTCCTGCGATTCGATTCCGGAGCAAGACTCGAGCTGATGCAACGCCCCGATATTGTCGCGCCTGCAAAAGATAGCGACGATACCCAGTTCTTTGGCTACGCCCATCTCGCCATGTCGGTAGGAAGCGAGGAGGCGGTTAACACGCTGACTCGCCAACTTCTTGAAGCCGGCCATATCAAACTCGACGGACCACGCTGGACTGGCGATGGGTATTACGAGAGCGTGATCCTGGACCCTGAGGGAAACAGGATAGAGATTACGGTTTGAGCCCGAGGCTCAGATTTCCCGGTACATGAGCACCGCATCACCATATCCCGCCGGCAGCACTTCATCCTTTGCGGGGGAGAAGCCACGCTTTTGCCAGAAACTGACTGCGGTTGCCAGGGACACGAGTCTGACGAATGAAAACAGATCTCGTTCGGCAATCTTCAACACGGCGGAAAGTAGCGACACCGCAGCACCGCTACGCTGGAGCGCAGGAGCGACGACCAGATCGTGGATAAACATATACTCATTCTGCGTGGGGTGACGCACCGGCTGATGCAGCAGAGGGGGAAGCCCGCTCCACGGGTGAGCCAGCAAGTAGCCCGCAACGCAACCTCTTGACACCGCTACCAGACAAGTGCTTCGACCCAATTCAAAGTGGCTGTTCAGCGCGTCAAGGGGCTCCTGATAGCTCGCAGAGTACGCATCGCACTGCAGCGAGTGAACAGCTGGGAGATCTTCGGCGCGCATGGGCCGAGTCTGGAAACTCATTGATGACGCTTGATGATTCGGGCCGCTTCAATCGCGTAATACGTCAGGACGCCGTCAGCTCCTGCACGCTTGAAAGCAAGCAAAGACTCCATGAAGACCGCCTGCTCGTCCAGCCAACCGTTTGCCGCAGCAGCTTTCAACATCGCGTATTCGCCGCTGACCTGATAAGCAAACGTCGGCACCCCGAACTCCGTCTTTACTCGCCGCACGATATCCAGATAGGGCATGCCAGGTTTTACCATCACCATATCGGCTCCCTCGGCAATATCCAGCGCTACCTCGCGCAAGGCCTCGTCACCGTTGGCGGGATCCATCTGGTAGCTGTACTTGTTTCCTCCGCCCAGACTCGCAGCTGAACCGACCGCCTCGCGAAAAGGGCCGTAAAAGCTGGACGCGTACTTTGCCGAATACGCCAGTATCCGCGTGTGAATATGCCCTGACCGGTCGAGTTCGGCGCGAATCCTGCCGATCCGTCCGTCCATCATGTCGGATGGAGCAACCACGTCAGCACCAGCCTCGGCGTGACAAGCGGCCTGTTTTTCGAGTGCGACGACAGTTTCGTCGTTCATGACGTATCCCGCAGCATCCACCAAACCGTCCTGCCCATGCGCGGTATAAGGATCAAGGGCAACATCCGTGATCACGCCAAGCTCGGGAAAGCGCTGTTTCAGTGCGCGGACAACAACCGGAACCAGCCCGTCCGGATTCCAAGCCTCTTCTGCACCAAGACTTTTCTTGTCAGCCTCAACAACAGGGAATAACGCGATTGCAGGAATGCTCAAGCTTGCAGCTTCTTCTGCAAGATGAAGCAAGGAATCCAGGCTCTGTCGCTCGACACCGGGCATCGAGGACACAGCTTCTGCACGATTTCGCCCTTCCAATACAAACACCGGAAGAATCAGATCGCTCGCGCGCAAATGCGTTTCACGCACGAGCCGGCGCGAAAACTCGTCATGTCGCATGCGTCGCATACGGGTCGAAGGAAACTGCTCAGAACGTGTCATGGCATCAAGAAAACGGGATACGCCCGTTTACATTTGTTTACAACAATTGACTGAAACTTTTCAGCTTGTCGTCGATCATACACACAGGTGGCGTGAGCTACCGCCCGCTTCACCTCCCTGAGCGGGCACCTGATAGAACTCCCCCGGGTCTTTCAGGTCATTCCGCCCCGGCGTGTCTCCTCACGCCGGGGTTTGTTTTATCAGGCAGCCGAGTCGGCGCCTCCGTCACTGCTCAACCACGCTCCGACGCACTTTTCCGCCTCATCGACGCCGATTTTTTTGAGGCTAGAAAATAGCTGCACAGTAACCCGATCACCCCAGGCGGGCAGCTCCTTCTTCGTTTTTGCCAGCACCTGAGCACACTCACTGCGCGTGAGCTTGTCACATTTGCTCAACAGCACGTGAACCGGCTTGCCTGTCGGGGCGAACCAATCCAGCATTTGGCAATCGAGAGGAGTCAGCGGGCGGCGAGCGTCCATGATCAGGACCAGACCAATCAGGGACTCTCGGTAAGTCAGGTAATTCTCAAGCAATCGGACCCATTGCTTACGTATCGCCTCGGGAACTTTGGCGTAGCCATACCCAGGCAGATCAATCAGTGCTGCACCGTTGAGCATTCTGAATACGTTGATAAGCTGCGTCCGCCCTGGGGTTTTGCTGACAAAAGCCAATCTGGTATGGCCAACCAGGGTATTAATTGCGCTCGACTTGCCAGCGTTCGACCGCCCCGCAAACGCGATTTCAGCGCCATTTGGCGGGGGCAAGTCTTGAGGACGGGCGATCGAAATCTCGAACTGGGCGTGACGGAACAGCGGCATGGGGACTGATAATGGGCAGATTCGCGCCAATTGGCGTGGTGATATAGAATATCAGGATTCAAGAACGCCACACCCCGTAGAGGTGACAATGATCGCGCGCATTATTTTGTTTTCCGCCCTGACAAGCCTTGCGGCACACGCAGAAGTAGGCAAGATCGACCCCGCAAAAGCCAAGCAAACTGCAGAACAAGTCTGCGCAGCCTGCCATCTGGCGGATGGCAATAGCACAAATCCGCAGTACCCGAAACTTGCGGGGCAACACCAAGAATATCTGCTCAAGCAACTACGTAACTTCAAGAGTGTGGCTGGCAAACCCGTGGAGCGGAACAATGCTGTCATGCTTGGCATGGCGACTCCACTTACAGATGACGACATGAAGGGTCTTGCGGTTTATTTCTCGCAACAGAAGTTGAAACCCGATGCGGCAAAAAACAAAGAAACCTTGATGCTCGGCCAAAAGCTCTGGCGTGCTGGCGACGCCAGCAAGGGTCTGCCTGCATGTGCCGGCTGCCATGGTCCGAACGGCTTGGGCATTCCGGCACAATACCCCCGTCTGCAGGGGCAATTTGCAGAGTATGTTGAAGCTCAACTCAAGTCGTTCAGACTCGGAGAACGCGCAAACGACCCGAACGGGATGATGCGGGCGGTTGCGTCACGGATGACCGACGCCGAAATCAAAGCGGTCGCAGACTACACGGCAGGCCTGCGGTAGTATTGGCGCCCAAGCCGAAAGGGCCGCGTGCAGCGGCCCTTTTTTCATGGCTCCTTCTGCCGTGATCCGAATATGCTCCCTCGCAAGTCGCCACTTGGTACACCATGACATCTCTGCCCACCGCTAATTCTCCCCCGATCTCCCAAGTGAGCTGGCAGGAAGACGGGATGCTGCGGTCAGCAAACTGGCGATCAGAATCCGGCGCTCCGGCACCCAAGCGGATAGTGTTGGCGGATGACGCAACCCGTGCCGATGTCGCATGGCGCTTGGCGTGCGAAGGGACAGCGCTTCTGTGGCAGGGAGACTTCCAGAACGCACGCTTGTTGCTTCAGGCCATCGCCCGGCGTTGTGACCGTAAGCCACGAAAACAGGGTTCAACGCCGCTTGAAGACTTCAACCTCCATAGGCAGGCACAAGCCCACCGAGCGCGTATTCTGGCCATGCTCTTGGTACATATTGAGGCGGGTCACGAACTGACATTGAAGCGGGCGCCGGACATCGCCAAAGCGTGCGAAGAAGCATATGGCGCCACGACCGAGCCGTATCTTTGCTCGCTGCGGGAGCTGCAGGGCGTGATTGGCGCGCATGAGTGGCGGAAGAAAGGCGTCTTCATTCGTTCTATCGACTCCCCGATCTTCCCTCATTACGGCGTGTTTTCACCCATACGTGGCGAGTATTTGGAACTGATTGCCGCTACACCGCTGCCTGAAAATACAGAAAAGGCTTTCGATATCGGTACCGGGACAGGCGTCATCGCGGCACTGCTCGCCCGGCGCGGCATCCCAAACATCATCGCAACGGATCTGGATGAGCGTGCGCTCGCCTGCGCAACCGAGAACATCCGGCGTCTGGGCCTCGAGAAAACAGTTTGCGTTGAACGCGCAGATCTGTTCCCTGAGGGAACGGCAGATCTGATCGTCTGCAACCCGCCATGGATCCCAGCACGCCCAAGCTCGCCTATCGAATATGCGGTTTATGATCCGGACAGCCGCATGCTGCTTTCTTTTCTGAACCGACTTGCAGACCACTTGAATCCAAGGGGTGAAGGCTGGCTCATCCTCTCTGATCTGGCCGTACATCTGGGCTTGCGTGATCGACACGCGGTCACAGCCGCAATTGAGGCGGCCGGGCTCATTGTTCTGGATCGCTCCGAAGCAAAACCAACGCATGCCAAAGCAAGCGACCCGGACGCCTCACTCCACCAAGCACGGCTCAAGGAGCGAACGTCGCTGTGGCGGCTTGGCGTCCCGGGTGGCAGCAGGCACACGCGCAGACAGCCAACTACCGCATAAACCCCGTAGTTGTGTAGACTCCGGTCCTCGTCGATTCTTTCCGGATTCAAATCAAATGAGTCAGCCGTCCCACCTCAAGACAATTTGCTACCGCGGCTTTGCACACGGACCCAAGCTCCTGGTTCTGGGCGCCGTTCACGGAAACGAAGTATGTGGTACGCGGGCGATCGAGCGGATTTGCAATGAGATCGATGCTGGCCTGCTAAGCATATCTTGCGGAATGGTCACCTTCGTACCGATTACTAACCCCCTCGCGTACATTCGCCAACAGCGCGCAGGAGATCGAAACCTCAATCGCAATCTCAGATCAACCGGCGTGCCTCAGGATTTTGAGGACAAGCTCGCTAATGCACTTTGCCCTTTGCTTGAGAGTCATGACGTGCTGCTCGACCTGCACTCATTTCACACGGGCGGAGAACCATTCGCGATGCTCGGCCCGGCGAACAACCGTGGCGAACTGGAGCCTTTCGACAAGGCCTGCGAGGAAGAAGCGCTGGCGCGGCGACTTGGCCCCCGAAGGATCGTTGAGGGCTGGCTTGATACGTACGCGAGGGGCGTGAAAAAACGTACCGCCAACGCTTCTGCGTCCGAACGCGCAAACATGTTGAGCACAGACCCCGCTTATGGCGTTGGCACAACAGAGTACATGCGATCGCGAGGCGGTTACGCAATTACACTGGAGTGTGGGCAACACGCTGCTGCGGAAGCACCGGAAGTCGCCTACCAGGCTATCAAAAACAGCTTGGCTCACCTTGGTCTATCGCCCCTCAAACCACCGGCAGCTCGCGCAGATCTTGAAGTACTAAAAATTAGCGAGGTTATAGATCGTAACCACCCGGAAGACTCTTTTGTCCGTGCCTGGGCGAGTTTTGACCGCGTCATGGTGGGCGAATTGATAGGCTCTCGTCACGATGGAAGCGAGGTCCGCGCAGAACGCGATGGCTACATCCTGTTCCCAAACCCGAACGCATTGCCGGGAAATGAGTGGTTCTATTTTGCGGATCTTAGCGCGCGCACGGTGGATGGCGTTCCTGCGTCGGCGCGGTAACCGCTCTACTCATCTCATGTGCGATATCCGGTGGGATGCGTTTTCCTTACCAGCAAACATCGCTTCGTCGTCGAAGCCATCTGCGGCAGCCAGCTCTGCGTGACCACGTCGCTGCAGAGCCACTCCAACTGCGAGGACGTCGATGACGAGTAAATGCAGAATACGTGACACCATGGCGATGAATTGCGGGCTATTTTCTCCATGGTTGACGGGGATGCAGACGGTGGCACGACGCGCAAGCGGCGAGAGCCCGGAAGTTATCGCAATAACCTCTGCGCCAGCCGACAACGCCAAATCGACACAGCGCAGCATCTCAGGCAGTTGACCTCCGCCAGAAATGGCTACGACGACATCTCCGGAACCTAACAAGCCAGCAGCCATCTGCTGAACGTACGGGTCGGAATGGGCCGTCGTCGGAACGCCAAATCTCAAGAATTTGTGCTGCCCATCCTGGGCAACAACGGCCGAATTACCCATCCCGAAGAATTCGATACGTCGCGCCCGATGCAGCATGTCGGACGCGCGTTCAATTGCTTCCGGCTGGAGTGAGTCGCGGAACCTGACGATCGCTGACACAGTGTTATTGAGGACTTTTGCACTGAGTTCATATGCCTCATCACCATGTGAGACTTGGCTGTGACGGATGGGCACCGTGCCGGTTAGACCAGAGGCTAGACTCAGTTTGAAATCTGACAAGCCCTTGAAGCCCAGCGACCGACAGAACCGGATCACGGTCGGCTGACTCACATCGGCAGCGAGTGCGATATCACCCACCGGAGCATTCACAACCCAACGCGGTTTCTGCAGGACCAGATCCGCCGCACGTTGCTCCGCACGACTCAAGGTCTCGCGCTGAAGACGAACGTGATCAATCAACGAAGCCTTGTCAGCGTGTCGTAAGTGTTCAGACAAAATCACCGATACACCGATAAACCCCGGGTGCGCCGCAGAGATCACGTAAGTCGGAATTTTTGCAAGGTATCCGGAGAGTCTGCCTTTGGCTTCAAACCGCTGGCGAAATCCGGATTGAATAAAAAACTCGCCCAACTGCGGAATAATCTCGCCGCCAATATAAATTCCGCCCATAGCGCCAAGATTCAAGGCCACATCCGCAGCGATTGTCCCCAGCATCGTGCAGAAACAGTCGAGCACTGCGCGACAGTGGGTATCTCCAGACAGCCCCTTGGCAATGATGATGTCTTCATCAGGAGAGTTATCTGCCCCCCCTTGCGCAAGCGCTTCGTAGATCAGCCTGATGCCCGAAGCAGAAACCAGTCGCTCTGCAGAAACATGCGGATAACGTCGCCACGCATGGCGAAGCACTTCGATCTCAAGACTATCGCCAGGCGAAAAACTAGCGTGCCCGCCTTCGCTACCCAAAGTGATCCAGCGATCGTTTGCCGGAATCAGTCCAGAGATCCCCAAGCCGGCGCCTGGTCCCAAGAGGCCAATGACGGCGTTCTCCTGGGCAATACCGTGGCCGACTTGCTGACGCTCGCCATCACCGATGTGAGGCAGCGACATCGCGAGCGCAGTGAAGTCATTCACTACGAGCAGCGTATTGAACTGCATCGACTGTCGGAGTGACTCAATGGAAAACGCCCAGTCGCGGTTCGTCATGCGAACGTAGTCACCATCAATCGGGTTTGATATGGCCACACCAACATGTACTGGGCGAACTGGACCTATATCCTTCAGATAGGTCCTTAGTACTTCTTCAAGGCTAGAAATGCCGCGGGTGTCGAACTCGGCAACATGCTCGAATTGGCGCGGTGCCACTTCAAGCGCGCAGCGAACATGATAGGCACCCACGTCGGCAATCAGCCGCGGACCATCTGGGAACTCGCTCCGTCCCTTTACGGACGCGTGTTTGGCACCGTGTATCGCCTCAGTCATTGAATTCAAAGACCATCCCGCCCTGCTCGGCATCACTGACAGCTCCCCGAAACACGCCGAACAGCTCCCGCCCCATCCCGAATTGCTGATCCCTGTTGAACGATGCGTATGGCCGCATTGCCAGCACGCCCTCAGCGACATCCACGTTCAACACGCCATTCTCTGCATCGAGTTCGATCATGTCGCCATCGCAGATCTTTCCAATTACACCCAGCGCGGCGGCTTCAGGCGTCATGTGAATGGCTGCCGGCACTTTGCCGGAGGCTCCCGACATGCGGCCGTCCGTGAGCAGCGCAACCTTGTATCCCTTGTCTTGCAGATTGGCGAGCGTCGGCGTCAATTGATGAAGCTCCGGCATCCCGATAGCCTTGGGGCCTTGAAACCGAACCACGGCCACAAAATCCTGCTCCAGCATCCCCTGCTTTGCGGCCTGAATCAGCGCTTCCTGACTATCGAATACCCGCGCTGGCGCGCGAATGAATCGATGCGAGGCCTTCACAGCAGACACTTTGATCACGGCACGCCCAATGTTCCCCTCGAGCAAACGCAGGCCTCCGTCGGAACTGAAAGCTTCACCCGTGTCGGCAAGTACCGCTGGATTACCGCTCCTGGCCGGCGCCGGATGCCATGCGAGCCTTTCGCCATCCATTGTTGGGTAGCGGGTGTAGGCATCCAACCCTTGACCGAAGACCGTAAGGACGTCGTTGTGGAGCAGTCCCATCGAAAGCAGCTCTCTGATCAGGAACGCCATTCCACCCGCAGAGTGGAATTCGTTTACATCAGCGGATCCATTGGGGTAGATGCGCGCAAGCATGGGCACAAGTTTTGAGAGCGCCTGAAAATCATCCCAGTCGATTCTGATTCCAGCCATGCGCGCAATGGCAACCAGGTGCATCGTGTGGTTAGTTGAACCCCCGGTTGCCAGCAGCCCGACAATCCCGTTCACGATTGCACGCTCATCAATCACCCTCGCGATTGGCGTGAACTCTTTGCCACCCGCACACAAATCGAGCACCCGATGAACCGCCGCGGCGGTCAGCGCCGCACGCAACGCCGAGTTGGGCGGAACAAACGCAGCACCGGGAAGATGCAGCCCCATCACCTCCATCAGCATCTGGTTGCTGTTCGCAGTCCCGTAGAAGGTACAGGTACCCGGCGCGTGATATGACTGAGCCTCGCTTTCGAGCAAAGCATCCTTTCCCACTTCTCCGGCAGCATATTTTTGGCGGACTTTGGCTTTCTGGTCATTCGGGATGCCGCTTGGCATGGGACCGGCCGGCACAAAAACAAAAGGCAGGTGCCCAAACCGCAAAGCGCCCATCAACAATCCTGGGACGATCTTGTCGCACACGCCCAGGCACAGCCCGGCGTCAAACATGTTGTGCGACAAGCTGACCGCAGTACTCATCGCGATAAGGTCACGCGAGAACAACGATAGCTCCATGCCTTGCTGACCTTGAGTGACACCGTCACACATGGCCGGCACACCGCCTGCCACTTGAGCAGTCGCGCCACGCTCGCGCGCGGCAGCCTTGATCAAGTCTGGATAAGTCCCATACGGCTGGTGCGCAGACAACATGTCGTTGTAAGCACTCACAATTCCGATGTTGGGGGACTTTAAAGTCTTGATCCTCAGCTTGTCATCCGGATCACTCGCCGCAAAGCCATGTGCAAGGTTGGTACAAGATAGCCGCCCTCGGTATGGGGAGCCCGGCACAGCGGCCATCACTCGCTCCAGATAGTGCGTTCTGGCGGGCTTGCTGCGCGCAATGATGCGGTCTGTCACCGCCGCGACAACGGGGTTTAGAATCATGGAGACGCCTCACTTAGGGTAGTTAGCTTGTAGTTCTACTACATTTTAGCGAGATTTCACGGCACACACCCACCCCATACAGCGCTTTTGTTGGCGTGAAAACGTTGTCAAAAGCAGTGTTCACGGCCTTGCTACTTTGTAGTTTTATTACTTATACTTTGTCACGCCTGCCACCACCCGATACCCTTACGGCGACACCATTCGCTTGGCAACCGAACTCGTTCTTGCACCGATGGAATTCTCACTGCATTGTTTCCGCGAGTCGAACGCTTCAGACGAAGCGCTTGCTGCTTTCGTTTCGGATCGCTTACGTGGCGCCTTGGCAGCACGAGGCTGCGCATCACTTGTTGTTTCTGGCGGCAGGACACCTCAAGGTTTTTTCAGGCTACTCAGCAAAGAGCGGCTGGACTGGACTCGTGTCATCGTGACTCTGGCCGATGAGCGTTGGGTTGACGAGAGTAGTCCGCATAGCAATACCCGCACAGTCAGACAAGGGTTGATCGCAAACGAGGCAGCGTCAGCCCGATTCATCCCTTTATACCGCCCCGCCAGCTCTCCTGCAGATACCGCGGCGCTTGTATCGCAAGACTTGCGGATTCTGCCCCCGACTATTGACGTCGTCGTCCTGGGAATGGGGGACGATGGGCATACTGCCTCGATTTTCCAAGAGAGCCCTCATTACCAAGCCGCGCTTCGCAATGCAACGCAACAGCCCTGCCTGGCGGTATCAGGAAAATCGCCCGTGAGCGCGAGGATTACACTCTCCGCGCCGCGTCTAAGGAACTGCGATAGTCTGGTCGTACACATTACCGGGCAAGCAAAATGGCGAATACTTGGCCAGGTGGCCAGCACGGAGTCAGATGAGTTTCCGCTCGGTTTCGTTTTAAATACCTCTACTTGTACATCTAAACATGTCTTCTGGAATCCTTGATACCTACCCCCGCCTGATAGGTGACATTGGCGGCACGAACGCCCGGTTTGCGCTGGTGCTTGCGCCCGGAGCAGAAATCTCAAATATCCGCACTTTGGCGTGTGCCGATTACCCGAATATTGCCGAGGCTATCGAGGCCTATCTGGCGTTTGAGTCGGCGCCTGCGCCAAAGAACGCCGCCATGGGTATCGCAAACCCGGTGACAGGCGACGCCATTCGGCTGACGAACAACAATTGGGCGTTTTCAACCGAAGCCGTCAGACAACGCCTCAATCTCGACCGACTCCTCTTTGTCAATGATTTCACTGCGCTGGCACTCTCGCTGCCTTACCTGAAAACAGAGGAACGCCGGCAGGTCGGCGGTGGCCGCGCAGTCGTCGGCGAAGCAATTGGCGTCATTGGGCCGGGAACCGGCCTGGGAGTATCCGGCCTGATTCCGCACAATGGGCGCTACAGCGCACTGGGTGGTGAAGGCGGACACGCGACGCTGGCTGCGCAGACGCCTGAAGAATTTGCCGTCATTTCGCAAATATTGAAGATTCACCCTCACTGCTCTGCAGAACGCGTGTTGTCAGGGCC
The DNA here is from genome assembly GCA_016718265.1 of Uliginosibacterium sp. GTDB lineage: Bacteria > Pseudomonadota > Gammaproteobacteria > Burkholderiales > Rhodocyclaceae > Uliginosibacterium. The sequence goes on along the minus strand of JADKDZ010000002.1, from coordinate 282,085 downwards.
GGGCATTCTGGCGCTTTACCGCGCGCTTGCTGAAGTCAGGGGGATTGAGGCGCGGAACATCACGACACCCGAGATATCGGCTCAGGGCATAAACGGGGATGATCCTGTCTGTGCAGACGCGTTGCGCATGTTCTGTAGCCTGCTTGGATCGGAGGCCGGGAATCTTGCGCTTACACTGGGAGCGTTTGGCGGCGTGTTTATCGGAGGGGGTATCGTGCCGCGGCTGGGCGCCTTCTTTGACACCTCTGATTTCAGAGCACGCTTTGAAGCAAAAGGTCGATTCAGTGGATACATGGCCAAGATACCGACATTCGTGATTACCGCGACCTATCCGGCCCTGACTGGCGCCGCTGCAGCATTGACTGGCCTGCTTGACTGAAGAATATCAGGCATTTCACCAATCGCCGCAGAGGCATCAAGCACTGCCCCTGCAGTGATTGGATCGATCCGCACCATATTCCGTAGTAATTTACCCACAACTTCTGGAGCCCCCCATGAATCCCACATCAACCTCTGCCTGGAGCGTTTTGTCCTCCCAAACGCAAGAGATGCAAGCAACACACATGCGCGACATGTTTGAAAAAGACCCGTCGCGCGCGCAGCGTTTGTGCACCAAGGCCTGCGGCATTTATCTGGACTACTCGAAGAATCGCCTTACCGACGCAGTTCTCGATCAGCTGGTGAAGTTGGCGGAAGAAACAGGCGTTCCGGCACATGCACGCAAGATGTTTGCCGGCGAGAAAATCAATAACACCGAGAAGCGAGCCGTCTTGCACACTGCACTTCGCAACATGGGTGATACGCCGGTTATGGTGGGCGGGCAAAACGTGATTCCAGAAGTTCGCGAGGTGCGTGAGCGTACATACTTGTTTGCGCGCCGTGTTCGCAGTGGCGAATGGCGTGGTTTTACCGGGCAAGCGATTACGGATGTCGTCAACATCGGAATCGGGGGATCTGATTTGGGGCCCTTGATGATCGTCGAAGCGCTCAAGCCCCTGGCAGACGGCCCGCGACTGCACTTCGTTTCCAATGTTGATAGCCTGCACCTGAATCAGACGCTGAAAGATCTCGACCCGGAGCGCACGCTGTTCATTGTCGCCTCGAAAACATTCACGACGATTGAAACCTTGACCAATGCGCGCTCTGCCCGCGCTTGGCTGCTGAATGCGGCCAAGGGTGACAAAGCAGCCATCGCCCGCCATTTCGTCGCAGTCTCTACCAACGCAGAAAAAGTATCAGAGTTCGGCATCGATCTCGAAAACATGTTTGGCTTCTGGGATTGGGTGGGCGGTCGATACTCGCTCTGGTCCTCAATCGGTCTTCCAATTGCCGTCGCGATAGGGCCTGAAGGGTTCAACGACCTGCTCGCCGGCGCGTACGATATGGACCTCCATTTCCAGAACGCGCCGATACGCGAGAACTTGCCTTATCTCCTCGCACTATTGGGTATCTGGTACAACAACTTCTTGGGCGCAAGCTCGCATGTGGTTGCTCCTTACAACCAGACGCTTCATCGCCTCCCGGCCTTCCTCCAGCAGCTTGACATGGAGTCAAACGGAAAATCCGTCCGTGCAGAAGGTGAACCGGTGCATTACGCCACCGGCCCCGTCATCTGGGGAGAGCCAGGCACGAATGGACAACACGCATTCTTCCAATTGCTCCATCAAGGCACATCACTTATTCCGGTCGATTTCATTCTTGCACTGAAGCAACCAGGGCAAATGGAACCCCACCGCACCAGTCAGATCGCCAACTGTCTGGCACAAGCCTCTGCGCTCATGCAAGGCAAGACACAAGCCGAAGTCCAGACCGAAATGCGGGCCAAAGGTGTTGCCGAAGACCAGATCGCAGCGTTACTTACGCACCGGGAGTTCAAAGGCAATCGCCCAAGCAATATGATGCTGCTGGACGATCTTTCTCCGCGGACACTCGGCGCACTTATCGCGCTATACGAACATAAAGTGTTCGTGCAAGGTGCCATTTGGGGCCTGAACTCGTTTGATCAGTGGGGCGTAGAGCTAGGCAAGCAGTTAGCTACCGGTATCGAACAACGTTTGGGCGCCGAGGATGGTGGTCAGGCTTACGATGCTTCGACCGAAGCGCTGATCAACTACGTAAGAACGGCTAAACCCTGATGAGCGCCCCCGCCTTTCGCAGTCGAGAGTTCCTGCTTGAACAGATTCGCCATGCTGTTAGTTTCTATCATCCAAGAGCGCTCGACCGCAGCGGCGGTTTTTTCCAGCATTTCAACGACGATGGTTCGATCGCCAATCCACGCGCGAGGCATCTAGCAAGCAGTGCTCGATTTGTCTGCAACTATTCGATTGCGGCGTGGCGCCTCAAAGACCCGTCATATCGCCATGCAGCCGAGCACGGGCTGAATTTTCTGCAGCAAGCGCATCGTGACGCGCGCACCGATGGATATGCCTGGGAAATAAATTGGCAAGATGGTGCACGTGAAGTAGTAGATTCAACCAACTATTGTTTCGGCCTGGCACTGACGCTTCAGGCACATGCTCAGGCGATCCAGGCGGGAATTCGTGAGGCTGAGAAGCCACTGAAAGAGATTTTCAAACTTTTGAACGAACGTTTCTGGACAGAAGCAGCAGGCTTGTATGCCGACGAAGCCAATGAAAGTTGGAAGCTATCGCCTTACCGCGGTCAAAACGCGAACCTGCATGTTTGCGAAGCGCTGCTCGCCGCCTATGAAGCAACCAACGAGTACGGCTACCTCGAACGTGCACAAACACTAGCCTACAACATCACGGTCAGGCAATCTTCTCTCACCAATGGCCTGATTTGGGAAAACTACCACGAGGACTGGAGCCCGGACTGGGAGTACAACCGAAACCGTGATTCCAATCCAAGGCGCCCATGGGGATATCAACCGGGGCATCACGTTCAGTGGGCACGCCTGCTGCTAATTCTGGAACGCCACCGCAGTCTGCCGTGGCTGGCTTTGCGTGCTGAAGCGCTGTTCGATGAAGCGACCAATCACGCCTGGGATGAAAGTAATAGTGGGCTGTTTGCTGCCTTCGCGCCGGACAACAGTCTATTTGATTCGGATAAATATTTCTGGGCTCAATCCGAAGCCATCGCTGCTGCTGCGCTGATCGCAATGCGCAAAGGGAAAGAGGAGTACTGGCAGTGGTACGACCGCATATGGGAGTACTGCCGGCGCCACTTTCAGTGTTCAACATCCGGCACTTGGCATCGCGTACTGAAGTCCAACAACGAGCCGTACTCAAGCAATAGCCTGTCGGCCGTAAAAACCGATTTCCATTTGATTCAGGCCTGCAATGAGGTCATCACCAGGCTGGAGGAAATGTAAGCGTCCCGCGGTTCAAAGCACTGATAAGCAGATAAGTACGCTTGTTCGTGTGACATCCACGCGCCTGCTAGACTGAACTCATCACCGTTCTTGGGGTTTGATGTGTCTGTGCTGAATGACGCGATCCCGGCCGCAATGACGCCAACTGGTTTTACTACTCCCGCACTGGATCTAGACCATCCTTGGCGCTCTGTATTGTCCAGCGAGATTCACTCGCGCCCCTTCCTGGATATTCAGGCGCCGGCTGAAGTGTCGCATATTGCTATATTTTGTGACTCTGACCTGCAGATACATCAAGCTCTGCTCGCTAGCCTTTGCCAGCACTACGGCGTAGCGCCCCCGGCCGAAGGACACAGGAATTTCAGCTATACGTTCAGTGACTTTCGCTTGAAGTGGGAAAGTCACACAGAATTTTCGAGTTACACCCTCGCCAGATCGACGACCTCAACTGACGCCTTTTCCGATCCGCCTCATCGCTACCTGCCCCAAGCATGGTTGCAGCAGTTGCGAGGTCTCGTCATGGTCGCCACACATCTATTCGTTGAGAAGCACGATCAACAGGAAGTGGATGGCGCCAGGCTTCGAAGCCTGTTTTCAGGCCCCGTCATCGCTGGAAGTCACACGGTTGGCGCACGAGCAGAAGTGTGGTCCGATTTTCGAGTTCGAGCCGATGGGTTTTCTCGCTTTCTTGTCAGAGATATTGATCTGCTCTTCATGCAGACGGGGCGTCTGGCTCAACGACTGGTTGAAATCGAAACCTACCGAACGATTGCGCTGCTCGGCCTGCCGCAGGCGCAAACAAACCAGCCACTTATCCGCCAGATTGAAGACGAATTGAGCACCTTGACGCAAGGAATGGGGACAGCCAACTCGCCGGAAGATGAATACGCGCTGATGCAGAGTCTGATTACCCTGGCAGCACGTGTCGAAGCGATGAGTCTGGCAAGCAACAACCGGTTTGCTGCCGTACAGGCATACTGGCGCATCGTTCAGGCCCGAATTGCCGATATCCGGGAACGGCGGATAGAAGGTTACCCAACTATTGCGGAATTCATGGACCGCAGGCTGGTACCGGCGATCGAGTTCTGCGCGACGATCAACACCCGGCAACAAGCCCTTGCTGAGCGTGTCGCACATGCAAGCGATCTATTGCGAACACGCGTCAGCATCAATCAAGAGCGTCAGAACTCGGCAATCCTGGCCTCCTTGAATCGCCGGGCAAAGGCACAACTGCGTCTGCAACAGGCCGTTGAAGGCTTCTCCACTGTCGCAATTACGTACTATGTTGTCGGCCTGATTGGATATTTCAGCAAAGGGCTGAAGACACTTGGGCTTGGCGTCAACGCAGACCTCGTCAGCGTGATTTCTATACCCATAGTAATAGTAGCAACCTGGATTGGGGTCCGCCGCCTTCGCCGAAGTCTGAGTGAACGCGCTTCTCAGGAATTCCGATAAGTCAGCGTTACGCGGACGCTCTCCTGTACTTGCCCTCAGTTCTGGTCGCCAATATTCGCTCGCGAAGATACGTTGGTCGCCCTAAGTACCCGCGAAACAAACATTTATAAGCCAGCCTTGCTACAATCGTCAGCATTGACGCCACTAAAGTCTGATGCTGATGCTGTTGCCCCGTACTGCCCTGGCTCGCTTGCAGTCCGTAACCGTCCCCGCTGTGGCGTGGCTGGTGGTTGCTTTGGTCGGCAGCCTGGTTGGCGCACACTGGTTCTGGCGCTTCTCAGCACCTGGCGCAGCAGCAGGTGTGTATGCGACATCGTCCGATCCAGGAAATGCCGCAAACGAAATATCCTCGCGACACCTTTTTGGCGTACCGGTGGTAGAACCCACGGAAGAAATTGCTGCCGTCACCCTTGGGGCCGAGATCAAACTACTTGGTGTAATGACAGGCGCCCCCAACAGCCCAGGCTTTGCTGTCATTCTTGAAGAGGGTCAACCTTCAAGTCGCCCGGTGATTGAAGGTGAAGAACTTCGCCCTGGCATTAAGCTGGTTAAAGTATTGGCTCAGGGCATACAACTCGATGTGGGCGGTCGACAAGAGTTCATCCCGCTGATCGATCCAAATGGCGGATCGCTTCCGCAAGTGCCCGTCATGAATAACTCAACTCAGCAACCCGCAGGCACCACGCCAAGGGCAACGATAATGGGCAAGGGAGGTGTTGCTCGTGACATTGCTCCTCCACCGCCCGAAAATCCTTTGATCGACTAAATGATGCCAACCATGCATTTTGCTGCCTTCCTGCGCCCGATCATATTTGCCGTCTCTGCAAGCTTGGCGACTGCTGGATTCGCGCAAGAACCTGCTACCGCCCCTGGCCAGCAAGTGCAGGAGAACGGTGATCTCGTATCCTTGAACTTCAATAGCGTGGACATTGATGCCGTTGTACGGGCCATCGGAAAAATCGCTAAGAGAAATTTCGTGGTTGATCCACGGGTCAAGGGAACCCTGAATATCGTTACGAATCGCCCCATACCGCGGTCTTTAACCTACTCGATTCTGCTCTCGGCACTCAGGCTTCAGGGATACGCCGCCGTTGAATCAAACGGAATAGTCAAAATCCTGCCCGAAGCAGACGCAAAAATGCACGCCTTGCCGGTAGACAAAGGAAGAGGACAGCAGCACGTCGGGGACAAGCTGATCACCGAGATATTTCAGATCAAGCACGAGTCTGCAGCGCAGCTTGTTCAAGTTATTCGTCCCTTGGTAACGCCAAATAATACTGTCAGCGTGTATCCCGGAAACAATTCGCTGGTGGTTACTGACTACGCCGAGAACATTCAGAAAATTAGTCGAATCATCGAGTCGATCGACGTGCCGCAAGGAGACGTTCAAGTTATTCCGGTACGGAATGCATCTGCCGTAGATTTGGCTACGACACTGAACAAGCTGTTCTCTGAGAATGCCGGAGGTGCTGCCGCGGAGCCTTCGATGCGAGTCGCGATTCTCGCAGATGCACGAAGCAACAGCCTGTTGGTACGCGCCGAGAACCGGGCGCGTTTGCAAGCAGTGCGCAGCATGGCGGCACAACTCGATCAGGCCGGCGCGACCAGCAATATTCGCGTGATATTTTTGAAGAATGCCAATGCAGCAAAAGTTGCCCAGACGCTACGTGCTGCGATGACGGGAGAATCTGGCGGCTCATCACAAACCCAAACCACAAGCAACACGACGAGTGCGAATACAAATACTGGCACAAATGCATCGAATACCAGTATGACGGGCGGAACAACGCCCTCGTTCTCGGGTACAAATTCGGGGTCCAATGTCGTCGGTGGGGGGAACATTTTTGCGGACGTAGCAAACAACGCGCTGGTGATTACTGGCCCGGATGCGGTCTACAACAACGTCCGCGCGGTAATCGAACAGCTTGATCGACGCCCCGCACAAGTTTATGTTGAAGCGCTGATCGCAGAGGTTTCCGCTGATCGGGCTGCGGAGTTCGGCATCCAGTGGCAAGGGGGCGTACCAAAGGACAGTTCGACAACGGCCTATGGCGGAACCAATTTTGGCTCTGGTGGGCAAAACATTCTAAATTTGGCACAGAACCCACTTGGCGCAGCGTCTGGCATGAACTTTGTGGTCGGTGCGGGTCCAGTAACGATCAATGGAACCAAGATATTCAATCTCAACCTGCTAGCTCGATTCCTTGAGTCGGACGCTCGTGCCAACATACTTTCGACCCCGAGTCTGATGACCGTCGACAACGAGGAGGCAAAGATAGTTGTTGGCCGAAATGTTCCCTTTGTCACGGGCACTTACTCGAACACGAGCGGCTCCTCCAGCACAGTGAGCCCGTTCAACACTTATGAGCGCAAAGACGTCGGTCTTACCCTGAAAATCAAGCCTCAGATCACTGAAGGCGGAACCATACGGATGCAAATATTCCAGGAGACATCGGCCGTGATCGACTCGACGAGCTCCTCTTCCAGCGGGCCGTCCACTACCAAACGCTCGGTCGAGTCGACGGTCATCACTGACGACGGCAGCATCATTGCGATAGGCGGACTGGTCGAAGACAGTTACGCCGGCGGCGTCGACAAAGTTCCGGTACTGGGCGATATCCCGATCCTTGGCGCACTATTCAGATATGACACACGAAAACGCGTGAAAACGAATCTGATGGTTTTCTTGCGCCCGCGTGTTTTACGCAGTGCAGATGACAGCGCCACGCTCTCACAGAGTCGGTATGAAGAAATCCTGCTCAAACAACGCACCGCCGATGATCCGAGGTATATCCTCAAAGGGGAAGGGCCACTGCCCCAACTCGACGCGGGCTTTTCCGCTGTCAAGCAGTAGTTCGCGATGACCAAGCTGCCATACGCCTTCGCCCGCAGTCACGGCGTGCTGATTACGGATGAGAGTGACGCAAGCGTCACCTTGCTCGTCAGGGAAGACACCAAGGCCTCATCGATAGCCGAGGTACGTCGCCATCTTGGTGTCCCGGTGCGCGTCGAGCGGTTGGCGAAGGTACCTTTTGACAATCGGCTGGGCGAAGCGTACGGCCAAGGCGATCAGGATGCGGCCTCGGTTGTTGATGATATCGGCCAGGATGTCGATGTTTCTCAGCTCATGCAGGAAATGCCCGTCGTCGAAGATCTGCTCGAGACGCAGGACGATGCGCCGATCATCCGCATGATCAATGCCCTGCTGCAGCAGGCCGTTCGTGAACGCGCCTCCGACATTCACATCGAACCGTATGAGCGGTATTGTCTGGTGCGCTTCCGACGTGACGGAACCCTGATGGATATTGCGAAGCCGCACCGCGCACTGCATGCGGCCATCGCCTCGCGTATCAAGATCATGGCGAATCTGGACATCGCGGAGAAACGTCTGCCGCAAGACGGAAGAATCTCGCTACGCCTTGCCGGTCGCACAGTAGATGTGCGCGTATCGACGGTACCCACTGCGCATGGCGAGCGGATTGTATTGCGCCTTCTGGACAAGTCAGGGTCGCAGCTTGGGCTGGATTCGATCGGGATGGCCAGAGGCACTCAAGAGGCGTTCAAGTCGCTGCTCGCCCAGCCGCACGGAATCGTACTCGTCACCGGACCGACAGGGTCCGGTAAGACCACCACACTGTATGCAGCGTTATCTGAAATCGTAAGCCCAACCCGAAACATCGTAACGGTCGAGGATCCTATCGAGTACGAACTCGCCGGCGTGGGACAAATTCAGGTCAATTCCCGCATAGAGCTGAGTTTTGCACGGGCTCTGCGTGCGATCTTGCGCCAAGACCCAGACGTCATCATGATTGGTGAAATACGCGATCTCGAGACGGCACAGATTGCTGTCCAAGCGAGTTTGACCGGACACTTGGTACTCGCAACGCTGCACACCAATGATTCGATATCGGCAGTCACGCGGCTGATCGACATGGGAGTAGAGCCATTTCTGCTTGCATCGACGCTACGCGGCGTTCTCGCCCAACGCCTCGTTCGCTGTCTGTGTCCAGCTTGCCGTGTAGCGCACCCGACCTCCGCCGCTGACAGCGAGAATTTCGGGCTACCACTGCCCGCGCAGCTATGGTCCGCAGAGGGTTGCCCGGAATGTGCGCGAACCGGATATCGGGGGCGCAGCGGGATCTACGAGCTCTTCAGCGTAAGTCCAGAGCTCGCTCAGCTGATCCACGACTCTGCCGCAGAGGCTGTTATCCGCGACGCTGCTCGGCAACTTGGCCTGAGCATGCTCAGGGAGGATGGCGTTCGCCACCTTGGAGCGGGTACGACGTCATTTGAAGAACTGTTGCGCGTCACGCGCGACTGAACATCACAATATGGCGGCATTCAGCTATCGCGCACTCGATTCAAGCGGGCTTCAAGCCAACGGCAATCTCGAAGCGGAGAACGCCCGGCAGGCCCGAGCGATGCTGCGAGATCGAGGTTTGTTTCCGGTCAGTATCGAAGCGGTCACGCGGAACGAGAGCGACACCCGGAAGACCCGGCTCGGCGCATCCGAACTCTGCCTCATCACCCGTCAGTTCTCTGCGCTGCTGAGTTCAGGGCTCACAGTCGAACAAGCGCTTGCCGCGCTTGTCGAGCAAGCCGACAGCAAGGGCGCCCGCCTCATCCTTGCCGGTGTGCGCAGTGACGTCATGTCCGGGCACTCTCTCCGCGCCGCACTGGATCGTTTTGGACACGCCTTCCCGCCTATTTACCGCGCGTCCGTTGCCGCCGGCGAAAAGTCCGGGCAGTTGGCCACGGTCATGACGCAACTTGCCGAGTACATCGAACGCCAGGACTCTTTGCGGCGAAAAACGATGCAGGCATTGCTCTACCCGTTGATTGTCGCGATCGTTGCGCTGCTGGTAGTAGTCGGACTGATGACTTTCGTCGTGCCGCAGGTTATCGAAGTCTTTCAGCACAGCAAGCAAACCTTACCGCTGCTTACGCGCGCCCTTGTTTTCGTCAGCGCTGTGCTTCGGGCGTATGGATGGTTAATGGCACTTGGCCTTGTTGGTCTGGTGTTGGCCTTCAGATATGCATTACGTGATGACGCGATTCGTCATCGTTGGGATGCTCGCCTTTTGTCCCAGCCGCTGATCGGAAAGCACTTGTGTGCCTTGGATACCTCGCGTTTTGCCAGCACACTTGCCATCTTGGTTTCGAGTGGTGTTCCCTTGCTTTCGGCACTGGATGCCGGTCGCCAGGTGATCACGCGTTTGCCACTGAGATTCGCAGTAAGTCAGGCAGCCGACCGTGTTCGGGAAGGCTCTTCTCTCTCTGCCGCGTTGCGTCAGACACGCGCCTTCCCTCCCCTCCTCGCGCATATGGCTGCAAGTGGAGAGGCCACAGGCGAGTTAGCGAGCATGTTGTCGCGCTGCGCACACCTACAGCAGAACGAAGTCGAAACGCGAACGTCGACGCTCACGACCATTCTTGAACCACTACTATTGCTTGTCATGGGCGGGACGGTGCTGTTGATAGTGTTGGCAGTGATGCAACCCATTATCAGCATGAATACCTTGGTGAAATGAACCAGAAGGAGTTCTTATGAAGCTTTCTCAAATGTCGCAACTACGTTCGGCCGGACCGAGCCGGATGCGAGGCCTGACGCTGATTGAAATCATGGTGGTCATTGTCATCATGGGCGTTCTGGCGGCAATTATTGTCCCGAGCGTGATGGACAGGCCTGACGAGGCTCGTGTGGCCGCGGCGAGGCAAGAAACTATAACCATTCTCAATGCTTTACAAATGTACAAGCTCGACAACCGCGTCTATCCAAGCACGGAACAAGGTCTCGCTGCACTGATCAAACCCGCGACCGTCGCCCCCTTGCCTCCCGCATTCCGCTCAAGCGGCTACCTGCCCAAACTGCCTAAAGACCCTTGGGGGAATCCGTATCAGTACCTGAACCCCGGCGTACATGGCCCCGTCGACATATGGAGTCTGGGAGCTGATGGTCAAAGTGGTGGTGAAGGCGTCGATGCAGATATCGGATCGTGGATGTAAGCCTTGACTCCGCCCATGCGTGACCAGCGCGGTTTCTCATTGATCGAAATACTGGTCGTGCTAGTGATTATCAGCGTGTTTACGAGCCTGGCGGTTTTGACTCTGGAAAGCGTTCAAGGTCGAAACAATGATGAAGAGGTATTGCGCCTTCAGCGCTTGCTGGAGATGGCGGCAGATTATTCGGATACCCGCGGCACGCCCTTGGCGGTGGAGTTTCTTCCAAACGGTTATCGCTTCAGCGCCATGCAAACAAATGGAGAATGGCGATTGATATTTGCACCCAGTCCGTTTGCCGAGCGCAGCTGGCCCGAGGGGGTACAGGTGGCAAGACTGGAAATCGACGGAGTCCACCAGAACGAGCCCCTGCGGCTGGTATTTGCTTCGGAACCGCCGGAATACAAGCTGGTGTTGGCGCTGCCTGAGGGGCGCAAGACACTTTTGGGAACTCTCAGCGGTATGGTGGGTCTGGAGTGAAGCGCCGCGTATTCTTCTCCGTGGCAGGATTCACCTTGCTGGAGGTACTGGTCGCCATGGCTATCCTGGCGATTGCGTTGACCGCAGCAATGCGCGGCATCAGCGTTGCGACCAGTCAGACGGAGGACATCCGCAGGCGGATGATTGCAGAATGGGTTGCGCTGGATCGCATCGCAGAATATCGGGCGCTCTCACGCTGGGCGGAGCCAAGCCACGCAAATGGGGAAGTCGAGCAGGCCAACATTCAGTTCCGTTATGAAGAAGAAATTAAAGGCACTCCCAACCCTCTCTTCAGACGCATAGACGTAGAGGTATTTGCAGTTGGCGACAGCTCCCGACTCGCGCGCGTCACAGGCTTCATTTCCAGGCGAGCAACGCAATGAGAGCCACTTCACAGGGGCTTACGCTGATTGAATTGCTCGTGGCCATTGCCGTATTTGCGCTATTGGGCTTGATGTCCTACCAGGCCATCTACAGCGCAACAGAGAGTCAGGGTCGCCTGAGTGAAGAGTACATCACCTGGCAGCGCATCAGCAGAGCTCTGAACAGGGTCGAGAACGAGTTGATGCAACTTGGCGTCAGGAGCTTCACACAACAAAGCAAAACGCCAGCATTGATGGTCAGCTCAAGCGGTGGCGCTGGAACCCGCTTGGCGTTCTGGCGTCTCGACGCCGCGCAAGGCGCGAAGCTGAGCGGTTTGGAGTATGCGGATGAGCGCCTGATACTGTTGCGCTGGAAGACCGGAGATCTCTCGCGGGAACCCACGCGCGACGTCTTGCTGGAAGGGGTGAAGAGTCTTCGCTGGCAGTTCGCTGCAAGAGGCGAGGCAGGATGGCGCGACACGTGGCCAGTCTCCCCCGAGCGCAATGCAGAGGCTCCGGAGGGCGTCCGCATTGAAATGGAACTGGACGGAAAGGGGCGACTCAGCCGTGTATTCGCCCTCCGTTAACCCACGCCGCCGAAGAACACAGACAGGTACGGCCATCATCATGGCTATGTTGACTGTCGCCTTGGTCGCAGGAATCGCCGCCCGCATCCTTGCCGATTATGGTCATGCAGTTGATCAGCTCGCAGGGCGGCATGATCAAGCCCAAGCACGATGGCTGGCTCGCGGGGCTATTGACTGGGCAAGAAACGTCCTCGAAAGTGACTTCAATCGCGGCGGAGGCAATCGCGTTGACCATCTTCGAGAGGAATGGGCCATCAAGGTCCCTCCCACGCCTTTCGAAGAAGGAGAATTAAGTGGTGAGCTCGAAGAACTTTCCGGACGATTCAACGTTAACAGCCTGATCATCGATAACAAGCTGGATACTGAGCAGGTCACGCGTTTCATTCGCCTGCTGCAGGCATCGGGTGTCGCGCAGATGCAGGCCGAGCAACTGAGCGCAGCACTGATCGACTGGATTGATCTGGACGATGATCCTTATGGCCAGCGCAGCGGTTCGGAGTCACAAAGCTATCGTCAGCAGCCCGATGCACGTGTTCCAACACAAGGCTTTCTGCTCGATATTGACGAGCTGAGATTCATTCGCGGTTTTACGCCCCAAATCATTCAGCTCATAAAACCCAATCTGACAGCACTCCCCGCGACAGCAAGCTGGGTCAATGTCAATACCGCGACGGCGCCCGTCCTGCAGGCATACGTGGAAGACCTGACTGCGGCTCAGGCCAACGCGCTGATTGTTGACCGGGACCGAAGCTTCTACACTTCGGTCGAGAATTTCAAGCAGCGTCTCCCTCCCACAAGCAAACCCGCGGAGAATAAGCTGATGGTAACGAGCAGGCACTGGTACGCAAATGGACGGGCTCGCTGGGGAGAAGCCGTCACCAGAATGCAAGTCTTGCTCGACCGAGCCTCCGCAAGGCCGGATATTCTGTGGGTAAAAATTCAGTAGGCAATCACCATGACTAGTACTTTACGTGTTCTACTCGGCGAGCGATGGCCAGAACCTGCTGACACACATTGGGTTGTCATTGACGACACCGGTCAGGTCTCAAATTCAGGCCACGGCGAACCCCGGAACTGGCCCATCACCGACCGGACAGAGGTCATTCTCCACGGCCCTCAGACGAGCTGGTTGAATGTCAAAGTGCCGAAAGCGGGCGAGCGCGAGCAGGCGCTTGCGCTAGGCTTCGCGCTGGAAGAGCAGATGGTACGCGAGGCCGACAGCCAACATGCCACGCCCACGCTGCGCGAGTCGGAGTCCTGGCATGTGATTGTCGTTTCGCGGGATCGGCTCAAGCGACTGACAACGCAATTTGAAGTCATCTCTCGCCCGCTGGATGCTGCCTATTCGATCCTCCAGACACTCCCGTATGAGCCCGACGCTTGGTCGGTTGGCGTTGATGAGCAAGGCGTAGTCGTGCGCGCCGGCGAACACGCCGGCTGGGTTGAGGATTGCCCCATCGATGCAGAAGTGCCCTGCCTTCTTGCACTCGCCATTACAGATGCCCGGGAGGCAGCCAGCTTACCCTCCCGCATCCTTACTTACACGCAGGACAACACCGTTGTATCAACGTGGGGACAAACTATCGGTATGACCCTTGAGCCCGGAGAGCGCTGGGCCTGGTACGAGATCGGGACCGAAGCGAACGATCTCCTGCACGGAGAATTTCTGCCGCGCCACCGCAGGAAGGTCTGGCAACGTGCGCTACGTCCTGCGGTGATTACCCTGGCCTTCATTCTGGCAATCCACCTGTTGTTCGGTACTGGGTACGCCTTGTGGCGTCGGGCCGAGCTGACGCAGATCGGTAGCAGCATGGAGAAACTGATGCGCACCGTGCTGCCAAATGAACCCATTGCTGACCCGGTAGCGCAGATCAAGCGAGAGCTCAACACCCAGCGCAGCACACATGGTCGGCTTGCAGACAATGCTGCGCTCACACTCATCGCTGACTTCGCGGCGGCGATGGGACCTGAAGCGGAAAATGCCATTCAGGGCTTGCGTTATCAGGATGGCGGGCTCGACATCACACTCGCGCCCGAGCGGGGTGACATTGCAGCCATCAAGCCTCGGCTTGAGGCACGGGGACTCAGCGTAACGCCTCGTGACGGGCCCGGCCACATCGTGATAAGGAGAGCGCTCTAATGGCTTCAATCGTAAAAGAGTCACTATTGCCGCTGGTCCGCAAGCACTATGCCACCCGACCGCTGCGCGAGAAGCGCCTGATTCTGGCAATGTGCGCCGTCATAGGCGCGGGCATTCTATGGGCCTGCTTTAGTTGGCAGAGCAAAGAAAACACGCGGCTTGATCGCAGCTTGCCACAAGCGCGCGCGCGACTATCAAGTCTGCAAGACGCTGCTGCGGAAATCACCCGCTTGCGCGCGCAAGCGAAACCCGCACCTGCCCCGATGACGCAGCTCCTCGACACGCTGAATGCATCGGCTCGCGCGCAACAACTCAATGTCACGATCCGGTCGGTGGATAGCGGAACCGTTCAGGTTTCCGGCAGCGGTGTCAATTTCGACACCTGGATTGCATGGGCGGCGGACCTGCATCTCACTCAGGGTCTTCAGCTCACAACAGCCGACATCGCGCCGGAAGCCAAAGGCGTACGTATCGAAGCACAGTTCTCCGCCGCGCGCTGATATGGCCTTCCGAGTTATCTTCCTGCTGTGCTGTACCGCGCTGTCGATCGCGTGGAACGCCCCAGCGACGCTTGCAGACACGCTTGTCCGCAAGTTGAGCGACAGCAATCTTGCGCTTCTCTCCGCTGAAGGGAGTCTATGGTCTGGGACAGCCCTGCTGGCGGCGCCAGACAAAACCAGCGGTCGCTTTGTGCCATTCATGGAAGTGAAGTGGACGTGGCACCCTTCATTCCTGCTGCGCGGCGAGCTTCACTGGGCGTTTGAGTCTGGCGGGAACTCGCCGGGCAGTATTGGATTAGGCTTCGGCGGACCCAAGGTCGAGATGCTCAAGATCGGCATGCCTGCTCGCTACGCGATGGAACGCATCCCACATGCGATCGGAAAAATTGGATGGCGCGGCGATATCCAGCTCTTCGTTCAGCGCTGGCACTGCGGGTGGCAGGGAAAATGTTCGGGCGACGCCAATCTGCAGTGGTCCGGCGCGGGCTCAGACCTCTTTCCACAGCGTCGGTTTGGCGACTACCAGTTTAACGTTCAGGCGCGTGACGGCCTCATGGACCTGCAACTCACCACGTTGCGCGGCGACATTCAAATTGATGCGCGAGGCACTTTCCAGCCACCTCAGCGTCTCGAGCTGGCCGGAACGATCAGCGGGGATCCCGCTTTCGTCGGTCGCCTTCCCAGTATTGCGGGAGGATTCGTGACGCCGGACGGCGCGCCGGGGCGCATGAAGTTCTCTGTCCGCCCGTAAAGCCTGCCTCAGGCGCGGCCATATCCCAGACGAAACACCTCGCACCTGGCGACAAATTCCGCCGTACTCTTTGGCATGGAGACGCGGGCGCGCGTAATGTCGCTGATCAACGCAACCGCCTCCTTGATAAGCCGTACGCCATGCTCTGCCTCCCGTGTTTCCAGCTCGTCCGCGCCGAACACGATCCGTGGCGGAAAGTACTGAACGCGCTCTCCAGCTACCGCGAATCTGGCCCATACGTCGAAAATTTCGGCATCCGTACGTAAGGTTTCGGTCTTGATCTTGGCCGCGACACAGTAGGCCTCGACAAACAGTGCAATGCCTTTGAATACGGCATGCTCGCCCAAGGTGCGGCTCAAGCTTGTCGAGATTTCGTCAATATCACGCATGGCCAATGCAATTTTGTTGTATCGACTTTCATAGAAAGCTTCAACCGGAATCGAAAACGCCTTGAATGGCTCCCCCCAAAGTTCGTCGATCCCCTCATCTCCACTGCGGTGCAGCACTGTTTTGCCGAGATCCAGCGCCTCGTGCAGACATTTTCCGCACTCGCGCATCAGGGCGTTATCAGTCGATATCTCGACGCCCAAGGTTTGCAGCTCGACCAATTTTGTGAAAATGTCCGTGGCGCGGTTAAACATCGCACCGGCCAACATGGCGCCTTTGACACGCCGCATCGACGGGTCCGTTTCCTTGTCGTACGCTGCGCGCGCCTCCCCCAGGCGACGCCCCGGAATATTGATCCCGTGCTCAACATGATTGAACAAACGCCGCGTCAGCGCCTCAATCAGACGCTTCTTGGCGTCAAGCGTATCGGCCGGCGCCTGGTAGGTCTTGATCCAGTAGCCATAGTAAAAGACCCGCTCTACACCATCGATGACCCGCTTCGCGCCACACGGAGGGGGGTCCAGATTCTCGACATCACTTGCCATGGATAGCCATCCAGCCACTGCCAAAAGAACGGCTTCAAATGTAACCGTTTTTACCGGGCGAGATACCCGGCTTTGCGGCTGATGCAACAATCACTTGCAGCATCACATGGCGCGCTGCGAGCGCCGCAATCAGCTCAGAGTCGCTGGACAAGCCCCGTGCGGGCTGGCACATTCAGTCCATGGGCGAAGCACTGATTTTCCTGGTTGGCACTGCGGCCGTTGTCTGGTTTGTGGCGGATAGTCTGCGCGCGCGTGAGGCGGCGATCACGGCAGCTCGGCAGCTATGCAAGGCAGAAGGTTTGCAGTTTCTGGATGATTCGGCCGCCCTGAACGGCTTGCGCATCATCCGCGCGCCCCGCGGATCTCTTGCCATCCAGCGCACCTATGCGTTTGAGTTCAGTGATACCGGAGACAACCGCCGGACAGGACAAGTCACGTTGCTCGGAGCCAGCGTAACGATGACATATACCGGGCTTCGATCCGATATCGCGCCGGCGCCCGAGCACGATCAGATCGGCTGAAGATACTTGTGCAGCACGAGTGCAGCAGCACCCACCGGAATCATGAGTTCGCCGTAACGCGCCTGTACGACGCTCGGCACTTCAAGCCCCGCTTCATTCGCGAGTCGCTGAAATGTTTCTCGTGCCGCGTCGATAAAGCTCGGCCCGAGTTTGCAGGATGGGCCGCCCAGCACGATGAGCCCGGGGTCCAACGTCGTCCAAAGGTTGTGCATCAGTACCCCCAACCGTTGCCCGGCTGTCCGCAATAGCGACTGAACAAACTCCTCTGACCGTGACACATCGAGTAATTCCAGCTTTGCAGACTGCAGGGCATTCAGCATGACTTGCAACCCGAAGAACGCTTCCGCGCAACCACGACGGCCGCACGAGCACGTCGGCCCATCACTTTGCAGCTGGATGTGGCCGACTTCTCCGGCAAATCCCCGCCGCCCCAGCAGTAAGCGCCCACCCACCACAACGCCGGCGCCGACGCCAACACCCAGACTCAAAAACAACAAGGGGTCTCCAACGCCGATCGAACAGAATTCAACTTCTCCCAATGCTGCGACGTCTGCATCGTTTTGCACGAAAACCGGAATGTCTCCCAATGCTGCCGCGTGAAGGCTTTTGAGTATCCAGTCGCGGACGGGAATATCACGCCAGCCAAGGTTAGGCGCCACCGCCAGAATGCCGCTACTCTCCTGCACGGAGCCAGGCGTACCAACCCCCACGCCGAGAACAACCCGATCCGCTTCCCGTACCTCACGGACCACGTCTTCCAGCATTTGGCACAGCAGGCTCAGCGTGTCGTTTGCGCTGAGTTCACTGGCAACGGTTTGGTTTGCTTTCGCGATCACCTCGCCCGCAAGATTGGTAGCCACCACCGCGAGAATGCCCACGCCCAATTCTGCGCCAATCAGCGCCAGACGGCGGTCGTCAAGGCGCAGAGGCGTTGGACGCCGCCCGATCGCCCCGGTGACCAGAACCTCCTCTTCTCGCAGCCAGCCTTCGTCGATCAACTCCTGAACCAGCAGACTCACGGTCGACTTGGTCAAGCCGGTATCAGCGGCCAACTCTGCCCGGGACAAGCCGGGCCGCCCACGCACGAGGCGAACCAATGCCATGCGATTGATTCGCTTGAGCAAACGCTGATCGCCTGTAATAGCCATGAAACCTTAGCCTTGTCGCGAAAATATCGGGGCAAGGGATTGTTTCATAACACGATGTGACTTGTGTCGATATAAGTACGAAAAGTAGACTATCGCAGCCCCGTGCGGTTTTCTTGCAACAGACACGGTTCACGCGAGCACTTACATAGCGCCAAGCCCGAGCGGCCCGAAAGAGAACTCGCCAAACATGTTCGTTCGATCACCGACGCTTGATCCATGCAAATAGACATCGGACCGAGACGTGGCATCCTTCTTGCGGGTTCGACGTCGAACCCTTTTTTCATTATCACGGAGTACTGCATGGCTGAACACGCCAAAACCACGGACTTGACTGCCAACCCCGCCCCTCTCGGCCTGATGGGCTTTGGGATGACGACCATTTTGTTGAACCTGCACAACGCCGGACTGTTCGAGCTTGGATCGATGATCCTGGCGATGGGCATCTTCTACGGTGGTATCGCCCAAGTCATTGCGGGCGTCATGGAATGGAAGAAAGGCAACACATTTGGCACAGTGGCTTTTACGTCCTATGGCTTCTTCTGGATGACTTTGGTCGGGCTCGTCACCCTGCCGAAGACAGGATTGACGAGCGCCACATCCGAAGGCGGCATGGTCGCGTTTCTCGTGATGTGGGGCATCTTTACGGCCATACTGTTCGTCGGAACGCTGAAACTCAACCGCGCGACGCAATTCATTTTTGCCTCACTCACGGTTCTATTTTTCCTGCTCGCCCTGGCGGACGTCACAGGCAGCGCGGCCATCAAACTCCTTGCGGGCCTGGAAGGCATCGTCTGCGGCGCTTCAGCGGTTTATGCCGCGGCCGCACAAATCGTGAATGAAATGCATGGCCGAAAGCTCTTACCGCTCGGCGAGCGTGCCGCGCCGGTAATCGCCATGAAAAAGGCAGCCTGAAGAAGCGCAACAGGCAATGCTTAGCGGGCACCCCCTGCCACATCCGGCATGGGGACTGCCTGTCCGGCACGATGGGGTGAAGACGCCCACCACAAGCGGCACTTCAAGCCGCTCCCCGAAAACGATCCTTGCTGTTTCTCAGCCTTAAACGGCCGAAGACGCCAACACGCGAACTTCCCGCTGCGGAAATGGAATGTCGATGTCAGCCTCCTTGAAGCGCTTCAACATCCGGCGGTAGAGATCGGAGCGAAGATCGGGCGACGTCAGGGAGACCTCGCCCACCCAGAACGAGAGTTCCAGCCGAATACCGGAATCTTCAAGTGCCAGAACGTTACTTTTCGGCGCCGGTTCCACAAGAATGCGCGTCTCTTCACTGGCCAATTCATCCAGGATTGACAGCGCCTTCTCGACGTCACTGTCGTACGCGACCTGAACCTGAACAGCGCCCCGCCATCGCGGGTCAACATAGGAGTCATTCAACACCGTGCTGGCGACTAGCACCTCGTTGGGCAACAAAATGTTGCTGCCATTGGACGCGCGCAGCACGGTGTAACGCGTCGTGATCCGCGTGACCTCGCCTCTGTCCTGGCCAACCTGAATGATGTTTCCGATGCTGATGGAGCGGTCCAGCAGGATGATGAAACCCGAAACATAGTTGCTCGCGATTTTCTGCATCCCGAAACCAAGACCTACCCCGAGCGCACCGCCAAATACCGACAGCGTCGTCAGATCCAGCCCGACCAGCGACATCCCGATCAGCACCGCAACCATGACCAGCACCGTCTTGCTGATCCGCGAGAATACGATCCTGAGGCTGGAATCGATGCTTACCGCACGCAGCAGACGGGTCTCGATGATGCCGCCCACCCACAGCGCCACAATCATCGTGCCGAGTACGGAAACCGCGCCCTGAATGACGGACCACAGCGTCACATGTGCTTTGCCGACGTGGAAGGAAAACCCGTTCAGCCATTCAATGAGATCGGGCAAGACGCCCAGGATATCGAGTGCCACACCCGCCCAGATGAACGTCGCCAGTGAACGCTCAAATCCGGCCACCCACTCGGCGTGCGAGAAGGCACGGCGCAGTGCAAACACAGCCATCCGGACAGCGGCCAAGGCCACCAGCAACTGCGCCGCGATGGTAATCAAACGCGTGTGGCCGCCCGAGTGGTGCACCGCAAAACCACAGATCGCCAGCAACAGAATGGCAATCAGCGGAAAGGCAAGGCGGACCATGCCACCTACCGGCAAGGCAGGCTTCTCGTCTTGCGCCCCGCGCCGCAATGCGCGCGCCGCGAAACCCGCAAGGCTGAGCGCAAGCGCAATCAGAAATAGCTCCAAAGCCCATTCCGGGCGCTTCAGCAGACTCAGCAGACTGTCGAATCCCTTATCCATGCTGATCCAGAACCACGATCAGGGGAGGCGTTCCATCACGGCGGCAAAAAATCCATCCGTACCGTGATCCAGCGGATTGAGTGTCAAGCGCTCGCCCGTATCCAGCTCAATCTTTGCCTGCTTCAAGACTTCAGCGGCCGAAATCTGCTTGAACTCAGGATGCGCAGCCAGAAACGCATCGACGATCTGATCATTCTCGGCAGCCAGGAGCGAGCACGTGGCATACACCAGCCGCCCACCCGGCTTCACCAAGCGCGACGCCGCCGCAAGGATTGCCGCCTGCTTCTGCGTCAGCTCCAGAACGCCCGCTTCGGTCTGCCGCCACTTCAGATCCGGGTTCCGGCGAAGCGTGCCGAAGCCACTGCAGGGTGCATCCACCAGCACGCGATCCATCTTGCCCGCGAGCCGTTTGACCCGAATATCGTTCTCGTGCGCAATCACCGCAGGGTGCACGTTTGAGAGCCCGGCCCGGGCAAGGCGAGGTTTGGCCTTTGCCAGACGCTTCTCCGACACATCAAACGCGTACAAGCGACCGGTGGAGCGCATCAAGGCGCCCAGCAACAAGGTCTTGCCGCCAGCACCAGCGCAAAAATCAGTCACCATCTCACCGCGCTTGGGCGCCAGCAAAAAACCCAGTAGCTGGCTACCTTCGTCTTGAACCTCAATGCCGCCTTCTTCAAACAGCGGGTGCCGCTGCAAGGCCAGCTTGCCCTCAAAGCGGATGCAGAGGGGTGAATACTTGCCCGCCTGCGCTGCCACACCTTCTTGCTCGAAGCGCGCCAGTACGGTGTCGCGATCCGTGGTCATCGGATTCACCCGGATATCCAGTGGCGCGGGCCGATTTAACGCCACAGCCAGTTGTTGCGCACGCGTCGAACCATACTGGCTGCTCAACCGACTGGCGAGCCAATCCGGCATGTTCGTTTTCTCGCCGATCGTGCCTGGCTTGTAAGTCTTAGCCTTGAGCTGCTCCAGCCACTCTTCTTCCCCCCGCGACAACATCGACTCCAGCTGCCGCAGCGAATACCCTTCATGACGCACCAGCCAGGTCAACACCAGCTTGCGGGCCCTGACCCCTTCACCAGCGATGGCCATGATCTGGCGGTAGTTACGCAGCACGCCATACACCACTTCGGCGACAAAGGTGCGATCTCTTGCACCGACCCCGCGGTTCATGCGGAAAAACCCTGAAAGCACCGTATCTGCCGGGTATTCGAAACGAAGCACGTCTTGCAGTGCCTCACCCGCCGCATCGAGCTGCGAGTTGGTAATTTGTGTAGTCATCCCGCGATTATCCCATCATGCAGGCAAGGACGGGAAAATGTATCGCTGCACGGCGTTCACTCGCCCTCACCCCGGGACGTCATCATGAGGATGGCGCCATCGATCTCGACTTCGCTGGCTTTGAGGTCGACCACGATTGCGCCGTCGTCGTAGCGTATTCGCGCCGGCGCATTGCGCCAAGCGGGCGCGAGCCAGATATCAATGGTTTTGCCATTATTGATCTTGGCTTGAAACCGCCGCGCTTCCAGGCTCGTTGCGGGGAGCTGAAGATTTTCGAGGCCGCGATCAGTCACCACGGCGTCTTCGACCCAGAAGTCACCGACCACAAACAGCGATATCTTCTCCGTACTCCAATCCAGACTCGCCAGGGCTTGCGGCAAGGAAGACAAGGCCACAGCAAGTCCGGTTATCCGCCGCTCGCGAACATCGCCGCCGCGCTCCATCCGAACCACCCCTGCCTCGTTGTCAATCGCGGCGACACTCAGCTTTCCCCGGCGATTGTCGCGGGCTGTCTCGGTCACGACTTGCTGCGCGACAAGGCGGCCACTGGACACATAGTCAAAGCTGCTGGTCGCTCCCAACACGCCGGCCCCAAGTCGAGCCTCATAGTGCGCCCCGTCGTGTTGCCAGCTGACGAGGCCGGTAACATTCAGAAAGCTGGCGGTGCCGACGTAACTGACCCGCCCCGAGCGCGGCAAAGCGATGGGAACGTCCTGCGAAACGGGCCCAGACGCCCCCCCCGATATCGCATCTGCGGGCGGCCGCAGATCATCAACCTCACCATCAACATAGAGCGGCTCGCTGATGACCAGGCGGCCGGATGGTCCCGGAGGGGCCGGCTCACTCTCAGCCACCACGGGCGCACTGGCATCGGTGCTTGGCGATGTAGCCTTTGCAGTACCGCGCTTGCCTGATTTCTCAGAGCCGCCTCCCGCACCTCGACGTGGCGCGGCGACGTCGCGCGTCGGTACAGCACTTGACTGCTGCACCAGCTTGACCCGCAGCGCGACACCCGGCGTCTCAGCTGCATCCCACTCGGGGGCAAACCACAGCATGCCGTGGATTGAGAGCGAGATAGCCAGCGCGAGGAGCAGACGGGGTCCGGACTTCACACCACCCTACTGTTCGAGCGCGGGAACCGTCAGCGTTTGTGGCACCAACGCACTTGCCAGCAAACGCACACGGTTGTCACACACGCGCAAGCGCCCCGCCAAGAACCAGCGAATCGCTTGCGGATAAATCCGGTGCTCCTGCTTCAGCACACGAGCGGCCAGGCTCGCTTCGTCATCGTCTGGCAGCACCGTCACAACCGCCTGTATCACAATCGGCCCCGCATCAAGTTCGGGTGTCACGAAATGCACGGTCGCTCCGTGAACCTGGGCACCCGACTCAATCGCCCGACGATGGGTATGCAGGCCAGAAAACGCCGGGAGCAGCGAAGGATGGATATTCAGCATCCGCCCGGCGTAATGCCTGACAAAATCATCACTGAGAATCCGCATGTAACCTGCCAGAACAACCAGATCCGGCGCACATCTGTCGATTTCTGCGGCCAGCGCCTGATCAAAGCTCTCGCGACTCGGATACAGCTTGTGATCAAGTGCAGCAGCCGAGATACCGCGCTCGCGAGCGAAAACCAGTCCCGCCGCATCCGGACGATTTGAAATCACCATTGCGACGCGGTACTCGCCTTGCGCAGCGTTGATGATCGCCTCCATGTTCGAGCCCCGGCCCGAGATCAGAATCACGATACTTTTCACGCTACCACGCCCTTGCCATACTTTGCCCGGAGCGCAGCGATCACAAGCGGCGCCAGCGACAGGGCTATCACACCCACAATGAAAAGGCTGAGGTTATTCTTGACGACAGGCACATTGGCAAAATAGTAGCCAGCAAGGGTCATCGAAAAGACCCACAGCGCACCGCCAAAAACATCGAGCACCACGAAACGACGGTAATCCATCTCAGCCACTCCGGCGACAAAGGGCGCAAAGGTCCTCACCAGGGGCATGAAGCGCGCGACGATGATCGTTTTGCCGCCATGACGCTCGAAATAGGCGTGGGTCTTGTCGAAGACGGCACGGTTGAACAAGCGAGACTGTTCCCACTTGAAAACCCGGTGCCCAACGCTTCGGCCAACCCAGTAGTTCAGGTTATCGCCAATAACCGCCGCAACAAACAAGGAACAGGACAGTACCGTGATGTCCATTCCGCCCGCCGCAGCGATCCCGCCAGCAACGAATAGCAGTGAATCCCCCGGCAGAAACGGCATCACAACCAAGCCCGTCTCGCAAAAAATGATTGCAAACAGGATCACATATATCCACGTACCGTACTGCGCGACAAGCATCGCCAGATACTTGTCCAGGTGCAAAACCACGTCTATGAAATGCGTTATCAGTTCCATCTGTGCGTGCCCAAACCGGAAGGCTGCGATGATACCGGACAGTGCGGATCAGGGCCCACCACTATCAAACAACCTTAGCTTGGAAGCACAACAATCATCCGTCAGGTACGCAAATCGGCTCGGCAAGTCGGTCACGGCAGCGCAGACAGGGTTCTGTCACCCGTAGCAAGGTACATCCCGTAAAATCCTGGCAGGCACACAGCACTTTGTGCACGGTCACAACACGTTCGCAACTTCGGGCAACAGCGTCTCAAAATGAAAAAGCTCACCTCCCTTTGCGTTTTCTGTGGTGCTTCTCATGGCACCAACCCTGTATTCCGCGAGTCAGCCAAGCACCTGGGCCAGGTTTTCGCTGAGCAGGGCATCGAGCTGGTGTGGGGAGGGGGTCACGTCGGGCTGATGGGAACCGTCGCTGACGCAGTTCTGGCAGCCGGAGGCCGCGCCTATGGCGTCATCCCTGAATTCATGGCTGGGCGTGAGCTCGCGCACCCGTTCGCCAGCGAAATGGTCGTCGTGGATTCCATGCATGCCAGAAAAGCGGCCATGGCTGAGCGGGCAGACGGCTTCATCGCCATGCCAGGCGGACTTGGAACACTGGACGAGCTCTTCGAAATCCTGACCTGGGCACAGCTGCAGATCCATCGCAAACCGGTTGGTCTCCTCAACACGCGAGGATTCTTCGATCCCCTTCTCGCGCTTCTGAAGCACATGACCGAAGAAGGCTTCATTCGCCCGCACAACCTCAATCTCTTCGTTGTTTCGGATGACGCAAGCGCCTTGATCGACGCCATGCGCCTATACGTGCCGCCAGAAGGAGACTGGCTGGACAAGGTATCGCCTATTTCACGCGCCTGACCAACTGCGTCTGTCTCGAAGTTCCCGAAACCCTACTTGGTTTTTTGAAGCTCCTCGATCATCTTCTTGATGTCTTCTTCACTCATGGGTGTTTTCGCGCCGCCTTTTTTGCCGCCACCCTGCGTGTTTAGCACCATGCCATTGACGCTCATGTCGCCGGGCTTCATGCCGGGCTTGCAAGCGCCAAGGTGCTTCACCTTCATCACGCTGCGCATCTGCCGGTTCCCCATCAAGGGTGGATCAAACCGTGTATCCATGACAAGCTGATAGGCCTGCTGGGTGTCTCCGCTCATCACGACATGGCTGGTGATGGTTGAGCCCTCAGACTTGCAAACAGAGTCGTACTCCCAACCCGTCGCCGTTTTCTTTGAGCTACTGAGCTTGCAGTCCGCCTTGCCATCCCCAGCCATCGCCTTCTTTTGCATGTCTTCGTCGGTAGCCTCGTCAATGCATTGCAAGGTCGTCATGCCGGACGGCATCTGGGCGCTCTCCATTTTCATTTCCCAAAGACCTGGCTTCCGCTTGGGAAAGTCAGCGGCTTGTGCCAAGGCAAGACTCGAGATACCGGTAAGCGCAATGAGTAATTTGTAACGCAGCATGAGCACACCCTCCTGTTTATTGGCCATCCGTGACCGCAGTGCAGCAAATGCGTGGCAGGGTAACCGAAGCCGTCGACGCGCAGGCGCCTTACCGACAAACGTGCAGGGTTGTAACGCTGACTCACCCGCACTCAGAAGAAGGTGAACATCAGCCGAATTGACCCGAAGCCATCAAAGGCGGGGCGCCGAAGCTCGGGCGCGAAGCCAGGCATCCATGCTGTCCGCCGGCAAGGGGCGACAGAGGTGAAAGCCCTGCATTGCGTCACACCCAGCCTCCGCAAGCAGTCGCTGCTGGACCGGCGTTTCGACGCCCTCGGCCACCGTTTTCATGCCGCGCGACTGCGCGAGAGAGCCGATCGTTCTGACAAATGAAATGTCATCTTCCGGATTCACTATATCGGCGACGAAGCTACGGTCAATCTTGATGATGTCGACCGGGAACTCCATCAACTGCCGTAACGAGAATCCACCGCTGCCAAAATCATCGATCGCCACCCTTACGCCCAGTGCACGCAAGCGTCGCAGGTGCAACAGAACAAGGCTTCTATCTTCGGCGCAGATCGCTTCGGTCAAATCGACCACGAGATCCTGCGGCGCAATATCGTTGTCCTCCAGAGCGCATTTGATCCGCTCTGATAATTGCGGGTCACGAAATTGCACGGGAGAGAGGTTCAGCGACATGAAGACGCCGCCACCGGTCAGTCTTTGCCAGACCGCAAACCGCGCCAGCGCCGTTTCGAGCACCCACTGCCCGAGTTCATTGATCATCCCCGTCTGTTCAGCCAATGGAATGAACTGTGCAGGAGCAACCATCTGGCCACTCTCGTTCCGCCACCGCAATAGCGCTTCGATTCCGAGCAACGCCTTACCGAACGCATCCAGTATTGGCTGAAAATGCAGCGATATGCCCCGATGAAAATCAATCGCTGCACGGAGACTGTGGAGCAAGTTGATCCGCGCATTCGCATCTTCGGACAGAGCGGCCGAAAAACACGTCGTCACTGCGCCACTCGACCGCCGCGCCTCACTCAAGGCAAGATTTGCGTCGCGCAAAAGCTCCAGCACATGTCCTTTCGCATCACTGACACGAACCACGCCAACCCGTACCTGAATCGACAGCGCATGCCCATGCACGAAAAACGGGGCTTGAAAGGCTTGATGAATCTCCGCTGAAGCCAGATCACGCATCTGGCCAAACAAGCCAAAAGTATCGCCTGAGAGCCTCGCGAGTCGGACACCCGGATTCAGCGCTGCACGCAAGCGCTTGCTGACCAGCATCAGCAGCGAGTCCCCACTGCGAAACCCCAGGGATTCGTTTACATCAGAAAACCGGACCACATCGACGATCGCCAAGGCACGCTCTTGCTCTTGATGGCGAAACAACTCTTCAGAGACTTCTTCGACAAACCGGGTGCGGTTAGCCAAATGGGTCAAGGGGTCGAAATGAGCAAAAAAGTCCAGGCGCTCAATCAGATCTGCATTCTCGAAGCCGACCCCCAGACTCACTGCAAACATTTCCACCAGCTGCTGAATCAGCGGGGCCAGCGGCTCTCCATGCTCAAATACGGCAACCACATCGACCTTTTGAGCGGAAAACCACAGCAGGAAACGATCCGATTCAAAAACATGCGTCTGCGCGGCAATGCAACGCCGGATTGAGCGATGCATGTCAGCATTGACGACGGAGGATACCGGGCGCCCCGCAAGAGACGCGTATGTTCCAACGCCATACAGTACGTTGAGTCCCGCTTCATCTCCCTTGGCACTCATCGCGTGTTCCACACACACAAAACCCGACAGCTTTATCTCTGTGACTGACGCCATCCGCTCGAACAGCCCCATCGCGAGATCCGACAAGGTGTGCAGCCGGAGAAGCGTATTGCTCGCCCGTGACACCGCATCCATTCCACGCTTCGTAGCCGAGATCAGCTCAAGCTGATTGAACGCACGAAGCGCTGCTGTCAGCGTCGTGATCAGCCGGGTCTGGGTCAGTTCCGACTTGGTACGATAGTCATTGATGTCGTAAGAACGGATGACCTCGAGCTCGGGCGCATACCCAGGCTGGCCTGTGCGTAAAATGATCCGCAGATTTTGGAGACCAAGTTGCGACCGGATCACCTCGACCAGTCGCAGGCCGGCATCGGGGGTTTCCATGACGACATCCAGCATGGCCACTGCCACATGCTGATTGGCGCGCAGCACGGCCTCCGCCTCAGCGGCGCTGTGCGCGTGCAACAGACGGAGCGGCCGATCGTCAATCGTCACTCCCTTGAGCGCAAAATTCGTCGCGCGGTGCACTTCGCCATCGTCGTCAGCGACCAAGATCAACCACGGCTGCGCTTGGGCGCCGTCAATCACGTTATTGCCCGGCGCGCACTCCTCAGCAAACTGCACGTTTTCGTCGTCGACAAGGGCTGCGCCGCCAAGGCTCAAATCGATGGTCTCGGTTCCCAAAACAAGCTACCTCCGGGCTGAAGGTGTCGCGGCTGCCGGCTAGCAGGGTTCTTGACGTACAGAATCGCGTATTAGCTACCTCAAGACTTATCGGCCGAACTGCAGAAAACTTTCGCCAGGCGTTGAGCAATCGTCCAGTCAGTCCAGGCGTGCCTGACGGCAAGACCTCTACCGCCGTCACTTCAGCGCAAAAGACACGCGTGGCGACTGCACGACCGCCGCTTTCTCTCCGCCAGCCCGCTCAGCAGTGACCAGGAAAATCCTTTCAGCCTCGACCTTTCCCTCTCCAATCAACCAGTCACGGACAGCTTTAGCGCGTGCGCTGGCAAGTGACTCAAGATCCGGCGCATCTTTGGCAAAATGGCCGAGGAGCAAACGCTCCATCTCCTCAACTGGAATGCTCTTGGCGAGGCCGAGTGCGTTCCGTGGCTTATTGGGGACTTTCTCTGCCTTGTAGACCTGCTCGATCAGCTTCGGGTACTCGGCCGGTTCGATGGTCAAGCCGTCCAGATCAGCCACGGATTGTCCTGCCTTGACCAGCAACTCAGTTTTGGTCGCGCGAAGGCGCTCTTCCAGGCGCCCGCGATTGACGCCTTCGAGGTCGCTGGCTGGATCCGCATGCCCCGTGACGTCCAGCCGCAGCGCAGGCCGGTCCGTCAGCGCCTTGGCAATCGACTGAAGTTTGGTGGTTGATCCCGGAGACAGTGCGACTTTTCCGGGGGAGAACTCCAGATAAGAGAGTTCCTCGCCCCCACCGCCAAACAAGGACCCGATCAGCGAGAACGGAGCGGTCACTGCCTTGGTGATCAGGTTGATGATGACCTTCACGACGATTCCGCCGACACTGAACTTCGGATCGTCGAGCGAGCCGCCAATCGGGAGGTTGATGTCGATCTCGCCTTTGCGGTTCTTGAGCAGAGATACCGCAAACAGTACGGGTAATTTGATCGCATCCGGGCTCTCGACCTGTTCGCCGAAAGTCAATTGGTCGAGGTAGAGCTGATTCTCTGCGCTGAGCTTGCGATCCCGAATCTGATACTTCAAATCCATCGACAGCTTGCCTTTGCTGATGCCGTAGCCCACATACTTCGCCGAGTAGGTCGACAGGCTGGTCAGGTCGATTCCGGTGACCTGCGCATGCAGGTCCAGATATTGATCCTGCCTGAGCGGATTGAGCTGCCCGCTCACCACGACAGGCGCCGACCCATCCAGCGCGGCCTTGAGGTCGAGCAGCGCAACGGTATCTGGCTCTGAGGACAAGTCGGTCATTGTCCCATTCACAGCTGCCAGCTTCGCGTCATAGTTCGGCTTGACAAAACGGTCACTGTAGTTGATCGCCCCACCGGTCAGGACGAGTCGATCCAGCCGGACATTGACGGGCGGCTGGGCTGGCGCAGACGATGCGACCGCTGGGGCCGACTCTTCGGGAGGTGGGCCTTCACCAGACTCCGCAGCAAGCTCACGCAGATTGAAGCGCCCCTGCGCATCCAGAATGAGCCTTGAGTAGAAGTCGTCGACGCGAAGCTCCTTCGCGGCGACTCGCAGCGGGGATAGATCTACAGCAAGCCCCGTCACACCGAAGTGCCGCCACTGCAGAAAATCCGTATCGTTGATGCGGTCCAACGAGCTGAACTCGTTGATCGCCAGATCGCCCTGAAACTTCAGCGCCGGCTTATCTGCGTTGGCGAGACTGACCTCCAGCTTGCCCTTGCCGGTCAGGTTGCCCCGCGTCACCAGCACCTTGTAGTGCTGATCCACGTAAGGCTGAACAGCCAGCAGATCAACATCGCGCAAGTCAGCTTTTATGCTGGCCTCCAGTGGATCACTTGCGAACTTCCCCCCCAGCGCGAGCCGGCCCTTGCTGTTGACCCTTGTCGCCAGTTCAAAAGACGCGCGGTGCCCGGCAACGTTTTTCCAATCAGACAAGCGCAGGCCAAAATCCTGCAGACTCAGGCTCACTGGCGCACTGCCGGACCGGTCCTCGAAACGCAGCCCCCACCCTGCAAGAATGGCCTCACCAAGACTGAGCTTCCAGCCGGCCTCAGCTTGGGCGGTCGCATCTCCCGGCGATCCTGCAGGCACCTCGCTCTTTTGCGGCGTAAGCGCCTTCAGCAGATCGACTTCGCCTTGCTCCCCTTTATTCAGAGTCCATTTGGCACGCTGGGAAGAAAGGGTCGCGATGTGAAGCTCACGTTTATTCAAATCAAACGTCGTGCCCGCAAGCGTCAGTTCAGGAATCTCCACGACAGGCTTGCGAACACCGGGGATTACAACGCCGAATTCGCTCAACCCTGTTCGAACCTCGCTTAGCACGAGCTGAGACGCCTCACCGGAGATGACTTTCAGGTCGCCTTCGGCACTGAACATACCCTGAATCTTCGCGGCACCAATCTGTTTGGAATAATAAGGGCGCAGCGCCGATACCTGAACACCACCGATACGAAAGTGGCCATCGTACTCACCACGAAACGGATTCAGGCGTCCCTGGAAAGCAATGTCCTGCATGCCTTCACCCGCTGCCGTCATTTCAATCAGCGCGGGCCGATCCGCAGCGAGATCGAGTCCCTGCAGACGCAGCACAACAGGTTCAAGTTGCAGCGCGTAGGGATCACTCATGGCGCTGTCAAGCCAGCTCACACGGCCAGCACCGACTTCGAAAACATCGATCGAGATCGCAGGCTTTGGTGCAACTGGCGCACCGGACTCCACCCCGGCACCTGTCGCCAGACTGGCCAAGTTGAGGTCCCCGGCTTGATTCCGCGAAACATTGAGCGCTGGCGCCTCAATTCTGATCTTGCTAAAAGCGGCGCGGAGTGGCACCGCCAGCGGCTCAAAATGCTTGATATCCAAGCCCAGCGCATCGAATCCCAACAACGGCGTATCACTCACATCCCGGATATCGACTTTGCTGAGTCCCAGATGCCCGCTCACCACAAAGTGCTGCCCACCTTTCGGACCCTGCCCCCAGACAAGTTTCAAAGTGCTATCCAAACTCCCCTTTTTCAGCAGAACGGGAAGCCGTGTCGGCGCATAGCCAAGGTACTGGGTGAGGTCAAAGGGCGCGAGCCTGATATCGAGACTTGCCTCGTTGTTGTTCAGAAAAGGTCGGAGTTGCCCATCCAGGCGCAAAGCGGAACCGTTCACGATGGCATCAAGGTGCGGAACCACTGCCACATGGACCCGCGCGGGAAAGTTGGAGATGAACGGGACGCCGATCTGGATGCCTTCAATACGGTGACGTTTGCCGACCGGCTTGTCATCGAAATCCAGCAGTCCATTCTGCAACTCGATGTTGTTGACCGAGAATCGCGCTGGTTCGCCAGGGGGCGATTTGGCACCGGCGGCCGTGACGCGCTTGATGATGTCATCGAAGCTGTATTGGTCTGGCCCCGTTCGAGCAAAGTGAATGTGTGGCTGGTCGATATGCACAGCATCAACGACGGGCCCGCGATACCACAGCGATTGCCAGGAAAGACTGGCGCTTACCCGCGCCGCCGCAAGAAGTGAAGACTGGCCGTCGGCCGATGCAATGCGCAGATTCTCGAGACGCGTGGTCAGGCTCAGTGGGTTGAAACTGACCCGGCCAACCGAGACTTTTCGCCCCAGAATGTCCGTTGCCTTGGTCTCCAGCGCCCAACGCAGCACTGAGGGTACGCCGAGCCACGCCACCACAAGCACGCTGAGGATCACACCGATCAAGACGTACAACGCACGGCGCAATCGCGGCTTACCGGCGACGTTCAAGATGGCTGAGACGGACTTATCCATGAGGACGTTCATAGGAGACTCTGCAGGCTGATCGGGCAGATCCGCAGCCTAGCAGGAGAGTCCGCTTCAAGCCAATTGCGGCGCGCCAGCGGTCAGGAGATGACGACGCGGCCTGCCGATAAACGGATGATCCGGCCGCAACGAGCAGCCAGCGCTTCATCGTGCGTGACAAGAATCATAGTGGTCCCGGCCTCCCGGTTGAGCTCAAACATCAGCTCGATGATCTGATGGCCGGTATCTCCATCAAGATTCCCTGTCGGCTCATCCGCCAGGAGCAAGGCGGGCTGTGTGGCGAATGCTCGCGCGAGCGCCACGCGCTGCTGCTCCCCGCCCGACAAATGCTTCGGGTAATGCGTCAAGCGCTCTGCCAGCCCTACGCGGCCGAGGCAAGCGACCGCCACCTCGCGCGCTCGGGGGCGTCCAGCCAGCTCCAGCGGCAGCATGACGTTCTCGAGCGCTGTCAGCGCGGGCAAGAGCTGGAAGGACTGGAAGACAAAGCCAATCATTGCCCCCCGCAACTGCGCCCTTCCGTCTTCACTCAAACCAGACAGCGCACGCCCCCTGATCAGCACATCGCCCTGGCTGGCAATATCCAGCCCCGCAAGCAATCCGAGCAAGGTTGATTTGCCAGAGCCAGACGCGCCAACGATTGCGACCGTCTCCGCTGCGGCGACAGCGAAAGAGATATCGTGCAGAATCGTCAGCGTGCCACCGTCAGCAAGCGCGACGATCTTCCCGAGCTGTTTGACATCGACAATGGGCTCTTGAGACTGCTGCATGAAAACTATCCTGTCTTTTCTATTGGTTTTGATCGCGACTACCACAAGTGCCGCGAACCCGAAGATACTGGTTTGGGGCGACAGTCTCTCCGCCGGCTATGGCATCGATCAGAGTGCGGCCTGGCCCAGCCTGCTTGCAAAGCGCCTTTCCAAAGAAGGCTACCGCTACGAGGTAGTCAACGCCAGCATCAGCGGAGAAACAACCGCCGGTGGCCTCTCGCGCCTGCCTGCGGCCCTGGATCGCCACAAGCCCACAATCATCATCATCGAACTCGGCGCAAATGACGGCTTGCGCGGGCAACCGCTAGCCTTGATGCGAGACAACCTTGCCGCAATGATCCGTGCGGCACAAGCATCTCGTGCAAATGTACTGCTCCTCGGGATGCGTTTGCCGCCAAACTTCGGCCCCGCCTACACGCAAAAGTTCCAGGCCACTTTTTCCGAGCTCGCCACGCAACACAAAGTTGGCCTGGTACCCTTTTTTCTTGAACAGATAGCGGCGCGCCGCGAACTGTTTCAGGCCGATACCATTCATCCGACTGCCGAAGCCCAAGACTTGATCCTGCAAACGATCTGGCCGGGCCTGAAACCAATGCTCAAATGATTGTTGCCTGGCAGCCCTGCCCACTGAACAGCCCTGTCCGATGACTCAGACTCCTGACGACCTCACCGGTTTGCCTGACGAAGAGCTGATGCTTCTTGTCGCCAATGGCGTCGTTGAAGCGCCCGCCACGATCCTGTTTCGCCGCCATAACCGCGCCATGTACAACTTCATCGCGTGGCAATGCCAAGGAAATACCCACGAAGCTGAAGACATTGCGCAAAAGACCTGGGTAAAGCTCATGACGCGCTGTGGAGACTATCAGCCCCAGGCGCAGTTCCGCACCTTTCTGTTCCAGATCGCGCGCAACACCTGGCTGGATCAGGCACGCAGCGCGCAGCATCGCGCGCACGATGAACTGGACGAGTTCCATGCCGATCTGCCTGGCGAAGACCTGTCCCCCGAGCACGAGCTTCGCCTTCGCCAGAACCTCGCACAGGTGCACCAAGCCCTGCTTGCGCTGCCAACGCCACAGCGAGAGGTTGTCGTGCTCCGGTTCTTCAGCGAAATGAGTCTCGA
Organism: Uliginosibacterium sp.; assembly: GCA_016718265.1. Classification (GTDB taxonomy): domain Bacteria; phylum Pseudomonadota; class Gammaproteobacteria; order Burkholderiales; family Rhodocyclaceae; genus Uliginosibacterium. Next base: position 248,302 of record JADKDZ010000002.1, on the reverse strand, counting down.
CGAGATTGCGCATACCGTCGGGACAGGGTTCGAGACCGTGAAGAGCCGCCTGCGCTATGCATTCATTCACCTTCGTCGGGCGCTGGAGACCGTGGCATGAGTGCCGCTTTTGAGCGCTTTGCTGCGGCAGACGGTCTTCTGGCGGAACTGCTGAAGCGCGTCCCCGCCTATGAGCCCTCTCCGAGGCTTGAGGAAGCCTTCCTGCGCTTCGTCCAGGCTCTGCCCACTTCGTCGGCGTCGGCTGCGGCATTGCCCTGCTTCGAACCGCCGCCCCACATGGAGTCGCAATTCCTGGTCGACGCAAAGCGCATCGAGCTCGCGCAGGAAGTGCGCCGGACCGCGCTCTTGCGGGATATAGCCGACGGAGCATCGCCTGCACAGGCACTGGGCGCACCAGTATCACCTGCCGCTGATGCCTGGCTCAAACAGCATGCTGCCGAGGTGCGCACACTTCCCGACTCGCGCCCCCGTCGTCGTCGCTGGCTGCACTTCAACTGGCGTGATCTGGGTCTGGCAACGATGGCCGCGGCACTCGCCAGCGTCGCCACGCACGTGTATCTGAGTGCCCCGTCCGCCTCAGACGCGGGCGAGTTCGCCAGACAGGCGAGTGCCCCCGTTCATGTCGCCTCTGCCGAGTCAGACGCCACGACCAACAAACAAACGGCAGAAATCAGCTCAAGGGCCCGCGAAGAGAAGAAAGCTGTTGCGCTGGAGAAACCCCTGGCAAGAACGTCGACGACGCACGAAGCCGCACTTCCCGCAACGACCTTACGACAGCTGGAACGCGAGGGAGACGCTGCGCCTCCTGCGCCCTCGACCAAGGCCGACGCCAAGGAAACGGCTCGGCCCGCAGAATCCGCGGACACAAACGCGGCCCCGGCAGCGCTTGCAGAGTCAATGAAAGAAAAAGCAGATCAAGCCCCCCCCGCCGTATCTGCTACGGCCCACAAGGCCGAGCCGCCGGCAATACAGACGCCTGCAAAACGCGCGACGCCACGCGCTGGCATTGCGCCCCGAACCTGTATGGCCGTGTCGCTTGAATCCCCTCCGGCAGCGGCAGCAGCGCAAATCAATCAAGCTGCTTGCGGCCCGCTTCAGCGCCTGCGCGCCAATCCGGCGAGCGCCATCTCAGCACGTCAGTGGGCCGCCGTGTTTCGTGCAAGTGCTGGCGACGGGACCGACGACGTCGCACTTCCTTTGGAGCTTGATCCCGACGTCCCAGCCGGCACGGTCATGATTGACGCCCAACCCTGACGGCGGCACCGGACAGCCTTGACGATCCGTTTGCCCGCACCGCACAATGTATTCACGTTTTCTTGCTGCGGAGCTCGCCGAATGGTACCAACCTCGTTTCTGATTGCGCGTCCTGAATCCAGGGTGAGTCTTCAGTCGAGGGCTGTGCACACCATGGCCGACCTCAGCAAGAAAGCTAAAAAACGACTGCTCACCTGACGGGCTTGTCGTATCCCGTCGGGCGTCAAGCCGGACGGGATGACCTGGACTATTTCTTGGTGTCTCGCCAGCGGGCTACCGACGGAAACGTTTCCAACCACGTTTCTGCGAGACAAATCATGAATCATCCTTTCCACGGTATCTGGGTTCCCATCGTTACCCCTTTTCACCACGGCGTGCTCGACTGCGCCTCGCTGGCAAGACTTGCCCAACATCTGGCGGAAGCTGGCATATCGGGCATTGTCGCAGGTGCCACGACAGGCGAAGGCGCCTGCCTGACACTGGACGAGCTATTGCAGATGGCAGAAGTCCTGCGCGAGGCGCTACCCGCTGGGTACCCGATTGTTCTGGGTCTTAACAGCATGGACACGCGTTCGGCGACGGCCCAAGCAAGAAGCCTCTCGGCCCTGCACCCTACCGGGCTGCTGGTCACGGCACCGCCTTATGTCAGACCAACACAAAGCGGCATTCGTCATCACTTTGAAGCCATCGCTGAAGCGGCGGACACGCCAATCATTGTTTATGACATCCCCTACCGGACAGGCGTCGAGCTCGATCTCGACACGCTGCTGGCCTTGAGCGAGGACCACCGGATACAGGCGATCAAGAGTTGCGGTGCCTCGGTAGATCGGCTGATGCAGCTCATTCACGATACACCGCTGCACGTATTGATCGGTGAGGATAGCCAACTTTTCGCCGCGTTGGCCATGGGCGCCCCAGGCGCCATCGCAGCCTCTGCACACTATCGCCCCACACTTTGGGTCAGGATCATTGCGCTCCTCGCGCAGGGCGACCTTGCCGGAGCGCGCAAGCTGGCGGTGTCGCTGCAACGCGCCACACGGGCACTGTTTGCAGAACCTAACCCGTCACCCATCAAGGCCTGGCTGGCCCACCAAGGCTGGATCGCCAACGAACTTCGTCTTCCCTTTCTACCGGCGCAAGCGACGACACTGGCCCGGCTGCAGGCCCTCGACGACTGCCTGAACACTGAGCAAGTGTGGTAATTTCACGCCTCCCCGTGGGCCGGGTTTCGCCCACGGGCACGTAAAAACCATGAAACAGAAAACGGCCATGAACAAGGTATTCGCCTACGACACCACCCTGAGAGACGGCGCACAGGCGCAGGGAATCTCTTTCTCGGTGGAAGACAAGCTCAAGATCGTGCGAAAGCTTGATGAATTGGGCGTGACTTACATTGAAGCCGGCAACCCCGGCTCGAACCCCAAGGATCTCGAATTCTTCCGCCGTGTCGGTGAGATCGTCCTCAAAAACGCCCGGATCATTGCCTTTGGCAGTACCTGTAAAGTGGGCACAAAGCCCGAGGACGACCCGCAGCTCGCGTCCTTGCTGTCGGCCAACACCCCCGCAGTGGCGATCTTCGGAAAAACCTGGGATTACCACGCGACGGCAATCCTGCGCACAACGCTGGACGAGAATCTGCGCATGATCAGAGAGACGATCGCCTTTCTGAAACTTCGCGGCAAAGAAGTAGTTTTTGACGCAGAGCATTTCTTTGACGGCTACAAGGCCAATCCGCAGTACGCCTTAGAGGCGCTCGCTGCAGCCGTGGCAGGCGGCGCTGACAGCCTGGCCTTGTGCGATACAAACGGCGGGTCTTTTCCAGACGAGATCTACGACATCACCGGCAAAGTCGTCACGCAGTTCCCGGGCGTTTTCGTGGGTATCCATTGCCACAACGACTGCGAACTCGCCGTTGCAAACTCGGTGCGCGCGGTGCAGGCCGGCGCGCGACAAGTCCAGGGCACGATCAACGGAATTGGCGAGCGTTGTGGCAACGCCAATCTCTGCGCCATCATTCCGAACCTGCAACTCAAGCTGGGCTTCGACGTCATCCCCTCTGCACACATGCAGATGCTGACGCCTAGCGCACGCTTTGTGTCGGAAACAGCCAACATCGAGCACAACGACAAAGCAGCCTACGTGGGCGCGGATGCCTTCGCGCACAAAGGTGGCATGCATATCGACGCTGTCAACAAGAACCCGGTGTCTTATGAGCATATCGCGCCGGAATCAGTGGGCAATGCACGCAAGGTGCTGATGAGCGAGGTTGCCGGCCGATCCACCATTCTCGGCAAGATCCATGAAGTCGACCCGAGCCTCGGCAAAGACGCGCCGGAAACGAAGAGAATCATCGAGCGTCTGAAAGAGCTTGAGCACGAAGGCTATCAATTCGAAAGTGCCGAAAGCAGCTTCGAGTTGCTCGTACGAAAGATGCTCGGGAAGTTCACCCCGTCCTTTCAACTCCGCTCCTTCAAGGTCATCGTCAATGAGCCCGCCGCTGATGGCATGAATTCCTCTGCCCTGCTCAAGATCAATGTCGGCGGGGAAGACGAGATGACTGCAGCCGAAGGTGACGGCCCCGTCAATGCCCTTGACCGCGCGTTGCGCCGCGCGCTTGAGCGTTTCTATCCAGAGATCACGGAGATGAAACTGACGGACTACAAGGTCCGGGTGCTGGACTCCAGCCAGGCTTCTGCAGCCAAGGTCCGGGTACTGATCGAAACAGCTGATCCACACGGATCCTGGACAACGATTGGTGTCTCTACCGATATCATCGATGCCTCATGGCGCGCACTTGTGGACGCGATCGAATACAAGCTCGCGCGAACAAAGCCTGCGCGCAACCATCCGGGCAGCCCGCGTTGATTTCTGCCATCGGGGCGCTACATTTCCGGCACATGATCGCCCGATAGCGCCACGTGCGCACCCGCAGCGATCACGCTCGGGAGGCTGCCATGAGAACGCTGAGAGCCACACTGCTTGCCGCCTTAGCGGTTTTCTGGGCGATGCCCTGCCTGGGGGAACCTGCTCCGCTCAAGATTGCCACGCTTGACTACCCTCCTTACATCGTCAATACCGACGGCCAGGCAAGCGGAATCGTCGTCGATATTGTCAGGGAGGCATTCCGGCGCTCAGGCCAAGCGATCGAGATTGGCTTCTACCCTTGGTCCCGATCCCTCAGCCTGCTCAGCACCGGCGACGTAGACGCCCTATTCACTATCAAGAGGACAGCTGCGCGCGAGGTAAGCTACCGCTACCCGAAAGAAACCGTCATCAGCCAGGACTATGTGTTCTTTGTCCGCAAAGACTCGAAATTCAGCTTCGATGGCAGCTACGCGTCAATTGCCAATGCACGTATCGGCGTGGTAGCCAACACCTCGTATGGCGCGCGGTTTGACGAGGCCATCCGGCAGAAGTTCTTCGAGAAGATCGAGACCGCAAAAGACTACGAACTCATCTTCCGCATGCTCGCGCACGATCGGGTAGATGTAGTGATCTGCAGCCATCTCGTCGGGCTGAGTTTCCTCAAGAAAATCGACAAGGCATACGAGATCATCGTGAGCGGCCCCCCTCGGAAACCGCCTACAGCTATCTCATCTTCACCCGAGCGTATGACACGTCTATTGTCTCGGACAATTTTGATCGCGCGATGGCGAGCATGCGCAAAGACGGCACGATCAGCAAGATACTCAAAAGCTACAAGTAAACACATTCAGACCCAGAAAATGGGACCTTGCAATGGCAAGTGTCGTCCCGCTGTGTCTGAACGGCCTTGGCGAAAGGTTCGTGACCTCCCGGAGGCCGTTTGTGCGTCCGTGTTGTATTCCCGGCGTCCATGCTTCTCTAGGACGGCCAGCACACACTCAGCAGCGGCGGAATTTGGCAGAATGCCGCCATGCGACAATTTGTCCTCCTGTTGATGCTCTTGCTGCAGACGCCCGCATGGGGCGCGCACGCCTACGCACAGTTTGGCGACATCAAACATCCCGCTGATTTCAAGCACTTTGACTGGGTCAATCCCACAGCACCGCGGGGTGGCGAAATCACACTCGTCGCTCCGACCACCGCCAGTCAGTATGACAAGTACAACCCCTTCACGCTCAAAGGCACTGCGCCACCCGGGCTCGGAGAACTGGTCTTCGAATCCCTGCTCACGGGCACACTGGACGAGCCTACGACAGCTTATGGCTTGCTGGCTGAGGATGTCAGCATCGGGCCGGACAAGCGCTCGGCCACATTTCGGCTCAACCCGAAAGCGCGCTTCCAGGATGGCTCACCCGTACTGGCCCAGGACGTGAAGTACAGTTTCGATCGCCTGACCGGCAAGGGCGCCCATCCTGCGTATGCCAACCTGTTTGCCGACGTGCGCGGCGTGGTGGTTCTGGGCGAGCGGTTGATCCGTTTTGATTTCGGGCAGGCCAGCGCCGAGTTGCCGCTCATCGTCGGTGGTTTGCCGGTGTTCAGCCACAAGTGGGGCGCGGGCAAGTCCTTTGACGAAGTGATTACGGAGAAGCCGATCGCCAGCGGCCCCTACCGGATCGGCAAGGAAGTCTTCAGCCGCGACATCAGTTACGACCGTGACAGTGCTTACTGGGCCGAAGGCCTGCCCGTCCGCCGTGGCCAGTACAACTTTGCCCGCATCAACTACCGCATCTACAGCGATGAGGTCGTCCAGACCGAAGCCTTCAAAGCGGGCGAATTCGATTACATTCAGGTCTTCTCGTCCCGCCAATGGGCACGAACCTACGTCGGCAGCAAATTTGATGCAGGCGCCATCAGCAAGCAGTTGCTTCCGAACCGGAATGCCTCCGATTTTCAAGGCATGCTGATCAACAGCCGGCGCGACAAGTTCAAAGACCCGCGGGTGCGGGAAGCGCTGGCCGCGACCATGGATTTCGAGTGGATGAACCGGCAACTGTTCTACGGCAGCTATACGCGCGTCAGCGGCTACTTCCCGGGTAGCGATTTTGAAGCCAGAGGTCTGCCCGGCGAAGACGAACTGGCCTTGCTGACCCCGCTGCGCAACAAACTCAGCCCGCAGATATTTTCCGATCCGGTACCAGTCCCGCCGAGCACCGATCCGCCGGGGAGCCTGCGCGACAACCTGCGCCGCGCACGCGACCTGCTGGCGGCCGCGGGTTGGACGGTCCGCGACGGCGCGCTGCGCAATGCGGCCGGCCAGCGCTTTACCCTCGAATTCCTCGTCGGCCAGGCGCAGGCGCCAAGCTCGATGCGCATTCTTGCGCCCATGATCAAGAACCTGGAGAAACTCGGCATTCAGGCCAGCATTCGCCCCACCGATGCTGCGCTTCTGCAGAAGCGCATGGATGTCTTCGACTACGACATCACGACGGTTCGCGTTCCAGGACGCGAAGCCCCCGGCAGCGAGCTGCGCGACAGATTCTCATCCGCCGCGGCACGCACCGAAGGCTCGAACAACCTGCCGGGCGTGGCCGACCCCGCGGTGGACGCGCTGATCGAGAAGGCGCTCTCCGCCACGACCCGTCCGCAACTCGTGGCGGCCTTGCGCGCACTGGATCGTGTCCTGCGCTTTGGCCACTATGCCATTCCGGAGTGGTACCAGAGCAGCTTCCGCACGGCCTGGCACGCGGGCAGGTTTGGCCAGCCCGAGACGAGGCCTTTGTACTACCAGCCGGAAAACTGGATCCTCAGCGCCTGGTGGGCACTGACGCCGGTATCGACAGCTGGCGCTGCAAGCACGACGAGGGCGCCGTGATGTGGGCGTATATCCTCAAGCGCCTCCTGCTGATGGTTCCGACCTTGCTCGGCGTGCTGACCATCACGTTTCTCGTGATTCAGTTCGTGCCCGGTGGGCCGGTCGAGCAACTGGTCTCGCAGCTTCAGGGGCGCGGCGCGGCGGGCGAGAGCGGCGGTGCCGGCGGCGCTGCCTATCGCGGGCGGCAGGGCGTCGACGCAAAGCGCGTCGAAGAGATCAAGGCACTGTACGGCTTCGACAAACCGCCCTTGACACGCTATGTCGAGATGCTCGGGCGATTCGCCCGGTTCGATCTGGGCGAGAGCTTCTTCCACAACAAGCCAGTCTGGCAGCTGATCCGGGAGAAGCTGCCTGTCTCGATATCCCTCGGCTTGTGGAGTTTCCTGCTGACCTACCTGATATCGGTGCCCCTGGGCATTGCCAAAGCGGTGCGAAACGGCAGCCGCTTTGACACCCTGACCACGATGCTGGTGCTCATTGGCAGCGCGATTCCGGGCTTCGTGCTCGGCGTGGCCTTGCTGGTACTGTTTGGCGGTGGCAGCTTTCTGCAGTGGTTCCCGCTGCGTGGCCTGAGCTCCGCAAACTGGGAGAGCTTGAGCCTGGGCGCAAAGATCGCCGATTACCTGTGGCACATTGCGCTGCCGGTGTGCGCGATGACCCTGGGAAGTTTTGCGGTCATCACGCTGATGACGAAGAACTCGGTGCTGGAGGAAATCCGCAAGCAATACGTGCTCACGGCGAGAGCCAAAGGCCTGTCGGAACGCACGGTGTTGTGGCGTCACGTATTTCGCAACGCGCTGATGCCGATCATGACGGGCTTTCCGGCCGCCTTCGTCGGCGCCTTCTTTACCGGTTCGATCCTGATCGAAACCCTCTTTTCGCTCGACGGGCTCGGGATGCTGTCTTACGAATCCATCATGCGGCGCGACTATCCGGTGGTGCTGGGCAGTCTCTTCCTGTTCACCCTGATCGCGCTGCTGACAACACTGGTACGCGATCTCTCTTATCTGTGGGTGGATCCGAGAGTGAAGTATGCGTAAGCCGGCCTCCCACCTGACGCAAAGCCCCGCCCGGCGCGCGTGGCGGCGCTTCCGCGCGAATCGCCTGGGCTTCTGGAGCCTGTGCATCTTTACGACGCTTTTTGTCCTCAGCCTGTTTGCCGAGCTGCTGTCAAACGACAAACCGATTGTCGCCCGGTATGCCGGGCACTGGTACTTCCCACTGGTTCAAGACTTACCGGAAACCACCTTTGGCGGCGATTTCCACACCCCGACCGACTACCTCGACCCCTTCATCCGGGAACAGTTCAGACAGCCCGGCAACTTTGCGCTGTTTCCGCCGAACCCTTATCACCACAGCAGCATCAACTATTTTGCTGCCGAGCCCAGCCCGGCGCGCCCGACGCGCGCCAATCTGCTAGGGACCGATGATCGGGGTCGGGATCTGCTGGCAAGGCTGCTATATGGCTTCCGCATCTCGGTGCTATTCGCAGTTGTCGTGGCCGGGCTCTGCACGCTCGCGGGCATCCTCTACGGTGCGCTGCAAGGCTATTTTGCGCGCTGGACTGACATCGTAATGGAGCGCTTTGTCGAAATATGGAGCGCCATGCCGCAGCTCTACATGCTGATCATCTTCTCGGCCCTCTTCTCGCCGAGCCTGCCACTGCTCGTCGGCATCATTGCCGCCTTCGGCTGGATGGGTATCGCCGCCTACGTGCGCGCCGAATTCCTCCGCAACCGCACGCTCGACTATGTGCGGGCGGCCCACGCGCTCGGGCAGAGCCGCCGCAAGATCATCTTTCGACATATCTTGCCGAATGCCCTGACACCGGTCATCACCCTCTTGCCGTTTGAACTCGCAGGGGCAATCGGCGCGCTGACCAGCCTTGATTTTCTGGGCCTCGGCGCACCGCCCGGCACGCCAAGCCTGGGTGAGCTGCTCGCACAAGGCAAAGCCAACCTCGATGCCTGGTGGATATCGCTCGCAAGCTTCACCGTGCTGGTAGGCACCCTGCTCTTGCTGATCCTGATCGGCGATGCACTGCGTGATGCGCTTGACCCGCGCAAGGTTCTGGAGGGTGACGCGTGAGCAGCCCTTTGCTGGAGGTCCGTGATCTCTCGATTTCCTTCGGCGACCGCAGCGTCGTCAAGCACGTCAGTTTCGCCCTCGACGCGGGCGAGAAGCTCGCACTGGTCGGCGAGTCCGGCTCGGGGAAAACCGTCACCGCCATGAGCTGCCTGCGGCTCATTGAGGCTGCACGCCTGTCCGGCAGCATCCGGTTCGCCGGGCAGGAGATCCTGGACATGCGCCCTGCAGCGCTGCGCCAGCTGCGCGGCGGCGATATTGCGGTGATTTTCCAGGAGCCCATGACGGCCTTGAATCCGGTGATGAGCATTGGCCGCCAGATCATTGAAGTCTTGCAACTGCACAAAGGCTTGAGCGTGGCCGATGCGCGCGTCGCCGCCATCCAAGCTTTGGCACGCGTCGGGATTGAGGATGCGGCGCAGCGCGTCAATGCCTATCCGCACCAGCTCTCGGGTGGTCAGCGGCAGCGCGCAATGATCGCCATGGCGCTGGCTTGCGACCCCAAACTGCTGATCGCTGATGAGCCAACGACTGCGCTGGATGTCGCTATCCGCCACCAGATCCTCGATCTGCTCGACTCGCTGCGGCGTGAGCGCAAGCTTGGGGTGCTGCTGATCACCCACGACCTGAACCTCGTGCGCCGCTTTGCCGACAAGGTGGCCGTCATGGAGCAAGGCGTGCTGGTCGAGCAAGGCCCGACAGCCGCTCTGATGGCCGATCCGCAGCACCCCTATACGCAGAAGCTTGTCCAGAGCCGGCCTCGAAGGGAGGTGGCTGAAGAAGGCCATGAGGTGTGCCTCTCCGCGAAGGCCGTTTGCGTTGAATACCCCACAAAACGGCCAGGGCTCCAGGGCTGGTTCAAAGCCGGGCGTTTTACCGCGGTGGAATCTGCCAGCTTTGAACTCTGCCGCGGCCAAACCCTGTGCATTGTTGGCGAGTCCGGCTCAGGGAAAACCTCCCTCGCGCTCGCCATGCTCAATCTCACCGCTTTCTCGGGAGACATTCTCCTCGGCGAGGATCACTGGGGCCAGGGTGGGCGGGCGCAAGCACGTGCGCTCCGGCAGCGCATACAGGTCGTGTTTCAGGATCCGCTCTCTTCGCTGTCGCCCCGCCTCACCATTGAACAGATCGTCGCCGAAGGCCTGGAGATTCACGCCCCGGGCCTCACCGCTGTGACACGGCGTGCGCGCGTCATCGAGGCGCTGGCAGACGTTGGCTTGTCAGAAGACGGCGAGATCGAGCCTTTGCTGGCGCGCTATCCGCATGAATTCTCTGGCGGACAGCGCCAGCGCATTGCGATCGCCCGCGCCTTGATCGTACGCCCGGAAATTGTCGTGCTCGATGAGCCGACGAGCGCGCTGGACGTCACGATCCAGCAACAAGTCCTCACGCTGCTGACTGAACTGCAGCGCAAATATCAACTGGCCTACATTCTGGTCACCCACGACATGGATGTTGTTCGCGCCATGGCGCACCGTGTGCTGATCATGAACAAAGGCCATGTCACGCAAGCCGGCAGTTTTGAAAGCATGCAAGCCAGCCTGACGCCCTGAGTACGGGCAGGTGCGGGCGACGTCTTGCGATCAAGATATGTTCATCGCTGCGCGCAGACGCTGCAAAGCCTCGTCCTCGGCCCCGACAAACGCGACGCCCAGCACGACCTCCGACCCTTTCAACACCTGGTAGGCCACCTTGCACTGAAAGCGGGTGGGCAGATAGCTGCCCGCTTTGCGTGCGTCGGGCACAAACACCGCGACATCCAGCACGCTTCCGGTCGGAAACGAATGAATGGATTGCAGTTGCATGCCACCTTCTGATACGTCCACGACATAGCCGGGCTTTTTCTCACCGGCATTCAGCAGGATCAGCATCCGCCAGTGCACGCGCTTGCGCGCCGAGCTTCGCTTCTCCGCTCCCCCGGTATCCTTGGGAATATCCCCGATTTCCATAAGCTGAACCAGCACGGCATGTGCTATTACGAAGGTTCAGATTATCGCGGTTTCATCGCTAGCCATAAAGTTTATTTGTGAACAATGGCGTCCCCACGCGATCTCGGGACCATTAGGGCAAGAACGCAATAAAGCAGCGCGCGAGTGCCACGATTAAGCCGAGATAAAAAAAACATCGGCGCTCCCCATGAAACATCCCGCCCCTCATACCAGCGAGCACGGACGCGCCTATCCCCGCAGTCTGACGTTCCTCGATTCTGTGCCCGAGACAAGCCTCGATCGCCTGTGCAAACTCGTTGCACACACTTTTCAGGTTCCTTTCTGCCTGATCGTACTGGCCGACGAGACCCGGATATGGCTCGCGTCCAGCTTCGGACTGGCGCTGCACGAGACGCCCGGCGACTTGTCTTTCTGCGCGCATGTGGTGGAGACCGGCCTCCCCCTTGTCGCAGAAAATGCCGGGGATGACGCGCGCTTCAAGGCGTCCCCCTTCGTCACCGGAGCCCCGCTTGTGGGCTTCTACGCGGGCGTGCCCTTGCTGGACGACACGCAATGCGCGCTCGGCGCGCTCTGCGTGATCGACCGCAGCGCCCGCGCGTTCTCACCGGATGACGTATTGCAACTTCAAGAATTCGGAAAGACCGTTGTCGATGTCATGCTGCTGCGGCAGCGTTCGGCCGAGCTCGACGCCACCTACGGAATGTTTTCGGAAGGGCCTGTCGCGATACTTGTATTCAACGTCCAGCGCACACTCGCCCTTCACCACGCATCCAGCAACGCGGCCGAACTGCTCGGCCTTACACCGGCGAAGCTGGCGGCTTCGGGCTTCAGCTTTGAAGATATCCTCACTCTGCATGATCGCCACGAATTCAAAGTCTGCCTTGACAGCCTTTGCCACGGCCGCTTCGCGTCGAGAGAACTGAATGTCCGCCTTGCACAGCCAGCATCGCCTCAACGCAGCCTGTTTGTCGCCATGCATGCCGAGTACGGCAACGACGGCAGCGCCGTCCGAATTCATGCGTATGTGCTGGATACAACGCGCCAGAAACAGCTCGAAAGCTCGCTGGAAGGCGCCAATCAACGCCTGAAACTGGCGCTGGACGCAGCCCGGCTCGGCACCTGGGATGCCAATTTTCAAACCGGGCAACTGTTGGTGGACGAGCGGGCCGCGACCATTCTTGATTTATCGCCGCTCGAAGCGGACGCGAACTTCGATGGCTGGGCGCCGCGGGTTCATCCCAAAGACTACGCCCAGATGCGCACGGCGCTGGACGCCCATCTCAACGGCTCAAGTGATCAGTATCTCAGTGAATACCGATTGCGCAGGCACGATGGTCAATCGATCTGGGTACAGTCCCACGGCCGGGTGGTCGAACGTGATCGCCGCGGCATGGCTGCCCGTATGGTCGGCACGCATCTTGACGTGACCGCACAGAAACACCAGGAAAGTATCCGCAACCGCCAGCAGCAGGTATTGGCGCTACTGTCCGAGGCGCAGCAGCAGTTTCTCGTCGCCCGCAATGCCAGAGCAGCCCTGCAGAAGTTGCTGGATCCCTTGACAACGCTCACGGGCAGCCGCTTCGGCATGCTCGCGGAGGTCAAGCAAGACGAAAACGGTGAAACCGTTCTGGATGTGCCGGCACTCAGTCACAAAGGAATGGATGCGCCCGCCAACCGCCTGTTTACCTCGACGGGAACGGACTATTGCAGCGCCCTGCGCCTTGGCAATCTTGAAGAAACGGTGTTCGGGAAAGTCCTCCGAGCTGGCTCAACGCTTGTCGTCAACGATGCGGTGACGCTCGACCTCGCCAAGCTGGCGCCGGACGTGATTCCACCGCTTGACAGCTTCATGGCCCTGCCCTGCCTTTACAACGAAAAGACACTGGGAATTGTCGCGCTGGGTAACCGTGATGGTGGATTCGACCAGGACCTCGTGCAACTGCTGCAACCCCTGGCGCAGTGCCTGGGGCTGCTCCTCCACGCGCGTGACGTGGATCTTGCACGTCAGCGCGCGGAAGAAGAGTTGAAGACCCTTGCCGCGATCGACGCCCTGACCGGCATCGCCAATCGGCGTGTATTTCTGGAACACAGTGCCAATGCGCTCGCCATCCTGCGCCGCTATGGCACGCCGTTCTCACTTGCCTTGATCGACATTGATCACTTCAAAGCGATCAATGATCAGTATGGTCACCCGACGGGCGACCAAGCCTTGAAATGCGTCACCCAGTCCATTGCCGGCCACCTGCGGAGTTCGGACTGCTTTGGTCGTCTGGGTGGCGAAGAGTTCGGGATCCTCCTGCCCAATACACTCGCGGGTGATGCATTGGCTTTGTGCGAAAGGCTCAGGCAGATTGTTGCCAAAACCCCGGTTCGCCACGGACATCTGAGCTTCCAGATCCATATCAGCATCGGCGTCGCGCCTGCCCACGCCCGGGATATCAGTATCGAGGAGTTGATGAATCTCGCCGACCAGGCCCTGTACCAGGCGAAAACGGCCGGACGGAATCGTGTTATCTGTAGCGAGCCCCTCTCCACCGAGATCGGCCCGGTGGTACTCAACCAGGCCTTTTCGGCAGCACCTTGAACCCCGCCCGCATCAAATGATTTACCCCAACAGTACGTGCCGCGAATTGCTGGACAACGCGTAGAATGAATCTGCACCTTCTCACACCGGAGCACACATCATGAGCGAGCTGACTGAATCACGTGACAAACTGATTACGGACCTGAAGGCGGTGCTGGCAGACGCCGACGATTTACTGAGCATCACGGCAGAGAATGCGACTGGCAAGATCTCTGAAGCGCGCGCAAAGATGAAAGCCCGCCTCGACGATGTCAAGACCCGTCTGGCCAGCAGCGAATTGGCCGCAGTGGCCAAACAGGCAGGCAAGACCGCAGACACCTATGTTCACGAGAACCCCTGGAAGTCAGCAGGAATTGCCGCCGGTGTCGGCCTGATCGTTGGCCTGTTGATCGGCCGTCGTTAAGCCCGGTGCATACAGAACCTGCACCCGGTCTCCTGGCGAGGCTGCGCCGCGTCGCAGCCTCTTCACTGGCCATGCTTGAATGCCGGATCGGCTTGTTTGCGACCGAGCTGGAGAGCGATTTGCTGCGCGTCGGAAAGGGCCTGATCCTCCTGCTTCTGGCCGCCATTTTTGGCGCCTTCATGCTGCTCACCCTGCTCGCCCTGCTGACCGTGATGCTTTGGGAGACCCACCGCTTGCTGGCGCTCAGCCTTAGCGCCGCCTGCCTGCTATTCGCGGCCGTATGGTGTGCATCACTCGCGGCAAGACGCCTCACGAGTGGCAAGACTTTCCTGGCGCAGACACGCGCAGAATTCGAGAAGGATCGTCAGGCATTCTCCCGGAGCGAGCCATGAGCCCGCGCGAAGAACAGCTGGCGAGCCGCATGGCCACGCTCGTTCAGCGTGCCGACGCTTTGCGAGGACAGCTCGCCGACGACCTGGAAATCCTGAGTGCGCCGCTTCGTGGCATTGACCGCGCCTGCCTGGCAGCACCGCGCCTGATGCGCTTTCTACCGCTGGTGGCGGGAGCTGGTGTTGCCGTACTGGTATGGAAGCGGCCGCGCACCTGGTGGCCAAAGATCGCAACAGCCTGGCACTACACCCGACCATTCCGCCCCTGGCTGATCGCAATGATGGCCCGCGCTTGCACGGACCCGCGCAGCCGACTCGCAGCGTCAGACAGGCATTCGTAACACGCGGCAGGCATTCGCAGTCGTCGCAGCGGCAACTTCGGTGGGCGTCAGGCCGCGAAGCATTGCCAGCTCCGTCGCGAACCGTGCCACATTCGCCGGTACATTGCGCGATGCGGGCGCCCAGCTGGGCGGAATATCCGGCGCATCGGACTCCAGCACGATCGACTCAATCGGCAACTCCGCGGCCAGACGCCGGATCCGGCTCGAACCCGCATAAGTCATCGCACCACCAAAACCCAGCACAAACCCCATATCAATAAAGGCTTGCGCCTGCTGCAGGCTGCCATTGAACGCATGTGCAATGCCAGACCGAATCCCGTAGCGACGCAGATACTTGAGCACCTGATCCTGCGCACGCCGCACATGCAACAACACAGGCAGATCAAATTCGCGCGCGAGCTTGAGCTGCTCGCAAAAAAACCAGGACTGACGGACCGGATCAGCGTCAGCCACAAACCCATCCAGCCCGATCTCCCCCACCGCCACCACCCCGGCCGAAAGATGCTGGCGCAGCGCCACAATATCGGTGTCTGGCCTGCCATTGACGTAAAGCGGATGAATGCCGCACGCGACAACGGCGCCCGGCACCGCGTGCGCCAAGCGGGTCACTGCCACGCAGCTATCGAGCGACACCGCAGGCAACACGAAGCGTTCGACGCCGGCAGCCCGTGCATCGGCCACCACCGATTGACGATCAGCATCGAACTCGCTGGCGTCGAGGTGAAGATGGGTGTCGATCAGCACGGCAAGCCGTCAGTCGCGGCAGAATCCGCGCGGGTCTCCGCCCAGCCAGTCGGCCGTCTGGTCGGCCAGCACGCCAACTGCCTCACGCAGACCCTGTGCCGCCAACGCTGGCTGCACGGCTGCAACCGGCACGCGCACGTCCAGACTGCGCGTCAGCACAGCCGGCCTGTCGTCGCGCGTCAGGCGCAGGTTGCTTGCGATCACGGCCTCCCCGCGACCCGCTGCATCCACTTCAAGAATGAAGTCCGCCATCACGATGGACAGGCGGCAGCGCCCCCCCGGGTCGAGCGGCAGCAGGCGCACGGCCGCCTGCTCCACCAGCACCGCAGGCGGCGCGGCCCAGCGGTTGAAGGCGTATATGCCGCGCACGGTAGGCTGATCTGCAGTGCGGTAGTGCATTGCCAGACCGGCGAGCATCGGGCTCGCGGAGACCGTTACCGCGCGCAGACCCAGGGGCTCCCGCAGGAGCCGGACGAAACCGCTGCCCAGATCATGCTGGATAACAGACGGCGATGCGGGGGGCAAAACGCCGCAACTGCACAGCCCGCACACCGATAAGGCAAGGACAAGGATTCTCCTCATGGTTTGGCACCTGTCGTTGTCTCGCCCGGGCCGAGCTGGCGTGGCGTCTTACCCAGGATCAGGGACTGCGGCGCGCGCTCGATTTCGTCCAGCACCCGGTTGATCTGCTGCGAGTTGGCCTGAAGATCCTGCATCAGCTGGTTCACGCGCGGTAAGGTCTCAGCGGTGATGCTGGCCTGCACGTCGGCACCCAGCCGATCGATACGCGTCCCTGCTGCATCCACTTTAGCCAGCGCCTTGCGAAAATCGTCCACCGCCGGGCTCAGCTGCGTGCTGACCTGCTGGAGCTGCGCCAGCGTGCTTGCCAGATGGCGGGCATTCTCGGGGGACGAGAAGCGACGCATATCGGCCGCCAGTGCGTTGGTCTGGGCAAGCGTTTTTTCAAGGTGGGCGGCGCTCGCCGAGAGGCTCTTCAGCGTTGAATCGATGCGCGCCAGGTTGTCTTCGCTCAGAATCCGTTCGACCCGCTCCGATGAGGTTTTCAAGCGCGCGAGGATATCCTGCCCGGCCTCCGTCGCCTGATCCAGCAGCCCCGGCTGCATCGCGATGATTGGCGGTCCGCCGCCTTGCCTGGGGGGTGGCAGCGGATTCGAGCCATCGTCGTCCAGCTGCACGAAGCCTTGCCCGGTCAAACCCTGTATGCCGACTTTCGCGCGGGTTGCGCCAGTGACAGGCACATCGGTTTCAATCTGGATCCGGATGTGAACCTCGCGCGAATCCAGCAAGTCCACCGCGGTCACCTTGCCGACACGCACACCGCGAAAGCGCACCGCGGCCTGCGGATTCAGACCGGTCACGCCGCGTGGCGAAACGATCAAATACTCGGTCGTACTTTGTCCGCCACTCGAAAACCACCAGAACGCGGCCATCACCAAAGCACCCAGCGCCAGCGTGAACACTCCTACCCATAATGCGTATGCGCGGTTTTCCACTTTAAAGACCCGGCTCTCCCGCTTCGTCTACGGTCTGGCGATAGCGGAAAAACTTGTTGATGAAGGGGTGATCGACAGCATGCACTTCGTCGAGGCTGCCGAGGGCGAGTATACGGTGTTCGGCCAGCACCGCAACGCGGTTGGCCAAGGCCGACAGCGTATCGAGGTCGTGCGTGACAAACACGACGGTCAGCCCCAGACCATCGTGAAGACTGCGGATCAGGTCGACGAAGCGGCCGCTGCGTTCGGGGTCGAGGCCCGCGGTGGGCTCGTCCAGCAGCAGCAACTCCGGCTCCAGCGCCAGTGCTCTGGCCAGCGCGACGCGCTTGACCATGCCGCCCGAGAGCTGGGCCGGCATCAGCACGGCATGTTGCGGCTTCAGTTCGACCATATCGAGGCGACTCAGCACCAGCGCCCGGATTTCGTCTTCAAGCAGGCCACCAAACTCCCGCAGCGGGAAAGCGATATTGTCGAATACGCTAAGGGCGGAAAACAGGGCGCCCTGCTGGAAGAGCACGCCGGCGCGGCGACGCCGTGCAAAGCGTTCGGCGCGCGAGCCCGCCATCAAGGCTTCGCCGAACAATTCGACGATCCCCGAATCGGGCTTCTGCAAGCCGATCATCTGCCGCAGCAGGGTGGTCTTGCCCGCGCCTGAGCCGCCCACCAGCGCCAGCAGGTCGCCGCGCTGCACATCCAGCTGCAAGTCCTGATGCACCCAGTGCTGACCATAGCGGGTGTGAATTCCCTGCAGGCGGATGACGGGATTGGCGGGCAGACTCATCGTAGCGGCACACCGATTCCACGCGTGAGCATGGCGAAGATGGCATCCAGCAGGATCACGGCCGTAATCGCCGTGACCACGGACGCGGTGGTATTGGCCGACAAGCTCTCGGTGTTAGGCTTCACCCGCAAGCCGAAATGGCAGGCGATCAGCGCAATCGTGACGCCAAAAGCGCCGCCTTTGGCAAGACCGATGTAGAGATTCTGGATCGGCACCACGTTCGGCAGTGCAGAAGCAAAGTACGCCCACTCGATATCCAGCAATACATCGGCGCACACCATGCCGCCAGCCAAGGCCGCTGCGGAGGTCCACGCGACCAGCAGTGGCATGGCGATCGCCAGTGCCAGCACCTTGGGCCAGACCAGACGCTGGTAGCGGGAGACGCCCATAGCAGACAAGGCGTCGATCTCTTCCGTCACCCGCATCACGCCAAGCTGGGCAGTGATGGCCGAGCCTGAGCGCCCGGCGACCAGAATCGACACCAGCACCGGCCCCAACTCACGAATGATGCCGATACCGAGAATGTTGATGATCAAGGCTTCGGCGCCAAAATTGCGCAGCTGCAGGGCAGACAGATAGCTCAAGACAACGCCGATCAAGAAGCCGACCAGCGCCGAGATGGGGAGTGCCTGCATGCCGGCTTTGTAAAGGGCGGCAGAGAATTCCTTGAACGGAATGCTGCGTGGCTCGATCGCAAACCGCATCGCTTCCAGCACCACCATCCCGAGCATATCGGCGAAGTCCCGCACATGGCTGCCCGCCGAACAGAGCGTCTGGCCTAGCCAACGCACGGGCAAGAGCCAGTCCCGGCGAACCGTCGGCAGAACCGCTGCGGCACTCGCCCGGATGCGTTCGAATGCCGCGCGCTGACGTTCATCGATGACAAGTGTTGCTGGCTCACGCCCTGCCCAGCAACGCAATACCAGTAAGGCTCCGAAGGCATCCAGTCTGGAAACGCCCGTCAGATCCCACTCTTCAGCCCCCCTGCCCTGCAAGCGAAGCTGGGCGCGGGTCCACAGCAGCCTCGGGCGCAAGGCAAACAAACTCCAGTCGCCCGCCAGGACAACCCGCTGTCCTTGCCTTTGCAGACTGGGAGGCGGCGCCTTCAGCAGGGCCTGCGCGCGAGCATGACGCTTCATGCTTGACTCATTCCGGCACGCGCTCGACGCGCGCGGGCGCGCCACGTTTGAGGTGGAGCTTGAGCGGACGCCCGACCCGCTGCCACTGAAGTTCTTCGTCTTTCAGTGCGGCGGCGGTCAGGGGCGACTCCCGTAACCAGGCAGGGTCTGCAATCACGCTGTAGCCTTTGCGAGCTTGGACCAGACGCAGCGGCGACTGTCCGTGATCGCTGCGGGCGCGATTGAGAATCACGGCCAGGCGCAGGCACAGGATGAGCACCCAGTCCGCCTCATCCACCGCCATGACCTCCAGACGCTCCAGCTTGCCGCGATGCGCCAGGGCCAGACGCGCCAGCCGGGCTTGATCGCGCCGGGAAAAGCCAGGCATGTCTGCATTGGAAAGGATATAGGCCGTGTGCTTGTGATAGCTGGCATGCGCGACCGACAAGCCAACCTCGTGCAGCAGGCTGGCCCAGGCAAGAAAACGGTTCTCGCCATCAGGAAGGTCCGCCGCTTCGTGCGTCGCATGCAAAGACGTCCACAACTGCAGTGCTGCGGCTGCCACGCGTTCGGCCTGCCCACGATCAACCTGATAGCGCTGCAGAAAGTTAGTAACGGTCGCGTCGCGCAGGTCATGGCGGTGATAACGCCCGAGCAAGTCGTAGAGCACGCCCAGGCGCAGTGCACCGTCCGAGAACACCATCTGCTCCACTGCCAGCGCGTCGAACAGCGCCGACATGATGGCGAATCCGCCGGCAAATACCGGCACGCGATCGGCTTTCAGCCCTTCGAGCTTGAGTCGATCGATATGCCCCGCCTTGAGCATGAGCTGACGGAGCTTTTCCAGACCCACACGAGTGATCCCTCCCTCTGCAAGCCCATTGAGCGCCAGCACGTCGCACAGCGCCTTGGCGCTTCCGCTGGAACCAACCGCCAGCTCCCAGCCACACCCACGGTAGGTGCGCGAGATCAATTCCAGCTGCTGCTTAGCAGCCAGCTCGGCGTCCCGGAAGCCAGCACGCGTCAACTGCCCGTCGGGAAAATAACGCAAGCTGTAGCTCACGCAGCCCATGTAGAGCGATTCGAGCTGGAGGGGCTCGAAATTGCGCCCGATGATGAATTCGGTCGAGCCGCCACCAATATCCACGACCAGCTGCTGGCGCGAAGGATCCGGCAGGGTGTGGGCGACCCCCACGTAGATCAGGCGCGCCTCTTCGCGGCCTGCAATGACTTCAATGGGAAAACCCAGTGCTTCCTGCGCGGCAGCCAGAAATGTTTGCGTATTTTTTGCTACGCGAAGTGTGTTGGTCGCCACGGCCCGAACGGCATCGGGCGAAAAACTGCGCAGCCGCTCATTAAACCGCCGCAGCGCTTCGATCGCACGCGCCTGGGAGGCGCTGTCGAGCAGTTTGTCGTCGCCCAAACCCGCTGCCAGACGAACCGGCTCCTTGATATCGTCAAACGGATAGATCTGATCGCCCACGATGCGGCCGATCATCAGGCGAAAACTGTTGGATCCCAGATCAACCGCACATACCAGCTCGGGAGACATCGAGGGCAGAACCTTCCGGAAAGCAGCGCAAAGCGCCAAGCGGCGCGATTCTAGCATCGTGGGGCACAGGCGTCGGGCGCTGAGGCAGCGCGCGCCACAACACGGCCACCTTTGGTCACCGTGTCATCATCGTGTCACGGAAGTGTCACAAAATACACAGTGCTATTGGTTGCACCCGATCCACCTGTACGATAACCGACTAACACTTTCGCACACGATACCGACATGCCATTGATCGCCAACCGCGCCGTCGCGACCCCTGAAAGTCTTTTTAACCGGGAGCTCTCGATTCTCGGCTTCCAGCGCCGCGTGCTGGCGCAGGCGGCAGACGAGAGCACGCCGCTGCTCGAACGTCTGAGGTTTCTTTGCATCGTGTCGAGCAATCTGGACGAGTTTTTCGAGATCCGTGTCGCCGGCGTGCGCGAGCAGGTCAAGCTGGGGGCTACCGCACCGATCAATGGCATTGCGCCGCAGGCGCTGTATCGTCAGATCAGCCAGGAAGTGCACGGCATAGTTGCCGAGCAGTACCGTCTGCTCAATGACGAGATCCTGCCAAGCCTCGCCAAAGAAGGCATTGTGTTCATCCGCCGATCCTTGTGGAATGAGGCCCAACAGGCCTGGATCAAGCACTACTTCCTGACCGAGGTGATGCCGGTGCTCACGCCGGTGGGGCTGGACCCCGCCCACCCCTTCCCCCGCCTGCTCAACAAAAGCCTGAATTTCGCGGTTGAACTTGAGGGGCGTGACGCCTTTGGCCGCAATTCAAACGCCGCAATCGTACAAGCGCCACGCGCTTTGCCGCGGGTGATCCGTCTGCCGTCCGAGCTCACGGGCGTCGATAACGGCTTTGTCTTCCTGTCATCCATCCTGCACGCGCATGTCGGCGAACTCTTCACCGGGATGAATGTGCTCGGCTGCTACCAGTTCCGCGTCACCCGCAACAGCGATCTCTTCGTGGACGAAGAAGAAGTCAAGGATCTGCGCATCACGCTGCAGGGTGAGCTCCAGCAGCGCAACTTCGGCAATGCGGTGCGCCTGGAGGTTGCCGACAACAGCACCCCCCACATCAGCGACTTTCTGCTCCAGCAGTTCGATCTGGACCGGGAAGAGCTCTACCGCGTGCCCGGTATCGTCAATCTGGTGCGGCTGATGCAGGTGCCGGACTGGGTCGATCGGCCCGACCTGAAGTTCCAGCCATTCCACCCGGTGGTGCCGAAAGGCCTGGACAAGCGCGACGACATCTTCGCCACCATTCGCCGAGGGGATCTGCTCCTGCATCACCCCTTCCAGAGCTTCGTACCCGTGATTGACATGCTGCGTGCTGCGGCAGACGACCCACAGGTTGTCGCGATCCGCATGACGGTGTACCGCACGGGGACAGATTCCGAGCTCATGGAGCAGCTGCTCAAAGCTGCCCGCAAAGGCAAGGAAGTCAATGTGGTGGTTGAGCTGATGGCCCGCTTTGACGAGGAGGCCAACATCAACTGGGCGTCCAGACTTGAAGAAGCTGGCGCGCACGTGGTGTATGGCGTATTCGGCTACAAGACGCACGCCAAAATGCTGCTGATCGTGCGGCGAGAAGACGATGGCAAGGGCCAGCAGATTCTTCAGCGCTATGTGCATCTGGGAACCGGCAACTACCACCCACGCACCACCCGGTTTTACACAGACTTCGGCTTGCTGACGGCGAACGAGGAAATCGGCGCTGATGTGCATGAGATCTTCAAGCAGCTCACCGGCCTGGGCCATGCGCAGTCACTGCGCCACCTCTGGCAGGCTCCATTTTCCTTGCAGCCCAGTGTCGTCGCCGCCATCGATGCAGAGGCAGAGACGGCCCGGGCGGGACGCAAAGGCAAGATCATCGCCAAGATGAACGCACTGCTTGAACCCCAGACCATTCAGGCGCTGTATGAGGCCTCACAAGCCGGGGTGGAGGTAGATCTGTTCATTCGCGGTGCCTGTGCGCTCAAGCCCGGCATCCCGGGGCTTTCGGAGAACATTCGCGTGCGCTCGATCGTCGGGCGTTTTCTTGAGCACTCGCGGATTTTCTATTTTTATGCCGACGGCGAGGAAAAAGTCTATCTCTCCAGTGCTGACTGGATGGATCGCAACTTCTTCCGCCGCATTGAAATCGCCTTCCCGATTCTGGACGCCAAGCTCAAGCGGCGGGTCATCAAGGAAGGGCTTCGCCCGTATGTGAGCGACAATTGCCAGTCATGGGAGCTGGAGGGCGATACCGGGCAGTACAAGAAACGCAGCCCCCGTGGCACCCGACACAGCGCCCAGGATCTGCTGATGCAAGAGTTCGGCGCAACCGGATGAAACTCGCGATCATCTCGGGTGGTTCGCGCGGTTTGGGCGCGGCGCTGTGCAAGGCCTACTCGGATGCTGGATTCGAAGTGCTCGAATTCTCGCGCCGCGCGCCGCACCCGTTTTCGATCGCGTGTGACTTTACGCAGCCGCAAGATGTTTCCGAGCGCGTTTCGGCGGGTTTTTCGCCTTACCGCAACGCGGTGCTCGACGAACTGGTCGTGATCAGCAACGTAGCAAGCCTTGATCCGATCGCGCCAAATACCCGTCTTGATGCCGCAGCCATACAGCGCAATCTGAGTACGAGCTTTGTCTCCGCCATCGTTTTCATGAGCGAGGCATTACGCGCGTTTCAGGCGCATGCTTGCCGCAAGACACTGGTAAGCGTCTCCTCCGGCGCAGCGCTCAAGGGCTATGCAGGGTGGTCTCTGTACTGCGCGAGCAAGGCGGGGCTGGAAAACTACCTGCGGGCGGTGGCTGCAGAGCAGCAGCTTGAACGGTTTCCGTTTGGCACCATGAATATCGATCCCGGCGTCATGGATACCGAGATGCAAGCGCTTATTCGAGACACCCCGAGCGATAATTTTCCTGCCCGTGAGCGCTTCATCACCTTGCATCAGGAGGGTCTGCTGCGCGCACCTGCGACCATCGCCGCCGCGTTCGTCCGGATGACCAGCCGTGGCGACGCGCAGGGTGCACGCCTGGTCGCGGCAGACTTCCTCCCCGGCACTTCGGCAGGGCCTGCCGGCGCCTGAACGCCTACTTTGAACCGGCGGCGGTCATTCCGATATCGACGACGTTAGTCTCTTCACTCGCACTGCCAACCTTCGTCAGTTTGCCCTCTACTGCCGCACCGCAATCCATGCGTAACTGGTGATAGGTGATGTTGCCGACCACATGGGCGCTCGCCTGCAATTCGAGGAAGTGGCTGACTTCGAGATCCCCCCGAATCGTGCCATTGATCACCGCATCATAGGCGCTGACGTTACCGGTGACGCTGCCCTGATCGCTCAGCACGATCAGACTTTTGGCACTGTCCTTGGCCTTGACGTTGCCGCGGATGTGCCCGTCAACACGCAGACCTTCGACGTACTGAATATCACCATTCACTTCCATGTTGCTGGCGATCAGGCTGGATAGCTTGGTCATCTCGATCGTCAGGTCTTTTTTCTTGCCAAACATCGCGTGTCTCCCGATCAACTACTTCTTGGTGCGTTGAAAAAACGCCAGCTCCCCTCGCAGGCGCTTGACTTCCTCCGATTGCTCCACCAACTGACGCTCAAGGGATGCACGCAAGGTCGCTTCGTGCTCGGCTTGCAGCTCTGCGTGCTTCAGGGCTTCCCCGAGCTTTACGATTTCCTGTTGCATCGCTTCATCGCGCACGCGAATGCCTTGGCTGACCTGATGGGTCTGCCACCATACGCCAGTGGCAACCCCACTGAGCAGCAACACGATCGCAGTACATCCGAGGATGAGGAGCGGCCTTTTGCGGGAAACGGCCAGACCATATGCCGGCTCGGTCAACTTGCGGGTGTTTTTCTGGCTCACGCGACTAGATACCCGCGACCTGAGGGTCCAGGCTCAAATACTGCACGGGGTCCACGAACATGCCGTTTCTCACGACTTCAAAGTGAAGATGCGGGCCGGTTGAGCGCCCCGTCGAGCCCACCTCTGCAATCAACATGCCGGGCGTCACAACTTCCCCTTGTTTGACGACCAGTCGCGAGCAATGCGCGTAGCGAGACACAAGGCCATTACCATGGTCGATTTCGACCACATTGCCCAACTCGGAAACCCAGCCCGCAAAGGACACTTTGCCCCCCCCTGCCGCATGGATGGGCGTACCTGTATCCGCCGAAAAATCCAGCCCGGAATGAAACGCAATCTGCCCGGTAAAGGGGTCTGAGCGGTTCCCGAAGGATGACCCCATTCGGTTGGCCGCAACAGGCTGCCGGGTTGGCAGCGACAGCAACGCAGCGCGACGTTGCGTCGCAGCGGTTTCCATACGGTTGATCAGGCGTCTGAGGCAGTTGATCTGGCTTTCGGTCGCGTCGACGGCCTCTTCTCCGGCTTTACCAGCGCCCAGCGCTTCAACACCCGGGCAGGTCCGCGCCGGATAGTACTGTCCACCGGAATTCGCGCCGCCAGGCAGGGCTTTCGCAGGCGGCACGCCTTTGAAGGCCTGTATTTCAGTGAGCCGCTTCTCCAGCGACTCCAGCGCGGTCATCTTCTTGACCATGGAGCGCGCATCGGCCTCCAGCTTGATCAAGCGACCTGCCATTTCGCCCAGCTTGCTGAAGGCAAACTTCTCGTGAACAGGGTCGGGCGTCACCGCTTGGGCGACTTCAGGCTCAATCGGCGCGATCCGCTGGCCGACGGCCATCCCCGCCAAAAAGCCGCTGGAAATTGAAATGAGCAAGCAGACAAGTCCGACTACGACCACCTGACGCATCGTCACGGCGCGAATGCCGGACCGCGTCATCGATTTGGCAGAGAGCAAAACTAGAGCCATCCTGTACTCCTCTCAGAATGCGCCAGACGCCCGGAATGCCGACAAGCCCCGGCATTCAGCGTCAGATCAATTGAATATTCATGAATATTCAGGAGAAATCTCAGCGCCCATCATTTGCATCAAGCCGGGATGGTAACACCGCCCCCGGGCGCCACCGCAAGTCGCGGCGCCAGAAATCAGCCCAAAGGCGCCTTGAAACAAGTGCGCCCTGCCTTATAAGGCGTGACCGCCTGGAACCCTTCTTAAGCGACGACACTTGTTCGCCCGCACTGCCCGCCGGATAATCTTGCCCTTCGCCTTTGGCAGACCGGTTCGCTTTTGTGGCACGCGACGTATCCTCACTCTCTGGCCGAACCCTGGCCTATCTCGACATGTTGTTCGTCGACCACGGTTTTATCCGCGTGATCTACAACAATCTGCACGCACTGCCCGGCGGGCTCTACCGCTGCAGCCAGCCCAGCCCCGGGCAAATCCGACGCTACCACGAGAAATATGGCATACGAACCATCATCAATCTACGCGGCGCCGACAATACGCGTCGTTACGCGCTGGAAGCCGAGACTTGCCGGGAACTGGGCATCCGCCTGATCGACTTCAAGGGCATCCTGTCGCGCAGTGCCCCCTACCCC
Source organism: Uliginosibacterium sp. (assembly GCA_016718265.1). GTDB lineage: Bacteria > Pseudomonadota > Gammaproteobacteria > Burkholderiales > Rhodocyclaceae > Uliginosibacterium. Next base: position 222,400 of record JADKDZ010000002.1, on the reverse strand, counting down.
GAGGTGCTGCAATCCGCAAAAGCGATGTTTGATGAAATTGCCTACCCCGCACTCATCCATTGCAAGAGCGGCGCCGATCGTGCTGGGTTCGCCGCGGCGCTGTACCGGATGTTCCGGCTCGGGCACGATATTCCCGCCGCAACGCGAGAGCTGGCGTGGTACTACGGTCATCTGAAAGGCTCCAAGACCGGCATTCTGGATTTCTTCTTCGAAGAATACTGCCGCGCCAACGCCCGCGAACCCATCGACTTCTTCGTCTGGCTGCATACGGTCTATGACCGCGATGTGCTCAAAGAAGCATTTCGCGCCAAGGGATGGGCGGATTTTCTGGTCGACAAGATCCTCCACCGCGAATAAGCCGAAAAAACTGCCTGAAGAACCGCACCAGTATTGGCTCTCCGGGCAGCGTCAGCTGGCAGAAGCCAGCATTCCGACGCGTAGCGAGCTGCCATTAATCACCCGGGTCAGTTTGGCGGCATAGGCAGGGTCGGTGGCGTAACCGGCCTTTTGCAAGGCGCCGGCAAACGCATTGGCGTCCGTTTGACCCCGCACTTCTGCATAGCGTGGCGAGTTGCCAAGCAGCTTGGCGTAGTCTGCAAAAGCCTCGGCGTAAGATCCGTAGGCCCGGAAGTGCTCGACGCGGCTGACCGCCTTTCCGTTCTCGTATTCGGTGGTCGTGGCTTCCGCCACTTCGCCACGCCAGTTGCTCCCCGCTTTGATGTTGAAGAGGTTGTAGCTGGGGGATCCGTCGTCTTTGCGGATCTGTGACTTACCCCAGCCCGTCTCCAGCGCGGCCTGCCCAACCAGGAAGTGCGGCGGAAGACCCAGACTGCGCGCAGCGTCCAGCGCTTGCGGCCAGACTTGCTGCACGAAAGACTGCGCAGAACTGCCGCTCACGGTCGGGGTCGCCGGCGCAGGCGAACGCGGCAGCGCGGATGTTTGACCCGCACTGGCGGGGTTGCCGGTGGGCGGGCTGAACTCATAGCGGGTCGGCAGCCCCGCTGCACCCTGCCCATTCATCAGGCGTTCAAGCGACGCGGCGAGACCGAACCCGCCCTGCTTTGAGAGCACGAGGCCCATTTGTTGATCCTGCAAACCTTGATAGAAGCGCGTCGCGTCACTGTCGGTCAGGCTATCGCCCGACAGGGTCTGGCGCATGCTCTTGAGAATCATCTGGGTGAACAGGGCCTCGAACTGCTGGGCGATGGCCTTGTTCGCTTCCGGAGATTTTTGTTTCGCTTGGCGCTGGAGTTCGGCCAGCGCGCGGGTGTCAAAAATACTGGCTTGTTCTGAACCGGAAATCATGGCGGCCTCAGATCACTTCAAGCTCTGCGCGCAGCGCACCTGCAGCCTTCATGGCCTGCAGGATGTTGACCAGGTCCAATGGCGTCGCGCCGACCGCGTTGAGCGCCTTTACGACCTCCGAAAGGTTCGCGCCGGGTTTGAACCGCATCAGGTTGCCGCCGTCCTGCTTGATGTCGACCTGCCCCGTCTGCGTCACAGCGGTTTGCCCGCCGGAGAGCGCATTGGGCTGGCTGACCTGGGATTCTGTATTCACCGCCACCGTCAGATTGCCATGCGCGACCGCACATTCTTGCAAGGCGACGGTCTGGTTCATGACGACCGAACCCGTCCTGGAATTGACGATGACGCGGGCACTGGCCACTGCGGGAATGATCTCCAGGCTCTCCACCCGGCCAAGAAAGGCGACACGCTCGTCCATCCCTTCGGGCGCCTGGACTTCGATGCGCCGCCCGTCAAGCGCCCGCGCAAACTTGCCACCCAGGTTCAGATTCACCGCCTCGACCACACGCTGCGCCGTGCCGAAGTCTGCCGCCCGCAGCTCGTAGGTCACGCTGCCCGCGCTTCCCACCGCCATCGGCACCGCCCGCTCGACCGTCGCCCCGGCCGGAATCCGCCCGGCCAGCAGATGATTGATCGTCGTCTTGGCGCCGCCACCCTGCCCACCAGCTCCCCCGACAATCATGTTTCCTTGCGCCACCGCATAGATCTGCCCATCAGCGCCTTTGAGGGGTGTCATCAGCAAGGTCCCGCCCTTGAGACTTTTGGCGTTGGCCATGGAAGACACTGTCACATCGATCTGCTGCCCAGGCTGGGCAAAGGGTGGCAGATCCATGGTGACCATGACAGCAGCGACGTTCTTTAGCTGCAAGGTCGTACCGGGCGGAATGCTCACGCCCAGATTCCCCAGCATGCTGATGAGACTCTGCGTGGTGAACGGTGCCTGCGAGGTCTGGTCGCCCGTACCATCGAGGCCGACGACGATGCCGTAGCCCACGAGCTGGTTGTTCCGCACCCCGGCCAGCGACGCAATGTCCTTGATCCGCTCGGCCTGCACGAGCATCGACGCCGCGCACAGCAGCACGGGTAGCAGGACGCCAAACATCAGACGGGGTGTGCGCATTTTCATGCCCTCTCTCTGCTCAGAACGGCAATACATTCATGAAGAAGCGCTGCAACCAGCCCATGGTCTGCGCTTCGTCGATGTAGCCCTTCGCCTTGTATTCGACGCGGGCATCGGCCACCTGCACCGATTGCACGCTGTTTGCCGCCGTCACGTAGATCGGATTGACGACGCCAGAGAAGCGGATGAACTCGTCGCCCTGATTGATCGCAACCTGCTTCTCGCCAGACACCAGCAGATTGCCGTTGGGATAGACATCCACCACGGTGACCGTGATCGTGCCCGTAAAGTCATTATTTGCAGCTGCGGCCCCCTTGCCAGCAAAGGTCTCGCCACTTGTCCCACCCAAGCTCGCGTTATTCAGGAACTTGAATGGCAAACCGGCGATTGCAGGCGAAGCGAGGCTCATCGAAGCATCTTTTGAAGCGCCGCTGTTTGAAGACTTGCTTGCCTTGGTTTTCTCCACCAGATTGACCGTGAGCGTATCGCCCACGTAGCGCGCTCGACGATCTTCAAACAGCGAACGCCCACCGGGATTGAAGATCGCACCACCGTTGTCGACGCGGTTTGGCGGGGGCAGCGGACGGGCAGTTACCGGCTGATGGATATTGGTTGTCGGCGCTGTCATGCAGGCGGACAACAGGCCCAAGGACAGCACAGCCAATAATGTTCGACAAGGGTTCATGGCTACCCCCAGTTACGCTCTATTCATCTGCTTATAACTGCGCCAGCTTGCTGAGCATCTGATCGGCAGTGGTCACGACCCGCGAATTGATTTCGTAGGCGCGCTGCGTCTGGATCATTGTCACGAGTTCTTCGGCGACATTGACGTTCGAGGTCTCGACGTACTTCTGATTCAGCACACCAGCACCGTTGGTACCCGGCGTGACAGGCGTCGCGTTTCCGCTTGAAGCGGTTTCAAGGTACATGTTCTCGCCAATGCTCTGCAGCCCTGCCGGATTGACGAAAGTCGCCACCTGGAGCGTGCCGATCTGCGTCGCGGCGGCCTGGCCCTGCTGCACCACGCTGACCGTGCCATCTTTGCCAATTGTGACGCTTTGCGCACCGGCTGGCACCGTAATCGCGGGCTGCACGGGATAGCCGCTGGAGGTCACCAACTGCCCTTGAGCGTCGAGCTGAAAAGACCCATCTCGCGTATAGGAGGTCGTGCCGTCAGGCATCTGCACCTGGAAATACCCCAAGCCGTTGATCGCCACATCCAGATCATTGCCGGTCAGCTGCGGGTTGCCCTGGGTATGGATTTTCTCGGTGGCCACCGGACGAACGCCGGTGCCGATCATCAAGCCGGAGGGTATCTGCGTGCTCTGCGAACTCTGCGCACCCGGCTGGCGTATGGTTTGATAGAGCAGATCTTCAAACACCGTTCTGGCGCGTTTGTAACCATTGGTGCTGACGTTTGCGAGATTGTTGGAAATGACATCCAGCTGTGTCTGCTGGGCATCCAGACCCGTACGTGCAACCCAAAGCGCTCTCATCATGATTTTCTCCTCTGCCTGGCACTCAGGCTACCGCAGGACGCGCGTCGCGAGCGGCGGAACAGACCCGGGAAAGCCCGGCTATCCAGACCTTCGACTGCGGCGACAGCTATGTTCAGGCGCCGCCAATGACCCGCGCCGCCGCCTTGTCGTTATCCTGCGCGGTTTGCAGCAACCGCGTATTCAATTCGTATTGCCGCGCCAGCGCGATCATTGTCACCATCTGCTCGACGACATTCACGTTGCTGCCTTCGAGGTAACCGCCCGCAACCTTGACCGCCGGGTCCGGGTCTGCCGCAGCACGATTCGGCAAGCGAAACAGTCCGTCGGCGCCCCGCTGCAAGTCGGCCTCGGCGGGATTGACGAGTTTCAAGCGGCCAACAACCGTCGACGCCGTACGCACGCCGCTCGCCGGTGTAGCGGTAATCGAACCGTCGGCCGCTATCTCGATCAGGTTGTCAGGCGGGATCGCGATCTGCCCGCCATCCCCCGCAACCTCAAGTCCGGCGCGGGTCCGCAGCACGCCGTTCTCATCGATCTGAAAACTGCCCGAGCGCGTGTAGGCTTCGCTGCCGTCTGGCATCTGCACGGCGAACCAGCCCTTGCCGTTGATCGCTGCATCCAGTTCGCGCCCCGTTTGCGAGACGGCGCCCGTGGAGTAGTCCGCGCCGATGCTGGCATCAACGACAAAGGCCTTGCTCGGCAGCGATTCGGATACCACCGGAACCGCCCGCAAGCGATGCACCTCGGCGCGGAAACCGGTGGTCGCCACGTTCGCGAGATTGTTGGCCACAGCCGCCTGCTGCCCCATCGTGGCCTTGGCCCCGGTCATCGCGGTGTAGATCAGACGGTCCATGACGCCTCCCGAACCCTATTCACGCCGACTAACGAAGATTGACGAGGGTCTGCATGACCGAGTCCTGCGTCTTGATCGATTGCGCATTCGCCTGGTAGTTCCGCTGTGCCGTGATCATGTTGACCAGTTCAGACGTCAGATCGACGTTGGACTCTTCCACGGCCGAGGCCTGCAGCAAGCCGCGCTTGCCCACACCAGGCCGGTCCGTCAGCGGGTCACCGGACTCGAAGGTCGAGCCCCAGAAGTTGTTGCCCAGCGACGCCAGGCCGTTCTTGTTCGGGAAGGTCGTCAGCGCGATCGTTCCCAGGGTCGACTTCTGACCGTTCGAGTAACGCGCTTCGACAACGCCCTCCTTGCTGATGGTGATGCCGGACATCTGCCCTTCCTGATAGCCGTTTTGCGTCAGGTTGGTAACGTTGAACTTGCTGCCGTACTCCGTCGAACCCGTGAAGTTGAAGCGAATGGTGTTCGCCGCCGGCGTTGTCGGCGGATTCGGCACGTTCGGCCCCATGGTATAGGTAGCACCCGGTGGCAGGGCCACTGTCAGGTCGATGGTTGCTGGGGAAGGACTTTGCAGCTTGCCATCGGGCCCGAATGTCAGCGAACCGACCGAAGCGGTCGGGTTCGCACCGTCAAATGAAGGGTAGACATTCCACGGCTGTGGATTGGCTACGGGCGTCGTCCGGGCAAAGTAGAGCGTCACGACGTGCGAGCCGCCCTTGCTGTCATACACGGTCGCCGAGGTAGAGAAAGCGTTCGCGTTGGTCAGTTCGGCGACGGTCGGTGTCGCCGCCGCAAAAGTCAGCGGCAGCGCTTTGGAATTCAGGTTCACCCCGAGGTTGACTGCGTCGGTCGGATTCGGACTCCCCATCAAGGCACTGGCCACATTGGTATTAAGCGGAACCGCGGTGCTGGGAGACGCCTCGGTATAGCCATGCAGCTTGTACCCTGAGGCATTGACGATGTAGCCGTCCTTATCGAGCTCAAACTGCCCGTTGCGCGTATAGGCAACCTGCTTTCCGTCTGGCGACTCCATCTCGAAGAAGCCATCGCCATTGATTGCAATGTCCAGAGGATTCGAGGTCCCGGTGATGTTGCCCTGATTAAAGGCTTGCTGTACGCGCCCGACCTGCGTCCCGATACCCACCTGTACACCGCCCGTCACGCCGCTCAGCGAGGCGGCATACACGTCGGCAAACTGAGTACCTGCGGACTTGAAGCCGACGTTCGTCGCGTTGGAGACGTTGTTGCTGATGACGTCCAGCGACTTGGACGACGCTGCGAGTCCGGAAAGACCTTGTTGGAATGCCATGATGCTGCTCCCGATTACAGAATGAGTTTGATGTCGCTCATCGAAACACGCCCCAGACGGCCGACATCGATCTTCAGATCGCCATCAGCTGTCAACACGGCGCCAACCTTGGCCAGTTCGAGGGGGCTAGCTTCTACGCTGCCATCCTTGTCCTTGGCGCTAATCTTTACTGTATAGCTCCCATCTGCGAGCGCGGTGCCGTTGAGTGACTGGCCGTCCCAGACGAATTCATTGACTCCCGCTTCCTGCTCACCCAATTCCAGGGTTTGTACCGTCGCTCCGTTCGAGTCAAGAATAGAAACGGTTACGCTGCTTGCGGGCTTGTCGAGCACATAGCCACCAACCGCCATGCTGCTGCTCAAGGCCAACTGGTTGCCTTCGACCAGCACGCTGTGACCCACCAGATTGGCGGCCTGCAAAGTGTCGCTCGTCTGGTTGCTGCTCATCATCTTGGTCAAGGTCGCGTTCAGCTTTTCGATCCCGGTAACCGTACTGATTTGCGCGAGCTGTGAGGTCGTTTCCGCGTTGTCCATCGGATTCAAAGGATCCTGATTCTTCAACTGCGACGTCAGCAAGGTCAGGAACCGGCTCTCCTGATCTGATGCCTTGTTCGTCGTCGACGTCGTCGCCGTCTGGGTGGACGACACACTGCTGTACCAGTCCTGAACCGTATTCGTAGATACGCTCGACGTCGTGCTCATGTCATTGACTCCTGTTTATCCTGTTCAACCCTGGCCAATCGTCAGGGTCTTCTGCATCAGGGCCTTCGCGGTCGTCATCACGTCCGCGTTGGTCTGGTAGGCACGAGACGCCGAAATCATGTTCACCATTTCTTCGACGACATCGACGTTCGGCATGGCCACGTAGCCTTCCGCATTCGCGGCCGGGTTTCCTGGCTCGTATTGCATCCGCAGCGGCGCAGCGCTCTCGACTACCTGCTTGACACGCACGCCTTCACCGGTCTGGCCAACCTGTACAGCCTGGAAGACGACTTGTTTGGCGCGATAGGGCGTGCCATCGGCACTGGTCACGCTCTCTGCATTCGCAAGGTTGCTGGCGGTCGTATTCAGCCGCACCGATTGCGCGTTCAGTGCCGAAGAGGCGATGTGGAAGACATCAAGCATGCTCATGGCGATCTCCTCAGGCGTGGGTTATTGGCCAGCTACAGCCTGCTGCATGGTCTTGAGCAATCCGTTGATGAAGCTGAGGCTCGCCTCATACTGCACCGAGTTCTCTGCAAAGGAGGCCCGTTCGACATCCATGTTGACCGTGTTGCCGTCGACGTTGGCCTGGTCTTCGCCGCGATAGAGCACATAGGGCTGCGTAGCAGCCGCCGTTGCATTCAGGTGGCGCTCTGAGGACACCGTCAGCGCGATCGGCCGACCGACACGACCTTGCAATGCGCCACTCAAAGTCGAGCCAAAGTCGAGGTCGCGGGCCTTATAATTCGGCGTGTCGGCATTTGCAATGTTGGCCGCAATCAGCTCTTGACGCTGCGCGCGCAGATTCAATGCAGTCTGATGAAAGCGCAGCGCGTTATCCAGTTGAGTGTTCATTTCTTCCACCCCATTCAAGAGTTCTTCAAACATTTCCGTCACCCTCTTTGAGGAGCCCGATGGCAGTTGACGGTCTTATTGCAGCTTCTGTGCCACCATCGTACGCCTGCGATTCTGGCGACCTGCCCGCAATAAAGCGGCAAAACCCCCGCTTTTCCCGGCAAGGTGCGCGGCAAGCGTTGCCGCCCGCAAGCCGCTTGCCGCCATGACTGCTGATGAGGCGCTTCTAATTGCGCCAGCTATCTTCAAGCGCGTCGACGTGCTTGAATACGATCCCCCGTCCTTCAATCGATTTCTCGTGCCTGCACCCCTCGTCTTTCTCCTGCTGATTGGCCTGCTGATGAGCCCGCGCTCTTGGGCGGAGGACGGATCGAGCATCCGCGAATCGCTGGAGAAGACGCTCGCGGCGCACGTGGCAACCCTGCCCGGTCGTGCCAGCACGGAAATTGGTCGTTTTGCCGAGAATGCGCGCTACGCGCGTTGCACGAATTGGACGAGTGCCCTGCCCGCCGGTTCTCGACCCTGGGGCAAGGTATCGCTGAACGTACGCTGTACCGCTGGCATCACGGCAAACCTCTACGTCTCGGCAACGATACGGGTGGCCGGCAACTATGTGATCAGTGCGCACCCTATTTCCGCCGGCCAGATCATCCGTGCAGAAGACGTGCGATTGGCAGAGGGCGAACTTAGCGAGTTACCCCCCGATACGCTGGTGTCGGCGGCACAGGCATCAGGACGGAGGGCTCGCGTCGCGATCGGAGCAGCTCAGCCCTTGCGCTCGGCCTTGCTGCGAGACGATCTCATCGTTCAAGCGGGTCAGGAGGTAAAACTCCAGGCGAAGAACAGCAGTTTCACGGTTGCCAACAGCGGTCGTGCCCTTGATTCAGCCGCCAGAGGAGAGCAGGTCCGGGTCAGGCTCCCAAGCGGTCAGATCGTGCACGGCACTGCGAGGGAGAACGGCGTCGTAGACGTCCGCTATTAAGCCCAGCAAGCATCCTCTACCCTTGGGCGTTCGCAGCGCGCCTGCTGGCTATGAGAGATCCTGTCAGGGGCAAATAACGCTAAAGTTTCCTCGTGTGTCTCCGTTAAACACACTGTAGCTTCTCCGCGGAGGAAGAATGCTTCAGAATCCTTGTGAAAAAGGGAAACGCCATGAAAATCGACAATACAATCAAAACACCGAGCACTGTCAGCAGTGACTCAAAGACGCGAACGACACGAGAGAGTTCCTCGAGTTCGGCCAGTGCCAGCGAAACCAAGGTGGAGATTTCCTCTCTGTCAGGTCGCCTGCAGCAGTTGGAGCAGGCTATCGGTCAGACGCCCGTGGTTGATAGCGGCAAAGTCAGCGAGATCAAGCAGGCAATCACGTCCGGTCAGTTCAAGGTCAATCCGGAGAAAGTGGCCGACGGCTTGATCGACAGCGTGCGTCAGATGCTGGCAGCTCAACCGCGTACAGCGTGACGACCACCGACAACAGCGCGCTGAAACAGCGTTTCCTGACGCTGCTGGTGACTGAAACACAGCAGCTGTTGTCGTTTGTGTCTGTTCTTGAGCAAGAGCGAGAGACACTGAAGCAAGAGAACGTCGAGGCGCTGATCGAGCTCGCAGCAAACAAGGCGGGCGTGGCGCGGCAGTTGCAGCACTTGGCACACAACCGTGCTGCAGTGCTCGCGCAGGCGGGCCTTCCACACAGCCGAGAGGGAATAGAACGACTGCTCGCGGGACAGTATGCCGACATCTGGCAGAAGTATCTTGAACTCGCGAGCGAGGCTCGCACGCTGAATCAAGACAACAGTCTCACCGTCTCGCAGCGACTTGCGGCGAATCACCAAGCCCTGGCAACGCTGCTCGCCTACTCCGACCAGCCTATGGTGTACGGCCCCGACGGCGCCTCCCGAACCCGCCCAGGTTCCCGCCACCTCGGTAGCGTTTGATTTACGCGGACCTCCCGCCTCAATAACTTACGCCGTTTCAACGCGATTCTTGCCTGCGCGCTTCGCGCGATACATCGCCTGATCGGCACGCTCAATCGCCAAGGCAGGCTCTTCATCTGGCCGTATCTCAGCAACCCCTGCGCTAAAGGTAATCAGCATCTTCTTGTTCTCGTGCATGAAGAAACGTTTGGTCAGCTCGCGCTGAAGACGCCTCATCACCACTGCGGCGTCTTCAAGTGCCGTATCCGGCAACAAGACCATGAATTCCTCTCCGCCGTAACGTGCGCAGCTGTCCTGCGGACGCAAGTTGTCGCGGATAACTGTCGCCAGATGTCGCAGCGCGTCGTCACCGGTGGCATGGCCATAGGTGTCGTTCAGCTTCTTGAAATCATCCACATCCAGCAGCGAGACGCTGAGAAGCGAGTTGCGACGCACCTTGCGCGCCATCTCCCGCTGCAGGATCTCGTCAAACCCTTTGCGATTCAGCGCTCCTGTCAGGGGGTCGTGACGAACCATCGCGCTCGCCTGTTCCAGCTCGCCTTCAAGGCGCACGATCTCTTTATGTGCCTGGTCAACCGTCGTGCGCAGAGACTGTAGCTCGGTCTGCGAGCGCTTCGCGCTCTGTTCAACGAGCTGGGTCTCTTTAGCGATATCGTCAACCAAGCCAGTCAGCTCCTGCAAACTTGAGGCTGAGTTGATCTTTGCTGCAAAGATAGTGATCTTGCCGTGATAGTTCCCGGTCGATTCGGCCAGCTCGCCCAAGCGGTCAACAAAGTAGGCGAGCATCTCTCGCAAGCGGCTCTGCGCCTCATTCAGGCTGCGCTTCAGAGAACCCTGTTTGTGGATGACGTCTCGCAAGCGCTCACCCAGCTCCGCCAACGAACTCTTGCTGAGCGGCTGCGAAAAGAGCTCCATGAGCACGGCCATCTGGCCTTGCAAGAACTTGTCTTCGATGACCAGCTCGCCAATATTCTCGATGATGAGCTGCAGCAAGTTCAACAATGCTTGCCGAATGTGGCTCTGGTCCTGCGCTGCCCACTGAACCTTGTAAGCAAATTGCTTGAGCCGCTGATCAAACTCCTCCCCACCGCCCTTGGCCGGATCGCGCAAAGACTCGCTCAGGGAGGTCGCCTCGGCAGCCAACTCGGGGGTATCGATCAGCAGCATGCCGACGGCGGTTTCGAGGATATTCGCCAGGACCACACGCCACTCTTCTGGTGCTGCCGCGAGGTCAATACGCTCGGCAACCCGCGCTGGCACATCAGGAGCGGCCTCCGCCGGCACCGCATCGATCGCGACAGCTGTCGCCGCCGACATCTGTGACCACGCGCGAACAAGGCCCTGCAAGCGACTATGGAGCACAGCCGGATCCGCAGACCCCTCCAGTACTCTTGTCAGCGTCTCATGCTTGGAGACACTGTTGAGGCCCGTCTGTTTGCGCTCAATCTGGGCCAGTAGATCGCGTATCAGTGCGCCCCAGTTTGCTGGCTCATCGGCCTGCTGGGAAACCATGGCGACGAACACCTGCCGGAACATGGGCCAGCTTTTCTCAGCAATCGCGGCTTCAAACTGGCGAGTCAGTTTCAGTTGATCCGACGTCGACCGGGGTAACGCGTTCAGCGTCTGGCGGAACTGGCGTTCAGGAAACCCCTCTTCGGGGGCAGAGCCAAGAATCTCGTGGTAAATCTCACGGAAATTCTCGGGGGTTGGCTGAATTCTGCGCATCGCCAGGCGGCGAAGCACTTCACGCGCAATTTCGGACGGAGACGTAAATTCGGCCATCATCTATACCCTGACAAGCCCACCGACCGGCAGGCATTTATACCAAGTACTTACTCGACCAAGCCGTTCTTGAGCCCGTAGTGCGTCAACTCGGCGTTGTTGCGCAGACGCATCTTTTCGAGCAAACGGGCACGGTAGACACTCACAGTCTTGACGCTCAGATTCAATTGCTCGGCAATCTGAGTCAGCGTTTTGCCAGATGAAATCATGCAAAGCGTCTGGTACTCGCGATCAGAGAGTTTCTCGTGCGGTAAACGGTCAAAATCCTCACCGATCGCATTGGCCAACTCTTCCGCCACCTCTGCACTGACATACTTCTTGCCACTCGCCACCTGACGCAAGGCCACTACAAGCTGCTCCGGCGCGGCCTGTTTGGACAGATAACCCGCTGCACCCGCACGCAAAGCGCGCACTGCGTACTGCTCTTCCGGATGCATGCTGAGGATCAGCACCGGCAATCGCGGAAACTCTTTCTTGATCAGCTTCAGCGTATCGATCCCGTTCCGGTCGGGCATCGACACATCCATCAGCACCACATCGCACTCCACACTGCGCAGCAACTGCAGGGCGGCTACTCCGCCGTCAGCCTCCGCCGCCAAGACCATATCATCGGTATCTGACAGGATTTGCTTGAGGCCATGACGAATGATCGCATGGTCATCCGCGATCAGAATTCGTATCTTATGACTCATTTCTTGCGCCCGATTTCAGTTGATTGAGGTCTTCCACCGCCGTATCCCGTCCTGCTGCAACACGTCTCAGCGGTGCCCGCAGCACGATCGAGGTACCGCCTTCGCTACCTGATCGCAGCTCCATCTCGCCGCCGAGCTGAGCGAGGCGCTCGCGAATGCTGCGCAAACCAAACGACTTGGGTTTCTGCATATCCTCCGCTTGAAGCCCCTTGCCGTTATCGGCTACTTCCAGGACGATATCTTCGTCCTCTTGCGTCAAACGCACTTCAACCCGGCTTGCCCGTGCATGCTTGCTCACGTTGGTCAACGCTTCCTGGTAGGTGCGGAAAAGCGCCAGTGCGGTCTCGTCAGGCGCCTCGATGTCATGGTCTGCACATAACACCGCGCACTGTACTCCCGTCCGCTGCTCATAGTCTTCCGCATAGCTTTCAACTGCTGCCGCCAGACCGAACTCTTTCAGGATTCCAGGGCGCAACTCACGCGCAACCCGCCCGGCGGTGCTGATCGCATCGTCCAGCATTTTCTCGATATCACGTACCCGGGTTCTCAGCGCCTGTTCGTGCTCCAGCTTGCCGCCCAGCAGAGCCGCCGCGATCTTGATACCAACCAGCGTGCCGCCCAGCACGTCGTGAATATCGCGGGCAATCCGCTCGCGCTCTTCCTCTTTCACACGTTGGAGGTGATCAGAAAGTTCAGACAACTGCCGTTGCGAATCACGCAACTGAACCTCCGCCTGCTTGCTCTGGGTGATATTCCACATCACGCCTTCCCACAGCATTCGCCCATCAACCAGGAAGCGTGGCGAACACCGCAAGTTGATCCATTTGAAGTCATCTTCCGCCAGATGAATGCGGCCTTCCCAGTTCAGCGTTGTGCTGCGCGAAGCCGCCACCGCAAGCGCTTCGATAAACTCTGCGCGCTCCGCAGCAAGCATCATGGACAGAAACAGATTATTCCGCGCCAGCAAATCTTCTGCGGCAACGCCAAGCAGCATCTGGCTGGCTTCACTGACGTACAGAAAACGGAAGTCGCCGGCCTCCTCCACCTGAAGCTGGAATAAAACACCCGGCACATTCGCTGCCATGGCGCGAAAACGAGCCTCGCTCACCTGCACAGCACGTAGTGCCTCACGACGCTCACGCCTGATCTGAGCCTCGCGGCGCTCGCGCTCAATCACCGGTACGAGACGATCCAGGCTGTCTTTCAGCACGTAGTCCTGTGCACCGGCCCGCATCAAGTCGCAGGCGGTTTGTTCATCGATCATCCCCGAGACGACGATGAAAGGCGGATCGACTTTACTCCGCTGCACAGCCCGCAAGGCCTCGGGCGCAGAAAACCCCGGCAAGGAGTAATCGGAGATCACGACATCCCACCCGGCTTCCGCGAGCAGCGCGAGTTCAAGGTCCGGCAGGGTCGACACACAGGTGTAATCGAGAACATAGCCCGCCTTGCGTAGATGCCGGGCCAGCAGCAAGGCATCGTCTTCGTTGTCTTCAACCAGCAAGGCTCGTAAGGGCGTAGGCACCAGATAATCGAGCATCCGCAAAAACCCTGAAAGCAGTGAAAGTGTAGGTTACAGCGTTTATTGCAGACAGACTACGCAGGCACCGCCGAACACTGACAATGCTCGACAGAGATTTATAAAAACAAAGCATGGCTCGCTATTGAAAACAATGAAACCGGCCGCATATCAGCGAGCAGAAGTTATTCAAGGAGTCAGGGTTCATGCAGGAAAACCAAGAGTTGCAGGCTACGGTTGAGGAAACTTCCGGGGCTGAGACGCAGAGCATTGAAGCAGCCGGCGACGCCGGTGTTGAGACTGTACCGGGTGTTGAGGAGCAACTGCGCCAGCTTGAGTTGAAGGCGACCGAGCACCACGACGCATGGCTTCGCGCCAAGGCCGAAACGGAAAATGTCCGCCGCCGCGCCCAGGAAGACGTCAGCAAGGCAGCCAAGTTCGCGATTGAACGCTTTGCCTCGGAACTGCTGTCCGTCAAGGATAGCCTCGAACAGTCATTGGCCATCGAGAACGCCACGGTCGAGACATTGCGCGACGGCGCCGACCTCACCTTGCGAAATCTGGCCAAGGCATTCGAGAAGAGCGGCATTCAGGAGATCAGCCCGGATGGCGAGAAGTTCGATCCGCACAAGCATCAGGCGATCAGCTCGATTCCATCTGAGCAGCCGGCAAACACAGTCGTGCAAACTTTCCAGAAAGGCTACCTGCTTGAGGGCCGTGTGCTGCGGCCAGCACTGGTAGCAGTTTCCGCTGGCTCGGCGACTTAATGTCGCGTGCGCTTGAAAAACGCGCAAACAGCCCTACATACGACTCAGGATTGAACATCGCACGTGTCCGGAATGACCGGCGCGCAAGCAAGGAGAATTAAGCATGGCAAAGATCATCGGTATTGACCTCGGCACCACCAACAGCTGCGTCGCCATCATGGAAGGCGGCCAACCCAAGGTGATCGAGAACTCGGAAGGCGCGCGCACCACGCCCTCCATCGTCGCCTACATGGAAGAAGGCGAAATTCTCTGTGGCGCCCCGGCCAAGCGCCAGGCAGTGACCAATGCCAAGAACACGCTGTACGCCGTCAAGCGCCTGATTGGTCGGCGCTTTGAAGAAAAAGAAGTGCAGAAAGACATCAACATGATGCCTTACGCCATCACCAAAGCTGATAACGGCGACGCCTGGGTGGAAGTGCGTGGCAAGAAGATGGCCCCGCCGCAGATCTCGGCTGAAGTGCTGCGCAAGATGAAGAAGACCGCCGAAGACTACCTCGGCGAAGAAGTGACCGAAGCCGTCATCACGGTGCCGGCCTACTTCAACGACAGCCAGCGTCAGGCCACCAAGGATGCGGGCCGCATCGCCGGTCTGGATGTCAAGCGCATCATCAACGAGCCGACCGCTGCCGCGTTGGCTTTTGGTCTGGACAAGGTTGGCAAGAAGGATCAGAAAATTGCCGTGTTCGACCTCGGCGGCGGCACCTTCGACATCTCCGTGATCGAAATCGCCGACGTGGATGGCGACAAGCAGTTTGAAGTGCTCGCCACCAATGGCGATACCTTCCTCGGCGGTGAAGACTTTGACCAGCGCCTGATCGATTTCATCGTTGAAGAATTCAAGAAAATCAACGGCATCGATCTGTCGAAAGACGCCATTGCCCTGCAGCGCATCAAGGCTGCCGCGGAGCGGGCCAAGATTGAGCTGTCTTCCGGCCAGCAAACCGAGATCAACGAGCCCTACATCACCATGGCAAACGGCGCCCCGGTGCACTTGACCATGAAGATCACTCGCGCAAAGTTCGAGTCGCTGGTCGAGCAGCTGGTCGAAGCCACCATCGAGCCCTGCCGCAAAGCATTGAAGGATGCGGGTCTCAAGGTCACTGACATCGACGACGTGATCCTCGTCGGCGGCCAGACCCGCATGCCCAAGGTGCAAGAGAAGGTCAAAGAGTTCTTCGGCAAGGAAGCCCGCAAGGATGTGAATCCGGACGAAGCCGTAGCCGTCGGTGCAGCGATCCAGGGTGGCGTGCTGCAAGGCGACGTGAAGGACGTTCTGCTGCTCGACGTCTGCCCGCTCTCTCTCGGGATTGAAACCCTGGGAGGCGTGATGACCGCGATGATCAAGCGCAACACCACCATTCCGACCAAGCATGCGCAGGTGTTCTCAACCGCTGACGACAACCAGCCTGCGGTGACCATCAAGGTCTATCAGGGCGAGCGCGAAATGGCTTCCGGCAACAAGATGCTGGGTGAATTCAACCTCGAAGGCATTCCGCCCGCACCGCGTGGCGTGCCGCAGATCGAGGTCACTTTTGATATTGACGCCAACGGCATCCTGCACGTGAAAGCGGCAGACAAGGCGACCGGCAAGGAAAACAAGATCACCATCAAGGCTAACTCCGGTCTCTCGGACGATGAAATCCAGCGCATGGTCAACGACGCTGCGGCACACGCCGAAGAAGACAAGCGCCAGCATGAGTTGATTGACGCACGTAACCAGTGTGATGCGCTGATCCACACGACCAAGAAAGCCTTGTCCGAGCATGGCGACAAGGTATCCGCTGACGAGAAAGCCGCGATTGAGTCTGCAGTCAAGGATGCAGAAGACGCGATGCAGGGCGACGACAAAGCCAACATCGAGGCCAAAACACAGGCACTCGCGACGGCAAGCCAGAAACTGGGCGAAGCGATGTACGCTCAGCAACAAGCCGCCGAAGGGGCGACGGCGGGTAGTGCGCAGGCAGATGCCAAACCGGCTGACGACAATGTCGTGGATGCGGAGTTCACGGAAGTCAAAGACAAGAAGTAATTCCGGCTTGCGCAACGGCGCATTGGAGCGCAAAGAGTCCACACATGGCGCTCTTTGCGCTCTTGCCTTAAGGACAATCCATGGCAAAAAGAGATTATTACGAAGTCCTCGGCGTCAATCGCGACGCCTCGGATGATGACATCAAGAAGGCCTATCGCAAGCTGGCCATGAAATTCCATCCGGATCGCAACCCGGATGACAAAACCGCGGAAGACAAATTCAAAGAGGCCAAAGAAGCCTACGAGATGCTCTCCGACGGCCAGAAGCGTGCCGCATACGACCGCTACGGCCATGCGGGCGTCGACCCCTCGGCGGGCGGCGGTGGCGGGCAAGGATTCGAGGGCTTTGGCGATGCCTTTGGTGGCATCTTCGACGAGATTTTCGGCGGTCGTGGGGGCGGAGGCGGTGGCGGCCAACGCGTCTATCGTGGTGCCGACTTGCGCTACAACCTCGAAATCTCGCTTGAAGAGGCTGCCCGCGGCGTCGAGAAAACCATCCGCATCCCGGTCATGGAAGAGTGCGGAACCTGTCATGGTTCGGGCGCCAAGCCCGGCACCCAGCCCAAGACCTGCTCCACCTGTGGCGGCGCGGGTCAGGTGCGGATGCAGCAAGGCTTCTTCTCGATCCAGCAAACGTGCCCGAAGTGTCATGGCTCGGGACGCGTCATCACCGACCCCTGTGGCGATTGCCGGGGTGCAGGCCGCGTAAAGAAGCAGAAAACACTCGAAGTGAAGATCCCCGCAGGTATCGACGAGGGCATGCGTCTGCGCCACGCTGGCTATGGCGAACCGGGCGTGAATGGGGGGCCATCGGGCGATCTGTTTGTTGAGATCCACATCAAGTCTCACCCCGTTTTTGAACGCAACGGCGACGATCTGCATTGCGAGATGCCGATCAGCTTCACCACCGCTGCACTGGGTGGAGAAATCGAGATCCCGACGCTCGACGGCGCAGCAAGCATCAAGATTCCGGCCGAAACGCAGACCGGCAAGGTCTTCCGCCTGCGCAACAAAGGCATCAAGAATGTGCGCAGTGGTCACCACGGCGACCTGCACTGTCATGTGCAAGTTGAAACACCGGTCAAGCTGACCGAGCGCCAGAAGGAGTTGCTGCGCGAGTTCGAGACTTGCTGCCAGGAACAAGGAACGGCGCACAACCCGAAGGCACAGTCCTGGATGGACAAGGTTCGCGAGTTCTTCAGCGATTAAGCCTTCTCCCGCCCCGCGTCGCATAAGCCGATTGCGGGGCGATCACCACGGCGATCCGCTGATTCCACCTCGCCCGTCACGTTACAATCGGCCTTATTTCGGAGATGGAAGCATGGGATTTCTGGCTGGCAAACGCATCCTGATTACTGGCGTGTTGAGCACCCGCTCCATCGCTTACGGTGTTGCAAAGGCCATGCGCCGCGAAGGCGCCGAACTCGCCTTCACCTACCAGAGTGACCGCATCAAGGACCGTACGGGTGAATTGGCCCGGGACTTTGATAGCACCCTGCTGTACCCCTGTGATGTCCAGGAAGACGCGCAAATCACGGCCCTGTTCGACGCGATAGGCAAGGATTGGGGAAGCCTCGATGGCTTCGTCCATTCGATCGCCTTTGCCCCCGGCGAAGCACTGCGAGGCGACTTTCTTGAGGGGCTGTCACGGGAAGCTTTCCGCACCGCACATGAAGTGAGCAGCTACAGCTTTGGCGCCATGCTCAAGGCCGCACGCCCGCTGATGCGGGGGCGCAACGCCTGCGCACTGACACTCACTTACCTGGGCGCCGTGCGCACCATGCCCAACTACAACGTCATGGGCCTCGCCAAGGCCAGTCTTGAAGCCTCCGTGCGTTACATGGCGGTCGCCGTCGGTCAGGAAGGCATCCGCGTGAACGCCGTTTCGGCGGGCCCCATCCGCACACTCGCCGCTGCCGGCATCGGCAGCTTTGGCAAATTGCTCAGCTACAACGAGCGGAATGCGCCGCTTCGCCGGAACGTCACGATTGACGAAGTTGGCAACGCTGCCGCTTTCCTGTGTTCCGATCTTGCTTCCGGCATCACGGCCGAAGTGATGTACGTCGACGGCGGCTTCAACGCTGTGGCGCTCGGCACCGAAGATCCCTACGGCACCGCCACCGCCGCTGACGGCGCCTGACGAGAGACGCCTGGAGAGCCACACGCAGCAAGGCTCTGCGGGCAGCCTTCTTGCCGCACCGCACCAAGCAAGCGTGTTCAGCATGGCACCCTCCCCGATAACACACAGCTGACTTCTCCGGCACACCCAGCTTGAGACGACCATCCGGCGCGGCTTTCCACGCATCTCGTGCAAGCGCGGCCTAAACACAAAGTGTCGTAGGACGAAGATCGCAGACCTACGCAATCTGACGTATTCGCCAATCCGGCACATCCCCCTAAAGTGGCATCGCACGGCAGCAAAACAGTTCGCCGCCCGCATTCACCAGTCACTTGTTAGGGAGCCATCCATGCAATCTCGTCGCAGCTTCATCAAGGTTTCGGCCATGACGGCCGCTCTGGCCGTCGCAGGTCTCGCATCGTTCGGCGCACGCGCTGAAGACACCATCAAGGTCGGCGTTCTCCACTCACTCTCCGGCACCATGGCCATCTCGGAAACCGTGTTGAAAGACACCGTGCTGATGGCGATTGATGAAATCAACGCCAAGGGTGGCGTGCTGGGCAAGAAACTCGAACCGGTGGTGGTTGACCCCGCCTCCAACTGGCCACTGTTTGCCGAAAAGGCTCGCCAGCTGATTTCGAAAGACAAGGTCGCGGTCACCTTCGGCTGCTGGACCTCGGTTTCACGCAAGTCTGTTCTGCCGGTCTTTGAAGAACTCAATGGCCTGCTCTTCTACCCCGTGCAGTACGAAGGCGAAGAACTCTCCAAGAACGTGTTCTACACCGGTGCAGCCCCCAACCAGCAAGCGATTCCGGCCGTGGAATACCTGATGAGCAAGGATGGCGGCACGGCCAAGCGCTTCGTGCTGCTGGGCACCGACTATGTGTATCCGCGCACCACCAACAAGATCCTGCGCGCCTTCCTGAAATCCAAGGGCGTGGCAGAAGCCGACATCATGGAAGAGTACACCCCGTTTGGTCACAGCGATTATCAATCGATCATCGCCAAGATCAAGAAGTTCTCTTCCGAAGGCAAGAAGACCGCTGTCATTTCGACCATCAATGGCGACTCCAACGTGCCCTTCTACAAGGAACTGGGCAACCAGGGCCTGAAGGCCAAGGACGTGCCGGTTGTTGCGTTCTCCGTGGGTGAAGAAGAGTTGCGCGGTGTGGATACCAAGCCGCTGGTGGGCCACCTGGCAGCCTGGAACTACTTCATGAGCCTGAAGAACCCGGCCAACGCCGAATTCACCAAGAAGTGGGCCGCCTACGCCAAGGCCAAGGGCATCGCCGGTCACAAGGACAAGCCTTTGACCAACGACCCGATGGAAGCCACCTACATCGGCATCCACATGTGGGCCCAAGCGGTTGCCAAGGCCAAGAGCACCGAGACCGACAAGGTGATCGCCGCCATGGCCGGCCAGACCTTCACCGCACCAGGCGGATTCACCTCAACCATGGATGCCAAGAACCACCACCTCCACAAGCCTGTCTTCATCGGCGAAATCAAGGCTGACGGCCAGTTCAACGTCGTGTGGAAGACACCTGGCCCGGTTCAGGCCAAGCCTTGGAGCCCGTTCATCGAAGGTAACGACAAGAAGAAGGACGAGCCGGAAAAGAAGTAAGCCGTTCTCTGTAGTCGCAGCAAACCTCGCCACCTGCAGCCGTCTCCCTGCAGGTGGCAGGCGACTTACCTGAAGCAACAGGCTGGCGCCCGCCAAAGCCTGCAAAACAGAAGAAGAACCATCATGGCCATCTCGCTGAAACGTCTCTTACCCGCCCTGCTGTGCCTGATCGGTGCCTTGAGCTGGGTGCCGGATGCCCTCGCCAAACCCACCGCAGACATCGTGCTCAAACTCGCCACCGGCGAGAATGACGACAAGGTAGCCGCCTTGACAACCCTGGCAGCCGCAAACGACCTTGAGAACCTGCCGTTGCTGGAAGCGCTTGCCGAAGACCGCCTGAAAGTGCTGAATGGCAAGCAAGTACTGATCGTTACCGACGATAACGCGGTCGATGCCGTCACCGGAGCAAAGCTGCCCGCGATCCCCGCGAACCTTGAAGACGTCGTGGCCAACAACCGTGTGCGCGGTGCGGTGGATGCCGCCATCGCTGCGCTGAAACTCGCTTCGCCAGACCGCGAAGTACGCCTTGCCGCGATCAAGACCCTCAAGGATCAGGCCAGTGCCGAAATGATTCCACTGATCGAGCGCGCGCAGAAAACCGAGCGCGACGCCAAGATCGCCGGCCTGCTGACCACCACGCTGGCCAGTCTGCAATTGCAGAACCCCAACACTTCGGTGCGGATTGCCGCGATCAAGACTTTGTCCGCCAGCGGCGACTCCGAAGCCAAACAACTGCTCATGGCCTTGCAGGAGAAAGACGGCGACACCTTCAAGGAGCCTGAAGAAGCCGTGCGCATCGAGGCCCAGAAGGCCATCAACGTCATCGATTCACGCCTCAAGCGTGGCGAGTACGCCGGCATGCTGTTCACCGGCGTCTCGCTCGGCTCCATCCTGCTGCTGGCCGCGCTGGGGCTGGCGATCACCTACGGATTGATGGGCGTGATCAACATGGCGCACGGCGAGCTGATCATGATCGGCGCCTACGCGACCTTCGTGGTGCAGAACCTGATCCGCGCCCACGCTCCCAGGGCCTATTCGAGTTCTACCCACTGTTCGCCATCCCCATCGCATTCTGCGCGTCTGCCCTGGTCGGCGTCCTGATGGAGCGCCTCGTGATTCGCCACCTCTACGGTCGCCCGCTCGAAACCCTGCTCGCCACCTGGGGGATCAGCCTGGTGCTGATCCAGGCGGTACGCAGCCTCTTTGGTGCGCAGAACGTCGCGGTTGAAAACCCGCAGTGGCTTTCGGGCGGCTGGCAGTTCATGAGCAATCTGGTGCTGCCCTACAACCGGATGGCGATCATCGTCTTCGCCGCCGTGGTCGTGCTGGCCATGGGGCTGATCCTGACCAAAACGCGGCTGGGCCTCTTCGTCCGCGCCGTGACGCAGAACCGCCAGATGGCAAGCTGCGTTGGCGTGGCCACCCCGCGCGTCGATACCCTGGCGTTTGGTCTGGGCTCCGGCATCGCTGGTCTGGCAGGCTGCGCGCTCTCACAGGTGGGTAACGTCGGGCCGGATCTGGGCCAGAGCTACATCATCGATTCCTTCATGGTCGTGGTCCTGGGCGGGGTCGGCCAGCTTGCCGGCACCGTGTATGCCGCGATGGGGCTGGGCGTACTCAACAAACTGTTCGAAGCACAGGCTGGCGCCGTGCTCGCCAAGATCGCCATCCTCGTCATCATCATCGTCTTCATCCAGAAACGCCCTCAAGGCTTGTTCGCGGTCAAAGGCCGCTTCGTCGAGCAATAAACCGACCGACTTCATAAGAGCGACAACATCATGAACAAGACATTGACCGAACGCCTATTCGGCCCAAAAGCCTGGACGGCCCTTGCTGCCTTCGCCGCCGTCATGCTGATCGTGGTGCCGGTGCTGAACCTTGCGGTACCGGAAGGCAACCCGCTGCATCTCTCCACCTACTGGGTCACGCTGATCGCCAAGATCATGTGCTACGCCATCGTTGCCCTGGCGATGGATCTGGTGTGGGGCTACACCGGCATTCTCAGCCTCGGGCACGGCGTGTTCTTCGCACTGGGCGGTTACGCGATGGGCATGTACCTGATGCGCGCCATCGGCCGCGACGGCAATTACCAGAGCGAGCTGCCGGACTTCATGGTCTTCCTGAACTGGAAGTCCCTGCCCTGGTACTGGGTCGGCACAGACAGTTTCCTGTACTGCATGGCACTGGTGGTGCTTGTGCCCGGTGTGCTGGCGCTGATCTTCGGCTACTTCGCCTTCCGCTCACGCATCAAGGGCGTGTATTTCTCGATCATCACCCAGGCGATGACGTTTGCGACCATGCTGCTGTTCTTCCGCAATGAAACCGGCTTTGGTGGCAACAACGGCTTCACCGACTTCAAGCGCATCCTTGGCTTCCCGATCACTGCGCCCAGCACCCGCGCCGCACTGTTCGCCATCACCGCAGCCACGCTGATCGCCGCCCTGCTGCTGGCCCGCTTCATTGTGACCAGCAAGCTGGGCCGGGTGCTCGCGGCGATCCGCGATGCCGAGTCACGCGTCATGTTCTCGGGCTACAACCCCCTGCCCTACAAGCTCTTCATCTGGGTGCTGTCGGCCGTGCTGTGTGGCATAGCAGGCGCCTTGTTCGTGCCGCAAGTCGGCATCATCAACCCCGGTGAAATGAGCCCCGCCAACTCGATCGAGATTGCGATCTGGACGGCCGTGGGCGGTCGCGGCACCCTGATCGGCCCGCTGCTCGGCGCTGGCCTCATCAACGGGGTGAAGAGCTGGTTCACCGTCGCATTCCCCGAATACTGGCTGTATTTCCTCGGCCTCATCTTCATCCTGGTCACGCTCTACCTGCCGCGTGGCGTGATCGGTCTGATCAGCAAGGAGCGCGCATGAACGCCGCCGTCACCGAGGCCGCCAAACCGGCCACCCACTTCACCGGCGTGGAAGGCATGCCGGAACGCGCCAGCGGGCTGGAGCGCCTGAGCAACCCGCGCGAACTGGATACCACCCACGGTGTCATCCTGTATCTGGAAGAAATCACGGTCAGCTTCGATGGCTTCCGCGCCATCAACAAGCTCAACCTCACCATCGACCGCGGCGAGCTGCGCTGCGTGATCGGGCCGAATGGTGCGGGCAAGACCACGATGATGGACGTGATCACCGGCAAGACCCGGCCCGACTCCGGCCGCGCTTTCTTCGGCCAGACGATCGACCTCACCAAGCTCAATGAGGCACAGATCGCCCATGCCGGGATCGGCCGCAAGTTCCAGAAGCCTACGGTTTTTGAATATCTCACCGTGTTCGAGAATCTCGAACTGGCAATGAAGACCGACAAAGGCATCTGGAGCAGCCTGTTCTTCAAGCTCAGCGGTGAAGCCCGCAGCCGCATCGAAGAAAAGCTCGAACTGATCCGCCTCAAAGAACAAGCCCACCGCCCGGCCGGCCTGCTCTCCCACGGCCAGAAACAGTGGCTGGAGATCGGCATGCTGCTGATGCAGGAGCCGCAGCTGCTGCTGCTCGACGAGCCCGCCGCCGGCATGACCGACGAAGAAACCGAGCGCAGCGGCGAACTCTTCCTCTCGCTCGCCGGGCAATACACGCTGGTGGTCGTCGAGCACGACATGGACTTCATCAAGCAGATCTCGCGCAAGGTGACTTGCCTGCACGAAGGCAGTGTGCTGGCCGAAGGCACGCTTGAGCAGGTGCAGAATGATGAACGTGTCATCGAGGTGTATCTGGGCCGCTGAACCCAAAACGGTAGGGTGCGCCGTGCGCACCGCAACGATGGTGCGCACGGCGCACCCTACGGGATGACTATGCTGACAATCGACAAACTCAACCAGTACTACGGCGGCAGCCACACCCTGCGCGGCATCTCGCTGGAGCTGCCTGCGGGCAAGGTCACGACTCTGCTGGGGCGCAATGGGGTTGGCAAGACTACCCTGCTCAAATGCCTGATGGGCCTGCTGCCGGTCGCCAGCGGCAGCGTGAGCTTTGCAGGCAAGGACATCACCAAGCTGCAACCCTATGCCCGCGCCGCCATGGGCCTGGCCTATGTGCCGCAGGGGCGCGAGATCTTCCCGCGCCTCACGGTGGAAGAAAACCTGCTGATGGGCCTGGCCAACGGCAAGGCTTCACGCGGCATTCCGGATTACGTCTTCGAGATGTTCCCCGTGCTCAAAGACATGCTCAAGCGCCGCGGCGGCGATCTCTCCGGTGGCCAGCAACAGCAGCTCGCGATCGGCCGGGCGCTGAGCATGCGGCCCAAGCTGCTGATTCTCGACGAGCCCACCGAAGGCATCCAGCCTTCCATCATCAAAGACATCGGCGCGGCGATCCGCAAACTCGCACAAAGCGGTGAAATGGCCATCCTGCTGGTGGAACAGTATTATGATTTCGCCGAATCGCTGGCCGACCAGTATGCAGTCATGGCCCGCGGCGAGATCGTCAAGGCTGGGCCAGGCAGTGAAATGCAGGCCGAGAATGTGAAGAGCCTCGTGGCGATTTAGGGATTTTCGTAGGGTGGGTTAGCCGAAGGCGTAACCCACCAGTTGTGACCACGCGGGCGCATTGCGCCCGATATCATTTTGATCGGCGGGTTACGCTTCGCTAACCCACCCTACGCCAGCCACATAACCGGCATGAACGCAGTTACCGAAACCGGCCACTTGCAAGATCACCATCACCCGCAAGGCTGGCGAGCCTCGCTGGATCTCCGCGTCGAGCAACGCGCGGGGCGCAGCCTGCTCAGCCACAATCTGCACAAGGGCCCGCTGCGCGTGCAGAAGGCGCTTTACCCGGAAGGTGATGCGGTCTGCCAGTTGCTGATCCTGCATCCGCCAGCTGGCATCGCGGGCGGCGATCAGTTGCAGATCCAGCTGGATGTGGCGGCGGGCGCGCATGCGCAAGTCACCACGCCCGGTGCGGGCAAGTGGTATCGCAGCAAGGGGCCGACTGCGACGCAGGATATCCAGCTCAATGTTGCGGAAAACGCCTGCCTGGAATGGCTGCCGCAGGAAGTGATCGTGTTTGACCAGGCGCAGGCGCAGGCGAGCACCACCCTGACGCTGGCCGAAGGGGCTTGTGCCATCGGCTGGGACATCCTCTGCCTGGGCCGCACGGCCAGTGGCGAGCGCTTCAACACCGGGCGTTTCCGCCAGCGCTTTCGCCTGCAGACGCCAGATGGCACGGCACTGTGGCAGGAACAGATGAATCTCGTAGGCAGCGATCCTGCGCTGACCTCGGCAGCCGCACTCGCAGGGCATACCGTGTTCGGCACCTTGTGGCTGGCAGGCGTCGCCCCCTCAGCTGCATTGACTGACGCCCTCCGCGCCATTGCCCCCGGCGACGCTAACTGTGGCGTCTCTGCACTGCCGCGCGTCACAATCGTGCGTGTCATGGCACACTCTGCCGAAGTAGCGCGCCAGTACTTTGAAGCTGCCTGGGCCTTGGCCCGCCCCACCCTCATGCAACGTGCGGCAATCCCGCCGCGCATCTGGAGAACCTGAACACCATGGAACTCACCCCACGCGAAAAAGACAAGCTGCTGATCTTCACCGCAGCCCTGCTCGCCGAACGCCGCAAGGCCCGCGGCTTGAAGCTGAATTACCCGGAGGCCGTTGCCTTCATCAGCGCCGCCATCATGGAAGGCGCCCGTGACGGCCGCACGGTGGCCGAGTTGATGAGCTACGGCACCACCCTGCTCAGCCGTGCCGATGTCATGGACGGCATCGCCGAGCTGATCCCGGAGATCCAGGTGGAAGCCACCTTCCCGGACGGCACCAAACTCGTGACCGTGCACAACCCGATCATCTGACAAAAAGCGACTCTGCCATGCAATTCCTGAGTACCTCCCGCCGCCGCACCGAGCTGTTTTCCGACGGCCAGTTTGCGCCCTTGCTCGAAGCCGAATCCCAGCGCGTGCGCACGCTCTACAGCGAGGGCATCATCCGCCAGATCTGGCGCCGGGGCGATCTGCCGGGCGCCTGCATTCTCTTCGAGGCGGCGTCCGAAGAAGAAGTGCGCGCCCACCTCGCCACACTGCCCCTGGCCGCCGCGGGCATGCTGGAGATCATCTCCGTCATCCCGCTCGTACCCTATCCGGCTTTCGGGCCCCGCTGAATCGCATCCTGCCAGGAGTAGCCTCATGATCCCAGGTGAATTGTTGACCGACGATGGCGTGATCGAACTGAATCGCGACCGCCCGACCCTGACCCTTGCCGTACACAACACGGGCGACCGCCCGATTCAGGTTGGCTCGCACTACCACTTTGCCGAAACCAATGCGGCGCTGAGTTTTGATCGCGCTGCTGCCCACGGCATGCGGCTCAATATTGCCAGCGGCACCGCCGTGCGCTTCGAGCCGGGCCAGGGCCGCACCGTCGAGCTGGTGGCACTGGCCGGCGACCGCAAGGTGTATGGCTTCCGCGGCCTGGTGCAAGGATCCTTATAAACGTAGGGCGGGTTAGGCCAAAGGCCGTAACCCGCCGATCACTAATTTCCAGTCGCCCTGCGACTGCTTGCTCACAACCGGCGGGTTACGCGATAAAACCGCTAACCCGCCCTACGGGGAATCACGATGGCAAATATCTCCCGCCGCGCTTATGCGGAAATGTTCGGCCCCACCGTGGGCGACCGCGTGCGTCTGGCTGACACCGAGCTGATCGTTGAAGTCGAGAAAGACTTCACCCTCTACGGCGAAGAAGTGAAATTCGGCGGTGGCAAGGTCATCCGCGACGGCATGGGCCAGGGCCAGCGCGTCGCGGCGGAGGTGGCTGACACCGTGATCACCAATGCCCTCATCATCGATCACTGGGGCATCGTCAAGGCCGATATCGGCATCAAGAATGGCTTCATCTGTGGCATCGGCAAGGCCGGCAACCCGGACATCCAGCCTGGCGTAACCATCGCGATTGGCGCCGCCACCGAGATCATCGCCGGTGAAGGCAACATCATCACCGCAGGCGGCATCGATACCCACATCCACTTCATCTGCCCGCAGCAGATTGACGAAGCACTCATGAGTGGCGTGACCACCATGATCGGCGGCGGCACCGGCCCCGCCACAGGGACGTTTGCCACCACCTGCACGCCAGGCCCCTGGCATATCGCCAGGATGCTGCAGGCGGCTGACGCCTTCCCGATGAATCTGGGCTTTCTCGGCAAAGGCAATGTCAGCCTGCCCGATCCACTGCGCGAACAGGTTGATGCCGGTGCCATCGGCCTCAAGCTGCACGAAGACTGGGGCACGACGCCTGCTGCCATCGATAACTGCCTGAGTGTTGCCGAAGAAATGGATGTGCAGGTCGCCATCCACTCCGACACACTCAACGAATCCGGCTTCGTCGAAGACACCGCCGCCGCCTTCAAGGGCCGCACCATCCACACCTTCCACACCGAAGGTGCGGGCGGCGGCCACGCGCCAGACATCGTCAAGCTTGCCGGCCTCAAGAACGTGCTGCCCAGCTCGACCAACCCGACACGCCCCTACACCGTCAACACCATCGACGAGCACCTCGATATGCTCATGGTCTGCCACCACCTCGATGCTTCGATTGCCGAAGACGTGGCTTTTGCCGAAAGCCGCATCCGCCGCGAAACCATTGCCGCCGAAGACATCCTGCATGACATCGGCGCGCTGTCGATGTTCTCCAGCGACTCGCAGGCAATGGGTCGCGTTGGCGAAGTGGTGATCCGCACCTGGCAGACCGCCCACAAGATGAAGACCCAGCGCGGCGCGCTCAAGGGCGACGGCGCCCGTAACGACAACTTCCGCGCCAAACGCTACATCGCCAAATACACCATCAACCCGGCGATTGCCCACGGCATCGGCCACATCGTCGGCTCGGTAGAAGTCGGCAAGCTCGCCGATCTGGTGGTCTGGAAGCCGGCCTTCTTCGGCGTGAAGCCCAGCCTGATCATCAAGGGCGGCATGATCGCCGCCGCCGCAATGGGCGACGCCAACGCCTCGATCCCCACGCCGCAGCCGGTACATTACCGCCCGATGTTCGGCGCCTTTGGCGGCGGGCTGAAAACCTCGCTCACCTTCGTCTCGCAAGCCGCGCTAGACAAAGGCACGCTCGCGAATCTTGGCTTGCAGAAGCCGCTCGAAGCGGTGAAAAACATCCGCAACGTGCAGAAGACCGACATGATCCACAACGACTGGCATGGCGACATCCAGGTCGATCCCGAGACCTACGAGGTGCGCGCCGATGGCGAGTTGCTCACCTGCGAGCCCGCCACCAGCCTGCCGATGGCGCAGCGCTACTTCCTGTTCTGAGCCTTGCGTTCGCCAGAGGCGGTATATATCATTGATATATACCGCCTTGAGGAATCATCATGCAAACCGCCAAGCTATTTACCAATGGCCGCAGTCAGGCCGTGCGCCTACCCAAGGAATTCCGTTTCGAGGGCGACGAGGTGCTGATCGAGCGCGTCGGCGATACCGTCGTGCTGCGTCCGCTGCGAAAGAGCATGGGCAGGCTTTTTTGCCGCCCTGGATGCGTTTGACGGCGACTTCCCCGAACGCGAACAGCCCCCAGCGCAAGAACGCCCTGAACTCGACAATCTCTAGCCGACAGAATGCGCTACCTGCTTGACACCAACATCTGCATTTATCTGATCAAGAACAAGCCGCCTCGTTGTGCGAGAGTTTTCCTTGAGCGTCATGACTTCGCAAAGATCGGCATTTCTTCGATTGTGGCGGGCGAACTCTATTTTGGTGCTGCGAAGTCCGTCTCGCCCCGCACCCGGCAAGTGCATGACGAGTTCCTGGCGACGATCACCATCCTCCCGTTCGATCACGCGGCCGCAATTCACTTGGGCGATCTGCGGGCCCACTTGAACGCAGAGGAACGCCGATTGGCAGTTATGACTTGCAGATCGCCGCCCACGCCCTGGCGCTTGACTGCACGCTGGTCACCAACAATCTCCGCGAATTCGAACGTGTTCCCGGCCTGAAGCTGGAAAACTGGATCGACTGAACGACTCTCTACTCCCGACTGCCGACTCACGAAACATGCTCCTCATCGAATCCCTCTACACCGGCGATGCGCCGGCCACCGAACAGCTCGTGCTCGACTTCGACGCCCGCACCAAGAGCCGCCTGCGTACCCGCATTGCATCGGGTGAAGAAGTCGGCCTCTTCCTGCCGCGCGGCACCATCCTGCGTGGCGGTGACAAGCTCGCCGCCAAGGATGGCCGCATCGTCGAAGTCGTCGCCGCACCCGAAGCCCTGGTCGAAGCGCGCTGCGCCAACCCCGTTGAACTCACCCGCGCCGCCTACCACCTGGGCAACCGCCACGTCGCGGTACAGGTGCTCGATGGCGCCCTGCGCATCCAGCAAGACCACGTGCTCGAACACATGCTCGAAGGCCTCGGCACCCAGCTCAGCCACATCGACGCCGCCTTCGAACCCGAAGCCGGCGCCTACGCCCACGGCCACCATCACGCCGAGCGCGGCGCCACCGAAGCCAAGATCCACGTAATGGGCGGCAGCCATGCATGAAGCCGTCGTTCCCGCTCTGGCGGGAGCCTCGTGTTATATCGCACGTGGATCGATTCCGTAGAGTCGGGAAAGCGCAGCGCCTTCCGACCATTCGACACGACCACCCATGCGTCGGATGGCGCCTTCGGCTTATCCGACCTACCCCGAAGAGCCGCCCCCAGCGGGCATCTTCAGGCATCCTTGCCACAAACAGCCGCCTTACCTGTTTCTCTAGAACGGCTGCCCGCACAGCCATACTGCAAGCGGCTCTTCAAGCAGGTACTTCACGGTGAATCTGCAACTCATTCGCCTGCTGCATCTGGCCAGCCCGGCCCTGCCGGTCGGCGCCTTCTCCTACTCGCAGGGGCTGGAATGGGCGGTTGAATCCGGCAAGGTGACGGATGAAGCAGCCGCGCAGAACTGGATTCGCGACGCCCTGCACTTCGCCCTGGCGCGCTGCGAAGCCCCGGCCTTGATCGGCCTGCTGCGCGCCTGGAAAGCGGCCGACACCGCAGAAGTCACCCGCCTCAATGCCGAATTCATCGCCACCCGCGAAACCAGCGAACTGCGCGCCGAAACCTTACAGATGGGCTACTCGCTCGCCCGCCTCCTGCGCGATCTGCCGGACACGCCCGAGGCCAGCAAAACAACGCTGCTCAGCCTGCGCGAAATCGCCTATCCCACACCCTGGGCCGCCGCCGCAGCGCACTGGCAGATCGACGAACACGCCGCCGCCAGCGCCTACCTCTGGGCCTGGCTGGAGAATCAGGTGATGGCCGCCGTCAAACTCGTGCCGCTCGGCCAGACCGCCGGCCAACGCCTGCTCGCCGCCCTCTCGCCCGCCTTGCCCGCGCTTGCCAGTGATGCGCTACGCCGTGCGGAGTCCGAAGACTGGGAGAACTTCACGCCAGGCATGACATTGGCGAGTTGCCAGCATGAGACGCAGTACACGCGGCTGTTCAGGTCGTGAGAATAAGGACTGAGGAATGAGGACGTGGGGCTGGAGCAACATCCGTAGAGCGCAATCGAGGCGAAACGCATTGCGTCGGATGGTCTGGATTACAATCCTCCTGCTCCATCGCGTCCGGCAGTTTTGTTCAATAAATGGCTATCCGTCCCGATGACAATCATATCCTGGCCCAGCATCGCCATGCGGCGAGTAAACCGTATTCGTTAGTCACACATGGATAAAAAACCATCTCTCTCAGAAAGCGATAGTGCATACATAGGTCAAGTTTTGACAGCAATGGCCGAGTGTATGAGCGCAGGGCTTTCCAAGTTCTCGGGCTGGGTATTAGTCGGCTATGCCGGAATTCTAGGCGCGCTCCTCGCTAACCTTGATTCAGCCTCGAAATTTCTGGCTCCAGGTACGCTTAGCACGCTCTCGTTATTATTCTCTTTGGTTGTAATTCTTAATCTATTGCAGCGCTACTCCGCCGCAGTGGTTTCCTCTAGCGCGGAGGCTGGAAAGAGAGTTAAAGAACAGCCCGCTCCTCGAAGTACTGATATCGACAAGTTCTTGAAGGAACTAGAATGTGCCACGCTCTGGCCTGCTCGATTGATGGTGCGCCGTACTAATCGCAAACTTCTGGAGGGAGATCTCGCAGCCGGAGGCCGATTACTTTCTAAGCTTGCGCAAGTCGAGGCTTGGTTGGTTTTCGCACAAGTTCTTGTTTCCGTCGCGTCAATCCTAGTACTTGCCTGCGGGCTAAGTAGCGAACACTTCGTTCAAGCAGGAGCGTCTTCCGGCCTAACGTATTCAGCCCGGTAGGCCGGGTTAGCCGCAGGCGTAACCCGCGCGGACTGTCGACTGGATTCATGTACTGCTCGTCTCAGTTTTGATGCGAATTGATGAACCAAGGCTTTGGCGGGTTACGGCTTCGCCTAACCCGCCCTACAAAATCCGCCCGCCTCGCTTTCCGCAGTGCAGGAACCATCTTGTTTGTTGACGTCATTTGGTGTCCTTGCGCGGCACCGCTATTCATGAAATCAAAGGAAGTCCCATGACCCAATCCCAACCCCTCCGCGTCGGCATCGGCGGCCCGGTCGGCTCCGGCAAGACGGCCCTGACACTCGCCCTGTGCCGCGCGCTGCGCGACAAGTACAACATCGCGGTGGTGACCAATGACATCTACACCGCCGAGGATGCGCAGTTTCTGGTGCGCAACGAGGCGCTGCCGGCCGAGCGCATTCTTGGCGTGGAAACGGGCGGCTGCCCGCACACGGCGATCCGTGAAGATGCGTCGATCAACCTCGAAGCCATCGACCAGCTCAACCGCCGCTTCCCCGGGCTGGAGATCATTTTTGTGGAGAGTGGTGGCGACAATCTCGCGGCGACGTTTTCGCCCGAGCTTTCAGATCTGACGCTGTATGTCATTGACGTTTCCGCCGGCGACAAGATTCCGCGCAAGGGCGGGCCGGGGATCATGAAGAGTGATCTGCTGGTGATCAACAAGATCGACCTGGCACCGATGGTGGGCGCCTCGCTTGAAGTGATGGATCGCGACTCGAAGAAGATGCGCGGCGCCAAGCCATTCGTCTTCAGCAACCAGAAAACGGGTCAGGGGCTGGAGGAGATCATCAGCTTCATCGAAACCCAGGGCATGCTCACGCCGCACTGAGTCGCTGCACCTGCCCGTTATTGCGGGCGGTGCGGTTCGGCGAGGTATTCGCGGGTGCGCATCTCGATCAGGCGGGAGACGGTGCGCGGGAATTCCTGCGCATTCGGCCCTTCGCGGTAAAGCATGTGGGCGCCGACCTGGGCGCTGAGGATGAGCTTGACGCGGAAGTCATACAGCACGTCGATCAGCCAGGTGAAGCGCCGCGCTTCATTGGCCTGCTCGCGCGCCATCTGGGGCACGTTGGAGAGCAGCACGGTATGGTGCTCGCGGGCAATTTCAAGGTAATCGTTCTGCGATCGGGCGCCGCCGCAGAGTTCGACAAAGTCAAACCAGATCACGCCGGGCGCCATGCTGATGGCCTTGATCGGCCGCTCCAGAATGTGGATTGTGCCCGCCTCGCCGGGGCAGGCCGCGATGGTCTGAAAATGCTCGCGCAAGCTCGCGTCCGCGGCCTCACCGGCAGGAACGATGTAGAGCTGCATACGTTCCAGCGAGCGCATGCGGTAATCGGTGCCGTCGTCCACCTCCATGACATCGAACTGGCGCTTGATCAGCTCGATGCTTGGCAGGAAGTTCTGCCGTTGCAGGCCATTCGGATACAAGCCGTCAGGCGGGTAGTTCGAGGTCATCACGAACACGACGCCACGCTCGAACAGCGCTTGCAGCAGGCGGCCGAGCATCATTGCATCGGCAATGTCCGACACATGGAACTCATCGAAACACAGCAGGCGCACCTGGATGGCAAGCTTGTCGGCGACGTGGGCCAGGGGATCGGACTCGCTGCGATGCAGGCGCATCTGGGCGTGAATGTCCTGCATGAAGGCGTGAAAGTGAACGCGACGCTTGCGCCGATAGGGCAGCGCGTCGAAGAAGGCGTCCATGATGAAACTCTTGCCCCGCCCGACACCGCCCCAGAGGTAGACACTGCGCGGCAGATCGGGGTGGATCAGCAGCTTGCGCAGCCGCGTGCGGCGACGTGCCTTGAAGCTCAGAAGCTCGGTGTACAAACGTTGCAGGCGCTCCACGGCGGCGCGCTGCGCGGCATCGGCCTGGTAGCCACGCGCAGATAACGCCGCGGCGTAGGCCTCGCGCACGCCGAATTCGGGAACCTGGAGTATCGAGTGGGCCGTCATGCTGCTAACAACTCATGCTGCACAAAAATCCATGCCCTTCCCCGGTGAAGAGGAAGGGCAGGTCCTGGAATCGTCTGTGCGTTGCGGCTCAGAAATGCAGGGAGCGCTTGTCCACCGCCAGCGCTGCTTCGTGCATGGCTTCTGACAGGGTGGGGTGTGCGTGGGCGATGCGGGCAAGATCTTCCGCCGCACCGCCGAACTCCATGGCCACAACCGCTTCGGCGATCAGTTCGGACGCATTGGTGCCGAGGATATGCACCCCGAGAATCTGATCGGTTTCGGCATGCGCCAGCACCTTGACGAAGCCGGTCGTGTCACCCTGCCCCAAGGCACGGCCATTGGCCAGGAAGGGGATCTGCCCGAGTTTGTAGGGGATGTTGTCGGCCTTGAGCTGCTGCTCGGTCCGGCCCACCCAGGCGATCTCGGGCTGGGTGTACACCACCCAGGGGATGGCGTCGTAATTCACGTGCCCGGCCTGGCCGGCTATGCACTCGGCGACCATGACGCCTTCTTCCATCCCTTTGTGCGCCAGCATCGGACCCGGCACCACATCGCCCACCGCCCAGACGTTCGGCAGGTTGGTTGCACAATGCGCATCAACCTTGACGCGGCCACGATCGTCGAGCGCCAGGCCGACGGCTTCAGCATTCAATCCGTCGGTGTTGGCAATACGTCCGACGGCCACGATGAGCTTGTCGACCTCAAGGGTCTGATCGCCGTCGTCATTTTCGTACTGCACCACGACGGACTTCTCTTCGACCTTCACTTCCTTGATCTGGATACCCAGCTGGATATTGAGCCCCTGCTTCTTGGTGAAGATCTTCCAGGCTTCCTTGGCAACATCGGCATCGGCCGCGGCGAGAAAATCCGGCGCGGCTTCAAGAATCGTGACTTCGGAACCCAGGCGCTTCCACACCGAGCTCATCTCAAGCCCGATCACACCCGAGCCAATTACGCCCAAGCGCTTGGGCACAGTAGTCGTCGCGAGCGCGCCTTCGTTATCCACCACCAGGTTCTGATCGACGACAACCCCGGGCAGATGCCGCGCGCGTGAGCCCGTGGCGATAATGACGTGCCGCGCCGTCACCACTTCTTCACCGATCTTGAGCTGCCATTTGCCGTCTGCCTGCGCTACGAAGCTGCCGCGCCCGGCCACAAACGTGACCTTGTATTTCTTGAACAGGCCTTTGATGCCCTGGGTCAGCTGATTGACGATATTGTCCTTGCGCCGAACCATGGACGGCACATCGATCGAGATGCCCTCGGTCTTGATGCCGTGCATGATGAATGAATGCTCGGCCTGATGGTACAGCTCAGACGAGTGCAGCAAGGCCTTGGACGGGATGCATCCCACATTCAGGCAGGTGCCCCCCAGCCGCGGCTCACCTTTCGGATCGGCATAGGCGTTGTATTCGCAGCAGGCAGTCTTCAAACCCAGTTGTGAGGCGCGAATCGCCGACACATAGCCTGCAGGACCACCACCAATCACGACGACATCGAATTCTTGGCTCATTTCATATCCTTTGAATGATGGGGACTGGGGAATGGGAAGTGGGAAGCGGGGACATCAGCGCTGACGAATGCAGCGTAATAACCCCAGTTCGCAGACCCTGCCTCCCGGCCCCCCTTCGATCAGATTTCCAGCAGCAGACGGGCCGGGTCTTCCAGCGCTTCTTTCATCGCAACCAGGCCGAGCACGGCCTCGCGACCATCAATGATCCGGTGGTCGTAAGACATGGCAAGGTAGTTGATCGGCCGGATCACGATCTGGCCGTTTTCAACCACCGGGCGGTCCTTGGTGGCGTGGATGCCGAGAATCGCGGACTGTGGCGGGTTGATGATCGGCGTGGAGAGCATGGAGCCAAACACACCACCGTTGGAAATCGAGAAGGTACCGCCGGAGAGCTCTTCAATCGAGAGTTTGCCTTCTTTGGCTTTGGCACCGAACTCGGCGATCTTCTTCTCGATCTGCGCGATGCTCATCTGATCCGCATTACGCAGGATGGGCACCACCAGGCCGCGCGGGCTGCCGACGGCAATACCGATATCAAAATAGCCGTGATAGACGATGTCGTTCCCTTCTACCGAGGCGTTCAGCACCGGGTATTTCTTCAGCGCGGCGACGGCAGCCTTGACGAAGAAGGACATGAAGCCAAGCTTGATGCCATGTTCCTTCTCGAACTTCTCGACATACTTCTTGCGCAACTCCATCACCGGCGCCATGTTCACCTCGTTGAACGTGGTGAGGATGGCATTGGTGGCTTGTGATTGCAGCAGACGCTCGGCGACCCGGGCACGCAGGCGGCTCATCGGCACGCGCTGCTCTGGTCGATCAGCCAGCACGGCTTCGACCGCCGGCGGAACAGGCGGCTGCGGGAGCGCCGTCTGTGCGGTAGCGGCCGGCGCCGAGACGGCCGGTGCAGAAACCGAGCTTCCGCTGGCTGGGCGGACCAGTCCGAGCGCGTCAGATTTGGTCACGCGCCCGCCAGGGCCACTGCCCTGAACACTGGCCGCATCCGCCCCCTTCTCCGCCAGGATCTTGCGTGCCGCCGGCCCCATGCCCGGCACGACCGTGGCGGCAGGGGAAGCGCTGCCACCCGTTGCCGCAGGCGCAGGACTCGCCGCTGCAGCGGGCACCACGCCGGCCTTGGCTTCGGTATCCAGCTGCGCAATCACTTCACCGCTGGCCACCGTCTCACCGTTGCGCTTGATGATCTTGACGATCACGCCATCGGCGGGAGCGGGGGTTTCCAGCACGACTTTATCGGTCTCAATGTCGATCAGGTTCTGATCGCGTTTGACGGCTTCACCCTCTTGCGCATGCCAGCTGACCAGGGTTGCCTCGGAGACAGACTCCGAAAGCTGCGGAACTTTGACTTCGATGATCATTTTCTGATTCTCCAGTTTTTATCCGTCAGGGCGCGCTCAGAAGCGCGGGGCCTGGTCTTGTCCGAGAGTACCGAACGCGCCTTCGATGATCGCGCGCTGCTGGGCATTGTGTTTTGCGTAGTAACCCACCGCCGGCGACGCCGAAGCGGGGCGGCTGACCAAGTGCAAGCTGTGCTTGCTCGCCATTGAGCGTGCCAGATGCTGCCGCGAGGCGATCCAGTACCAGGCCCCCTGGTTGCGGGGTTCCTCCTGACACCAGACGATGTCCTTGGCGTTCGGATACTTGGCAAGCTCGGCGGCAAACGCTTCGTTCGGGAAGGGATAAAGCTGTTCCAGACGCACTATAACGGTGTCCTTGATTGCCTTGGCGCGACGCTCGGCCAGCAATTCGTAATACAGCTTGCCCGAGCAGACGACGATGCGTTTGACCTTCTTGGCATCGAAGGCGTCGACTTCATCAATCACCGTACGGAACTGGCCAGTCGCGAGCTCATCCAGCGACGAGACGGCGTCTTTGTGGCGCAACAGCGACTTCGGCGTCATGACCACCAGCGGCTTGCGCAGGGGGCGAACCATCTGGCGCCGCAAGATGTGGAAAATCTGGGCCGGCGTCGAGGGCACGCAGACTTGCCAGTTGTTCTCGGCGCAGAGCTGCATGTAGCGTTCCAGGCGGGCTGACGAGTGCTCCGGCCCCTGCCCTTCGTAGCCGTGCGGCAGCAGCATGGTGATGCCGGAGAGCCGGCCCCACTTGGCTTCGCCGGAGGAGATGAACTGGTCGATCACCACCTGGGCGCAATTGCCAAAGTCACCAAACTGCGCCTCCCACACCACCAGCTGATTGGGCTCGGCCGTGGCATAGCCGTACTCAAAGCCGAGAATCCCGGATTCGGAGAGTACTGAGTCGATCACCGTGAACGGCGCCTGATCGGGCTGGATATTGGCAAGCGGCACGTGGCTGCCCGCATCCCAGCGCTCACGATTCTGGTCATGCAGCACCGCGTGGCGATGGAAGAAGGTGCCGCGCCCGCAATCCTGACCGGAAATGCGCACGCCATAACCTTGTGCAACGAGCGACGCATAGGCCAGGTTCTCGGCCATGCCCCAGTCCAGCGGCTGCGTGCCCTGCCCCATGGCGCGGCGCGAATCGATGATGTTGGCCACACGGGAGTGAAGCGTGAAACCTGGCGGTGTATCAACAAGGCGCGCGGCGAAGCGTTTGAGCTCGCCCATCGGGACCGAGGTATCTGCTTCGTCGGTGTATTCCCTGCGGATGAAATTCGACCAGTCCTGAATGAACTTCCGGTTGTGGCCAGACAAAGCCGGGTTGTAAAGCAGCTCGCCGCGATCCAGATGATCACGGTAATCCGCGATCATGGTGTCTGGCTCGGCGCTGGTGCACACGCCCTGCGCAACGAGCTTGTCCGCATAGAGCTGGCGCGTGCCCGGATGCTGCGCAATTTTCTTGTACATCAGCGGCTGCGTCACCATCGGCTCATCCTGCTCGTTGTGGCCGAGCTTGCGATAGCACAGCAGATCGATGACAACATCTTTCTTGAAGGTCTGGCGATACTCCACCGCCAGCTGGCAGGCCAGCGCGACCGCTTCGGGATCGTCGCCATTCACATGGAAAATCGGCGCTTCGGCCATCTTGAAGATGTCGGTGCAATACAACGAGCTGCGCGCATCACGCGGGTCAGACGTGGTAAAGCCGATCTGGTTGTTGATCACCAGATGCACCGTGCCGCCCGTACCGTAGCCGCGCGTCTGGCTGAAGTTCAACAGTTCCTGATTGATGCCCTGCCCTGCCACGGCCGCGTCACCGTGAATCAGTACAGCCATCACCTGGTTCTTGTTCACGTCGTCGCGACGCTTTTGACGGGAATAAACCGAACCTTCCACAACCGAGTTGACGATCTCCAGGTGTGATGGATTGAACGCCAGGGAGAGGTGAAGCGGCCCTCCCGGCGTATTCACATCGCTGGAGAAACCCATATGGTATTTCACGTCACCGGCTTCCAGGTCTTCCGAGTGCTTGCCTTCAAACTCTTCGAAGAGCATCTTCGGTGCCTTGCCCAGCACGTTGACCAGCACGTTAAGACGCCCACGGTGGGCCATGCCGATCACCATCTCCTGCACGCTGCGCCCGCCGGCCGCATTGATGATCGCGTCCAGCGCGACAATCGCGGAATCCCCCCCTTCGAGAGAGAAACGCTTCTGCCCGACATACTTGGTATGCAGGTATTTCTCAAGCGTCTCGGCGGCGGTCAGGCGCTCCAGAATGCGCTTCTTGGTTGCCACATCGAACGATGGCGTCGAGCGGATCGGCTCCAGCTTGCTCTGCACCCAGCGCTTCTGCTGCACGTCCGCCATGTACATGTACTCGACCGTCAGCGTGCCGCAATAGGTCTGGCGCACGGCTTCGAGAATCTCGCGCAGCGAGGCCTGGCTGCTCTCCTGAAACTGGAAGGAGCCCACATTGAAAACCGCGGAGAGGTCTGCCTCGGTGAAACCGTAATAGGACGGCTCCAGCTCGGCAATCGACGGTCGTTCCTGGCGCTTGAGCGGATCGAGTTGCGCCCAGCGATTGCCCTGGAAGCGGTAGGCATTGATCATCTGCAGCACGCCGATCTGGCGTTTGTCTGCAACGCCCGGCGTGGTGATCGCGGAAGCCAGCGGCTTGCCCTGCTTGGCCATCTGCGCAAACGAGGCCACCACCGGCGCGTGCGCCACGTCGCGTCCACTTCCCGGCAGATTCTGCAGGGAATCAAAATAACTGCGCCACTGATCGGCAACCGAAGCGGGGTTCTCCAGATACGCCTCGTAAAGCTCCTCGATAAAAGGAGCGTTGCTGCCAAACAGGTAGGAGTTGGTCAAAAACTGTCTCATGATGGGATTCACCTGTTCAAGGGCGGCTGGTCTTCTCGACAAACACGCCGGTTATGACAGACATATTATTATGATGCGCCCGCACTCAGCCGCGGGCGCACCCAATATCAGCTTAGGTACGCAATGCCATGGAACGCACATCACGACGCGGCTCGCCGATGTAGAGCTGGCGCGGGCGGCCAATCTTCTGCTCAGCGTCACCAATCATCTCGTTCCACTGTGCAATCCAGCCGATGGTGCGTGCCATCGCAAAGATTCCGGTGAACAACGAGACGGGGATGCCCATCGCTTTTTGCACAATGCCGGAGTAAAAATCGACGTTCGGGTAGAGTTTGCGCGACACGAAATACTCATCTTCCAGCGCAATCTTTTCGAGCTCCAGCGCCAGCTTGAAGAGCGGATCATCATGCAGGCCCAGCTCGCCCAGCACCTCGTGGCAGGTTTCGCGCATCAGCTTCGCACGCGGGTCATAGTTCTTATAGACACGGTGACCAAAGCCCATCAGCTTGACATTGGAATTTTTGTCTTTCACTTTGCTGATGAACTCGCCAATTTTCTCGACGCCACCATGTTTCATGATGTCGTCTAGCATCACCAGACAAACCTCGTTCGCGCCGCCGTGCGCAGGCCCCCACAGGCAGGCGATGCCGGCGGCGATACACGCGAAGGGGTTGGCGCCCGACGAGCCAGAGAGTCGCACGGTCGAGGTCGAAGCGTTCTGCTCGTGGTCGGCATGCAGAATCAGGATGCGATCCAGCGCGCGTGCCAGCACCGGATTCGGCTCGTACTTCTCACACGGTGTCGCGAACATCATGTGCAGGAAATTGCTTGCATAGTCGAGGTCGTTGCGCGGGTACATGAAAGGCTCGCCAATCGTGTACTTGTACGCCATCGCGGTGATCGACGGGATCTTGGAAATCAAACGCATCGCAGCCAAGGTGCGGTGCTCGGGGTTGTTGATATCCAGCGAATCCTGGTAGTAGGCGGAGAGCGAGCCGACCATGCCAACCAGAATCGCCATCGGATGCGCGTCGCGGCGGAAGCCCTGGTACAGGCGGGTCAGCTGCTCGTGCACCATGGTGTGCTTCTTGACGTCAGCCACGAAGTCGTCGTACTGCGTCTTGTTTGGCAGCTCGCCTTCCTTGAGCAGGTAACAGGTCTCAAGGTAGTCGCAACTGACCGCAAGCTGCTCGATCGGATAGCCGCGGTAGAGCAGTTCGCCCTTATCCCCATCGATATACGTGATGGCGGATTTGCACGACGCCGTCGACATGAAGGCGGGGTCGAATGTAAATGCCCCTGTCTTGCCATAAAGTGATCGAATATCGATGACATCTGGCCCGACCGTGCCGGAAACCACCGGAAATTCATAGCTTTGGCCATTAAAGCCAAGGGTTGCGCTCTTTTGTGTCGTCATGCCAGTCGTCCCTTCCGTCGTCTTCAGTTCTGCCGAGTCAGGTGCCATTCCGGTAGACCTGATCATCGCCACCATAGTCTTCCACTTCTTCTTGCTACATTCTGCCGTGCCGTTGAGCATCGCCCATAGTGCGTGATCGTCCGTAACCAGCAAGTCCTGCAATACTTCCAGCTCGGCCGTTGAGAGCGAATCGCCTTTCGCCTCAAAGAAGCGGCTGAATACCAGATCGAGTTCCAGCAAGCCGCGACGGCTGCGCCACTTGGCGCGTTCCAATGCGCCGCTCATACCATTCTGGAGACCATCAGTTCTTTGATCTTGCCGATAGCCTTGGTCGGATTCAGATGCTTCGGGCACACATCCACGCAATTCATGATGGTGTGGCAGCGGAACAGGCGATAGGGATCTTCGAGATTGTCGAGACGCTCGTTGGTGGCCTCGTCCCGGGTATCCGCAATAAAGCGATAGGCAGCGAGCAGACCCGCCGGGCCAACAAACTTGTCAGGATTCCACCAGAAACTCGGACAACTGGTGGAGCAACAGGCGCAGAGGATGCACTCGTAAAGCCCGTTAAGCTCTTCACGCTCGTCCGGGCTCTGCAGGCGCTCCATCTCGGGCGCGGGCGAGTTGTTGACGACGTAAGGCTTGATCGAGTGGTATTGCTTGAAGAACTGGGTCATGTCGACGATCAGATCGCGAATGACCGGTAATCCAGGCAAGGGACGCAACAGAATGGGCTGCTTCAGGCTATCGATATCGGTCAGGCATGCCAGGCCGTTCTTGCCATTGATGTTCATGGCATCTGAGCCACAAACCCCTTCGCGGCAGGAGCGTCGGTAAGAAATCGAATCGTCGACGCTCTTCAGCCTGACCAGCGCATCCAGCAGCTTGCGGTCGCTCGGCTCAAGCTCAACCGAGATATCCTGCATGTAGGGCTTGGCATCCTTGTCCGGATCGTAGCGGTAAATCTTGAATTGGACGGTGCGGGTGGTCATCTTTCTCGGGCTCCCGGACGAAATCAGTATGCGCGCTTCTTCAGCGGAACGGAGTCAACGGTCAGAGGTTTGAGCGTGACCGGCTTGTATTCCAGACGATTGTTCTCGCGGAACCAGAGCGTGTGCTTCAGCCAGTTGGCGTCATCCCGACCATCCGGATGCTCCGGCGTATCCGGCGCGTCATCACGCACATGGGCCCCACGTGATTCGGTCCGTGCATTCGCAGAGATAATGGTCGCCTTGGCCACCTCGATCAGGTTCTCCAGCTCCAGCGCCTCGATCCGTGCGGTGTTCCAGACCTGGGACTTATCCTTGATCTCGGTCTGCAGCACTTGCTTCTCGATCTCCAGAATCTTGTCCACGCCTTGCGCCAGCATATCCTTGAAGCGAAACACCCCTGCGTGGCTCTGCATGGTGCGCTGCATCGCGAGTCTAGTCTGATGAACGTCGGCGCCGGACTTCTGTGTATTCAAGCGGTCTACGCGCGCCAGACTGCGATCGATTTCGCTTTGCGGAATCTCGTCCTGGCTGGAACCCTGCTTGCGGATGTATTCCACCATCGACTCGCCCGAGCTCTTGCCAAACACCAGCAGATCCAGCAGTGAATTGGTGCCCAGGCGGTTCGCGCCATGGACGGACGCACAGGCACACTCGCCTGCCGCATAGAACCCGGGGACCGACGCGCCATTCACGACGACCTCGCCATGGTAGTTGGTCGGGATTCCCCCCATCTGGTAGTGACAGGTTGGCACCACCGGGATTGGATCTTTGATCGGATCAGCTCCGGCAAACTGGATCGATATCTCGCGAATCCCGGGCAGACGCTTGTTGATCACTTCAGCATCGAGGTGGGTAATATCCAGCAGCACGTGGTCCTTGTTGAGACCACAGCCGCGACCTTCGTTGATCTCGGTGACCATTGCCCGCGAAACCACGTCCCGCGAAGCCAGGTCTTTGGCGTTCGGCGCATAGCGCTCCATGAAACGCTCGCCGGAGGCATTGCGCAGGATGCCGCCCTCGCCGCGCACGCCTTCTGTAATCAGCACGCCCGCACCCGCCACGCCGGTCGGGTGGAACTGCCAGAACTCCATGTCTTCAAGCGGGATGCCGGCCCGCGCAGCCATGCCTACGCCATCGCCGGTATTGATGAAGGCATTGGTCGACGAGTAATAAATCCGCCCCGCGCCGCCCGTCGCAAACAAAGTCGCTTTGGCCTGGAATACCGTGATCTCGCCCGACTCCATCTCCATGGCAATCACGCCGAGCACACGACCGTCGGCAGCACGCAAGAGATCCAGCGCCAGCCACTCGACAAAAAACTGGGTATTCGCGCGCACATTGCGCTGGTAGAGCGCATGCAGCATCGCATGGCCGGTCCGGTCAGCGGCCGCGCAGGCACGGCGAACCGGCTTCTCGCCAAAATTCGACATATGCCCGCCAAACGGGCGCTGATAGATCTTGCCTTCGTCGGTACGATCAAACGGCATCCCGTAGTGCTCAAGCTCGACGACCACTTGCGGCGCCTGCTTGCACATGAATTCGATTGCGTCCTGATCGCCCAGCCAGTCCGACCCCTTGACGGTGTCGTACATATGCCACGTCCAGTGATCGGGCTCCGAGTTCCCCAGCGATGCCGACACACCACCTTGCGCTGCAACCGTGTGCGAGCGAGTGGGGAAAACCTTTGAGATGACTGCCGTCTTCAGCCCGGATTCAGCCAAAGTCACCGCAGCACGCATACCGGCACCACCCGCGCCGACGATTACCGCATCAAAAGAACGCCTGGCGACTTTCACTTAGAGCCTCCACAGGATCGTAGCTACCCAGCCGGCGTAGCCGACGAGTGCTAAAAGGGTCATCACATGCAAGATCAGCCGGACACTGAGAGGCTTGACGTAGTCCATCCAGATGTCGCGCACGCCCACCCAGGCGTGATAGAACAGCGCGAGTGCAAAAAGGAAACTCGCAAATTTCGTAAAGCTGCCGGACATCAACACGCGCCAGGCCGCGTTGTCAAAGGCGGGCAAGCTCAGTACGCGGACCACCATATAAACCGTGTAAATCGCCATGACGGTGGCCGTTACCCGCTGAGCCAGCCAGTCGCGCAGCCCATAATGCGCGCCTACTGCGAGACGTTTCACCATGTCAGTACCCCCAACACGACCGTCAGCACCAAGCTGACACCCATTACCACCCATGCCGACGCGCGCGCGCGGGGTAACTCGACGCCTACGTGCATATCAAGGAGCAGGAAGCGAATGCCCGCACAGAAGTGATGCAGGTAAGCCCACAGCAGGCCGAGAAGCAAAAGCTTGACGACAGGTAGCCCGAGTACCGAATACGCCATCGTCGCGCGGTAACACTCAAGCTCTTCCGCCGACCCCAGGCTGGCGCCGAACAGCGCAATCAGCACAGGAAGGCAGAGAAACAAGCCCACCCCACTGACACGATGAAGAATCGATACGTAGCCCGGCAGCGGCAATCTGATCTGAGCAAGATTCAGATGCTTGGGCCGCTCTTTCTTTACTGCCGTCTCAGCCATGCTTACCCCCTTAACCCCATTCACGCTGCCCAGGCAGCGCGCCATCAACTCAGTTCGTTCGCGTAATAATAGTCTTCGGTCGAGTACAGGCCCCGGCGCCATTCGACGGGCTTGTCGCCGTAGCTGAACGCAAGGCGCTCCACGGAGAGCAAGGGTGTGCTCTCGGCAACGCCCAGCACCTCTGCTACAGCCTTGTCAGCCAGAATGGCGCGCACCTTTTCTTCTGCCCGAATCATTCGTACGCCGAATCGCGACTCAAACAAACTGTACAAAGACCCGTGCCAATCTTTTAGTACTTCCATAGTGAGCCCGGGAAAAGCGTCTCCCGACAGATACATCTCGTCGATCACAACAGGTTTGCCCTCAAACCGCAGCAATCTTCGCACCATCACGATCGGGCACCCGACCTCGACACCCAGATTGCGCGCCGCTTCTGGCCCGGCTTTTGCTCTCATGCACTCCAGCGGCATGCTCTTTGGCTGAACAAGACGCCCATCCAGCGCTTTCAATCTCAAGAAACGAAATGCCGCGCGCGGATCCTGATGGGTGGAAACAAACGTCCCTTTGCCCTGCTTTCGTACAAGAATGTTCTCAGACGCCAGCTCATCAACCGCCTTGCGCACCGTGCCCTGGCTCACTCCAAAGCGAAGCGCCAACTCCTGCTCACTCGGAATCGTTTGCCCGGGTTGCCAATCACCGGCTTCAAGTGCTTGAACAATCAAGCTCCTGATCTGTTTGTACAGCGGACTAAATGTGGGTGACTCCTGTGCCATAACGAACATTCAAGCATAAACATTCCGTCAAG
This sequence comes from Uliginosibacterium sp., assembly GCA_016718265.1. Lineage (GTDB taxonomy): Bacteria > Pseudomonadota > Gammaproteobacteria > Burkholderiales > Rhodocyclaceae > Uliginosibacterium. The sequence continues at coordinate 177,549 of JADKDZ010000002.1, read as the reverse complement.
TCCAACATTTATCGTACGTCTTATATAAGACATAAGCTATCTTTTGACACGCCACAGAGAGGAATCTATACTCAAGCCGCTACTAATCTCCTTTTTCACACTAAAGCCAACCCGTCCAAACGGGCTTACCCAACACACCAGACAACACAGGACTGCTAAATCTTCGCACCTGACTAAAATCTAGGAGCCTTGCAATGCCCAAGTCACCCATTCGAGTCACCATTACCGGCGCTGCCGGACAAATCGGCTATAGCCTGCTCTTCCGCATCGCCAGCGGCGAGATGCTCGGCAAAGACCAGCCTGTCATCCTGCAATTGCTGGACCTGCCCCAGGCGCAAAAAGCGCTCGCCGGCGTGATCATGGAGCTCGAAGACTGCGCGTTCCCGCTGCTGGCTGGCGTTATCGCAACAGATGACCCGGCCATTGCATTCAAAGACTCGCAGGCGGCCTTGTTGGTAGGCGCCCGGCCACGCGGGCCCGGCATGGAACGCAAAGATTTGCTCGCAGAGAACGCAAAGATCTTTACCGTTCAGGGTGCAGCGATCGGCCAGTACGCTGACCCGAACTGCCGCGTGCTGGTGGTAGGCAACCCTTGCAACACCAATGCTTATATCGCCAAGGAAAGCGCGAAGAAATTTGGTCGCGTTCCCGCCAAGAACTTCACGGCGATGTTGCGTCTCGACCACAATCGCGCCCTGTCGCAGTTGGCCGCCAAGTCCGGGCGCCCGGTATCCAGCCTGAAGAGCCTGGTGGTCTGGGGCAATCACAGCCCGACGATGTATGCCGACTACCGCTTTGTCACGAGCAATGGCGACAAGGTAAAAGACCTGATCAAGGATGAAGCCTGGAACCGCGACGTATTCCTGCCCACCGTCGGCAAACGCGGCGCCGCGATCATCGAAGCGCGCGGCCTGTCCTCCGCCGCCTCGGCCGCAAACGCAGCCATTGATCACATGCACGACTGGTTCCTCGGCTCGAACGGCGAGTGGGTCACCATGGGCGTGGAATCCGATGGCTCATACGGCATTCCGGCTGGCATCATCTATGGCGTACCGGTGATCACCGCCCACGGCGAATACACGCGCGTTCAAGGGCTGGAAATCGACGAGTTCTCGCGCGAGAAGATGAACTTCACGCTCAAGGAGCTCGAAGAAGAACGTGCCGGCGTCGCCGACCTGCTCAAGTAAATTGATTGACTCATGACGCACGCTGCTCATCCTCGTGAAGTGCTTTACGCGGAAGAAGGTGGACTGCCGGATATTCCGGCCGTGGAGCACTTCGCCGGCAGCGAGAAACTGATGCGCAAGGCGCTTGCCATTCAGGCCGAGCGTGGCGCCGTTTTTGACATCACGCTGGACTGTGAAGACGGCGCCAAAGCCGGCAACGAACAGGCCCACGCGGAGCTGGTGGCGGCGCTGGTCATGAGCCCGGCGAACCTGTTTAACCGTGTTGGCGCGCGGATTCACGACATTACTCACCCGGCCTGGAAACAGGATCTCGACCTCATTGTTGGCCTTGCAGGCTGGCGTTTGGCATATATCAGCCTGCCCAAGGCACGCAGCGTGTCGGACGTCGAGCGGGTGATCGCCCATCTGCGCGACATCGAGTCGCGCAGCAGCCTGGGCCGCGTGATTCCCTTGCACGTCATCATCGAGACCCATGGCGCGCTGAATCAGGCTTGGCAGATCGCTGCCTTGCAGGGTGTGGAAACGCTGGATTTCGGCTTGATGGATTTCGTCAGCGCCCACCATGGCGCCCTGCCCGCGAGCTGCATGAAGAGCCCGGCACAGTTCGAGCATCCCCTGATCGTTCGGGCCAAGGCCGACACGGCAGCTGCAGCGCTTGCCCACGGCGTGTTGCCCTCGCATAACGTCAGCGTCGAGTTTGCCGATCCTGGCGTTGCCGCGGCAGACGCCCGCCGCGCACGAGAGGACTTCGGTTACCTGCGCATGTGGAGCATCCACCCCGCCCAGATCGAACCGATACTCCACGCGATGCAACCGGCCGCGCCCGACATTGCAGAAGCCGGCCAGATCATCATGGCGGCGCAGGATGCAGACTGGGGGCCGACCCGCCACGGCACGCGTCTCCACGACCGCGCTTCCTATCGCTACTACTGGGGGGTGCTCAAACGCGCGCACACCACCGGGGCAGCACTGTCACCAGACATCCGGCAACGCTTCTTTGCCGACACCACACTCAATTCGGGTCAGCCCGTCATTTAATCAGGAGAACTCATCGTGCTCGAAGCCTATCGCCAACACGCCGCCGAACGTGCCGCCCTTGGTATTCCGCCCCTTGCGCTGGATGCCAAGCAAACCGCCGAGCTGATTGAGCTGCTGAAAAACCCGCCCGCGGGTGAAGACGCATTTCTGGTTGATCTGATCACACACCGTGTGCCCCCGGGCGTGGATGATGCGGCGCAAGTCAAAGCTTCCTTTCTCGCTGCCGTGGCGCATGGCGACCTGGCCTGCACACTCATCAGCCGCGAAAAGGCCACCGAGCTGCTTGGCACCATGGTCGGGGGCTACAACGTCAAGCCGCTGATCGATCTGCTCGACGACGCAGCGCTGGCGCCCATCTCGGCTGCCGCGCTGAAAAAGACCCTGCTGATGTTCGACTACTTCCATGACGTGGCCGAGAAAGCCAAGGCCGGCAATGCGGCCGCCAAAGAGGTGGTGCAGAGCTGGGCGGATGCCGAATGGTTTACCTCGCGCCCCGAGTTCCCGGCCAGCATCAAGCTGACCGTGCTGAAGGTGACCGGCGAGACCAATACCGATGATCTCTCCCCGGCGCCGGATGCCTGGAGCCGCCCGGACATCCCGCTGCATGCGCTGGCCATGCTGAAGAACACCCGCCCCGGCATCACCCCGGAAGAAGACGGCAAGCGCGGCCCGATCAAGATGATTCAGGACCTCGCAGCCAAGGGCAACCTCGTCGCCTACGTGGGCGACGTGGTCGGCACCGGCTCCTCGCGCAAGTCCGCCACCAACTCCGTGCTGTGGTGGACCGGCGAAGACATCCCCTTCGTGCCGAACAAGAAGTTCGGTGGCGTCTGCTTGGGCGGCAAGATCGCGCCGATCTTCTTCAACACCCAGGAAGATGCCGGCGCTCTGCCGATTGAAATCGACGTCGCCAAGATGGACATGGGTGACGAGATCACCCTGAACGTCGACCACGCGACCGGCAAGGTCACGGCCACCAAGGCAGGTGCCACGATTGCCGAATCGCAGCTGAAGACCCTCGTGCTGCTGGATGAAGTGCGCGCCGGTGGCCGTATCAACCTCATCATCGGCCGCAGCCTCACCGCCAAGGCGCGTGAATTCCTCGGCCTGCCCGCCTCCACCTTGTTCCGCCTGCCGCAGATCCCGGCCGACACCGGCAAGGGCTACACCCTGGCGCAGAAGATGGTCGGCCGTGCCTGTGGTTTGCCGGAAGGCACGGGCATGCGCCCCGGCACCTACTGCGAACCCAAGATGACCTCGGTCGGCTCGCAAGACACCACCGGCCCGATGACCCGCGACGAGCTGAAGGACCTGGCCTGCCTCGGCTTCTCGGCTGATCTCGTCATGCAATCCTTCTGCCATACCGCCGCCTATCCCAAGCCCGTGGATGTGAAGACCCACCGCGAGCTGCCCAAGTTCATCAGCAATCGCGGTGGCATCTCGCTGCGCCCCGGTGATGGCGTGATCCACTCCTGGCTCAACCGCATGTTGCTGCCCGACACCGTCGGCACCGGCGGCGACAGCCACACCCGCTTCCCGGTCGGCATCAGCTTCCCGGCCGGCTCCGGTCTCGTCGCCTTCGCGGCCGCCACCGGCGTCATGCCGCTGGACATGCCGGAATCCGTGCTGGTGCGCTTCAAGGGCTCGCTGGACGAAGCCCAGAAGCGCGGCGTCACCCTGCGCGATCTGGTTCATGCCATTCCGCTCTACGGCATCAAGCAAGGCCTGCTCACCGTCGCCAAGGCCGGCAAGGTGAATGAATTCTCCGGCCGCATCCTGGAAATCGAAGGCCTGCCCGACCTGAAAGTCGAACAAGCCTTCGAGCTCTCCGACGCCTCTGCCGAACGTTCTGCCGCTGGCTGCACGGTGCACCTGAACAAGGCGCCCATCGTCGAATACATGCGCTCCAACATCGTGCTGCTCAAGAACATGATCGCCGACGGCTACGCCGACAAGCGCACCCTGGAGCGCCGCATCACCAAGATGGAAGACTGGATCGCCAACGGCGAACTCCTCCAGCCGGACGCCAACGCCGAGTACGCCCATGTCATCGAGATCGATCTGGCCGACATCACCGAACCCATCCTGTGCTGCCCGAATGACCCGGACGACGCCAAGCCCTTGTCCGCCGTTGCCGGCACCAAGATCGACGAAGTCTTCATCGGCTCCTGCATGACCAACATTGGCCACTTCCGCGCCGCCAGCAAGCTGCTCGAAGGCCGCCGCGATATTCCCGTCAAGCTGTGGGTCGCCCCGCCGACCAAGATGGACGCGTCTGAGCTGACCAAGGAAGGCCACTACGGCGTCTTCGGCTCCGCCGGTGCGCGCACCGAAATGCCAGGCTGCTCGCTGTGCATGGGCAATCAGGCCCAGGTGCGCGAGGGCGCCACCGTCGTTTCCACCTCTACCCGCAACTTCCCCAACCGTCTGGGCAAGAACACCAATGTGTTCCTCTCCTCGGCCGAAGTCGCCGCCATCGCCTCCAAGATCGGGCGTCTGCCCACCGTGGCGGAATATCAGGCTGACATGGGCGTGATCAACGCTGACGCCGGCAAGATCTACCGCTACATGAACTTCGACCAGATCAGCGAATACAAGGAAGTGGCTGACGACGTGAAGGTCTAAGCAGCAAAAGAAAAGGCGCCCCGACGCCAACAGAGCGCAGCACCCGCAGCAAAGAACAGCCCGCCCGGAACCTTCCGGGCGGGCTGTTTTCAAGGAATGGCCGCAGAGCCGCATGCAGCGCGACTCTGCAGGCACCATGCCAGCCCAGGCATACCAGGATGGCCCTTCGCAGGCAGGCATGCTGCAGAAGGCCTCCCCTTGCGGCTTTGCGGCACGTAGCGCGTTCGTTATCCAGAGGGCTTCGAAAACATCCGGCATCGAGCGTGGCCCCTACTGCCCGACATGGCACGCTGAATCGGGACAAAGAGGTTTTCTGCGGTGCGACCTTTGCGGCGGCAGATGCCAAAGGGCTAGAATGGCCGCAATCGGGGCGGCGCGTGCCCAAAACCTTTTGGTTTGTTTTTTTTGGTTTAAAACGAATTTTGGGCTGTGCGCGAAACCAGACGAAACCTTTTTCGCCCGGCCGATAGACGCCCCCGGCGGGTTGGGGTTTTTTCCTCCCAAATGACGTCGTGAACAAACCTTGCCCGGGGCCCAGGCAGCGCGGATGGTGCTCGGTGGTTCACGCCAGGGTCCCGACCGGGAGGGGCGGGGGGGGGGGGGGGGGGGGGGGGGGGGCCGAGAAGGCGGGGGGCGGGGGGGGGCGGGGGGGGGGAGGGAGGGGGGGGGGGGGGGGGGGGGGGGGGGGCGGGGGGGGGGGGCCGGGGAAGGGCGGGGGGGGGGGGGGGCCGGGGGGGGGGGGGAGGGGCGCGCGGGGGGGGGGGGGGGAAGGGCGCCCGAAAAACCCCCCCTTTCCCCCCCCCCCCCGGGCGGGCCCGGGGGGGGGGGGGGCCCCCCCCGACCCCGGGGGGGCCGGGCCGCCGGGGGCCCGCGGGGGGGCGGGGGGCCGCCAGGGAGCCGGCGCGGGGGGGGGGGCCGGCCGGGGCCCGGCCCGAAAGGGGGGGGCGGGGGGGGGCGGGGGGGGGGGGGGTGGGGGGGGGGGTGGGGGCCGCGGGGGGGCCCCGCCCCGGTGGGGGGGGGGGGGGGGGGGGGGGCGGCAGATCATTCGCGATTCGGCTGCAGTGGTGCACCGGGTCGAGCGATCCGACATTCGGCCTGATCGCGCCTGCGCGCCCCCCCGCAGCCCGCCGATTGGCGGCCTCAGAACTGGGCAGTTCATGCACGCGTGTCGTCGATCTTAGCGCTGTCCATGCTGCGGCCACGTCACCCGAAGCGGCCACCCGAGAAGGCCGGGAGCGCTCTCGGCGCGCCGCAATTGGCATGCCATGTCTGAGAATCCCGTTGCCTCACGCCAGGGCTGGGAAAGTGACCTTGGACAAGTTAGGCGACGGCCTGCGGCATCCGGCTTAAATACGCTGATTCCTCGCATTTCCGCAGGTCGATTCATTTCAAGCGCCCCAACGGGAAACGCTCGGCCACAAGAATTCCCGCGGTTGGGGAAAAGATTCCACGACTACGCGCAGTCAGTGCTGAGGAGATTCGATGAAGACGGAAAGACTTCGGTTCAGCAAACGCCCGCACCGAGCTAGTTTGGATTTCCGGAACGCCGAGCGGGCTGACGGCGCTGGTGTGCGACGGGTCCGTTCCCCTCCCGCAGGCCTCGGATTGACTGCGATCGCACCCCGGGTACCGACGGGCGTGATAGGGGTCGCGGCAACGCTCGGACCGCGCGTACGCAGAACGCGTATGCTGCCGCACCGGCGCTCAACCTCGCATTTCCCGGCGCTGGGAAGCGCGGGCGCGGGGGGGGGGGGGGGGGGGGGTTTTTTGGGGGGGGGGGGGGGGCCGCCGGGCGCCGGCGCCGGGGGGGGGGGGGGGGCCCCCCTGGGGGGGGGGGGGGCGGGGGGGGGGGTGGCGTCCAAACCGCGCGGGGGGTATTAACCCTCCGGGCGGGCGCCCCCTTCCCAAAAAAGCCTGCCCGCCCGCTCGGCAGCGGACCGCTTGCGCACGTCAGGCCACACAACCCATCGTCTGTTTGCTTCCTTAGCAGTCTATGGGACTTCCGCCAGAGCAGATTACGAATAGGTAGCGCGTGCACTGAGGAGCGCGCTATTCAATCGCCGCACTTCCCAAGCGCATATCCCCTCACCCTCACCCTGGCTCGCCCGCCGGTACTCGCCGGGCGAGCAGGCGAATTCGCGTTTGAAGAGGCGGCGGAAGGCGCTGAGGTCGGCGTAGCCGACCTGCTCGACGATCGCTTCCAGCCCGAGGCTGCTGGTTTCCAGCAGGCGTCGGGCGGCGTGCAGGCGCAGGCGCTGGAGGGTGTGCAGCGGCGTGTCGCCAAGCGCGGCGCGGAAGCGGCGCATCAGGGTGCGCTCGCTGGTGTGGAGGGCGCGGGCCATGCTGTCGAGGCTGAAGGGCTGGACGAGCTGTTCCTGCAGCCAGGCCTGGCCGCGCGCGACGAGTTCGTCGCCATGCCCGGTGAATTGCAGGAAGCTGGCATAGGGGGCCTGGGATCGGCGTTTGGTGTCGATGAGCGTGTAGCGCGCGCATTCGAGCGAGAGATCGGCGCCGGCGAAGCGCTCGATGAGGCGCAGCCCGAGGTTGTAATGCGAGGTGGCCGCGCCGCTGGTGATCCGGTTGCCGGACTCGGCGAGAATCGCGTGCGGCTGGAGGCGGATCTGCGGATAGCGGTGGCGGAGCCAGTCGGTGAGCCACCAGCTGATCGTGGCTTCGGCGCCATCAAGTACCCCGCTTTCGGCGAGCCAGGCAACGCCGGTGCAATTGCCGGCGAGCAAGCGGCCCCGCCCATGCCAGCCGTCGAGCAGCGCGGCAAGCCGCAGGCCGGCGGCGAGCCGGCGTTCGAAGTCCGGCAGATCGGCATAGCCGGTGCCGGGCAGATAGATCGCGTCGCAATCGGCCGCATCGGCGTAGTCGCCCGAAACGTCAAACCGCAGGCCAGCGGAGGATTCGACCGCCGTGCCGCGTTCGCTGAAGAGCCGCCAGCCGAAGAGCGGCGGGCTCTCGCGCCCGGCGCAGCCATTGGCAACATGCAGCAGATCGATCACGCCGGTGACGCTGCTGGTAAAGAAGTGCTCGGGGAGCAGGAAGGCAATCGTCTTCATGGTTTGGCGATATCAGCTTCAAGAATGGCGATCTTGCCACTCTTCACGCGCCCGGCCAATCCTTAAGCTGTGTTCCGGCGGCGCATCCCGCGCCGGACATCCTGCAAGGAGAACAGCATGACGACACATTCCGGCCCCCATTTCACGGCCCTCGACATCGGCCCGCAGACGGAACTGTTGAACCACAAGTTTGTAAGCCCGCAAGGCTTCGAAGTGCCCGGCAAGGTCTTTCTGCGCGAGGCGATCGGCGCGAGCGGGGTCGAGATCTCGTGGAACAGCTTCCCGGAGGGCGGCGGCATGCCTTTCCTGCACGCGCACCGCGAGCATGAGGAGGTGTATCTCTTCACCGGCGGTGAAGGCGAATTCCAGGTGGATGGCGCGATCTTCCCGGTGCGCGAAGGCTCGGTCGTGCGTGTGGCCCCGCAAGGCGCACGCGCCTATCGCAACACCGGCAAGGCGGCGCTGAACTTCCTCGTGCTTCAGGTGAAACCCGACACAGTCACCGGCGGCCCGATCGAAGACGGCATTCCGCTCAAGGAGGAACTCCGCTGGAAATAAGCCCTCTGGAAAGCCTTGCCCCGCCTTCCTCTGCAAGCACCCCCTGCCAGAAGCGCCGTCAGGCGGGCATGACAGGCGGGGCTGCTTGCAGAGGCCCGTCCCGAGCGGCTTTGCGGGCAGGTTTCTGCGCGGAGATCAGAGGCAGTTTGCTCGCCACGCAGGCAGGCCAGGCGCGTGTCGGCGGGGAGTTTGGCGAGCTGCCGTGCGGCTTGCCAGAAGCCGGGCCAGGACGCGGACTGCGCGTCGAACAGGCGCTGCCAGCCGGGCACCAGCGCATGGTAGGTGGCGACGAGGCTGAGCTGCGGATTGGCGAGCGGCGTATCGAACCAGAAGCCGCGGGGTTCCAGCCCATGGCGTCGCCACAGGGTTTCGAGCTCGGCCCGCAGCTGTGCGAGGCGCTCGGTCTTGCGCGCGGGCCAGTCCGCCGGGCGAGCGGCGTAGAGCTGTTCGAGGTCTGCCCGCGCAGCCAGAACGCTGGCATTGGTCGTCGCGAACCGGGCACGGCGGGTCTGCCAGGTGGCCAGCGCCGCTTCGCCCTGCGGCTGACTCAGCAGCCATTGGCGGGTGCCGGCTTCTTCGACGAAGCTGGCGAGCGATTCATTGAACGCGACATCGCCTTCCACAAAGACCTGCTGGTGGCTCAGCTCGTGGAAGATCAGCCCGGCCAGCTCGGCATCCGTGTTGTACAGAAAGGTGTTGAGCAACGGGTCGGCAAACCAGCCCAGCGTGGAATAGGCGGCCACGCCGTAGACCAGCGCCTCCAGCCCTTGTGCGCGCAGTTCGGCCGCGTGCTGCTCGGCGGCCTCGCGCGAAAAGAAGCCCTGGTAGGGCAGACAACCGATCAGGGGTGGGCAGAAAGGCCAAGGGGTCAGGCTGTCGGGCGGCGTGGCGATCACGTTCCACACGGCATACGGGCGCTCCAGATCAGCATAGCGGCGATAGCTGGCGTTATCGGGCAGCGCGAGCACATCGACCGCAAAGCGGCGCGCCGCCTGGCTCTGCGCGAGGCGAGCCTGCAGCGCGGGGGGCGTAGCAGGATCGGCCAGCACGGCCTCGACCGGGCGCGCACGCCACCATAGATCCAGCTGACCACGCGCGGCCGCGCCGTAGTACGCCAGATTGCTGCAGCCGGCGAGGAAGAGCCCCGTGCCAAAAATCACTAGAAATCGCCACCCCGCCACGTGCTGCTCCGGTTCGTTGCTGATCTTGGCAGGAAGCTTGCCACAAGCGCGTGGCGCTGCCGCCACCGCAGCGGACGCGTGAACGAAAAAAGCGCCCGGGAAGGCGCTTGTTTTCATGAGTTCTGGCGGAGAGGGCGGGATTCGAACCCGCGTTAGGGTATTACCCTAAACACGCTTTCCAGGCGTGCGACTTAAACCGCTCATCCACCTCTCCTTAAGACTGTCAAATGTACCACAACGTCGCTAATTTTGTGAACAAGGGCATGCCACAAAGCGCGCGTACATTTCACAGAATGTCGAGATTTTGCACGCCGGCGAGCAAATCACGGTCAGCATGTTTGCTGTTCAGTTTGATCTGCAGGCGCAAATCGTTGACGGAATCGGCATTGCGCAATGCGTCTTCGAACGTGATCAGCTCGGCTTCGTAAAGATCGAAAAGGGCCTGGTCGAAGGTCTGCATGCCGAGCTCTCTGGAGCGCTTCATCACCTCTTTGATCTCGTGCACCTCGCCACGGAAAATCAGGTCGGAGATCAGCGGAGAGTTCAGCATGATCTCCACCGCTGCGATCCGGCCTTTGCTGTTCTTGCGAGGCAACAATCGCTGGGATATCAGCGCCCGCAGGTTGAGCGAGAGGTCCATCAGCAGCTGCGCGCGGCGCTCTTCCGGGAAGAAGTTGATGATCCGGTCGATCGCCTGGTTGGCGCTGTTGGCGTGCAGCGTGGCCAGACAAAGGTGACCCGTCTCGGCAAACGCAACGGCGTAATCCATCGTTTGACGATCGCGAATTTCGCCCATCAGGATGACATCCGGCGCTTGACGCAGGGTGTTCTTGAGCCCTGCCTCCCAGCTGTCAGTATCAAGGCCGATTTCCCGCTGGGTGACAACGCAGTTTCTGTGCGTGTGGACAAATTCGATCGGATCTTCGAGGGTGATGATGTGGCCGTAGCTGTTCTCGTTACGGTAGTCCAGCATCGAAGCCAGCGAGGTGGTCTTACCGGTTCCGGTGCCACCTACAAAGATCACCAGACCGCGCTTCGTCATGCCCACATCACGAATGATCGCGGGCAAGCCCAGCTCTTCGATCGTTGGGATTCTCTGCGCAATGGTCCGTGCGACCAGGCCGATCCGCCCTTGCTGAACAAATGCGTTCATCCGGAATCGGCCAATCCCCGCCGGGGAGATGGCGAAGTTACATTCCTTCGACGACTCAAACTCCGCGGCCTGCTTGTCGTTCATCACCGCGCGAGCAATTTCCTGCGTGTGCTGCATCGTCAAGATCTGATTCGACTGCGGCACGATACGGCCGTCGATCTTGATCGCTGGCGGAAACCCCGCGGTGATGAACAAGTCTGAACCCTTTTTGCTGATCATCAGCTTGAGGAGATCCTGAACGAATTTGACTGCCTGATCGCGTTCCATATTTATTCCAGTTCGGGCGAGCAATCCACCCTGTCGTTTGAGTTTGATCCGCTATGGGCCGCCCTGCGGCAGCCTGACTATCGATCAACCACCCGGGAAGAGGTCTTTGTTCGCCGCCCTGACTCTGGCTTCAGACGGCGCGATGATGTTGCGCCTGACCAGATCCTGCAGACATTGGTCAAGCGTTTGCATCCCGAACTGCTGTCCGGTCTGGATGGACGAGTACATCTGCGCGACTTTGTTTTCGCGAATCAAGTTCCGGATGGCAGGCGTGCCGATCATGATCTCGTGCGCAGCCACCCGTCCCTGCCCGTCCTTGGTCTTCAGCAGCGTTTGCGAGATCACCGCACGTAACGACTCTGAAAGCATGGCGCGGATCATTTCTTTCTCTTCGGCCGGGAAGACGTCGACCACGCGGTCCACCGTTTTTGCCGCTGACGAGGTGTGGAGTGTGCCAAACACCAAGTGCCCCGTTTCAGCAGCAGTCATGGCGAGACGAATTGTCTCCAGGTCGCGCAACTCGCCGACCAGAATAACGTCCGGGTCTTCCCGCAGTGCCGAGCGCAGCGCATTGGAGAAGGAGTGCGTATCGCGGTGGACTTCGCGCTGGTTGATCAGGCAACGCTTGCTCTGGTGCACGAATTCGATCGGATCCTCGATCGTCAGAATGTGCGCGTACTGGTTTTCATTGACATAGTCGACCATCGCCGCCAGCGTCGTCGACTTACCCGAGCCCGTTGGCCCGGTGACCAGCACGATCCCCCGTGGTTGATCGGAGACATCTTTAAAAATCTTCGGGCAATTCAAGTCTTCCAGCGACAACACCTTGGATGGAATTGTCCGGAAAACGGCACTGGCCCCGCGTTCTTGAACAAAGGCGTTGACACGGAATCGCGCCAAATTGGGCACTGCAAAAGAAAAGTCGCACTCCAGGAACTCTTCGTACTGCTTCCGCTGACCATCATTCATGATGTCGTACACCATGGCGTGGACTTCCTTGTGCTCCAGGGGCGGCAGGTTGATGCGGCGCACGTCCCCATTGACGCGAATCATCGGAGGAAGGCCGGAAGACAAGTGCAAGTCGGAGGCCTTGTTTTTGACTGAAAACGCAAGCAGTTCGGTGATTTCCATGGATGTATCGTTCCCTGAAAGCTAAACGGGCTATCACAGCACGGCTGATATAATCGGCCGCATTGGGCTGCAAACTATAAGACGAAAGATTATATGACGGGGATAGCCGCTAATCTGAAGGAGGTTCGTGCCCTTGTGGACGCGACGATACGCCATTCCGACCGACGGAGGGGTGAAGTCACCTTGGTAGCGGTCTCAAAAACGTGGTCGAGCGATGCAATCAGAGAAGCCCATGCAGCCGGACAGCAGGATTTTGGCGAGAATTACCTGCAGGAAGCCTCGGAAAAGATTGCGTCGCTCGCCGATCTACCTCTGACCTGGCACTTTATCGGCCCCATCCAGAGTAACAAGACGGCACAAATCGCCAGCGCATTTCACTGGGTACACACGATAGACCGCGTCAAAATCGCACAGCGACTGGCAGCCCAGCGCCCCACGTCAATGCCGCCGCTCAACGTTTGCATCCAGGTCAATGTGAGCGGAGAAGCGAGCAAAAGTGGCGTGTTGCCTGCTGATGTCCCTCAACTGGCCGCAGCGATCAAGTCACTTGACGGGATTCACTTACGCGGATTGATGTGCATCCCAGAACCAACCCAGGACATGCAGCTTCTGCGGGAGCGCTTTCGGACCATGGCCAAGCTGCAAACCCAGCTCAACTTGGAACACAAGTTGTCGATGGATGCGCTATCAATGGGAATGTCCGGCGATATGACCATCGCGATCGAAGAAGGGGCGACAATGGTGCGCGTCGGATCGGCCATCTTTGGCAAACGCGGAAACAATTAGGCTCGACGCTGTATCGTACTGAATTCATTCCAATTTTTCTCTAGTTCGAAACGATGAAAATCACATTCCTGGGTGGTGGCAACATGGCAAGCGCGCTTATCGGCGGCTTGCTCAAGCAAGGTTTTTCGGCAAACGAAATTAAGGTGGTTGAATTACTGGAGGCCGGCAGAGAACGGCTGAGACAGGATTTCGGCGTCGACGCCCGTGCAAGTGTCGACGAGGCTGCGCTGGACTGCGATGTGCTGCTGCTGGCGATCAAGCCCCAGCAGATGCAGGAGGGGCTCGCGCCGCTGGCGGGCCGCCTGGGGCAACAGCTCGTCATCAGCATCGCGGCTGGACTGAGGCTGCACGATCTGAGCCTTTGGCTTGGCGGGCACACCAAACTGGTACGCGCAATGCCGAATACGCCGGCGCTCATTGGCAGAGGCGTCACCGGAATGTTCGCCCATGAGACTGTGTTGGCAGAACACAAACGCTACGCAGAAACGATTCTGAATGCCGTTGGCTGCAGCGTGTGGGTCGAACAAGAAGCGCTGATTGATGCCGTGACGGCGCTGTCAGGCAGCGGACCCGCATACGTGTTCTACTTCATTGAGGCGCTGCAGTCTGCAGGCGAAGCCCTGGGGCTCACGCCCGACAATAGTCGGAAACTCGCCATTGAGACCTTGGCGGGCGCTTCTGCGCTCGCGGCACAGAGCGACGAGACACCCGCGGTGTTGCGTGAGCGCGTCACCTCAAAAGGCGGCACGACCGAAGCGGCGCTTAAGAGCCTGGCTGCAGATGAGTTCCCTGCAGTGATTTCGCGTGCGCTGCAGGCAGCGGCCAAGCGAGGGCGAGAATTGGGAGACATACTCGGACAACCCCGGGCCTGAGGGGAGAGAAAATGCTTATCGGAGCAGTGGTACTCGTACTTCAGATGATCGCCGGATTTTTCACGATGCTGCTGCTGGTGCGTGCGTTCATGCGCTACATGCGCATATCGTTCATCGGTCAGTTCGGGCAGTTTGTCCTTGTCACGACCAGTTGGGCGGTGCGCCCTTTCCAGCGACTGCTCCCAATCGTGGCGGCAATTGACTTTGCGTCGCTCGTCCCGGCCTGGCTGATACAGTCCGCACTCGCGATATCGATCGCCTTACTGAGCAATCTGCCGTTTGGCTCACCACTTGCATTACTCGCTGGCGGCTGCATTGTTGGCGCACTGGAACTCCTGTCTTCAGCGCTCATGCTGGTGATGGGCGTGGTTATTCTTGGCGCCGTGCTGTCTTGGGTAAATCCCTACGCCCCGATCACGCCAATGCTTAACCAACTGACGAGACCCTTATTGCGTCCATTTCAACGAATCCTGCCGCCAGTGTCAGGGATAGACCTGTCTCCGCTGGTCCTGCTGCTGATCATTCAGGTCGTGCTGTTCGTATTGCAAAGACTCTCAGCCGAATTTCGCCCGATCCTTTTTAGCTGATGGATGCCATACGCAAGACGAACGACGGCGCCGTACTGCTGAATTTCCACGTTCAACCAGGCGCCAAGCGAACAGAAATCTCGGGCACTCATGGCAACGCTATCAAACTTCGCCTGGCTGCTCCGCCGGTAGACGGTAAAGCAAATGCATGCCTGATAGCCTTCCTCGCGGATTACTTTGGGGTCCCAAGAAAGACGGTTCACTTGATTCTCGGGGAAACATCGCGCAACAAGCTGGTTCGAATAGATCAGGTTTCCGAACAATCACTCTTGGCACTCAAATCGCATGCAGGCCTTCAGTAAATCAGACGCTGACTTCGTGGCGACTGAAGTTCTTAGCCACATGCACCATCGCGAGCCTGTCGACATGGCAATGACTACGATATATGGAATCAAGAACTGCGACACCATGAGAAAGGCATTCTCATGGTTTGACGCGCGCAGACAGTCTTACACATTCATAGACTTCAAGAAGTCCCCACCGTCACGCCAGCTGCTTGAGGAGTGGCTGGGTCGGGCGTCGTGGCAGCAGCTCATCAATAGCAAAGGCACCACGTGGCGCAAACTGCCAGAGTCAGACAAACTAGGGCTTAACAGTGAATCGGCATGCCAACTGATGCTCGCGCACCCCAGTTTGATCAAGCGCCCCATACTGGAATCAGGCAAGGCCTTTGTGATCGGCTTTGACCAAGCCGCGTACCTGTCGATTTTTGGGGATGAAGATGCGTGATTCGATTTCTGTATTTTTGTTTGAAGCACTGGATATCCGGGGTTCGATTGTTCAGCTTGGCGATACGTGGAAGGCTATCCAGGCGCAGCGGAACTACCCGGCACAGGTCGGCACCCTCGTCGGCCAGATGTGCGCAATATCCGTCCTCATCGCTGCAAGTCTCAAACAACCGGGCCGGCTGACTTTTCAACTCAGCGGCACCGGCAGCGTCCCATTACTGGTCGTGGACTGCAACGAAGCACTCAACGTCCGAGGCTTCGCGAAATATGGGGCTGCAACCTCTTCCGCGATTGGAGACCTCCTGGGTGATGGCAAGCTCCTGATGAGCCTGGACACCCCGGACGCTCCCCAGCCGTACCAGAGCTACGTACCCATAGAAGGTTCAACACTTGCAGAAGTATTCCAGAGCTACTTGACGCGCTCGGAGCAGCAGTCGACGGCCCTCTTGTTAGTCGCAGACGAAAATACTGCGGCCGGTTTGCTTCTTCAGAAGCTGCCTGACGCGGACCAGAAAGACCCCGACGGATGGAACCGGATCACGCTACTGGCTCAAACGCTCAAGGAGAATGAGATATTTCGATCTGTCGAACCACGTGTATCGCTTCTCTCCAGAAGAAGCAATGGCGCTGCTTGAGATCAACAAACTGCACTAACGCACGGCCACACCACCCTATTTGAAATCTCGCAACTCAACCGGGGTGTCATCGTGGTCCCCATGCGGGTGGTGCTCGTATGCTTTCACGTAAACCTGGTTTGACTGCTTGATCAGGCGCTGCGGCGCTTTAGCGTTTCGCGTCAGCGTCTCTTCGCAAAAATGCGCCAGTGCGCGCTTGATTTTTGACAGTAATGACGCGTCGAGATGAAAACCGTGCTCTTCAAGGAATGACTCAATGCCACGCAAGGTATAGTGCGCCAAGTCATATTTCAGCCCGAGACGGAATGCATCCCGCCCGGGAAGCGCGGACAAACCCGTCAACGTCGACAGCAGGGCTGCTGCCCTATCCCGTTGCCCTTCAGGCAGAGGCGTAAACACGACTTCTTGCTCGCGAAGCGCACTACCGAGGACATCCTCATGACGGTGATCTCGCCCAGCGAGACGGTATGTCGTTTCTCGACGCATCATGATTCATCCTCCAGTGACAAGCCCATCGGTCGCAATGGGCTGCAGGACTACTTGTCTTCCGCTGGGGCACTTTGCTCAGGTGGAGGCAAAACAGCCACTGGCAAACCCTTAAGCAAATTTACGGCCTGCTCCAGTTGATAGTCGCCTTTTCCGCCAAATTCGAATTTTGGAGCCTCGCCAGCCTCCTCATCTTTCACTTTGGCCGCCTTCGGTCGCTGCCGGTTAGGGGCTGGCGTAGAGCTCGAAGACTCACCTTCATTCGGGTTAGCCAAGTGATGGCTCAAGTCAGCCTCCCGCAAGCGCACATCATTGGATCCTGTCGGTGTTTCATCCACCAGAAAATCAGGCTCAATCCCCTTTGCCTGTATCGATCTGCCAGTCGGCGTAAAGTACTTCGCTGTCGTAATCTTGATGCCAGTTGTGCTTGAAATCGGCAGGATGGTCTGAACAGAACCTTTGCCAAACGTTTGAATCCCGAGCACTTTGGCGCGCTTATAGTCTTGCAGGGCCCCTGCAACAATCTCGGACGCGGATGCAGACCCGCCATTCACAACAACCACCATCGGAACGTTCTTTACCGCTTCCGGCAGGTTTTTCAATACATCATCTCGACTGCCACGCATATAGTCGTCCGGCGTCGCATAGAACTTCTTTCTTGAGTCTTCCGTCCGCCCATCGGTGTACACCACCAAGGATTTCTGCGGAAGGAAAACCGCCGATACGCCGATTGCGCTGTTCAATAGACCTCCGGGATCATTCCGAAGGTCAAGTACCAGCCCCTTCAGCGCGCCCTGCTTATAGATTTTCTCCAGGTGCTTGGCGACGTCAGCGGTTGTCTGCTCCTGAAACTGGGTAATTCGCAAGTAGCCATAGCCCGGCTCGATCAGCTTTGACTTGACGCTCTGAACCTTGATCACCTCTCGCGTCACGGTGATTTCAATCGGCTTAGTCTCGCCCTTGCGCGCGATAGTCAGAAGAATCTGGGTCTTGGGCTTCCCCCGCATCCTTTTGACAGCCTCGTTCAAGGACATGCCTTTCACGGCCGTCTCATCAAGTTTGATGATCAGATCTCCGGCTTTGACACCCGCACGATAGGCCGGCGTATCTTCAATCGGTGAAACGACTTTTACGAACCCGTCTTCCATGCTGACTTCGATGCCCAAGCCCCCAAATTCCCCTTTGGTACTAACCTCCAGGTCTTTCAGTGCATCAGCGTCAAGATAGACAGAGTGCGGATCAAGGCCCGAAACCATTCCGCTGACGGCGTCGCCTATTAGCTTTTTGTCCTCAACCGGGTCGACGTAATACTGCTTGATGGCATTGAAGACATCTGCAAGGTTTCTGACCTCTTCGACTGGCAAAGATCCCGGCACCTCACGGGTAGCGTTGGCCGAGTAGTTCAGGCTTATCAATACGCCCAAGCAAACGCCCGAAAAAACCAATCCGAACTGCTTAAATCTGCTCATCACTACTCCGTTAGGACACCGTCTATTTTGCCGCGATCCATCTGGCCGGATCCTGGGCCTGGCCGCGGTATCTTATTTCGAAGTATAAACCCGATTCGTCCACGCCCCCGCTCGCGCCGACGCTCGCTATAGTCTCTCCAGCATGCACATCGTCACCCGGGCTTTTGTAGAGTGCCTCATTGTTTCCGTAGACAGTCATGTACCCGTCCCCGTGGTCAACGATCATGAGGTTACCGAAACCCCTTAGCCAATCGGCAAATGCGACCTTGCCGCTTGCTACGGCGCGAACATCCTGCCCAACCAGCGCACGGATGAAAACACCTTTCCAGGTTGCGCCACCCTCCGCACGTGTAGCCCCGAATCGCCCGGCGAAATCACCTTTGACAGGCCATTTCAAACGTCCTTTCTGGGCTCCAAAGCTAGACTCCACGGCGTCCGGGGAAGCCAAGGTCTCCGGTGGAGCGGCACGCTCCGGCTTGGCCGGCTCAGACGACCCGGAATCCGTCACTGAACCTGTATTCTTCTTGCCACTGCGGGGCACGCGCGATATCCGCTCAAGCCCTTTGAGCAATTTCTCTATTCGAGCTTCGTCCTTCTGCAAAGTCTGCAATTGCCGACGTTGGGCCTTAAGCTGCACAGACACCTGTGACAGAGCCTGGAATTGTTTCTTGCGCTCTGAAAGCAGCGCAGCCTGCCCCCTTGCGTGCTCCCTTTCGAGCATCAGCAGTTCAGCCTGACGTGTCTCCGTCTGCGCGATCACGCCGCTCAAATCATGAAGTGCCTTGCGCGCGTGCTCAATGAGCTTGAGCCTTTGTCGCGCAATCAGTTCGAGGTAGTAAGCATCGCGTGCGAGCCGATTTGGCTCGTCACCACTCAAGAAGCGCCTGGCGCCTGCCTGGCCTCCTTCAACATACGTCCTGAAGATGGCATCCCCCAGCGACTTTCTCGCTCCTGCCAAGGTGTGTTCAAGATCGAATCGTTGTTGCGCCAAACGATCCAGTTCCTGCTCAACGAAACTTCGCTGGGCAGAAATTTCACGCAGACGCCTTCTGGCCATGGAAACGGCCATGTCGGAAACGGAGAGTTTGTCGGCGACTTCGTCGTGACTCTCCTCTCCGCGAGCTATCTCGTCCTGAAGACTGCGAATCTGGTCTTTCAGGACCGACAGATCTTGCTTGCGCTGTTCACCGGGAGCTGCCTGCGCACTTGATAGCGCGCCAACGAGCAATAAAATAACGGCAAACCTCCCGGCAAACACCCACATCAAGCCTTGGCCTTACCTTGGTTTGCAACGGCAGCTACCGCAGCGGCAATAGCCTCTGGGTCAGCGAGGTAGTAATGCTTGATCGGCTTCAGATCCGCATCCAGCTCGTAAACAAGCGGCTGTGCAGTTGGCAGATTCAGGCCAACAATTTCATCGTCGGACACGTTGTCGAGATACTTGATCAGCGCGCGCAGACTGTTGCCGTGTGCCGCGATCAGGACATTCTTGCCGCTCTTGACCACAGGCGCAATTGTCTCCAGCCAGTAGGGCACAAAGCGTGCGACCGTGTCCTTCAAGCACTCGGTGCGTGGAAACTCACCAGGCTGCATGTCGGCATAGCGCGCCTCTTTGTCGCCCATTCTGGGGTCGTCAACTTCCAGTGCGGGCGGTGGGACGTCGTAGGAACGGCGCCAGACCAGAACCTGGTCATCACCAAACTTGGCCGCTGTCTCCGCCTTGTTCAAACCTTGTAGCGCACCGTAGTGCCGCTCGTTCAAACGCCAGTTGTGTTCAACAGGAATCCAGAGTTGATCCAACTCCTCAAGTACCACATTCAAGGTCTTGTTAGCGCGCTTGAGCATCGACGTGAAGGCGACATCAAACTCAAACCCTTTCTCCTTCAGCAGACGGCCTGCCGCAATCGCCTCCTGAACCCCTTGAGGCGTGAGATCAACATCGGTCCAACCCGTAAAGCGGTTTTCCAGATTCCACGTAGACTCGCCGTGGCGCATCAATACAATCTTGTACATAAGAGTAAGGCCTATAAAGAGAACGAAAAACTGTTAAAAAACGCGGACAAGCGTGCCCGACTTCAAAAGTGTTATTGTATCGGATCAAGCTTGAGCGAGCGTGCGCTGGATCAGCGTATCAATACAAATCTCGCTGGCAACCCGAACTGAACGGACACATAAACTGCGGTGGATATGGATTTTATCGTCAATAACATAGCTTGGATTGCTCTTGCCGCCATCAGCGGCGGAATGCTTTTCATCCCGATGCTGCGGGGAGCAAACTCCAGCGCACTCTCCCCAGCCCAGACCGTCATGCTCGTGAACCGCCAGAATGCGTTAATGCTGGATGTGCGCGACACCTCAGAATTCAAAACGGCCTACGTCGCCAATTCGCGCAACATCCCTGTGTCTGAGCTGGAGAAACGGCTCGACGAATTGGCGAAATTTCGCGGCAAACCGATCGTCGCAATATGCGCCAGTGGCAACAGATCGATGCGTGCTGTAAGCATCCTCCGTAAAGCCGGGTTCGAGCAGGCATACAACTTGGCGGGCGGAATGGCTGCATGGCGTGAAGCTGGGCAACCCATTTCGACACAGAAGGCTGAGTAATGTCCGCTCACGTGCTCATGTACTCGACTGCTGTGTGCCCTTATTGCGTGCGCGCCGAACAACTTCTTCGCCGCAAAGGCATTACCGAAATAGAGAAAGTCCGGATCGACCTGGACCCTGACAGACGCGAGGAGATGATCGCCCGCACTGGTCGCAGGACTGTTCCACAGATTTACATCGGGGCCACCCACGTTGGTGGTTGCGATGAACTACACGCGCTTGATCGCGCTGGAGAACTCGACCCCTTGCTAGCTTCGTCATAGAACGCCCGCGGCAGAGCTCGTAAAGCACACCTTTTTCACTACTTCCTGAATATCGGATCATTACAAATGGAACAAAACGAACAACCTGTTTTCAACATTGAAAAACTGTATGTGAAAGATCTTTCGCTTGAGGTGCCAAATGCTCCCGGCATTTACCTCGAACAAGACACACCTACCGTCGGAATCGAACTCGGCACTCAGGCCGCTCAGGTTGGAGAGGGGTATTACGAAGTCGCGTTGACCGTTACGGTAACGTCGAAGATTGGTGAGGAGAAGACCGTTTACCTCGTAGAAGTCGTGCAAGGCGGGATTTTCCAGATACGTAATGTTCCGCAAGATGACATTGAGCCCGTTCTGATGATCGGTTGCGCAAACATACTGTTCCCTTACGCGCGTGAAGCGGTATCGGATGCAATCACGCGTGCCGGCTTCCAACCGGTCTTGCTCTCACCTGTCAATTTTGAGGGCTTGTACGCGGCCCGTCAGCAAGACCTCGCCCAGCAACAAGGCGGTGCAGACGTCACGGTGCAGTAAAACTGCGATGAACCGCCACTACCGACTATTTAAAGCCGCGCTGATCTTGTCGGGATTGCTAAGTGCTAGTGAGGCATCCGCGCTGGAATTTCGCAATCTTAACGAGCCTGCGGTCGTTTTTGACGGAGCGTCTCGCCAAGCGAACCCGCAGTTCATACTTTTGCGCGGAACTCCCGTCGAAGTCATCGTGGCGGTAGATAAGTGGGTCAAGATTCGCGAAGCAACCGGCGGCCTTGGCTGGGTGGAAAAGGCACAGTTGGCTGAACTCAAGCATGTCATCGTGACGCAACCAACTGCGGTGGTCCGGTCGCAAGCGGACGAGTCGTCTCAACAGGCGTTTTCAGTTGAGAAAGACGTGCTGCTCGAAGTGCTGGAAAAACCTGGCAAGGCTTGGCTAAAAGTCAGGCATAAGGATGGCTCTGCGGGCTACGTCTCCATCAAGGCGATTTGGGGTATTTGAAGTGGTACGCATCGCTGTTTTAGGTGCCGGGGCTTGGGGCACCGCGCTGGCAAACACCTTCAGTAGCCATGGTCACTCGGTGGGGCTATGGACCATCGATGCAGCACATGCAGAGATGATGGCGCGCGAACGCACGAACAGCCAGTTTCTACCCGGCGTTCCGTTTCACGAAGCACTCGTAGTCGGCGCGGATTTTGCAAGCGTATGTACTGAAGCGGAGTTGGCAATTATCGTAACGCCCGTCGCGGGGCTTCGTCCAACGCTGCAACGCCTTGCCAGATTAGGCGGCAACATTCCCGTATTGTGGGCCTGCAAAGGATTTGAGGCCGAAACGGGTAAGCTGCCACACGAAGTAGCCGAAGAATATCTGGTGGCATCGGTCGGCTGCGGCGCTTTGACAGGACCGAGTTTTGCCCTCGAAGTTGCTCAGGGCCTTCCTTGTGCGATCACCCTTGCATCAGCGAATCGCAGTTTCGCCCAGGAGTGGGCTAAGCGGCTCAATCTCCCACGCTTACGACTCTATGCCAATGACGATATAGTCGGAGCCGAAATTGGTGGCGCAGTCAAAAACGTGCTTGCAATTGCTGCAGGCATATCCGATGGCTTGGGTTATGGACTGAATGCGCGGGCAGCGCTGATCACGCGAGGACTCGCAGAAATGGCCCGCCTGAGCGAATCCTTGGGCGGACGACGCGACACCCTCATGGGCCTAGCGGGGATGGGCGACTTGATACTGACGGCTACGGGCGACCTGTCTCGCAATAGGCGAGTGGGGCTTGAGCTGGCCGACGGACAAGGGCTAGCAGATATTCTCGGCTCACTTGGTCACGTTGCGGAAGGCGTTCTGACTACGCAGGTTGTCCTGCGCAGAGCCACGGAGATGGGTGTCGACATGCCGATCACCAGGGCAGTCAACGAAGTTCTTGGAGGCCGCCTATCCCCTAGAAGCGCGGTCGAACTGCTCATGAGTCGGGACCCGAAGAACGAAATCTGAGATTCGCAAAACTGCATATCATGCAGTTTTGCTTTTGACGCACACTGCTGCACAGTTCGCGCGTGCCTGCCTGTCAAAATCTGGTACCCGGGACGGGAATCGAACCCGTACGCCTTGCGGCTCCGGATTTTAAGTCCGGTATGTCTACCAATTTCATCACCCGGGCTAACCCACCAACAAAGCGCCTGTCAATACAGGTCGAAACTTTATGACATTAAAATGCGCTGCTGCAAAAACGCCGTGTCTTGAAACGACATCCTGCGTCGGAGCCTGATTATCGCACGACGAATCCGCGGCAAACAATCCCGGTAGGGCTGCATCGATGTACGTTCTCACACACACGGCCGCGTTTGCGCCCCGAAGGATGCAAAATCCAGATGACTCCAGTATCAAAGGGAGTGCGCCGGGCGCCAATTCGGCCAAACGCTTATGAGCGGACTGTGCTATATATCGCCGTTACTCAATGAACCGGCCCAAATAACATGAGCGCCAAAGACTATCCCGTTGCCTACAGCACTGAAGACATACTCGTCAGTCTGTGCAACTCGATTTCCCGCGTGCTGACCTTGGCAACGCACAGCCAGGTCCACTATTCCGGAATGGTTCAACGAATTACCAAAACCTGCCTGAAGCCGGATATAGGTTGCTTCGTTCTTTTTGATGGCGGATTTTCTGGTCTCGTAGTTATCAATTTCTCGGCGCCAGCGGCCATGGAGCTGTACGAGAACTACATGCTAAACATGGGCATGTCGAAAGGAGACTTGGCTAACTCATACACGTCTGACGAAGTCAGCAACGTTATGGGGGAACTGATGAATCAGATAGTTGGGCATTTCATCGGCAAACTTGCTCGCGAGTTACAGACTCACATCACGCAAAACCAACCGAAGATGCTCGTACTGAACAAACAGGTACAGCTCAGCGTCGACACTCACCTAGACAAGCCTGAGTCCCGCCGCGTCACCTTCTACACCGGCCGCAACAACATTTTCTACCTCGAACTCGCAATCGATCGAACAGAATTCGTGAAGCTTTATGATTTCGAGCCCCAAGATGTGCCCGATCCCGACGAGCTCATCGCCCAAGCCAGCTCAAAACATCATGTTCCACCGCCCACACAAACTCAACCGGGAGAGCATGACGACCTCCTGAAAGACCTGGGAATGTGATCGCACGACGACAGCGCGGCGCTTGGAAAACGTTTCAGCGGCCGCTCAGTCGCAAATCATCGTACCCTGCCCCTCGACGAGCCTGCCAATCACGCATGCTGCGTCGAAGCCGTTACTGTGAAAAAGCTCCAGCACAGCTTCCACTGCGTTTGTCGCGCAGCTCACCAACAAACCGCCACTGGTTTGAGGGTCCGTCAGCATTACCTGCCACTCCGGTAATGCTACGGCGCGACCGAGCTGTACGTTCGCACCATAGGCGTCCCAGTTTCTACCGGAAGCACCGGTTTTAATGCCTTCGGCAGCGAGCCGCTCCGCAAGCGGGATGATCGGAATCGCTGCTTTCTCGACAACGGCCGAAAGCCCGGAGCCGCGGCAAACTTCTAGAAGGTGCCCTGCCAAACCGAAGCCTGTTACATCTGTGAGCGCATGCACGCCTCGTATCGCGGCGAGCAAAGGACCTACTTTATTCAGCTGAGTGGTATGACGAATCATCTCGGCATAACCATCGCTGTCCAGCAAACCCTTCTTGAGCGCCGCGCTCAGCACGCCGACGCCCAAGGGCTTGCCAAGGATCAACGCATCACCGATCTGAGCATCGGAATTTTTTCGGATATTTGCGGGATGAGCCAAGCCTAATACCACCAAACCATAGACGGGCTCCAGCAAGTCAATCGAGTGCCCGCCAGCGATCGGAATGCCCGCCTCCTGGCACACTCTTGCGCCACCTTCGAGCACCTTTCCAACCACCTCCGGAGAGAGTTTTTCCAAAGGCATCCCGACGATCGCCAAAGCAAGAATCGGCGTGCCCCCCATTGCGTATACGTCTGAAATGGCATTGGTTGCAGCGATACGGCCAAAGTCAAAAGGGTCATCCACGATCGGCGTAAAAAAGTCAGTTGTCGCGATCAACGCCTGCTCATCGTTCAGTCGGTAGACAGCTGCATCGTCGCTCGACTCTGTGCCCACCATCAACTCACGCGGAACAAGCCCCTGCGGCGCACGTGCGAGTATCTCAGCTAAGACACCTGGAGCGATTTTGCAGCCACAGCCTCCGCCGTGTGACAATTGCGTCAATCGAATAGCGTTCATCCGTGTTCCTTTATGTCAAAAAGCTTGGTTACGCTAGCAGATATCGCTCATTTCGACGAGCTTATCGACGTTCGTTCGCCCGCAGAGTTTGGTGAAGACCATATTCCGGATGCGCTGAATTATCCCGTTCTCTACAACGAGCAAAGAGCGCTGGTCGGCACGCTCTATAAACAGCACTCTCCTTTTGAAGCAAGGCGTCTAGGCGGCGCGCTGGTTGCCGAGAACATCTCGATTCACCTGAAAGAAACGTTTCACGACCGTCCGAAGTCATGGCGTCCACTCCTCTATTGCTGGCGAGGCGGGATGCGCAGTGGTTCATTTGTCACCTGGATGCGTTTGGTTGGCTGGCAAGCCTGCCAACTTGAGGGCGGGTACAAAACTTGGCGGCACAACGTCGTTGAGGGCTTAAGCCAAATCGCGTCCCGCTACCGATTCCATGCAATCTGCGGCGCAACGGGAAGCGGCAAGACCCTGCTTCTCTCCGCACTTCACCATCAAGGTGCCCAAGTACTGGATCTGGAGGCGTTGGCAAAGCATCGAGGCTCTGTGCTGGGTGCTATCCCGGAATGCGCGCAACCTTCTCAAAAATGGTTCGAAACCCAAGTGTACGCACACCTTAGGGCCATGACGACGGATCAGCCCGTCTTCATAGAAGCAGAGAGCAGGAAAATTGGCGCCTTGTACGTGCCCGAGCCGCTTGTGATGGCAATGCGGGCTGCGCCGTGCATTGAACTGAACGTGGCACGAGAGGCGCGACTGCACTATCTCTTGAAAGAATACGCTTTGCTCGGTAACGACCCCGAAGAGCTTGTTCGAAAATTAAGCTTCCTGAAAGGCATTGTCGACAATCAAACGCTGGAACGATGGAAGAATTGCGCAATGGCCCGTGACTTGCCGACACTGTATGCAGAGCTTATTGCACAACACTACGACCCCCTCTACTCGAGATCCCAGAATCGGAACTTCTTGCTTTTCCCAAACGCCTTACGTTTATTTACCGAAGATCTAACCCCACCCAGCCTTGCCCGACTGGCAGCGGACATCCTCAATCGAAGTCAAAACTGATCACCGTATCAATCAAGATCTGAACACCCCATGCCAAAATCAACTTTAATCCTGCCAGAAACAATTACGTACAAGCACACTCAGTATGCCAAAGCAATTACTCTGATGCTCGTTGTCCCTCTACTCGTCAGTCTCTCTGTTGCGCGTTTTGTCCCAACACTCCAATACACGATGTACATCGTTGCAGGGCTGATCGGAACACTTGCAGGCCTGTTTTCGGTGATGACCATCCGAGTCAGTGATCGCTTCGTCCACTGGAGCTTTGGCCCGGGTTTCATGCGTCGCAAAATCGCGCTTGCTCAGATCCAGATCGCGTCGATCACCCGGACGACCTGGCTTGAAGGCTGGGGAATTCATTACACCGGCCGAGGGTGGCTTTACAACGTTGGCGGCTTCGATGCCTTGCACATCACCCTGAAAGATGGCTCGCAAGTATTGCTGGGCTCAAACGATGTCGACACGTTGCACCAGGCGATATCTGCTTCAATACGCCGTCTTTCCAACAACTGAGCCCTCCTGTCCACCCCGTGCGGCAGTCGCGGCCGCCGCCGAGTCCGGCAAGCGGCCACGTCAGCGCGCTGGCACGAGGCGCGTGTTCTCTGGCGTGCCCAATGCGCCGTCCACGTTTCTCATCTGGGTAGGCAGAGGCGCTGACTGCACGCCCACACTGGTAACGGTCTCCGGCGCCTCCCTTACCTCTGGAGCCATTGACTCGATCAGGATGGTTACACGGCGATTTCGCGCTCGCCCGTCAGGAGTATCGTTCGACGCAACCGGACGTTGATCCGCATAGCCAGCGGCAGTAAGCCTTTCAGGTGTAACACCGGTATCAACAAATAGCCGCACGACCGACGACGCGCGCGACGCTGAGAGCTCCCAATTAGAGGGATACAACGCGGTTCCAATAGGAACATTGTCAGTATGACCTTCAACTTTAATGGGAAACTCGCCTACCGCAATGACATCCGCCACGGCACGCAAAGCACGCGTGGCATCTTGACCGAGAAACGCCTCCCCCGGGCTGAACAACGCGCTGGCATTGATTTCAATTGAAATACCATTGACACCCTCTGTCACGCGCACCTGCCCCCCTTTTACCAGAGGCGAAAGAACTCGCATCACATCCTCGGCCATACTGCGCATTTTTCTTCGATATTCTTGTCGCTTGGCCTCGGCTTGCGGGCTGGCTTTCGGCACTTGCGTGATCACAACCTGAACAGGCTGAATCTGCGTGCTCGACGGTGCAATCATGGCAGAACCAGATTCATTCGTTGAGCTTCGAAAGGCATGGACCAAGGAACTCGACAACACACGATATTTGCCCTCGTTCACGGAGCTGATCGCATACATAACAACAAAAAAAGCGAAGAGCAAAGTCACGAAGTCAGCGTAGGAAACCATCCAGCGCTCATGATTCTCTTGCTCTTCTTCATTTTTTCTTCGCCCCATCCGCGACTCCCGGAAACCAATACCTGCCCCATCACTATCTACGACACGAGCGGAAAACGCTTGAACACTGTGCCACCGCCTGGCTCGGTAACACGAAAGCCATGGCTTGTCCTGTACTTCCACCACGATTCAAAGGACATTTTGTGATTCTTGATCCTGCAAACGCGAGCTCAAGAAACTACAATAGGTGCCGAAAACAACTCACAAAGTAGCGTCTGCAACGAGCACCGCTTTCTGGTGCAGACAATACAGTACAAAGGACACACCAACATGTTCCCCAGAATCCTCCGCAGCATGCGCCACCAGCTTCTCTTGCTTTGCGGTCTGAGTACGGCAACTGTTCTGGTGTTGGCCCTTTGGGGCATGAAGTCCTTGTTGGACGCTGTCACTGTGCTGAGTGTTGAGCTCTCGAAGCAATCTGGCGGCTTGGGAAGCACCGCCAAAGAAGTCGTTGCGTCCGCGAACTCGCTGGCCCTGAGTACTGCTGTGATTACCGCTCTCGTAAGCGTCGTTGCCTTCACCACGCTTTTCATACTTGTTCGCCGCAATCTTGTGTCACGCGTCAAGCGCCTCCGCACCGACCTGGCAAGGCTATCTGCTGGTGACTTCAGTGTCCCGGTTGAGGGCCGATACAGCGAAGAGTTCGGAGTCGTCGCTGAGGCTGCCGAGCACGTACGCAAACACCTCGGCGAGGTAGTCAAACAAATCCGTGACGGAGCGATTACCTTGCGGCAAGGCGTAGACGCCGTCGCCGACGACGCAGCAAAGGTCTCGGACTCCTCCTTCGAGCAATCGGAGGCCGCGTCGTCCACAGCTGCATCGATGGAAGAGCTGAGTCAATCGATGCAGACCATTACTGAGAATGCGGACAACGCCAACCGCCTCTCGCACGATAGCCTCGACAAATCTCAAGGCGTGCGGGAGAAACTCAATGAAGTGAAGCGCGTCGTAGATGAGGCTGCTCAGGTTATTCAACGGGTCGCGCAAGCCTCGCGTGAATCGGTCGCAAGCATGCAGCGGATCAGCTCGATTACGCGCCAAGTGCGTGAGATAGCAGACCAGACCAACTTGCTGGCTTTGAATGCCGCCATTGAGGCAGCACGCGCAGGCGAAGCCGGCAGGGGCTTCGCAGTCGTGGCAGATGAAGTCAGGAAACTCGCCGAGAAATCAGGGCAGTCTGCGTCCGAAATTGACGCCATCACAGCAACCTTGAATGCGCAATCCGCCGACCTGGAAGAAGCAGTTGAACGCGGACTCAGCACGATTGACAACAGTCGGGACGGAATGGACGACACCGTGGCGGCCTTGGCATCCGCCAACGAGGCCGTTGCACGAGCCACAAACGAGCTCGACCAGATCGCGTCTGCTGTACGTGAGCAGAACAGGTCTAATGCTGAAATCGCAAGCAATATCGAGCGCATCGCAAAAATGGTCGAAAATAACAACAATGCGGTCACTAGCATGAGTCTCTCAGCTGAGAAGCTCCATGCTTTCTCCGGCAAGATGAATACGGTCGTAGCGTCTTTCAAGCTCTGAGAGGCTCTCAGAGAGCCCAGGGTTGAAATTAGCGACGGCCTACCCCGCCGAGCGGCCTGCCAGCCCGGGCCAAATCACACCTCGACATAGAGCGGTATGAGCAGTCCCCCCTACCCGCGTGCCAAAGTCTGCCCGGAAGCATTGAAGAAGCATGGAAGAACGCGCATCGATCCCTATCTCTGGATGCACGCGTTGGACTCAGTCGAGATGCTTGAACATCTCGCAGCAGAAAATGCCTATGCCAGGGATGTTCTGAGGAGCAACGGCGAGCTCGAAGACCAGCTGTTCCACGAGATGCTTGCCCGCATCCAGGAAACAGACTGTTCCATCCCGGTCCGATTCGGCGGCTGGATGTACTACAGCCGTACCGAGCAAAACCTGCAGTACGCGATCCATTGCCGCAAACGCATTATTGACGAGCTTTGGAGCGAGTCAGCCGAAGAAATCTTGCTGGACGAAAACAAGGAGGCTGCGGGTAAAGCGTACTACGAGGTTGGCGACTACGAAATCAGCCCCTCCGGCCGCTACATGGCGTGGACAGAAGACACCAAAGGAGAGCGCAGCTACAGACTCCGCTTGCGAGACCTCTCGACAGGCAAGAATCTTCGCCAAAGTCGCCGTGACGTTGCGAGCCTCTGCTGGGGAGCGGACGACGCAAACGTCTTCTATGTTGCTGAAGAGACCAGAACGCACCGCCCCCGACAGCTACGGCTGCTGCACCTCGCCACCTCGGAAGATCAGCTTCTGTTTGATGAAGCTGACGAGCGATTCAATCTGCTCGTGTTCAAATCACGTAGCCAAGCCTACGTGATACTGAGCTCATCAAGCCACACCACCAGTGAAGTAAGGATTCTTCCAGCAAACCGACCCGAAGGGCGCTGGCGAATCGTCCGAAGGCGCCGCGCAGGGATCGAGTACGAAGTCGATCACCACTCCGATCACCTATTAGTACGAATCAACGATACCGGACCCAATTTCCGCCTCGTCAAAGCACCGGCAAGCATCGGCGAACCGAACCAATGGCTTGAGCTGATTCCGCACCGGACCGACGTAGTATTGGAGGCGGTCGATGTGTATCGAGACTGGCTCGTAGCAAGCGAGCGCAAGGCAGGCACACCTCGCCTCCATGTATTCAGCCTGACGAGCGGTAACGCAAACGAGATCACGTTCAACGACCCCGCATTCGTGGTCGATATTGATGACCTGCCAGACTGGGAGACTCGGGTCTTGCGTTACACCTACGAGTCAATGACAACTCCAGACTCCGTGTTTGAATACGATCCACTGCTGCAGACGTCCACACTATTGCGCGCGCAACCTGTACTTGGAGGTTTCGCGCCCGAGCACTACCGTTCAGAGCGCATCGTTGCGCATGCCAAGGATGGCACGCCCGTCCCAATCTCTCTTGTCTATCGTGCAGACCGTCAGGAAGGCGGCATCTCGCCCCTCTGGCTGGAGGGTTACGGGGCCTATGGCATGGCGAGCGAACCATGGTTTTCGAGCACGCGCCTCAGCCTTCTGGATCGTGGATGGATATTTGCCATCGCTCATGTTCGCGGAGGGGGCGAGTTGGGACAGGCCTGGCACGAGGCCGGGCGCCTGGAACACAAGCAAAACAGTTTCACTGACTTTATCGCATGCGCCCGCACCCTGATTGAGTTGGGCTACACGGCGCCGGGCAAGATCCTGGCGCAAGGTGGCAGCGCAGGGGGCTTGCTGATTGCGGCTGTGCTCAATATGTGCCCGGAGTTGTTTGGCGCCGCCATCCTTGAGGTGCCTTTCGTAGACGTCGTCACGACAATGCTTGACCCGAACCTGCCACTTACAGTTGGCGAGTATGAAGAATGGGGCGATCCACGCCGAAAGCAGGACTACCTGACCATGCTCACGTACTCCCCCTACGACAACATTCGACCACAATCGTATCCGCCGATACTGATTGAAACGGGGCTTCACGACAGCCAGGTGATGGCCTGGGAACCAGCGAAGTACGCCACAAAGTTGCGTCAGCTAAAAACAGATGACAACCCCGTCCTCTTGCTGACCAATCTGGACGCCGGACATGGTGGTGCGTCAGGTCGCTACGACTCGCTGCATGAGCGCGCCCGCCAGTTTGCCTTTGCCATCCGTAGCATTCCGCCCGTCGTGGCGTAGATTGCCGTGTCGAAAGCCCCGCTAAAGAATCGCCTGCAACTGCCGTAGCACCTGAGACAGAGAGGAGGCCGTCACTAATTGACGCGGGCTCAGGCGATGAGCCTTATCGTCCCTACGCCTCAACCACACTCAGAAACGCCCATGCCACAAAAAATAGAAGACATCTCCGTACTGATCGTCGAGTCAAACGCTGCGATGCGGACGCAGATCCGCAACATGCTTGCGCTTTGTGGCATTTCAAAAGTCGGGCTGGCGGTCACGGCGGGCGTCGCCATACGTAAACTGCGCGATCAAAACTACGACATCATCCTTTGCGAGTATCACCTCGGCGAAGGACAAGACGGCCAGCACTTACTGGAAGACTTGCGCCAGCACCACCTGATCCCACTGGCAACGCTGTTCTTGATGATCACAGGTGAAAGCCAGTATGAAAGAGTGGTGAGCGCTGCCGAGCTCGCCCCGAACGACTACATCCTGAAGCCGTTCTCATCTGACAAGCTGTTGGGACGACTCTCTCGCGCCCTCGAGAAGCGTGACGCTTTCTTGCCCACCTACAAACTCATCGAGTCGGGAGCCGCGTTCGAGGCTATCGAGTCCTGTCGCCGCGGAGAAGTAGAGTACACACAATATCTGATTGATTTTCTTCGCCTGCGTGCAGAGCTCCATATATCTGCCGGACAGGCAGACGAAGCACAGCAAATTTACAAACAGGTGATGTCAAGCAAAGCAGTGCCCTGGGCCAAGCTTGGGCTTGCCAAAACATTATTCATGCAGAAAAACTTTGGTGAAGCCGAGGAGCAACTGGAAGAACTGCTCTCGGAAAACAGTCAATTTCTCGACGCATACGACTGGCTCGCCAAAACCAGAGAAGCCGCTGGACGCTTGCAAGAAGCCAAGGAAACCCTCCAAGACGCCGTCAAAGTATCGCCGCACACCATGCGACGCTTGCGCAAACTAGGCGAAGTAGCGGCGGAAGTCGGCGACATGGAAACAGCGACTAAGAATTTCTCCGAAGTCGTTCGCAAAGGAAAGTTCTCCGACTTTCGCGACCCGGAAGACCATGTCGCACTCGTGCGTGCCCAGCTTGGCATGGGCGATGTGACAGCCGCCAACACGACGCTCCGCGACCTTGACCGCAGTATGGATGGTTTGCCCAAGACGGCTCTGTGCAAAGCGCTCTCTACCGCAATGGTCGCCACAAAAACGGGCGACAGTGAAGCTGCAAATGCGGCCCTGAATGATGCGATCAGATTCAACGATCCGCGACTGGGCGCTTCCATGCACCTGAAAAAGGAGCTCGCCCGCATCTGCATCGAGAATAATCAGGACGACAAAGCGGCTGGCGTCATCATGGATATCATGCGTCACGCCGCCGACGACAGCGCCGTCGAGACGATCAAGAACATGCTCGTCGAGCTGGGACGGCCAGAATTGGGCGAGAACCTGGCCTTGCGCGTCCGAACCGAAGTTCGCAACATCATGACGGAAGGCGCGCACCTTGCTCAGAGCGGTGACTACGATGGCGCCGTGCGCCAGATGCTGCAAGCCGTTGAACGCCTGCCGGGCAACACGCAAGTACTGTTCAACGCGTCACTGGCGCTGCTCAAGCACATCGAGCATAACGGCTGGAACGAGCACTTCGCTCGCAGCATCAAAGACTTCATCGAGCGCGTGAAGCGCCAGGATCCGGGTAATCAGCGACTGGCGGCCATGATCGCGTTTTTCCACGGCCTGATGAAACAAAACGGCATCCGCCCCGAGCAGATCCGTTAGCGCCAGCGCTCAGAGGCGCGGCATCATCCCCTTCATGCCGCCCAGCCCGCGCATCAGCTTTCCCATGCCGCCCTTGGAGAACTGTTTCATCATCTTCTGCATCTGCTCAAACTGGTTTAACAAGCGGTTCACTTCCTGCACCTGAACACCTGCGCCAACAGCAATCCGCCGTTTGCGGCTGGCCTTGATCAGATCGGGGTTTGCGCGCTCGGCCAGGGTCATTGAATTGATGATCCCTTCTATTCGACCAATCGCCTTCTCTTCGGTCCCGCCTTGCAGTTGCGACGCGGCCTGAGCAAACTGGGCCGGCATTTTGTCCATTAGTTTGGACAGGCCTCCCATCTTGCGCATTTGAGCAATCTGCTCCTTGAAGTCATTGAGATCGAAACCTTTGCCCTTCTTCAGCTTCTCGGCCAGCTCACGTGCGGCCTGCTCATCCACCGATGAGCGAGCCTCCTCAACGAGCGAGAGAATGTCGCCCATACCGAGAATCCGGCTCGCCATTCGATCCGGATGAAATTCGTCGAGCCCGGTGAGCTTCTCACCTACCCCCGTAAATTTGATCGGCGCACCCGTCACATGTCGGACCGACAGCGCTGCGCCCCCGCGGGAGTCACCGTCCAGCTTGGTAAGAACGACACCCGTCAGCGGTACCGCAGCATGAAATGCCCGTGCCGTGTTCACGGCGTCCTGCCCCTGCATGGCATCAACCACAAACAAGGTCTCGATCGGTTTCAGCGCCCCATGCAGATCGCGAATCTCCGCCATCATCTCCTGGTCAATCGTGATGCGCCCTGCAGTGTCCACCAGCAGCACATCAAAGTAGTGACGCTTAGCGTAGTCAAGTGCGGCACGCGCGATATCAACGGGCTTCTGATCGACCTGAGAGGCATAGAACTCCGCGCCGACCTGCTGTGTGACGGTCTGCAACTGTGCGATCGCGGCGGGCCGATAGACGTCGCAAGATACCGTCAGCACTTTCTTCTTCTGCCGCTCTTTCAACCACTTGGCCAGCTTCGCAACCGTGGTCGTCTTGCCTGCTCCCTGCAAACCCGCCATCAAAATAACCGCGGGGGGTTGGGTCGCCAAGTTGAGCGCAGACTGCGTGCCCCCCATAATCTCAGTCAGCTCCCGCTGCACCACGCCAACCAAGGCCTGGCCCGGCGTCAAAGAGCCAATAACCTCCTGCCCCACCGCTTTATCTTTGATCCGCGCAACCAGATCTTTGACAACTGGGAGCGCAACATCAGCCTCCAGCAAGGCCATGCGGACCTCGCGCAGCATCTCGGCGATGTTCTCTTCCGTCAGGCGGGCTTGCCCACGGATATTTTTGACGAGCTTTGCCAGTCGGTTTGTCAAGTTATCAAGCATGGGAGTCGTAATGGGCGCTTCGCCCGGGCGTGAGTGAGAGTTAAACTGCAAGGATGGCTCGAATTCTACTTCATCTGCTGGTGGCCACACTGTATGCAAGCCTCTGGTTTGTGTGCAGGCCAGAGCGTGCGCACGAAAGTGTTTCGCGCACCAAGATCCTCCTCACGCTGACGGCAGCGATACTCGGGCACGCTTTCGCCTTGGCTGGCGAGTTGATCCAGAACGGCGAACTAGTCTTTGGCTTTATCAACACCCTGTCGCTCACCATATGGTTTGCGATGCTCTTCTACCTGATCGAAAACACCCTCAAGCCGCTGACCGGCCTACTTCTGTTTGCCGCCCCTGTCGCGGCGCTGATCTCCGCGCTTCCGATTTTGCCTGGCGGCCATCCCATTGCGATACCGCTCACAAACTGGGCCGCTAAGCTCCACATTTTTGTAGGCGTCTGTGCATACAGTCTGTTCACCTTGGCAGCATTTCACGCGGTTCTGATTCTCGCTTTGGAGAAACGCCTGCACGGCAATATCGGGGTAGAGACTCTGGGACGTCTGCCGCCATTGCTCAGCCTCGAACACCTGTTGTTCACACTCATCCATGCGGCTTTCTTCTTGCTGACCCTGACGGTTGGAACGGGGGTTTTCTTCTCCGAGCAGTTGTTTGGCTCCCCTTTTGCACTGACGCACAAGTCCGCGTTCAGCATCTTGGCCTGGTTTGTTTTTGGCACGCTCATTCTGGGGCGGCGGCTTAGAGGCTGGCGGGGCCAAATAGCCCTGCGTTGGACCTTGTCAGGGCTGTTGCTGATGCTCTTAGCTTACGCGGGGTCCCGGTTTGTGCTGGAATTCTTGCTTGGGAGAAGTGTTTGATCCTTAACCTCGCCGCGCATGGGACGAGATCCCGATCATGCTTCGATACCTTGGCGCGAATGATCATTCTTCCAACTTTCCTGGCGGGCGACGCTGTCCAAAAACGGTGCCCTCGGAGGTGCCGAGGTTTGGAAAGGCTTCGAGGCGCGCCACCTCAGGTGTTCAGCTGGATACCGATAGACCGACCATCGGCAACCGCAAGCCACCCAGAGTTGATTACAATCCGGGCAATATCGAGCGTTAGATTAACGTTGGCGTATAACCCATTGAAAGTCAGACACTTCGTTTCATGTCAGCGACTCCCCAAGCTACTCTGAGCGGATTAGCACGCGCACTCGTCCAGCAAGGCCGAATCAGCGAGGCTGACGCGGTGGCGTGCTCGGCAAACACGGCTACGCCGGGCGGGTTTGTCGGCGAGATCATTCTCAAGGGGCACCTCCGCTCACTCGATGTCGCTGTATTCTGCTCTGAGACCTTCGGCTGCCCATGGCTGGATCTCTCTACCTTCGACGAGAACTTCCTGCCTAAAGATGCCATCGACTCAAAATTGATGTCGAAGCACCAGGTGCTAGCACTGGGCAAGCGTGGGAATCGCGTGGCCGTAGCATTGGCCGACCCCACCAATCTGCGCGCACTCGACGAAATCCGCTTCCAGTCCGGGATGGCGGTCGACCCGGTCGTGGTTGAAATCGACAAGCTGACCACACTGATCGCCAAACTCTCGCAGTCGACCACTTCGGCGCTCAGTAATATGAGCGAAACCGACGAGTTTGGACTCGAAGGGGTTGAAGCCGACGATCTCGATGCAGCTGTGGACCCTGGAGCGGTGGATATTGATGACGCGCCAGTTGTCCGCTTCATCCATAAAATTCTGCTTGACGGCATCAACGAAGGCGCTTCGGATATTCATTTCGAGCCCTACGAGAAGTACTACCGTATCCGCTACCGGACTGACGGCATCCTGCGCGAGATCGCCCAACCCCCTCTTCCGCTGAAAGAGAAAATCGCCGCCCGCATCAAGGTTATCTCGCGGCTTGATATCTCCGAAAAGCGTGTGCCGCAAGACGGGCGAATGAAACTATCCCTCTCCAAGCAAAAGGCCATCGATTTTCGCGTCAGCACCTTGCCAACTATGCATGGCGAAAAAATCGTCATGCGGATTCTCGACCCCAGCAGCGCCATGCTCGGGATCGACGCTCTGGGCTACGACCCCGATCAGAAAGAAGCCCTGCTCGACGCCATTCAGCGTCCCTATGGAATGGTCCTCGTGACTGGTCCGACAGGGAGCGGAAAAACCGTATCGCTCTACACATGCCTGAATATCCTCAATAAGCCGGGAGTCAACATCTCGACGGCCGAAGACCCCGCGGAAATCAACCTGCCAGGGATCAATCAGGTATCGATGAACGACAAGGCCGGCCTGAATTTTGCCGTATCACTCAAGGCATTTCTCCGGCAAGATCCAGACATCATCATGGTCGGTGAAATCCGTGACCTTGAAACAGCCGAGATCTCGATCAAAGCGGCGCAAACCGGCCACATGGTGCTCTCTACGCTGCACACCAACGACGCACCGACCACCCTGGAGCGCCTCAAGAACATGGGCGTTGCGCCGTTTAATATCGCATCCAGCGTGATCTTGATCACCGCACAGCGTTTGGCAAGACGGCTCTGCTCCTGCAAGAAACCGCAGGAAATCCCGGTTGAAGCCTTGCTGGAAGCGGGGTTTTCCGACGCCGATCTGGATGGATCGTGGACGCCCTATGCGCCTGCCGGGTGTGACCGCTGCAAGGGGTCTGGCTACAAGGGCCGCGTCGGCATCTATCAGGTAATGCCCGTCACCGAAGAGATACAACGTATCATCATGACGGGCGGCAATTCGATGGACATTGCCGCACAAGCACAAGTAGAAGGTGTACTCGATTTACGGCAGTCCGGCCTCATCAAGGTGAAACAGGGCTTGACCTCACTGACCGAAGTATTGGCCACCACTAACGATTAATTGCTGCAGGACACTTGCTCATGGCTACAGCTATCCGCCCAAAAAACCGTCCAGGCGCTTCCAAAGACATCATTTTTAATTGGGAAGGCAAAGACAAGAGCGGCAAAATCATCCGGGGCGAAATGCGCGCCCAGAGCAAAACCGTGGTGCAAGCCACGCTGCGTCGCCAAGGCATCTCGGTCAACGAGAACAAAATCAAGAAACGCAGTTTTGGGCGTGGATCAAGTGTCAAAGACAAAGATATTGCCATCTTCACGCGTCAACTCGCCACCATGATGCGGGCTGGCGTGCCGCTCTTGCAGTCTTTCGACATTGCGATCAAAGGCACCAGTAATCCTGCTTTGGGCCGACTGCTGAATGACATTCGGACTGAGGTCGAGACAGGGACTAGCTTAGCCAATTCCTTACGCAAACATCCACGTTATTTCGATGGCCTGTATTGCAATCTCGTCGCCGCTGGCGAACAGTCCGGCGCACTTGAAAACCTGCTGGATCGCATCGCGATCTATCAAGAGAAGATTCTCGCTATCAAGAGCAAGATCAAGGCTGCACTGTTCTACCCAATAGCGGTGGCCGTTGTTGCTGCAGGCGTTGTTACGGTGATGATGTTGTTCGTGATTCCAGAATTCAAAAAAGTGTTCACGAGTTTCGGAGCCGATCTACCGGCACCGACCTTGTTCGTGATGGCGCTCTCCGACTTCTTTGTAGAACACGCCCTGCTGATATTCGGCTCAATTTTTGCCTTTGTATTTGGCTTCATTTACGCCCACCGCAGATCACCCACATTGCGTGCGCGAATTGATCGCATGGTGCTTCAAATCCCCGTCATTGGGGAAATCATTCGCAAAGCGACCATTGCGCGCTGGACGCGGACACTCTCGACGATGTTTGCCGCCGGCGTGCCACTGGTTGAGGCACTTGAATCGGTTGCAGGCGCTGCCGGAAATCACGTTTATATGGTTGCAACCAAGCGCATTCAAGCCGATGTCTCTACGGGGACGAGCCTGACGGTTGCCATGCAAGGAGTCAACGTGTTCCCTGCAATGGTCGTTCAGATGGTTTCCATCGGCGAAGAATCTGGCCAGTTGGACGGCATGTGCGCCAAGGTAGCAGACTTCTTTGAGCGCGAGGTGGATGATATGGTAGCGGGTCTTTCGCAGCTGCTTGAACCCATCATCATTGTCGTGCTGGGCACCTTGATCGGTGGGCTTGTGGTTGCTATGTATCTTCCGATATTCAAACTTGGGCAGACCATTTGAGCCAGTACCGGCGAATGACGGGAGCAAACCACAATCATGCTTTGATCCCGCTGAAGATGGAGAAACTCCGGGACCCTGCCCGCACAGGAACGACCATGCCGCGTTAAAGCTTTTTGTCATCGCCTGCCGACTAACGAGGCTACCCCATGTAGTGCAAACAGAATTTCCTCAGATTAAAGCAGTATGGAGCTAACATCCCGGAGCGTCTGACCCTAAGGAGCGACAAGGTGGAGCGATGTCGGATCAGTCCACTTGCGGTTATCTTGCTAATTAGGTGACTAGACGGCCGAACATTCGGCAGACTTCTGGTTCGAAATATGGGCTAACGAATGACCGATTTACTTTATTATCCGCCGCTGTTGATCGTGGCTGCGTGCTTCATGGGCTTGTGCGTTGGAAGTTTTCTGAACGTCGTCGTCTACAGACTTCCCCTCATGCTTGAGCGTCGTTGGCTGCAGGAAGCGGCCGCGATCCGGCATGAACCACCTCCCGAGTTTCCCAAGCTGAATCTCGCCCTGCCACGCTCAGCCTGTCCTCAGTGTGACCACAACCTGTCGGCAGTCGAGAATATACCCGTTATCAGCTATCTCGTGCTTAGAGGCCGGTGCGCGCACTGCAGCGCGAAAATTAGTTTCCGCTATCCTCTCGTTGAAGCCACAACAGGCATCTTGTCAGTCGTAATCGCGCTTAGCTTTGGCCCAACCTTGTACGGAGCGGCATGCCTAGTGTTTGCTTGTGCGCTCCTCGCACTCAGCTTGATCGACTACGACACCCAACTATTACCGGACGATTTAACACTTCCACTTGTCTGGGGAAGCATCCTTTTCAATCTCGTCACGCAGACTATACCGCTCAGCGACTCTGTCATCGGAGCGATTATTGGCTATCTGTCTTTGTGGTCTATTTACTGGGTGTTCAAACTCATCACCGGCAAAGAAGGAATGGGCTATGGCGACTTCAAGTTACTAGCCGCAATTGGCGCATTTTTGGGCTGGCAATCCTTACTTGTAGTCGTTTTGATCGCGTCCTGTGCTGGTGCGATCGCTGGTATTAGCTTAATGCTCTTTACCGGCCATCAGCGCGGCACCCCTATCCCGTTTGGGCCGTACCTAGCGTTCGCAGGTGTCGCCGCGATATGGGCCGGACCGGTCGCGAATGCATTACAAAGGTGGTAAGGCGAATGTTCATTCTGTAACAATGCCCAAATACGCAGAGTCTTCTTTACTGACAACAATCGCGGCGGCCCGTTCCTTGCCTTGTATCCAGATCAGACGTATATCTGCCAGAGCGCCAAATGACTGAATTTTTTTATTGTTCCTAAGAAATGGGGCTAACTTTTCCGCCTGCTCCACAGTCTTCAGCAACGAGTGGTATTCCGCGAGTACCTCATCTGCACTGACATAATGCTCAGGCAACTCAGCCAAATCCGGTCCGCCGCTCAGCGACGAGAACAACAGTGCCTGCCCTTTCTCGCGATCTTTAGGAATTCGAGCGGCAGCCCAGCAAACCCGCAAGCCTGGCGCCAATTTTAGTTTGGCAGCCTCAGCACACTTACCCTTCAGAGAGTCTTCTGTCAAGCCACTGTACTGCGATGCAGAAACCACTTCCAGACGGTCAACAGCGGCCACCAATGCTACTGGGCGACCCTGCCACAGGGATATCGAACCATAACAAAGAGCAGCCACCTGAATTGCCGCGACAATGCTCCAATCACGTCTCAGCGAACGCACAGGCTTCTTGGCATCTGACACGATCAGCGTTATGAGTGGCCCTAAGCACAAATCAACGAATATGAGCAAACCGAATATCCGCTCACTGCCCTGAATATACCAAAGCGGCCACTCATACCCTCCAAACAGGCTTAGCAGCAATACAACGGTGCCGATTAGCAAAGCGCTCGCAGCAAGATGGGCGCCTGCGCAAATAACACGAAACGACATCACTCTCATCGCCTCAATAACTCGACCAACACTTTGCAAGAGCGACAAAAAACCCCGCATCGCGGGGTTTCTATTGCCATAAACACAGAATTAACGACACTGCGCGGGTGCAAACTTCGCTAGCATCGCATTCGCCGGAGCGGTAATCGCTGGCAAACCATTAGCCGCGGCGGTCGTAGACGACTCAGACGAACAGCCCCAGTCCACCGGGCCTACCAAACCGGCTGTCAAAACCTTAGCAGTCCCATTATCAGCAGAATCGCGCACGAACGGCGTAAGCGACAGCACGTTAGCAGTACCCACTTCCGGCAAGTGGCCTGCGGCCGCATCATACGTAATGAGAATTACACCACCAGCATTAACCGTAATCCCACTAACGTATTTCGTTGTAATGACTCCCTCAATCCCGGCCGCTGCTGCGGTGGTCGGAACCACGCCGGTATTCGCGAACGACTCAGCTACGCCCATCTTAACTGGTTCAGCCAGAATTAGGCCTTCAGTTACGCGCGAGCGCACAGTGTAATTCTGGTAGGCGGGCAACGCGATCGCCGCCAGAATACCGATAATAGCCACCACGATCATCAATTCGATCAGGGTGAAACCTTGTTGGATACGTTTCATGTCTATCTCCTTGTGGATGAAAAACGGAACAGGTTCCGCGTAGAAAACTAATAGCGATGTGCGTGCCAGAAGGCTTTGGCGTGACAGAAATCTTGGTTTTTCAATACATTTCAATAACTTATAAAACACACTCTCTGCGCCTACACCGCCAGCCAGCCCCGTACACCCCGAACAACTGACAAAGATCGTCACACCGTCTCACCAAACATGACAGCTCATACATCCCGCTCAGCCGTTCGCGGCCCGCGGGAGGAGTGCCAGCGCCCAAGCGCCAGGACCACCAATGCTCCACCTGTACCCGCGGCATAGGACCATACCGAAGTGGATGCGAGCCCGAGGACGCCCACAAGTCTCTGAAACGCCGGGTCACTCACCGCCATCTGCCCCGCGATCCAGCCCAGCAACATGCCGCCCAGGGTGATCACGATCGGGTAGCGTTCCATCAGCTTGATGACCAACTGGCTGCCCCACACGATGATGGGAATGCTGACGAGCAAGCCGAAGATCACGAGCGGCATCTTGTGCGCACTGCCCGCCCCTTCTGCCGCGCCAGCGATGGCGATCACGTTATCGAGGCTCATCACAAAATCCGCCACGATCACCGTCTTGATCGCAGACCAGAGCTTGTCGCTTGCCTGGATGCTGCCATGGGGATCGTCACCCTCCGGCAGCAGGAGCTTCACGCCAATCCAGATCAGCAAAGCCGCACCCACCAGCTTGAGAAACGGTACTTGTAGCAGCGTCAAGGCGAAGAAGATCAGGACGACGCGCAGGGCAATCGCCCCGGCCGTGCCCCAGAGGATGCCTTTCGTGCGCAGCGCAGGCGGCAATTGACGACAGGCCAGTGCAATGACCACCGCGTTATCGCCGCCCAGCAGCACATCGATCATGATGATCTGCCCGACCGCCAGCCAGAACTCCCCTTGCAACACAAATTCCATCCAGTCCGCTCCTCTTCTTGGACTCATCGCCAAACAAAAAGGGCCGCTCGCGCGGCCCGGGTTCCTTAGCAAGAAGCCTTACAACACGCTCTTCAGCAGCCGCGCCATCTCGGAAGGATTGCGGGTGACCTTGAAGCCGCATTCCTCCATGATCGCGAGCTTGGCTTCAGCGGTGTCTGCGCCGCCCGAGATCAGGGCGCCTGCGTGGCCCATGCGTTTGCCGGCTGGTGCCGTGACGCCCGCAATGAAGCCCACCACAGGCTTCTTCATGTTTTGCTTGCACCACAGCGCCGCTTCAGCCTCGTCGGGGCCGCCAATTTCGCCGATCATGATCACGGCATCGGTTTCGGGGTCGTCGTTAAAGGCTTTCATCACGTCAATGTGTTTCAGGCCATTGATCGGGTCACCTCCGATACCAACCGCAGACGACTGGCCCAGGCCGATTTCGGTGAGTTGCGCCACGGCTTCATAGGTCAGCGTGCCCGAACGGGACACCACGCCGATGCGACCTTTGCGGTGGATGTGGCCGGGCATGATGCCGATCTTGATTTCATCCGGCGTGATGAGACCCGGGCAGTTCGGCCCGAGCAGCAAGGTGCGCTTGCCACCGGCTGCTTCCTTGGCCTTCATGCGGTTGCGCACTTCGAGCATGTCACGCACGGGAATTCCCTCGGTGATGCAGATCGCCAGATCCAGATCGGCCTCAACGGCTTCCCAGATCGCGGCGGCAGCGCCTGCAGGGGGCACATAAATAACCGACACGGTCGCGCCTGTTTGCGCTTTCGCATCCTTCACCGTGCCAAAGATGGGGATATCAAAAATCGACTCGCCTGCTTTCTTCGGATTCACCCCAGCGACAAAGCAATTCTTGCCGTTGGCGTATTCCTGGCACTTCTCGGTATGAAACTGGCCGGTCTTGCCGGTGATCCCCTTGGGTAATCACCCGAGTATCTTTATTGATATAGATAGACATGTTCTGGGCTCCTCGCGCCGGCTTACGCCACGGCAGCTACGATCTTCTGGGCGGCTTCTGCCATGGTGTCGGCAGAGATGATGGGCAAACCGGACTCGGCAAGAATCTTCTTGCCCAGGTCTTCGTTGGTACCCTTCA
Organism: Uliginosibacterium sp.; assembly: GCA_016718265.1. GTDB lineage: Bacteria > Pseudomonadota > Gammaproteobacteria > Burkholderiales > Rhodocyclaceae > Uliginosibacterium. The sequence continues at coordinate 134,583 of JADKDZ010000002.1, read as the reverse complement.
TGCGCACCACCAGCGGCACCTGCAGGTGCACTTCACGCGCGGCCGTCACCACGCCATTCGCAATGGTGTCGCACTTCATGATGCCGCCGAAGATGTTGACCAGAATGCCCTTCACCGCCGGGTTCTTGAGCATGATCTTGAAGGCTTCGGTCACCTTCTCGGTCGTTGCTCCACCGCCGACATCAAGGAAATTCGCTGGCTCAGCACCAAATAGCTTGATGGTATCCATCGTCGCCATCGCGAGGCCCGCGCCATTGACCAGACAACCAATGTTGCCGTCCAGCGAGATGTAGGCCAAATCAAACTTGGAGGCTTCAATTTCGGCTGGATCTTCTTCATCCAGATCGCGGTAAGCCACGATTTCAGGGTGACGGAAGAGCGCGTTCGGGTCGAAGTTGAACTTCGCGTCCAGCGCCTTGATATTGCCGTTGCCTTCAAGAATCAGCGGGTTGATTTCTGCAAGGGAGGCATCGGTCTCCATATAGCAGGTGTAGAGCTTCTTGAAAGCATCGATGGCCTTGTCTTGCGAGCCTTCAGGTACACCAATACCTCTGGCGAGTGCCAGCCCTTGCGCGTCCGTTAGTCCGGTCGCAGGGTCAATAAAAACCTTGATGATTTTCTCTGGCGTGTTGTGCGCAACTTCCTCAATGTCCATACCGCCTTCGGAAGACGCCATCATGGCCACCTTCTGCGTGGCACGGTCGGTCAGCGCGGCGACGTAGTATTCCTTTTTGATATCGGCGCCTTCTTCAATCAGCAAGCGGCGCACTTTCTGGCCCTCAGGTCCGGTCTGGTGGGTGACCAGCTGCATGCCCAGAATTTCGCTCGCGAGTTGCCGGACTTCGTCTCGCGAACGCGCGAGCTTCACCCTCCGCCCTTCCCCCGGCCGCCGGCATGAATCTGCGCCTTGACGACCCAGATTGATCCCCCAAGGGCCTCTGCGGCCGACACGGCTTCGTTAACGTTAAAGCAAGGAATGCCCCTCGGCGTCACCACCCCGTATTTGCGCAGGATCTCTTTCGCCTGATATTCATGTATTTTCATATAAGCCCTTTGATCGAACCGTCAGCCACTCACGCATGCAATTTCAAATCAGCTGTCTGATGCATCAAACTCTCAGACCCCCGGGCCATGCCTCTGTGCGCGGCGCGATCAAGTTTGCATCCGCCGAGCGCAAAGCGCACGCTTCTCTGTTGGGAGCTAAATTCTAGCCGAAGCCCGCCAGGGCTGCCTCGCAATCTGTATTGCGAAGCAGCGTGGCAAGGCCAGCATTCCGCAACGCCTCGGAGCCTCGGCTATTGTTACTTCTGCGTGAAATAAATCACGGCCGCCGTAACACTGAAAGCCCCCTTTTGGGCTTGAGACGCTTCAGAAACAGGGGCCAATGCAGTACATTGCAGGTCTTGCTTCTCCCTGAATTCTTGGGCAATAAGTGTTTAATAATTTTGGCATTTTAATCATTTCAAGTCGCATAAACCGCAGTCACCTCATTCACGTGACAAGCCTCGACAAGCTGTGGACCAAGTCGCTCGAATAATGGCCAGACAGGGATAGACACCGCCCCATGCACCCAACAATACACAGCGACGCTCTGTCAGCTGGCGCGGCGCCCAGGCACACAAGCGTTTTGCGCTCATCGGTGATCGGCAGCGCGGTGATCGGCCTGTTCGCGATGTCCCACAGTGCCCAAGCCATTGGCTTGGGTGAGATCGTGCTTCGCAGCAGCATTGGCGAAACATTCAAGGCAGAAATCCCCTTAAAGCTCTCCCCCGGCGAGCAAGTCGATGTCTCGTGCATCAAGCTCGCATCCCAGCCCTCAAACGACACGAGCGACGTACCCTGGCTTAGCCGCGGCAAGCTTGTCGTTCAGCAAAGCGAGAAAGGGCTTGTCTTGGTCATCTCGGGGGCGCCTGTCAGTCATCCTGCCATCATGCTGGGTGTGCAGATGCGCTGCGGGGTGTCGCTCAGGCGTGATTACGCACTGTTGCTGGATCCTCCCAGGGAGAACCTCGCCCCTCCGATCACGTCCAGCGTGGTTGCTCAAGCCAGCACAGAAAACCTAGCCCCTGGCAGCGGGCGCTCGGGAGCGGCCGAGTCCAATCGAACAAACTGGCTTGTCGAGCAGGGTGAAAGTCTCGCAACCATTGCGCAGGCGCGCTACCCCGACGATCCAGCCAAGCAAAACCGGTTTATCCGGCGCGCATTCCGTTCCGGGTTGTTGCCGTCAGGCTACGTTTCCGCTGATGCGCCTCTGCCAAGCGGCAGCAGCGTACCAATTGCGGCTATCGAGGCGAAGGCAATCCGTCCAACGGTTGCGCGCGCACCTGCCGAGGCCGCGTCGCCGCCAAGTGCATCAAGACGGGAAACTCGACGCAACCTAGTGCCGAAAGCCACAGAAAAGCGGGACCGCCTGTTCATCAGTGAAGGCGGCGAAAGTGTGCTTCGCCTGACCACAACCATAGGCGAGCGCCCGGAAATGCCGGCGAACGAGCGGGAGAAGCTCAAAACCGAGCTCCAACTGATCGCCGCACTGGACGAGAAGAATGCGCAGCACATTGAGTTGAAGGAACGCATCAAGCAGCTGGAGAGCTTGCGAGCCAGGCTGCTGGAAGAGGCGGCGCGGCTCGAAACAGATTTGGCAGTGACACAGAGCCAAACGGCTGCGGTGGCCTCGTCAAGTGTCAATTCCGCTCCCGCCGTGGCAGAAAGCGTGCCGGTGACCGCCACTGCAACACTTCCGCAAGCCGATACCGCGACAAGCGCTGCGGCCAGTGCGGTTGTCGAGTCCGACGAGCGCCCCTGGCTTGAAAGCATTTATGTGCTTGTCGCCTCGCTGCTCGCACTTGCAGCGCTGATTGCAGCAGGCGTGGTCTTTCTGCAGCATAAGCGCCGGGGAGACGCGCAGGATACGGATCCGGTCGCCGAAGGCGTGTTGCAGGACCCCTTGAGCCCTCCGACGCTTGAAGGCGATCCGCTCATGGAACCGCTCAGCGAGGCGGACATCTGGCCAGAGATTCCCGAGCCCCCGAGCAGTGCGACTGTCAAAGCCATCGAGGGTGCGATCGGGCCGCTCACGGGTGCTGCGCCAAGCTCCATCATGTACGCGGAAGGCGAAGACGAGCACGACTCAGCGATAGAGCTTGCGGACATCATGATGTCCTTCGGGCGAATGCAGGGAGCAGCGCAAACCCTTTCGGACTTCATCCGCGCAAACCCCAAACAAGCAGTGAAGCCTTGGGTCAAGCTCCTGGAGGTTTATCGCACCGCCAACATGCGCATGGAATTCGAAGCGCTCACTGCGCAGATGCACAAGACCTTCAATGTGCAACCCGTTCTATGGGAAGACTTCGAGGTCGCGCTTCATGCCCCTGAATCACTTGAGAACATGGCCCACCTCAGCCAGCGCCTGTGTGAGCTTTGGGGCCGGCGCGAATGCCAGGCTTTTCTGCACGATCTCCTGCGGGACAACCGACAAGGGACGCGCCAAGGGTTCCCGCTGGCGATTGTTGACGAAGTGCTGCTACTGATGGCAATTCTCGACGCACAACTCGGCCCCTACAAACCCGGACACGCTGCAGAAGCGCCCGCACCTGCGACGCTCGTCGATGAGGATCTGCCCACCATCCCACAGGCGCCCGATACGCGGTTGCAGCCCATTGAAATGAAGCCGGTTGTCCCCGCAATCGCAAAGCCCGCTTCCGAACCGAAAAGTCTGGATTTTGACTTGATCGACATGGACATGCTGACGAAAACCCTGCATATCAACCTGGACGAACTGACCGAGCCACCGCCCCCGGAAGACACCGCCAAGTAAGGCTTCGCTACACCGGGTTATCGTGATCGATGAACTCGGCGTTCAGGCCGTTTTGTCTCAGGTAGTCTGATAGCGCACGGATACCGTAGCGCTCGGTGGCGTGATGGCCCGCAGCAATGAAGGGAATGCCGCTCTCTCGGGCTAGATGAATCGTCTGCTCGGACGCTTCGCCAGAGAGAAAGAGATCCACCCCGCTGGCGATCGCGTCCTCAAAATACGACTGCCCTCCCCCTGTGCACCAAGCCACCGTTTTAATCGGCTTTGCCGGATCGCCAACCAGCAGCGGCTCACGCGCCAGTCGCGCGGCGACGGACCGCGCCACTTCCCCCGCTGCCATCACGTGAGGGAGCGTTCCCTGCATGACGAGCGGCTGGTTTGCCAGGCACTGCCCATGCACCCAACCCAGGACACGGGCAAGCTGCACGTTGTTACCCAACTCCGGATGCGCGTCGAGCGGCAGATGGTAGGCAAACAGGTTGATGTCGTGCGCGAGCAGCCGTGCCAGACGATGCTTGCGTGTGGCAAGAACGCGCGGATCCTCGCCACGCCAGAACCATCCATGGTGAACCACCAGCGCATCCGCCTCTCGCGCAATCGCCGATTCAATCAGCGCCAAGCTGGCTGTGACACCACACACAACCCGGCTGATCTCCACACGTCCTTCCACCTGCAAACCGTTTGGGCAATAATCCTTGAAGCGATGGCACTCGAACAAGGCCTCAAGGCTGTTCTGCAGCTCAACTCTTTTCATCTGGATAGCACTCCACGCCGACACCGGAATTGATTATGCAACGACTATGGCTGGTCTTCGCGCAGGCGGTCACCATCGCGCTCGGTATTTTATTCGTCGTGAGCACACTCAAGCCGGACTGGTTCTCCCCGGCTACGATTCACCTCACCCCAGAGATTCCTGCCGCGCAGAGCGCCCTGTCTATAGAACCTGCGACCCAGCCCGAGCAATCCCCTGCATCGCCAGGCAGTTACCGAAACGCCGCGCAACGCGCCTTGCCGTCCGTCGTCCATGTGTTTACCTCGCAGGAGGTTGCCCAGCCACGGAACCCGCTGCTGAACGACCCGTTTTTCAGGCATTTTTTTGGTGATCAGTCACAGCAACCGGTTCAGAAGCGCTCGGGGCTGGGCTCTGGGGTCATCGTATCCAGCGAAGGCTACATACTGACCAATAACCATGTGATCGAGGCTGCAGACCAGATCGAAGTGGCCTTGAACAACGGCAACAAGTTCGCCGCGCATATTGTCGGCAAAGACCCCGAAACGGACCTCGCGGTGCTGAGAATCAACACCAAGAACAAGCTGCCCACCATGCGGTTTGCGCAAGGGAAAGACTTGTCCGTGGGGGATGTCGTGCTGGCGATAGGTAATCCGTTCGGCGTCGGTCAGACGGTGACCATGGGGATCGTCAGCGCCACCGGGCGATCTCAGCTGGGGATCAACACTTTCGAAGACTTCATCCAGACCGACGCCGCCATCAATCCCGGCAACTCCGGGGGCGCGCTGATCGATACCGAGGGAAATCTGGTTGGCATCAACACGGCCATCTACTCGCGCTCCGGCGGATCACAGGGGATCGGCTTTGCCATTCCAGCGGCGTCAGCACGCGAAGTCATGGAGCAGATCATCAAGACTGGTGGCGTCGTGCGTGGCTGGATCGGCATTCAGGTGCAGGAGATCACGCCTGATCTGGTCGCGTCCTTCGACTTGCCTCCTCAAGGCATCCTGATCGCGGGGCTGGCCCGGAACAGCCCTGCCGACAAGGGCGGCTTGCTGCCAGGCGATGTGCTTGTTTCCATCGACGGAGCGGCTGTTAACACCCCGCATGGGGTACTGGAAGGCGTCGCCAAGTTGCCGCCCGGGCGATTGGTGAAACTCGCCCTCGTCCGTCGCGGCAAATTGCTTGAGGCGACCGTTCAGGTCGCGCGCCGGCCGATACCGGCTGCTTCAAGAGAGTAACTACCGGCCTTGCTACGACGATCCGGCTGCAACACTTCTCTTCTGCATGAGCCGCGCAATCAGCAAGCCGGCTTCGAAGAGCAAGCACATAGGCACTGCCAGCATCACCTGCGACGTCACATCGGGAGGCGTCACGACGGCCGCCACCACAAACGCCCCGACGATGATGTAGCGGCGCGCCCGGCTTAGTTGCTCAATCGTGACCAAGCCAGTTTTGACCAGCAGGATCACGACAACCGGAACCTCGAAAGTCACGCCGAATGCCAGAAACATGGTCATGACAAAAGACAGATACTGATCAATGTCGGGGGCCGGCGTGATGCTTTTTGGCGCAAAGCTGGTAATGAACGAGAACACCGTTCCGAACACGAAAAAGTAGCAGAACGCCATCCCCATCGCGAAAAGCAGGGTGCTTCCTACAATCATCGGCAGCGCAAACCGACGCTCGTGTGCATACAATCCGGGCGCAACAAAAGCCCATGCCTGATAGAGCACCACAGGCAACGCGAGCACGAATGCCACCATCAAGGTCACCTTCACCGGCACCATGAACGGCGTCACCACCCCCGTTGCGATCATTTTGGTGCCCTCAGGCAGCGCGGCCATCATCGGGTGCGCCAGAAGATCGTAGATATCACCCGCCCAAGGCATCAAACAGAGAAACGCCACGAGTATCGCCAAGCCAGCGCGGATCAGCCTGTTACGCAGCTCGATCAGGTGTGAGATGAATGAATCCTGCGCTTCCACGGCCTACGGCTCCTTCCGTTCACTGCCCTGCAGTGCATCACCCACTGGCTGTCCAAACAAGTCCAGCTGGTTTTCGTGAGCGCCTTCGCCCACCACCGCCTCTGGCGTGCCCTCGGCTTCCACTAACGAACCTGATGTCGCCCCCAAGGCGAACACAGACTCGACTTTTGCGGACTCTTCATGCAATGACGCGTTTACCGACTCAAACGCACTCGAAGTCTGCCGAAACTCATCCTCCAGCAAACGGGCCTGCTCATTCACCGTTGCCTGAATGCTTTGCACCGAGTCCTGAACCTGGGTCTGCAGACGCTTCAGATCAGCCTCTTCCATTTCGCGACTGATTTCCGACTTTACATCCGCGACATAGCGACGCAGCTTGCCAAGCAAGTGTCCGGTCGTTCGCGCGACCCGTGGCAAATCCTCCGGCCCGAAAACCAGCAGCGCGATTACACCGATCAAGACAAACTCGGAAAAACCGATATCAAACATGTGACCCCGGATTCAATCCACCCAAAACAAAAGGGGCGCAGACTCCAGCGCCCCTGCCCGCAAGATCCGAACTACAGCGCCTTAGCTCTTCTTCTCGCGTGCTTCCGCGTCCACCGTCTGAGCGTCGGCGATCTTCTCAGCGGCGGCGCTCTTCTCTTCAGCACCGTCTTTGATACCTTGCTTGAAACCCTTCACCGCTCCGCCGAGATCCTCTCCGATGTTGCGCAGTTTTTTGGTCCCGAAAACCAACATGACGATTACCAGAACGATCAACCAATGCCAGATGCTCACTGAACCCATAGTTCTCTCCTCAGTATTTCAGCATGGCTGGCAACGGCGTTTCACCGCCCAGCACGTGAAGGTGCAGATGATACACTTCCTGCCCGCCAACCCGCCCGGTGTTAACGATCGTGCGGAAGCCCTCTGCGCAGCCCAGATCGGCCGCCAGACGCGGAGCAAGCGCCAGCATGTGGCCCAACAATGGAGCGTCAGCCGGCAGGGCATCGGCCAGCGACGTAAAGTGGCGCTTGGGAATGATCAAAAAATGGACTGGCGCTTGAGGATGTATATCCTTGAACGCCAGCACGTCCTCGTCCTCGTATATCTTTCCGCAAGGAATTTCACCCCGGACGATCCGACAGAAGATGCAGTCGCTCATGACTTGCGGGCTTTCTTCTCGTCGATACCCGATATCCCCTCACGACGGCGCAGCTCTGTCAGCACGTCATCCGCTGAAAGACCAAACTGGCTTAGCAGGATCAAGGAGTGGAACCACAGGTCGGTCACCTCATAGACGATGTGACGAAGGTCACCATCCTTGGCGGCCATGATGGTCTCCGCGGCCTCCTCGGCAACCTTCTTGCAAATCGCATCCGTCCCTTTGGCGTACAGGCTCGATACGTAAGACGATTCAGGCGTCGCCAACTTACGCTGTGCAAGCGTGGCAGAAAGACGCTGCAGTACTTCTGGATCAATCATTTCGCGCCTCGTTGCGTCACTACCGTTTTCGATAAATCTCGGCCGGGTCTTTCAGTACAGGATCAACCTCTACCCACCCGGACTCGCCGTGAAGACGATTGAAAAAACAGCTCTTGCGTCCGGTGTGACAGGCTATTCCCCCCACCTGCTCAATCTTCAGCAAGATCACGTCGCCATCGCAGTCCATGCGAATCTCCCGCACTTTCTGTGTGTGGCCGGATTCCTCCCCTTTGTGCCAGAGCTTCCGGCGCGACCGGGACCAATACACAGCCTCCATTTTGCTCGCCGTGAGCTCAAGGGCTTCGCGATTCATCCAGGCAAACATCAGCACCTCACCCGTCGCGGCGTCTTGCGCGATTGCCGGCACCAGCCCCTGCTCATCCCACTTCACCTTATTCAGCCAAACCCCACTCACAGCCGGACCTCCACGCCGCGGCCACGCATGTACTCCTTGGCTTCACGCACGGTGTGCTCCCCGTAGTGGAAGATGCTTGCAGCCAGCACCGCATCGGCACGGCCATCAATCACGCCATCCGCCAAATGCTGAAGATTTCCCACGCCGCCACTGGCGATTACAGGAATATTCACCGCATCAGAAATGGCCCGTGTCAGAGCAAGATCAAAACCTATCTTCGTGCCATCCCGATCCATGCTGGTCAGCAGAATTTCTCCCGCCCCCAGCGATTCGACCTTCTGGGCCCAGGCGACGGCATCCAGTCCGGTCGGCTTTCGCCCACCGTGCGTGAACACGCCCCACTGCCCCGGCGCGGTCTGCTTGGCGTCGATCGCCACCACGATGCACTGGTTTCCCACTTTCCCGGAAGCCTCAGCCACCAACTCCGGGTTGTTGACCGCCGCGCTGTTGATGCTGACCTTGTCCGCGCCCGCATTCAGCAAACGACGCACGTCCGCCACACTGCGTACGCCACCACCTACCGTCAAGGGAATGAACACCTGCTCTGCCACGCGCTCCACAATGTGCAGAATGATGTCGCGTTCGTCCGAGCTCGCCGTGATATCGAGAAAAGTCAGCTCGTCAGCGCCCTGCTCGTCATAGCGGCGTGCAATCTCGACAGGATCTCCGGCATCTCGCAACTCAAGAAAATTGACGCCTTTTACGACCCGTCCGGCAGTCACGTCCAGGCAGGGGATAATGCGTTTGGCAAGCATTGTGTTCAGTCAGCCTCAGCATTAAGTTCGTCAGCACGCGCCTGCGCCGCTTCGAAATCGAGTGTACCCTCGTAGATAGCCCGGCCAGTGATCGCCCCCATGACACCCTCGGACTCCACCGCACACAGTGCATCTATATCGGCCAGGTTTGTCACGCCGCCACTCGCGATCACGGGGATCCGCAATGCCTGGGCAAGCTTGACTGTGGCTTCAATGTTGACCCCACTAAGCATGCCGTCGCGGCCAATGTCGGTATAAATCACCGATTCAACACCATAGTCTTCAAACTTCTTGGCCAGATCAATTACGTCGTGCCCGGTCAGCTTGGACCAGCCATCCACCGCGACCTTGCCGTCTTTGGCGTCCAGACCAACAATCACGTGGCCCGGAAACGCGCTGCAGGCATCGTGAAGAAAGCCGGGGTTTTTCACCGCTGCTGTACCGATAATGACGTACGAAATTCCGCCGTCCAGGTAACGCTCAATGGTGTCCAGATCCCGAATGCCGCCGCCGAGCTGAACAGGAACGTCGTCACCCACTTCCTTACAGATTGCCTTGATGACGGATTCATTCTTTGGCTTTCCGGCAAAAGCACCGTTCAGGTCAACGAGGTGCAAGCGGCGCGCACCCTTGTCGAGCCAGATCCGGGCCATGGCACGCGGATCCTCCGAGAACACGGTCGAGTCATCCATATCGCCTTGGCGCAGGCGTACACAATGGCCGTCTTTAAGGTCAATCGCGGGAATGAGCAGCATGATAAATAGGTACTTGAAACGCTTGATCAAGCGTCAGCGTATGGGGTTAATGGCCAGGGTTTAAACCGCATCAACGAGCCTCTCGTTCGGGCTCAGATCTTCCAGTCCACAAAATTGGACAACAGGCGCAGGCCTGCTGCAGCACTCTTCTCAGGATGGAACTGCACTGAAAAGATATTAGCTTGGGCCACTGCCGAGGTAAAGCCAAGACCGTAGTCGGTTGTTGCAGCAACCGCAACAGCGTTCTCCGGGGCGCAATAGTAGCTATGCACAAAGTAAAAGCGCGAACCTTCGTCAATACCCTGCCAGAGCGGATGTGCTTGAACCGCATGTACCTCGTTCCAGCCCATGTGAGGAACCTTCAAGCGAAACCCGTCGGCACCAAGCATGCCGTCCGGAAAACGCCTGACCCGACCAGGAATGAATCCCAGACCCGGGGTGTCGCCTTCCTCGCTGTGATCGAACAACATCTGCATGCCCACACATATCCCGAGAAACGGCTTGTTGCGTGCTGCTTGCTGCACCGCTTCACGCAGGCCTCGCGATAAAAACTCACGCATGCAGTCATGCATCGCCCCCTGACCGGGCACAACGACCCGGTCAGCAGAGTGGATCTCGCTCGCTTCACCAGAGATTACAACGGCGGCCGCTGGAGCGACCTTCTCGATCGCCTTGGCGACCGACCGGAGATTTCCCATCCCGTAATCGACAACAACAATCTTCATTTCTGTCCGCCAGGAAAATGAATGAGGAACGGCGGCGGGAGTCAGGTCTGCCCCGCAGACCGCGGCCGCCCACGTAATGGCTCAGAGCGTGCCTTTTGTAGACGGCATCGCACCGCCCGCACGCTCGTCAACCTCTACCGCAGCGCGCAGCGCGCGCCCGAACGCCTTGAACACTGTTTCACACTGGTGGTGCGCATTCACGCCACGCAGATTATCCACATGGACAGTCGCCAAGGCATGATTGACGAAACCCTGGAAAAACTCACGCACCAGATCGACGTCAAACTCGCCAATCCGCGCCCGCGTGAAATCAAGGTTGAAACACAAGCCCGGGCGCCCGGAGAGATCTATCACCACCCGCGAAAGCGCCTCATCAAGCGGCACGTAGGCGTGGCCATAGCGGCGCAGCCCTTTCTTGTCGCCCAATGCTTTGGCGACGGCTTGCCCGAGCGTGATCCCCACATCTTCAACTGTGTGATGCGCATCGATATGCAAATCACCTTGCGCCTGAACCTCCAGGTCGATCAGCCCATGGCGGGCGATCTGGTCCAGCATGTGGTCCAGAAACGGCACGCCGGTCGCCAGCCTGGAGATACCGGTACCGTCCAGATTGATACGGACCGAGATCTGCGTCTCAAGCGTATTGCGATTTACTTCCGCCTGCCTCATGGCATTACCCTGTGTGGATGGTAGGAAACGTCACCCAAGCAAAGCAAGCGCGACGGCCGCCTATGATAGCATTGGAGCGGCTTCACACCATTGCCCGGTCGCAGGCCGATCCTACCGAACCGTACTGAAAGCATCCCCATGAGTGCCTACTGGAGCGACCTCGTTCGCAACCTGACACCCTACGTCCCGGGCGAGCAGCCCAAGCTCAGTAAGCTCGTGAAGCTTAATACCAATGAGAACCCGTACGGCCCCTCACCGAAAGTGTTGGCCGCCATCGCTGCCGAAACAGGTGAGTCACTCAAGCTTTACCCCGATCCGAATTCAGATCTGTTCAAGCGCGCGGTCGCCAAATTCTTCTCGGTCAATACCGCCAGCGTATTTGTCGGCAATGGTTCCGACGAAGTCCTGGCCCACGTCTTCCTGGGCTTACTCAAGCACGACAAACCCCTGGTATTTGCCGACATCACTTACAGCTTCTACCCCGTTTACTGCGGTTTGTACGATATTCGCTACACCACCCTGCCACTGACCGGCGATTTCTCGATCAATATCGACGACTACATTGCCGCCGAGGCGGGCGCCATCATTCTTGCCAACCCCAATGCGCCGACCTCCCGCTTGCTGGTGCTGGATGAAATTGAGCGCCTGGTGGCTGCCAGACCCGAAACAGTGGTGGTGGTTGACGAGGCTTACATCGATTTCGGTGGTGTATCGGCGGTACCGCTGACGCAGCGTTACCCCAATCTTCTCGTGATCCAGACTCTGTCAAAGAGCCGCTCCCTTGCGGGTCTGCGGGCCGGGTTTGCAGTGGGGCACCCGGTGCTTGTCGAGGCGCTCGAACGCGTCAAGAACAGCTTCAACTCCTACCCGCTGGACCGCCTCGCCAATGCAGGCGCGGCTGCCGCGATGGACGACACCGATTGGTTCAACGAAACCCGCCAGAAAGTCATCGCAAGCCGGGAGCATCTCAGCGAGCAACTGCGGGATTTGGGTTTTGAGGTGCCTGCATCGGCGGCCAATTTCATCTTCGTTCGCCACCCCCGGCAAGACGCCGCTGCGCTGGCAGCCGCGCTGCGCGCGCGCGGCATCATCGTGCGGCACTTCAAATTACCGCGAATCGATCAGCACCTGCGCATATCGATTGGAACCGATGCCGAATGCGCGCAGCTGACACAGGCCTTGCGCGAAATACTGGGGTAAGGTCGCTTAGCGGTGCTGCGGCAGGTAGCCCAGCAGCCGGTTTTCGATCAGACGGGGATTGTCGCCGTGCGCGATCCCCATCACGCCATCGAGCACGAGCTCACGTGCCGTCACCAGCTGGCCGATGATCAGCGTCAGCTTCTTGGCGACCGGGAGGAAGAACAGGTTGGCCGAGCCCACGCCATAAATCGTTGCCACAAACGCCACCGCGATGCCGGCGCCGAGCTTTGAGGGATCGGTCAGGTTTTCCATCACGTGAATCAGCCCCAGCACCGCCCCGAGGATCCCGATGGTCGGCGCATACCCACCCGCCGACTCCCAGACCTTTGCCGCCGTCTTCAGATCGGCTTCCCAGGCATCGATATCCACTTCCAGCACTTCGCGGATCCGCTCAGGATCAATCCCGTCGACCAGCAGTTGCAGACTTTTCTGGATGAACGGATCGGGCTGTGCGGAAATTCGTGATTCCAGCGCAAGCAGCCCCTCACGCCGCGCGACGCCGCTCCACACTACGACCTGCTCGATCATGAAGTGCAGGTTGCGGACCGGTGGTCTGACCACCCAAACCAGCATCCTGAAACCAAGCTTGAATACCCGCCACGGGCTCTGCAGCATTACCGCGCCAAATGTCCCGCCCATCACGATCATGAACGCCGTCGGCTGCACCAGAGAGCCGATATGCCCGCCCTCCAGCACCTGCCCGACCAGAATCGCGATGACACCCGTCAGCAGTCCGGCAATACTGATGAAATCCACGGAAGCCTCTCTTGGTGACGACGGAGATCAGGCAGCGTTCGCCGGCTGCCTGCCACGGCGACCATTGCGTGTCGCCTCTTTGCTTGCTCCGGATATGCGCGAACGCAAGCGTGCAATCGCCTGGCTATGCAACTGGCAGACACGCGATTCAGATACCCCCATCACATCGCCAATTTCGCGCAGATTGAGGTCTTCCTCGTAATAGAGGCCCATCACCATCTTCTCGCGCTCCGGCAGATCTTCAATCGCCTGGACCAGCACCCCCCGCATATTGCTGTTTTCAAGCAGGGTCAGCGGGTCCATCGCCTCGCCGCCGACGATATGACGCTCGAGAAAATCATCGTCTTCCTCTTCGCCAAAATCCTCGAAATAAACCAGCTGGTAGCCACGGGCTTCCTGCAGCATTTTCTGGTATTCAGGCAGCGTCATGCCCAGCGCCGTCGCAAGTTCTCCCTCGGAGGGCTGGCGGCCATGCAGTTGTTCAAGGGTATGGACCGCAGTCTCGATGCGGCGCATTTCACGCCGCAGGCTACGGGGCAACCAGTCATTCTCGCGCAGGCCGTCGAGCATGGCGCCACGGATCCGCTGCACCGCATAGGTCTCGAACTGTGCGCCCAAACCTTCTTCGTAGCGGGATATGGCATCCAGCAGGCCAAGCATGCCATTCTGGATGATGTCCTCCACCTGCACGCTCGCGGGGAGCTTGGCCATCAGGTGGTAGGCGATTCGTTTAACCAGCGGCGCGTATCGCGCAATGAGCTGGTCCTTATCGAGTGTTCCAGCCGCGTTATACATTATGTGTCTCTCTCCATCACGGCCAGCAGACTACGCCGGGTTGCCACACGGGTCTACCATAAAAGTCTTCGTCACCATTATGAGGCCTCTCTGCCCGCTTGGTCGATGCAACAGCGGGGCGCTACGGCCTTAATTCACACGCTGCCACACCTCCCGATCAGATAAACGCGTACTTCGGCTTCCAGGCCGGCACCCGCCGATTCGGCCGGCTTGCCGTGAGGATAAGCCGGTCCAGAAACTTCTGCGGACTCGTCATTTCGCCTGTGCGCAGCGCCTGCTGCAGATCCGGCGCGAAGACCAGTCGCAAACCCAGCTGATCCTGCACGACACGCTGCAGGTTCCCAGCCAGGGCCTGCGCCTCACGCGATTGCGGCTGCGTGAACACCACAGTCGCCGCCGGGAGATCGTCGCGCTCGGCCAACTGCTTCAAGGTGGCATAGGCTGCCGTCACAGATTCCGGGCGCGAGTCGGCAATCATCACCACCCGGGGCACGGCGGACAACAAGCGCGATACGCCCATCGCATCGGCAGCGCGCGCCACCACCAGCCACTCGCTGAAGTGTCGCTGCAAGTCACCCAACAAGGCCAGTATCCGCTGATTGACCGTACGGTCACTACCCAGTGCAGAAGCCAGCCTGGACACCGCGCCCAATTGCAGCCCTGCACGCACATCGACGAGACAATCGCACAAGGCAACATGCCCTTCCACCGCCTGCAGCAGATCAAAACGCGACGAGACCAACAGTGAATCCGCAAGGTTTCCGTACGCGCCCCATTCGTCCAGCGCCAACACCCGTTCGGTCTCGCTGGCCCGGGCAAGAATCTGCTGCGCCACCCAAGGCATGACCGACGCTGAACATGGCACCACCCCCACCACTTGCGGGGGTGTCGTGCGGAAGAGCTTGCGCAGCCCGGCAGCCTGATCGGATTGTTCGTTGAACATGCTCATACCCTCCGTGCCGCCGCAGCGCCCGTCGAGGACGCCTGACGGGCCGACATCAACATGGACGCGTCAGCCTGCTCCAGCTTGAACGGCGAATCCGCCGCCAACTCACGCATGGCCCGATGCACGATGTAATTCCTGTTCGGCAGATGAAGATCTTCCGGTACCCGCTGCCCGTTGGCGATGTAGTACATCTGCAACTCGTTGCGTATCGCCACATCCAGCACCGGGGCCAGCGAACTCGCCTCATCCACCTTGCTGAAGATACAGCCCGCAAGATCCGGACCATCATAAGCACGCACCACGTCATCCAGTGTGTCGCCACGCGCCGTCGCGTTCAGCACCAGCAGGCGCCGCACTGCCCCGGCATGCGTCAGCATTGCTGCCTGCTCTACCACCATCTTGTCACGCTGACTCATGCCGATGGTATCAATCAGTACCAGGTGTTTCTTGCGCAAGTCCTGCAAGGTCTGGCGAAGATCAGCCGCATCGCGCACCACGTGCACCGTCACGCCCAGAATCCGCCCGTAGATACGCAACTGCTCATGCGCGCCGATCCGGTAACCGTCCGTCGTGATCAAAGCCAGCTTGTCCGCACCGTGGCGCACCACGCAGCGTGCGGCGAGCTTGGCTGTCGTGGTGGTCTTGCCGACACCCGTCGGCCCTACCAGCGCATACACGCCGCCCCGGTCGATGATGTCGGTATCACTATCTGATATCGGCAGGAGCCGGTTCAGGCAGGCCTTGACCTGATTGCGCGCCTCCTGGCAGGACACGTCGCCCGTCAGCCCCTCGGTCAGCGTACGCGCCAGCTGGGCCGAAAATCCCGCTTCCAGCAACTCGCTCATCAGCTGAGTCCGCGCCGGCGACGCCCGCGACATCTCACTCCAGGCGAAGCCCGCCAGTTGCCGCTCCAGCATGCCGCGGATCGACGAAAGCTCATTCATCAATTGCACGTTCGCGGTTTCCAGCGCCTGCACCTGTGCATCCCGCGCGCTATCGACGCGACGCGTCTCCGCCGGCACGGGCCGCTCAAGCGGCTGAGGCTCGTTACGCAGCGGCAAAGTTTCTTCGTCGAGATAGCCGCCTTGTGCATTCACGCGGGGAGGCGTAAACGGACGGATCCGGGCCGGTTGCTCGTCGCGCTCGGCGCGCGCCCGCAAGGCTTGCGCCTGCTCGTCTCGCGAGGCAAAGCGCGGCTTGCTCAAAGGATTGACAGACGCCTCGCGGGCGAGCTTCGCAATGTGCTCACCCAAAGTCACCGTGAAGTCGCTCTCGTCATCGGCTACGGCCGGGCGCACCGCCGCAGGCTTTGGCGCCACAACCGGCTCAGGCGCAGGCGCCGGCTTCGACTGGCGGACCGTCGCGGACAGCGCCGACATCTGGTCTGCCGGCATGGCCACGATCTCGACGCCAGCCTCCACCTGCCGATTGGAGAGCACGACTGCGTCAGGCCCGAGGTCTGCCTTCAGCGCCAGCAGCGCTTCACGAGCCGTCTTGCCCACATACCGTTTCACATTGACCATGAGGAACCTCCTGTCGCGCTCGCCGGGCGCCGCCACTGCCGCTCAGACCGACCGGCAACTCTTTCATGGTTCCATTATTGGCCGCCAGGCCGAAAAGCGAGCGCGGGAACAAGCGGGGAAATCCTCGTCTATTCCGGCAAGTCTTGCCGTCGGGCAGCACTCTTCGCCGCCCGAGCGGCAGACGCTCAGGTTCCCACCACGGCCGCCACACGGATGGTCCGCGTTTCCGGCACTTCGGCGTGCGCAATGACTTTCAGATTCGGCACGGCGCGACGGAGGAAACGCGCCAGCAGCCAGCGCAGATTGTTTGGCACCAGCAGCACCGGCGGCAGGCCCATATCTTCCTGCCGCTGCGCCGCGGCCGCCGTCTCGCGCAGCAAGGTGTCGGCAAGTCCGGGCTCCAGCACACCCGCGTCTGCCTGGCCGCCCTGCATGGTCTGGTTGAGCACGCGCTCCAGACCCGGGTCCAGCGCAATCACACCCACCTCCGAACTGCCCGGGAAGAGCTGCTGCACGATGGCGCGCCCGAGCGCCATCCGCACCCGTGAGGCCAACTCGATGGCATCTTGCGTGCGCGGCGCCCACTCGGCGAGGGTTTCCACGATGGAGCGCATGTCGCGGATATTGATGCCCTCTTCGAGCAGATACTGCAACACGCGTTGCAAGGTATGCAGCGGCAAGACCTTGGGAACCAGATCCTCGACCAGTTTGGGCGACTCCTTCGCAATATGGTCAAGCAGCGACTGCGTCTCCTGCCGTCCGAGCAGATCCGCCGCGTGACTCAGGATCACGTGGTTGAGATGGGTAGCGACCACCGTGCTCGCATCCACCACCGTATACCCCAGCGCATGCGCCTGATCGCGCCGCCCGCCCTCCACCCACACCGCCGGCAGCCCGAAAGCGGGATCCTTCGTCTGCGTGCCCTGCAAGGGCGCCGCCACCCGGCCCGGATTGATAGCCATGAATTGCCCGGGGAAGGCTTCACCCATGCCGATTTCAACGCCTTTGAGCGTGATGCGATAGGCGTTCGGTTTGAGTTCGAGGTTGTCACGGATGTGCACGGGCGAAGCAAGAAAGCCGATTTCCTGCGCGAATTTTTTGCGCAAGCCGCGAATCCGCTTCAGCAGCTCGCCATCCTGGCTCTTGTCGACCATCGGAATCAGGCGATAGCCCACCTCCAGGCCCAGCACGTCGACCGGCATCACGTCGGACCAGCTGGCCTCCTGCAGATCCTGCGGCAACTGCGGCGCCTGTACCGGGCGAACGCGATCTTCGCCCTCCTGCATCATGCGTTGCCGCTTCATCGCGATGCGCGACAAGGCGAACAAGCCGCCGGCAATCAGCAGGAAGATGACGTTCGGCATGCCCGGGATCAGACCCAGCAAACCCAGCAGCATGGCCGCCAGCATCAGCACGCTGGGGTTGAGGAACATCTGGCCGACGAGCTGATCGCCGATATCCCTGTCGTCGCCAACCCGCGACACCACCATCGCCGCCGCAATCGAGACGATGAGCGAGGGCAGCTGGGCCACCAGGCCGTCGCCCAGGGTCAGCAGCGTGTAGTTGTTCAGGGCACGCACGAACTCCATGTTGTGCTGAATGATGCCCACGATCAGACCACCAATGATGTTGATGATCATCACCAGGATGCCCGCGACCGCGTCACCGCGAACGAACTTCGACGCACCATCCATCGCGCCGTAAAACTCGGCCTCTTGCGAGATCTCGGTACGACGGCGCTTGGCCTCCTTGTCGTCGATCAGGCCCGCACTCAGATCGGCGTCAATCGCCATCTGTTTGCCCGGCATCGCATCCAGGGTGAAGCGCGCGCCCACTTCCGCGATCCGGCCTGCGCCCTTGGTGACCACCACGAAGTTGATCACGGTCAGGATGATGAACACCACGACACCGACGGTCGTATTGCCGCCAACGAGGAAGTGACCGAAGGCCTCGATCACTTTGCCCGCCGCGTCGGGCCCGGTATGCCCGTCCATGAGCACCACCCGGGTCGAGGCGACGTTCAGCGACAAGCGCAGCAGGGTAGTGACCAGCAGCACCGTGGGAAAAGCCGAGAAATCGAGCGGCTTGCGCGTGTACATCGCCACCAGCAATACGATCATCGACAGCGCGATGTTGAACGTAAACAGCACGTCCAGCGCGAATGCCGGCAGCGGCAACACCATCATCGACAGGATCAGCAGCAGCAGGATCGGCGCTGCCAGCTGCCGGATGTTCTTGGGCGAGAACATCTGCCTGAAATCTTGTACGTTCTGTTGTGCGGCCATATCGGTCACCGTTATTCAGCTTGCGGGCCAGGGTCCATCCCCTCGGGCACCGGCAGATCGTGGGGTGTTTCAGGCGGCAGGCCGCCCTGTTTCATAAACGCGTTGAGCTGGTAGATGTAAGCCATCACCTCGGCAACGGCCGTATAGAGGCCCGCCGGAATCTGCTCGCCAACCTCGGCGTGGCGGTACAGGGCCCGCGCCAGCGGCGGTGCTTCCAGCAGTGGCACATTGTGCTCGGCGGCCAGCTCGCGGATCGCCTGCGCCACGAAGTCCGCGCCCTTGGCCACCACGGTGGGCGCGCCCATCTTGCCGGCATCATATTTGAGTGCAACCGCAAAGTGGGTCGGGTTGGTCACCACCACATCGGCCTTTGGCACGGCCTGCATCATGCGGCGCCGCGCCATCTCACGCTGTTTGCCGCGGATGCGCGCCTTGATCTGTGGATCGCCTTCCTGTTCCTTGTATTCCTGCTTCAGCTCTTCCTTAGTCATCTTGAGCTGGTCGTAGTAACGCCAGAGCTGGAAGGGCACATCAATTCCAGCAAGGATCGCCAGACTCGCCGCGATGTAGAGAAAGGACTCCATCGCCATCCGCCCAAACAGGAATACACCAGGCGCCAGCCCCATGGTCATCAATCCGAGCAGCTCATGACGCTGCTTCCAGATCACCATGGCGCCCACAAACCCGATCACCACTGATTTCAGGATGCTCTTGACCAGCTCGCCAAGCCCGGAGTAAGAAAATATCCGCTGAATACCATTCAGCGGATTCAGACGCATCAGATCGGGCGTTACCGCCTTAGAAGAAAAATTCCAACCACTGACCAGAAAATGCCCCGCCAGACCCGCGACGATCAGCACCACAAAAACCGGCAGCACCGTCAGCAGCGCTGAGCCTGCCACCTCGCGCAATGCATGCGTCATCATGTCCGCCTGATACGCTTGGGCGCGACCAAACATCAGGCTGTCGCGTACCACTGCGCTCATGCGCTGAAAGAACCAGCCGGAGATCGTCCACAACACGATCGCCGCGACAAACAGCGACAGGAAGGTCCCCAGCTCGCGCGACTGCGGAACCTGGCCCTCTTCGCGCGCCTGGCTGATACGTCGTGACGACGCTGGTTCGGTTTTTTCGAGATCGCTGTCTGCCATGGCACCCTCTACACCTTGCCGCCATTATTGCCGGACAGGCAAATTTTGCCGCCCGGATAAGCGGCGGAAAGCCCGGCCAATTGCCGTGCTTCGGCCCGCCCGCATGCGCCGCGCGAATGGTGTTATCGTTCCGCGGCGGCGATCGTCCGCGCGCGCCCACTTGGCCGCCAAGAACAACAATGCAGGGAGACAGACATGCCCATTCTGGGATTGATACTCGGCCTCTTTTTTGGCTTTCTGGCCGGGGTCGCCTCCGATCTGACCGGTTTTGGCGCGGTCATCGGCGCGGCAATCGGCTTCGTACTCGGCAAGGTCATCGATGCCCAGGGCGAGATACGGGCCCTGGCAAAGAAACTGGAGGCTGCGGAGTACGCGCTCGGCGAACAGGAGCAGAAGCTGAGCCGGCTCGGGCTGCTGGAAGCCTTGCAGGCTCGCATCGCCCGCGTCGAAAACATCCTGCAAGAGACAGCCGCCAACACCCCTCGCGCAGAGCCGCCCCCAGAGCCGGTCTACGAGGCACCGTCGCCAACACGTCCAGAATATGCGGCGCTTGCGGTCGATACCTCGAAGACGTCCGCTCCGCTTGCCTCTCCAGCCACCCCCCAAGAGATCGACCCACCGGCGGACGAATTCATTGAATTCAGCGAGGCCCCCGCACCGGTGGCCGCGGCCGCTGCGCACGCCGAACCCGCGCCCGCTCCGGACGTTCCCGCGTCAAGCGCCGCGCTCACGCTGAGCCCCATCGAAGTCGAGGCGCCGCGCGCGCCCGAACCGGTCGCAGCCCCCGCCCCAGTCGTACCTGCCCCGGTCGCGCCCGCCCCCGTCAAGACCAGCCGGCCAAGCCCCGCCGCGCGGCCAAAGCCTCCGCTCCGCCCCGCACGGCCGCGGGTTGAAAGCGGGCCCAACCTGCTCCAGCGCGGCTTCACCGCGGCGCGCAACTGGTTGTTTGGTGGCAATACTTTCGTCCGCGTCGGCATGATCGTGCTCTTCCTCGGGCTTTCCTTCCTGCTGCGCGAAGTGTCGTCGCACGTCGTCATCCCGCTGGAGCTGCGCTACCTCGCGGTGGCTGGTGCGGCGCTGGCTGCGCTGGTGCTGGGCTGGCGCCTGCGGCTGAAGCGCCCCGCCTATGCGCTCCTGATGCAGGGCGGCAGCGTGGCTGTGATGTATCTCGCGGTGTTCTCCGCCCTCAAGCTGCATGGCGAACCGATCCTGCCCACCCAGCTCGGGCTCCTGCTGCTGGTCGCCGTGGCCGGTCTCTCCGGTGTGCTCGCCATCAGCCAGAACGCGATGTCGCTGGCTGTCGCCGGCTCGCTCGGCGGCTTCGCGGCGCCGGTGCTGGTCTCTACCGGCAGCGGCAGCCATGTGGCGCTGTTCTCCTACTTCGCGCTGCTCAACACGGTGATTCTGGGCATCGCCTGGTTCAAGGCCTGGCGGCCGCTGAACCTGATCGGCTTCTTCGGCACCTTCCTCATCGGACTGGCCTGGGGCCTGCGCTCCTATCAGCCCGAGCACTACGGCAGCACCCAGCCCTTCCTGATCCTGTTCTTCCTGATGTTCGTCGCCATCGGTCTGCTGTTTGCGCGGCGCATGCTGCTCGCCGATGCGGACACGCCGCAGTCCGGCAACACCGCCGAATGGCTGGACTGGCTTGCCCGCAACGGCCAGCGTGCCCAGCGCTACGTGGATGGCACGATCCTGTTCGGCACACCCCTGGTGGGCTTCGGTCTGCAATACGCCATCACCCAGCCCTTCGAGTTCGGCCCCGCGATCAGCGCCTTCGTGCTCGGCTTCTTCTACCTGCTGCTGGCCATGGCGATCCACGCCAGCCAGCCGCTGCGCTGCCGCCTGCTCACCGAGGTCTTCCTGGCGCTGGGCGTCGTATTTGCCTCGCTGGCCATTCCGCTCGGGCTGGACGCCGAATGGACCTCGGCCGCCTGGGCCGTCGAGGCCGCCGGTATCTACTGGATCGGCCACCGCCAGCAACGCCCGCTCGCCCGGGCGTTCGCGGTACTGCTGCAGATCGGCGCCGGCTTCAGCTATCTGTCGCAGATCAGCGCGGGCGACGCTACGCTGTTGCGCGGCTCGGCGCTGGGCGCCCTGATGCTCGGCCTGTCGATGCTGTGCAACGTCTTCGTCCACAGCCGCCACGTCAGCGCACACGACCGCAGCGAGCACTGGGACGGTGGCCTGCGCATCGTCTTCAGCACGCTGGGCCTGTGGTCGCTGTTCCTCATCGCGCCGCTGGTCAACCCGGCCGAAGGCACGGTGGTCTGCCTCGCCCTGGGTGGCATGGTCGTGATCGCGCTCGGCCTGCAATGGCGGCAGGAAGGCTGGCAAGGCAACGCCCTGCTGGCCCTGCTGATCGCCATGGGCGGTGCGCTGGGGCGTCTGCATCTCCATGGCGAAACCCTGCTTGAAGGCCCGGTTGCGGTCTTCGCCATCGTCAGTGCCTCGCTGCTGGGCAGTGTGGCGGTGATGCGCTGGTTCTTGCGCCGCGAAGGGCATCCCGATGTGTTCAGCGCGGCCATGCCGGCGCTCAGCACCAGCGGCCTGTGGTTCCTCTACCTGATCGCGCCACTGTGCCTGAATACCGAAAACACCGCGGCCGCCTGGGCCCTGATGGGGCTGGCTACGGCCTTCATCGGCGTGCGCCTGCAGGCCCGCGCCTGGCTGGGCAACAGCCTCCTGGTGCAGCTGGCGGCCGGTCTGCTGTTCGTCCTCAATCTGCACGGCGGCCAGGGCAGCGTGCTCAGCTTTGGCGGCTCGGGCTGGAGCGGGCTCATCATTGCCAGCCTGGTCGGCCTGGCCTCGCTGTTCAGCATCGGCCTGGCGGTGCAGGATGCGCGCCGGCGCGACAACGAAGCCGCCGTACAACGCCTGGCCTGGCTGATGGTCTTCGGCCTCGGCTTCCTCTCGCTGGCCGTGCTGTTCGTATTGCCCTGGCAAACCGCCACGGCAGTCTGGGCGGCAAGCGGCTTCCTGCTGATGTGGGCCGCCCAGCGCGTCCGCCTGGCGCCCGCCTTCTGGTTTGCCCTGCTGCTCGAAGGCCTCGCCGGCCTGAGCTTCGCCACCACCAGCATTCCACAACTGGCCCGGCTGGCGCCCGAGCTCACGGCCTTCGGCCACATGGGTTTCTGGACGCCGATCATCATCGCCTTGTCGGCCTTTGCGCTGGCCTGGCGCCTGCATCACGGGGCGCAGAAAGAGGCGCCCGGCGCGTTCGCCGCCAGCGGCCGCCTCATCACCCTGCCCGCCCTGCTGTGGGCGGCCGGCTGGTGGGCGTTTGGCTGGGATCTGGAGCTCGTGCGCCTCACCGTTCAGGATGGCGTGCGTATGGCCGGCCATCCCTTCCTCGGCGTCATGGCCGCCTCGGTACTGGTACTCCTGCTGATTGCGCAGCGCTGGCGCTGGGCGCAGCTCGCGGGCCTGTGCCTCACGCTGCTGCCGCTCACCGCGATTACTGCGCTGGCGGATTTCCATCTTGACCAGCATCTGCTCGGCAACTTCGGTCTGCTGGGCTTCGGCCTGGCGCTTGCTGCCCAGTTTGCTGCGCTGCGTGTGGTCCCCGGGCTGATGTCGGCAAGTGTGGACGAGATGCTCAACGTCGTTTCCAGCTGGGTCCTGCTGCTGGTGGCCTCGCTGGAATGCCGCCATCTCTTCCTGATGCTGGGCGACGAGGGCAGTGCCTGGCGCTGGCTGGGCTGGGTCTTGCCGCTTGCGGCCTGGCTGCTCTGGAGCGCCCGACGCGCTGCGCCGCGCCTGTGGCCCGCCGCCCGCCTGCCGGACCTCTATCGCTTTTCGACCACCCTGCCACTGGCGGTGGTGCTGATCGGCTGGCTGTTCCTGGCCAACCTGCAGGCCAGCGGCAATTCGGCACCCCTGCCCTACCTGCCGATAGCCAACCCGCTGGAGCTGGCGATGCTGCTGATCCTCGTCACCAGCTGGCGCTGGCTGAATCGCGTGGCCGAAGCCAACCCGCGTACCCTGGCCTGGCAATCCCTCCACGAGCCCCTGCGCCTGATCGTGCTGGGCGGCGCCTTCCTCACCTACACCTGCATCGTGCTGCGGGGCGTGCATCACTTTGCCGACGTGCCCTACGCCTTTGGCCCGATGATGCACTCCATGGTGGCGCAAGCCTGCCTCTCGCTGGCCTGGAGCCTGTGCGCCATCGGCCTCATGATCGCCGGCAACCGCGTCCAGCGCCGCGAGATCTGGATCGCCGGCGCGGTGCTCGTCACCCTCGTGCTGGTCAAACTCTTTTTCATCGAACTCTCGAACCGCGGCGGGCTGGAGCGCATCATCTCCTTCATCGGCGTCGGCGTCTTGCTGCTGGTGGTGGGCTACTTCGCCCCGGTGCCGGCCCGAAAGGAAGAACAGTCTTGAATCCCCGCCCACTCCTCGCCGCGGCCGCCTGCGGCCTGTGCCTGGCACTGCCCGGGGCCGCCAGCGCGCAGGACAAGCCGGCCAGCTTCGCCACCCGCCTGCCGGTGCAGACCCTGACGCGGGCGCCCTACTACCGCGTCGATCTGCCCATCGAGGTCTACCAGGCCGCCGCATTTGGCGACCTGCGCGATCTGCGCGTCTTCAACGCCGGCGGCCAGGCCGTGCCGCATACACGCCTCGCCGCCAGCAGCGAGATAGCCACCGAGACCCGCAAGACCGCGCTGCGCTGGTTCCCGCTCTCGGCGCCCGCGACCGGCGCCCCCGAGGCCACGCCCGATCAGGCGCTGGCCATCGTGGTCAAGCAGAATGCCGATGGCTCGCTGGTCGAAATCCACAGCAATACTGGCAAATCGGGCGCCACAGCTGGCGACGAAAAGCCCGAAACCCTGCGAGGCTACGTGCTGGATGCCAGCCCCATCGCGGCGCGGGAATCCCTGCGCAGCCTGGAAATCGACTGGCGTGGCACACCCGGCAACTTCCAGCTCGTCGATCTGGACGCCAGCGACGACCTCCAGCACTGGCGCCGCATCCAGACCGGCATCCAGCTCGCCCGGCTCGAATTCAACGGCGAACGCATCGAGCGGCGCCAGATCGAACTCAATGGCCTGCGCGAGCGCTATCTGCGCCTGATCTGGCGCGAGCCGGCTGTCGCCCCCGCGCTCACCGACGCCATCGTCGAGCAGACCGCCACGCATTGGGCGGCCGCGCCGATCAGCTGGTCCGTCCCCGTCCCGCCCAGCCCTGACAGCCGCGATCTCAAGCCCGGCGAATACGCCTACAAGCTCCCCCTCGCGCTGCCGCTACGCCAGCTGCGCCTGCAACTGCCGCCCGGCAATGTGCTGCTGCCGCTGGAAGTACTCGTCCCCGCCCCCGACCGCCGCCGCTGGCGTCCGCTAGCCCGCAGCGTGGTGTATCGCATCACCAGCAACGGGCGCGAGTGGTCACAGAACGAAATCCCCCTGCCCGGCGGCATGCTGGACGAATTCGTGGTACGCATCGATCCACGCAGCAACACCCTGCCCCACGGCCCGCTGCTGGCCTACGGCCTGGAGCCCGCCCAGCTGATCTTCCTCGCCAGCGGCGAGCCCCCGTATCAGGTCGCGGTGGGCAACCGGCAGGCGCAAGACGCCGCCCTGCCCGCCATGACCCTCATCCCGGGCTTTGGCAGCCAGCAAGTGCCCGAGATCGGCCTGGCCACGCTCAAGACCGGCGTACAGCTCGGCGCCGATCCGACGGCCACCGCCCCAGCGGCGAGTGGCATTCAGCCCCTGCCCACCGAACCGCGCAACTGGAAGAAAATCATCCTCTGGAGCGTACTGATCGCTGGCGTGCTCGGCATGGCGCTGATGGCCTGGCAACTGCTGCGGCAGATGAATGCCGGCGACAAAACGCCCGATCAAGACTGACCTCGCCAAGGGCCGCATGCAGCGGCCCTCTCGGGCCACCCTATCCGGAAAACCGCATCAGCTCTGACTCGCCGGCAGGCATGCCTGCGGACCCCCCCCCCCCCCCGCGGCCCGCCGGCGGGCCCCGGCGGGGCCGCCCGGGCCCCCCGGGGGGGGGGCCCCCCGCCCCCCGCGTGGTTCCCGCGCGACCACCCCGAACGTAGGTGCGCCATCCCATGAGGCGCTTCAGCGGGATGATGTCGGCACACGGGGCGTATCGCCCCGTTCACGCCGCCGATGCCGACGGCAGCCTTGCCAGACGCTGGCGGATCCGGCGCAGCAGCCGCGCTTCCTCGCCGGGTACGTGCTCTTCGAGCCGAGCCGCCATCAAAGGGAGCAGCCAGGTGTCGATCTGGGCGCGGGTGATCGTCCCGCGCGCCAGCCAGAGCCGCATGGCGAGGAATGCTTGTGCGGCCAGTGCAAGCCCCCCCTGCACCAAGACGGCCAGCATGGGATGACGGATGGGCGGACCCATGCGCAGCAGCAGCCAGCTGCGCGCAACGTCGGCCGCCGGGCAGCCGCGGGCGGCGTTCGCCCAGTCGATGACGACGGCACCTTCCGGCGTGAGGATGAGCTGGCCGGGATGCAGATCGCCGTGGCACAGCGCGTCCTCGCGCGGCAGGCGTTCAAGGTAGGCCAGCACGCGGTCACGCTCGGCCGCGGTCAGCGCGGTCTGATGGGTGATCTGATACTGCAGCCGGTCATGCAGATCGAGCATCGCGGCCGGCGCGGTGCAGGCGTTGATTCGGGCTTGCGCACGCGCCATCGCAAGCATGACGGGCAGGAGTTGCCAGGGCGCACGGCCAATGACATCCAGCCCGGACGGCCCGGGAATGCGCTGGAAGAGCAGGCCCAGGCGCCCCTGTATGTCGAGACGGCGGTGAAAGGGCGCAAGCGGCAGGGCGCACTGTGCGAGCGCGGCGCTGCAGTTCGCCTCATAGTCGGCGCTGAAGGGCGAGACATGGGGCAGAAACAGCTTGAGCACGGTGTCGGCATCCCAGGCGTAAACCTCGGCACTCAGGCCACGGGCAATCAGTTGAGCGTGGGGAGGCAGTGCGTGGGCGGTCATCGGTAGCGAAGTATGAGAGAGGAGCACCCATGGTGCGCCACCGCCGCGGGACCCGCGGAGGAACGGGGCGAACCGAGCCTGAAGCGGGGTCAGCCGGCCAGTGCCTTGAGCAGCGCCTCGCGGCAGGTGCGGCTGTAGGGCACGCGGCGGCCATCGCTGAGGATGAGGTCGCCATCGCCCTTGTGCAGCGGCAGCATCTCGCGAACGTGGCGCAGATTCACCGCATGGCTGCGGTGCACCCGCAGCAGATCGGGCGCTTGCAGGCGGGCGAGCAAGGCGCCGAGCGGCTCGCGCAGCACCCAGTCACGCTCGGCCGTGTGCAGGACGACCTGATTGTCGCGCGCCTGAATGGCGAGAATGTTTGCGCAGTCGAGCGGCCGCAGGGCGTCGTCATCCCGCACCAACACGCGGCGCACACCGCCCAGGCCCGGTGGCAGTGCAACGGGCGGGTGACCCGTCGCACGACGCTGCCGGGCGCGGTCAAGCGCGCGCAGCAGGCGCTCGGCATCCCAGGGCTTGAGCAAGTAGTCGACGGCAGCAAGATCAAACGCGCGGATCGCGTGGGCGTCGAACGCGGTCGCGAAGATCACCTGGGGCGCGCCCGCAGCCGGCAGGTTGGCGGCGACTTCCAGCCCGTCCAGGGTCGGCATGCTGATATCGAGAATGAGCAGATCCGGGCGCAGCGCCTCGGCAAGACGCAGGGCTTCGAGACCGTCGGCCGCCTCGCCCACGAGTTCGACACCGGCCAGCGCATCGAGCACGCGCCGCAGCTGGCGACGCGCGGGTGCCTCGTCGTCCGCAATCAGTACGCGCAGGGGAGGCTCAGGGTCGCGCATACGCCCTCCGGCTCAAGATTGTCCAGCGTGAGGCTGGCGCGATCGTCGTAGTGCGCCGCCAGCCGCTGGCGGATATTCGCCAGCCCGTGACCCGGTTCAGCGCCCGGCGCATGACGGCCGCGGTTCTGGACAATTCGCACACGCAGGTGGCCAGCCACCGGCGCGTCGATCTGGACCTGCAAGCGACTCGGCGTGCTGAAGGGTTCCACGCCATATTTGAAGGCATTCTCCAGCAGGGGCTGCGTGATCATCGCCGGCAGGCGGCAGTCGTCCAGCGCGGCGTCGACCTGCCAGTCCACCGTCACACGGCCCTCGAAGCGCGCACCCATGATTTCTGCATAGGCACGCAGCAGGCACACTTCTTCCTGCAGGCTGTGGTTTGCCTGGTGGCTGCTGGCAATCGCCTGCCGCAGCAGCTTGGCCAGGTGACGCAGCAAGGCGTCTGCCTTGGGGACATCCTCGTACATGGTGGCGGAAATCAGGTTCAGCGCGTTGAACAGGAAGTGCGGTTGCAACTGCTGACGCAGCAGGGTCAGGTGTGCTTCGCGCAGGGCGTTCAAGACCTCCCTGCGTTGCGTCTGCTCCTGGCGGATGCGCTCCTGACTGGCCAGGGCGTACACCACGGCGAGCCAAAGCAGGAAAAACAGCGAGAGCTGCAGCGACTCGTAGATCAGGACGCCTGACCACCCGGCGTGGTGATAGCTGCGCCCGATGGCCTCGTATAGCGCATGACGCAGGCCATAGGTGAGCGGCGTGAACAGCAGGCACCACAGCGGCAGGGGAATCAGATTGGCAAGCAGCCAGCGCCAGGGCTGGCCGACCAGTTCGCCACTGCGACGAACCACGCGGTAATGCAGGGCCATGATGCCGCTGGCGACCACCAGACTGGTCGACTCCCACAGCGCCGGTTGCCACACGTCCCCGCCGTTGTAGAGCCGATGCAGCAGCACGGCGCCGGACAGCTTGACGACGCAGAACGCCAGCCACAGCCAGAGAAGACGCTGACGCGTAGCCGGCGCAGGCAGCGGGCGCTGCCCGGCGGCGGCGAAGCGCTTCTCCAGCATGCGCGCGCGGCGATGTCGCCCGGCAAACGACGCAAGGCAGGCCAGCGTCCGGCGACAAGAAAGCCTGCATCGGGTCGCCACCCCCCCCCGCCACCCCCCCGGACGATGAAAGCAATGAATGAGGCATCCGACCCGGCACAGGGCGGCCAGCAGCGGAAGAACGCCAGCATGCCAAGGAGGATGCCGGCCGCCAAGGGTTCCAGCGCAGGCCGAGCCAGGTCCAGCCGCCGCGCCAGTCCTGGCCGTTGAACGCACCGCCGAACAGGGCATACAACCACAGGGTCGGAAAACTGAGGGCGCTGACAAGCAGCCATGGCCCCGCCTGCCGCCAGGTGATCGCTTCCAGCATGCGGCTGCGGGCGACGAGCACGCCGGGCGAAGGCCGTGGCGGCAACAGGCTTGAGGACCACGGCCCCGGCAGAAACCCGTCGCCAGCAGCGGGAGAGACGCCGCAAAGCCCCGCCCGAACGGCCCGGGCCAGGCCGGCGCCGCCGCCCGGGGCCAACGCCAGGCCCAAACCCCCCCGGCGCCCGCAGGAAGAAGAAGCCCATGAAGAAGCTCTGGTTGGTGGCGGTCAGAATCGAGAGCAAGCGCTGCATCCATTCCGGCGCGCCCGCTTCCTTGTAATACCAGTCCCCGCCACCGCCATAGGTGATCGCGGTGTGGTGAAGGATGACCAGCAGCGTCAGGACGATCCGGATGGGATCAAGGAGCACCGCACGAGGCGGAAGGGCAGGCGTCGTCATGGGAAGATCCGGGTTCTCAACATGGGGGCATGGTGCCCCCAGCGCCCAGGCCCCACCGCTGATCGGGGCGAGCTGGTCTTCCCGCAGGGTCAGACGGAAATGGCGCGACGCCCGCGCCCCGTGGCGTTCGCCCGGTCAGTGTTGGGTGGCGCGGCGCGATTCCTGCCAGTCGCGGACGGCCTGGGCGGCATGCGCAAAGATGTCGGCTTTCTGGGGGTCCGGCAGATCGCGGGTGAGCCCGGCGAACAGGGCTTCGGTGAGCGTCTGCTCCTGCCCGCTGGCGGCCAGACCGTGTTGCAGGCAGCGGATCTGAATCGACGCGAGCGTATCCGCCACGAGACGCCAGCCCAGATTGGGCATGGCTTTGAGCAGCGCAAGCAAAAGCCCGCCGATAAGGCTGAGCAGCAAGTCGCCCTGTTCGGGGGTCTCGGCTGCGATCATGCTGTGCCACAGCGAAAGATGCAGTTCCCGACGCAGGACGATCTTGAATTCGAGGCCGGCCCCTTCATCTTCCCGCAGGGTATCGAGATGGCGCTGGCACATGCCTTCGGACGAGAGATCAAGACCGCCTCGCAGGTCGCTCAACACGACGGTGACGCCATACAGCGTATCGGCCCCGAATACCTTGGCGTAAGCCAGCCCCCATTGGTCAAGCCCGTACATGAGCAGGGAGAGGCGCAGATGTGCGCCCTCCGGCGTGGTGAGACGGGACCACTCGCGCAGGCGATCGGCCAGCCGGGCCAGTACCGTTTCGAGCGGCTTGCCTTCCGATTCCTGACTCAGGCGCAGCGCGGCAGCGAAGCCTTCCTGCACCAGCCGTGCCGCCTGGACCTGGTCGTCCCGGCCGAGCAGATCGAGGAAAACGTCTTCGGGCAGCGCGAACGCTGGGCTGGTGTCTGACATGGGCGAGGGCTCCGGACCAGAAAAGGTGCGCCATTCTGCCGCAAAAAACCGAACCAAAGGGCAGGCGGGGCTGCACATGTGCGACCTATGTCGCGCTCTTTGGTCGGCCCGGATGGTATGTGCCCAGCTGCGGAGATACACTGCGGCGGCGGTCATAAGGACCGTGTCCAGGCCATATTCAGTCGGGGAGCAGCACGTGAGGCGTCGTTTTGGCAAGATCCTGATGATGGGTGTTCTGGCCTTGCTCGGGCTCCCGGCGCTGTCGGCGGCGACAGATCCGGCAACAGGCAAGCGGCCGTGGCGCATCCTGCACGTCATGAGTTACGAGACCAACTTTGATTGGTCAGACGATCAGTTCGCGGGCTTCAAACTGGGCTTCGGGCGCAATCTCAATGTGGAGTACAAGCTCTTCGCGCTGGACGCCAAGCGCAACGATTCTCTGGAAAGCGTCACGGCACGTGCTCGGGAGGCCAGGCAATTGATCAGCGACTGGCAGCCGGATCTGCTCTATGTGAGTGACGACGCGGCTGTCGAGCATGTGCTCAAACACTACGCCAACACGGCCCTGCCCTGCGTCTTCAGCGGCATGAACCGCAGCGTGGCGTACTACGGCCTGGGCGCCGCCAAGAACGTCACCGGGGCACTGGAACAGGAAATGTTCATCGAAACCATTCGCCTGCTTCAGCAGATCAAGCCCGGCGCTCGCCGCATACATCTGATTTCGGATCGTGCCAGCTACTGGACGGAGTCGATCGAACGGATCGAAAAACTCGCCAAAACCGCTGGTGGGATGATGCTGGTCGGCGTCGACCGGCTGGAGCGCTACGAGGACTTTCAGCGCACGGTACTCGGCAATCCGCACGAGGCGGACGCCTATCTGCTGCTCGGTGTCTTCAACTACAAAGACGCGCAGGGCCATGACGTGCCCTTCAAGGCGCTTCAGCAGTGGGTCGCCGAAAACAGCCGGATTCCCGATGTCTCGTTCTGGGCAGACCGGATCAAGCATGGCACGCTGGCCGGTGTTGCGGTGTCTTCACTTGATCAGGGACGCAAGGCGGGGCTGGCGGCGCGGCAGATTCTGATTGAGGGCCGCAGCCCGGCTTCGATTCCGGTCGAAGTGACCCGCAAAGGAATAGCCTCCGTCAGCATTGCCCGTGCCCGATCACTGGGTATCACGCCGCGCGCCAGCGTGCTGCTGACCTCGCAGGTGAGCCCAGAGTATGCGTGGGCGACTCAATGAGCTTAGGGCTGCGCACCAAGATCCTGCTGATCAGCTGCACGGTCTTCGTCACGATCTGCCTGGGGGTGACCTGGGCGGCTTCCACCTACTATTCCGCGACTTACGCCGACACCCTGCAGTCGCGCTCGCTCGCCATTGCCAAGAGCCTGGCCTTGCAGATAGAGCGCATCACCGCGCTGGGCATCCGCCTGGAATACATCGTCGGCTTTGAAGAGCAATGCGCCGAAGCAGCGAAGGCTTATTCAAATGTGGATTACGCGATGGTGCTGTCGCAGAACGGGACCATCCTGTTTCACAGCGACGCCAGCCGGATCGGCAGCGTGACGCCGTTCCGCGAGCTGGTGCAGGCGCTGCCACGAGGCGAAATGACGCTTCGACTCCCTGAAGCGGGCGAATACCTGGCCATCGAGCCGGTCCGCGCCATGGATGACTCGCAGGTTGCCAGCGTGGTGGTCAGTTTCTCGCAGCACTACATTGACGAAAGCCTGAACAAGCTGCGTGCGTCGATTCTGGCCATCGGCAGCGGCATTGCCGTGCTGGGAGCGCTGGTCCTGACCCTGATGCTCAATCTCTTCATCACCCGCCCGATCAAGGGGCTGATGACAGTTATCCGCCACTTGCGCGCCCACCCGGGCGATTACAGCCACCGGGTAGAGGCCACACAGCGCCAGGACGAGATCGGCGCCTTGATCGGCGGCGTGAACCAGCTGCTTGGTGAGATCGAGCATCGTGAGGCAGAGCTGATCCGGGCGAAAGAAATGTCGGATCACGCCAACAAAGCCAAATCAGTCTTCCTGGCGGCCATGAGCCATGATCTGCGTACGCCGATGCATGCCATCCTGAGCATGAACGAGCTCATGCTCAGCACCCAGCTCAACGACCGACAGCGCCGCTTCACCAACAATATCGAGAAGGCAGGCCGCTGGCTGCTGGGCATCATCAACGACATTCTCGAATTCGCCAAGATCGAGTCCGGCAAGCTAGAACTGCTGGTGACTCCTTTTGATTTGCACGTACTGATCGACGACGTGGTCGGACTGCAGGAGGAAATCGCGCACGGCAAGCATCTGGACTTGTCCTACAGCGTCGCACCCGAAGTCCCTCGCCATGTCATGGGTGACGGGCCGCGCCTGATGCAGATTCTTACCAACCTGATCAGCAACGCGATTCGTTACACCGATCAGGGCAGCGTGCGGGTCGAAGTGCTGACCGCGGGCGCCCATACGGTGTTCTCGGTCACCGACACCGGGATTGGTGTCGATCCCGAGAAAATCCACCTGCTCTGGGAGCCCTTCGTGCAGGTGGCTGCGGCTGACGGGCAGCGCCGCAGCGGCACCGGACTGGGCCTTGCCATCGTCAAGCAGCTCGCCGAGGCCATGGGAGGTGACGTTGGCGTGGATACTTCGCCCGGAAACGGTGCCACGTTCTGGTTCACCGCCCGGCTCAAAGCAGTTGAACCGGAAACGGCCGAAGCCGTCAGCCCCGCCTGAATGGCCAAGGCGGGTATCATTTCTGAACTCCATCCACATTCTTTCAAATGAAAGGAGGTTAATCATGGTTTCAATCGCGCGCCCGCTCATGCTGGTACGCTGCTTCAGCACCTTTGCTGGCTCTTGTCTGAACGCCATCGCGCTGCGATAAGTCGGGCCAGAGCAAAGCCGCAACACTCTTTCTGAGTCTTTCTCGACTCGTCTTTTTCGTCAGCGCTCCTGTTGATGCGGGTTTCTGTATCCGCAAAATGTGAGACAAGAGCATGACTACCCTGATTTCCGCAACATCCCTGTCCCTGGACTTTGGCCACGGACCGCTGTTCCACGACCTCTCTTTCACCCTCAAGCTCGGCGACCGGATCGGCCTGATCGGCCACAACGGCTGCGGCAAAAGCAGTTTGCTGAAATTGCTGGCAGACCCGGAAAACGAGTCTATCCAGCGTGCCCGCGCCTGCCGCTTGCAGCATGTCGAGCAACAGCTTCCGCCCGAAATCCATGCGCTGACAGCGCGCCGGGCGCTGCTTGAAACGGCCTCCAGGCTTGAATCGCCGCCCGAATGGCAAGCAGAGAATCTGCTCCGGGAACTCGGCTTCGACCGAGATGCTATCAACACGCCCGTCAGTGCACTGAGCGGCGGCTACCACACCCGCCTGTTGCTGGGTCGCGCACTGATGCTGGAACCGAACCTGCTCCTGCTTGATGAGCCCAGCAACCACCTCGACCTGCCCTCCATTCTCTGGCTGGAAGACTTCCTCACGCGCTGGCGAGGCAGTTTCTTGCTGGTCTCGCACGACCAGTGTCTGCTCGACCGTGTCAGCAACAAGACCTGGTTCCTGCGTGACCACGCCCTATACAGTTTCGACCTGCCGTGTTCCCACGCCGTCCAGGCATTGCACGAAGCGGACGAAACCGCCCGCGCGCGTCGCAGTGCCGAGCAGAAAGAAATTGATCGGCTCGACTTCAGTCGTCAGCGCGTCGCCGCATGGGGGCGTGCGCACGACAACGAGAAACTGATCCGCAAGGCGAAGTCGATGCAGAAACGGATCGATCACCTCAAGGAAGAGCAAACCACCGTCAGCCGGGGCAGCCCCTGGGTGCTGCAGTTGCACGGTCAAAACCTCGCCGCCAAGCAACTTGTGGTCTTTGAGGCAATGAAGATCAAGCCGGCTCCCGAAGCGGAAGTGCTTTTCGAGATTGACGATCTCTGTCTGAAGCCCGGCGACAAGGTCGCCTTGCTGGGCGCCAACGGCAGCGGGAAAAGCTCGTTCTTGCGCCAATGCTGGCAAAGCTTGCAAACCGACCAAGACACCCCCGGACTGCGTTATCACCCGGGCGCCAAGCTTGGCTATTACGACCAGAGCCTGCAACAGCTCGCCGATAGCGCCAGCCTGAGCGACGCGCTCTACCCCTTCGCGCCGATCTCGGAGCAGGCGCGCAAACAGGCCTTGATCGCCGCTGGCTTCCCGTTCCAACGCCACAGCGAATCGGTCGCCGCACTCAGCGGTGGCGAGCGCTCGCGCCTGCTGTTCCTGGCCCTCTCCCTGGCCCGCTATCATTTTCTGTGGCTGGACGAACCGAGCAACCACCTGGACATGGCCGGCAAACAGCAGCTCGCCGAGGCGCTGAACGCTTTCAGCGGCGGCTTCATTCTGGTGTCGCACGACCGTCAGCTGATCGAAGCCTGCTGCCGGCGCTTCTGGGTCATTCAGCACGGGCGGCTCACCGAATGGCTGGACGCCCCCAGCGCCTACCAGAGCCTGTTCTCCACACCCGCGGCATGCGAAGCAGCAAACTCAGAAAGGAAGGATCAAGCACGCCCACCCGCGAGTACTCGACAGGACGACGAGGCTTTGCTCGAACGCCTGTGCCAACTGGAAGCCTGGCTGGCGGCTGACCGTGCACGTAAGCCTCGCCACCAGAAACCGGCGCAACAGCAGGCCTGGCAGCAGGAGATCCGCCAGATTTCCCGCCAGCTCGGCATCACTGCCGACGCTGTTTAGCGCTCACCTGCAAGCTGCTCTGGCTCACCGGGGATTGGTACGCGCGGGCCGCATGCCGATCCCCGCACGCCGGGCGCCTGTCACAGTGCTACGTCCGCTTAAACCCTGCGCGCAGCAGGGCTGCGCCGGGTGAAGGCGTATAATGGCGCGATGCCGCAAAACCTTTTCCCGGACCGAATCTGCAGGGTCACCCGCACCTTGCCGTGCGTGTTCGATTGCCGCGTCAAACGCAACGCGGCCTGCCGCACATGAACACCGATTTCGAGTTTCTGCGCCGCGCATGGTTGCACGACAAAGCACTCGATTACCTCAAGATTGCACTGGCGTTCTCCGGCGTATTGGCCGTGTGTTTTGGCATGGGGCACGAAGACTGGCTGGTGAATCTCTTGCTGGGCGTGATCGCCTGCGCGCTGGCGGAAACACCAGACCGTTTCGGCGGGCGCTTCCGGGCCTTGGTGGTAACACTGCTCTGTTTTGCCTTCGTCGCCTTCTCGGTACGCTGGCTCTATCCCTACCCTTGGCTGTTTGTTCTGGGCTTGGCCAGCTCCACCCTGTGCTTCGTCATGCTGGGCGCCTTGGGCGAGCGCTACGCCGCGATCGCCGTCGCCTCCATCATTCTGGCGATCTACACCATGCTCAGCCTCAGCCAGCGCGATTTGCCGACCGGGCACGACTGGCAGGGGCCCGCGCTCCTGCTCATCGGCGCAGGGTGGTACGGCGCCATTTCACTGCTCGGTGCCCTGCTGTTTGCAATCCGGCCTGCCCGCCAGATCGTCGCCCAGACCTTCGAGGCGCTTGGCGCCTACCTCACGCTCAAGGCCGATCTGCTGGAGCCACAGTCCGGGCGTGAAGTCGATGCACAACGCATCGCACTCGCCACGCAGAACGGTCGCCTGGTGGGCCTGATGAACCGCGCACGCCAGATCTTGCTGATATGGACGCAGGGGGAGCGCGCAGCGCGGCGCAGCGCGGCCTTGCTGCAGTGGTATTTTCTGGCCCAGGAAATCCATGAACGCACCAGCTCGGCCCATTACCCCTACCAGGCACTGGCGGAGGCATTTGCCCGCAGCGATATCCTGTTCCGCTGCCAGAGCCTGATGCGTGCCCAGGCCGAGGCCTGCCATGCACTTGCAGCCGCCATTCTCAGCGCCCGCACTTTCGATCCCGGTGAGCGAGGACGCGCCGTGCGCCACGAGCTGGAGGCAGCCCTTGCACACTTGCAGACCCTGCCACACCGTGTCGACGCCGAGCTGCTCGACTCTGTGGCAGACCTGTGCCGCAATATCAGCGCAATTGAAGCACTGCTCGCCACCGCTGGCGAACCTGCAACAGCAAGCCTCCAGCGCGATCGCAGCCTGCGCGACCACAACCCGAAGACGCTGACAGAGATGTGGCAGCGCCTGCGCGCCCAGGTTTCACCACCGAGCAAGCGCTTTCGGCATGGGGTGCGCCTGGCCGTGGCGCTGGCCGCTGGCTACGGTCTGCTGCATGCGTTTGCCTTGCCGCAAGGTTATTGGGTGCTGCTAACGACCGTTTTCGTCTGCCAGCCCAGCTTCAGCACCACCTGGCAACGCCTCAGCGAGCGGGTATTCGGGACGGTGCTCGGCCTCTGCGGCGCGAGCCTGTTCATCTCGGCCTTTCCCCACCCCACGGCCCAGCTCGCCTTGTTGCTGGCCTGCGGAGTAGCCTTCTTTGCCCTGCGTACGGATCGTTACATGGCGGCTACGGCGAGCATCACCGTGCTGGTGATGATCTGTTTCAACCAGTTCGGCAGCAGCTATGCGGTGATCATGCCCCGCCTGCTCGATACCCTGATCGGCAGTGCGCTCGCCGCATTGGCCGTGGCTTTCATCCTGCCGGACTGGCAGGGGCGCCAGGTCCACCACGCCATGGCCTGTGCGGTGGAGCAGGCCGAGCGCTATCTGGGCATCGTGCTGGCACAGTATCGGCAAGGCAAGAACGATGACCTGACTTACCGGATCGTGCGGCGCGAAGCCCACAATGCGGATGCAGAGCTCTCCTCCACGCTCGTCGCCATGCTGACGGAGCCGGGCCGGTACCGGCTGGCACCCGAGCCAGCCTTCCGTTTCCTGTGCGCCAGCCACACCTTGCTCGGCTACGTGTCGGCCCTCGGTGCGCATCGCGAGAAAGTTGGCGAATGGCTCCCGGACTCGCAGATCGCGCACGCTGAACGGCGTATCCGTGCTAGCCTTCAGCGCATCGCCGCCGCGCTGGATGCGCACAGCCTGCCCGACGGGCACGCCAATGCCACCACACTGACGGAGCCGAGCCTGACGGACGCCGACACCGAGATTGAGCGTCGCATTGTTCGCCAGCTCAGCCTGATCGAGCTACTGCTGCCCGAGCTCACCGAACTGACCGCGTCATTTGCCACCGAACGACTGCCCGCCCGTTGAAGCCAGACGCCACCCGATCAGCCATTCACGACAACTTTTAGCCAGGCCCCCGTACCATGACAGAACAACTCGACACACCCGCTGTAACACCCGGCGATTCCTTTGCGGCGCTGAACCTCTCGGCGCCCTTGCTGACCGCGCTGGCGGACGTGGGCTATGAGACCCCCTCGCCCATTCAGGCCGCCTGCATTCCGCACCTCCTGGCAGGCAGCGATCTGCTCGGCGAAGCGCAGACCGGCACCGGCAAGACTGCCGCGTTTGCCCTGCCCCTGCTGGAGCGGCTGGACGCCAGCAACAAGAAACCACAGATCCTGGTCCTGACACCGACACGCGAGCTGGCCATCCAGGTGGCCGAAGCCTTCCAGCGCTACGCCAAGTACCTGCGAGATTTCCACGTGCTGCCGCTCTACGGTGGCCAGAGCATGATCGTGCAGCTGCGCCAGTTGCAGCGCGGCGCACAGGTCATTGTCGGGACGCCCGGCCGGGTCATGGATCACCTGGAGCGTGGCAGCCTCAAACTCGATGGCCTGCAGGCCCTGGTCCTCGACGAAGCGGATGAAATGCTGCGCATGGGCTTCATCGACGATGTGGAATGGATTCTCGATCACACGCCGCCCGAGCGGCAGACGGCGCTGTTCTCCGCCACGATGCCCGACCCGATCCGGCGCGTTGCCCGCAAGCACCTGCGCGACCCGCAAGAGGTAAAGATCAAGGCGGCCACCACCACGGTGGCCACCATCCGCCAGCGCTACTGGCCGGTACGCGGCGTGCACAAGCTCGACGCGCTGACCCGCATCCTCGAAGTGGAAGAAGAGTTCGACGCCGCGCTCATTTTTGTGCGCACCAAAACAGCCACCACCGAGCTTGCCGACAAGCTCGAAGCGCGTGGCTATTCCGTCGCCGCCTTGAATGGCGACATGAACCAGGCGCTGCGCGAGCGCGTGATCGAGCAGCTCAAATCCGGCAGCCTCGACATCGTGGTGGCCACTGACGTCGCCGCCCGCGGCATCGACGTTGCCCGCGTCAGCCACGTGATCAACTACGACATTCCCTACGACACCGAAGCCTACGTGCACCGCATCGGCCGCACCGGGCGTGCCGGGCGCCAAGGCACCGCGATCCTGTTTGTGGCCCCGCGCGAAACCGGCATGCTCCGCGCCATTGAACGCGCCACCCGGCAGCCAATCGAGCAGATCGCCCTGCCCAGCAAGGAAGCCGTCGCCGACAAGCGCATCAACCAGTTCAAGCAACAGATCGCCGAAGCCATCGAAAGCCTGAGTGACGAGCAATTGGGCTTTTTTGGTGAAATCGTCGACCAGCTCGCCGCCGAAAAGAGCCTGGACACGGGCGAAATCGCCGGCGCCCTGGCCTACCTGCTGCAACGCGAGCGGCCGCTGCAGCTCGAAGAATCCGGCCGCGGTTGGGATGTCGCCACCGCACCGGTCAGCAGCGCCCCACCCGAACGTGGCCGCCCCACTCAAGGGGATGATTTCCGCAACGAGCGCCCGCGCCGTGAGCCGCGCGGGGATGCGCCGCGTCAGCGCGATTCGGCAGGCAACGTCGTCGTGCGCTACCGCATCGAGGTGGGCCGCCGCCACGGCGCGATGCCCAAAGAGATCGTGGGCGCCATCGCCAATGAAGGCGGGATCGAAGGCCGCCTGATCGGCCAGATCAACCTGTTTGACGACTACAGCACGGTCGAATTGCCCGAGCTGTCGCCCGAACTCCTGAATTATCTGAAGTCCACCCGCGTCTGCCAGTTGCCGCTCAACATCCGCCCCGCCCTGGCCGGCGAAGGGGACCGCGACAGCCGCCCACGCCCCAGCTTTGGCGGCGACCGTGACCGTAGCCGCGAACGTGGTGACGAGCGCCCCCGCTTCCGTGACGATCGGCCGCCGCGCGCGCCAGCAGAGCGCAGCTTCAGCCGCCCCAGTGAAGAAGCGCCGCGCCGCGACGACCGTGCAAGCTTCAGCAAGCCCGCCTTCCCGAGCAGCGAACGGCCGCGTGAGCGTTCGCCCTGGCAGACCGATGAGCAGCGCCCGAAGCGCAATTGGGATCAGGGCGACGCCCCGCCCAAGCGCAGCAGCTTCGGCGAAGGCAGCGCCCGCAAGCGCCGACAGCTTCCACCCCGGCCCCGCAACCCACCCCACCCCCCCGCCCGCCCCGCTGCGGCGCTGGCGCCGGCCCGGGCAGCGCGCCCGCCCTGCTCGCATCGCGCCCTGCAAGCTTGATCTGGCGCAAGATCGAGACCGTGATGAAGCCCGGACCATGCTTTTCCACCTTCGGGTTCGCTCGAAGTTCAGGGTCTCGGGCGCGCATCCGTCCTGGACCTACTGACCCCGGCGCTGACGCCGTCGGCAGCTACATCATGCAGGCCTGGCGGATTCTGGACCTGCGCGTCGAGCACCACCCACCCCACTGGGCGCCCGCCGTTAGCCAACCGCCCCACCATCGATTCGCTGGTATCTCGCCGCCCTCGCGCTCGGTTTGTACGCGCGCAGCGTCATCGTGTTCACCCCGCTCGATCAGCCACGGCGCATGCCCTTCCTGCTCGGCTTCGTGCTCGTCGGCTTCTTCATCTGGCTTGCGGAGAACATCGGCACCTTCTTCGGCGTCTGGCGTTACCCCAACCAGCTTGGCGCCTGGGCCACCGCCCACTGGGCAGTGCATCCGGAGGCCTCCCCCCCGCCGCTAGCGCAGCATGTCGAAGGCCAGCTTGGCTATCAGCGCGACCAGCAGGCAAAGGAAGAGCACGCGCACAAAGCCGGCGCCGCGCGCGACGGCTACCCGCGTCCCCACGTATGCGCCCGCCACATTGCACGCTGCCATCGGTAAAGCGATGGCATACAAGACCTTGCCGGCGGGAACAAAGAACACCAGCGCCGCCAGGTTGGTCGCCAGATTCACGAATTTCGCCGAGGCCGATGCCGCAAGGAAATCCAGCGCAAAACAGCGGATGAAGAGAAAGATCAGGAAGCTGCCCGCGCCCGGGCCGAACAAACCATCGTAGAACCCGATCGCGCCACCGATCACCACGGCCAGAATGCGCTCGCGGCGGCCGATCACCACCGGGCGCCGGATCGCGCCAAAGTCCTTTTTGGCAAAGGTGTAGATCGCCATGACGATCACCATGACCAGCACGAACGGCCTCAGCCAGGCTTGCGGCAGCGAAGACACGGCCGCCGCCCCCAGAAACGACAGCACGAATGCGGCCGAGGCGGCCGGCAGCACCAGCGCCCAGGGCACCTTCACCCGCGCAAGATAGGTGCGCACGGCCAGCGAGGTGCCACAGATCGACACGAGCTTGTTGGTGCCGAGGAGGCTGGCTGACGAGGTCTGCGGCAGGGCGCCAAACAGCGCCGGCAGCTGGATCAGGCCGCCCCCACCCACGGCGGCATCAATCAGACCGGCGCAGAATGCAAATCCGCACAGCACAAGGGTTGTCAGCACCGACTCTCAGACTTTCCGCCCGGCAAGGGCCATCAACGCTGCACGCGCTGGAGACGTGTTCGCTCGCGCAGCAAGCCGGGCAGTATACCGGCGTCGCGAGATCGACCGGGCGCGCGCTGGATCAAAGCGCCGGCCCGCCAGCGCGGTAAAGTAGCGACTCGAAGCGGC
This sequence comes from Uliginosibacterium sp., assembly GCA_016718265.1. GTDB lineage: Bacteria > Pseudomonadota > Gammaproteobacteria > Burkholderiales > Rhodocyclaceae > Uliginosibacterium. Next base: position 93,341 of record JADKDZ010000002.1, on the reverse strand, counting down.
GCCGCCCGCCCCACCCCACGCCAAAGGAAGACCGCCATGCGCACAGAACGCGAAAAAATGCTCGCCGGTGAGCCCTTCAATGCCATGGACCCGGAACTGGTCGACGCCCGCAAGCGCGCCCGGCGCCTGTGCCACCAGATGAACCTGGCGGACCCGGACGATGGGGAGTTGCGCGCCTCCATCATCCGCGAGCTGTTTGGCAAGACCGAGGAATACGCCATCGTGCAGCCACCGTTTCATTGCGACTACGGCAGCAACATCTATCTGGGGACCTTGGTGTTCTTCAACTTCAACTGCGTGGTGCTGGATTCTGCCGAAATCCGCATCGGCAACAACGTCTTCATCGGCCCCGCCACCCAGATCTACGGCGCCACCCACCCGCTGGACCCGGCCAAGCGCCTGGAACTCGACATCGGCACCAGCGGGCGGCCCGTGACCATCGGCTCTGGCGTCTGGATCGGCGGCGGCAGCATCATCTGCCCGGGCGTCACGATTGGCGACGGCTGCACCATTGGCGCCGGCAGCGTAGTCACCCGCGACATCCCGCCCAACTCCCTCGCCGCCGGCAACCCCTGCCGCGTCATCCGCACGCTGGATCACGCAACTGAGCGCCCACCATTCACTGCGCAGCCGTGAATCCCAGTTCTTCTGCAGGCACTTGACGCTCATCGGTCGCGTGGCCTCGCAGATGCCCGGAGAGCCAATACCAGAGCGGCTCTCCAGGCACCCCATCCAGTACTGATTCAAACCGGCTCAATAGCCAGGCAGGGCAGATTCAGGGCGAGGACTCCCACACGGACTTGCGCGGAATCACATCGCCGGCAAAGCGCTGGTCGTCCTTGCCGATGTGGTTGAGGATCAGCTCATAGGCGATGAAGGCAATGAAATCCGTGCCCGGAATCTGATCGCGCTCGAACTGGCTGAAGAGTTCCTTCGCCTTCGCCAGCAAGCCGCGATGCAGGCTGCGATGCGTCTCGAACAAGGGATGCGCGATTTCGGCCAGCACGTTTTCCTCGGTGCGGAAATGAGTCTCGACCTGCTCGATCAACTCCTCCAGCATCAGCACCAGGTCTGCCTTCTCGCGCTCGGCCAGTACCGCATTGATCGCCTCGTTTGCCAGGCCGAACAGCCGCCGGTGCTGGGCGTCCAGCACCGGATGGCCGGTTTCGATCGAGCTTTTCCAGTTCAGCTGGATCAGGTGATCCGGGTGTGCCAGCAAATCCAGGTCCGTCGACTTCGGCGTACGCGGCCGGCGACGCGCCAACTGCCGGTAACGAAAACGCAGTTGCCACACATTGAAAGCCGCCGCCAGCAGCGCCAGCCCAGCGAACAGCGCCATGCCATTGCGGATCGCCGCAATCGTGACCACCCCGGCCCCCGCATACAGATACGGCAGCGCGTTGTACAACCAGGCCGGCAGAAAGAGTTTCTTCACCACACAGCTCCCCGTTCATCACGATGGCACAAGCCTAACGGAAAATGCCGTGGGGGCAAGCCCCGGCTCCCCATCCTCAGCAAGCCCTCGCCGCCGACGCGCGACTTTCGCTTGCAGGCAACAGCACCCGCACTCTGCGTGCTGGGAATCACGACAGCGAGATGCCCTTGCCGCGTCCGGAAGGGCAGATCAGTTTGCTAACCACCACGCACCCGACTTTGCTGCGCTCGAATCCGGTTTCCCCGAAGAACGCCGTGTCCGTCACCATCACCCCCCGCCCGTCGGAAAATCGACCTTCACGGCTTCAGGCGCATTGATCGAATAGATGGGCAAATCCGTGGCGCCTTGCATGAGGGCTTTTACCCGACGCACCGCCGGGACGTCTGACACCCGCCCTACAACCGCTGCGAAATTCCCGCGATCCGGATACAGACTGGACATACCCGCAACCGGAAAGTGCTGCCCGCCTTTAAACCGATCATCTCCGCGAAATCTCCCCGCTCCCCGCCCGCCCGCTACCCATCCCGTCGCAAAGAATGGAGGTTCTTCCAGTACATACGCCACCAACTCAACGGGCTTCGTGGGAGGATGCTTTCCGAGGTAATGCGCCAGCTCGATCAGGCCCGCTACACCGCTGGCATTGTCATCAGCACCCGGCGTGTGGCTACTCGGACTGAACCCTCCTCCAGCCTTTGCCTGCCCGTGCGAATCGTAATGTGCGCCACCCACCGTCCCCCTCTGCCGGGCCACCGCGCGACGTTCTGGTATTCCGCCTCTCACCCGAACCACCGAACCCACCCCACCCCGCCGCCCAATTTTCTCCGGCTGATCGTAGCTGCGTGGATACAAATCTGCTGACAACACCTTGACGTGCTGACGCAAACGCTCGGCACTGATGTGAGGGGGAATGTTGGCAACCGCACCGCTGAATGGCTGAGACGATCAATCCAGGCCCCGTACCCGCACGCCATGACAGGCCACGACACGCCAAGGCAGTTCCCACTGAATTCCTGTTCATCCGAATACCCGATCTCCACCGGATTCCCCATTGCCAGGACGCTGCAGTGCGATCTACCGCAGCCCGATTTTTTCTCGCCGCTACCTCGGCCGGGACTCCCAGATCTTCTGCAGGCGCTTCACGCTAACGGGCATCGGCGTTTTCAGCTCCTGCGCGAACAAGCTCACACGCAATTCTTCGAGCAGCCAGCGGAACTCTTCGAGTTGCGCGTCCGGGATGCCGCCACGCTGCTTGGCGAGCCACTCGCGCTCCCATGGCCCGGCAAGCGCTTTCCACTCGGCCATGAGCTGGCTGTCCCGCGCCGGGTTGTTGCGCATTTTCTCGATGCGTACATCGATGCCTTTGAGGTAGCGCGGAAACAGCGAGAGCTTTTCAAACGGCCAGTAGACCAGGAAGTTTTTCGGCAGCAGACGCCCCACCTGCGCTTGCACATCGGCCAGCAGCTCGGGGAAATTCTTTAGATTGGCGAAGCGCTTCTGCAGCGAGGCATGCTCGGCGAGCAGTGTGCCGGCAAGGCGCATCAGCTCTTGCGCCACCAGGCTGACGCGGGTTTTGGCTTCGAGCGCGCGCTGGTTGAAATCGGTGGCATTCACTGGCAGTGGCGCCATCAGGCAGCAGCGCACGAGCGTGGCTTCGACGAGCTGGGCCTTGAGTTCGGCTTCGGTGCCGAAAGGCATGAAGCGCAGCGCGAGCTCGCGCAGCCCCGGCAGACGCTCCACCGCCTTGACCTGATCCTTGAGGTTGAGCGCAAACAGCCGCACCAGGCCTTTGCGATGAATGCGCGCGGCCTCTTCTTCGGTATCGCAGGGGCGCAGGCTGACGGAGTCGCCATCGTCATGCAGGGCCGGGAAGCCGATCAGGTTGCGGTTGCCGATCTTCACTTCCAGGAGTTCCGGCAGCGGGCCGAAACTCCAGGTGGTCAGCCCGGAGAACTGCGTGTGCAGGCCATCTTCATCACGCATGTCTGGCAAGCCGCCCGGAGCGGACGGCTCGGAGGAGGATGCCTGGAGATCCTTGCCAGAAGCGGCTTTCGCAGGGTGTGCACCGCGCGCCCTGCTGTCTTCGTTCTCAGTCGTTTTTCCCGCCACATTCAGCGCAGCAAGCTGGGCGCCCAGCGAACCCTCGATCTGCGCAGCGCGGAAGGCGGCGGCGGCCATGTCCTTGAGCGTGAGGCGCAGTTCGGCGAGATCGCGCGATTGATCGAGCACGCGGCCGTGCTGATCGATGACGCGGAAATTCATGAAGCAATGCGGGTTGAGGTTTTCCAGCCGGAAGCTCGCCATGTCCAGCTTGTAGCTGACGCGGTCTTCGACGAAGCGCTGCAGCGCGCGCACCAGCGGTTCGTCCGGCTTGTATTCGTCGGCCTCGACGGCCTCCAGGAAGGCGCGTGTGCTCTCGCTGATCGGCTGCAGGCGGTGGCGGTGGCGCTGCGGCACGGTCTTGAGCAGCGCGGTGACCTTCTCTTCGAGCATGCCCGGCACCAGCCATTCGCAGCGGTTGGCGGGGATCTGGTTGAGCATCGCCACCGGCACGGTGAGCGTCACGCCGTCGTCCGACTCTTTCGGCTCATGCACATAGCTGAGCTTGAGCTTCTGGCCCATGACCTCGAAACTGGCCGGGAACTTGTCGCTGGTGACGCCCGCCGCCTCGTGGCGCATCAGCTGCTCGCGCTCCAGGTAGAGGCATTTCGGGTCTTTGCGCTCGGCCTGCTTGCGCCAGGCTTCGAAGGCGCGCAGATCGGTGACTTCCGCCGGGATCTGGGCGTCGTAGAAAGCTTCGATCAGCGCTTCATCGACCAGCAGGTCGGGGCGGCGCATCTTCTGCTCCAGGCGCTCGATCTCGGCAATCAGGCGCTGGTTGTGCTGCAGGAAGGGCATGCTGCGCGCGGCGCCCTCGTCGATGTCGCCCTGCACGAGGCCTTCGCGGATCAGCAGCTCGCGGCACAGCGCGGGGTCTTCCTTGTCGAAGCCGCAGGCGCGCCGCGCATAGAGCGTGATGCCGTGGAGCACGCCGCGCTCCCAGGCGCGCACGGCGCCCTTGGCTTTCTCCCAGTGCGGCTCATAGACGCTTTTGCGCAGCAGGTGGGCGCCGACTTCTTCCAGCCATTCGGGCTCGATCTTCGCAATGCAGCGTGCGTACAGACGCGAGGTATCGATCAGCTCGGCCGCCATCAGCCACTTGCCGGCGCGCTTGGCCATGAAGGAGCCGGGATGCGGCCAGAATTTGATGCCACGCGCACCCTGATAGGCACCGGCTGAAGGGCCGCTTGCATCCTCGATCTTCAGCCCGATATGCCCAAGAAGCCCGACCAGCAAGGCTTTGTGGAGTGCCTCGTAGGAGGCCGGCTTCACGTCTGCCTTTGCAGGCAGCGCTTCCTTGGCGCCCTTCGTGGCGGGTTCCGCTTTATCGGCTTTGTCGGTTTTCTCGGCCTTCGGTGCTTTGTGAATCCAGCCGTGCTCGGCACACAGCTCGTGCAGCTGGGTATGAATGTCGCGCCACTCGCGCATCCTCAGCCAAGAGAGGAAATGCGTCTTGCACCAGGCTTTCTGCTTGCTGGAGCCTTCGTGGCGCCACACGTCGTCCGCCGCCTGCCAGAGGTTCCAGTACCACAGGAATTCGCTCCTCGGCTCACCCTTTTCATCAGGCGCGACGCGAAAGCGCGCATGGGCCTGATCCGCCGTGCCGGGCTGTTCGGGCGGACGCTCGCGCGGGTCCTGCACCGAGAGCGCGGCAGCGATCACCAGCACCTCGCGCAGGGCGCCGCGATCACGCGCAGCGAGGATCATGCGGCCGATCTTGGGGTCCAGCGGCAGTTTGGCGAGCTCGCGCCCGATCGGCGTGAGTTCGTTGTCGTCATCGACGGCGCCCAGCTCGTTGAGGAGCTGATAGCCGTCCGAGATCATGCGCGGACTGGGCGCGTCGATAAAGGGGAAATCTTCGACCGCGCCGAGCTTGAGCGCCTTCATGCGCAAGATGACCCCGGCGAGCGAGGCGCGCAGCACCTCCGGCTCGGTATGCGTGAGGCGGCGGTTGAAGTCTTCTTCGTCGTAGAGGCGGATGCAGATGCCGTCCTGCACGCGACCGCAACGCCCGGCGCGCTGCTTGGCGGCACTCTGGGCGATCTTCTCGATCTGCAGCAGCTCGACCTTGTTGCGGTGCGAATAACGGTTCATCCGCGCCAGACCAGCGTCGACCACGTAACGGATGCCCGGGACGGTCAAGGAGGTCTCAGCGACGTTGGTGGCGAGCACCACGCGGCGACCGTTGGAACGGGAAAACACCCGCGCCTGCTCGGCGGCAGACTGGCGCGCGAACAGCGGCAGGATCTCGGCGCCCTGCGGATGATTCTTGCGCAGGGCTTCGGCCGCTTCGCGGATCTCGCGCTCGCCAGGCAGAAACACCAGCACATCGCCGGGGCCTTCACGCTGCAGTTCGCTGACGGCCTCGACAATCGCTTCGTAGAGATCGCGGTTCGGGTTGCGGTTCTTCGGCATCGACACCCGCACGCCCGCACGCAGCAGCGGCTTGGTGACCGGATCGTCGTCCTCTTCCTCGATCGGGCGATAGCGGACTTCGATGGGATACAGGCGCCCGGAGACTTCGAGCACCGGCGCGGGCTTGCCGTTGTGGGCGAAATGCTTGGCAAAGCGCTCGGCATCGAGGGTCGCCGACGTCACGATGACTTTCAGATCGGGGCGACGCGGCAAAAGCTGGCTAAGGTAGCCGAGCAGGAAATCGATGTTGAGATTGCGTTCGTGCGCCTCATCGATGATGAGCGTGTCGTAGGCGGAGAGCAGCGGATCGCCCTGGGTCTCAGCGAGCAAGATGCCATCCGTCATGAGCTTGATATAGCTCTCGGGCTTGGTGTGATCGGTAAAACGCACCTTGAAGCCGACCGCCTCGCCCAGCTCGGAGCCGAGCTCTTCGGCAATCCGCGTCGCCGTGGCGCGTGCGGCAAGCCGCCGGGGCTGCGTATGGCCGATGAGGCCGGCCTCGCCGCGCCCGAGGGCGAGGCAGATCTTGGGGAGTTGCGTCGTCTTGCCGGAGCCCGTTTCGCCGCAGACGATCACGACCTGATGCATGCGGATCGCCGCAGCAATCTCCTCACGCCGCTGATTGACCGGCAGCTCGCCCGGAAAGGCGGGCTTGGGCAGGTGCTCGCGCCGTACGGCGCGCAGCGCCATGGACTTCTCGAAGCGCTCGCGCAAGGCTCCCGGCAGATCGGCAAGCTGGCGCGGCTTCAACTTCAGATCGCGCAGCTGACGACGCAGCGAAAAGCGATCACGGGTCAGAACGAGGTCAAGCAGATCCGGAGCGGACATCAAACAATGCGCCGGGCAGCGCGAAAACAGGCAGGGGCGCCATTCTATCGTTTGCCCTACCCGCGTGCGCGGCCTGAATCAGCGACGACGGTTCTGCGAGCCGGAATTCTGGGAAGGACCGCTTGAACGCCCTTCAATGTGACGGAAGGTCACGCGCCCCTTGGACAGATCGTAGGGAGAAAGCTCCAGCGACACCTTGTCACCCGCCAGAATGCGAATGTGGTGCTTGCGCATCTTGCCCGAGGTATAGGCCACCAGCTGGTGCCCGTTCTCAAGGGTTACCCGAAAACGAGAATCCGGCAGGACCTCGTCTACAACACCATTCATTTCAATGAGTTCTTCTTTAGCCATTCAACTTGCCCATTACGGTACTAAAAGAAAAAAGCCCGGCAGTAGCCGAGCTTTTTCGGTGGGGTGCAACAGATCGCCATCGACTCAATGGCGATCTTCCGCAAGCACCGGACTTATTCAGCGCGAATGTTCGACGCTTGCTCGCCCTTCGGGCCAGTCACTACATCAAAGCTCACGCGTTGATTTTCTTGCAGCGTCTTGAAACCACTACCCTGAATTGCGGAGAAGTGGGCAAAAAGATCCTTGCCACCACCATCGGGAGTGATGAAGCCGAAACCTTTGGAATCATTGAACCACTTCACGGTACCTGTTGCCATGTCTTGTATATCCTGAAAAAAATAAAAACCAAGGGACTTGCCCTTCTTGGACGAAAGTCAAGACGCGAGGTTATTAGGGAGGAAATACCGAGAAGAACTAGGCACCTACGCCGTACAACTACTGCACAACTTGAAAATCGCGTCGCCACTGTGCATCTAAATTGCGGCTTTTGCAAACAAATTCGTGCGCCTTGATGCAAATAAGTGCACTTTCTGGTGGCTCGACCCCACAAAGCCCTGTTCTCCCCGAAAAAGACGCCCTTTTGGGCAGGGACTCAGGCGTCAGGGGACGGCCTCAGCTCACTTTTCAAGAATCGGGCGAACGCGCGCGAGGAGCTCCAGCGTCACAAGAGGGTATTGAACAAAGTCATCGGCACCCGCAGCACTGCCTCGCGCTTTGACAGCGTCGTCTACGGCGGGCGACACCAGCACAAGGTGAGGAGGCGCCTCGGTCGGAATGGCGCGCAAGGCCGCGCACAACTCGTAACCGTCTCTGTCGGGAAGATGGGTCGCCACGAACGCAAGCGCAGGCCAGAACTCTTCAACGCACTCAATTGCGTCACTCGCGCTCGTCACGACCTCCACGTCGTGCCCTTCGCGGCGCAACAGAAATTCAATACTGGATGCGATTTTAGAATCGTCATCGACAATCAGAATGCGTTTGCCCATGGCCTTCTCCGTCGTGGCGCAGACGTTAAGAAAAATAATTCACGATACCGTGGCGTTTTATCACGCCACCCGGCATTACGGAAACCAAAAAATACGATCCCCCCGCACGGAAGTCACACCTTATCAGCGCTAATCGCAGGGCTCCACCACAACTGACTCACGCCACGCCTCACGGCTGCGCGCACAGCACCGCCGCGACCCGCATTGCGCCTCGGCCGTCGCAGTGGCGGCCCAGGGACTTTCCCATTTCGCGCACCGCGCCTGCATCGGAGGCGAGGTGACGAACGGCTTCGCACAGCGCAGCGGGGTCAAACGCCTCAAGCGGCCCCAGATCCATGTTCTCGCTACGATCGTGCAACAGCCGGCACAGAGAACGCTGATTCTCGGCTATCGAAATGGTGATTCCCGGCAATCCCACCGCCGCACGCTCCCAGGTCATTGAACCACCGGCACCGACAAACAAGTCTGCCTCGACCATCCGCGACACCATGTCTTCGGCGGCGACCGTTATTTGGACGTTGGCGTGCGTCGCACAGATTTGGCGTAAAGAAACTTCATGTGGATAGGCCGCACCAACAACGACATCAAAACTCAGCCAGGGAAACGCCGGCAACAACGCCAGCAGTGCGATCTGCGTGGCGTTGGACACGTCGGAACCGCCGAAACAGACCAACACACGCTGCAACTGCCCATCACGCGGCTGAAGCGCCTCGCGGGCGCGCTGGAACTCAGGCCGCAGCAGGGCATAGTCAGGGCCGAGCAGCTGAAGACTCGTCGGGGCGACCAGACCGGCATAGCGACGCGTCGGGTCTGGATGAAGATTCTGGTCCAGCAACACGTCGCAATCGATCAAACGATTTGCAAGATCATCAATCGCAAGAATGTGGCCGACACGCGCTCGCAGGACGCGGCTCCATCGCACACTCAAGCGATAGTGGTCCACTACCAGCCAGTTCCAGCCTGGCGCATGATCTAGCAGGCTAGCGGTCTGGTCAGCGTCCTCTTCGACACTACTGACTGGCGATAGCAACCAGCACAAGAACCCGGCCTCACGGATCTGCTCCACCGCGTCGCCAGGAAGTTGCTGGCACATGAAAACGACTTCTGCCCCCTCGCGACTGAGCGCGTCAGCCAGCGCCAGGCAGCGTACGACGTGGCCATGGCCGATCTCGCGCGAAGCATCCACGCGAATCGCGACCTTCATGCCGGCTGCGCCTGCATCGCGCGGAACAGCCACTCGGCACGCTCCCAATCTTCCGGCGTGTCGATATCCTGCACGCGATGCCTCGGCAGCAAGTACATGCGGGACCGAGGACCAAACATGGGCACATTCTCCAGCCAGGCCTGCGCGGAACCGATATAAAACTGGCCCGCGTCGTGGAAGGCCTCGGGGAGGTCTTGCGAACGCTTGCCGATGTGCTCAGGAAACATGGGGCCGAGCGCGCCAGCCTCGTCGTAAGCGATGGCACGTAGTATCGGGAAGCCAAACGTCGTCGCGGAAAACACGAACGCCGAGGCGGTATCGTTGAGCACGCCGCTGGCGTCGAGTAAATCACTCGGCCGCACGAAAGGCGCGGTGGCGTAGAGACAGCACACAAGACTCGCAGCCTCACGATTTTCGGCAAACCAGCGAATGGCATGCGTCACAACGACGCCAGTACCCGCTTGATCGTCTGCGAGCGAGAGCGGGCGCACAAAAGGAGCGCTTGCACCATACGCGACCGCCACGGCAGCGATCTCAGGGTCTTCTGTCGAGACAATCACCTGATCGAATAATCCACTGCTTCGCGCGGCCTCAATCGACCAGGCGATCATCGGTTTGCCACAAAACGGCTTGATGTTTTTGCGCGGAATCCGCTTGCTGCCCCCCCGGGCCGGAATGACGCAGAGTCTCATGTCAAAAACTCCTTCAGACGGGCAATCACTTCATCCTGCTGTGCATCACTCAGATCCGCATACATGGGCAGGGAAAGGGTTCGCGCCGCATATGCCTCGGCGACAGGACAGTCACCCTCCTGGCTGCCCAAAGCGCGGTAGTACGGCTGCAAATGAACCGGAACGTAGTGGACTTGTACCCCAATGTCCGCTGCACGCATCTGCGCGAAGAGCTTCGCACGACGCGCAGCGTCCGGCAGCAAGACCGGGTAGAGATGACGTGCAGAACACGTTTGGGGCGCCTGCCATGGCAATACCAGCGGCAGGCTGGCCAGCGCCTCGTCATAGCGTGCGCACAGGGCACGCCGCCTCGCCAGAAAGGCAGGCAGACGCAGCATCTGAGCACAGCCAAGCGCAGCCTGCATGTCCGTCATGCGATAGTTGAAACCGAGTGTCTGCTGTTCGTAGTACCACGCCCCCTGCGTTTGATCCTGCAGCAGCCCGGGCGTTCGCTCGATCCCGTGAGATCGGAGCAAGCCAAGCTGATGCGCGATGGCTGCGTCGTCGGTGAGTACCATCCCACCCTCGCCCGTCGTGATGAGCTTCACCGGGTGAAAGCTGAAAACCGTGCAATCCACGCCAGGAATCGACCCAACGCGGAAATCACCGTAGGTCGCGCCGATCGCGTGTGAAGCGTCCTCGATCAAGCGGAAGCCATACCGCCGCTTGAGGTCGACTACGTGCGTGTAGTCACAAGGCTGTCCGGCGAAATCCACCGCCACCAGCACATCGGGCAATGTTCCGTCGCGCTCGGCCTGCTCAAGTTTGGCGCGCAGCGCATCAACGCTCAGGCAATACGTTCTGGGGTCTATATCGACAAATTGCACTGCAGCGCCGCAGTAACGGCCACAATTCGCTGAGGCCAGAAATGTGTTCGATACCGTCCACAAACGTTTGCCGGGCGCCAGCCCCAACGCCAGGCAAGCGAGATGCAGGGCGGCTGTCGCATTGCTCACCGCAAGCGCATATTTGGCGCCCGTCGCATCGCATACCGCCTTCTCGAACAAAGGCACGGAAGGGCCCTGCGTCAGCCAGTCCGAACGCAGGACCTGCACCACCGCTGCTATGTCTTCCTCGGTGATCGACTGTCGCCCATACGGGATGTAACCCATGGGACGACCTTACTGGCCACGCAACAGTGGGCGGTGATCATCGTTTGAGGCGTCGATCATGTCGCGGATCTCGTCCACACTCAAAAACCACGGATTCGTGCCCGAGCTGTACTCAAAGCCCTCGCCCAGAGCGACACCACGCTCGCCCAGTCCATCGATCGTGTAGTCAGGCTGGGTGTAGAAGACAATACTTGGCGTAATCACGTAGTGCTGCCGAAACTCAAGGGTATGGTGGGCGTCATCAGCAGGGACCATCACCTCATGGAGTTTCTCGCCAGGACGGATGCCGACTATCTTGTGCGGCATACCCGGGGCAACAGCCGACGCTAGATCTGCCACGCGGGACGATGGAATTTTCGGGACGAACACCTCTCCACCGTGCATGCGGGAAAGGTTGGAAATCACAAAATCTACGCCTTGCTGCAGGGTGATCCAGAATCGGGTCATCCGCTCGTCGGTCACCGGAATTTCCGTCGCACCGTCTCGCAGCAATTTACGGAAAAAGGGCACCACGGATCCGCGCGAACCCACGACATTGCCATATCTGACCACGGAAAACCGCGTGCGAAGATGGCCGGCAATATTATTGGCTGATACGAACAGCTTGTCCGAGGCTAACTTCGTCGCACCATAGAGATTGATCGGGTTAGCTGCCTTGTCGGTCGACAAGGCAATCACGCGCTCTACATTGGCATCCAGCGCGGCGGTAATGACGTTCTGAGCACCGATGATGTTCGTCTTGATGCACTCCATGGGGTTGTATTCCGCCGCAGGCACCTGCTTGAGCGCTGCGGCGTGAATCACGATATCGACATCGCGCATCGCACGCTGGGTACGCTCAGCATCCCGCACGTCACCCAGAAAAAACCGCATGCGCTCGTCGGGGAGTTCCTGCTGCATCTCAAACTGCTTGAGTTCATCCCGGGAATACACGATCACGCGCTTGGGGTTGAAACGCTCAAGCAGGGTCCGCACAAAACAGCGTCCAAAAGACCCCGTCCCCCCAGTAATCAGAATTGATTTGTCGTTCAACATCCGCGCTGCGTCAGTCATTTCCTGCCTCCCCTGCTGTCCTCTCGGCACCGGCAGCCAACGTATCCGCCAGCAAGGATTCAAGTGTTTCCTGCGTCGCGGCAAGAAAACGTTGAATCAAATCAAAGCCAAACTTCGCATACTCGACAGCCCTGTCCTGCTCACTGATCAAACCAACGCAATCGTAGAAGAAGCGCCCCATGTGCTGCAAAGAGCCGCGAAGCAAGGGGAAAATCTGCGTGGACTGATGCTCAGGTAAAAACAGATACTCGTGCAGACTGAACAACAGCTCACACGCGTCAATCTTCGAGTGGATCTCCCTTGCCGCGCATATCCTTGAAAAATCTTCGCGCACGGCACCGAGTTGCTGCAATAGCAGACGGAAATTTTCTTTCGGATCCGTGTCATATTCGGTTGAAAACGCCCCCAGCATCGCTGCGATGGCCTGCGCGCGGCTCTCCGCAGAGGCAGTAATCGCGATGTCAGCCAGGTGCAGCGGCGCGGCGCCATCGATCAGGGCACCATCGTTCAGATTGAAGATTTTCGCCTGCGGATGCTCGGCGATCGACATCTGCATCGCATCGCGCGAGTGAATGAAGGTATCGGTGGAGCGCACTTCTTCGCCGAAATTGCCGGGAATTGCCTTGTTGACCTGCGGCGACACGTGACCGTGAATGACAACCCCTTTGAGGATCTCGTCTTTCTCAACCTTATCGTCAAAGTAAATGGACGCTTGCGAGTGATGTTTGCTCGCGTCCTTGAAGCCAAGGTCGACGCCCATCAGATAGATTTCGCGAAAGCCCATCCGCAGCAGCACATCAACGCCACCATTGGTGCACGTAGGATTGCAGCGGAAGCGCTGGTACTGCTCGAAGAAGTCCACCAGATACCCGCCCACGTCCAGTTCTTTCTGGAACATCAGCGGACGAGTCGTGATGCGGAAGATCTCTGGAAAGAGGATCGGAAGGCCCATGATCGGCACATCGCTCACCCAAGCGCGCGTCTGCGGATCATTGAGGACAGCAAAAGTCGAGGAGGTACGCTCGATTTCGATGTGGAAATCGGGCTTGATGCCAGCGCGCGCCAAGGCTGTGATCGCACTGCCACAACTAACCACCACTGCCCTGTCCCGGTTGGCACGGATGACGGGCAACAAGGGATCAAGCGACGGTCCGGCGCCAATTACAAACGCAACAGCGTCGTCCGGAATCGCAGGCTTGCTCGTATATAGCGGATAACGCGCACTGCCGTTCTTCAGGGCGTGCGACAAACCCAACACTTCATCGTCGAGGAAACCCCAGCCCCGATAGAACGTCCACATGTCGCGTTGCAGAACATCCCATAGCGCGCGGACACGGTCCGAATCATAGTCCTGGAAGAATAGACCGGCGCCCTGGACGAAATACGGCGGCCCTAGGCGCTGCAGCAGACCACGAAGATTCCAGCCCAACCGCTCAGCATTATCGTCATAGTCCACGGTCAGGTACCTGCCACGCGCAATAAAGCGCTGGTGCAGGCTGATGTAATCGACGAAGTAAAGAGAAAGATTCAGTCGCTGGATGTCGGTATCGAGAATAATCAGGTACTTGATGTCCCAGTCATCCACCAGCCGGTCAAGGTGCCAGCCGTAGCCGGTTCCGAACACCACGGCCAAGGGCAATGTGCGCTCGCCGAAGTCCGGCTCACGCAGCCTCTGCCCGGGTGCTGAAGTCATGTCGACGAAGCGCTGGATCAGCTCCAGCCGGTATTGCGGCTCGGTCAGTCGCTCGAAATAAGGCGAAAACGCCTGCGGAATCGCGGAATTCGGATCGTCCGCAAATTCGGTTGTGACATTCACCCGCGGACGCAAAGCCGGGTCATCGAAGTACCTGTAAATCAGTCGCGACTGATCAACAAACTCCCGCGGACTGCCAATATAGCGCCCACTGTTGAGCATGACTTCGCCATTTGGTCCGATTTGAAAAGGTAGCGGCAAATCCACGCGCATCAGGTGTTCAAAGGTAAGTGGGAAAATATCTTTGAAGAAGTACAGATTCGCCTGATAGGTCGCCATCAGCTTATGCAGGTACGCCTCCTGCAGGGGCGTCAGTTCATCCTGCTCGATCGGTTCAGTCATTCCCCGCCTCTCCCGCCACGTAATGGCGCCACTCTACACATTGACCGGGGAGTTAGGGGCTGTACCGCCGTGAGGGCACATTACCGCCATAACACCTTTTACGACACCCGACCATTAATTCTTTAGCACACAAGCACCCATACACTGCTAGGCGCTGTTCTCGTAAACCCAGTCTGGAAGCGCTTCTCCGAGGACTTAGTGTCGCACGCAAAAAAATATACCTTCCTGAAGGCTCAGGTAACCCTGAAATAAAGGCAAAACTCACCGTTAATCATCTCAAGGCAAGCAACTTGACACTTAGCAAGGTCAAGGCGAAGCCCCGAAGAAGGAATACCCGCTGCGGGGCAGCCTTCGCAAGATCAAATAGTGGGAAACGCAAAGGAGTTCAAAATGGCACTCACAATTAACACCAACGTATCGTCGCTGAACGCGCAACGCAACCTTTCGCACACGCAGAGCAGTCTCTCTGTGTCGTTGCAGCGACTCTCCTCCGGTCTCCGGATCAACAGTGCAAAAGACGACGCCGCCGGACTTGCAATTTCCGAGCGTATCCAGTCGCAGGTGAGGGGCTTTAACGTTGCTATCCGCAACGCTAACGACGCCATCTCGCTGATGCAGGTCGCCGACGGCGGTGCCGAGCAGATCTCCAACAACTTGCAACGGATGCGCGAACTGGCCGTGCAAGCCGCCAACGGCACGCTCAACTCAGGCGACCGCGCGAATCTGCAGACGGAATTTGCCGCCTTGGGCAAAGAAATTACTCGGTTGTCGCAAGCCACAAAATTCAACAACGTCGCACTGGTGAACTCGGCGGCTTCAACCTTCACCTTCCAGGTTGGCGCCAATACAACATCCAATGACCGCATCACGGTAACGACGATCGACTTGCGCGCCTCCGCCACCAAGATCGGGGTCAACTCGGGCTCGATCAGCGTAACAGGCTCAAGCGCTACCAACGCGCTCAAGGCAATCACCAACCTCGACTCTGCCATCAAGGCAATATCGAAGGCACGTGCCGACTTCGGCGCGGCAATGAACCGGACCGAAGCGGTGATCTCATCCTTGCAGATCGCAGTCGAGAACCAGTCAGCTGCCCGCGGCCGGATCGTCGATGCAGACTTCGCCATGGAAACTGCAACCCTGTCGCGCACCCAGATCCTGCAACAGGCTGGTACCGCGATGTTGTCGCAAGCCAACGCACTGCCGCAACAAGTGCTCAGCCTCCTCCGCTAAACTGGCGGCAGGCAGGTACCGGCAACGAATGCCGGGTAGCAAGGCAAACACGCCCGCTACCCGGCATTATTTTCTTTTCGATCCCGCACAGATAGTTCCGGATATCTCGCCAGAACTCCTCGAAAACCCATACCAGCACTCATTCTTCAGAAACTGGCCCATCCCTTGCAATACCGTTTGCAAGCCGGTCGGGTCAGGTCATCGCGATGAAGCTCACGCAGTGGTCACCAAACGATGCCGGCGGTATTCGTAAGTGTCCGCTTTTGTGGAGGAAATGAATCATGCCGATGACAATCAACACCAATGTGCCATCCCTGAACGCGCAAAGAAATCTTTCGGGCACACAAACCTCTCTTGCTACATCCTTGCAACGCCTCTCATCTGGCCTGCGTATCAACAGTGCCAAAGACGACGCGGCTGGCCTGGCAATCTCGGAGCGCATCAACTCCCAGGTCCGTGGCTACAACGTCGCCATCCGGAATGCCAACGACGCCATTTCGCTCATGCAGGTGGCCGACGGGGGTGCCGAGCAGATCACCAACAACTTGCAACGTATGCGCGAGCTTGCCGTTCAGGCCGCCAACGGCACCCTGAACTCGGGTGACCGTGGCAACCTGCAGGTGGAGTTTCTTGCCCTGGGACGAGAAATTTCGCGGCTCTCACAGGCCACACGTTTCAACAATGTGGCCTTGCTGAACTCGCAAGCCAGCACCTTTACCTTCCAGGTGGGCGCCGGCACCACAGCCAACGACCAGATCTCGGTCAAGACACTCGATATTCGCGCGTCCTCTGCCGGCATTCTCGTAAACTCCGCCAGCATCCGGATTTCTGGATCTTCGGGAGCCAACGCGCTGCGGGCCATTACCAATTTGGATAGCGCACTCAACAAGATCACCACCGCCCGTGCAGATTTCGGTGCCGCGATGAACCGCACGCAAGCGGTTATTTCCTCACTTCAGATTGCGGTCGAAAATCAATCTGCAGCACGTGGTCGAATCGTGGACGCAGACTTTGCTTCAGAAACAGCAAACCTGTCTCGTGCGCAGATCCTTCAACAAGCAGGCACTGCGATGCTGGCGCAGGCTAACGCCATTCCGCAACAAGTTCTAAAGCTTCTCGGCTGAACGGCATACAAGCGGTTTCAACGCGGCCACAGCCGCGCTGAAACCGCGCAAGAAAGAGACCGCTTCCTCCCTGGGGTATGCAAATACCCCTCCTTTTTATCTGCACGGGCGCTGCGCGCCGAGTTCGAGCCTAGAAGCTCAGCTAACCCTGTGGACCCCATCTTTCTCGCCGTTATTCCACTCATAGAGCCGGATAGATTCGTCAGCCATGTGCTGAGGAATCAAAGGCCAGTCGTCGTCGTCGGTGCGAGTCGGCAGCAAGCGCCCGCCTGAGAGACGGTCAAAGAGAAACGCGCAAGAAGATGGAACGCAGACATGAACACTACTGATGCACTGCAGCCCGGGGCCGTTCCTGCCCGGATCGCGCGAGGCGCCGTGACGAAGAGTCGCCCCGCCGGCGGTGTGGCATCTACTGTCTGTGACCTTAAGGGTCTTATCTCGCAGCCGTGTCTCTCTTCAGAGAATGGAGGCTGAATCATGGCTATGCAACCCATCCCCGGTATGTCCTTTCTGTCCCAGGCCAATGCCACCACGCAGCCGCCGCAGGTTCGGCCACGGGTGATCGTCGAGTCGCCGGCAGACACCGAATCGGCCGGCCTGAAACCGGTAGCGGAAGAGGCTGCGCCAGTGGCCGCCGCTGCGCAAGCAGGCAAACCGCCCAGCCAGGAGCAGATCGATCAGGCAATGAAGGAGGTCAAGCAAGCCCTGCCTTTCCAGGCACGAGACTTGCAGTTCTCTATCGACAACGAGACGGGGCGCACTGTCATAAAGATCGTTGACCCGGCCACCAAGGAAGTGATCCGTCAGATGCCCAGTGAAGAGCTGCTTGCGATCACCCGGGCGCTGGACAAATTCACCGGTTTGCTGACCAAGCAAAAGGTTTGAACGCCGAAACGCTTGCTGGGATAGGTTGTTAGATTGCGAGGTATGAAGCCATGGCAACAGGATCATTAACGTCCGCTGGTCTGGGATCGGGGATCGACGTCGAGTCGCTCGTTACGAAGCTCATGGCGCTTGAGCGCAGACCGATTTCAACGCTGCAGAGTCGGGAAGCCAGCTACAAGTCACAGTTGTCAGCTTATGGCGTCCTGAAGGGCTCTCTGTCGTCTTTGCAGACGGCGGCACAGGCACTCGATACAAAGTCGGAGTTTGCCGCCTTCAAGGCAAATGTTGCCGACACCGCGATCGCCTCAGTTGCCGCAAGCACTGGGGCGAATCCGGCCAACTATGACCTGACGGTCACCCAGCTCGCAAGCGCTGAGAAAGTCCGGACGGCTGGCTACTCACTGAGTACAAGCCCGATCGCCAGCGGTACGCTGACCATCAAAATTGGTCAGCTCTCGACTGACGGATCGGCATTCACCGAATACACCGACGCGTCGGGCAATCCCACCAAAACAGTATCGATCGACATCAGTGCGGTAAAAGGAAACAACACACTCGCCGGTTTACGGGATGCAATCAACGCCTCTGGTGCTGGCGTAACGGCCTCGCTGGTCAATGACGGCGGCACAAGCCCCTACAAGCTCGTCATAGCCTCAAAAGAAACAGGCGCTGCAAACAGCTTCGAGCTGAGCGGCCTCGCGGGATTCAACTACTCGCCCACAAGCTACATTCCAGCGAGCGGGACCGATCCACGTGAGGCCACCCCGACGGGCGCCAACAACCTGATGTCGCTGCAACGACCCGCCGATGCCAAATTCTCTCTCGATGGCATTGACATCACAAGTGCCTCTAACGTGGTCACCTCGGCTATTCAGGGTGTGACCCTCTCCTTGAACAAAACCAACATCGGCAGTACGACGAAGCTCAGCGTAGAAACTGATTCGCAGGCCATGCAAGACAAGGTCAATGCCTTCATCAAGGCCTACAACGACACCATCGGCTTGATCAAGTCACAAACGAAGGCCAATCCGAGCACCAAGGTGCTGGGCTCAACAGACAGCACCACCCGCACTGACGGACCGCTGGCCGGCGACACCACTGCGAGAACCATTCAAAGCCAGCTGCGCAGCATCGTCGGTGGTCAGGTAGGGAGCGGCTCGGTCTCCCGCTTGAGCGATGTTGGCATATCGATCGCCGTGGATGGCACGCTGAGCCTCGACAGCACAAAGTTTCAGGCAGCCCTGAAGAATCCAGATAAGGACGTTGCCGGGCTTTTTGCAGGCGATGGCACTATCAGTGGGATTGCCGATCAAATCTCAACGCGGATAAGTGAGTACTTGGACGGTACAACCGGCGTGATTACAGCCCGAACCGAAGGTATCCAGAAGACCATTACGAGCATGGACAAACGGATCGAGTCGCTGAACCTAAGGATGGACACGATTGAAGCGCGGTATCGCAAACAATTCAATGCAATGGACTCGACGATAGCGAGCATGAACTCGACCAGTTCCTATCTCACGCAGCAACTCAATTCGCTCATGACCTCGTACGCTTAACCAAGGAAACGCCATGTTTGCACCCAATTCCGCTGCAGCTTATTCCAAGGTAAGCATCGAAAGCCACGTAGCCAGCGCCGATCCGCATCAGTTGATTCTGATGCTGTTTGACGGAGCCTTGCTCGCCATCAATTCGGCGGCCATATCCATGGAAAATAAAGACATCGCCTCCAAGGTCAAGAATATCGGCAAGGCAATTGAAATCATCACCTATGGTCTGAAAGCCAGTCTTGATGCCAACAACGGTGGCGAGCTCTCTGAACGGCTGGGCACGCTCTACGATTACATGTGCTCTCGTCTCCTGCATGCCAACGCCCACAACGTCGCAGGGCCGCTGACGGAAGTTGCCGGTTTGCTGCAGGACCTGCGTGAGGCCTGGGCGAGCATTGCCGGTGAAGTGAGCGAACAAAGAGCCGAGTTGGCACGGCAGGAGGCTTGACATGGATGCTCAACTGACAATATTTGAAAGCATGGGTCATCTTTCACGTGACATGGTCGCTGCAGCACAAGCCAATGACTGGGATCGCCTGAGTGCGCTGGAATCAGAAGTCGCGCGTTTCCGCGATCAGCTGATGTCGCGCCCCACCGAGACGGTGCGCAGTGAAGATGTCCGGAGCAGAAAGATTGCCCTGATCCGGCAAATGCTGGCCGATGATCGCGAAGTCCGCGCGCACGCCGAACCCTGGATGGAAGATCTCAAGGCCTTGCTGTCCGGCCAGAGCAGGCAGAAGGCCGTGCAGAATGCCTATGGAGTGGGGAGCCGATAGAGCGGACGCCACGAATCGCTAGCAGGTCATCAACAGAGAGGGTCTGCGATCATGATTCCTGGCGATCTGGCGACGAGGTTGCGGCAGCTGACGGAGAATTCCGTACAGCCTCTGTCCTTCATCCACAAGCTGCCGGCCAATCTGCCCGAGCTCGTGCCGGGGCAGCAATTCACCGCACGCATCCAGACCCCCTTGCCGGACGGCAGCTTTCAGGCGCTTGTTGCCGGCAAGTCCATTACCCTGGCCCTGCCACACTCGGTCAAGAGTGGTGATGTGCTTGAACTGATCGTCACCGGCCAACGCGAACAGACTCTCACCGCAAAACTCGCTCCACCTCCGCTGCCCGCCGATGACGCACCGCACTCCAGCCTGAGCCAGACCGGCCGCCTCATCAGCCAGCTGCTGACCGGGCGATTCGGCGAGCAGCGCGCCACGGCGCTCGCCGCAGGCGAGCCCCTGCTTCCCGCAACTCCGGGCAAGCCACAAGAGCTGACGCCTCGTTTGCAGCAAGCCGTTGCCCATAGCGGTCTCTTTTATGAATCGCATCTCAAGGCCTGGGCCGAGGGGCGAACGGCGTTGGCAAATCTGCTTCGCGAGCCACACGCCCGCTACATGCCCGGCAAAAGTCCCGTTGGCGCGCAAGGTGCGCAGGCCGCACAGGCAGCGCTCAGCGAAATGCCCGCCGACGCGCACCTCTCCGGCGCTACTGGCCTGCAGGCCGCCTTGATGCCGACACCGCGCGGCGAAGCCGCCCCGATGCTAAACATGCCCTACGCCGAAGCAAGCACGGGCCAGCCGCTGAGTGACTCGGAGGGCGCGATCATGAGCCCGCTGGCGCAGCCTCTGTCTGAAGCTTCTGATGCCCAGGAGTCTCCTCAGGCGCCACCTGTCCTGCCCGAGGAAGAAAGCACTTCTGCCAAAGAGACCTCCGGCACACGTGCCGCGCAGAGCCCCAGTGCTGCCGACGCAAATGGCGCAGAAGAGCTTTCAAATACCACAGCAGAAAGCCCGAGAACGGGTACGCAGTCGGCCGCGACCAGCCTCGGCCAAGCCTCCCAGCGAATGCCTGAGCAACTGATGCCCCTGATCTATCAGCAGCTCGAAACTCTGGCGACGCATCAGGTGCAATACCAGTTTCAAGCTTGGCCAGGCATGAATGTCGAATGGGAAATCGTCGACCCGGAGCATGACGACACCGCTGGCACCGAAGCGGGAAAAGCATGGCGGAGCAGTATCCGCCTGCACCTGCCTACCCTGGGCGACGTCGACGCCTTGCTTGTGCTGGGTCCGCAGGGATTGAGCATTCGCCTGGATGCGGATAGCGAAGCCAGTGCCACGCGGATGCGGGAAGCAGGCAGCACCTTGCTTGACGCGCTTGCCGGCGCCGGGCTTCTGGTTAACGCGCTTTCGGTGAGCAAGCATGCCAACGCCTGACACGGGGCATAGAGCCACTGCGGTCGCACTCGCCTACTTCAGTGGCGACGCCGCACCACGCGTTGTCGCCAAGGGCCAAGGACTGATTGCCGAAGAAATCATCGAGCGGGCCAAAGCGGCCGGGGTGTATGTGCATGAGTCCCGCGAGCTTGTCTCATTGCTGATGCAGGTCGATCTGGATACCCACATCCCCCCTCAGCTCTACATCGCCATCGCCGAATTGCTTGCCTGGGTCTATGCGCTGGAGCAAGGCGAGCATCCGGCAAAGCCCCCACCCTTGGCGCTTCCGGATGATATAGTGCCCAAGGCCAGTCTGACGGGTTGAAGCGTGCCCGGCAGATCGCGGTCTGGTCAAACCCTTTGTCGCACGACTACAGGTTCGGTATGAGCAAAGCCCCCAAACCTCAACCACGATTCGAGCTGCTGCAAGCAGATGATTTCAGCCAGTACCTGCTGCGTGACAGGCGGGAGATAGCGTTTGTGCTGCGCCAGCTCGCGGCGAAACGCGGCATGATCACCGCATACTTCGGCGAAAGCCATGAGTTCCTGATATCGAGCATCGTCGATGTCAGCCAGAACGAACGGCAGGTTTTCCTGGACCTCGGCACGCAAGAAGATGCCATCGCTCGCGCCCTGCTCTGTAAAGAGCTGCTCTGTGTCACCCAGCTCGAAAAGGTCAAGATACAGTTTGCCCTGGCCTCGGTCGAGCGCACGACGCACGACGGCTTCCCCGCCCTGCTCGCGCCGGTACCCGAGGTACTGCTGCGCTTGCAGCGCCGTGAGTACTATCGCCTGACCGCGCCTTCATCAGATGCCTTGGTGTGTCAGATCCCCGCGCCAAATGCCGGGCGCGGCACGCTCGACGTGAACATCGTCGATATTTCTGGCGGCGGGGTCGCCGTGGTCGCCCCCCCCAACGGAATCACGCTTGAGCCGGACGCCACGTACCCGAAATGCCGCTTGCTGCTTCCGGACTACGGAGCGATCACGGTCACCTTGAAAATCCGCAATGTATTCCGCATGGCCACGCCCACAGGATTTGACATGATTCGCGTCGGCTGCCAGTTCCTGGATCTGAATGCCGCGACCGCCAACGCCGTGCAGCGCTATATCCTCAAGGCAGAGCGTGAGCGTAACGCCCGAGGCATCCCCGCAGCGTGAGGCGGCACGCACCATGACTCCGGCCGCCTTGCCCGCTGCGCGCCGTGCCATTGCGTTCATCTGGCTATCAGTCTTCGCCTCCCTGGCAACGATCGGCCTCAAGTTCTTCGCCTGGCATCTCTCCGGCTCGGTTGGTTTGCTGTCCGATGCCATGGAGTCCTTCGTCAACCTCGCGGGTGCCCTGTTTGCACTGTTCATGCTGCATGTCGCCAGCACCCCGGCGGACGAAGATCATCCCTACGGCCACAGCAAGGCCGAGTATTTTTCGAGCGGATTCGAAGGAACGCTGATCTTCATCGCCGCCGCGTCGATTCTTTACGCGGCGATCCCTCGCCTCTTCAAACCACAGGAACTGAGCTCTCTGGGAATCGGATTATGGTTCTCGCTGGCCAGCACGGTACTCAATTACTTCGTGTCCCGCGTGCTGCGCAAAGCCGGGCAGCGTCTGCACTCGGTCGCGCTGGAGGCTGACGCGGCCCATCTCATGACCGACGTCTGGACCTCGATCGGCGTCATCGGCGCGCTGCTCGCCGTCATGCTGACGGGCTGGCTCTGGCTGGACGCATTGATCGCCATCGCAGTCGCCGTCCACATCCTGGCCGAGGGGTGGAAACTCATGCGCAACGCGGTCGACGGCCTGATGGATCGCGCCTTGAGTATCGAAGAGATCCAGCTCGTTCACCACATTCTGGACAGCTATTCGGAGCAAGCCGTCAATTATCGAGACTTGCGTACTCGCCGCGCGGGCGCGGAGCGCTTTGTCACGGTCAGCGTTCTGGTACCCGGCGACTGGAGTGTTGAAAGGGCGCACGATCTGCTGGACGAGATCGAAGCCCGGATCGCCGCAGAGGTTCATGGAGCCCACACCAACACACACCTGGAGCCGATTTACTGCGTGATTCCCGCGGCGGGCCACGGGGCAGGCAGTGTCGGAGCACCTCACGCCCACCTTCCCTCCGAATAACGCCAGGAATTGACGATCACAGGGCGACGCCCGGAGACGCTCACCAGACAAGGGTCTTCAGCATGCATGCCTTGAGACCGAATAGGGACAAGGAACGCCAGCATCAATGCCCTAAGACGCCCGCCCCATGCGGCTCTCCATCGCATCGATACACACTTGAGTATCAGCCCGCGCCGCGATTTCCACGGTTTTCGGTCACGCCCTCATATGCTTCATTCACATACCGGTATAACACCCTGACGGTTGAGGCAAGCGGGCGGGCGGGCGGATAATTGCGCCCACTCTCGCAAAGTGCCTGATGATCCGTCTTCGTGGCCTCGCCACCTCAGGTTTCCACACGGCTTCAGGCCCAAGTCTTGCCCATTGGAGGGCATGCTGCATGGCACATTACATCCTTCTACTCATCGGCGCGGTTCTGGTGAACAACGTCGTATTGGTCCGGATTCTCGGCCTCTGCCCTTTCATGGGCGTGTCGAAGAAGCTCGAGACCGCGATGGGCATGGGTGCGGCCACCGCCTTCGTGCTGACCCTGGGCTGCGGCACGAGCTTCATCATCGATCACTACCTGCTGATGCCCTTTGACATCGGCTACCTGCGCACCCTGGCTTTCATAGTGGTCATTGCCGCCATCGTCCAGCTGACCGAACTGGTGCTGCAGAAAACCATGCCGGTCCTGCATCAGGTGCTGGGCATCTACCTGCCGCTGATCACGACAAACTGCGCCGTGCTGGGCATCCCCTTGCTCTCGGTTGCCTACCAGCACGACTTTCTCGAAGCCCTGCTGTTCGGTTTCGGCAGCTCGCTGGGCTTTTCGCTGGCGCTGGTGCTGTTTGCCGGTATCCGCGAACGGGTGGAGGGTGCCGACACGCCCGTGCATTTCCGCGGCATTCCGATCGCCCTCATCACCGCGGGCATCATGAGCCTGGCCTTCATGGGTTTCGCCGGAATGGACAGGTACTGAGCATGCTGACCGCCCTTCTCGTGATGCTCGGGCTGGCCATCCTCATTGGCGCCTCACTCGGCTACGCTTCGCTGAAATTCAAGGTGGAAGGCGACCCGCTGGTCGAAAAGATCGACGCGATCCTGCCGCAAACCCAGTGTGGCCAATGTGGCTTCCCCGGCTGCAAACCCTATGCCACTGCAATCGCCAATGGCGAGGCCGATATCAACTGCTGCCCGCCGGGCGGCGACGACGGCATTCACAAGCTCGCCGATCTGCTGGGCCGGGAGTACAAACCACTGAACGCGGAGAAGGGCGTCGAGAAGCCAAAAGCCGTCGCCTTCATCGACGAAGCCACCTGCATTGGCTGCACGCTCTGCCTGCAAGCCTGCCCGGTGGACGCCATTGCAGGAGCAGCCAAGCAGATGCATACCATCATCGCGCCGTTGTGCACCGGCTGCGAACTGTGCATCGCCCCTTGTCCTGTTGACTGCATCACGATGGAAACGGTGCAGGAGACCGTCGACACCTGGAAGTGGCGCTTCCCCACCTTCCAGATCAAGCCCGTCAACACGAGGACTGCCGCATGAACGCCGCCCTGCGCAAGCTGTTCAGTTTCAATGGCGGCGTGAAACCGCAAACGCATAAGGCGGAGTCGACGCGAACACCGATCGTTCCCCTGCCCTTGCCGCCAGTCTTCGTCGTCCCACTGCATCAAAGCGTGGGGGGCACCCCGATTCCGCTGGTCAAGCCCGGTCAGAAAGTGCTCAAGGGCGAGCGCATCGGTGCGGCAGACGGGAACTACTCAGCAGCCATTCACGCCCCCACCTCCGGGACCGTCGTCGCGGTCGAACCACGGACCATGGCGCATACCTCAGGCCTGTCGATGCTAAGCGTGGTGATCGAGCCGGATGGTGATGACCAGTGGCTCGCGACCGAGAAATTCCCCTTCCAGTCAGCAGCGCCAGACGAGGTGCGTGACTACCTGCGCGACGCAGGGATCGTGGGCCTTGGCGGGGCGGTGTTCCCCAGCCACATGAAGCTCAAGCCGGGCAAGGCGACACCAATGAAGACCTTGGTGATCAACGGCGCCGAGTGCGAGCCCTTCATCACCTGCGATGACATGCTGATGCGCGAGCGACCAGCCGAAATCCTCCGCGGCATCTGCATCATGCGCGAGCTGCTGCAGGCTGAAGAGGCCGTTGTCGGCATTGAAGACAACAAGCCGGAAGCCATCGCGTCAATGCAGACGGCCGCGGCAACGATGCCGTATGTCCAGGTCGTCGCAGTACCCACGCGCTACCCGGCAGGCGGCGCCAAGCAGCTGATCCGCGTCCTGACCGGCATTGAGGTGCCCCATGGCCAGCGTTCTACCGACTACGGAGTCCAGTGTTTCAACGTCGGCACTGCCTACGCCATCCATGAAGCCATCGAACTCGGTCGCCCGCTGATCTCGCGAATCGTGACAGTCGCTGGTCACGTCGACACACCACGCAACTACGAAGTGCGGTTTGGCACCCCGATGGATTTCCTCGTTCAGCAGGCTGGCTTGAAGACCGGCTGCGATGGCTTCGTCATGGGCGGTCCGATGATGGGTTTTCGCATGCCCGCGTTCGACGTGCCCGTGGTGAAAGCCACCAATTGCGTCATCGCCGCCACTCCAGCGCTATTCCCGCCGCCGCCGCCGGAAATGCCCTGTATCCGCTGTGGCGAATGTGCCCGCGCCTGCCCGACCGACCTGCAGCCCTTCGAGATGTATTGGCACAGCCGGGCGAAGAATTTTGGCAAAGCACAGGAATACAGCCTGTTCGACTGCATCGAATGCGGCTGCTGTGCGTATGTATGCCCCTCGAATATCCCCCTGGTGGATTACTACCGGTTCGCAAAAACCGAGATCTGGGCACGTGAGCGGCAGATGGAAGCCGCAGACTCCGCTCGCCAGCGCTTTGAAGCCCGCAATGAGCGCATCGAGCGGGAAAAACGGGAGAAAGCCGAGAAGCTCGCCGCCCGCGCGGCCGCGACCCGCGCCACTGCGCAGGCCGACGCCGGCAGCGCACCGTCTGCCGACGGCGCAGACGACGCCAAGAAAGCCTTGATCGCCGCCGCCATCGAACGCGCCAAGGCGCAGAAACCGGCCACGGCCGAGGCGCCGGCCGTGGCCGACGCCTCGACGCAGGACTGAGGGCTCCCCATGCGCCCGCCCTGTTCCCTGCCCCCCTCACTGACCGCTGCCTGCCAGCCTCGCCCCTGACATCGACACCATGCTCAACAACTCACCCTATGTTCGTGCCAACAGCAGCGTCACCCGCGTGATGCTGAAAGTGCTGCTGGCGCTGGTGCCGGCCATCGGGGTCAGCCTGTGGCTGTTCGGAGTCGGTATCCTG
Source organism: Uliginosibacterium sp. (assembly GCA_016718265.1). Lineage (GTDB taxonomy): Bacteria > Pseudomonadota > Gammaproteobacteria > Burkholderiales > Rhodocyclaceae > Uliginosibacterium. The sequence goes on along the minus strand of JADKDZ010000002.1, from coordinate 66,583 downwards.
ATCCAGCTGGCGCTCGCCAGTCTCACGGCCCTGGCCTGTGAAGCGCTGATGCTGAAGGCGCGCGGCAAGCCGATGCGCCTGTTTCTCACGGATCTATCGGCAGTGGTCACCGCCTGGCTGATAGCCTTGGCGTTTCCCGCCATCGCCCCCTGGTGGCTGGTGGTGGTGGCAACGATCATCGCTATCGTGCTCGCGAAGCACCTCTATGGCGGCCTGGGCCAGAACATTTTCAACCCCGCCATGGTCGCGTATGCCGCCATGATCGTGGCCTTTCCCTCTCTGATGTCGCAGTGGCCCTCCACCCAGCTCGACACCGCTGCCCAGCTACAGGCCGTCTTCGGCCATGCCGATGCCACCCAGCGCGCGATGGATGCCATCACCTCGGCCACGCCGCTCGACAGCCTGCGCACCGGGCTGCGCGCAGCCGGCGCCACCGTAGAGAGCGTGGTGCAGAGCCCAGTCTTCGGCTGGGCGGGTGGCTCGGGCTGGGAGTGGCTAAGCCTGGCCTATCTCGTCGGCGGACTCTGGCTGTGGCAGCAAAAAATCATCACCTGGCATATCCCGCTGGCCTTCATCGGCACACTGGCAGCGGTTTCCGGGGTTTTCTGGCTGGTTCAACCCGACTCGTTTGCCTCGCCCCTCCTGCATCTGGCCGCCGGTGGCAGCATGCTGGGCGCGTTTTTCATTCTCACCGATCCCGTCTCCGCCGCCACCACTCCACGCGGCAAACTGATCTACGCGGCGGGCGCGGCGCTCATCACCTATCTGATCCGCAGCTTTGGCGCATTCCCGGATGGTGTGGCGTTTGCGACGCTTCTGCTCAATATCTGCGTGCCCTTGATCGACATGAAAACGCAACCCGCCGTCTTCGGCCACAAACAGTAAGCACCCGCACAGGATAATTGCCGCATGTTTACCGGAATCGTAAAAGGCCGTGCCCGCGTGGCTGACATTCAGCGCAACCAGGGCCTGTACTCCATCCGACTGGCCTTCCCGTCGGGCTTTGACGACGGTCTGGAACTCGGTGCCAGCGTCGCCGTCGACGGTGTCTGTCTGACAGTGACCCAGCACACGCCGGGCCACGCCAAATTCGACGTGATGCAGGAGAGCCTTGCCCGCACCACGCTAATTGACCTGACCCTGGACGACGAGGTGAATGTTGAGCGTGCCGCCCGCGACGGCGCCGAAATCGGTGGCCACCCACTCTCGGGCCACGTGGATTGCACGGCCGAAATCATCGGCATCGACACGCCGGAGAACAACAAGGTCATGCAGTTCCAGCTGCCCGCGGAGTGGGCGCGCTACGTCTTCGCCAAGGGTTACATCGCGGTGAATGGCTGCAGCCTGACCGTCAGCGACATGGCGCGTGACACGCACCGCTTCGCCGTCTGGTTCATCCCCGAGACGCTGCGGGCGACGACCTTTGACGACAAGCGTGTCGGCGACCGCGTCAACATCGAAATCGAGCGCGCCACCCAGGTCACGGTCGACACCATTCGCGGCTATCTGGATGAACGCCTCGGCCCCCTGCTGCCCCGGCTGGAGGCCTTGCTCAATGCGGACGGCCAGTCACTGGAGCAATTGGCCAGCCGCGCCCTGCCCAACAAGGATGCGTCCCGATCATGAGCGAACCCGTCGCAACAGAGCCGACCGCCCTGCGCATCTCGGTCAGCACGGCCATCATCATGGCCCTGTTCACCCTGATCTTCACGGCATTGATGGCCGGTACCTATCTGGCGACCCGCGATACGATCGCCCGAAGCGCACAGGCCCAGAAGCTGGTCCTGATCAACGAAGTCCTCGACCCCAAGAGCTACGACAACAACCTGCTCAAGGATGTGCTGACGCTTGCCTCCACGCCGGAACTCGGCTTGCCGCGCGGCGGCCAGGTGTGGCGGGCACGCAAGGGCGGGCAGGCGATCGGGCTGGTGATCGAGGCCAATGCGCCCGATGGCTATTCGGGCAAAATCGGCATAATCGTGGCAGTCCTTGCCGATGGCAGTGTCGGCGGCGTGCGCGTCACCGAGCATCGTGAAACGCCGGGTCTGGGGGACTACATCGATCCGGCCAAAGACAAGAACAAGGCAGCCCCCTGGATTGCGCAATTTGCCGGTCAATCCCCCGCCACCCTGCCCTTGGCGCAGTGGAAGCTCAAGAAAGACGGCGGCGAATTCAGCTATCGCACCGGCGCCACCATCTCCGCACGCGCCGTCACGGCAGCGGTCGCCCGTGCGGTAAGCTATGTCCACACTCATCACGCTCAGTTGTACGCAGAAGGAAACACGCCATGAACACGCCCACCCCCGCGACCCAGGCCTCCTCTTTTACCGGTTTCGCCCCCGACGTGCTGTTCGAGACGACGCTCAGCCAGGCGCTCACCAGCGATGCCGCAACCGCCAACATGATGCCCGCCTGGAATCACTTTCTGAATGCAGAGTTTTTTGTCGCCGTCACGCCCAAGGCAGAGGGCCCGATCAATGACGCCTACGACTACGCTGTGTTCAGCTCGCCAAAGCAGGCTGAACCTTACATCGTCGTATCAGAGTACCCGGAGAAGATGACTGGCCATGATGGCCAGCAGGCTATCCGCGTGCGGGGCGGCAGCCTCATTCACACGCTGAACCCCCAGCACAGCATCGTCATCGCCCTGAGCCAGAACACCTTCACCCTCCCCACCAGCTTGCTGGCCTGGTTGCGGAGCAACACTCAGTTTGTCCCGACAGCATGACGCAGAAAGTCTCGGAAATCGCCTGGAATGGCGTATGGAAACAGAACACGGGCCTGGTGCAGATCCTCGGCCTGTGCCCCATCCTGGCTGTCTCCACCAGCTTCGTGAATGGCGTCAGCCTCGCGTTGGCGACGATCGTCGTCATGGCACTTTCGAACGCGGTGGTCTCGGCCCTGCGTCAGTACATTCCTTACGAGATCCGCATCCCGGTATTCATCCTGATCATCGCGGCACTGGTGACGGTGCTCGACCTTGCCTTCAACGCCTGGCTGCATTCGTTGTACGTCGTGCTGGGGATCTTCGTCCCGCTGATAGTGACCAACTGCATCGTACTGGCCCGCGTGGAAGCCTTCGCGGCCAAAAACGGGGTATTGGCCTCAACGATTGACGGGGTCGCCATGGGGGTCGGCCTGCTCCTGGTGCTGGGCCTGCTGGGTGGCGCGCGCGAATTGATCGGCACCGGGGCGCTGTTCAACGGCATCGACATGATCATCCCCGGCGCGTCGGCCTGGCAGATCCTGCCGCCGGACTACCCGGGCTTTCTGCTGGCCATGTTGCCGCCTGGCGCCTTTGTCGCGCTGGCCTGCCTGATCGCCGGCAAGAGCTGGTTGGACGCACGCGCAGCCGCCCGGCAGGCAACAGCGTCCAAACCTGACACGCTCCCCAACGCCAATATGGCCTGATCGGATGGCCGCCCTGATGCGCCCGGCTGCCGTTCGCGAAGCCTTCCGGCGCTGGCAGGCGGCCAACCCGCATCCCGTCACAGAGCTCGACTACCAGTCGCCCTTTCAGCTTCTGGTCGCAGTGGTGCTGTCAGCGCAGGCGACGGACAAAAGTGTCAATCTCGCCACGCGCGGCCTGTTTGCCGCCGCACCAACGCCTGAGGCCATGATCACGCTCGGCGAAGCCGACATTGCGGCCCACATCAAAACCATCGGCCTCTTCCGCAACAAAGCCAGGAACGTCTTTGCCCTCAGCCACCAGTTGCTCGCACAGCATGCTGGCGAAGTGCCGCATTCACGCGAGGCCCTGGAAGCGCTGCCAGGCGTGGGGCGCAAGACCGCCAATGTGGTGCTGAACGCCCTGTGGCGCGAACCGGTGATGGCGGTCGATACCCACATCTTCCGCGTCGCCAACCGCATGGGGCTGGCCCCGGGCAAGGATGTACGGGCCGTTGAAGAAGCCCTGTACACGCGCGTTCCCAAGGCCTACCTCGTAGACGCCCACCACTGGCTGATCCTGCACGGGCGCTACACCTGCACCGCACGCAGCCCGAAATGCGCGGCCTGCCTCGTCCGCGACCTCTGCGCCTGCCAAGACAAGACCGACCTGCCCGCAGCTTGAGCGCTTCATGCGCCCGGGCCCCAAAGTCTGGCGGCGTTCTTCTGGTTCATCGCACAGCCTGTTTGCCGTCTGCCGCAGCCGCCGTCAGCAAAGCAGCATGCTCCTGCTGGAGAAGCGCTTCGGACGGACGTCTACAGCATGGCATCGCCAAAACAGTGATGCATCAAGCGTCGGGCGGTGCTTGTCTTGAAGACCCAAGCGGGGTGCGGCTTCGCGGCAGGCTTTGTTTTGAGGGGGTGATCGGCGCGTCAGTACGGTCAAGAACAGTGGGGAAAGTGCGGCCTGCGCCCACCTTTCTGACGGGATTCTGGACAATCCGCAATCCGGGGGCAGTACTAATAGTCCAAGACCCCACGACCTCTGATACCTTGCAGCGATGGCGTGCACTATATAACCGTCAGCCGCGCCGTCCGAAAACAAAAGCGATTACAGGGGTGAAATGTATGAATGTTAGAACTGCCCCCGATGTTCGCATGCTGCTGACTCAATGTTGTGAGTTTGCATGAGATCAGTTACGACTGATCGGTAAGGCCTGACGATGAACTTGGTGATCAAACGACGACCGAAAAGCCAGCGATGTCTGACATTCCACAGCAAAGAGGCTCGCGAGAGTATCCGTCAATCAAGAGCAGTCTGCGTAGTAGTGGCCTGTGCCCTGCTCGAATTAAACGTAAGTGCAAACATCCCGGCGCGAGAAGGCCGCAAGGCGGATAATGAACAATTGTGATTTAGCTCCGGAGATGGAGCTTGTCGAATCTGGGTGAATGGCCGGTATGGGCCGATATTGCAAAGGAGATCGGCTGCTTAATGCCGTGCAATATAAAGGTTCAAATGCATTTTAGTTTCTTGAGATAAAAGTAAATGGTCTTCAATTGAATTAAACGGCGCCGACCGACTTCTTTTGTTGGGCTGAAGGATTGCCCTTGTTGGGATGGCTTGCCATGATTTCTACTGGAGATCTTCAGAGTTATGGAAGAACTGCCTTGTTTCGTCTGTGGCTCGCGTGGAGGGCCAAATCTCGAGTGATGGGTGTGACCCACTAACCGTCCGCCGAGGACGTATGGTGGTTTTGGTCCCGTTGACGCTGTTGGTGCCCTGACGCGGACGTGGCGAAAGTGCAGGCGGGGTCACGTCTTACATATTGCCCCTCTGTTCTTGAACCGAGCTGAGGCGCCGACCACCCCCTCAAAACCAAGCCCGCCGCAAAGCCGCACCCCGCTTGGGTCTTCAAGGCGACCACCGCCCGACGCTTGATACATCCCTGTCCTGGCAAGGCCATGCTGTAGACGTCCCTCCCATGCGCTTCTGCGGCAGGGGCTGCTCAGCATCAACAACGGCGACTTCCGCAACACCGGCCAACTGCAGCTCATTGGCGATCTGTCCCTGAACTCCACGGGCCGCTTCAGCAACAGCGGCAGCCTGCAGACAGGCGGCGCGATCGACCTTGGCTTTGGCATCATCCAGCAATACGACAGCCTCGCCTCCGCCGGCCCCATGAACCTGCAGGCCCGCGACCTGCTCGCCCTGGGAGGCAAGACCCAGAGCGCCCAGCAGATGACGCTTGGCGCCGGCCGAGTGCTCGCCAGTGGCGGCAGCGAAACCTGCGCCCAGAACACTCAAGCCCCTCACCCCTCCGCTTGAACGCCAGGGCACGCTCGGCGGCTGCCCCTCATCAGCACCGGCGCGAGCGCCGTCGCAACGTTCGTCGGCCTCAAATAACGTGCCAGCGCTTGTCCGGAAAGGCTCTCCAAGAAGTCAAGCCACTCGCGCACAAAACACTCCCTATAGTGCCCTTTTACAAGTCTGTTACTAGATGTAGTATTCACGCCGCACTTCAAGAAGCCTTGCGCGCAGTCTGCAGCGCAGGCAGCTTTCGTCAATGCCAGCACATAAAAAAGGGGAGCCAGAGACAATGGATGACATGATCCGCGACGAGGTGGTATCGAGCCTGCAAGATCAGGATATTTCTGGCGAAGTCCTGCTCGAAAAATACGCCAAAGGCACCGAGTCCTCGGTCACCGATGTACGTCGTCGCGTGGCGCGTGCGCTGGCCACCATCGAAGCGGAAGAGCGTCGTCCCCATTGGGAAGCCAGCTTCCTGGAGGCCCAGGAGGCCGGTTTTGTTCCCGGTGGCCGGATCAATTCGGCGGCTGGCACCTCTCTCGCCGCCACGCTGATCAACTGCTTCGTACAGCCGGTCGGCGATTCGATCACCGAAGAGTCCGATGGCCGCCCCGGCATTTACACCGCACTCTCTCACGCGGCCGAAACCATGCGCCGCGGCGGTGGCGTGGGCTACGACTTTTCGTCGATCCGCCCGGTGGGCGCTCAGGTGCGGGGCACCCAGAGCCGTGCCTCTGGCCCCGTCAGCTATATGCGCGTGTTTGACCGCAGCTGCGAAACCGTGGAATCCGCCGGCGCCCGCCGTGGCGCGCAAATGGGCGTGTTGCGCATCGATCACCCGGATATCGAAGCCTTCATCCACGCCAAGGACGAGGGCGACCTCTCCAACTTCAATATCTCGGTGGGCGTGACCGACGTGTTCATGAAAGCGGTAGAGAACGACAGCGATGTCGAGCTCGCCCACAAGGCTGAACCTGCCGTCGACCTGAAAGCGGGTGGCGCCTACCAGCGCGAGGACGGGCAATGGGTCTACCGCAAGGTGCGCGCGCGGGATCTCTGGGATCAGATCATGCGCTCGACTTACGACCACGCCGAGCCAGGCATCCTGTTCCTTGATCGCATGAACAAGGACAACAACCTCAACTACTGCGAAACCATCGAGGCGACCAACCCTTGCGCCGAGCAACCGCTGCCCCCGTACGGCTGCTGCTGCCTGGGCTCAATCAACCTGACCCGCTTCATCCAGCACGCTTTCACCAAGAAGGCGAAGTTTGACGAAGTGGCATTCGGCAAAGTCGTCGCCACCTCGGTACGCATGCTCGACAACGTGCTGGACGCCACGCACTGGCCGCTGCCCCAGCAGGCACAGGAAGCGGCGAACAAGCGCCGCATCGGCCTGGGCTTCACCGGCCTGGGTGACGCGCTCATCATGCTGTGCCTGCGCTACGACACCAAAGAGGCGCGCGCCATGGCCACGCGGATCAGCGAAGTGATGCGCGATGCTGCCTACCTCGCCTCGGTGGAGCTTGCCAAGGAGCGCGGCCCCTTCCCGCTGTTCAACGCCGACATGTATCTCTCCGGCGGTAACTTTGCCTCGCGCCTGCCTGCCACGGTCAAGGAACAGATTCGCAAGCACGGGATCCGCAACTCCCATCTGCTGTCGATTGCACCGACCGGAACGATTTCCCTGGCCTTTGCCGACAACGCCTCAAACGGCATCGAACCCCCGTTTTCCTGGACCTACACGCGCAAGAAACGCATGGTGGACGGCACGCACAAGGAATACGCAGTCGAAGATTTCGCCTGGCGCCTGTACCGCCATCTGGGTGGCGACACCCACAAGCTGCCGTCGTACTTCGTCACCGCGCTGGAACTCTCCGCGCAGGCGCACAAAGACATGGTGGCCGCCGTCGCGCCTTGCATCGACACCGCGATCTCCAAGACCGTCAACGTGCCGGAAGACTACCCCTACGAGGACTTTGAAGACCTCTACATGAGCGCCTGGAAGGCGGGCCTCAAGGGTCTCGCCACCTACCGCCCGAACAGCATCCTGGGTTCTGTGCTCTCCGTTACCCCGAGCGCCCCGGCGGGCGGCGAAGACAAGAAAGCGCCGCACGACGTGCAGATCAGCGACGCCAACCGTCGCCTGTCCATCCCCAACCTCCCAGCACCTGTGCTCTCCAGCCTGCGCTGGCCGGGCCGCCCGGAATTGCCGAACGGCAACCTGTCGTGGACCTACATGCTGAACAGCCCGCAAGGCAGCTTCGCGATCTTCGTCGGCCAGACCGAAGGCAACAGCGAAGCCGCCCGTGCCAGCTTGCCCTTCGAAGTCTGGGTCAACGGTGCCGATCAGCCGCGCGGCCTCGGTGCGGTCGCCAAGACCCTGTCCATGGACATGCGCTCGAACGACCACGCCTGGCTCAAGCTCAAGCTGGACATGCTCGCCCACACCGTCGGCGAATCCTCCTTCGAGCTCCCTTTCCCGCCGCATGGCGAGCACAAGCGCGTCCCCGGCGTCGTGGCCGCCTTCGCCCAGATCGTGCGTTACCGCTGTGAAACCCTGGGTACTTTCGAGCAGACCAGCGAAACCCCCGTCCGCGATGCCGTGTTCTCGGTCACCGAACCCAAGACCGGCGCCGACGGCACCCTCTCCTGGACGGTCGACATCCAGAACCCGGCCACCGGCGAAGACTTCGTGCTCGGCCTCAAGGAAATCACCCTGCCGGATGGCACCACCCGCCCCTACTCGATGTGGCTCTCCGGCAACTACCCGCGTGCGCTCGACGGCCTCTCGCGCCTGCTCTCGCTGGACATGCGCGTCGTCGATCCGGCCTGGATCGGCATGAAGCTCAGAAAGCTGCTGAACTACCCGGAACCGCTCGGCGACTTCATGGCTTTCGTGCCCGGCACGCGCCGCCAGCAAAACTGGCCCAGCACCGTCGCCTATCTCGCCAAGCTCATCATCCATCGCTACGCCATGCTCGGCGTGCTGGATGAAGAAGGCTTCCCGATGCGCGAAATGGGCATCCTCGAAACCCCGCGTGAAAAGGAAGAGCCCAAAGTCATGCAAGGCTCTGCCTGCCCGGAATGCGGCAACCACACCATGATCCGCAAGGACGGCTGCGATTTCTGTACCGCCTGTGGGGCAGTAGGCACCTGCGGCTGAGGAGACATCAAAAGGCTGATTGTCAGGCGAAGACATTTCCCGACTCCGGCCTTTAGCCTCTAACCTGCAGGGCAAAAAAGAATCAAGAATCCGGGACTCGCCTGCGTGCGTTTCCCGGATTTTTATCGGCTCATCGTTGAGCCCGCACGTGCAGGCGATATGCATTCGGCAATGACAGAAAACGCCGTAAAGCGCACGTATCCTGGCGAATTCACGATAACCAAGTCCTCGTGAAACCAGTCTCCTGTCAGCAAGCTAAGCCTGAATGAAGGACTCTGCCGCAAACAGCTTTGCATGACGGCTTGTGATGCAGAACCCCGCTCTCTTTGGACATCCGCGGACAGAGCCTGGAGGTGCCCTCATGGATAAACAACGACAAAACTTGTAATCCGCAAAAACAAAAAAGCCTCCCCTGTTCAAATTTCAGGGAAGGCCCTTAATGCGGCAAGGCACAACAAGGAAATACGCAATACCGTTCAAGCCGCTACCTTACGGCATTTCGCCACACTCAAGCTGCGTGCAGCGCTTGTCCTTCGAGCAAAAGCTGTGCGCGGGTCACAACACGGTTTTCGCCCAAACCCGTCAGCAACTCCTTCATGTCGAGAATGAGCACGATCTGCCCATTCGACAAGGTTGTAACTCCGGCAACCCCCTTAGGCCTGAAGTCGTCCAGCGACTTGATCACCGCATCCTCACGCCCGGCAAACGAGTCAATCGCCAGGATGAAGCTCTGCTCGGCAGACTGCATCAGTACACCATACTCCGGCACAACATCCTGCGGCCAGCCAAGCAAGGAAGCGAGCGTGACAATCGGCAAGACCTCACCTCGCACCACCATGGTGGCGTGCCCGCCAAGTTCCTGAACTTCCTTCGGAACGATTGGCAGAATCTCTCTGACCATCGACAAGGGGACAGCAAAAGGCTGATCTCCCAGACACACCAGCAATACAGGCAGAATGGCGAGCGTCAGCGGCAGAGATATGACAAAGCTGGTGCCCTTTCCCTGCTCGGAACGAATATCAATCGAACCGTTCAATTTCTGGATGTTGGTCCGGACGACATCCATGCCAACCCCACGCCCCGAAACATCCGAGACCGCACTCGCCATCGAGAAGCCAGGAAGGAAGATCAGATTGAAGCTCTGACGCTCATCCATCGTGTTCGCTTCTTCGTCGGATATAAGCCCCTTCTCAAGCGCCTTCGCGCGCAGGCGCTCAGCGTTCATGCCACGGCCATCATCCGACACGACAATAAGGATATGGTCACCCTCCTGACGCGCTTCCAGGCGAACCGTTGATTTCTCGGGCTTGCCCATCGACATGCGCTCAGGCGGCAACTCAATGCCGTGGTCGACCGCGTTCCGGATCAAGTGGATGATCGGGTCAGACAGATCCTCAATCATCGTCTTGTCGATCTCGGTGTCTTCACCCTCAAGAAGCATTTCAACATCTTTGCCCAGCGAGCGGGCAAGGTCTCTCGCGATGCGCGGGTATTTCTGGAACAGCCGCCCAATGGGCTGCATCCGTGTTTTCATCACCGCATTCTGCAAATCCGACACCAGTAGATCAAGCTGGCTGACCGCCAGATCCAACGCGTGCATAGTGTCCGTGTCATTCTTTCCATTCAGAATGTCACTTCTGAGCGCCGTCAGCCGGTTCTTGGTCAAGCCGATCTCGCCGGACAAATTCAAGACCTGATCAAGCCGAGCGGTATCAACGCGAATGGAATTGTCACGCTGACGCTCGCCTTCTCGACGCCCGCCAGGAGGGCCCTGATACCCGGGTTTGTCCGTGGTCCGACGCCCCACTGCTGCCGTAATGATTTGCTGCGCAGCTTCTTCCGATACATGAAGCTCTTCGTGATCCAACGGTGCCGCTTCTGCCACGACGACTTCGGCTTGCGCAACAGCGACCGATTTGGCCGGACTTGTTCCGGTAATAGCCTGGTAGTAGGCATCCCAATCGGGCCCTTTCGACGAGGACGACGCGGCCGGCTGTGGCGGAGCCGCCACTGGCTTGGGCGCAACCGGAGCCGCGGGCGGAGGTTCTTGAGCAAGCTTTCCGGAAACGGACTGCTTCAATCTTTCCATCAAGCTGCTGTCTGCCGCACTAGGCTGAAGACCACGCTCCAACTCACCGAACATGGACCGCACCGACGCGGTAGCAGCCAGTATGACATCCAGCATCGTTGGCGTAACCTTGAGTTCGCCGTTGCGAAGTTTGTCGAACAGATTCTCCGTTAAATGACAAAGAGATACGAGCTCTGTGGCATTCAAAAAACCCGCGCCACCCTTGATCGTGTGAAAACCCCTGAATATCTCATTCAGCAGCGGTAAGTCACGCGGAGTCCGCTCAAGATCAACAAGCTTGTTGTCGACACCAGAGAGCAAGTCTCCAGCTTCGATCAAGAAGTCTTGTAGCAGATCTTCCATACCCGAGAAATCGCTCATGGCTGACTCCGGTCTAGTTCCAATTCATCGCCACTGCTCAAGCCCCCACACGCCAGCTTGATCAGAACCCCAAACTATCAAGCAAGTCATCGACCTGCTCTTGACTTGTTACCACATCGTCACGCCCTTTGGAGTCGACGACCGGGCCGTTCAACAAACCACCCTCTGCTTGAGACCGCTTGTTTTCCGGCATGATATCGATCAGCACTTTCAGCAAGCCATCTTCCATCTTCGACGCCATCTCGACAATTTTCTTGATGACCTGACCGGTAAGATCCTGGAAGTCCTGCGCCATCATGATCTCAAGCAACTGTTCGTTGACAACCTTGCTATCACGCTGCGCTTGATCCAGAAAAGCCCTCGTCTCGCCAGCAAGCGCCTTGAACTGGTCTACAGAGAGTTTTTTGTCATAAAGCTCAGACCATCTTGAGCTCAGATTCCCGGCCTGTTCTTCAATGCGATCCTGAATTGGCTTCGCGATATCGGTCGCATTCAGCACACGGCTGGCAGCCTGCTCCGTCATCTGCGATATATAAGACAAACGCTGACGAGCATCAGGCAGCTTTTCTGCCGTTTCCTCAAGCATCCTGTCATAGCCGAGCTGTCGGATCGTATCGTGAAGCAATCGCGTCAACTGGCCGATCTGAAGGAAGGCAGACTGGTGACGCTCGGCTTCTGACATTGAAGCCGCAGCGGCAACGACTTCCTTGAGATTCACTCCTGTATCGAGACTCTGCGTACCTGCAGAACCTGAAGCGCCTTGCTGAACCAGCGTATCAAACAGCGCCTGTAACTCGTCCGAATCTCCAGACTCCACATCGTCGACATGGGCCGGAGCAGGTGCAGGAGCAGCAGCCTGAGGCGCGACTTCCTTGTGTTTGTTCGCTGACTCGGCGATCGAGTCGAATAGTGCTTGCAGATCGTCGTTATCACCAGATTCATCTGCTTTTAGCCGTTTGGCCATAATGATGACTCCTAATCCTCTACTGTCGTGTGGCCGCGCTCTAAAGAGCGCAAGTACAGATCCAGAAACAAATGCCGTTCCAATTAGGTCTTAGCCATTTTTTCAAAGATCTTGGCCAGCTTCTCAGACAGCGTAGCCGCGGTAAAAGGCTTCACGATATAGCCGCTAGCACCCGCCTGAGCGGCCTCAACGATGTTCTCTTTCTTGGCTTCGGCGGTAATCATAAGAACCGGCAAATGACTGAGTTGCGCATTCGCGCGAATAGCCCTAAGCAACTCGATGCCTGTCATGTTTGGCATATTCCAGTCAGTCACAACGAAATCGATGCCGCCTGAAGTCAACTTCTGCATGGCCACCACACCATCTTCCGCCTCATCGACGTTGGTATAACCCAACTCTTTGAGCAGATTCCTGACTATCCGACGCATTGTCGAAAAATCGTCAACCACGAGAAATTTCATTTTTGGATCCGACATGGTTATGTTTCTCCGGTTATTCCTTGAAAGCTTTGGAAAGGTATGGCCGCAGGGTTTCAGCGAGTATCTCGGCGTCAAACTTCGCCACGTAGGCATCGACACCAACCGCCTTACCCATTGATCGATTCGCTTCTGACGACAACGACGAATGCATTACAACGGGAATGCCATCAAAACGCTGATCTCCCTTGATATTTCGCGTGAGCACATACCCGTCCATTTCGGGCATCTCGGCATCCACCAGAATCAGACTGATCTCGTCTGCCAAGTGACGCTTTTGCTGCTGCGCATGCGTCGCCATCCCTTCAAGCCTCGTCCAGGCTTCAAGACCATTCAAGGCATGCTTGTGGCGAGCACCCAATTTGTCGAGCACCTCTACGATACGCTTGCGCGCGACAGCCGAGTCATCAACAAAAAATACGTTGGCCTCCACACCTTTTTCGAGCGCCGATATTTGCCCAACAGGCGCCTCACCAAAGGTCTGCGACAAGATGGTCTCGACGTCAAGAATCGAGACGAGCTTGCCATCCGCCAGCTCTGTAATTGCCGTGATATAGCCCTGTGTCGTTCCGGCCATATTCTCAGGCTGCCGGACTTTGTCCCACTCAACACGAATAATCCGGTCGACGCCGTCCACCAGAAAACCCAAGGTCCGTTTGCTGTACTCGGTCACCATCATCGAATTGCCCAGTGGCTGTCCGGCACGTGCCAGCCCAAGCACCTTTGCAAGAGACAGCACAGGGATGACGTTACCGCGGAGGGAAATCAGGCCCTGCACGCCTCCCGGCATATTTGGCGCCTTGGTGATGAAGGGCGTTCGACACACCTCCCTGACCTTGAATACGTTGATCCCGAATATCTCGCTGGTGCCGAGAGAAAAAAGCAGGATTTCCATCCTGTTAGAACCAGCCAGCTTCGTACGGGCATCCACCGCTTCGAGCAGATTCGTATTAGCACGTTCCATTGTTATGCCCCTTTGTGGCGCAAGGTCCAGGCCTTAAACCGCATCAATCAACTGATCCGGGACAAGCATTGCCCTGATCGCATCGGATAAACGATGAGGCTCAAATTTGTGGACATAGCCATCAACGCCCACAGACTTGCCTAGCGTCTGATTGGACATGCTTGACAGCGATGAATGCATCAAAACCGGAACGCCATCAAATCTCGGATCGGTCTTGATTTTCTTTGTCAGAATGTAGCCATCCATTTCAGGCATCTCGACGTCGGTCAGGACGAGATTCAGGACTTCCCACACTTTTCGGCCGGTTACTTCGGCATGCCGCGCGATGCGTTCAAGCTCATCCCAGGCGACACGCCCATTCACTGCGGCGACATAGCGCACATCCATTGCCTTAAGGGTCTTTTCAATCTGCTTTCTCGCAACCGAGGAATCATCGGCAAACAAGACCATGAAATCTCGATCAATCGGTTTGATATCCTTGAAGAGATACTCGTCGTCGTACTTGGTGGTCTCGGACAGCACCTTCTCGACGTCGAGCATCATGATCAGGCGACCGTCCTCGAGCTCCGTCACGGCAGTTACGAGGCCCCCAAGTTTTGAAGTCAGCATTTCAGGGGGGATTTTCATCTGAGCCCAGTCGAGGCGCAAAATCGTATCAACTGCCTCGACGAGGAAACCTTGGGTGTGACCGTTGTACTCAGTCACGATCATGATGTCGCGCTTGCCATTCGGGTCAATGCCGGCAAACTTGGCCAAATCAACTATTGGTACAAGCTGCCCACGCAGCGACACCATGCCTTCCACGCCATTCTGCATGTCTGGCGCCGCAGTGATTGGCGGCGTGCGCATGACTTCGCGAACCTTGAATACGTTGATGCCGAAGCTCTCCCGCCGCCCGGTTCGATCATCAGTGCCAAGCGAAAAAAGCAATATCTCTAACTTGTTGGTCCCCGCAAGCCGAGTCCTCGCATCGATGCTTTTTAGCAATTCCGACATGGCAATCTCCGTTCCATGAACCAGTCTCCTCCGCGTGCGCACACTTAGCTTCGCACCTAAGGGGTTTACGACCCTCTACTAAAGAACTTGAGACCCGCCGCAGTGCCCAAAGACCCACCTGAAACACTTGGCGCCAACACAAAAAACGCATCAAAACGCACTAGAGCACGTCGGCCACCCAAATGAAGCGATCCTGCATCAGGCAGGGAAGGCTGCAGTCGCTCGCGTATCTGGCACTCGCCAGCCCCAGTTTCAGGCTCAGCTGATGGAGAAGAGCTTCGAGAAGTTGGCGATATCGAGAACCTGCCGCACGCTCCCCTTCACGCCAACCAATGCCACCTCTTTGCTCACGGTCTTTGCCTTGTCGCGCAACATTAGCAGCATCCCCAAGGCTGAACTGTCAAGATACGTCACGTCTGCCAGATCCACCTGTACACCGCGCGCGCCGGCTTGCGACAAGACGCTATCGACCGCTTCTCGAAACTCTCGGTGAGCCTTGAAATCAAAACGTCCGGACAGTCGCAATACCGCTTGCGACTCTTTGATCGTTACCTGTGTATCCATTGCGGACCTCCTATTGAAAACTATCGGCTCAGCCCATCAACCTGTGCCACTAACTTCGACTATCCGGAGCACGCAAGCGCGCAAGAACCCGTCCTGCCACACCCGCGAGCGCTACGACTTCATGGGCAGCCCCATTGATTGTTGCCTCGCGCGGCATTCCCCAGACAACACAACTCTGTTGATCCTGACAAATGTTATATGCACCGGCTTTTCTCATTGCCAGCATTCCCATCGCACCATCCTTGCCCATCCCGGTAAGCATGACGCCCAGCCCTTGCGCCCCGACAACCCGAGCCGCGGAATTAAACAGAACATCGACAGAGGGACGATGACGGTTCACAGGCTCAGCCCGCGAAAGTTCGCAGCTAAAACCTGTCGCGCTGCGCTGCACTGAAAGGTGAGAGTGTCCGGGGGCGATGTAAGCAACGCCAGGCTTGATACTCTCGCCGTCTTCGGCCTCTTTCACGCGAATCTTACACAATCCGTCAAGCCGCTTGGCGAACGACCCGGTAAACATTTCGGGCATATGTTGCACAATCATGATCCCGGGCATCTTTTCAGGAAAACCAGTCAGGACTTCCTTGATTGCTTCAGTACCGCCTGTCGAAGCGCCAATCATCACCAGCCGTTCCTGGAGTATCCGCGAGGAAAGCGGGGGGAGCGTCTCGGCCGTTGGCGTCCGTTCGACAGGCTTGCTACCCTCCGGAGGCAGCGCTCGGCGATTTGAGAGTTTCGCTGCACGAATCTTGTCGCAAAGCTCGTCCGCATACGCCTTGATTCCACCCACTGGATCGATTTTCGGCTTGGGCACGAAATCAACCGCACCGAGTTCCAACGCGCGCAGCGTCGTCTCTGATCCACGCTCAGTCAGGCTGGATACCATGATGACGGGCATCGGCCGCTGCTTCATGACCTGCGCCAGAAAATCAAGTCCGTTCACATGGGGCATGTCTACGTCGAGCGTCATGACATCAGGGCTCAGTGACTTGATGCTCTCTTGGGCTTCCAGTGCATTTTTCGCCACACCAACCACTTGCATATCGGCGCGCGCGTTAATGACCTCCGACAACACAGCCCTCATCAGTGCAGAGTCATCCACGACCAACACCCGAATCTTCATTCGCTAAACTCCAGAGACTGAAACAGTGGCCATTTGTCGCCCATGAAGAGAGGCTCGCTACAAATTCCGCACGGCGTCCGCGCTAGCGCCGAACCGCCGCGTCGCTACGTGCATATACCGTGCGGCCCAAAGACTTGAACAAGTTGGCTGCGTGAATGAAGTTCTCCGAATGCCCTGCATACAGCAAGCCTTGCGGCTGAAGTAGCCCCACAAAACGCTCCAATATCTTGTACTGCGTGTCCTTGTCGAAGTAGATCATGACGTTCCGACAAAATATCGCGTCAAACGTCTCCTTTAATGCCCACGTCGAATCCAGCAGATTGATCTGTTTAAAACTGATCAAGCGCTGCAATTCGGGACGAACCTTGACGTGGCCATCCTGAACGCCTGTGCCGCGCAAAAAGAATCGTTGTACACGTTCCTTATCCATCCGCTCGACACGGTCCAGGGTGTAAACCCCTTTCTGTCCGTGCGCCAAGACGTTGGTATCCAGGTCAGAAGCGATAATCTGCACAGGAGGATTGCTACCGAAAACTTCAAAGGCGGTCATCGCCAGAGAATAAGGCTCCTCGCCAGTTGAGGCGGCGCTGCACCAGATTTTGAAGGGCCGCCTATCCGGGCATTTCCGCATTTGCTCGCCCAGCAAATCAAAGTGGTGAGCCTCGCGAAAGAAAGAAGTCAGATTCGTGGTCAAGGCATTCACGAAAGCCTCCCACTCCGCCGCATCGTTGCTGCGCTCAAGCTGATCCAGATAATCTGCAAACCGCTTCAGTCCTTTGGTTCTTAACCGTCGAGCAAGGCGGCTATAAACCATATCCTGCTTGACAGGAGAGAGAGATATGCCGGCATGCTTGTATATCAACACTCTTACACGTTCAAAGTCTTGTGGCGTGTAGTCGAATTCACGTGTACCCGTGTCAATTTTCTTAAGAACATCAAAAATCGCCGCGTTCTGACTCGCCAGCTTGCCCGGTCGCACAGTCGCATCGCTCGCGAGCGGCGCTCCCACAGTCTTTGCGCGCAGAACGGCAGTCGCTAAAGGAGGTCTCCCTGGCAACGGCGTTTTCTTCTCGGATTCTTTCATACCGTTCAATCCCCAGTTCAAGAAAGACACTGCAATACACGCACACCCCTGCCGACATCCCCTGCACCTACGAACTAGGGGCGTCGAGTTGTACCCGTCTCACGCAATACCCGCTGCGCTCCTTCGACGATAGGCTCTGGCACCAATGGCGCGTCGGCCTGAACATCGAGGTTCTGCCCTTCCTGCAAAACAGCTTCTTCAGTCCGCTTGTTCATGACGATCAGCGTAATGCGCCGGTTAATGGCACTGAACGGGTCACTTCTATCCATCGGAATGCTGGAGGCCAAACCCACAACCCGCATGACCTTCCGATCATCCAGCCCGCCCAATACAAGCTCGCGACGACACGCGTTACTTCGGTTGGCAGAAAGCTCCCAGTTCGAGAACCCTCGATCTCCCCCTGCAAACTGCGCAGCATCCGTATGGCCTGAAATGCTGATTCGATTCTCGACCTGATTCAGTACTTGGCCAATCGCCCGCACAATCACCTTTGTGTAGGGCTTCATTTCAGCGCTGGCAGAATCAAACATCGGGCGATTCTGCTCATCGACGATCTGGATTCTCAGCCCTTCCGACGTCAGATCCAGCAACAGCTGTTTTTTGAACTGGCGAAGATCCGGACTGGCTTCTATGACAGCCTCAAGCCTCGCCTTGACATCCTGCAGGAGCATTCGCTCCTTTTCCTCTTGCTGCGCCCTCGCCTCCTCCGACACAGGTTTAACCCGCGAAACCTCCGGAGCCAGTTTGGAATCCACTGGCACAACTTTGATCTCACTCGGACGCCGTGGCTCCTTGTAGGTACTCTTGGCACTCTCACCAATCGACTGGGTCAAGTCCTTCCCTCCGCCTGACAAGGGAGAATTTGCAGCACCAGAGCCTGGGCCTCCGGCCATCGACAGTTTCAGCGGGTTCTGAAAGAAATCGGAAATCCCCTTCAAATCCCCTTTTGTGGTTGAACCAAGCAGCCACATCAAAAGAAAAAAGGCCATCATTGCCGTCACAAAGTCGGCATAGGCGATTTTCCACGCCCCCCCGTGAGCCCCACCGCCTCCCTTCTTGATGCGCTTGACGATGATGGGTTGCTGGTTGTCGTTGCTACTCATGACGAGTCCGTAACGGGTATCAGGTCAGCAGGGTGGGAGAAAAAAGGGAAAGTGGCGCAGTCACGCTCACTTCCCCTTCCGGTTCTTGATTTCTTCTTCCAGCTCGGAGAACGTCGGGCGGTCTGAGGAGAACAGTACCTTGCGGCCAAACTCTACTGCCACTTGCGGCGCGTAGCCACTCATGCTCGCAAGCAACACCACTTTCATGCACTGGTAGATTTTGCCTTCCTCTTCACATATCTGCTCCAACTGCCCAGCAACGGGAGAAACAAAGCCATACGAAACCAGAATCCCCAGGAAAGTGCCGACCAAGGCCCCACCGATCATCTTCCCCAGAACAGCCGGAGGCTCACCGACCGAGCCCATCACATTCACAACACCCATCACCGCCACCACAATACCGAACGCGGGCGTCGCGTCGCCGACCTTGGACACGACGTGGGGAGCCAGATGAGCTTCGTTATGGTGCGTCTCGATCTCGATGTCCATCAGGTTCTCGAGTTCAAAGGCATTCAGATTCCCGCCTACCATCATGCGCAAGTAGTCCGTCAAGAACTCCACGGCATGATGATCATGAACAAATTTCGGGTACTTGGAAAAAATCGCGCTCGCCTCAGGATTCTCGATGTCATTCTCGATCGACATCAGTCCTTCTTTACGCACCTTGGCCAGTATCTCGTACAACATTGACAGCACATCCACGTAGATGGCCTTGTTGTAGCCCGACCCCTTGAACACTTTTGGCAAGGCACCAATCGTCGCCTTGATCGCTTTGCTACCGTTGCCGGCGACAAAGCCACCGATAGTCAGACCAACGATCGCGATGTACTCGGTCGGAACCCACAGCGCTGCCAAGCTACCGTGTATGGAATACGTGCCCAGGGAGGACGCCAAGATGATGATATAGCCAATGATCAAGAACATCTTCTTACCCTCGCCCACCCACGTACTCAGGAGGCCCGCACTTCATGCAAGGATCGACGGGCGCTATCTCTCAGGGCACCCAGTTTTATAGACACACATCGCGTGTGCCCATGCTGACTATCGGCACCATGAAATAAAACTTGAAGTGCCCACACAAACAAAAAGCCGCCAGAACCACTGGCGGCCTTCGCACGCAAACTGAACACATTTCAGGCATCACAAGGCAATTTCGACATCCTCCGCCGCCTGACGCTTTCCACTCTTGCCTGCCCGTGCAGGCATGTGGCACAGACCACAAACATACCCTTTCGAGGGTTCAAACGCATGCGCAACAAACGAGCCTCCGCACTTGGAGCACTTGCTTACCTGCAGCATCCTTGCGTCAAAGAACCGGACCAACGTCCAGGCGCGGGTCAGACTCAAAACTTCATCCAAGCCACTTTCTTGGATTTTCTCGCGATACATGCGAAACGCCTGAAGCGTCGCGTCCAGACCTTTAAGACTCGCGTTTTTGCTGACAAAACCCAGCAGGGACATGAAAAGAGAAGCGTGTACATTCTGCTGCCAAGGAATGAACCAGTCGGTCGAAAACGGCAGCATCCCCTTGGGCGGAGACTCCCCACGGATCTCCTTGTACAACTTCAACAAACGCTCGCGCGACAGGCCGGTTTCCGCTTCCAGCATTTGCATGCGGGCACCCAGACCTATCATGTCGATCGCACGCTGGGTTTCCTTCGCATCTTCTATCAGACTTTTCATCCGCATGATTTGCTCCTCAGCGCCGCTCAGACCAAATGCTCGACTTCTTTGCCCGCCGCAAGAATCGTCGCATGGATGCGCGCCGCAGCGTTCTCGCGGCCATGATTGGCCATGAGGTTCAAGAGCAGCGTATCGTCAAAACGGAACTGGCACAGCAGCAGGTCAGACGAAGCCATACGCATGATCTGTGCAGGAGAGAGGTTTTCGATGAGATCCACCACATCATCGCCAACACCAAGCTTCAGCATGCCTGACGCGCGATCAGCCCTCAGAATCTGCTGAGCCAAGAGCAAGTAGGAGAGATTGAGCTCACGGATTTCATTTGCAATATCCATTTTCATGACTGAACCCCACGCCGTTTTTGGTAAAGAGGCGAACATGACCTCCATGGCATTGGATTCTCCAGAACCCATGCCACAGCACCAATCAGGCAGCGTCGGATATTGCTGTCACAACGAGCAGCAGCAAGCGTGTAGGAAATCCGCCTACACGCCGGAAAACAGCTCTCGTCCAACCACTAACGGCAGCGTTTCGGGCGACTTTAGGGCTAGTTTGAAAAAATTTGCGCTGCCCCACGCACAAGCACAGTCGGCCAGGCTAAGCCACATGATGCTGGCCGCCTTTGTCAGTGTCGATCTGGATGGCGGCCACACCATTGCGTCCCCTTTGCTTGGCGAGATACAGGCTGTCGTCCGCGCGCTTGAACAGGCTGTCTGCGTCCGTCATTGAGGCATCCCGACACGCTACGCCGCAGCTCACAGAGACTTTCAGATTCAGCTGTCGCGTTGAAATGGTCAGATTGCTCACCGCGGCATGCAAACGATTTGCGCACACGCGAGCGGCTTCAAGTGGCGTATCCGGGCACACCACCACAAACTCATCCCCGCCGAGGCGTGCCAGAAAGTCCTGGTTACGCAATGCGCCTTTGAGAGCCTGTGAAACCTGTACCAGCACTGCGTCACCCACATCGTGACCATAGGTGTCGTTGATATTCTTAAAGAGATCGATGTCAACCACGACGCTGGACAAAGGGCGCTTGCCGCGCAGTGCCACTGACCACTCCTGGGCAAAGTGCTCATTGAAATACCGACGATTTGGAAAACCGGTCAGCGAGTCGGTCATCGCGGCCTCCTGCAAGCGCCGGTTGCTGACAGCAAGCTCGGCCGCGAAATGCCGGATTTCCTCCCTGTCCTGTTCAATTTCCCGGTGCAATGCAGAAATTCGTCGACTGACTCCGATCTTTGCTTTGAGAATCCGCATATTCACGGGTTTCTGCAAAGTATCATCGGCCCCCGCCTCAAGCGCCGCCACGACTACATCGTCGTGCAACTGGTCACTCGCATAGAAAAGATAGATCAGGCGGCCAATCCGTGTCCGACGGATGATGCGGATCAAGTCGCTGCTCGGCATATCGGGCAGGTGCCCACCGATGATCATCAGATCTGGCAAGAAATCCAAGGCAAGCTCTGCCGCGCTGAACCCGTCATGCGCACTTGAAGTATGGAATCCCGCGTCACGCAAAGCCCTGACCATCTCAGTGCAGGACTCGGTGTTTGCCTCAACCACCAATGCCCGCGTGGGAGCGTCTTCAGCTTCCCCTTCTTCCGCCGCTGGTGCGGTGGCTTCCGCAGGCGCATCGGCCTTGATCTGTTCAAACGGCGGCAACTTTTCCGCGTGAATACTTAACAACGCGCCCCACTCCAGCCACTCCCGCGCCACGCCGTTCGATAAAGTCGCTGTCGATTCTTCATCAAAGGAAAGGCGGGACGCAGCGATCATCAGCCTGTGTTTGCAGCGCGGGCGCTCATGCTCGTGCGCCAGGCAATAGTCACCCAGCTGATGAGAGAGCGCCAAAGACTGGGTGACAACGAATTCCCGGCTGCTCTCACTGTGCTGGGACTCCGTTCCTGCCGCAACACAGTAGGCAGCATCGGTAAACACGCGCGGCAGCCCCCAATCACCGAGCATCGCGGCCCCCAACTCGGCATTGGTCATCGCAAATGCCCGCGACTCCAGCTCAAGCCGGCGTGAGATATCCAAGCCTGCCGATTCTTTCACGACCCGAGAGTAGTCATGAGGGTAGAGAGTCGCCAGCGCGATCTCGCCAACCCGGGCCAAGAGGCCCAGACAGTAGGTCTCGTCCGGCGCCGCAGCACGCGTGCGAAGCGCAATTGACTGCATCGCTACTGCCGAAAGCAAGGACGCGGCCCAGTAGCGTCCATAGTCAAAGTTCTCACAAGCACCGGTGCGATAGTGGGTCAGCAGTGAAAAACCCAACGCCATGTTTCTGACCGCCGGCATCCCGAGCACGGTCAGTGCATCGTGCACAGACGCCACAGGCCTGCGGCCATATCCAATAATGCCATTCGCCGCCTTGACCAGACGCCCGACAAACGCCGGGTCGGCCTTGATCACATTGGCAAGCTCGTTGATCGACACATCGTCTTGCTGCGTCAAGCGCATCACGGCCAAGGCAACGCCCTTCGGTGACGGCAAGTCGCCAGACGCTTTCAACTGCTCGAAACGCGATACATCAATTGGAGGAGCCATCTACTTGATCATCAGTTCATGAATATTGTGATAACTGCACCCGCGCAGAAGAACATGCTTCAAACCGCGTTTTACAGCAGCTCGGCCGCTGGCAGGGGTAACGGCTGATTAACGGCTTCCCTGCCGTGTTCTAAAGACAAGCGCAAAAACATAGTCCGGTGCTAGCGTTCAGCATGGAGCGGCCCCCACGGCATACCTTTGAGTTGCCGGATACCAGCGGGTGAAACTCTGCCACGGTTAGTTTGTATTCAATGCGGCGAAACCCACTATATCAAGCCTAAAATCGCAGCCAGCACAGCATCCATCTGGAATTAATGGGTATTGCCTTGCCGGCGTTCGATTGACCCCGCATACGGACCGTGGGCCTCGCCTGCCCGACCAATCAGGCCAGACAGAAGCATGCCCTCAAAACGAACTTAACATAGCACCAAAGGATAATTCAGGCGCCTTATTCCTGCAAGGCAGGAGTCGTCATGCAGCGAGAATTCAGGGCAGGAATTCGATTTCCAGGGGCGAAACCTGCAACGTGCGAAGCAACTGCGGATTTCTTGCCAACACCGCGCTCAGTTCCGCACAAAGCGGCTGCACGGCAGGCTCCAGCGACGGCTCGGCTGTAACAACTTCGACCATGCCGGTCGAGCTCAGGCGGATCACCACAACCAACGGCTCTGTCAGCCGCGCGCGCTGCCCCCGCATCGCCAGACCGATCTGCACGCGGGCCAGCGCCTGAACCTCGGCTAAGGACATCGCCCGAAACGCCGGAACCAAGCCCTCATCAACCGACTTGGATCTCTCCGGCACGGCGAGATCATCACGACTTAGAGATTCCTCCCGCATTACGTCTTGACGCACACGTGCTGAACGCCGCGCAGCGGGCGCGGTGCGCTCTTCACTCCTAGCCTGCGGTTGTGGCGGCGTTGCCAGCAAGGGACTCGCCTGCGGCTCGACAAGGTGGGCGTTCAGAGCAGGCCCCTTGAGTTGCCTTCCCTCATCGGCCCGCATGCCGTCCAGTGCGAACCAGTGCACCAGCGCGGAAACGAGCAGGACCCCCAGCAGTGTTTTCTTTCTCTCCGCCACGCCATTTCCCACATAAGTGGTTGTATTGCACCGCGATGCCGGTTAGGGTAGCTCAGTTGCACTCACGCAAGGAGTGATTCACCACCATGCCCGACGCTGACTTACGCTCGCCCGCTGCGCAACACCGTCCGCTGGTACTGACGCTGGATTCGCACGGGCACCCCTATCGCTGGGTCTCCTGGCAGCATGCCATTCTGTACTACTCGCGCGACATGGTCGCCTGGTCGATTGGCGAGGAGACCTTCACGGTGCAGGGCGGCGTTTGTCGTAAAACCGGTCTGCGTTCCAAGATCCAGGCCAACAGCATTATCGCGATCCGCGGCAAATCCCTGCCGGCAGCCACCCTGCTTCAGACCCCGCCACTCTCCAACCGCGAACTCTTCCACCGTGATCGCCAGGTCTGCGCCTACTGCGGGGCCGACCTGCCTTTCAGCCGGCTCACTCGTGACCACATCCGGCCTGTTTCGCAAGGCGGCGCCGACACCTGGATGAACGTCGTCACAGCCTGCCGCAGCTGCAACCAGCGTAAAGGCGGGCGGACACCGGAAGAAGCCCGCATGCTGCTCCTCTACGCGCCTTATATCCCCAACAAGGCCGAGTACCTGATCCTCTCGAATCGCAGCATCCTCGCCGATCAGATGGACTTCCTCGCTCATCAACTGCCCAGCCAGAGCCGCTGGCGCAAGGCCTGATCGTAATCGCTCGCTTCGTAGCAGGCTGACCCAGCAGCTTCTTTCCGTCTGCGCTGAAGCCTCTTACATGCAACGCTGTTGCATTGCTATAATCCGCATCCAATCCCGCCTGCCGCACCATGCTCAACCGCCTTCTCATCGCGTGTCTCACCGCATTCCTGCTGCTCGCGCAGTTGGGCGCGCTGACACATGCCCTGAGCCACGGCGCCGAAGTCGCGAGCGCGCAGGAGGCTGCACAGAAGTCTCCAGCCCATACACACGAGGCCTGTGCAGAGTGCCTGGCCTTTGCTGTCTTCGGTGCGGCGCTTGCACCCCATAGTCTGGCAGTTGTGCCTGGCTTGTTTGCTGCAGCACTACAGCACACCTCGCTACCAACAGCATTTGTCGCCGCGCCCGCGCATTTTCACCCGCGCGCACCACCGCCGGCGATTCTTATCCCCGCCTGAAGTCTCTCCAGCACGCAAGGCCCCGCCGTGCACGCTCGCAGCGTGCCGTCAGCATCCGCCTGTGCGACTGGCTGCTCTGTCCCACATTCCAGACGCACGCTAAGGCGCCGCGTCTGGTCGCCGTCATCAAGGAAAACACCATGCTTCGCCCCCAGCACCTTGCGCGCCGTAGCGCCATCATCCTCGCCTCGCTCAGCCTGAGCCCCTTGCCTGCCTTCGCTGCCGACAGTGCCGACTTGCAGACGATCCGTCAGGAGTTCGACTCCCTGCGCACCCAGTTGCGCCAAGACTACGAGAACCGTATCGCCGACCTTGAACAGCGCCTGAAAGCTGCCGAAGCTGCGGTCGCCGTGGCGCGCGAAACCCCCGGAAAGCCGGCAGCGGAGACTGCGCCCGCAAAGCCTGGCTCGCGCGGCAATGCCTTCAACCCGGAAATCGGCATGGTGCTCTCGGGAACCTACGCCAACCTCAAGCGCAACCCTGAGGACTACCGCATCACCGGCTTCGTGCCGGGCGGGGAAATCGGGCCAGGCGCCCGGGGGTTCAGCCTCGGCGAGTCCGAGCTCATGCTCTCTGCCAACGTCGACCAACTTTTCTACGGCAATCTGACCCTGGCGGTTTCGCCCGAAAACGAGGTCTCGGCCGAAGAAGCCTTCATCCAGACCACCTCCTTGCCACAAGGTGCGCGCATCAAGGCCGGGCGTTTCTTCTCCGGCATCGGTTACGTGAACGGTCAGCATGCCCACACCTGGGACTTCGTCGACAGCCCGCTGGTGTACCAGGCCTTCCTCGGCGGCCAGTATGCGCAGGATGGCATCCAGGCCAGCTGGATCGCGCCCACCCAGACCTTCGTCGAGCTCGGCGCGGAAGCCGGCCGCGGGGCGAACTTCCCGGGCAACACGCGCCAGAACAACAAACCCGGCGCACAAGCCCTGTTTGCACATGTCGGCGGCGACGTGGGCGTCAGCCACAGCTGGCGGGCCGGCCTTTCCTGGCTGCGCCACGCCGTGCAGGACCGCAGCCAGACAGATACCGATCTGGCAGGCAGCGCCGTCGATAGTCTCTTTACCGGGCGGTCCCAGCTCTGGGCCGCCGACTTTGTCTGGAAGTGGGCGCCGAATGGCAACGGCGAACGCCAGAATCTCAAGCTGCAGGGCGAATACTTCCGCCGCAAGGAAACCGGTCAGTTCGCCTTCGACACGGCCAACGCCAACCTGCAGGACGCCTATCGCGCGAGCCAGTCTGGCTGGTACCTGCAAAGCGTGTTCCAGTTCATGCCGGCGTGGCGGATCGGTGCCCGCTACGATCGCCTCAACAGCGGCACCGTCGACTACGCCAGCAACGGCGATTTCCTCGCCAACCCACGCACTCGCCCCAGCAAGACCAGCGTGATGGTGGACTGGAGCCCATCGGAATTCTCGCGCTTGCGCCTGCAGCTTGCACGCGACAAGTCACGTGAGGATCGGGCAGACCAGCAGATCTTCCTGCAATACCAGATGAGCCTGGGTGCCCATGGCGCCCACAGTTACTGAGGAACTCACCGATGATTCATTACCTGATCCGGGGCCTGCTGTGTGCCGGCCTCTTTTGCGCGCTGTCTCCTGCCCAGGCCGCACTGCGTGTGGTGGCCTGCGAGCCTGAATGGGCGGCGCTCACGCAGGAACTGGCGGGCGACAAGGCGACGGTCTACGCCGCCACGACCGCCCAGCAAGATCCGCATCACATCCAGGCGCGCCCCAGCCTGATTGCCGCGGTACGCAACGCGGACCTCCTGGTGTGCACCGGCGCGGAGCTCGAAACCGGCTGGCTGCCCGTGCTGCTGCGGCAAGCAGGCAACGCCAAGGTCCAGCCTGGCCAGCCCGGCAACTTCGAAGCCGCGAACCATGTGACCCGACTGGAGATCCCCGAACGGCTGGACCGTGCCGACGGTGACGTCCATGCCGCCGGCAACCCGCACATCCAGACCGATCCGCGCAATATCGCCCGCGTGGCCGAGGCACTGGCCGCGCGCCTTGCGCAGATCGACCCCGCCGAAGCCAGCGGCTACCAGGCGCGCCTGCAGGACTTCAGCGCGCGCTGGCAGTCAGCGATCCAGCGCTGGACACAACAGGCTGCGCCCTTGCGCGGGCAACGCATCGTCGTGCAGCACAAGGCCTACCCCTATCTGGAGAACTGGCTGGGACTCATCCAGGTCGCGGCACTGGAACCCAAGCCCGGCGTCGAACCGACCAGCGCCCACCTCGCCATCGTGCTCGGCCAGATCAAGGCCCGCCCGGTGCGGATGATCCTGCGCTCGGCCTACAACGATGGCCGGGGAGCGGACTGGCTGTCCGCGCAGGCGGGCGTGCCGGTCGCGGTCCTGCCCTTCACGGTCGGCGGCAGTCCACGCGCCAAGGATCTCTTCGGTCTCTTTGACGACACCGTCGCCGTCTTGCTGAAAGGCCTGCAATGAACACGGCCGCCCTCGACCCCGCCATCCTCCTGCCGGCCCTGCTCGCCGGGCTGCTCGTGCTGGCCACCCACGTCCCGCTTGGGGCGCAGGTGCTGGCGCGCGGCATCGTCTTCATCGATCTGGCGATCGCCCAGATCGCCGGCATCGGCGTCATCGCCGCCGAAACCGCCGGACTGGAAGCCGAAGGCTGGACCCTCCAATGCGCGGCGGCGGGGGCGGCCCTGCTCGGCGCCTGGCTGCTGACCTGGACCGAGCGCCGCTGGCCAGACGTCCAGGAAGCCCTGATCGGCGTCCTCTTCGTCCTCGCTGCCTGCACCGGCATCCTGCTGCTGGCCGGCAACCCGCACGGCGGCGAGCATCTCAAGGATCTGCTGGTCGGCCAGATCCTCTGGGTCAGCCCTGCCCAGCTGCTCGCCACGGCGGTGCTGACGGCGCTTGTCCTGCTCGCCTGGCGCACGCTGGCCGCCCGCCTGGGGCGCTTCGGCTTCTACGCCCTGTTCGCACTCGCCGTCACCGCCTCGGTCCAGCTGGTCGGCGTCTACCTCGTGTTCTCCAGCCTCATCATCCCGGCCCTCGCGACGCGCCAGCTGAATGGACGCGCGCGCCTCATCGCCGCCTACCTGCTCGGCGCCCTCGCCTACGCGGGCGGGTTGGCCATGTCCGCGCTCGCCGATCTTCCTTCGGGCGCAGTCATTGTGCTGAGCATGGCCCTACTCGGCCTGCTCGCCGCCACCCTGTCCGGCCGCACAAAGGCCACGCAAGACATGCCTGCCTGAAAACCCGCATGAGAAGGGCCTCTGCGGCACGACCTGCTGCAGGGCCAGACCAAAAGCGCATCTCCAGGCAGACATCCTCAGAACGCCCGTGTGGAGCGGCTTTCCGGGTCCGTCAAAAAGGGGCGGCAAGCCTGCGCTTGCCGCCCCTCAATACTCGAGACCCTACTAATTTCAGAACCTGCTGGCGACGCGCTCGCCGGTGATTAAACCCGGCGAAGCCGACGCGCGCCCAGCAAGGCCAGCAGACCCGCCAGCCCGATCATGCCCCACTCGCCGAGGGTGGGCACGGGCTGCGGTGTACCGGGGGGCGGACTTGCCGGCACCGCGGGGGGCGGACTTGCCGGCGTCGCCAAGGCGCGTACGGTCAACTCTGTCCCGCCACCGTTGGGCCATTGCGGTTCGAGCACCCCGATGTTCGCCACCACCCGCGGCAGCCGACCGCCGGGGATGATTCGCGCCACGCTGGCAGTCACCGGGAAGGAAATCGTGCAGGACTGCCCCTGCCGCCAGTTGCCCACCGCCGAAGGTGTGATACCCTTAATGTGCATCTCTGCGGTTCCCCGCAGCTCGATTGGACCCCCAGGGGAGCACCCAGGCTCGCTTCCAGTTGCCCTGAAGTTGATACCCGTTGCGTTCAGACTGGTCGGGTTGGTCAGCGTATAGATGATCGTGGTATTCCCACCCTCGTCGATCACTGCCGGCTCAAACCGGCTGCTGATAGAAAGCGGTGCATTCACCAGGAACTTCACTTCATCAACACCGAGCCGAGGCCCGTCCGCGCGAACATCAATGTCGAGTCCGTCACCACCAAAGCCGAGTTTTCGGTTTCGGTCTACCAACCCGTGCCTGCGCCGCCGAGCTCAGTCTCGAACCGAGGCACGCCATCGGTGGAGTACAGCGCAACGGATCGATATTTCTTCTGTTTGCCCGGGTCAGCATCCGGAGCACTCGCAAACTTGGCGGCCCATTTCAGATTCAAACGGCCCGTTTTTGCCCCGGCAGGAATCGCAACATCCTGATAGAGCACGCAACGCGAACTAACTACGAAGCCTGCAAGGCCAGAACTTTTTGCACCGAGCATGGCGACTTGAGTTCCCGCAGTGGGCGCGTAGGCCACCGCACCAGTCAGTGTTTCGGTCCCACCCGCCACAGCCGCATTCGCGCTGCACGCGGGATTTCCGCCGGAATGCGCCGCCCCAAACGTCCACGCGCTCAAGCCGGACTCAAAACTGCCATTCGTTACAACATCCACTTGCGCATGCGCCGCGCTCATCAGCGCCAAGACCGCCACAACCAACGACGGCCGCATCGCCGGCCCAACTATCCGCTTCAACATACTTAACCCCTGGTTTCAAGAAGCATCACGCCCCGAGATATGTAAATTCAATTTGCAAAACCTGCGGTTGATCCAGCGCTGCAGGCCTCAATGCGGCTCTCGCCAGACACTTCGCGCTTCGTCTCTTTCGCCGCGCATGGAATGAGAATGGTCAGACACAATCGGGCTCAATCACCGGATCCGCCTTAAACCCGGCGAAGCCGACGCGCGCCCAGCAGGGCCAACAGACCCGCCAGCCCGATCATGCCCCACTCGCCGAGGGTGGGCACGGACTGCGGGGAGGCAGGCGAAGGGGCGACCGGTGCAGCGCGTACTGTCAAGGCAGGGCCCGGAATAAAGTTGGACGGCCGATCACCCGTGCTCGACTCGAGTCTCGGCGTAGCGGCACCTGCTTGCATCGCGTAGTAGGTCTTCACAGGAAAGGAGACGGTACAGGTCGCCCCGGTGGCGAGCGACATCCCTGTCACCATCAAGGATGGCTGCCCAGGACCGGCGTTTACAACGGCGGTCCCGCCGCAGGTCGTCGTCACCACGGTGCTATTGTCATCGGCAAAACCCAAACCTGCCGACAAGGGGCCCGAGATGGATATACCGGTCGAGTCAGGCCCGGTGGGGTTCGCCAAGGTATAGGTCTGCGTGAAGACCCCACCTGCAACAACCTCGGTCGGGTTGTAACTCGTCACAATGGTTGGGGGATCTGCCTGAGCTGCTCCTGCCGCAAGAAGCAATACAAGCGCTGCGACGCCGCGACCATCCCTCAAGATTCTTTCTTTAAGCCACATGCAAAACTCCACTTCATAGTGCGGAAATCGGGTTTCCTGTCTGTCGGAAACGCATGCGGCATTCGCTGCATGCGCGTGCCAATTGTATAGGCGCGCATCGTCACTATCTCGGTGCAGTGCGGCATGGCAGCCGACCAGGTTAGCACTTAGTCATAATCAGAAGGCTATAGCGCGACCGATTGCAAACCCCTGTTACGTTGGAACCCGCGCCCCTCTGGTCTCGCCGCCAGCTGGCATTTTTTTGACGTTATGTTTTACTTAAAAACCTTTAAAAACAATATATTTGAAGCTATCCGACGAGCGGTTGTCTGCCTGCGCACGCTTACGGCTCGCTGGTCGCGGTTTTACTTTGTTTACCTACCCTCCCCTCTTTGCGAGCAATTTGACCTGGGGTTTGCCGCAGTAGCATCACCATCATGCCTTTCGCATTCATCGGGTCGTAATTTCGGCTTCAACAGAGCGACAAGCTGTGGCCCACGGCGTTGCCGTAGGGATAGGTCGAGGAATACGTCGGGATCAGCGAGAGATGCCCTGGCAAGACTGGCAGCCCGGCTGGCAGCGCTTGCGGTCTTTGTGATTATTTCGACGACACCCGCGCGGCACTGCCGATAAGCCTGCAATGAACACGGCCGCCCTCGACCCCGCCAACCTCCGGCCAGCCCTGAACGCCAGCATCCTCACCGCCGCCCTGTTCGGCCGCACAAAGGCAGCGCAAAACATGCTTGCCTGAGAGCCGCTCAGGGACGGTCTCTGCAGCCTATCTACGCGCTGAACCATACGCGACGGACTTCTTCATGCAGGCATGCTGCAGACGCACACATGGAGTGCCTCTTGGCCATATCGCCCGAATTCGTGCCATGAATGCGGCTCCTGACGAAGACACCGTTCACCTTGGCCATCGTCATCGCGCGCTGGAGTCGCTTGTGGTTACAATCTCCCAATACCCCTATACGCACCATGGAGTTTGCAGATGGCCAAAATCCTGTTCACTCGCAATTACACCGACCACAGCACGAATCAGGGCTTCCAGTTTGAGTTTTTCTGCGACCGTTGCGGCACGGGGCATCGCACGGCGTTTCAGGGCTCGGCACTGGGTGCGGTCACAAACGTGCTGGACGCCGCCAGCAGCCTGTTCGGCGGCATTTTTGGCAGCGCAGCCAGTTTGGGAGAGCGCGCACGCTCAGCCACCTGGGAAAAAGCGCATGACGAGGCCTTCCAGAACGCAATGACCGAGCTGAAGCCGGATTTCATCCAGTGCCCGCGCTGCCAGGGCTGGGTCTGCAAAGCGGCGTGCTGGAACGACGGCAAGGGCCTGTGCAAACAATGCGCACCCGATCTCGGCGTCGAAATGGCGGCCGCTCAAGCCAGCCGCACCGTCGAAGAAATCTGGGCGCACTCGAAAGTCGCTGAGGAAGACCGCGCCTTGCTCAAGGAAGAGAACTGGCGCCAAGGTATCTCTGCCGCCTGCCCGCACTGCCACGCGCCGCTCAAGGGCGCGCAGAAATTCTGCCCGGAATGCGGCCAGCAGATCAAAACGGAAAAGCATTGCACCCAGTGCGGCACAAAACTCGCTGCCAACGCCAAGTTTTGCGGAGATTGCGGAACAAAAACCGCGTAACGCGTGCGCGTTTCGAGCGCTACTTGTACCGTTCAGATAGCGGGTGGCGGACTGACAGGCACAATCTCGCAGGCACTTTGGCGCTTGCGCCCCATACGTGCAACGATGCCTCAAGCCTGCTTCCAGCAAGCCGTAATAGGGATACCGTGGCGAACCATTGAGGGAGGCGTATGCGTCTGCGTGCAGATGACCTGGCAAGTCTGGCGGCCCTGCTGAGCTGTGCGAGCATTCCTGTCTGGCACATGCTGCGGGCGCCGTCGTGGGCGATGAGCCTTGCTGCCGTGTTGGCTGCGCTTGCGATCTGTGCGGCGCTGGTGCTGAGTTTCAAGGCCCGCAACCGCGCACGCGAGGCGGCGTCGGCTAACCATCGGCGCATCAACGATAGCGTCCGCCGCTACGATGAGCTCTGCGCAGCGATCGCGGGTAACAGCGGTGTGCAGTACGCCACGCTGGGAAAATCACTGGATCGCGTGCGAGAGATCGTTGCAAATGCTGTGCAGGACCTGCGCGAGGGCCTCTCAGACGAAGGTAGCCCTGCGCATAAGTCGGGGTCGCAGAAACGCGCCTTGCGTGGTCTGGTCGACGAGCTGGTCACTCTGGCCTCGGAAGAGATGCTGACCGGACAGGAGTCGGGCAAGCGGAACTTTGCTGGCGAGGCGAAGGCGGCGATTCACAAGTTTGTTGAGACTGTGGAATACCTCAAGACCAGTGGCCAGCATATCTCCACGCGCTTCGACGCCATGCGGACGAATGTAGAAGCGGTCAACGGCATGATTGGTGAGGTGGGCCAGATCAACAAGCAGACCGAGTTGCTCGCGCTCAATGCTGCCATCGAATCTGCACGCGCAGGCGAGGCGGGACGCGGCTTCGCAGTAGTTGCCGATGAAGTGCGTAAACTCGCGCAGCGTACCGAAAAATTCAGCGAGCAGATCAGCGGCCGCCTGCAAGGGATTCAGGAGATCATCGACGAGGTGGGCGCCGTGGTAGCCGTGACCTCGTCTACCGATATTGCTCACGTGCGGGAGTCCGAATCGCATGTCATCGCCATGACGGACGAAATCAGCGAACGCGCCGCACGCGCCCGGATGCATTCGGAACGCATCAACGACATTTCGGAGTCGATCCGGGCCATCATCATGCAAGACATCCTGTCCTTGCAGTTCGAGGATCTCGTCTCGCAACTGCTCGACCGCCTGCATGACCACACGGACTCGATGTCACGCTTCAGCGCCGGCTTCTTTGATCTGCACCGCGATAGCGAAGAGCGCGATGGCGTCACCCGCATCACCCGCCGCAACCAGCTGCTGCAGACATTGCTGGAGGACGCACAGCAGGCGCGCGGCGCGAACCGTCTCGACATTGCCGAGTCTGCGCAGAAAAACGGCAGCATTGAGCTTTTCTGAGCTTGCGTTTGAATACCTGCCCGGAGAGCCGCACGGCGTGGGCTTCTTCTGGCGGCCATACGTAAGCGCCTTTACCAGTGCGTCGCCACTGCCAGATGTGCTCAAGAAGTCCATCTGAAGCGCCTCTCCAAGCACCCTAAAATAAAGGGCCGCACGATCTGCGGCCCTTTATTGCTTCTGACTTGCGAGACTTACTTCGCCGCCATGTCCAGCATGAGCTGGTTCATGCGCTTGATGAAGGTTGCGGGGTCGTCGAGCGTGCCGCCTTCGGCCAGCAAAGCCTGGTCGAAGAGCACATTGGCCCAGTCGTCAAACTTGGCATCCTCGGTCTTGAGCCGCGTCACCACCGGATGCCCGGGGTTGATCTCAAGGATAGGTGCCGAGCTGGGCACATTCTGGCCTGCAGCCTTGAGCATGCGCGCCAGATTGGCGGCCATGTCATGCGCTTCCACAACCAGACAAGCCGGGCTGTCGGTGAGGCGGTGCGTGACGCGCACGTCCTTCACGCGCTCGCCCAGGCTGGTCTTGATCTTCTCCAGCAAGGGCTTGAACTCTTCAGCCTGCTCTTCGACCTTCTTCTTCTCTTCTTCGTCTTCCAGTTTGCCCAGATCGAGGTCGCCCTTGGCGACGGAAACGATGGACTTGCCTTCGAACTCGGTGAGGTAGCCGATCGCCCACTCGTCGATACGGTCAGACAGCAGCAGGACTTCGATGCCCTTCTTGCGGAAGACTTCGAGGTGCGGGCTGTTCTTGGCGGCGTTGAAGCTTTCGGCGGAGACGTAGTAAATCTTCTCCTGGCCTTCTTTCATGCGGCCGATGTAGTCCTTGAGCGAGACGCCTTCATCCGCCGTGTCGGTGTGCGTTGAGGCAAAGCGCATCAGGCTGGCGAGCTTGTCCTTGTTGGCGTGGTCTTCGCCCAGGCCTTCCTTGAGCACACGGCCGAACTCACGCCAGAATTCGGCGTAGTCCTCCTTGCGGTTCTCGGCGATGTCTTCGAGCAGGTTCAGCACTTTCTTGGCACAGCCGCCGCGAATGGTGTCGACGTCCTTGCTCTCCTGCAGGATCTCGCGGGAAACGTTGAGCGGCAGATCGGCCGAATCCACCACGCCACGCACGAAGCGCAGGTAATGCGGCAGCAACTTCTCGGCATCGTCCATGATGAAGACACGGCGTACATAGAGCTTCAGGCCGTGGCGCGGGTTGCGGTCCCACAGATCAAACGGCGCGCGCTTGGGGATGTAGAGCAGCTGTGTGTATTCGTGGCGACCTTCGACCTTGGCGTGGCTCCACGCAGTCGGGTCTTCGAAATCGTGCGAGACGTGCTTGTAGAAGGCCTTGTATTCGTCGTCTGTGATGTCGTTCTTGGCACGCGTCCACAGCGCATTGGCCTGGTTGATGGTCTCTTCTTCGTCCTTGAGGACGTTCTCGGCCTTGTCTTTGTCCCACTCTTCCTTCTGCATCAGGATGGGCTGAACAATATGGTCGGAATACTTGCGGATGATGCTGCGCAGCTTGTAGCCGGAGAGCAGATCGTCCTCGCCTTCGCGCAGGTGCAGGACGATGTCAGTCCCGCGCAGCGCCTTGGTGTAGGGCTCGACGGTGTATTCACCGGCTTCGTCGCCCGCCATCGAGCATTCCCACTTCACCCCGGCATCCGCCCCAAGGCCCGCCCGGCGGCTCATCACCGTCACCTTGTCGGCCACGATAAAGGCCGAGTAAAAGCCTACGCCGAACTGGCCGATCAGGTTGGCGTCTTTCTGCTTGTCGCCCGACAGGCGGGAGAAGAATTCCTTGGTGCCAGATTTGGCGATGGTGCCGAGGTGGCTGATGATTTCGTCGCGACTCATGCCGACGCCATTGTCGGAGATGGTCACCGTGCGAGAAGCCTTGTCGAAGTTCACCCGGATCTTCAGCTCGCTGTCGCTTTCAAACAGCGCGCCGTTATCCAGTGCTTCAAAGCGCAGTTTATCGCAGGCATCCGAGGCATTTGACACCAGTTCGCGCAGGAAAATCTCGCGGTTCGAGTACAGAGAATGGATCATCAGGTGAAGCAGTTGCTTCACCTCGGCTTGAAAGCCGCGCTTTTCGGCGGCGAGTTCTGGCCGTTCAGTCATGCTTGGTATCCTCCACAAAAGGTCTTTGTTAGCATCGCCTGATGTTGTGGTAACCGGCGTCGATTTCAAGTCCACCTCTCCATTGCCCGCTGATCATCAAAAGACCCGCACGTGACGACCTTTCGACCCACCAGCGACGAATCCCTCCTACCGCCCTCGCACAGCAAGCCGCCGCAGCGTTCGGGCTCACCTCGCAGCCATGCCCGCATCACCCGGTACATCATCGGGATTTACATCCTGGTGTCAGCGCTGATCGTTTGCGGCAGCGCAATGCTCATCCAGCAAGATCGCGTCCGGCAAGATCACGCCCAGGCCATTCAGCTCTCCAGCCTCACGCGAACATTGCAGGAGTACATCTCGCGCGCGCTCAGCGAGACGAATCTGGCCATGTCGGCGCTGCGCAACGACGCTTACCAGACCCACAGCCTGCCGGCCGCCACGCAAACGCGCGCGTTGCGGGAAATAGCATCGCGCCTCGTCGCCGAACATGCGCAACTCGCCGTTCTGGCCATACAGCCTGCTGGCGCCAGAGAAGCGATCATCGTTCGGCAACCCGGCACACCACAAAGCCTGATGCCACCCAAGCCAAGCTCGCTTGATCATGCGCCAAGCCTTCCCTTTCAGGTGCTCAGCCCGATCCGCGACCCCGGCGGAAAGTGGTTTCTGCCGATTCATCTCGGGTTCCGCGCCTCGCAAACGGACGCGCCTGGCAGCGTCCTGGCGCTACTGAACCTTGATTACATTGAAGCCTTTTATCAGGATATCCGGCTGACGCCAGACGACAAGATTCACTTGCTCGACGCCACTGGCAAGCATCTGATGAGCTTCCCCGCGAGCCACGACGCGATTGGCAAAGCGGTAGCGCCGGCATCAAGGCTTGTGGGCCTGGAGCTGATTCGCTCTGGTATCACGCGGACAACGCTGAGCATTGACGGCGACGCGCACATCGGGGCGTTTAGCAAATTGCGCGAATTCCCGCTGATCGTCGGGACGTCCCGCTCGCAAGCGGTAGCAGACAGCGAATTCTTTGAAATGCGTCGAAGGCTGGTGCTGGCCTCGATCATCCTGATCCTGATGCTGGGCCTGTTGAGCTGGCTGATTCACTACGACATCGGACGCCGCGAAGTGGCGCGACAGGCGCTGCGGGAGCTCAACACTTCGCTGGAAGAGCGGGTGCGACAGCGCACCGCCGAGCTCGAACTCTCTAACCGCGAGCTGATGGCCTTCAGCTACTCGGTGTCGCACGATCTGCGCGCGCCGCTCCGCGCCATCAATGGCTTTGCCCATGCACTCAAGGATGATCACCTCGACCAGCTCGATACCCAGGGGCAGGACTATCTGGATCGCATCTATCGCGCCAGCCTGCGCATGGGCGATCTGATCGACGAACTCTTGAGCCTGGCAAACGTGTCACGCGCCCCGCTCAAGCATCAGACGATTGATCTGGCCGAAATCTCCCGCGAAATCATCGAGGAACTGCGCATTGCCAGCCCGGAACGGGCGGTCGAGTTCCGTTCCCCGGAGAAACTCCTCGCGGAGGGCGACGAAGCCTTGCTCCGCAACGCGCTCACCAATCTGCTCAACAACGCCTGGAAGTTCACGCGGTCTCGACGCCCGGCCGAGATCAGCCTATCTGCCGAACCGGAAGCCACCCAAGTGAAATATGTGCTTGAGGATAACGGCGTCGGCTTTGACATGGCACACGCCAAACGGCTGTTTCAGCCTTTTCAGCAGCTGCACGTCAACCAGGGCTACGGCGGGACGGGGATCGGGCTGGCCTCGGTGCGACGCATCATCGAGCGTCATGGCGGACAAATATGGGCGGAAGCCGTTCCGGATGCAGGCGCTCGCTTCATTTTTATACTGCCACGCCACGCCAACGTGCTGCGCCGCCGCGAGCGCACCGCCAGCTGACGCGCTTAGCGGTACTGGATATCGGCGATATCGAGTTCGCGCAAACCGCTGGGACTCATGAAGCGCACGGTATCGCCCAGCCGCGCCTTGAGCAGGGCCTTCGCGAGCGGCGACACCCAACTGATCCGGCCGTCCGACGCATTCGCCTCATCGACGCCAACAATCTGGTAGGTCGCCTCTTCACCCTCCGCATCACAGACCGTCACCGTAGCGCCGAAAAAGACCTGCTCCAGATTCTCCTGCTCGCACGGATCCACGACCGTTGCGGCTTCCAGCCGCTTGATCAGAAACCGGATGCGGCGGTCGATCTCCCGCAGGCGGCGCTTGCCGTAGATGTAATCGCCATTTTCCGATCGATCACCATTGGAGGCAGCCCACGACACGACAGAGACCACCTCGGGGCGCTCGACGCGCACCAGACGATCCAGCTCCTCCTTGAGAATCTGGAATCCGCTGCGTGTAATGTAGTACTTGGCGCCTGCCGGAACCGCCGGCGCCAAGGCCTCCAGTTCGTCTTCCTCGGCCTCAGAATCTTTTACGAATGCCTTGTTCATCGGCCAAGGATGCCATAGACCGCGGCCCGCGAGAACAACAAGGCTACTGATAGATCGCGGGCTGATTCATGAGCGCCTCGAAATGCCCGAGGCAGAGATCCAGATCGAGCTCGCCTTCCTCTTCACCCTCGCCCTGGTTCATCGCGTCCGCCAGCTCCCTGCGGAAACGGATCGCTGCATCACCGGCCAGCAAAGCCCCGCGCGCACGCCGTTTATCAATTACCTCAATCGCACCGACCGAAGGGTAGTCAACCACATATACATCAGGGTTATTCAGTACGATATGCATGATAAATTCTCCGTCAATTCGTTTCAGGAGCTTTCGTCGGGCTCAGCGCACAACACACGATTGCTCGGACCCCTTACCAGTCATATCGGAGCAAATCGGGTTTTCTCAAGATCGAGAGTGTGATGAGTTGTATCGCACCTTCGCAGCGCCTAGGATGAATCAGAGCGGTGGGCCTGGCCTCACGCAAGGTGGCGCGGCGACACGGTTCCAGAAAATCAGAACGCCCAGGAGGCGACCGATGAGCGAGGTATTCGAGAGCGCAATGAGTCTCCAGCATCGCCTGGAGAACCTGCGCGCGGAGCATCAGGTGCTCGACAGTACGATCAGCAGCCTGTGCCTGCTCAAGCAGGACGACGAGCTGACCCTGAGGCGCCTCAAGAAGCGCAAATTGATCGTGAAAGACCGGATCACGCTGATAGAGCGCATGATGGAACCGGAGTCCCGCGCGTAATCTGTCACGCCCCTCCCCCGCTTTATCCCCCTTTTAATATCAATCCCGTACAATCGCGTGAGCTGCAACCCGCCGTGCTCGTGAGGATCGCAAGTTGAACGCTTCGTCTCCCGGCAAAACCCTGATGACTTCGATAAAGGGCTTGCTGTCATCTCAAGAACCTGACGCAAACGCGCAGGGCGAAGGGCTGTCCTCCTGGGTGCAGAGCGTGCCGATTGGTCAGCCGGAGCATGTGGTTCGCGGTTTCATCGAGCAGGTCATCATCATCCGTCAGGAGCGCCAGAACGTGCGCGCCCAGTTCAAGCAACTGGAGATCCTGCTCAAAGGCGCCGAGCCCCACATCCGTGAGCTGGAAGCCCTGCTCGACCAATCTTCTCTCCCCCTGAGCACGCAGAACCGCGAGATTGCAACCACCGTCGACAGCCTGCTCAAGGCCTTTTCCCAGACGTATTACGAGTTGGCCGAAACCCTCGGCAGCAAGTGGTTTCGCGTCCTGCATGCGCGGCAGCAACCGCTGGCGGCGTTGCGCGCGGCACAGCTGATCCATCGTCGCGCGCAAATCGCCTACCGCGTGTATTCCAATGGTTCGGCGCAGCGCTGGAAGCAGTATCGGGCCTTGCTGACGATGAATGAAGAGGCGACGCGAGACAGCAAGGATGAAACCTCGGTCAGCAGCGCAGAATCCCTGAGCCGGATTGTGGTCCAGAGCTGCCTGATTGCGCTGACGGACCCGACCACCCTGAACGAAGAAGACATTACGCGCGTGCGCCTGTACTGCGAGCGTTACGGTCATTTAGCGGTTCTGGGCGCGACATCCCCAAATG
Organism: Uliginosibacterium sp.; assembly: GCA_016718265.1. Lineage (GTDB taxonomy): Bacteria > Pseudomonadota > Gammaproteobacteria > Burkholderiales > Rhodocyclaceae > Uliginosibacterium. The sequence continues at coordinate 27,041 of JADKDZ010000002.1, read as the reverse complement.
CCGAAGCTGCTACCGCAGGCGTGTTCATACTCACTGACCATAAGCGCGGCCCACATCGTCCGAAAGCGGAGCTGCCTGCGCTCGGCAAGTGTCACTATCTGGACACGCGTCCGCTGCTGCACAAACTCCAGCAACAAGTGCAAGGCTTGCGCGCGGGCACTCCGCCTTCCCGGCTGGGGCTACCCGGCACGGCAAACGAGCCGTCCTACCTTGCCCTGCTGGAGCGCTGTTACGCGCAATGGTCCGAACCACAACAGCGGCGCCATATGCGCAACGGCGTAAGACCCCACGCCGATCTGGTGTCAGGCTTTGATGCGGTATATCGCTTTGTCGCGCAGAATGCGCTGTCGAGGCGAAAAACCGACGAGTCGAAGAAAGACGCCGATTTGCCCATCAGCGAGTGGTCCATCATCGATCAGAGCGAAGGTGGCTTTGGCCTGCAATTCATTAACGGGCATGCGGGCGCGATCTCGGTTGGCGAAGTCGTCGCCCTGCGATTCAAGGAGCGTGCCGCGGTGGCGATCTGCATCGCGCGGCGTGCGCGCAATGTGTCTGGCTCGGAATTCGAGATCGGGCTCGAACTGCTGGCAGAAAAGGCCGTCGCGACCCACACCACCCGGCAAGTACCGGACAGTGCCAGCCCCAAGCCCGATCCCGATAGCCCGGCCCTGTTGCTGCCTCGCCTCGCCAATGGTCACAAGTGCCCAGGAGTGGTCTTGCCAACCGGTCGCTCCAAGCTGCCCATCGAATTCACCGTGCGGAGCAACGGGACGCCGGTACGACTGGTCGGCGACGCATCGCTCGAACACCTGGCAAGCTGTGAGCTGCTGAAGCTGAAGCCCACTCGAATCTAGCGTAGTGCGGCTTCTCGCGGGACAGCATCAACCCTTAGGAGTACCATTCCCGCTCGGCGAACAGTATCGCGAGGCATGGGGTAATCATGAGTATTGCGGAAGATCTCGTTTCGGGTCAGCACCTGCTGGCAAGCCTCCCGACGCACTATTACAAGGTTCGCGAAGCCATCGCCAACCCGAATGTCTCGGTGCAGCAGCTCACTGACCTGATTGCCACAGACCCCTCCCTCACCGCCGCCGTCCTGCGGATTGCAAACAGCGCGTTTTACGGTTTTCCACGCAAGATAGAAACCCTGAGCCGGGCGGTGAGCCTGATCGGGCTGGAGCAATTGGGGAATATCGTGTTGGCCAGCACCCTCGCCAGCACCTTCCACGGCATTCGCCCGCAACAAATGGACATGGTGCGATTCTGGCGCGGCAGCATCCGCCGGGCATTGCTCTGCCGCAGCATCGCCAGGCACTTGGAAGAACGGGACTCGGAGCGCTTTTTCGTCGTCGGTCTGCTCGCAGACATGGGACACCTGATCTTGTACCTCTCGCAGCCGGACCTTGAAGCAATCGTCCTGGATCGCTCCGCGTACACGCTGAAGGATCTCGCCCGTGAAGAGCACAACATGATCGGATGCGACTTTACCGAGGTAGGCGCAGCACTGATCCGTCAATGGCAGCTGCCCGAGTCCATGGCAAGGATCGTGCGGCACCAACTCTCCCCCACGCAGGCAGAAGATCTCGCGCCGGAGGCCGCACGCCTGAATGTCGCCATCGCCATTGCCGAGGCGATTGAGCGCGGCGAGGCGATCACAGCCTCCTGCGCCACGCCCGATCTGCACGACCCCGAGCTCTCCGGTGTCGACCTGACCCTGCTGCCGCTCTTCGCCGAAGAGTGTGAATCGCAGCTTGAATCCGTTACGGCCTCACTGGGACTCAAGTAGCCAGGTCTCACGCCATGCTCAACAAATTTGGCGACAGGCTCGCCGGCGCACTGTTTGATGCCATCTGGGGCGCGTTGTATGGTTTCATCATTGCCTGGTGGATCATGCGCCAGACCGGCGAGGTTTTTGACGCATCGCCAATCGAGACCTGTGCCGCCGCCTTTGCCCTGTTCGGCCTGGTTTTTGGCAGCGCGGTGGCCGACCTCATTGTCGCGATGACCTGGGTACTGGCGGGCTTCTCCAAGGGGGCGTCACCCTGGTATCAGAGCAACCCCTTGTTGAAGAACGACGAGCACACCCCCAACCTGTTCAGGCTGCTTTTCGCCGTGGCGCTCAGCCTCGGCCTGTGGTTCCGGCATACCCACGGCCTTTCTCCTCACTTCTGACACCTTACTTCATTGTCATGTTCAACCCCAGTCGAGATCAGGCCCGGCAATTCTTCGTCGACACCTGGCGCAAGCATCAAGCCGCAGAATCCCTGACGGCCATGGAAGCCATCGCCGCCGAGCTGATCGCCCAGCACCCCGAATACCACGCCTTGCTGAGCAGCGAAGAGGCTATCGGCAAGGATTTCCGCCCGGAGGACGGGCAGACCAACCCCTTTCTGCACCTCTCGCTCCACCTCGCCATTCACGAGCAGCTCACGATCAACCAGCCGCCAGGCATCCTGTCCGCCTACGATGCCTGCCTCGCCCGGAGAAGTGGCGACCGGCATGCGGCGCTTCACGAGGTGCTGGAGGCGCTTGGCGAAACGATCTGGGACGCCCAGCGCCACGGCAAGCCCCTGGACGCCGAAGCCTATGTGGAACGCGTGCGCCGTCGGGCGGGCAAGGCCTGAAATGCGCGCAGCGATCTGTCATGCTGCGGTCGCAATTCCGCGCGAGGATTTCAAGTCTCAGGGGACTTCCTCACCGATTGTTTTCGCCCTTCCCTGTCGGGGCTTCTTTCCGGAGCGTCATTCATGATCATCACCTGGGCCGCGCTGGCCGCCGTCTGCCTGATTGCTGAACTCCTCACCGGCACGTTCTACCTGCTCGTCCTGACGGTCGCCTTCGCCGGCGCCTGCGGGCTCGCCGCGCTCGACACCGGCATCCCCGCCCAGATCAGCCTTGCCGCGATCATCGGCGTGATCGGTCTGCTCGCCGTGCAACGCTGGCGAACCCGCCGCCGCGACGCCTCACCCGCCGCGACGCTGGAGAACGCCGTAGCGACCGTGGTCGGCACAAACGGCGCCCTGTATCGGGTGCGCTGGCGCGGCTCGGAATGGAACGCGCGGGGGCCGGAGGGGCTCAGCGAAAATGCCACCGTCCGCATCACCGGGCAATCCGGCAACACGCTTCACATCGAACCCTGATCCAGCCGCTTTCACCACCGGATTCACTCACGCCAGGAGAAAAACGTGTCGTCCTACTTCGTACCCTTTGTCGTGCTCGTCTGCGTCATCGTCTTCATCGTCAAGACTGTCCGCATCGTCCCGCAACAGACCGTCTTCATCGTTGAGCGTCTGGGCCGATTCCACGCCCAGCTGGATGCGGGTCTGCACATCCTGCTACCCATCATCGACCGGGTCGCCTACCGCCACACGATGAAAGAAGTTCCGATGGATGTTGCCCCCCAGGTGTGCATCACCAAGGACAATACCCAGGTCGAGATCGACGGCATCCTCTACTACCAGATCCAGGACCCGCGGCTGGCGTCTTACGGCACCGAGAATTTCGAGTTCGCCATCGAGCAACTGGCCAAAACCATGCTGCGCTCCGAGACCGGCAAGATGGAACTCGACAAGCTGCTCCAGGCCCGCGACGAACTCAACAAGTCGGTTGTCAGCGCGCTGGACGAGGCCTCTGAATCCTGGGGCGTCAAAGTACTGCGGTATGAGGTCAAAGACATCGTGCCGCCGCAAAGCATCCTCAACGCCATGCAACTGCAGATCACCGCCGAACGCGAAAAGCGCGCGCGGATCGCCCAGTCTGAAGGCAAGCGCCAGGAAGAAATCAATCTGGCAGAAGGCTCGCAGAAGTCCGCCGTCATGATCTCGGAAGGGGATCGCGAAGCCGCCATCAACCGTGCCAAGGGCGAGGCACAATCTGTCATGCTGGTCGCCGAAGCCACCGCGGCCGCCATTGCCAAGGTAGCCTCCGCCATCAACGAGCAAGGTGGCGACAAGGCCGTGCAGCTCAAGATCGCCGAGCAGGCTGTCGCCGCCTACGGCAACCTGGCCAAGAGCAGCACCACGCTGGTTGTCCCGTCCGATCTATCGAACGTTGCCGGCCTCATCAGCTCGGCGATGAGCGTGCTGAAAACCAGCCAGCGCTGAGCATCACCGCCTCGCGCCAGCCCGAGTCCGGCAGGCGCGAGCGCCCGGTGCCTACCCTCTCGTCCGCAGGACGCGCCGGCGCTGGGCTGCTACCATCAGCCTTGGAGTACCTGAGACACCCCTGCACATCGCTGGTGTGGTGCTGATCCTGCAATGAGACTATCGTCCATCCCTCACCTTTTGCGTTGCCTGTGTTTGCCGATCCTGATACTGATCGGCGGGCAGAGTGCCGTGGCGGCTCCGGCGCAGGTCTTGTATCCACGTCCCGAGACGGCGGGCGATCCGCGGACGGATTACCCGGTCACCTTGCTGCGTCTGGCCCTGGCAAAAAGCGGCGGACAATTCGCCCTGCAGCCCACGCGGGAAACCATGTTGCAGGGAAGGGCCTTATCAGAACTTGCGACCGGTAGCGGCTCGCCCCGCGTCGTCTGGTCCATGACCTCGCGCGAACGCGAAAAAGCGCTGCTGCCGATCCGGATCCCGATCTACAAAGGCTTGATTGGGTGGCGCATTCCGCTGATTCACAAGCAAAATCCGGATCTGCTCAAAGAGGTGAACACCGTCGATGGGCTGAAAACCCTGCGCACCGCACAGGGACACGACTGGCCAGACACCGACATTCTGCGCGCCGCGCAGCTCAATGTGAGCGGTGTCGTCGGTTACGAGAGCCTGTTCAGCATGCTGCATACGCAGCGCATCGATTATTTCCCGCGCTCACTGGCCGAGATCTGGGCAGAGATCAAAAATCACAGCGCAAAAGACATCGCCATCGACACGCATGTCGTGATCCATTACGACACGGCCTTCTACTACTTCGTCAACAATCAGGACACCGCGCTGGCGCAAGCGATCGAGCGCGGCCTCGAAGCAGCGATTGCCGATGGCTCATTCGACCGCCTGTTCTACCAGAACTATGCCAACCTGATCAAACGCGCCGAACTCGACAAGCGCGTCGTCATCGAACTACCCAACCCGCTTTTGCCCCCCGAGACGCCGCTGGGTCGCAAAGAACTCTGGTTCCGCCCCGCCAAAACCACCAACGCCGGGAAGTGAGTGCGCGCCTCAGGCCCGCACATGCCGCGTACGAAAGTCTCTCGGTGACATGCCCGACCATCGCTTGAACTGGCGACTGAAATGGGCCGGTTCATCGAATCCGAGTTGCTGCGCCACACGTTCGATCGACAGATCTTCATCCAGCAACAACATCCGCGCACGTCGTTCGCGCACCCGGCTCGCATAGTCTCGCGGCGCCATGCCGTACACGGTGCGGAACAGCAGATTGCCATGCGAGGTGCTGACGCCGAATTGCTGGCACAGCGCGCCGATTCCGATTTCCTGCCCCGCCGCAACACGCGCCTCCATGGCGGTGGCCAGTTGATCGGCAAAGCGCTCAGCCTTCAGCTCGGCCTCGCTGCGCTCGTCGATCAGGGTTGCGGTGGCGTCAGCCAGAACCGCGAGCAAATCAAACATCGCCGACACGCGCCGCATCCGCAGTGCCAGGCTGTTATCCGGCGCACGCGCGCAGCGCTCCAGCAATTCCATCTGCGGGCGCACGGCTTGCGCGGTCTCCGAGGCAGCGGGAAAGAACGGACGGCGCAGCCGGCACATCGTACGCAGCATGAAGGGCTCATCGATCCCGATATGTACGCAGAAAAAGGCGGCTGGCGCGTCGCCCTCGGCCCAGGCGCGGTGAATCTGGTAGGGCGGCACCAGGATCATGTCGCCAGCCTGCAGCCGGAAAGTTTCACCAGCGAGCTCCATGCCGAGCGTCCCCTGGGTCACCATTTTCAGCTCAAACTGCGCGTGACTATGGCGCGGGTAGGTCCATGCCGTCTCCACACGTCGCCAATGCACGCCAATCGCTTCCAGCGTGACGGACAAATCCTGCATCAGATCCAGCTGCAGGCTGTGTTCGTGGCCATAGGGGTGAACGTAGGGTTGGCACGGCTGCGCAGAGAGAGCAGTCTCCGTCGTCATTGCTAGTCAGTCAATAATGGTAGGTGATGGCTTAATCATGGCTGAATCTGGAACGTATCGGCGCATCCGCATTGGCTTTTGCATAAATACACAGATTGATTCCACTTTTGTAAAAATGGTAAACCGCCAAGCGCTTATCACCTTCCGCGGAGCCTATCTCGACCCTTAGGATCGCGGCAGTATTTGATCTCACAGGTAATCCGCCATGTCCCTCAACGTCGCCCTTCGCGCTTCTCTGTTAACCCTATGCTGCATGATCGGCACAGGCGCCCGCGCCGAAACGTCGCTGGACGCTGCACAACAGCTCCCGGTCATCGCCGAGCAGGAAGCCGGCAATCACCAGGGCGTCTTCTTCGGTCTCTTTCGACCTGGCCTGATCACCGACATCGCTGAAGAAGCGCCGCTCGACCTGCGCCGCAAGCCGGCCAGTCTCATGTGGTTCTCCCGCTTCGGCTCAAGCTTCCCGGAATCCGCCGCCCGCTTCCTGCAGCAGAACGACATGGTGGCCCATATCGCATGGGAGCCCTGGAACGCCTTTGGCGAAGGCATTTCGCTCACCGACATTGCCGCCGGCAAATGGGACGAGTATCTCGACACCTACGCCCGCGACGCGGCGCGGGTGGATATACCGGTCATCCTGCGCTGGGGGCACGAGATGAACGGCAACTGGTATCCCTGGGCGCTGGCGAAGAACGACCGCAAGCCCGACGCCTACATCCAGGCCTTTCGCCACGTCGTCGAGCGCTTCCGCAAGGCCGGCGCCCACAAGGTGCAATTCGCCTGGTGCATCAACAACGACAGCGTGCCCAACGAGCCCTGGAACCACCTGACCGCCAGCTATCCCGGTGACGCGTATGTGGACTGGGTCAGCATCGATGGCTACAACTTCGGCACCAGCCAGAGCACCAGCCAGTGGCGGAGTTTCGAGCAGACCTTCCGCGCGAGCTATGACGCCGTCACCAAGATAGCACCTGGCAAACCGATCCTGATTGGCGAAATGGCCTCCAGCGAAGCCGGCGGCAACAAGGCGGTCTGGATCCGGGAGATGTTCAAGGCCCTGCCCAGCATGCCCGCCATCCGCGCCCTCACCTGGTTCGACATCGTCAAGGAAACGAGCTGGAACGTCGATTCCAGCGATGCGTCCTGGCTGGCCATGATCGAGGGCCTGCGCGCACCGTGGGTGCGCAGCAGCGGCGCAGCGATGGCTGCGGTGACCGCCCGCAAGGCGGCCAAGCCGGACTGAGGCGGCGCCTACTGCCGCCCGGTGCTGCCGAATCCGCCAGCGCCGCGCTCGCTCGCGGCAAAATCCGTCACCACATTCAGCGCCACCTGCACCACCGGCACCACCACCATCTGCGCAATGCGGTCCATGGGTTGAATGGTGAAGGCTTCCTTGCCACGGTTCCAGGTCGACACAAAGACCTGCCCCTGGTAATCCGAATCGATCAGGCCGACGAGATTGCCCATCACGATGCCGTGTTTATGCCCCAGGCCCGAGCGCGGCAGGATGATCGCGGCCAGGCCGGGGTCCGCCAGATGGATCGCCATGCCAGAGGGAATCAGCTGCGTGTCGCCCGGGTTCAGCGTCAGCGGCGCATCGAGGCAGGCGCGCAGATCCAGGCCCGCGGCGCCTGCCGTGCCGTACTGCGGCATGGCGTCGAGCAAGCGTGGATCCAGGATCTTGATATCGAGCGTCTGCATGAGTTTTCTGCCTTGAGAAGAGGGTTTCATCGGCGCGCCCACTGGCGCACACGCCAAGGCTCACCGCACAAGCCCGGGAGTCTACACGGGCAAGCTGCTTCGGCAAAACCCAGCCACGCCTGCTCACCCGGCACAATGTGAGGAAAGCCTTGACCCTCCCCTAAGGTCAAGCTCCACACTGCTGCCGTCATCCTCTACAGGCTTGCTGACCATGCGCTCAACCCTCCGCCGCCTGCTCGCAGTTCGCCGCCGCTACGCGCCGTTTATCTTCCTGCTCCCTACCGTCCTGATCGTCCTCGCCTTCCAGATCGCGCCGGTGCTGTTCGCCTTCATCATCTCGGTGATGCGCTGGGATGCCGTCGAGGGTATGGCCGCCGCTCAGTTCACCGGGCTGGACAATTACGTCTGGGTTTTTCTTGAAGATGAGTGGTTCGGCGCCACACTGGGCTCGACGCTGTGGACCCTGGTGGTCTCGGGCGCACTGATTCACCTGACGGCCATCCCGATGGCGTTTTTCATCCAGACTCGCCTCCGGCGCTATCGCAACACCCTGCTGACCGTCTATTTCCTCCCCTTTCTGGTCTCGGCCATCATCCTGCAGTTCTCGTTCTCCATCCTGTTTGGCAACAGCCCGGAGGCGCCGGTCAACGCCCTGCTGCTCGCCATCGGCAATTTCCAGCTTCTAGGCATCAAGCCGTTCGCGCTGTTCTTCCCGACCGAGCCGATCGCCTGGGCCTTCCCGATGGGCCCTTATCTGGCCCCCGGCCCCTGGCTCAGCGTGCTGCTGGTGTGGTGGCACTACATCGGCTGGAACGTGCTGCTCTACGTCGCCGCCTTGCAGTCCTACCCCAAGGATCACAGCGAGGCCGCGCGCATGGACGGTGCGAACGCCTTCCAGGAGCTGATCCACGTCACCATCCCGCATCTGCGGCCGATGATCTTCTTCGCCAGCACGCTGACGGTGGTGATTGGCATCACCGAGGCGGGCGGCGTGGCCGACTACATGTTCTATCTCTCGTTTTCGCAGGGTGATTTCGGTGCGGCCTGCGTGATTGGCGTGATCCTCTTCCTCCTCACCCAGGCCATCGTCTGGGGCGTCTGGGCCTTCATCTGCCAGCGCCCAGCCCTGTCGATGGAGCCCGTTGTCGACACGCCACCGTCCCGCCTGGCCACGCTGTGGCGCACCCATATCTGGCGCCCGGCCCGCAGCCTGGCCATCCGCTGGCTGGCCAGCCCGCCCCCAAAGTCGGCAGAACACTTGCGCGGTTTCGATGGCATGCGTGCCATCGCCTGCCTCGCCGTACTTGCCCACCATCTTGGCCAGCGCCTGCTCGGTTATGCCGCGCTGCCCTGGCTCTTCCTCCCGGCCTGGAGCCTGTCCATCAACCTGAACATCGGCGTCAGCCTGTTCTTCGTCCTCTCCGGCGCCCTGCTCTCGATGCCGTTCTGGAACCGCTATCTCGATCATCAATCGCCGCCCGATCTGCTTGGCTACGTCGCCCGTCGCGCCGCCCGCATTGCGCCAGGCTATTGGGTGGCGTTGCTCGTGTGCTTCATCGTCGCCGGCTACGCCCTGCCCGAGACGAAATACGCCGCCGAGCGCAGCCTTTCGGGCTTCTTCTTCGTCTCCGCCTTCCACTACATCAGCTTCTTCCCCAGCGACCTGAACGGCCCGTTCTGGTCAATCAGCCTGGAAGTGATCTGCTACGCGCTGCTGCCGCTGCTGCTCCTGCCCGCCTGGCGCCTGATCCCTGATCGCGACCCGGCGCGCACGCAGAAATACCTCATGTGGGTATTGATGGGTCTGCAGATCGCCCACTTCGCCATCGTCGCGCTCTTCCCGACCGATGCCTTCGAGAAAGGCTGGCAGTACGGCAACATCGGTGGCGCCAAAGAATGGCTGCCGCATCGCAACCCGGCGACGTTCATGACCATGTTCATGCTCGGCAGCTACGCCAGCTTCGCCATTGCGCGCCGCCGCCGCGAGCCGCGTGCCATCGTTGCCGAAGAGTTCGAGCGCCCCGGCAAGTGGGCCTTGCTCTGGGCCCTGCTGGTCTGCTTCTTCCTCGGCAGCGGTGGCGAGATCAACCCCATCTCGCGCCAGCCCTATGTCACGCCACTCTTCCCGGCCATCTGCGCCGCCGCGCTGTACTTCATCAACTTCAGCGACAAGCTCGCCGCCATCGTCGACAACCGGCTCTCGCGCTGGATCGCCAAGCTCTCCTTCGGCATCTACCTCTGGCACTTTGCCGTCATCGAGCTGATCCGCATCTATATCCAGCCGAAGTTCAAGTTCATGGGGATCACGAACTTCTGGGTCTGGGCGGGCTACAGCGCCCTGGTCATCGCCTGCAGCCTGATTCTTGCCGCGCTCAGCTGGTACCTGATCGAACAGCCCATGCTTCGCGGCGTCCAGCGCTGGCTCGCACGCCGCACGCCATCATCGGCGGCCACAATCAAACCGGCATCGATATAGCCTCCCCGTTCGATTCCTTTGTCATAGATGCATGCCTGAAGAGCCGCTCCCCGAGCGCTTCTTCAGGCATGCCTTCAAATACGATACGCCGGCGCTGGCGGCCGCGCGCACAGCATCCGCGGCGTGGTGTGCCCGCCTCCGTCAATCCCAAGTAGAATCGCGGCTTCCCTATCCACTCACAGGACAAAGGGAGTTCCAGGCGCGTTCTGGAATTTCCCATCAGAAGCTATGGCCCAGTACGTCATGTCAATGCTGCGCGTGAACAAGATCGTTCCGCCCAAGCGTCAGATCATCAAGGACATCTCCCTCTCCTTCTTCCCCGGCGCCAAGATCGGCCTGCTGGGCCTCAACGGCTCCGGCAAATCCACCGTGCTGCGCATCATGGCCGGGCAAGACAAGGAATACGACGGCGAGGTGCAATGGCAGCCGAACATGAGCATCGGCTACCTGCCACAGGAGCCGCAGCTTGACCCGGACAAGACGGTGCGCGAAGAAGTCGAGAGCGCGCTGGGCGAAGTCATGGAAGCCAAGACCAAGCTCGAAGAGGTGTACGCCGCCTACGCCGAGCCGGATGCCGATTTCGACAAGCTGGCCGAACTGCAGGCCAAGTACGAGAACATCATCTCCACCAGCGGCGCTGATCTGGAAACCCAGCTCGAAATCGCCGCCGACGCGCTGCGCATCCCGCCCTGGGACGCCAAGATCGGCCCGCTCTCCGGCGGTGAAAAGCGCCGCGTCGCGCTGTGCAAGCTGCTGCTCTCCAAGCCCGACATGCTGCTGCTCGACGAGCCGACCAACCACCTCGACGCCGAATCCGTCGAATGGCTGGAGCAGTTCCTGGTGCGCTTCCCCGGCACCGTGGTCGCCGTCACCCACGATCGCTACTTCCTCGACAACGCCGCCGAATGGATTCTTGAGCTTGACCGCGGCGAAGGCATCCCGTGGAAGGGCAACTATTCGTCATGGCTGGAGCAGAAAGGCGCGCGCCTCGCCAACGAACAGAAGCAGGAAGACGCCCACCGCAAGGCCATGAAGGAAGAGCTGGAATGGGTGCGCCAAGGCGCCAAGGCGCGCCAATCCAAGAGCAAGGCCCGTCTCGCCCGCTACGAGGAAATGAGTGCAGTCGAATACCAGAAGCGTAACGAAACCCACGAAATCTTCATCCCGCCGGGCGAGCGCCTCGGCAATCAGGTGATCGATTTCAATGGCGTGAGCAAAGGCTTTGGCGACCGCCTGCTGATCGACAACCTCAGCTTCCAGATCCCGCCCGGCGCCATCGTCGGCGTGATCGGCCCGAACGGCGCCGGTAAATCGACGCTGTTCCGCATGATCCAGGGCACGGAAAAGCCCGATAGCGGCGAAATCATCGTTGGCTCCACCGTCAAGATCGCCGCCGTCAATCAAACCCGCGAAGGTCTGGACGACAGCAAGACCGTGTTCGAAGCCATTGCGGACGGCGCCGACATCCTCACCGTCGGCAAGTTCGAAATGCCCAGCCGCGCCTACATCGGCCGCTTCAACTTCAAGGGCGGCGACCAGGCCAAGATCGTCGGCAAGCTCTCCGGTGGTGAGCGCGGCCGTCTGCATCTGGCGAAGACCCTGGTCGAAGGCGGCAACGTGCTGCTGCTCGATGAGCCCTCAAACGATCTGGACGTGGAAACCCTGCGCGCGCTGGAAGACGCCCTGCTGGAATTCTCCGGCTGCGCCATGGTCACCTCCCACGACCGCTGGTTCCTCGACCGCATCGCCACCCACATCCTCGCCTGCGAAGGCGAATCGCAATGGACCTTCTTCGCCGGCAACTACACCGAGTACGAAGAAGACAAGAAGAAGCGTCTGGGTGAAGAAGGGGCGAAGCCCAAGCGGATTCGGTATAAGCCGATCAGCCGCTAAGCCAAAACACTGTCATTCCCGCGAAGGCGGGAATCCAGTGGCACTGCGTTGCAGAAGAACCCGCTATTTCAGCGGGTTTTTCCTTCTACCAGTTTCAGAACTTAGCGCCACCACTTTTCCTGAAGAAGTCATCCGCAAGTGCTTTGATGCAGGAATAAAGAATTTCCAAACGACATACAAACGCTTGTTGATGAGTGGATTCTTTACGACAATCTGGGGCAAGAACCCCGCCCAATTGACTGGAGCGAACGATGAGTCCCGACAAACGCCTGCCAACCGACCCAGATCTTCTCGGGTCCATGCAAGCCATGAAACGTGCAGCACGCCGTGCCCGTGAAATCGCCGAAGCAACCAATGCCCCCTGCTATGTCATGCAGGACGGCAAGATTGTCGATATCGCAAAGAAGTCCCGGAGTGATGACAAAAGAAAGACTTGAGCCTTGGTCTGACTAAACCATGACTTGACCCTCCGTCTGCAAGCTACCGTATGCGAAGAAGTGAATATGAAGCACTTGGGAGAGGAAGGGGCGAAGCCGAAGCGCATCCGCTACAAGCCGATCTCACGCGGATTGATTGAAGATACTGTACGAAGATAAACAGAAAGGTGGCACGCATGAAGCATCTTGAGCCTCAGCAACAGGGCCCTCAACCGGCGCCAGCGTCTCCAGCCACTAAATCTTGGTCACGTCTGAACATCCTTATAGCTGTCGCAGCGACAACGGCGATTCTGGGCTTCGGCATGAGCCAATTCTTTGGTCAACCGCCGACGGACCATGTTTCCGATTCGACCAAAGCAGAGCTCCAAGAGAATATGGCGCGTATGCATCCACTGACACCCACGCGAGTGCCAGTCGCTGATATACAGAAGACGCTCGATACTATGCGCCTGGAACCAGCAGCCAAGCGGGATCTTGAAAGAATCGTCACTTACCGTGATAAAACAAACACCGAACCAACCGAGTTGGCTTTAATTACTCTGTGGGACTTCGCTGCGGAAGACGGCGATATAGTCGAGGTCTCCTCAGGCGGCTATCAGATACAGGTACCATTAATGAATGTGCCGAAGGAAATCGCCGTGCCGATCGACAAATCCCACGCAATCACGCTGACGGGCGTGCGCGATGGTGGAGGAGGTATCACAGTGGCAGTCATGGCCGGTGCGCAAGGAACCAGCCTTCCTCCGCTCGTGCAAAGGCCAGACCATCACGCTTCCAACCGATTGACCAGACATGCTGAATGCGTTACAAAGGTACCTGCCTATCCTGTTCGCCCTGGCACTACTGATCACGCTCGGGGAGTTCATGGAAAGCACTGGCCGGATCACTCAACGGCTAGGCAAAGCCATCGCTTTTTTGCGGGATTACGTCTGGTACTTCATCGCAGCAGCAACAATCGGTTGGATATTTGTGCTGCTCGGCTGGTTGCACGAGATGGATAGCATCCCTCGTTTTCTTCAGAGACCGACGCTCATGGATATCCTTGACAGATTGACGAACCGCCAGGAAGTGGAAGACGGGCTGGAAGAACTGGAGTCCGCCACTTATGTCGACGCGGAGAGTCTGGCAAACGCCCTGAAGCAACGCATCGTCGGTCAAGATGATGTTTGCGACGACATCGCAGCCCAGATACGTCGTCGTCTGGCACTGATCAAGCGAGGCAAACCCGTGGGCGTTTTCCTGTTTGCCGGTCCGCCAGGGACGGGCAAAACTTTCCTCGCGAAACTTCTTGCCAAAGAAATGGAAAGGGAGTTGCTGCACTTCGACATGTCTCAGTACGCTTCCGGCAGCCATTCCCTTTCCCAACTTCTTGGAATGACGAAGGGCTACGTTGGCTCGGATACCTATGGTGCGCTCACGGCAGGACTGCGCGACACTCCGAATTCAGTGGTCCTGCTCGACGAAATCGAAAAGGCACACCCTGACGTGTTGAAAGCATTCCTGACTGCATGGAATGATGGATTTATCACCGAGCGATCAGATGGCAACCTGATTTCCACGACCTCTGCCATCTTCATCATGACCAGCAATGCCGCGACCGATCGACTGACCACTCTTTTCGCAAAAGTTGGCAAGGACCCGGACGCGATGCGCAGCGCTGCCATCAACACTTTGAAGGGGCGCAGTTCGCTCCCGAGGTACTCAACCGTATCGATCGGATTTTCGTGTTCCGTCCCCTGCAAGGGACGGATGTGGCGCGCGTTGCTGCGCTTGAAATAGAGCAAATGATGCAGAGCTACGGACTGACAATCGCCGACCACGGAATTGATCCCAAAATCCTTCTCATGCTGATGGGACGGCTACAGAAAATGGGGCGTGCTGGCTCTTCGCGAGATCTTGTCCGGGCCATCGAAGAGAAGTTAGCTGACTCCCTGATCGAAGCAAAGCGGAACGGCTTCACCCAGATCAGTCTTGTCCTCAATGACAGCAACACAGTAGTAGCGAAAGCCACACGCGCGGCAAACGTTGTCTCTTGACACCACAAGATGAGCACATTCTTCGAGCTCTGGTCACGCGCAGCGGCCTGGCGTTGGGTATTGACTGCAACGCTATTCGTTACCGGAATATCCTGGTTGCTCACTGCCAGACAAGTCCCAGCAACAACGGGGCTGGCGAAATACACCCCTGCTCAGTCGCATACGCCGAATTTGACAGTGCTTGGTGGACAACCATTAACAGGAACTTCTTCAGTTCCGGTAGCCGGTCGAAGCCCCTCATCGAGTTATAGGCACGACAGCAATTTTGACGGCCAGTTGGTCAGCGCCGTGCAGACGGGAAGTACACTTCCTCTGAACACAGAACTGCACGTCATCGGCGTCTCGAAGCCAGCGATTCTACCAAGGGAGCGGACAAGCAAAAATGCATGGTTTTCCGGGAGGATCCGCAAGCGCTTTTTGAATGCCATGCGCAAGTCAATCACCGCATGAATCCCATAGCGGTTAACGTCCCGTCCTCGGCCAATCCGATCGCCTTGGTGCTAATGGCCTATGAGCCCGTTCAGTGGAGAATAACCTCGTCCGCAACATCCAATATTCAGAAAGTCATCATTTCAGGTTATCACGGGCAGGATGTCGAAGGCCTCGCCCCTACCATTCCTGTCGTGTCATACACCCACGAAATATCCCCGTGCAAAACCTGCCAGCGTCAGGCCGGATATTTTTATGCCTACGATGAGAACTCCAAAGAATTCCCGACCGCGATCAAGAAAATCACCGCAATTACCGGACTCACGCTCAACTCATTCCAGGGAGGCTATAAAGGAGAGCGGTTCCACATCCGTGCGGGTGCCACCTACGCTAAGTCCAGCGAACTCGCCAAACTGAAGGATACCTATAGCGGCCGAAGCTTCACCGACAACCTGAAAGTAGCAGACACTGAGGTCGCCTTGCCAGAAGGTAAGTGGGAGGTCATAAGCTATTTCAACAAACCTTCAGGGCGCGGCTTCGACCAGACGCTACCGCTGCACTCGCTGGAAAGACGCCAGCCGAGTCCTGTTTCGCAATCAGAGTCAAGACGCCCGGAGACCAGAGTGGGTTTCTGGCCAACGAAGGCTGTAAGCGAAAGACGGATTACGTCAACGAAACATTGACTAATACAGCCTTTGGCAAGCAGGCCTGTTACTGGGTTGGTCCAGTAAGTGATGCGTGGAGCCAACCTCTGTTCGCGGCAGTCAAGACCCATTTGGCCGGCAACCTGCCGGATCTGGTCATAGCATCGAGCTTCCACCAAGCCAACGAACGCGGATCCGTCAGTACTCTTTTGTATGCGCTGCCCGACGTCAAGCTGTCGCAGAGCCTCCCTAGAGGCGCCCAGGATTGGGAACCACAAAATCTCGCCATGAATCCGGCGGCTCATGCATTCGCTGACCAGCAAATGCAATGGGCCAAAGTCTGGTTTCAGATGATGTCCGCGACGCAATAATCCGCTGCCTGCTAATACGCCAGTCCAAACTGACCAGCCAAGACCGGAGCTCGTTAGCCGGCAACGCATGGGTCCGAGGCGGGCATCGCCAGTTCACCTTCCGCTGCAGAAGGGAGCGGATGTCGCAGAGTACTTCATGTGGGGTCTCGGATACGCCCGCCCCGCGATGCGTGACGTCTGGCTGCGGGTGTTCTTGTGTTGTGTACTGCAACGAACCGACCCAGTATGGCCAACGATGCAATCATCCCCCACTGACGCGTCATCGGTCTCGGCAAAACGCTGGCATGCGTGCTGGTTTGCGGTGAGGCGGGTGGGCGATCATGGGCGACGCATCGGGCTCGCTTATCGTCGCGCGTCCATAACCGGAAGGAAACCATCCCCATGAGCATCAATCTCGGGCTTGCGCCCATCGTGTCCCTGCTTGCCGGGATTCTCATTCTTGTCGTGCCGCGCATGCTCAACTACATCGTGGCGGTGTATCTGATCCTGATCGGGCTCATCGGCCTGCTGGGCGCAGGCAATTTCACCCTGAGGTGAGCCCTGGCCGCGGCAGCATCGCGCGTGCGGCGTGACGCGCGGAATTGCTCAACCGGCATGGTCGCGATGACACTCGGGCAGCTCTCTCGAATCGCATCGGCATATCGTCGCGCGGCGACGGTGGCGCCGCTGCGTGTGGTATTGGCGTGCATGGATGCCTGGCAAGCAGATCGCTGCACCAGCATGGCGGCGGCGCTGGCGTTCTATGCGTCGTTTTCACTGGCGCCGATGCTGGTCATCGTCATTGCCGTGTCCGGCTTCTTCTTTGGCGAGCAGGCGGTGCACGGCCGGTTGTTCGATGAGATTCGCTACCTGCTCGGCGATGAAGGGGCGATTGCGGTGCAGGCCATGGTGGCGAGCGCCTGGAAAGCGGACCGCAGCGGCTGGACCGCTGTCATTTCCGTGGCCGCCGTTTTTCTGGGGGCATCGGCAACCTTCACGCAATTGAGCGAGTCGCTCAGCACGATCTGGCGCCTGCCCGCCCGCCAACAGGGCGCCCTGTTCAGTCTGGTCAAGGTGCGCCTGATCTCGTTTGGCCTGGTCATCGGCATCGCCTTCCTGATTGTCATACTGCTGGTCTTCGACGCGGCGCTGTCTTTCGCCATCAGCAGGTTTCTGGGGCCGGCATCAGGCCAGGGCGCAGACGCCGCACAGTGGGCGCAGCGCGGCCTTGCCGTGTTGCTCCTGGCTGGCGCTTTTGCGACGCTCCTCAAGGTGTTGCCCGCAGCGCCGGTACGCTGGTCCAGCGCCTGGCTGGGGGCGATAGCGGCGGCGGTTCTGTTCAGTGTGGGCAAGAACCTGTTCGGCCTCTACCTGGCACGCGCCGGCACGGCCAATGCCTTCGGCGCGGCCGGCTCGCTGGCCGTGCTGTTGATGTGGCTGTACTTCTCATCGGCAGTTTTTCTGCTGGGAGCTGAGCTGACGGCGCACTGGAATGAAGGCGCAAGACTGGCGCGCAAAGCTCCACTCTCACCGCCGACCACGGCACAAGGCGCGTCGTAAGTCGCCCCGCGGGTTGGCTGACAACCCGCTACGGCGTCCCCTCAAACGGGCGCCGGCCAATCTCCAGCCGGCACTTCTCCTGCCCGACTATTCGGGCTACAGTCAGCGCTGTCACCGCTGCCGATCCGGGAAGAGCCCTTCATGAAAATCAAACGCCCACAGACGCGGGGTGAAGAGATTGCCAATCTCGCCAGCCATGGCGCGGGCCTGCTGGCGGCGATCGTGGGTTTTCCAGTCCTGGTGGTCGTCACCGCGAACACGGGCAAGGCGGCCAACATCGCGGCGGCGTGCATCTATGCCAGCACCCTGGTGCTGATGTTCCTCAGCTCCACGCTGTATCACGCCATGCGGCAGGGGCGCGTCAAGCAGGCATTCCGCAAGCTCGACCACGCGGCGATCTTCCTGCTGATAGCGGGCACGTATACGCCCTTCACCTTCAGTGTGCTTGCCGGAGCCTGGGGCTGGGCGCTGTTTGGCGCGGTGTGGGCGCTGGCGGCGCTCGGGCTGTTCCTGATGTTCGCCAACCGACTGGCCAACCCGTGGCTATCAAACGGCATCTATCTGCTGATGGGCTGGCTGGTGATCGTGGCGGCAGTGCCCCTGTTCCGCAATCTGCCGACAGCGGGCGCGGTCTGGCTGGTGGCCGGCGGGCTGGCCTTCAGCGGCGGCGTGGCCTTCTATGCGCTCGACGGCAAGCTGCGCTACGGCCACTTCGTCTGGCACCTGTTTGTGCTGGCGGGCTGCATCTGCCATTTCTTCGCTGTGCTGGTGGGCTGCACGCCGGGGTTTGCGACCGCCTGAGCTCCCCCGGCACGGTCGCGGAAATTCGGCTACGGCGTGAATATGCCCGCACTATGGTATCGGTATTTCTGCCATCCGCATGAACGGGTGCAATTTGGCTACAATGGCGGATATTTCCCTGCCATTCACGCCCTATGCAATCGCAGCATCCTGCCCAGGCTCTGATTGACTGCCCACGGCGCGCCATGGCATCACCACAGGACATGCCATGAGCCCCGATGTTTTCCCCACCCGCCGAAAGCTCTTGATGATGTGTGCGCTGGCATCATTGGCGCCTGGACTGGGCGCTAAAACCCTGCCTGGCACGGCCGCGTCTCAGGACGATAAAGTCGCCTACTACGCGAGCCCCGGCCAGAATACGGACCTCGGCGAAGACGCCGCAGAGATCCGCGCAGCCGGTCTGGATGTGGGCGGGCTGACACGCATCGTCCAGGGGCTGCTCATTCATGACTTCTTCGCCGAGTCGCAATACGGCGTTCATTTGAGTGCGGAGGCGAGCCAGAGCATCCATCTGCGCCGCACGCAGGATGTGCTCCACGCCGCCAAGGCCAATGCGCCGGGGTCGATCCTGCTGGCGCGTAAACCGGCAGAGCGCGTCGCCTCGCGATGTCATCAGTATGTAAAGCTGCTGACCGCCATGTTGCGCGCCAAGGGCATTGCCGCGCGTGCCCGCTGCGGCTTTGCAGGGTATCTGGCACCCGGCGTGTTCGAAGACCATTGGGTCTGCGAATACTGGCAGCCTGAGGAGATGCGCTGGATCACGGTAGACCCGACCATTGATGCCGCATTGCGCCCGATCACATCGCTGAAGGCCGACCCGCTCGATCTGCCCGAATCCACCTTCCTCTCGGCCGGTGCGGCCTGGCAGCTGTGTGCGCGCAACCAGGCTGACCCCAAGCTGTTTGGCGTGTCGGCACTCGGGCTCACGGGTCTGTGGATGATTGCCGGCAACCTCGTGCGCGATATTGCCGCGCTGAACAAGATGGAAATGCTGCCCTGGGACGCATGGGGCGCACAACCGTGGCCGAATGTCGCGTTCTCCGACACACAAACGACATGGTTCAACGACGTCGCCGTGCTCTCGGCGCAGCCCGATGCCAACTGGGCGGCGGTCAAAGCCCGGTTTCAGCAAGATCCCGGCTTGCGCATTCCGAGCCAGATCTTCAACAGCCTGCGCCAGCGCTACGAGGCTGCCTGAAAGCCCTGCGCAACCCCTCGTGCGGCCACCCCGCTGAAACCCGCTCCCAGCTTGCCTCTGCAGCAGGGGTGCCTGCAGAAGCCCAGCGGAAGCGCGTCTTCAGGGCAGGCCAAAAATAGTTCGCTCAGCGGCTGCAGACGAGGCGACGGCCTTCGCCTTTCGTCATCACCATGCGGGTGGCGCTGAGTTCTTCCACCTCGAAGGTGTCGCCGCCAAAGTTCAGCGTCTTGCCATACAGCGCGTAATTGCCGCCAATCGCCCGGCCATCGATTTCTCCGTGAAACACGCCTCGCTCGGTGAACACCACGTTGAGGCCGCGCCCGGTGAGCGGGCCGTAGCATTGCCAGGCGCCGACGATGCTCGCACTGCGCGAGCCGCCGTCGGGCGGGGACAAACCGCCTGCGTCGCCGCGCAAGGCCGCGCCGGTCGCGCTGGTGTTGGCCAGTGTGCCGATCCATTCCGCCGGCACGGCAAAGTTCAGGTTCTGCCCGCTGGCGGACTGAAAGGTGACGATGCCCACGAGCTGGCCAAATTCGTCAAACAGGCCGCCGCCGCTGGAGCCGGGCGAGACAGGCGCCGTGGTCTGGATGATCGAGCCGTCTTTCACCGTGCGCAGCGAGGACACCATGCCGTCGCTCAGCGTCAGATCCAGCCCCTGCGGCGAGCCGATGGCGTAGACCTTCTGCCCCACGGCCAGGCTGGACGCCCTGCCCACCGGCACCGGCGGCGCGCTCAGCCCCGCCACATCAAGCTTGCACAGGTCGTGCTCCTCGTCCGCCACGCTGACACGGGCATCGAAGCTGCCGCTCGCATGCACCACCTTCAGCTGCCCGCCGCCCAGCGCCACGTGGCAATTGGTGATCACGCCGCCGCGCTCCGTCACCACGCCGCTGCCGATGCGGATCGGCCGCTCATTGGCGCCCACCGCGTTCACCCGCACCACGCTCTGCGAGGCCTGCGCAAACAGGGCGGCAGAGCTGAGCGCTTTGGCGCCCGCCGGCGGCGCTTCCCGCGGTTCTACCGCAGCCGAAGCATTGCCGGCCAGCGCAGGGGCCACCGGCGTCTCGCTGGCGGACTGTGCCACCGTCACCGGCACGGCCGCGGGCGGCGCCTTGGCACTGCGCGCGTGCTGCCAGTACCAGCCACCGGCCACCAGCAGCGCCACCACGCCGACCAGCATCAGCCGGCGACTGCCGCCGCCTTCGTCTTCCTCGTAGATTTCGGTCGACGCCGTGGCGACCGCCGCCGCGCGCAGGGAGGCATCGTAGCGGGCCCGCCGCTCCGGCTGGCCGAGCACATCCCAGGCCTCCTTGATGACGATCGGCGCCATCGTGTCTGCCGGGTCGAGCTTCGCCCGGGCCGCCTCAACGGCCGCGCGGATCTGCTCGGTGCTTGCGCCCTGCTCTACCCCCAGGATCGCGTATAGCGTTTTGCCCATAAGCTTCGCCCTGTCTGTTCGTCTGGCCCCACGCGCGCTGCGCGTCCATCGCAAGATGGTGCCAGATCGGCCCGCCCGCCGCCATCACGCACGTCGCCCGCTGCGGTGTTTGCCCAACACTGCCCGGAGAGCCGCTTGCTGCCTGGCTCTGCGGGCATCCAATTATACCTTTAGCATTACCCGCGCGACTGAAACGCGCGCTCGCACCACCCGGCCTGCTCGGCCAGGGTGTGAAAACTCCAGGCCACCGCGCGGCTGATCTTCTGCCCCTGCGCCATATCCAGCGTGCGCAGGCTGCGCGCGCCAATCGCCTCGATCTCGGCATAAATCAGCGGCAGGTTGTCCAGCTTCGACACCAGCGTCGAAAACCACAGACAGTTGCCGGCCAGCGGCTCGCTCTGGCGAATCATGCGGCGGATGAATTCGACCTCGCCGCCCTCGCACCACAGCTCATGGCTATGGCCTTCAAAGTTCAGCAAGGGCTTCTCGGTGACCGGCTTGCCGATATTGCGCAGCTTGCGGCGCGAGCCGGCCGCCGATTCTTCGGCCGAGGCGTGAAACGGCGGGTTGCAGACAGAAAAGTCGACGTATTCATCGGCATACAGCACGTTCTGCAGCACATCGCCCTGCCGCTGCTGCAGGCGCAGATCCAGCCCGCCGGCCAGCGCCGGGTTGTCGGCAAATATCTTCTCGGCATTCTTCGCCGCCACGGCGTCGATTTCGGTGCCCACAAACTGCCAGCCGTAGATCGCCCGCCCCAGCATCGGGTAGATGGCATTCGCCCCCACGCCGACATCCAGAACCCGCACGGCATTACCCCGGGGGATTTCGCCCTGGTTGCTCGCGGCGAGCAGATCGGCCATGTTATGCAGATAGTCTGCCCGGCCGGGAATCGGCGGGCACAAATAGCCCGGCGGCAGATCCCAGGCCGCGATGCCGTAGAAATGCGCCAGCAGCGCCGCGTTCAGCGCCTTCACCGCCGCCGGGTCGGCGAAATCAATCGAGGCATCGCCATACGCGTTGTTGAACACGTGCGCCGCCAGCGCCGGGTGGCTGGCGATCAGGGCCGGAAAATCGTAGCGCTCGCGATGCAGATTGCGCGGGTGCAAGCCCGATTTCACGGGCGGAAATTGCTTTTTCTGGGCCATGGCACGGCGATCAGCAAGAAGAGGATGGCCGGCACCTTAACAGAAGCGCCCGCCGGGCGCTCGCATCGGCAGGCCCGCACTCAGACGCTGTCACGATCTGTCGCGAACAGCGTCTCAGGGCGCCAGCGACGGGTCCTGGTAGATCCGCGCCAGCAAGGCCCGATACGCCGGCAGGCGCGCCGCGCTGACGGGCCGCAGCACACCCTCCTGCTGAAACACATCCAGGAGCTTGACCGGCGCCACGCGCTTGTCGCCCACGATCTCCACATGCCCAGCCGCCACCTGCACGGTGCGCGTCCGCGGGTCGCCATCCACAAGCGGCTGATACTGCTCGTCCAGGCTGAAGATCAGGTCGCTCTCCACGCAGCGCCCGTCTTCGCGGCGCCGGCAGGTGTCGCGCTCATCGGTGTCGATCTTGAGGTAGCGCCCCACGCCCGCCTCCAGCCCGCCGGGCTCGCGAATGAAGCGCGAGGAGTACGTGATGTCCGCCCACTTCGCCCCGGTGACGAGATGACAGGAGGCTTTGGTCAGCCCCAGGCTCAGCACGTGCATCCAGTCAAACCCGCAGGGCTTGGCCGCGGCGATGCCGGCAAAGGGGCCGGAGATGGTGACGAGATCCAGCTGTGTGGCCGGCAGCGGCGCCGTCTGCGCCGTCATCGCCCGCCGCGCGATCAGGGCGCCCTGGCTGTGCCCGATCAGCGTGATGGCCGGCACCCCGCCCTCCCCGGCCAGCCGGCTCAGGGCGTCACGCAAGGCCCCCGCGCTCTTGCCCAGCGCGGCCCGGTCGTCATACGTGAAGCAGGCTGCCTGCTGCCCCTGGAACGCCAGCACCTGCGCCAGCCCGCGAAACTCGCCCGAGGAGCCAAAGCAGCCATGCACCAGCACATTCACCGGATGCGCGCTGTTCAACTGCAGGCGACGATCCGGGCTATCGGTACACGGCCCCAGGCCCGGGATTTCCAGCGTGCGGTCCGGCGCCGGCAAGAGGCCGGCCTCCATCTCGTAATACGCCGGATCGGGCAGGCTGCGCGTTGCGCACCCGGCGAGGCACACGCCAAGCATCCCCGCCAAAAGAACCACTGGCCGCCAACACGCTGACATGAAAACCCCTTGCAGTAAGAACCAGTACCCAGTGTAGGGAATATTGGCGAAAGAAAACGCACAAGTTTGCCGTCTGCACGGGCAGTGAGCCTGCCAAACGAGGTCGCCGGAGGCCCGCATGCAGCGGACATTTCAAGGCATCCTTCGCCAGAACGCCCGCCCCATGCGGCTTCCCGGCCATACATGCTGGCTGCCCTTCCCGTGCGGATCATGGGGACCGCTTGGGCACGCTCAGCCCGCAGAGACCGGGATGAACTGCAAATCCTCGCAATGCGCCAGCGCACGCTTCACCCGCTCGCTGACGACGATGGTCCCGGTATCTTCTGCCAGCCGGAAGATCTCCAGGCCGGGCAGTTTGTCTTTATCCAGCACCAGATCCATGAAAACGGAATCTCCCCGCGCCGCGCCATCCAGATTGATCCAGTCGGACTTCTTCAGGTCTGCCGCCGCCACGCAGCCGATGATGTTGATCGCAAAGTACGGCCGCTCCTTGCCGCTCACGCGATCCCTCAGCACCGCAGGGTAAAACTGCAGATTGCGCAGACCGCATGCCCTCAGCGCATCGACGATCTCCGGCGTGGCAATGCACAGATTGGCGTCGTTGAACGGGATGGGCCGCAAGGCGTCCTCGTCGGCCTCGCCCGTCTTCTCGATCTCGATCACGATGGGGCCCGGCAACGTGTCGGGCAGTGCCTCGCCGCTCGCCCAGCTCCGCACCCCTTCGATCGACACGCCGTCGTCAACGTCGAAATAGACGCCCTCGTCGCTCATCGGAAACTCGGAATCCAGCTTGTAATACACGCTCAGGGCCTCCCAGGCTTGCGTTGAACGGGTGAAGGGCTGGAAGCATACCGCGACGCATGTTGAGGATTTGCGATTGAAAAGGCAAAAGGCAAGGCCCCGCGCGCGCCTTGATTCTGTCAATGCCGGCAGCGGTGGCCCGACAGGACAGCTTGAAAAAGTGCCCGGCCAGCCCAACATACGAGCCTGTTTTACTCCCAACCCTATTATCAGAGAGGTCTGAATGTCCGAACTTCTGCAAAAACTCCAATGGCGCTACGCCACCAAGCAGATGGACCCGAGCAAGGCGGTCCCCGCAGAGAAAGTTGAGCGCATCCTGGAAGCGATCCGCCTGTCGGCCAGCTCCAGTGGTCTGCAGCCCTACGAAGTGATCGTGGTCACCAACCCGCAAGTCCGCGAGCAGATCAAGCCGCATGCCTGGAACCAGGGGCAGATTACCGATTGCTCCCACCTGCTGGTGTTTGCCGCGTGGGACAACTACACCGCAGATCGCATCAACATGATGTTTGATCTGGTCAACGAAGTGCGCGGCTTCAAGAACGAGGGCTGGGAGAATTACCGCCAGATGCTCTTGGGCAACTACCCCCCGCGCGATGCCGAAACCAACTACCAGCACGCCGCCCGCCAGGCCTATATCGGCCTGGGCTCCGCCCTGATCGCCGCGGCCTATGAAGGCGTGGACAGCACACCGATGGAAGGCTTCGATCCCGCCAAGGTCGATGAAATCCTCAAGCTGCGCGAACGCGGCCTGCGCTCCGTCATCCTGCTGCCGCTGGGCTATCGCGCCGCCGAAGGCGACTGGCTGGTGAACCTGAAGAAGGTGCGCCGCGCCAAAGACAAGTTCATCACCGAAGTGAAATAAGCCCCAAAGGCCACAAACGCCCGGCACCCGCATGCGTGCGGCGTGCCGGGCGTTTTTCTTTGCGGGCGAGTTTCCAGAGGCCGGTCGCGACGAGACCTGCAGCGCGTGCTGAACCGGCCTTCAAGTCATGGTGCTCACGGCGCCTTCGTGCCTTCACGCCTTCGTGTGCGGCGTTATTCGTTCTCACGAAGGCACGAAGACACGAATCGCGCGCATCCCGCTTCACGCGCCATCTAGCGTGCATTGCCCGACCAAGAAACAGCCAGGGCGGAATTCTCCAAGGGAATATCACAAGCCTTGAAGCCAGCTTTCACAAAGCTTGGTCCAGATGGCCACCGTGGGCTCATCTTCCCCCAGGCCCAGGCCATGAGGGCCCTTGGTAAATACATGCAAATCAAAGGGCAAGTTCTGCTCATTCAGCACCTGCGCAAAGAGCAGGTTCTGGCGCTGAAAATTCCAGTGATCGGTCGCCGTCACCCATAGAAAAGTCGGCGGCGTATTGGCTGAAATGTGTTGATGGTTGGACGTAAAGCCGATGAATTCATCGACTGAAATATCTTTCGGCACCAGCGCATCCGGCGGCAACTTCTCTTTTGAGAAAGGAGACGTCTCGCCATAACACAAGACCATCGCATTCAGCCTGGCACTCGTCTGATCAACCGGATCGTTTAAATCCGGCTCGCCCAGCAGCATCGACATGATCTGCGCATCTCGACTCCCTGGCGCCATCACGCCATTTTCAAAACGGGTTCCGACAAAAGCGGTGAGATACCCGCCCGCAGAAAACCCGATCATGCCGATCCGCTCAGGATCAATATTGAATTCCTGGGCATGGTACCGAACAAGCCTGACCGCGCGCACCGCATCCTTGCTGGAGGTAAATGGCGAAAAAGGCGCCACCCGATAATTCACAACAAAGGCATTGAATCCTATTTGATTCAGCCATCGTGCAATCGGCTCACCTTCATTAGGCGCCCTGAATTGAAACGACCCGCCCGGGCAAACAATCATTGCAGGACGACGCTCAGCGCCTGCCAGCAGATACGGCGTCAGGGTCGGCAGGCCTTCGTTATTCAAATCGCCAACCGTCGAAAACAAATCAGCATCGGGCGCACCCTTCTCCCAAAGCTTCAGTTCTTTTGATTCCATCGATACAACCTCATCATCAGTGCCTGCGCAACAAGGAGCAGGCTCGAACGCCCAGGCGACACCTGCCCCGCACCACATGGCGCCAGCATGCGCCAAGACCAGACATCCGGCGCAATGCCCTGCGGGCGATTGACGCCCTGCAAAAATGCGCTGGCACGCCGGCCTGAAGAGCCGCACCCATCGGGCGTCTACGGCATGCCTATCCGCTCAGGCAGCCAGCATGCGGTTGAGCGGGCAGACAGTATGGAGACGAGCGCTGGATGCGGGTACTGGGGAGGGTGTGTTTATGAAGAACGCTTGATTTCAAACAAGGAGCAAAAGGCCAAGCCACTCATTTGCTGGAATGTTTGAACTGACCCCGCCCTCAATACGGTGAAGCGCGCAGCGCTTATTTGCCGCCAAGCTGTTGGCGTGTGAAGCCGCCCAGTGCCAGCAGCTTCTTGCGCTGGTTTGCGCTGGGTTCCTTCTCGGCGGAATAGGAGAGGCGGATGAAGGCGTTCCCTTGGACGAAGACCAACTCGGCGCGGGGGCGACCGCTGGAGCAGGCATAGGCCAGCGTGCCATTCTCGCCCAGCTCTGCGGCTTGCTCGACGGTACAGGCACCCGTGCCAGCGCTGGATTTCGCCAGCATCAATGCTTGTGCGGGTGAATCCGCCATCACGCGGGAAAACACCAGTGCAGCCTTGTTTTCTTTTGCCGAGGCCAGGCAACTGTTCTCGCCATATTGCTCGATCTTTGCGGCAGGATTTTCGAACAGCTTACTGACCAGAGTACGATCGAAATAGGGGCAGTTCGCGGCTTTCTCTGCCATTCCCTTGCTCTTGCTCGATCGCAAAGCGAGCTTGATGACATTAGCAAGCCCCTCCTGGTCTTCCTTGCTCAGCGGTCCGGCTCCTTGCACCATGAACATGCCCATCGACACAACCTTGTCGTCGTG
>JADKDZ010000001.1 GCA_016718265.1 Uliginosibacterium sp. | reverse complement strand
CCCCCGCCGTGCAAGGCTGTGACAACGCCGCTTGGGCGATCACGCAGGGCAACGAAGTGCTTGCGTGCCTGACCAAGGCCGATTACGCCAAGCGTTATGCCGGCGCAGCGATTGAAGGGACGACGACCACCGCCTTGAGCTTTCTGCCCTCGGGTATTGGCAACGGCCTGCTGGCGGACGGCACGTCCGCGCCGTCGGTGTCTTACGTCGTGAAATCGGGCGATGTCACCAAGGCAGTGACAATCAAATCAAGTGGAGTGGTCGATGTTAAGTAAGCGACGCAGTCAGGGTGTGACGCTGGTAGAAGTGCTTGTGGCCGTGCTGCTGCTGTCGGTGGGCTTGCTCGGCGCGCTCAAGTTGCAGACCGAAGGCGTGCGCCTGAACGCCGACTCCAAGTACACCGTGCTGGCCACAACGTATGCCCAGGATGCTCTGGATGCTTTGGCTTTTGATCGTTCTAACGAGCGTGCCGCGTGGGCAGGTATCACAGCCAGCTCCACCGCTGCCAGCGGTCAGGCCGGGACTTGGCTGGCAGGACTCCGACGCGATCTCCCTAGTGGCAAAGCAAACGTATCCTGCGCTGCGCAAGCCTGCACGGTTGTAATTTCCTGGACCCCGCCGGGCCGCGACCCGGTATCCGCGACATATAGCATGTATGACAAATAATCTCTCAGGCCGCCAAGGCGGCTTCTCTCTCGTCGAACTGATGATTGCCCTGGTGCTCGGCCTGATGGTGGTCGGCAGCTCCCTCGCCGTCTTTACCGGCCAGCGTGTGACCACGCGTCTGTCGGCTGAAATGGCAGACGTGCAAGCGGATGGCCGTGTTGCACTGGATGCAATTTCGCGCGATGCGCGGGCTGCCGGCGACTTTGGCTGCTGGCCGGTCGCCAATCCGATTGATGGACGGATGAATGCTGTGGCGTATGACGTCAAGAAGGGCGGGATACGAGGGTACTCCACCGGTGCTAACGGCACGCTGGCGAAGTCCGACCTTATCGGCAGCGATATTGTGCGGAATGCAAGCCCGGAGCAGAGCGTGGTGGCGCTCACCGGAATATTCGGCGTGCTCACGACGATGTCAGTGGACATGGCGAATGAGTCGGCGCTTGTCTCTGTTGCCCGTTCTGCCGAGTCGTTCAAGGATGGCGATGTGGCGGTCGTGACCGATTGCATCAACTGGGCGAAGTTCCAGGTGACCTCGGTGGTGCCGGATGCGCAGGATCCGACCCGCGTCAACCTTGCCCACGCCGGCGGCGCGATGAGCGTCTATGGGGGGGGTAACAAGAGCGGCGCCTTGGGCGCGGCATTCAAGCGCGACTCCACCGTCGGCAGTCTGGACACCGTCTGGTGGTTCATTGGCACGATCGACGGTGTGCGCGGCCTGTATCGGCTGAGTGCCCGTAGCGGCAGCCCGGTGCTGGTCTCCACTAAGGTGTATGCGCTTCAGTTTGACTACAACGTCGATGCAGACGGAAATACCGTGGTCGACAAGAAAGATCTTGTTGTCGGTGATGTGAAAGACGTGGAGTGGCCGGCGGTGCGCGCCATGTCCGCGCAGTTGCTCATGCGCTCCGACAAGGCGTCGAACGCAGGCAGCAAGCTCGAAGTGGAGAACTTCGCGGGGGTCAAGATTCCCAATGATCGCCGCCTGTATCTCCCCCTTCAGGTCAATGTGGCACTCAGAAATCAGTGAATCCCATGCGCAACTTTTCCCAATTCCCGACACGGCAGCGCGGCGCTGCACTCGTTGTCTCCCTGATCATGCTGGTGCTGGCCTCCCTGGTGGCGGCGGGCGGCTTCTTCCTCTCAACCGAAGAGGCACGGGGTGCTTCGAGCTGGAGCGATCGCCAGCGAGCCTTGTTCGCAGCAGAAGGTGCCCTGAAGGAAGCTGAAGAGGCGGTGCGCAACAAGATAACGGGCGCCGCGAATGTGCGGCAGACGGTGCTGTCAGGCGGGAACGGCTACTACGTCCGTCATGCGTCAGTCATTCCAGATGTGAGCGCGGAGGCGACCTGGAAGTCCGGCTCAGCACTCGTGTTGCCGGCAACGCAGACCATGAAGGCGGACACCCGCCTGGCAGATGGCGTGTCCTATTTTGTCGTTTTCGAAGGCTACGGGCAGGCGACGGGAAATGCCTTGCTCACCGGCTCGGGCAATGTCAATGAGGCCGCCAAGAAGCCTCGTTTCACCCTGTACGCCAAGGCGGGCGGGATCAAGAAAGGCACGCTCGTCGTGCTGACGACTTCAACAGAACTGTAATGGCTCGGACAAATCATGAAGACTAAACACGTGAAGCAGATTGCGGCAGCTTGCCTCAGCATCGGAATGCTGGGCGCATCAATCGTGCTGGCCGCGTCGTCGCCGGTCTGTGCGCCACCCAGTTCCTTGGGGAATATCTTCTCGACCTTGCCGGGCGGCGAGGTGACGATGAATAAGCAGGGCGATTGCAACCCCTATTTCTATGGCAGCACAACGATTAGTACCGAGTCATTCAATCACTCTGACCAATGCAAGGTTTTCGCGAACCAGGCCGAATCTGATTCAGGTAAAACCAGCGGAAAGCTCACGGCGAGCGGCCAGGGTGTCGTGGGACCGGAACTTCTGCCATTCGAAGAGAGCAAGGAGACCTTCAAGCTGAAGTTCTCTAAGTCCAGCAAGCAGCTGATCGAAAATGGTACCACCACCGATATCAAGTTCATCAATGGTACGGCCACGGTCACGACCAAGAGCGGCCGGACGCTGACCATCAAGTCCCAGGGAACAGTCGATCAGAACTCGGCGCATACCTTGATTCTGCCGGAGGGCGATTACGGCGAAATCCAATGGGAGAATCTGGAAGGCGGCTTTCTGGAGGGGATCAAGTTTGAAGGCCCAGTCCGCGTAAGGTATTTGAGGCAGTTTGGGGCCCAACTTCTGGGCGAAGGGACTGCAATCCCAACGAACAGTGGCTGTCAGGCCATCAGCTTCGCGCAAGACAGAACGGACAGTGCAGGGAATGTTCAGCAGAACTTCATCAATAGATTCCAGCCGGGAGATGGCTGCAATTGGTATGTCGAAGGGCCGGGCAAGACGACGCTGAACATTTTGGGCAAGGAGACGCTGAACTCGGGTACGGTATTTGGCTTCGACAACAGCCAGGCGGCGGGCTGCATCAACTACGCGGACTGTAGTGCGACCAAGAACTGGGCCAATATGGACGCCCAGCATCCTGAGCGCCTGCAGATCAATCTCTACAATGGTGACTTCAAGGCAAGCGACCGTACTTTCATTGCGGCGGGCGTCTATGTGCCGAATGGCAACGCCTTGTTCACGGCGGCCAGCCAGTTTGTGATTGTGGGCGAGGTATTGGCGAAGAACATTGAAGTGACCCAGAACAATGCGGGCGTGCAGTTCTTTGGCAAGTCCACATCGGTTGCGGCGCCGCTGAACAAGTTTTACTCGCTGACGCCGCCGGTGTCGGATCGCAAGATCAGCGGGGGCAGCCTGGTGTATCGCGCTACGCAACGCGACTACCGTGCAGACGGCAAGACCAAGGGGAGCTCGGGCCACCTGATGGCCTACGTGCTGAACGCCGACAGCAGCCACGGCGAGACCCCGTTGTGGGATGCAGCAGACCCGGCCAAGATGCAGAACCGCGCGTCCGTAATCCAGACCGAGTCGGCCACCTGGGCGAGCACCGACTCAGATTTCACCGCGCTGGGCAATGAGCATGCTTGCGTGATCGACCCCACCAAGGACAAGAAGAAGTGCTTTGCCAGCAATGACCCGCGCGACCCGGACTCCTTGGTGGGCGTGCCTTGGCGGACGGAGCCGATCATCGTCGGGGAGTCGGTGCTCTTCGCCACGGATGACGGCATCCTGTACTCGGTGAACAAGACCACCGGCGTGCTGCAATGGGGCTGGATCCCCGGCAAGATTCTGGAAATGACGCAGACGGCGAATGCACGCGTCGACATGGCGAGCAAACACCCCTGGGGCCAGATAGCGGCTTTCCGTGTTCCGAGCGACGACGGCAAGTCAGAGCAGGTGTATGTCACCGGCACGGCCTTGGGCGGTCAACTCCACTTCGCGATCGAAGTCGGCGCGAACGGCAACACGCTGAAGAAGCTCGCCTGGATGGACTACAAGGCCGGGCAGTATGCGCCAGGGTCCCTGGTGACCAACTTTGACGGCACAGCGGGCAACAGTTGGGGCGGTGATGGCGGCGGCATGCAGGGTCGTCCCTACGGGGGTGCCGCGCCTCTGCCATCACTGGTGGAAGGCGCACAGAAAGTGGCGTATCTGAAGGGGGGCAAGCTGTTTGTCCGCAACGTGGATGGATCCGGAGCAGACCCCAAGGACGGGAAGCCGTTCGACCCCCCGCAGGACGGGACGCTGCTGGGCACCGGCACGCCGCCCGCCATCACCCCGACCAGCAACTTGCTCTATCTGGATGATGATCGCATCTACTTCGGCGCGGGCGACGGCAAGGTGTACCAGTCAAACCTTGACGGGTCGCTCGCCAGCGGTGGGGTGAGTGGCGTGAATCTGGGTTCCGATCCGGTCTGGCACGTGAACGGCGCCTACGGGTCGTCGAGCGTCGGCTCGGCACTGATGCTGACCGCGCAGACCGAGCGACGTCTGAATGTGCTCAAGTTTGCCGAGGATGCCTGGTCCCTGTCCTGGTGGACAGGCGTGACGGCCAAGGGCGCCGGTGAGTCGTCTGACGGCGCCGTCGAGAAGATCGGTGTCGGTGGGGCCAAGATGACGGCGCCCGCGTCAATCATGAACGGCAAGGTCGTGCTCTATTACACCAAGATGGACTCCGACTGCGGGCCGACCGCCTACATGTTCGGCCCATTGAGTCTGGACAGCGGCGCTGCTGCGCTTGAGGGGGTTCATTACCGCACCAAACTTGCAACACAGCTCACACATCTGCTGGGCGTTGGGCAGGCCACAGGCGGCAACTACGTGGTCTTCGACGGCAAGAGCGGTATCCTCGGCGGATCGTCTGGAACGAACGGTGCAACGGGCGATACAGGTGTCATCACGATTGATGGCGAGCCGAGCAAGAAGCGTCTGAACTGGCGCGAGCTGACTAATTTCTTCTAAGGCGGATGAATGCGTAAACAGCGGGGCTTTACCTTGATTGAGCTGATGATCGTTGTCGCGATCATCGGCATACTGGCGGCGATTGCGTACCCGTCTTACATAGATTCGGTTCGCAAGACGCGCTTCAGCGAGGCGCAGGAGGGTGCGATGCAGGTCGCGAGTCAGCTGGAGCGGCTGGTGTCGCAGAGCAAGGAGTATGAGGCGAATCTGTCCAAGGCACCGGGCCCCAACACGGACCGCCTGTCCTACACCTACAATCGCCCCGACGCCGACAAAGGCACGTACTCCCTGGTCGTCAAGGAGAGCACCGACCGCTTTGGTCTATGGGTCGCGATCAATTCTTCCGGCACGCGCTGTGCGTGTGATGGCAAGGCCTGCAAGGCGGCCAACGCAGGTTCATTCACTGCTGCGCAAAAAAGCTGTACGAGCCCGACCGTCGCTTTCTAACTGCGCTGTGCGCTCAATCAGCTTGCAGGCACTTCGGCGAACAACAAGACAGACCGAGGGGGCAGCGTTTGAGTGAGAAGGCTGCTGCTGGAGTTTAATACCTGCTGCCACGCGTAGCCGGTTCGGGTTGGCGGCAGTTTGAGCGGCGCGCTGCTTTCCGCTGCGTTCAGCCACAGCAGCACGCGGCAGTCTTCTTGCAAGAGAGCTAGGCCGATGTGCTGCAAGGCATGGTGACACCAGTCTTCGTCGCGCATCGGTATGCCGTCTGCACGCAGCCACACTGCATCAGGAATTCCGACGGTGCTGTCGGCTCGCCCCTTCAGAAAGGCATCATGCGCCAATGGCGGGTAGCGGCGTCGCAGCTCGGCAAGTTGGCCGACGAAGTCGCTCAGCGCGTGGTCCGCATGTTGCCAATCGAGCCAGGTGGTTTCATTGTCTTGCGCGTAGGCATTGTTGTTGCCGTGCTGGGTTCGGCCAAACTCATCTCCGGCAGTCAGCATGGGTGTGCCGCGTGACAGCAGCAAGGTCGCCAGCAGTGCGCGTGCATCGCCTTGGCGTCTGGACAGCACCTGCGGGTCGCTGGTCTCTCCCTCTACGCCACAATTCCACGCGACTTCATGGTTCTTGCCGTCGGCGTTGTTCTCGCCATTGGCATGATTGTGCTTGGCACTGAAGGAAAGCATGTCGCGCAAACTGAATCCGTCGTGCGCGGCGACGAAGTTGATGCTCGCCGAAGGTGGGCGGTGGCTGCCATGGAACAGGTCAGAGGAGCCGGCAATCCGGGTTGCCAGTGCGCCAACCATGCCATAGTCGCCCCGCCAGAAACGGCGAACTTCATCCCGGTAATGGTCGTTCCATTCGTGCCAGGGCGCACCAAACGCACCGAGCTGATAGCCTCCGGGCCCGATATCCCAAGGCTCGGCAATCAGGGTGAGAGTGGACAGCAGGGGATCCTGTCGAATGGCCGCCAGCAGCGGTGCTTGTGAATCGAAGCCGTGTGGAAGCCGCCCGAGGACAGTCGCCAGATCGAAGCGGAAGCCGTCCACGCCGGTCGCGATGACCCAGTGACGTAGCGCATCCATTACCAGCTTGAGCACCGGTGCCTGATCGAGCGCGAGGGTATTGCCGCAGCCTGTGTCGTTGACCAGTACGCCGGGGTTGCCGCTGACATGGCGGTAGTAAAGCGCGTTGTCGAGCCCTCGCAGTGAGACTGCACCGCCGAACTTGTCACTCTCGCCCGTATGGTTGAACACCACGTCGAGGATGACCTGAAAGCCTGCTTCATGCAAGGCAGCAATCGCGGCGCGAATTTCTGCCAGGCCTCCCGGTGCGAGGCGCGGATCGGGGGCAAAGAAGCTGACCGGGTTATAGCCCCATGCATTCCGCAAGCCAAGTGGGTGAAGGTGGCGCTCATCAATCCATGCCATCAGGGGCATGAGTTCGATGGTATCGACGCCAATCCGCTTCAGGTGGGCAATGACTTCCGGATGCGCCAAAGCAGCCACTGTGCCGCGAATTTCTGGCGGAATGCCAGGATGGCGCCGGGTGAATGCGCGCACCGACAACTCATAGATGAAGCCGGGTTTGCGTGGCGTGGGGCGTGGGGCGGGCGTCCAGGCGAGCCCTACAATTGCTTTGGGTACCCACTGTGCGGTGTCGACTGAGCTGGCTCTGACGCTGGCAAGCAGCGTGTGCCACTCGAATGCGCGATCCAGGGTGTCCGCATAGGGGTCGAGCAGGAGCTTGGCAGGGTCGAAGCGATGCCCGTGATCTGGCAACCACGGACCGTCTGCCCGCAAGCCGTAACGTGCGCCTGGCTGCACGCCAGCGATAAAGCCGTGATGGACCTCGCCAAGCCGCCCAGTCAGTGGCAGTCGGGCAATTTCGTACTGGCCGGTGTCGTCGAACAGACAGAAGAGAATCCGCTCGGCATGGCGCGAAACCACAGCGACGTTAACGCCGGCTGCTTCCACGCTTACGCCGAGCGGGTGCGGCTTTCCGAGCGAGACGGGTAGCCGCGTCTCCATGATGCGCTCAGGTAATCACGTCCGGCGAGACACGGCCGGTGTGCGCTTGTATGCTCGCGATGTTGCGCGCGAGTGTGATCAGATCCGCGAGTGCGACTTGCGGATCCAGCCCGTGCCGTGAGGGTTCCGCTTCATAACGTTCGATATAGACACGCAGCGTGGCACCGGCCGTGCCAGTGCCGGACAGACGAAAGACAATCCGAGTACCTTCTCCAAACATCAGACGGATGCCCTGGCTGTCGGTAAGGGAGCCATCCACGGGATCGAGGTAGGAAAAGTCGTCTGCGGCCACAATGCCATGCGTACCCGGGAGCGTGGCAAACCGGTCGCGCAGGCTTTGAATGAGACGCTTGGCGCCGTCGGCGTCCACTTCTTCGTAGTCATGGCGCGTGTAGTAGTTGCGGCCATAGCTTGCCCAGTGTGCCTTGACGATAGCCTCCATACTCTCGCCGCGCACGGCAAGGATGTTGAGCCACAGCAGCACGGCCCAGAGGCCGTCTTTCTCGCGCACGTGGTTCGAGCCGGTTCCGGCACTCTCTTCCCCACAGATCGTCGCCATGTTGGCGTCAAGCAGGTTGCCGAAGAACTTCCAGCCGGTCGGCGTCTCAAAGCACTTGATACCCAGGCGCTCGGCGACCCGATCGGCTGCCGCGCTGGTCGGCATCGAGCGTGCGATGCCCGCCAAGCCTTTGGCATAGCCCTTGGCAAGGTGCGCATTGGCTGCGAGCAGCGCCAGTGAATCGGAGGGCGTCACGAAGATGTTGCGGCCGATGATGAGGTTGCGGTCACCGTCGCCGTCGGAAGCTGCGCCGAAATCAGGCGCGTCGGGCGACATCATCAGGTCATACAGCTCTTTGGCGTGGACCAGATTGGGATCAGGATGATGGCCGCCGAAGTCCGGCAGTGGTGTGCCATTGACCACGGTGCCAGCAGGCGCGCCAAGCAGCCCTTCCAGGATCGCGTGCGCATAGGGGCCTGTGATGGCATGCATGGCATCGAAGCGCATGCGAAATCCGCTCTGAAACATGGCGCGAATGGCGTCAAAATCAAAGAGCTGCTGCATCAATTCGGCATAATCTGCCACGGGGTCGATGACTTCGACAGTCATGCTTTCAACGCTGGTTTTGCCGAGCGTATTCAAGTCGACAT
This sequence comes from Uliginosibacterium sp., assembly GCA_016718265.1. Classification (GTDB taxonomy): domain Bacteria; phylum Pseudomonadota; class Gammaproteobacteria; order Burkholderiales; family Rhodocyclaceae; genus Uliginosibacterium. The sequence goes on along the minus strand of JADKDZ010000001.1, from coordinate 594,461 downwards.
CCGGGGTGTCGGTGATGCGGTAAGTCGTGATCTTCTGGCTATGGGCAAAAATCGCGTCCGTGATCCTTTCAGGTGCCGGCCCACCATTGCCCGTGTTGTACTTGATACCGAAGTCGCCTTCCGGCCCACCCTGATTGTGACTGGCCGAGAGGATAATGCCGCCGAAAGCCTGATACTTGCGGATCACGTTCGAGGCTGCGGGTGTGGAGAGCAAGCCGCCACGGCCGACCAGCACACGACCGAAGCCGTTTGCCGCGGCCATCCGGATTGCTGTCTGGATCACCTCCGGGTTGTAGTAGCGGCCATCGCCGCCCAGCACCAGGGTTTTGCCGGCAAACCCGTCCAGCGAGTCAAAAATTGACTGGATGAAATTTTCTGCGTAATGCGTTTGCTGGAAGACCTTGACCTTTTTGCGCAAGCCCGAGGTGCCGGGTTTCTGACCGTCGAAAGCCTGCGTGGGTACTACCTTGCTCATGCTTGTTTTTCCTTAAGGAGTTGAATGTATAACGCTGCGTAACGTGCGGCACTGTGGTCCCACGATACGTCGGTTTTCATCCCTGCTCGCTGAAGTGCTGCCCAGAGCTTCCTATCTGTGTAGAGCCGTTGAGTACGTTCAAGGGCAGCGTTCAGGGCGCCACTGTCGGCGGCGTGGCACATGACTCCCGTCGCAGCGCCTGCGCTAATGGCGGCTTCATTGGCGTCAACGATAGTGTCCGCCAAGCCCCCCGTGCGTGCGACAACCGGCACGCAGCCATAGCGCAAACCATACAACTGCGTGAGCCCACATGGTTCGAACCGTGAGGGCACCAGAATCGCGTCAGCGCCACCCATCAGCAGGTGAGAAAGTGGCTCATCGTAGCCGACGATGACACCGACTCGCCCCGGATGGCGCAAACTTGCCTCAATAAACTGTTGTTCGAGTGCCGCATCGCCTGAGCCAAGCAAGGCCAGTCGTGCGCCTGAGGCGACGAGCGTATCGAGATTGGCCGCGAGGACATCAAGCCCCTTTTGCCAGGTCAGGCGGCTGACCACGCAGTACAGCAGGCCGTCGTCTTCCTGGAGATTGAAACGAAGCTCAATCGCACGCTTGTTGGCCACGCGACGCCCGAGCGAGCGGATGTCGTAGGTCTGTGCCAGTGCATCGTCGGTCGCAGGGTTCCACACTGCAGTATCGATTCCATTCACGATGCCATGCAGCACATTGTGGCGTGCACGGAGCAATCCGTGCAGCCCCATGCCAAATGCACCGGTGCAGATCTCGTCCGCGTACGTCGGGCTGACTGTGGTAATGGCATCCGCGCAGGCCAATCCGCCCTTAAGATAGCCGACGCCACCGTAGTATTCGACGCCGTTAAGGCTGAATGCGCCAGCCGGCAAGCCCAATAATGGAAAATTGTCCGCCGGGAACTGACCCTGGAAGGCCATGTTGTGAACCGTGACCACCGTTCTCACCTGATGACCGCCAAAGCGCAGGAACACGGGGGTCAGCGCGGCCTGCCAGTCATGCGCATGCACCACGTCTGGTTGATAGCCAGGTAGTACGCCGCGCCCAATCTCGCCTGCTGCGCAACTGAGCGCAGCAAACCGGGTGGCATTGTCGAACCAGTCCTTGCCATCGGGCCCCAGGTACAGGCTGCCTGGGCGGTTGAACAGGTGTGGCGCATCCAGCACCAGCAAGTCGAGCCCGGCTACCGTCGCTGCGATCAGTCGCGCTGTGCCGCCGTAAAGCTCAGGGAAGATGTAGATCGCTTCCCCTTCGCCAATCGACTCCATGACTTTTGGGTAGCCAGGGATCAGCGTACGAACTGCTACGTTGTGGTCAGCCAGAGCGCCGGGCAATGCGCCAGTGACGTCTGCCAAGCCCCCTGTCTTGATGAGGGGGAAAATCTCCGGGGTGACCGCCAGTACCTGGATTGTCTTCATTCTTGCAACCTGTCGATCATTGCCTGGGTAATCAGGCAGACGCCGTTCTCCGTGCGGCGGAATCGTTTGGCGTCGTACTCGGGATCTTCACCGACCACCATGCCCTCCGGGATGAGGACGCCACGATCAATGATGACGCGGGAGAGGCGCGCATTACGGCCGATATTGGCATAAGGCAGGACGACCGCTTCTTCGAGCGTGCCAAATGAATTCACCCGCACGCCGGTGAACAGCAAGGCACGACGCAGGAGTGAGCCGGAGATGATGCAGCCACCCGAAATGAGCGAGGTGATCGCCTGCCCGCGCCTACCCTCGGTATCGTGCACAAATTTCGCGGGTGGAACCACTTCCCCGTAGGTCCAGATCGGCCAGTCGTTGTCGTACAAATCCAGTGCCGGGACGACATCGGTCAAATCGATATTCGCTTCCCAGTATGCATCCAGCGTGCCGACATCTCGCCAGTAAGATTGAGACTCCAGGCTAGAGCGGACACACGAGGAGGAGAACTGGTGTGCGACCGCTTTGGCGTGCTTGACCAGATAGGGGATGATGTCTTTGCCAAAGTCACGTGAAGACTTTGGGTCTGCGGCATCACGAATCAACTGTTCGATCAGGAACTTGGTCTGAAATACGTAAATGCCCATCGATGCCAGGCACTTGTCCGGATTGCCCGGCATGGCTGGCGGGTCAGCAGGCTTTTCAACAAAGGAGATGATGCGATTGTCTGCATCGATTGCCATGACACCAAACTCCGAACCATCGGCGCGCGGAAGTTCAAGGCAACCTACCGTCACGTCAGCGCCGCTATCGACGTGCTGCTGCAGCATGACTTCGTAATCCATCTTGTAGATGTGGTCACCAGCAAGAACGACGATGTACTCGGTATCGGCAAACTCGATCGTGTCGAGGTTCTGATACACCGCATCGGCGGTCCCCGCATACCAGTTCCCCTCGGTCAGACGCTGGCTGGCAGGCAGGATATCGAAGCTTTCATTCCGCTCCGGGCGCATGAAGTTCCACCCGCGTTGCAGGTGGCGGATCAGACTGTGCGCCATGTACTGGGTGGGTACGGCCATGCGCCGGATGCCAGAATTCATGGCGTTGGACAAGGCAAAGTCGATGATGCGGGATTTGCCACCAAAATAAACGGCGGGCTTCGCACGTTTGTCGGTCAGCTCCATCAGGCGGCTGCCCCGGCCGCCTGCAAGCACGTATGCCATGGTGTCACGTGCCAAGGGGCCGTGTCTTCTCTTGTTAACGGTCATCGTCTCTCCTCCTCGTCAATCTTGTGCCTTAGAAATCCCGTCTGAACTTCAATTTTCTTCTTTGACAAAATACAGGGTGGCCAGTGGTGGGATGCAGATGCACGCGCTGGCCGGCTTTCCGTGCGTTCCGTGATCGCTGGCGTGAATGCCACCCAGGTTGCCACTGCCTTCACCCCAGTAATCCAGCGCACTTGTGTTGAGCGCTTCACGCCAAAAACCGGCGGCTGGCATGGGAATGACGTAATCATTCCGTGCAACAGGGGTAAAATTGGTCACTGCCACGATCGGTGCGCTGCCGTTGCCAGCGTTGCGCTGCCAGGCGAACACCGAGTTCTCGGCGTCATCTGCGATCAGCCATTCAAAACCGTCTCCTTCGCAGTCGCGCGCATGGAGCGCGGGGTGCCGCTGATACAAGGCGTTGAGGTCACGCACCAATGACTGCATCCCGCGGTGCGGCGCATGCTCAAGCAGATGCCAATCCAGACTGCGGGCCTCGCTCCACTCGCCCCATGGCGCCATCTCTTGCCCCATGAAGAGCAACTTCTTGCCGGGGTATGCCCACATGAAGGCATAGTAGGCGCGCAGTGTAGCGAATTTCTGCCAGTCGTCGCCGGCCATTTTGGCGAGCAGTGAGCCTTTGCCGTGGACGACTTCATCGTGGGAAAGTGGCAAAACGAAGTTCTCGGAATACGCGTAGAGCAAGCCGAAAGTCATGTCGTTATGGTGAAAACGCCTGTGGATCGGATCGCGAGAGAGATATTGGAGCGTGTCGTGCATGAAGCCCATATTCCACTTGAATCCGAATCCTAGGCCGCCGTCATGGACCGGTTTTGATACGCCGGGCCACGCAGTCGACTCTTCGGCGATGGTGACGATTCCAGCCTGCTTGCCGTAGGCAACCTGATTCATTCGCCGCAGAAAATCGATGGCTTCCAGATTCTCTTTGCCGCCGAATGCATTGGGCAGCCACTCACCGTCTTTGCGCGAGTAGTCGAGATAGAGCATGGAGGCAACGGCGTCGACTCGCAGCCCGTCCAGGTGGTAACGCTCAAGCCAGAACAGGGCATTGTTGATCAGGTAATTGGCGACTTCGCGGCGGCCGAAGTTGTAGATCGCAGTATTCCAGTCCGGGTGAAAACCCAGGCGGGGGTCTTGATGTTCGTAGAGTGCTGTGCCGTCAAATTTTGACAGACCATGAGCATCCGTCGGAAAGTGAGCCGGCACCCAATCAAGGATGATGCCGATCCCTTGCTCATGCGCCGTGTTCACGAAGCGGGCGAAGGCTTCAGGGTCACCAAAACGTGAAGTTGGTGCATACAGGCCGGTGGGCTGGTAACCCCACGACGGGTCGAATGGGTGCTCGGTGATCGGCAGCAGCTCGATATGGGTAAATCCCATGTCGCGTACGTATGGAATCAGCCGCTCGGCGAGTTCGTCATACGTCAGAAAACGACCGTGTTCATGCAGCTGCCAGGAGCCGGCATGTACCTCGTAGATGCTCATCGGCGAGGCGCGTTGATCACGCACGCTCCGCGCTGCCATGTAGTCCTGATCAGTCCAGGCGTAAGCGTCGGTTTTCGCGACGCGGGACGCCGTGCTGGGGCGAAGTTCGGCGGCAAAACCGAAGGGGTCGCTCTTGAGCGGCTGCAAGCGTCCGCTGCTATCCAGAATCTCGTACTTGTAGAGAGCGTCTTTCCCTATACCTGGGAGAAATATTTCCCAGACGCCTGAGTCCTGGCGTTTGCGCATGGCGTGGCGCCGACCGTCCCAGGCATTGAAGTCGCCAATCACAGACACCCGGGAAGCATTGGGTGCCCACAGCGAGAAATGGGTCCCCTCGAAGCCTTCATGCCAAAGTACGTGCGCACCAAGCTTGTCGTAGAGGCGCAAATGCGAGCCTTCGGCAGAGTAGTAGTCGTCCATCGGGCCCAGCACCGGTCCGAATGCATAGGGGTCAACGACGGTCCACTTCCCTCCCGCATTCCCCGCTTCGTAACGGATGACGCCTTGCCCTGAAACGGAAACGAGACCCTCGAAGAAGCCCGCTTCGTGACGTCTGACAAGCGAGCCCAGAGGCTTTCCATCCGGAGTCAGCGCGTCTACGGTATCCGCGCCCGGGATGAAACACCGGGCAAGCCATTGCTTGCCCGAGCGATGCACCCCCAACACTGAGAACGGATCAATGTGGCGACCTGATACGACATCTGTTACGTCCTGCTCGCGAGCGCGCCATGCAGCGGTAGCCATTGTTTATTTACCCTTGTTTTGTCGGAACACTCCATATATCGCGAGCGTACTCCCGGATCGTCCGATCCGACGAGAACCATGCCATGTTCGCGGTATTCAGAATCGTTTTCTCTACCCAGGCGTGGCGGTCGTGCCACAGGCGGTCGACCCGTCGTTGCGCGGCTGCATAGGCGTCAAAGTCGGCGGTGACCATGAACCAGTCGCTGTGGGTCAGTCCGTCCATCAGGGGACGGAAGCGGCTAGGGTCATCGGCCGAGAACACGCCGGCGTTGACGGCTTCAATGGCTTCGCGGAGTAGCGCTGAGTTCTCGATGATCTCTTGCGGAGCGTGACCTGCGGCACGACGTTGCTCCACCTGTTCGGCGGTTAGACCAAATATGACGATGTTGTCGTCGCCGACGCTGTCGCGGATTTCGACGTTGGCTCCGTCCAGCGTGCCGATGGTCAAGGCGCCATTGAGGGCGAACTTCATGTTGCCGGTGCCGGAGGCTTCCATGCCGGCCGTCGAGATCTGCTCGGAAAGATCGGCCGCCGGAATGATGGTTTCCGCGAGGCTGACGTTGTAGTTGGGCAGGAACACCACTTTGAGCAAGCCACGTACACCGGGGTCACTGTTGACCACGCGGGCTACGTCGTTGATCAGCTTGATGGTGAGCTTTGCGTGCCAATAACTGGCCGCAGACTTGCCTGCGAAGACCTTGACCCGCGGGGCCCAGTCCTTGGTTGGTGCGGCTTTGATCTGCAGGTACAGCGACACAGTCTCAAGGATGTTCAGCAACTGGCGCTTGTACTCATGGATGCGCTTGATCTGGACGTCAAACAGGGCGTGCGGATCGGTCCTGACGCCCAGCCGGTCGGCGATCAGGTGGGCGAGGTGTTGCTTGTTGCGGATCTTGATTTCGGCGAAGCGTTCGTGAAATGCCGGGTCTTTGGCGAATTTCACCAAGCCGGTCAATTCCTCTGGTTTGTCGAGCACCGAGTCACCCAGCACTTCTTGAAGCAGTGATGTCAGGCCCGGATTGCACTGGTAAAGCCAGCGTCTGAAGGCGATACCATTGGTTTTATTGTTGATGCGGTCCGGGAACAGCCAGTTCATGTCCTTGAAGACACTGATCTTCATCAGGTCAGTGTGCAAGGCTGACACGCCGTTGATGCTATGGCTGCCGGCAAAGGCGAGGTTGCCCATGCGAACGCGGCGCCCCCAGTGCTCGTCGATCAGCGAGACGGAAGAGATTACCGCTTCGCTGGCTGACTTGGCTCGCGCCTCAATCATCAATTCTTCGTTCAGGGCGTAAATGATCTGGAGGTGGCGCGGGAGCAGGCGTTCGAAAAGCTGTACCGGCCAGCTCTCGAGAGCCTCAGGCAGAAGCGTGTGATTGGTGTAGGAAATGGTATCCCGCGTAATGCGCCACGCGTCTTCCCAAGCGATGTGGTACACGTCGCACAGCAGGCGCATCAATTCGGCAATCGCGATAGCCGGGTGCGTGTCGTTGAGCTGAATGGCAACCTTGTCAGCCAGATAAAGCACGCTGCCGTACTGGATGTTGTGCCGGCGCAGAATGTCTTGTAGCGACGCGGAAGTAAAAAAGTACTCCTGCCGCAAGCGCAACTCTTGGCCTGCGGGTGTCGAGTCAGACGGGTAGAGGACACGGGTGAGCAGGTCGGCTTGATTGTTGTCGTGCAGGGCACCCACGTAATCGCCCGAGTTGAAGGCATCAAGCCGGATCGGCGTGACGGCGCGTGATTTCCACAAGCGCAAGGTATTCACGCGCTCAGCCCGCCAACCGGGAATCGGCATGTCGTAGGCAAACGCGACCACTTTCTCGGTTGGCTTCCAGATGTCGACCGGACGCTCTCTGCCATCATGGTGGCGCCGCTCAATTCCAGTCGTGCCGCCAAAGCAGATTTCAAATGACTCCTCGTAGCGAGGGACTTCCCAGTGGTTGCCATGGAGCAGCCAGGTTTCGGGAGACTCCATCTGCCAGCCGTCAACGATTTGCTGACGGAAAAGGCCATGGTCATAGCGGATTCCGTAGCCGTACGCGGGGATGCCAACCGTTGCCATGCTTTCCATGAAGCAGGCTGCCAGCCGACCCAGGCCGCCGTTACCCAGAGCCGCGTCAGGCTCGAGCTCGGCCAATACATCGATTTCCAGCCCGAGTTGCTTGAGCGCGTCGGTAATGGCTTCGGTGAGCCCGAGGTTACAGATCGCATCCCGCAGCAAACGGCCGATCAGAAATTCGAGAGAAAGGTAGTAAACGCGCTTCGATTCGGCCTTGTAGGCCTCGCGTTTGCTGGATACCCAGCGGTTGATCACATGGTCACGCACGACCAGAATCGTGGCCGCGAGCCAGTCTTCGTGCTGAGCGATGTGAAGGTCCTTGCCAATGGTATGCGTCATCTTCTCGACGATTTCATTGGCCAGATCGGCAGGGTCAGTACTGAGCATCCGGGGAGAATTCACGTCGCGCTCGCTTGCTTTCTTATTCATGAGCTACCTCTTACGTCACGTTCGTCCGAAACCAGATCCGATCACAAAGCCCAAGCCCAAACAAGCCTGAGAAGCAGACCCGGCAACAAAGATACCACTCGCTGTTGGTGCCATGCGCAGCCTTGACGCACGCTACTGCATTTGTGTTGCAAGCATTGTGCCCTTTATCACGCAAGGCGCGGTTAAAACGGCACTTCAGGTCACGTGGTGCGCTTGCAAGTCGTGCCCGGAAAAGCAGCGACACGAATGGGCGTCGGCGCAGAAACCCCGCCGTGGCGGGCGTTAGCACAGGTCGACGGACCTGGCGCCGGGAGGGCACGATTGCGCTTTCAGGCGATCTCCCGTCGGCGAGAAAGATGGCCGAACTCGGGCGACGTTTCTGTGCCTGAAGCAGGCTTTGCACCAAACTGGCGTGCCTTGTGACCCAGGGGTTGGCGGCATCAGGGTCTGGAATCGCTGGGCAGACCACGCCGGTATTGGATCGCTTCGGCAACGTGTGCGACCGAGATCGTGTCTGAGCTCGCCAGATCAGCGATGGTGCGTGCGACCTTGAGTGTCCGGTGATATGCCCGTGCAGACAGCCCAAGCTTGTCGATGGCCTGATGCAACATGACACGGGCCTTGGTGTCTGGGACGCAGTGTTGTTCAATGCCGCGTGCGTCAAGGTGGGCGTTGAGTCGCCCCTGCCGAACTTGCTGCAGGGTGTGGGCTGCGGTGACACGCGAACGTATCGTGGCAGACGACTCCCCATCGGGGTTGCCCTGCAATGTCTCCGCTGACAGTACGCCGACTTCGAGCGACAAATCGATGCGATCCAGCAGCGGGCCGGACAACCTGCCGCGATAGCGTGCGATCTGGTCGGGCGTGCAGCGGCAAGCGCGCTGCGGATGCCCGAGATACCCGCAGGGGCAGGGGTTCATTGCAGCTACGAACTGAAAGCGGGCCGGAAAATCGGCGCGCTGAGCAGCCCGTGAGATCGTGATGTGACCGCACTCCATCGGCTCGCGCAGTGCTTCCAGCACTCTGCGGTCGAACTCGGGCAACTCGTCTAGAAACAGTACGCCATGATGGGCAAGGCTGATCTCGCCCGGACGCGGGTTCACGCCGCCGCCCACCAGTGCGGGTGCAGAGGCGGAGTGATGGGGGGATCTGAAAGGCCGTGCACGGAACCTGCGAGGATCGAATTTCCCGTCCAGGGACTGGATGGCGGCGCTCTCGAGGGCGGCTTCGTCATCCAGTTGAGGCAAAAGCCCTGGCAAGCGGCTTGCCAGCATGGACTTGCCTGTGCCTGGCGGACCAAACATCAGCAAGGAGTGAAGGCCTGCCGCGGCGACTTCCAGCATGCGCTTGGCCTGCTTTTGACCTTTTACGTCAGCCAGGTCCGGGTAGCTCGGCTCGGAAGTCGTTAATGCACCGGAGTAGGGCATCAGCTCGCTGTGCCCGTTGAAGTGAGCCACGACTTCGAGAAGATTGCGTGCGGGGAGCACCCGGATGCCCTCGACCAGCGCTGCCTCGGCCGCATTTTCGGGAGGCAGGATCAGGGTGCGGCCCGCGCCGGCGGCTTGCCAGGCCATCGCCAGTGCGCCACGCACCGGCCGCAATTCTCCGCTTAGTGAAAGCTCGCCAACCAGTTCGTACCCGGCCAGATGTGCTGTTTTGGCCTGGCCTGAGGCCGCCAGAATGCCGAGTGCGATCGGCAGATCAAAGCGACCGCTTTCCTTGGGCAAATCGGCGGGCGCGAGGTTGACCGTGATCCGACGGTTCGGGAATTCAAACTGGCAGGTCAGCAGTGCGGCGCGTACACGATCACGTGCCTCTTTAACCTCGGTATCGGGGAGACCGACCAGCGACATGGCGGGCAAGCCGTTCGCGAGGTGGACTTCTACCGTGACTTCAGGGGCATCCATCCCGCACAGCGAGCGGCTTTTGACGAGCGCGAGGCCCAAGCTCAGTCTCCGGACTGCTTGTCGAGTTGGGCAATTCTCTGCTCAAGGGCTTCCAGTTTCTCGCGCGTCTTTGCCAGCATCTCCCGCTGGAGTTCGAACTCGTCACGGGTAACCAGATCCAGTTTCGAGAAAGCACTGCCCAGCAGCGCTTTGACGTTCTTCTCGACATCCTTTGCAGGGCCACTGGCGAGCAAATCAGATGCCTTGTGACCAAGTTCTTCCAGAATCTTGGCCGGGGAAACGGGGCTTACCATAGTCATACTCCTTGGCGGCACGAGGCGTGGGCCGGCAGGCCCTCGCATTGCGTTGAGCGAGTCTAGCACAGAGGCATTTGGCCGCCGGTGCGATGCACCAAATCAGCGCGCAAACCCTCGCGCCTTACGCCGAACCGTGCGCACGAAGGGTGCATCGGAAGCTCGCAGCGTCACGGCGCCTGCCCGGAAAGGCTTATCCAGAGCGGATCTTCGGGCATTGGCACGATTCCAGCTATTGGCCTTTCACCTCGACTTGTTTCAACAGGAGTTTCCACCATGCGCCTTTCCCTGATTGCTGCCTCGACACTTGCCGCCCTGATCACCCTGCCAGCGTTGGCCGAAGAAGCCGCCGCGCCCAGCCCGGTCACCGGCAACTTCAGCGTCGTCTCCGATTACCGTTTCCGCGGCCTCTCGCAAAGCTACAAGCTGCCCGCTGTCCAGGGCGGGATCGATTACGTGTCGCCCATCGGCGTCTATGCCGGTACCTGGCTGTCGAGCATCAGCGGCAACCAGTACATGAATGGCGCCTCGCTTGAATGGGATATGTATGGCGGCTATCGCGGCACGATCGTAGAGGATCTGAGCTACGACGTCGGCGGTCTGTATTACTACTATCCGGGCGCACATTACCCGAACGCGGCCAAGACCAAGTACAACAACTTCGAGGTTTATGGCGCGCTGACCTACAAGTGGATCACTGCCAAGTACTCGCACACGCTGACCAACTTCTTCGGTACGAAGAACGAAACCTACGGCGGCGCATGCGAATACGCCGTGGTGGGCGGGAATGCAGACAACTGTTTCACTGCTGAGCCGGGGAATTCCAAGGGTTCAGGCTACTTCGATCTCTCCGCTAACTTTCCGATTGCGGAAAAGCTGACGCTGAATACCCATGTGGGCCATCAGACCGTCAAGAACTACAGCAAGCTGGCATACACCGACTGGAAACTGGGCGTGACCTACGACCTCTCCGGCTGGGCGCTGGGCGCGGCGGTGATCGGCACCAATGCGAAGAAGGGTTTCTGGTACGCGTGCGAAGTTTCGGACGCAAATAGCTGCAAAAAAATCGGTGAGAACACGCTGGTACTGTCGGTCAGCAAAACGTTCTGACACCGCAAGATGGCCCGCAAGGGCCTTCATCTGAACAGGAGACTTTCATGAAATTTGTAACTGCAATCATCAAGCCCTTCAAGCTGGACGAAGTGCGCGAAGCGCTCTCCGCCATCGGCGTGCAGGGCGTGACCGTCACCGAAGTGAAGGGATTTGGGCGCCAGAAAGGCCATACCGAGCTTTATCGTGGTGCCGAGTACGTCGTCGACTTTCTACCCAAGGTCAAAGTGGAAGTCGCGATTGATGACAACCTGGTCGACCAGGTGATTGAAGCGATCGAGAAGTCCGCCAACACCGGCAAGATCGGCGACGGCAAGATCTTCGTCTTTGACCTGTTGCAAGCCATCCGCATTCGTACCGGTGAAACCGGTTCTGAAGCCCTCTGATCCATCGGGAGCCTTGAAAATGAAAAAGTTTCTCGCCATTGCGCTAACGGCATTGAGCCTGGCGTTTTCCGGCGCAGCGTTTGCTGAAGACGCCAGCGCAACCGCCGCTGCTGCCGAAGCCTCTGCGCCCGCTGCGGCCGTGGCTACGCCTGCTGCTGATGCTTCTGCTCCAGCAGCAGCTGCGGCACCTGTGCCCAACAAGGGCGACACCGCCTGGATGATTGTATCGACCCTGCTCGTCGCAATGATGACGATTCCGGGTCTGGCGCTGTTCTACGGCGGCTTGGTTCGCTCCAAGAACATGCTTTCCATCCTGATGCAGTGTTTCGTTGTATTTTCCTTGTGCGTCGTTCTCTGGGTCCTCTACGGCTACAGCTTGGCCTTTACGGAGGGAGGGGCGTTCATCGGCAGCTTTGACAAGGTGCTGCTAAAGGGGATCACCATCGATTCGGTTGCGGCGACCTTCAGCAAAGGCGTTTATATCCCTGAATTGATCTACGTGTTCTTCCAGGCGACCTTTGCGGCAATTACGCCCGCTCTGATTCTCGGCGCGTTCGCCGAGCGCATGAAGTTCTCGGCAGTGCTGATTTTCATCGGCTTGTGGTTCACCTTCGCCTATCTGCCGATGGCACACATGGTGTGGTACTGGGCGGGTCCAGATGCCTACATCGATGCCGCCGCGGGTGAGAAAGCCGCAGCGACAGCGGGCTTCCTGTTCCAGAAGGGTGCGATCGACTTCGCGGGGGGCACGGTGGTGCACATCAACGCCGCCATCGCGGGCTTGGTGGGCGCGTTCATGGTGGGCAAGCGTATCGGCTACGGTCGCGAGGCCATGGCGCCGCACAGCCTGACGATGACGATGATCGGTGCTTCTTTGCTGTGGATCGGCTGGTTCGGTTTCAACGCCGGCTCAAACCTTGAAGCGACCGGTCTTGCGGCCCTGGCTTTCGGTAACACCATGACGGCGACGGCAGCCGCAGCGCTCTCCTGGTTGTTTGCTGAGTGGGTCATCAAAGGCAAGCCTTCCATGCTAGGCGCAGCTTCGGGTGCGGTGGCTGGTCTGGTGGCGATTACGCCAGCCTGTGGTTTCGTGGGCATCGGTGGCGCCTTGATCATCGGTTTGCTGGCCGGGATGATCTGCCTCTGGGGTGTGAATGGTCTGAAGAAGCTCTTGGGCGCAGACGATGCACTTGACGTGTTCGGTGTGCACGGCGTCGGCGGGATACTCGGCGCATTGCTGACCGGCGTGTTCGCCGATCCGGCACTGGGTGGGATGGGCGTGTATGACTACGTGGCCAACAAGGTCGGCGAGTACTCGATGTCCGCCCAGTTGATGAACCAGGGGACGGCGGTTGTGGTGACCATTCTCTGGTCTGGCATCGTCTCCTTGATCGCCTACAAGCTCGTGGATATGTTTGTCGGGCTGCGGGTACCGGAAGACGAAGAGCGCGAAGGCCTGGATATCACGAGCCACGGCGAGTCGGCCTACCACTATTAATCCTCGAGTTGATTTGACCATCACGTTGATGGCCTCTGACAAAAGCGCCCCGCGGGGCGCTTTTTTTTGCTTCGGTTTGGTTAAAGCTCACCCGGATCGACGTCAAGATGCCATCGCAGTTCTTTGGGGCATCGCATTGTGTAGAGCAGCGGCATCAACGCGTTGAGCAGCCCCTGCAAGCCTGGGCGGGTGTCCGACTCTAGCACCAGTTGTGCGCGCTCCAGTCGTGCGCGCCGGACCAGGCGCATCGGCACGACGTCATAGAGCATCACCGGGCTGTGCAAGGCCAGCGCCGCATCGCGAGCTTGGTTGAGAAAAGCCACTGCCTGACTCAATTCGGGCGCTTCAGCGCGTAATACGGCATGAAAGCCATAAGGTGGGAAGCCTGCCACGCGTCGATCTGCGAGCTCGCGGGCGGCAAAGCCCGCGTAGTCGCGTCGTGCCAGATGCTCGTAGAGCGGATGCTCCGGGAACTCCGTCTGGACCAGCACCTCTCCCGGCAGATCGCCACGACCGCTGCGACCGGCTACCTGCATGAGTTGCTGAAATAAGCGTTCGGGCGCACGGTAGTCTGCAGAGAAGAGACCTGCATCTGCGCCGATGATGCCGACCTGGGTGAGATTGGGAAAATCGTGGCCTTTGGCGAGCATCTGGGTGCCGACCAGGATGTCGATCTCGCAAGATCCGATGCGGCTGCGAACCTCTTCCCATTGCGCCGGAGTCCGCACCGAATCACGATCGACGCGCTCGATGCGGGCGGCGGGGAAGTACTCCTTGAGCCGCTCCTCAAGCCGCTGAGTCCCACGGCCAAACGCGTGGATATCGTGGCTGCCACAATCTGGACAAGTTCGCGGTACGGCCGACTCGGCGCCACAGTGATGACAGCGCAGGCGCCCATCTGCAGCATGAAAGACCATGTTTGCCGAGCAATGCTGACAGGCGCTTACCCAATTGCAACTTGGGCAGGCTATCACTGGCGCATAGCCACGCCGGTTGAGAAACAGCAGGCTCTGCTCGCCACGCGTCACGCGTGCCGAGATTTCTTCGATCAACAGGGGGGACAACCCGTTATCAAGTTTGACTCGCCGCGTATCGATACGACGCAAGCGCGGTGGGTTCTCGGCCACCGCCGGCAGCGGCAAGTCCAGGCGTGTATAGCGCCCCGCCTCTGCATGGAGCCAGGTTTCGAGTGCCGGAGTGGCTGAGCCCAGCACGATCGGTAAGTCTTCGTGGCGCGCTCGCCATACGGCCAGATCGCGTGCCGAGTAGCGCAGGCCGTCCTGCTGCTTGAAGGAGCTGTCGTGTTCCTCGTCAATTACGATCAGCCCCAGTCGTGGCAATGGTACGAATACCGAGAGGCGGGTGCCGAGCACGATGTCCGCCTCGCCGCGCAGTGCCAGCGCGAAGCCGAGAGAGCGTGCGCCGTCTGCCAACCCACTGTGCAGGCTGACCAGGTTGGCTCCAGGGAAACGGCTTGCCACACGCTCAAGCAACTGTGGCGTGAGGCCAATTTCCGGTACCAGCATGAGCGCCTGCTTGCCTGCAGCCAGGGCTTGCGCAATCAGGTGCAGATAGACCTCGGTCTTGCCGCTCCCGGTGACACCAAATAACAGAAAGGCTTCGAAACGCCCAAGCGCTGAGCCCATCTGTGCGACCGCATCGGCTTGCGCGGGGTTCAGCAGCAAGGCGCCAAGTGGCTCGCGCTCTCCCGCGCGGCACACTGTCTCCAGCCATCCCTTGTTGCGCGCCTCGCGGATTGCAGCACTGGCGTCACCCTCCAGATCCCCGAGCAACTGGCTGCGCCGCCGCGCGCCGGCAGACTGAACCGCCAGCACCGCCGCCAAGGTCCGTGTCAGCTTGGTTGTTCCGCCTAGCGCAGAGCGCCCCAGCGGCGTGGTGGCCAGCCAAGGATCTTCGTCGCGTGGTAAACGCGCCGCACGACGAATCCCGGGCGGCAGCGCAGCCGAGATCACCTCGCCCAGCGGGTGCTGGTAGTAGCGCGCCGCGAAGCCAGTCAGCGCCAGCCACTGTGGCGGCAGAGGCGGCACGTCTGTCAGCACCTCCAGCACGGGTTTGAGTTTGTGGCGTGGGGGCGGATCGGCGGGGTCCAGCGCGATGATCACGCCGGTTTTCTCGCCGGGTCCGAACGGCACGCGCACACAATGCCCGACGGCAGGCTCTGGCACGTCTGCCGCCAAGTAATCAAAGAGTTGCGGGCGCGGGAGGGGAAGCGCAATGCGCACGATGCGGGACAAGGAAATCTAATGCGCCTATAAAATTGTTTTTAATCAGCCACATGTGTGGGATTGGTGAAGTGATTTGACGGTTTTCTTACGCAACACCTTGCTTCGCCATTACGTTTTGATTTGTCCACACGGCTTGTGGATAAAAATGTGGGTAGTCGGCTACGGCGCCAGCGGCTGAGTCCTCTTGCGTGAGCGACTTGTTTCATGCTAGCGGCTGAGCTTGCCGATGAGTATGTTAAAAATCAGCAGCTTAACGACGAATCAGCAAAAGACCGCGGCAGTTAGGCCAGAATTGCGCATAACATCACTTCATGTGCATAAGTCAAGCTTGTTTGTCGCTTCACGCAAGAAATATAGGGTTTGATGCCGTCGCGCCTAGCCTTTCGCGAAACGGCGCTGATTGCGGCTGTGCGCATGGACCGTGCTCACCAGTACACTCACGTTATCGTAAGGCGCGTATTGGGAAATGCCGTGTCCCAGATTGAAGACATGGCCAGGCTGGGGGCCGAAAGTGTCGAGCACGCGGCAAGTCTCCGCCGCTACCTGATCAGCTGACCCCATCAGCACGCCTGGATCAAGGTTGCCTTGCAAGGCAACACGATCGCCGACTCGGGCGCGGGCGCCGGCGCCGTCGACAGTCCAATCCAGCCCCAGCGCGTCGCAGCCGGTATCAGCCATATCCTCCAGCCATTGCCCCCCGCCTTTAGTGAACAGGACTACCGGCACGTGCTCGCCATCCTGCTCCCGTTTGAGGCCAGCGACGATCTGCCGCATGTAGGCAAGCGAGAATTCCCGGTAGGCAGCGGTGCTCAGCACGCCCCCCCAGGTGTCGAACAACATGACTGCCTGCGCGCCATTTTCAATTTGCGTATTCAGGTAAGTGGTAACAGTTCTTGCGTTGATTGCGAGAAGGTGGTGCAGAAGATCGGGGCGGCTGTACATCAGGGCCTTGATATGGCGAAAATCGTCTGAGCCCGCGCCCTCGACCATGTAACAGGCCAGGGTGAACGGACTGCCAGAGAATCCAATCAGCGGGACACTGCCCTTTAGTGCATGACGGATTTCGGATACAGCGTCGAAAACATACTTAAGTGCCGCCATATCCGGCACGTAAAGAGACTTGATCGCGTGTTCGTCGCGCAAGGGGCGTGCAAACCGTGGCCCTTCCCCTTCGGCAAATGACAAGCCAAGACCCATCGCGTCGGGAACCGTCAAGATGTCGGAGAACAGAATCGCGGCATCCAGCGGAAAACGCGCCAGCGGTTGCAGTGTGACTTCGGTGGCAAACGCGGCATTGCGGCACAAGTCCATGAAACTGCCCGCTGTGGCACGTGTCGCACGGTACTCGGGCAGGTAGCGCCCTGCCTGCCGCATCAGCCATACCGGCGTATAGTCGGTTGGTTGGCGCCGCAGAGCGCGGAGGAAGGTGTCGTTTTCAAGCTGTTTCATGGGGCTTGTCCAGTAATACCGCGGGGCGACATTCTAGCCCGCATAGCGATGAGCGATCAGAATCGCAAAAGTGAGTCGCACGCGCATCGTGCGAACAGATGGCGTCAGCTCGTGCATGATGGAGGCTAATATCGTCTTTGAAATGCGGATGCGTCAATGATGGATCCTTCGCGATTGCCCGCTAATCTGTCGAGCACACGTGCGGCTAGGCGCGTGTGGATGCTTTGCGCTGGATGTGGGCTTGCTGTCGGCCAGTTGGCAGCTGCGTTCATCCCGCAAGCCTGGCTCGTCGCACTGTGCGCAAGTGTAGCGGCGTTGGCGCCGCTGGCCTTTGTGCGTCGGCGGGCCTTGCCCGATATCGCGCCTGTGAGCAGCCTATATGGTTCGACATTCTTGTACTCGGGCTCACCGTTAACGCTGGTTGATCGCGCGGGCCGCATTATCAACATGAATTTCGCCTGCCAGCGTTTGCTGGGACTCCCCCAAGGGCGCTATGACGGTCAGGTGATCGGGCCGCTCCTCCCCGCCCAATGGCGGGCACACTTCACCCCTCGTGCGCCCGATAGCGCAGATTCTCCCTATTGGGACGATACCTTTGAATACTCACAAGCGGGTGAAGGTACCCGCACGATCTTGCTTCGCAGCCACCTGGTGTACGAGGAAGGGAATGACCCAGTCATTCTGTCCGTGTTTATCGAGCTTACCGCACAGGTTGAGGCAGCCCGGCGCTTGGCAGAGTTGGCTGAGCGCAGCAAGAACTATGTGCAGCACCTGATCAATGTGATTCCGCAGCCTGTCTATGTGCGGGATGCGGAGAGTCGTTACCTCATGGTCAACGAAGCTTTTGCCGCGGTCTATGCGCGGGCGCCCGAAGATATCTGTGGTCTGACTCCGTGGGAGTTGTTCAGTAGTCCCGAG
Organism: Uliginosibacterium sp.; assembly: GCA_016718265.1. Classification (GTDB taxonomy): domain Bacteria; phylum Pseudomonadota; class Gammaproteobacteria; order Burkholderiales; family Rhodocyclaceae; genus Uliginosibacterium. The sequence continues at coordinate 576,728 of JADKDZ010000001.1, read as the reverse complement.
TACGCGGCTGAGTCCGTTCAGGAGGACCGGCATGTGTTGACGGGGAAGAACGTATTCAAGGAGGTACTTCGTCCCTATGGCGCGGCGCGGGACGCACGGTGTCTGGTGGTCTCCAAGGGGTCTTGTTTTGATCCCGAGGGGCATCCGGTGATCGTGGGGTCACACTTTGACGTCACGAAGTGGCGATTGGCAGAGCGCCAGTTGCAGGAAGCGCTGAACCGGGAGGTCGGTCGGCATCAAAGTTACCAAGCCTACGTGCAGCGCCTGATCGACGTGATTCCCTACCCTGTCTATGTCAAGAACGGGCAAAGTCAGTGTCTGCTCGCGAATGAGGCCTGTGCGCAACTTCTGGGTGTGGAACGTGACGTCTTGATTGGTCAGTCCTCAGCTCTTGCAGTGGATGCAGAGAGCGCGGCAACGATGCTGGAGGAAGACGCAGAAGTATTGGCGGGCGGACGAGTGTTAAAAGAAACCTCGACCTACCGGTTTGCGACAGATCAGGACACGCACTACCGCGTCATTGCCAAAGGTCGATGCATTGATGCAGAAGGCGAGCGCGTGATTGTGTGCGCAATCTTTGACGTAACCGAATGGCGTCTGGCTGAGGCGCGCTGGGCCGCGGCCAAAGAGGCGGCTGATCGTGCCAATGCGAGCAAGACAGTCTTCCTTTCCAACATGTCGCATGAGTTGCGAACGCCGATGCACGCTGTGCTGAGCTTTGCTCGCCTCGGACTTACGCGCACCGAGGGGAACGCGCAGCTAAGCAAGGAGTATGGGTATTTCGAGCGGATCGTGCGAAGCGGCGAGAGATTGCTGAGTCTGCTGAACAACCTGCTTGACCTGGCCAAGCTGGAGGATGGCAGCCAGCCGATTGCATCTGAGCACTTCGATATCCGACCCGTGGTAGATGATTCGGTGCAGGAGTTTGCCGCGCTCATGGAACACAAGCAGATTGCGGTGGATCTTGATCTCCAGCCCACTCTGTCGATGACGGGGGACGTAACCTTGATTGGGCAGCTAATCCGGAATTTGTTGTCAAATGCGGTGAAGTTCTCGCCGAAGGGGTCGCGCATCGCTATTCATGCCGCTGAGACGTCTATGCGCCGGCTCAGTGGCGGCGTGCGGCCGGCGATGGAGATCCGGATTGCCGATGGTGGTATCGGCATTCCAGAAGATGAGCTGGAGACGATATTCGATAAATTCGTGCAGAGCAGCAAGACCCATTCCGGTGCTGGCGGAACAGGACTTGGCCTTGCGATTTGTCGCGAGATCGTCAAACTGCATAAAGGCGAGATCTTTGCCCGGAATGACGCATCCGGCGGCGCAGAGTTTGTGATTCGCCTTCCGTTGGAGGCTACCAGGCCGCAGTTGCCTGGTTGAAGCGGGTCCGATCAGACGTTGAAGAGGAAGTTGAGTACGTCGCCATCTTTGACGACGTATTCCTTGCCTTCCGAGCGCATCTTCCCCACTTCTTTAGCGCCCTGCTCGCCGCGGTACTGGATGAAATCATCGAAAGCGATGGTTTGTGCGCGGATAAAGCCCTTCTCGAAATCGGTGTGGATGACGCCCGCAGCTTGTGGCGCGGTGTCGCCCTTGTGAATCGTCCAGGCACGGACTTCTTTAACCCCGGCCGTAAAGTAAGTCTGCAGGCCGAGCAGATCGTAACCCGCTCGAATCAGGCGGTTCAGGCCTGGCTCCGAAAGCCCTAAATCGGCGAGGAAGGCCAGCTTGTCTTCATCGTCGAGGTCAGCGAGCTCCTGCTCGATCTTGGCGCACAGCGCGACAACCGGGGCGCCTTCCTTGGCGGCATGCTCGCGCAGACGATCCAGGTGTGGGTTGTTTTGGAAGCCGTCCTCAAGCACGTTACCAACGTACATGGCCGGCTTGAGCGTCATCAGGCAAAGCGGCTTGAGTTGCACCAGATCGTCGTCCGAGAGCTTGAAGGTGCGTGCAGGCAGCCCCTCGTTGAGGTGTGGCAGCAGCGCTTCAAGCAGGGCAACAAGCTTTTGCGCATCCTTATCGCCAGCGCGCGCCTTCTTGTTCTCGCGCTGGATGGCCTTCTCGACCGCAGTCATGTCAGCAAGCGCAAGCTCGGTCAAGATGGTTTCGATGTCCGCGAGCGGATCGACCCGACCCGAGACGTGCACGACATTCTCGTCATCAAAACAGCGCACCACGTTCACGATGGCGTCGGTTTCGCGGATGTTGGCGAGAAACTGGTTGCCCAGACCTTCGCCTTTCGAGGCACCAGCCACCAGGCCCGCAATGTCGACGAACTCGACAATGGCCGGCTGCATGCGCTGCGGCTTTACGATCTCGGCAAGCTGCTGCATGCGCGCGTCTGGGACTTCAACGATGCCGACGTTCGGCTCAATGGTGCAGAAGGGATAATTCTCCGCTGCGATTCCGGACTTTGTCAGGGCGTTGAAAAGCGTCGACTTGCCGACGTTGGGCAGACCAACAATGCCGCATTTGAGGCTCATGCTTGTTCCTTGGGCGCCGCGGGGCGCGCGTTGATGTGTTGGGTAGCCGGGCTCCATTCGCCCTTGGCAATCTTGGGCCAGGCGGCGAGCGCCCGGCAAATTGCATCGTCGATCTCGTCCTGCTCTTCGCGGCGCGGGCGATTCAGAACGAAGTTTGCCACTGCATTCTTGTCACCAGGATGACCAATTCCGATGCGCAGCCGCCAATAGTCTTGCGTCGACAGGCGCGAACTGATGTCTTTCAGGCCATTGTGACCGCCAAGTCCTCCGCCGTATTTGAGGCGCAATTGGCCGGGCGGAATATCCAGTTCGTCATGCACGACGAGGATTTCATCTGGCAGGATGCGGTAAAAATGAGCCAGGGCCAGCACTGCCTGACCAGAGCGATTCATGAAGGTTTGTGGCAGCAGCAGCCAAGTGTTTCCGCTGCGCCCAACATATCCATGAAAGCGTGACTCGTGGTTCAGTGTGATGCCCAGATCTTGCGCGAGGCGCTCACAAAACCAAAACCCGGCGTTGTGCCGGGTCTCGGAATACTCAGCCCCGGGGTTACCGAGACCGACAATCAGGCGCGGAGCCCGCTGAGTCATCAGGCCTTGGCTTCGCCTTCGGCGGCTTCGGGCTCGCCACCGCGTGCAGCAACGATCGACGCAATCACCTTGTCGCCGTCAGCAGCGTGGGCCAGTTCGACACCCTTCGGCAATTTCACGTCCCGCAGGTGCAGGGCCACGTTGTTGTCCAAGGACTTGACGTCGATTTCGATGAAGGCTGGCAGGTCAGCCGCCAGGCCCTTGACGTCGATTTCGTTGATGGTGTGCGAGAAGGTGCCGCCATGCAGCTTCACACCGGGGCACACATCGGCGCCAACAAAGTGAACCGGTACCTTCAGGTGGACAGCATGGGTTGCGTCAACACGCTGGAAATCGATGTGCAGCACTTGCTGACGGAACGGGTGCCATTGCACGTCACGCAACACGACGGTTTCCTTTGCGCCATCGACATCGATGTTCAGCACGGAGCTGTGGAAAGCTTCGTTGCGCAGGGCGTGGAACAGGTTGTTGTGATTCAGCGAAATCTGCACGGCAGGCTTGTCGCCACCGTAGATGATGCCCGGGGTTGTGCCCGCGTGACGCAGACGGCGGCTCGCACCCGTTCCTTTGGCGTCGCGCTTGGCGGCTTGAACGTTGAAAGACATGTGATTCTCCAATTAATGGTGACAGCCCGCGACCAGGTCTGCACCGACACAAAAAGGCGATCCAGAAAATCAGACCGCCCGAAAACTGACTACCTTCACTCGTCCATGAACAGCGACGAAACGGATTCCTCATTGCTGATTCGCAGCATGGTGTCTGCCAGCAGTGCGCCAATCGATACCTGCTTGATCTTCGGGCAGGCCTTCGCATCATCTCGCAGCGCAATGGTATCGGTCACCACCAATTGATCCAGCTCGGAATCATTGATGCGCGCGATGGCCGAGCCTGAAAGCACCGCATGCGTGATATAGGCGACGACACGCTTGGCGCCATGTTGTTTGAGCGCTTGCGCTGCCTTGCAGAGCGTGCCCGCTGTATCAACGATGTCATCGACGATGACACAGGTGCGGTCTCGCACATCGCCGATGATGTTCATGACTTCCGCCACGTTGGCTTTGGGCCGGCGTTTGTCGATGATGGCGAGCTCGGACTCCAGCTGTTTGGCGACGGCGCGGGCGCGGACAACGCCGCCTACGTCAGGGGACACCACCATCAGATCATTAGAAAGCTCTGTCTTGCGTAGATGCGACAGCAGCAGCGGGGTTGCGTAGATGTTATCGACGGGTATGTCGAAGAACCCCTGAATCTGATCGGCATGCAGATCAACGGTGAGCACACGCTGAACGCCGACCGCCTGAAGCATGTTGGCAACAACCTTGGCGGTAATGGCGACACGCGCAGAACGCGGACGACGATCCTGGCGCGCGTAGCCGAAATAGGGGATGGCTGCGGTGATCCGGCCGGCAGAAGCGCGCTTGAGCGCGTCGACCATGATCAGCAGCTCCATCAAGTTGTCGTTTGTGGGGGCCGACGTCGGTTGCAGGACAAAGATATCCTTGCCGCGAACGTTCTCCAGCAGCTCGACATTGACTTCTGCATCCGAAAAACGACCGACCGTGGCGGAGCCGATGGAAATACCAAGACGCTTGACGACATCGCCGGCAAGTTTTGGATTGGCGTTGCCAGTGAAGACCATCAGGCTGCGATACGCCATGACCACCTCGTTGATTGCGTTAGCAAAAACGATTCGGGCAGGCCGACAGCCTCGACTGTGACCTGCCCGATCATATTGGGCTGGGGAAGAAGGATTCGAACCTTCGAATACCGGAATCAAAATCCGGTGCCTTGACCAACTTGGCGACTCCCCAACAAACCTTTAAGAGCCCGTGAGAACACTCACCTGGCGTACAAACTAATCACTGACCCAGTGGCGCAGTGGATGATCGTTCAAGCCGCATGCGCTCCAAATTTTCCAGTCCGGCCGCAGAGCCTGTACCACGCTCTCGGCGAGGGACTTGCTGCGACACTCCAGAAACACGCTGCTGCCCGAACCGCTCATTCGCGGTGCACCGAACCTGCCCAACGCCTCAAGCGCAAGCTGGATCTGAGGGTACAGTCTGCAGGCAACCCCTTGCAAATCGTTCCGTGCTTGGAGCTGGAAGTGGTGCAATAAATCGTCAACCGCAGAGCCTGTAATTATGATTGGAGCCGTATTTCGAGTCAAGTCCTCGGCGCGAAAAATCTCGGCGGTGGGGACTGAGACCGGTGGCTCTATCACGACGTACCAAGCTGGTGGAAGGCAGAGTGCGGTGAGTTCTTCGCCAATGCTTTGTGCCACGGCAGATTGGCCAAAAATGAAGAACGGGACGTCCGCGCCCAAGCTCAGCGCCCATGCCTGCAAGGTTTCGCGCCTGACCCCTGTTTGCCAGAGGCTGTTCAGCGCCAAAAGCGTGGTGGCAGCGTCCGAGCTGCCACCGCCGAGGCCTCCACCCATTGGCAAATGTTTGTTGACGCAAATATCCGCCCCGAGCGTACAACCTGTCTTGGCTTGAAGCAGGCGCGCCGCGCGCACGACCAGATCAGTGTCGGGTGGCACGCCAGGCAAGTCGTTGGTCCGGCAGATCAGCCCATCCTGCCGGAGATGAAAGTCCAGTCGATCGCCGTGATCGACAAGGCGGAAGGCGGTTTGCAGGGTGTGGTAGCCGTCAGGTCGACGACCGGTGACATGCAGAAACAGATTGAGCTTGGCCGGTGCCGGGCAGTTCAGTCGTGCGTTCAAATCACGTATTCCTCGAAAGCGAGTCGGATGAGCAGCGAGCCAGACTCGACTTCCATGACGCTCGGCATGGCCTCCGGGCGTTCGGTCTCGTAGCTTAACACCCTGATCTGCCAGCCTTTGTCCGCAGCCTGCAGCAGTCGTCCGCTGTTGTCGCGATGAATGTCGGTGGCGCCCATGCTGAGCTGTCCGGTCACCCAGAGCGCAAGCGCCGCGATCGGCACCGGCTCACTGGTGAGTCGCGCGATCAGGAGGTCTGCATTGCGTGCCTCGTAGTGCTCGCCTTCCGCTGAGATCCATCGCGCGCCGCTGCGATCACGCTGAAGCTCGGCGATCATGCCGGTCAGCGGGGATGCAAAGCCGATGTTGTCCGTGTCTGGCGTGTGTTCCCACATGATGCGAAGGGAATTGGCTTTGCCACTCTGCTTGATGACCGCACGTGCGTTGATGGCGAAGCTGCTGACCGTCTCACGCGCCGGGCGTGGCGGAACCTCTTTTGGTGTGGATGGTGCATTGGCACACGCGAGCAACGAAACGCACAGCACGGCGGATAGCAACGAGTTCAACAAGCGAGTCATCAATCGAGCCCCGAGGATCAAAAGCCGAGCCGCTGTCCGACGGCACGCAGAAGGTGATTATCCGGAAATTTATCTTTTGCCGAGGCGAACACGCTGCGGGCCGTCTGTGAGTCGCCGGCAGCGTAGAGAATCTCGACGTAATGCGACAGGATTTCAGCATCCTCAAGCTTTGCCATCGCACGCAGAATCATCTCTTTTGCCGCATCAAATTTGCCTTGGCGGAATCTCAGCCACGCCACGCTATCCAGGATGGCCGCGTCCTCGGGCGCCAGGCTCAGCGCTTTTTCAAGCAAGGGTTCAGCTTCGTCTAGCCGCAGATTCCGTTCAGTCAAGGAATAGCCCAGCGCGTTGTAAGCCTGCGCATAATCTGGCTTGAGCGCGATCACCTTGCGCAGCCGTTCTTCCATCAAATCGTATTTCTTCAGCGGTTCCGCCACCATCGCTGACATATAGAGCGCATCGGTGTTGTCAGGCTCCAGAACGAGGGTCAGCTCAAGTACTTCGAACGACTCTGCCGGCTTGTCGGCCTGGCGCAGCAAGTCGGCTTCAACCAGCTGCAGTTGCACGGTGCTGTCAGGTTGCCTGCTGGCTGCGCTGCTCAGGATGCGTCGCGCGTCGGCCAGTTTGCCTTGCTTGAAGAGCAGGCGCGCCTGGCGATCTGCCGCTGCAGCGAAGTGGCGCCCGATCGGCACCTCGGCATACAGGTTCAGGGCCTCCGGGAAGCGCTTCTGTTCCTCCACGAGCTGCCCGAGCAAGAGGCGCAGCAGATCCGCTTCCGGATAGCCCCGGTCGAGCAATTGCCGCATCAGCTGCTCAGCGCCTGCAAGGTCGCCGGTCTCGACGCGAATGATTGCAATGGCATAGCGCAAATCATTGTTCTCAGGGCTGTCCGCAAGCAAGGCGTCGGCGGCCTTCTGTGCCTCGTCATTGCGCTTCTCACTGGCGAGCCAGCGGATGTAATTCAGTCTGGCATCTGCTGCCTTGGGGTTTGCTTCGCCAAAGGCCCTTAGCTCAGCCGCGGCATCTGCCCGGCGCTCGGCTGGAGATGCGCGCCACCGCAGGATCGCCGCGTCTTCCCAGTCGGGCCGCAAAGCGAGCGCAGCGTTTGCCTCCGTCACGCCGCCGGCCAGGTCTTGAGCGATCGCCGCGGCGATTCCGCGCACGTAGTGTGCTTCCGGTAGTTTGAGATAAGGCTCTGTCAGCCTGTTCGTAATCCCCCGGTTGGCAGCGGGATCCGGATAGCGGGACAGCAGCTGGGGAATCTGCAGGAGGATGACTCCCCGTTTGCCCGGCTGTTTCTCCAGTTGGGCCTTGATCGAAGCTTCAAGCTCCGCTGGCGTCTGGTTGCTGTCGGCCGTAATGGCCGTTACGGTTTGCAATGCCGTCTGAGATTCTGGTTCAACTTCCAGCCAGAGACGCGCCGCCTCCGCAGCAAGCGCCATCTCACGGTACTGCAGGGCAATTTCGGTCGCCCGGCGCGCAATTCTGGGGTCGTGGGTCTTGCGAGTCAGATCGAGATAGCTGGCAACAGCAGTGGATGCGGCCCCGCGACGGGCGGCAATTTCGCCCAATAGTGCCTGGTAGAGGAACTGCGCACTTGAGATCGTCGCAGGCCGGCTTGCCGAGCGGCCCTTGGCCGCATGATCCCGCGGTGCGTCGGCATGCGCAGCGGAATGGCCAAGCAGAATGCATGAACCGGCAAGCAGAACTGCGTGCTTGATGAAGGAGGGGGTGAGCATGCTTTTGGGTGGCATCAGAGCTGTCTGGTATTGAGGTCAGGCATCAGGCACCATGTTAGCAGTATTGACGAGCAAGCCAGCGGCCATGCCTGAACTACCTGAAGTTGAAATCACGCGGCGCGGAATCGAGCCCCATGTGTCCGGCCAGCGGATTGGCGAAGTGGTGACGCGCCATCTCGGCTTGCGCTACCCCTTTCCGCCACAACTGCGCGAATGCCTGATCGGGCAGCGTGTCACCGCTGTGCGGCGCCGGGCCAAATATATCTTGCTCGATGCGGGCGACTACGTCTTGCTGCTTCACCTTGGCATGTCGGGCAGCTTGCGTATCTTCCCGCGCGACACGCCAGCGGGCAAACACGACCATTTTGACCTCGTGCTGGGCGAGAAAGTCCTGCGCTTGCGTGATCCGCGCCGGTTTGGCGCTGTGCTATTGCTCGAACCGCCGGCTGAGCAGCATGCATTGCTGGCCACGTTGGGGTGTGAGCCGCTTGCCGACGATTTTGACGGCGAGGTGCTGTACGCAATGAGTCGAGGCCGACGGACGCCGATCAAGCCCTTCATCATGGATGCACACCGGATCGTTGGCGTCGGCAATATCTACGCGTCCGAGAGCCTGTTCCGTGCCCGCATTCACCCCGCTACGCCAGCCGGGCAACTCAATCGAAAACACTGCCGCGTGCTGGCCGATGCCATCAAACAAACGCTGCAAGATGCCTTGGCCGCCGGCGGGAGCAGTCTCAAGGACTTTGTTCACAGCGACGGCGCCTCCGGCTATTTCCAGCAGCAGTACGCCGTGTATGGGCGGGACAATCAGCCATGCAGGGTATGTGGCGCCACTGTCGAACGCCACGTCATGGCTCAGCGTGCGACTTTCTGCTGTCCCGTTTGTCAGAAAACCGCAAATACGCGCGGAATCTCGCGTGCAAAATCCGGCACTTGATTGCAAGTGGTGGCGATGGCGCATATGCTAGCCGACGACGTTACGCGTCGAAACTCCGAGCCCCGACCGGGGCGTTTTCTCTCGATGTCCCTTGGGGATGCAAGATGGCCCTGACAGACCAGTTTTCTGCTTTTGCCCAGTGGCGTGGCGATGTAAGTCACGCGATTCAGCACCTCCGTTCGTGGCTGACCAATAATGACGTGGGAGACACGCAGTCGGACATGCGGCTTCAGTACGTGCTCGACCGCCTGAAAGAAGAAAAACTGGTCGTAGCGTTTGTGGCCGAATTCTCGCGTGGCAAGTCCGAGCTCATCAACGCGATCTTCTTCTCCGATTACCGGACGCGTATCCTGCCTTCCAGCGCCGGGCGCACAACCATGTGCCCGACCGAGCTGCAATGGGAGAACGGGCAGCAGCCTGGGATCCGCCTGCTGCCGATCGAGACACGGGCGCGCTCCGAAAGTGTGGCAGACCTGAGACGCATTGAATCCGAGTGGGTGCTGCAGCCGATCGATCTGGACGACACCGAGGGCATGCAGCGCGCGCTGTCCCGTGTGAGCGAGACCAAGCGGGTGCCACGTGAAGAAGCTGTCCGCCTGGGCTTCCAGGTGGATGACACCGGTGTCGACGGCGCAAAGCCCGATGCCGAAGGGCTGGTGGAGGTTGCCCGCTGGCGTCACGCCATCATCCAGTTTCCCCACCCGCTGCTGGAACAGGGCCTGGTGATTGTCGACACGCCGGGGCTGAATGCAATTGGCTCGGAACCGGAACTGACGCTTTCCCTGTTGCCCAATGCGCATGCCGTCCTGTTCATCCTGGCGGCCGATACGGGCGTGACGCAAAGCGACCTGACCGTCTGGCAAAAACACGTGAATGCTGGCCGCGGACACACCCGCGGCCGTGTGGTGGTGCTGAACAAGATCGATGGCTTGTGGGACGGCATGCGCAGCGAAGCCGAGATCAAGGCCGAGATCGACAAGCAGGTCGAGTCGGTTGCGGAAACCCTGGACATCGACAGCGACCTGATCTTCCCGGTCTCTGCGCAGAAAGCCCTGCTCGCCCGTGTGAGCCGCGATGCGCCCCTGCTGCAACGTTCGCGGGTCATGCGGCTGGAGAACGCCTTGTCTTCCGAGCTTCTGCCCGGGCGGCAACAGCTGCTGCGTGAAAACTCAGCCGGCGAGTGTGGCGACATTTTGCGCCGCTCTGCCGAGTTGCTGGATGCACGCATGCGCGGTTTGCGCGAGCAGCTGCAGGAGATGAGCGATTTGCGTGGCAAGAATCAGGGCGTGATTGAGTACATGATGCGCAAGGTGCGCCAGGAGAAGGACGAGTTTGAGTCCGGGCTGAAGAAGTACCACGCCGTGCGCAGCGTATTCACCAGCATCTCCAATCGCGTGTTTACGCACATCGGCATGGATGCTGTCCGCACGGAAACCCGCCGGACCCGCGAAGCCATGATCGATGCGCGCTTCACGCAAGGCCTGCGTGAAGCCATGCGGAATTTCTTCGATACGCTTCGGGATCGTTTGCGCAGCTCGGCGCTGGAAATCGAAGAAATCACCAATATGCTGGACGCCATGTACCGGCGCTTCAGCGTCGAGCACGGGCTCAAGCTCGCCCCGCCGAACACCTTCTCGTTCTGGCAGTACGAACGGGAAGTGGCGCGTCTCGAAAAAGCGTTCAACGAGCAGCTCAACACGGTGGCGGTGTACGCACACTGGAAGAACACCGTGACGCAGCGCTTCTTCGAAACGATTGCCCTGGAAGCGCGGAGAACCTTCGAAGTGGCCAACCGGGACATCGAGCAATGGCTGCGTGCGGTGATGTCACCCCTGGAGACCCAGGTGCGCGAGTATCAGCTCCAGCTGCGCCGCCGGCTGGACAGCGTCAAACGCGTGCATGAGGCCACCGGTACGCTGGAAGAGCGCATCCGCGAGCTCTTGCAGGCAGAGAGCACCTTGCTCAAGCAGTTTGATGAGCTGAATGCTGTCAAGGCGCAACTCGCCGAGGCCATCGGGATCGGTGTGGAAGGCTTTGATCTGCCGCTTCAGCGTGGCATGGCGGCCTAGCCAAGCTGTTCGCCGGCGCTGACCCCAAAAAGCCCTCGAAAGAGGGCTTTCCTTGCTGATGCCAGCTTCCCAGGCTGGCGGATTGCCGGTGCCCGCCATGGCAAGGCACGGCGGCTTATCCCTTTGGCCGGGTGGCGAGGGCGCTGGCCAGATCAATCAGCCGCAGGAATTCCCCGCGATAGCCGAAGCGATCGACGCCGAGACTGCCGTGTGCAAGCTTGCGTGCATCGTCGAACTGCCACGGACCGGTGTTCTTACCGCCTCGCAGGATCTGCCCGAAACCGGCCACAGCGGTGGCAAAGCGGAACTCGTTGCTTGCCTGCGCCAGGGGATGGATTGCAGCGCGTGGCAGCGGATATTCCATCAGCGTGCTCTCGGCGGCCTCAGGTGATTTGTAGCGCAGGCGCAAATGTGCCAGCTCCTTGCTGACGCCGCCCTCGGGGCTGGCCTTCGCGGCATAGCGCAGGGGATCCACGCTGGCCTTGGCATCGGCCAGCGTCAGCTCATACAGCGCGGTCACGGTGTGGCCCGCCCCAATGTCGCCGGCGTCGACCTTGTCATTATTGAAATCTTCGCGGGCGAGCTGGCGGTTCTCGTAACCGATCTGGCGATACTCCTGCACCACGGCCGGGTTGAACTCGATCTGGATCTTCACGTCACGGGCGATCGTGGCGAGGCTGGAACTCATCTCGTTGACCAGCACCTTGTGGCCTTCCATCAGGCTGTCGATGTAGGAGTAAGCGCCGTCGCCATAGTCGGCCAATTGTTCCATCATCGTGTCATTGAGGTTGCCCGTGCCGAAGCCCAGCGTCGAGAGTGAGATGCCGGACTTGCGCTTCTCCTCGACCATGCTGCGCAGCTGACGATCATCGCTGACACCGACGTTGAAGTCGCCATCCGTTGCCAGCAGGATGCGGTTGATCCCGCCCGGCATGAAGCTTTGCTGCGCCGCGCGGTAAGCCAGTTCGATACCCGACGCCCCCGCGGTGCTGCCACCCGCCTGCAGCGCATCAATCGCGGCGATGATGGTGGCGTGCTGGTTGCCTGGTGTGGGCGACAGAACGACTTGCGTACCCGAGGCATAGGTCACCAGCGTGATCCGGTCTTGTGCGCGCATTTCCTTGACCAGCAGTTTGAGCGAAGACTTCAGCAGCGGCAGCTTGTCTGTACTCATCATCGAGCCGGACACATCGACCAGAAACACCAGGTTGGCGGGCGGCAGGCTTTGCTTGGCGATGTCCTGACCCTTGATGGCTATGCGCAGAAGTATGCGTTCGGGGTTCCAGGGAGCGGGAGCCAGCTCGGTGTGCACCGCGAAAGGGTGCTTGCCGGTGGGCAGCGCGTAGTCGTAAGGAAAGTAGTTGACCAGCTCTTCAACACGCACGGCGTCGCCGGGGGGCAGATGGCCCTGGTTGAGCAGGCGGCGCACATTGCTGTAGCTCGCCGTATCCACGTCAATGCTGAAGGTCGAGACGGGGGTTTCCGCCACCTGCTTGATCGGATTGTCATCCCGCTTGCCATAGCGTTCGCGCCCTTCATCCGCCCCAGTCGGCATCACCAGCGTCGCGGGTGAGGCGAGCACCAGCTTGGCTTCCTTTGCCAAAGCGGTCGCGTCACGCGCCATGACCGCGGGTTGCGGGGCTGCGTGTTCGGCAATCTCCGCATGTTCGACGATGGGCTGGACGGTGTCGGGCTCTGTCTGGACGTGTTGGCGGGCGGTACACGCCACCAAGGCGGCAACAAGCGCCAGGGCGGTCAGTCGGGATAAGGTGTGGTGGGGCATTGCTCGGCTCCTCAGCGGGTTCGGGTGCAGGTGAAACGTGGCAGGCGAGCAAACCGGGTTAGCCGTACGAAGAAAAAGTGTGTCGGGTAATGCCTGAAGCTCCATGGGCTGGAAAGACGCACCGGATGGACTTCTGCAGCAGGGGGTGCTGCTCAGCCAATAGCGATGCGGCGATGCGCGGGTTCGTGCCGGAGAGGCAGAGCGGGTGCGCCGCTTCGAGCAGGCCATTTTTTAGAGGCTGCTCACGATCTTGTAGTTGCCATGCGGAACGCTGCCCAGCAGCCCGTTCATGCTTCGACAGGCTCAGCACGAACGGGGTTTGCGCGCCGCGAAATCCTCAAAGCCGTTCGCCCTGAGCCTGTCGAAGGGTGAATAAATGACAAAGAAGAGATCGTAAACAGTTTCTTACGCGTGCCGGTCAGCGCGGGCTGACAAGGATGTAGCCGCGATTCTCGTGCGTATCAAAGCTGCGCATGCCGCGGATCAGTGCGGAGGTGGGCATCCACACCCAGCCGTAGGCGGACGGGTTGACGTCCATGACGAGAAAACTGTCGCTGGCTTCGTCGTAGGCGCCGATTGGCGAGATGTGTCCGCCGCCGGGCTGGCCAGCGGCGCTGCGCAGATAATTCACCACGACATAGTCATGCGCTTGCCCAAGGTTTCGGCGCAGCGCTTCGCGGATCCGGGCGTCGGGCATCGCGTCGTCCACCACCACAAGTTGCGTCTCCGCGCCGTTTGCTCGCAGCAATTCGTCGATCTGGCGTAGCTGATAGCCGGGGTCGCGGCGTGGCGCGCCGGCGTCGACGCTTACTCCGCCCAATACCCGGGCGCGTGGCTTGGCGCCACGATTGACGACGATATCCTGGGTGTAGCGGGGCAGGCTGATGTCCGCGCCGGGCGGCAGGTGATCGCGATCCTCCGGGCGCAGGCGGCTGCGGTCCCGTGGCAGGCCCGGCTGGCGGGCATAGAGCGCGTTCAGCACAATCGCTGCGGTAGTTGGGCCGCAAAACAGCGCGTTGGATTGCGCTTCAAAGTGATTGGCCAGCGCCGCAAAATCCGCTTTTGCGTGGGCCTCGGCCAGGCGGGCCAAGCCCGCTTCGGAGCCGAAATCGAGCAGGCTCGTCGCCGGCGCGGCCAGCGCGGGCACAGCCAGAAGACAGGCCAGCGCCAGAGCGAAGAAGTGATTGCGCGCGGGTGTCACGACATGGGATCGCGAAGGAGGCAGACGCGCAAACGATACCACCAAGCCCAGCCGTCAATGCACCGGGCCGGGTGGCGGACGTGACTTACTGGATGAAGCCGCGTGCCTTCATCATCTCGCAGCGGTCGCGACGTGGAGTGGGCAGGGTGATGCCTTGTTCCTTGGCGCGGATTTCGAGTGCGGTGCGGTGCTCGGCCTGCAGCGTCTTGCACTCGTCCAGTGTTTTGACTTCGCGCATCTGGCCGCGGAAGGCGTCGCGCTCTTCAGCCGTCATCAGCGTGGCGCCGGGGCCGCCGCCTTTCTGGCCGCGCATGCCATGCCCGTGCCCCATGCGCCCTTGGCCTTGTTGCATCTTGGGGCAGTCACCCGCGCCCGGGCCGGGCTGTGCCAGGACGGGGATTGCAAGGCTTGTGCCGACGCAGGCTGCCAGTGCCAGGCCAATCAGTTTCAATGTCGTACGTGTCATCATCAGTCTCCTGTTCAATCGGGGCAACGCTGGTGTCGGTTGTCCATGGCTGTATTGAAGCCGATGGATGTCTGACAGGTGTTTCAGGTCTTGCGCGATTTGCATCACCCGGTAACCGGTGTGCCGCGCGTTACAGTGGGTTACAAAACCGCCATGCCTCCGCCGCGAAAGGCCCGCCTCGGTGGCGTGGATCGGCTACATTCATGGCCGATGTGGCAAGCGTTGGCGTCGCGGAGGAAGGGGAGATACGGTGGAGAAGGCGGACTGCATCCTGATCGTTGACGACGATGCCGAGATTCGGCGGCTGCTGGCCGACTACCTGGCGCGGAATGGCTGCGAGGCGCTGTCGGCCCGCAGCGGGCGCGAGATGTGGGCGGTGCTGGAGCGTCATGTGGTCGACCTCGTCGTGCTCGACCTGATGCTGCCCGATGCCGACGGCCTGACGCTCTGCCGCGATCTACGAGCGAAGTCGGACTTGCCCGTGCTGATGCTGACGGCGCGTGGCGAGGAGACCGATCGCATCATCGGCATCGAGATGGGCGCTGACGACTATCTGGTCAAACCCTTCAATCCGCGCGAACTCTTGGCGCGGATCAAGATGATTCTGCGCCGTACGCGTGCGCTGCCGCCTAATCTGCGCCCCGAGCCGGTGCGTTGCCTGCGCTTTGCCGGCTGGTGCCTGGATACGGCGACGCGGGTGCTCACCGCGCCCGATGGCGTGAATACGCCCTTGTCCGGCGGTGAATTCCGCTTGCTGCGCATCCTGCTGGAGCACCCGAACCGCGTGGTGAACCGTGATCAGCTGACCGAGATGATTCATGGCCGCGAGGCCGAGCCGTATGACCGCGCCATCGACGTGCAGGTCAGCCGCCTGCGCCAGCGCCTGCGCGATGACAGCCGCGAGCCGCAGCTGATCAAGACGGTGCGGGGCGAAGGCTATGTGCTCGCCGCGGTGGTGGAAGCGAGCCCGACATGTGGCTGAAGAACCGCGCCCCGCTTGGCTTTCCGGGCAGCCTTTTTGCGCGCCTGAGCGTGATTTTGCTGGTCGGCATGCTGGCCGCGCAGGGGATCAGCCTGTGGCTGCAGTCGGGCGAGCGCGCCACGGTGGTGGCGCAGACCCGCGGCCAGGTGTTTGCTGACCGGATAGCCGATGCGGTACGCGTACTTGAAGCCGTCGCGCCGCCGCAGCGTCCGGGCGTCATCGCAGGCTTGCCCGCCGATGGGGTCGTGGCGCAGCTGATCGAGGAAGCGGATGCTGCGGGCCACGCGCCACGCGGGCCATTTCAAGCCATTGTCGCCGCGCGTCTCGGCAGTGAGCGCGAGATCCGCGCAGCCGGCGGCGGCATGCCGCGAAAGGGGGGGCGCGGGCGCAGTTTTGACGTCCGCCTGCTGGACGGACAATGGGTGCGCCTCACCGCCGGCGCCGAGCCGGAGGCGCCCGCCTTGCCGGGCAAGCTGCTCCTGCAACTGCTGCTGTCGTTCGCCGTCGTGCTTGGGGTGGTGGTGATCGCTGTGCGCCAGGCCAGTGCGCCGCTCAAGCAGCTTGCTGAGGCGGCGGATTCGCTCGGGCTGGATCTGGAGGGCCCGCCGCTGGCCGAGCGCGGACCCATTGAAACGCGGCGCGCCGCCCAGGCCTTTAACCGAATGCAGCGGCGGGTGCGCCGCCTGGTGGCGGAGCGGGCGCAAGCGCTGGCCGCGGTCTCCCACGACCTGCGCACGCCCCTGACCCGACTGCGCCTGCGCACAGAGTTGGTGGCCGATGAGGCACTGCGCGAGCAGATGACGCGCGATCTCGAAACCATGGCGGCGATGCTGGACGCGACGCTGGACTACCTGCGCGGCGTGCAGATGAGCGAAGCCCCGTGCCGCATCGACATGAATGCCCTGCTGCAGAGTTTGACCGACGACGCGCGCGTGCTGGGTCACGAGATCGCGATCACCGGGCTGGCGCAGGCACCCTACACCGGCCGGCTGAGCGCCTTGCGCCGCGCGCTGCAGAACCTGCTCGACAACGCCATCCAGCACGGACAGCACGCCCACATCCTCGTGGAAGACAGCCCCGAGGCCCTGTGCATCACGGTGGAAGATGAAGGACCCGGCATCCCCCCCGACCAGCTGACGCGGGTGACTGAGCCCTACTACCGCGTCGACGCTGCGCGCGGCGCCGAGACCGGCGGGGTGGGGCTGGGCCTCGCCATTGTTCAGGACGTGGCCCTGCTGCATGGCGGCGAACTGGTGCTGCGCAATCGTACGGGCGGCGGGCTGGCAGCCCGCCTGGTGCTGCCAAGACAGGCTTCGGCGTGATGCCTCGGAGAGCCGCGCGCAGTATGGTTCTTCAGGCATGTCCTTGCAGAGCCAAGCGGGGCGAGGCTCTGCAAGCAGGTCTTTGTGGTTTTCGTAGGGTGGGTTAGCAAAGCGTAACCCACCAGAACCCGTCACACACACACACGCCGTCATTCCTGCGCAGGCAGGAATCCAGTGGCGTGACAGACGCTGGATCCCCGCCTACGCGGGGATGACGGGCCAGCTGTTCCCCTCAACTGGACTCCCCTTGCGCGGGGATGACGTGGGTGTGTGGCACCCCCGCCGCTCAGCGCGGCAGGTAGGGCCGATATTGCGGCCGCCACATCTTGGCGCGAATCAGCGTCTCCATCGTCTCGTCGGTGAGCGCCTCGGTCAGGCCTTCTGCGCGGGCTTGCTTGGCGACGGCGATGGCGATGTGGATCGACACCTCGCGCATGGTATCCAGCGGGGGAAGCAGCTTGGCCAGCGGATTGTTGCGTGCCGGGGAGAGCTCGGCCAGCGCCTTCGCCGCAGCGAGGAACATGCCGTCGCTGATGCGCCGCGCCTTGACTGCCAACGCGGCCAGCCCCACACCCGGGAAGATGTAGGAGTTGTTGGTCTGGGCAAAGTAGTGGGTGCGGCCTTCGAACTCGAAGGGCGCGAACGGGCTGCCTGTACCGATGATGGCGCGCCCCTCGGTCCAGCGCACGATGTTTTCCGGATGCGCCTCGACACAGGAGGTGGGGTTGGAGAGCGGGAAAATGATCGGACGATTCACGTGCCGCGCCATCTCGCGGATGATTTCTTCGCTGAAGGCGTCAGCCTGGCCGGATACCCCAACCAGTACGGTTGGCTTGGCATTGCGGACCACGTCGAGCAGGCTGGCCTTGCCGGCTTCGTCCAGCTGCCAGCTGTCGAGCATGGCGCTGTTTTGCAGGAAACCCTGCTGGAAAGCTTCCAGATTGGGTGTCTGCTCCGTCACCAGACCATAGCGGCCGACGATGAAGAAGCGGCTGCGTGCCTCTTCTTCCGACAAGCCTTGCTCCACCATGGCGTGCTTGATGAGCTCGGCGATGCCGATGCCCGCCGAGCCACCGCCCAGGATGGCGATGCGCTGCTCGCCCAGTGGTACACCAGTGATCTGCACCGCCGAGAGCAGCGTGCCGGTGGCGACTGACGCCGTGCCCTGGATGTCGTCGTTGAAGGTACAGAGTTGATCGCGGTAACGATCCAGCAGGCGGTTGGCATTGTTCTTGTGGAAGTCTTCCCACTGCAGCAAGACGTTCGGCCAGCGCTTTTTCACGGCGACCACGAAGGCCTCGACGAAGTCGTCATAGTCTTGCCCGCGCACACGCGGATAACGCCAGCCCACATAGCGCGGGTCCCCGAGGCGTTCGGCATTGTTGGTGCCCACGTCCAGCATGATCGGCAAGGTGGTGGCTGGATCGATGCCGCCGCAGGCCGAGTAGATCGCCAGCTTGCCGATGGGAATCCCCATCCCGCCGACGCCCTGGTCGCCGAGGCCGAGGATGCGTTCGCCATCGGTGACCACGATGCATTCGATGTTGTCAAAGCGGGTATTGGCGAGAATCTGATCCAGCCGATCCTTGAGCGGCAAGCTCAGGAACAGCCCACGCGGCCGGCGGTAGATGCTGCTGAACTGCTGGCAGCCGGCACCGACGGTGGGGGTGTAGATGATCGGCAGCAGCTCTTCGAGGTAAGTCGTAATCAGTGCGAAGTACAGCGTCTCGTTGGTGTCCTGCAGATCGCGCAGGAAAACGTAGCGATCCAGATCGTTGGGCAGGGCGCGCACGTTGATGATGCGTCGTTCCACTTGCTCGTCGAGGCTCTCGACCTGATCGGGCAGCAGGCCGTGCAGATCCAGGGCAGTGCGCTCTTCATGGGTGAAAGCGGTGCTCTTGTTGAGCAGGGGATTCTCGAGAATTTCGTGGCCGCGCTCGGCGAGCGCCATGAAGGCCGGCTCAGGGTGTCTATTGTTCATGTTTGGCTAGGAGGAGGTTTGTATGGCTATTCTTTTGGCGAACGCATGCTGGCAGGTGGCGCGGCTCGTTGTATGGGTGTGTCTCACAACAGGGTATTGAATGGAGCGGTAAAGACGTCTTATCAGCTTAAGCAAACAACGTTCCCGCGCGCGCAGCAAACAGCCGGACGCAGCAACTTGGCGGGGCTTGTTTTTAACCCATCGCCACCCACACCGCCATGATTTAATCCAAACAGCGGGCAAGAATCTACGCGGGTTGAGGTCCGGCGGTAGGGCAACTGAGCGTCAGGGCGTCTGCGGGGCAGCGCTCAGCGTTTAATACATAGCGGACAAACCTGATGCGCTTCTCAACCCCAAATCCCGTCATTCCCGCGCAGGCGGGAATCCAGTGGCTTGACGGACGCTGGCGGAGTCCCAAGTCCCCGCCTGCCCGGGGAAGACGACACCCCGCCCCCGTCAGCGCCTAGCTTCTAACGGGGGAATGTGCCGCCCAACTCAATCAGCACCGGTGTGTGGTCTGAGGGGCGCTCCAGCTTGCGGGGGGCCTTATCGATCCAGCAGCGCAAAAGCTGCTCGGCCAAGGGCGCAGAGACCAGCAGGTGGTCGATGCGCAGGCCGAAATTGCGCCGAAACGCCATCATCCGGTAGTCCCACCACGAGAAGCTTTTCTCCGCCTGATCAAAACGACGGAAGGCGTCCAGCAGACCCAAGCCGAGCAGGGCCTGAAAGGCCGCACGCTCGGGGGCCGAGACGTGGATTTCCTCTTTCCAGTCCGGGTGCGCGTCGCGGTCCTCGGGGGCAACATTGAAGTCACCCGCCAAAACCAGCCGCGGGTGCTGAGCCAACTCCTGCGCGAGCCACGCGGTGAGCGCCTCCAGCCAGCCAAGCTTGTAGGCGAATTTCTCGCTGCCGACTGCCTGGCCATTCGGAAAATAGCCGCAGATCACCCGAACCCCCGCTATCGTCGCCGCAATAATCCGCTTTTGAGGATCGTCAAACCCGGGGATGTCCCGCAGCACGCCCTCTGGCGCGATCCGGCTCAGGATTGCGACACCGTTGTAGGTTTTCTGACCATTAAAAACCGCGTGATAGCCCGCCGCCTCAATCTCCGCAAGGGGAAAGGCTTTGTCCTCACACTTGAGCTCCTGCAGGCAGACCACATCCGGCTGCTCGCTCGCGAGCCAGTCCAGAAGGTGGGGCAGGCGAACCTTGAGGGAATTGACGTTCCAGGTGGCGATTTTCATGGAGAGCCTGGCGCTTGCGTAATATCGACCGCTTCGATTCTAGCTGGGCCGGTACTACTAGCAAGCGTGCTCAGCAAGACCTCATCTCAAAGTGCAACAGTGCAGTACGGATACGGTCGAAATGGAACGTTGCTTCGCACTTTCGGACCACTGCCCTATTGCGCACTTTCGCTTTTCTGGCACCGCCACACACCGAGCTGCGCCGATACGCCCCCCTGGCTCTTGAAATAGCGCAGTCGCGCACCTATTATTAGCACTCCCGAGGGGTGAGTGCTAACAAGCTGACTTGTAGTGCCCTTGGTGCTTGGGTGTTTGAAGCACCCGGCAATTTACTAATTTCGATTCTCAGGAGTAGATAATGAAAATTCGTCCCCTGCACGACCGTGTCGTCGTCAAGCGTGTTGACGCTGAGCGCACCACTGCCTCTGGTATCGTGATCCCCGACTCTGCTGGCGAGAAGCCCGATCAAGGGCTGGTCGTTGCGATTGGCAATGGCAAGAAGCTCGACAACGGTGAAGTTCGTGCGCTGGATGTCAAGGTGGGTGACCGTGTTCTGTTCGGCAAGTATTCCGGCCAGACCGTAAAGGTGGATGGCCAGGAACTGCTGGTCATGCGCGAAGAAGACATCATGGGCGTGGTTGAGGCCTGAGCGCCTTCCCAGCTATTTACGAACACAATCAATTTCTGGAGTAAGACATGGCAGCTAAGCAAGTTCTATTCGGCGATGATGCACGCGCCAAGATCGTCAATGGCGTCAACATCCTGGCCAATGCGGTCAAGGTGACCCTGGGCCCGAAGGGCCGCAACGTTGTGCTGGAGCGCTCGTTCGGCGCCCCGACGGTGACCAAGGACGGTGTGTCCGTGGCCAAGGAAATCGAGCTGAAGGACAAGTTCGAAAACATGGGCGCCCAGCTCGTGAAGGAAGTTGCTTCCAAGACCTCTGACAATGCTGGTGACGGCACCACGACCGCGACCGTGCTGGCGCAAGCCATCGTCCGCGAAGGCTTCAAGTACGTGGCCGCTGGTTTCAACCCGGCCGATCTGAAGCGCGGTATCGATAAAGCTGTAGTGGCGATCGTTGCCGAGATCAAGAAGATCTCCAAGCCGACGACGACCAGCAAGGAAATCGCCCAAGTGGGTTCGATCTCTGCCAACTCTGATGAGTCCATCGGCAAGATCATTGCTGACGCGATGGACAAGGTGGGCAAGGCTGGCGTAATCACGGTGGAAGACGGCAAGAGCCTGGACAACGAGCTGGACGTCGTTGAAGGCATGCAGTTCGACCGCGGCTATCTGAGCCCGTACTTCATCAACAACCAGGACCGTCAGATCGCCACGATGGATAACCCCTTCGTGCTGCTGTACGACAAGAAGGTCTCCAACATTCGCGACCTGCTGCCGGTGCTGGAGCAAGTTGCCAAGGCTGGCCGCCCGCTGCTGATCATCGCCGAAGATGTCGATGGCGAAGCACTGGCTACCCTGGTGGTGAACAACATCCGTGGCATCCTGAAGACTGTTGCTGTCAAGGCGCCTGGCTTTGGCGATCGTCGCAAGGCGATGCTCGAAGACATCGCTATCCTGACCGGCGGCCAGGTGATTTCGGAAGAAGTCGGCCTGTCGCTTGAGAAAGCGACGCTGGCTGACCTCGGCCAAGCCAAGCGCATCGAAGTCGAGAAGGAAAACACCACGATCATCGACGGTATCGGCAAGGCGGATGTGATCCAGGCACGTGTGGCCCAGATCGAAGCCCTGATCGAGACCTCGACCTCTGACTACGACAAGGAAAAGCTGCAAGAGCGCAAGGCCAAGCTGGCCGGCGGTGTTGCCGTGATCAAGGTGGGCGCTGCCACCGAAGTCGAAATGAAAGAGAAGAAGGCACGCGTCGAAGATGCGCTGCACGCAACCCGTGCGGCCGTTGAAGAAGGCGTCGTGGCCGGCGGTGGCGTTGCGCTGCTGCGTGCCCGTGCCGCGATCAGCAGCCTGAAGGGCGACAATGCCGATCAGGAAGCCGGTATCAAGATCGTGCTGCGTGCGGTGGAAGAGCCCCTGCGTCAGATCGTGGCCAATGCGGGTGATGAGCCTTCTGTCGTCATCAACAAGGTGCTGGAAGGTGCGGGTAACTACGGTTACAACGCGGCCAACGGTACTTACGGCGACCTCGTCGAGCTCGGCGTGCTGGATCCGGCCAAGGTGACCCGCTCCGCGTTGCAGAATGCAGCTTCTGTCGCCGGCCTGATTCTGACTACCGACGCAATGGTGGCAGAGCTGGCTGAAGACAAGCCTGCTGGCGGTATGCCCGGCGGTATGGGCGGCATGGGCGGCATGGGCATGGATATGTAATTCCCGGCTCGCAGAAGCAGTTTCAGCGGCTTCGCATGCTTGGCAAAAACCCCCGTCTCGGGGGTTTTTGCTTTTTCAACGTGCTCGGCGATGGTCAGAACGGAGCCTCGAAGAGCCGCGCCCCGCCTGGCTCTTCAGCCAGGTGCCTGAAGAGCCTTTCTGCATGTGGCTTTGCGGGCAGCGTTTGGCGTAAGGTGCCGGGGGTTTGGTTGGCGTCCTGCCCGCGCGTCGCAGGGGCTCGATTTTGGATTGCCTGATCCGGTATTCTCCCGATTCTCCGGGCAAACTTGGCCCGGCCACTGACTGACTTGACGGGATGGATGATGAAAAGACTTGCCTTGTTGTGTGTGTTGGGTGTGGTGTTTTCGGCGGCACAGGCCGCTGAAATGACGGAGGACCAGAAGGTGCTGTACACCTTGGGGGCGCAGGTCGGCCAGCAATTGTCGAATACATTCAACCTGAGCCCTGCCGAGCTTGAGTATGTCAAACAGGGCATGAGTGACAGCGCTGCAGGAAAGAAGCCGGCGGTGGACGTCCCTGCCTACGCACCGAAGATCCAGCAACTCGCCCAGGCGCGTGCAGCGGCCCGTGCCGAGAAGGCGGTAGCAGACGGTAAGGCGTATGTCGAAAAGGCTGCCAAGGAGGCGGGCGCAGTCTCCAGTGATTCCGGTCTGGTGTATATCTCGCTCAAAGAAGGCGAGGGCGACTCACCCGCGGCGACGGACAAGGTGAAGGTGAATTATCGCGGCACTTTCATCGATGGACGTGAGTTTGATAGCTCGTACAAGCGGAACTCGCCGATTGAGTTCCCGTTGGACGGTGTGATCAAGTGCTGGACCGAAGGCGTGCAGAAAATGAAACCGGGTGGCAAGGCCAAACTGGTTTGCCCGGCAGGTATCGCGTATGGCGACAAAGGCGCGGGACCTGTACCCGGCGGCGCGACCCTGGTGTTTGAGGTGGAACTGCTCGCCGTGACCAAAGCTGCCGAAGCAGATAACGCCGCCGCAGACAAGTAACCCGTGTGCGCGTCCGGCAGAAGCGCTGCCAGCGTTCGGGAACACCATAAGGCCACTGCGAAGTGGCCTTTTTTACGGCCGCTCGTCGATACCGCGCTGACGGCATGACTGCATGCTGTAAGCAATCGGGGTATGCTGCTTGGTGTTGTGCGGATAGCAGGCAGCATGCGGATCAAGATATGAAAGGGCAATCGTGACAGCAGGTGGCAAAGACGGTTCAGTCCGAGTTGATCGTGACGATGACCGCGTTTGAACCGCTTTTCAGCCATGAGTGGGTACTTGGCGTGGCTGTCGTGTCGGCGGCTTTGGTGCTCGTCTGGCATGTGTCGCGGTGGCGCGCAGAACGCGCGGCCGCATGGTCGGTGCTGGATGCGCTCAGCGGCGCGTATGTGGTGCTGGACCACCATGGCCGGGCACTCAGGACCAATGCGGGCTTCGAGCAGCTGAGCCTGCTTTCCGCCACCGCTATTCTGGGTGAGGGATTTTGCCAGCATCTGCGTGGGGACTCTGCCGAGCTGCTTCGTAAGCAGATCAGGCAAACGCTCGATGGTCGTACGGATGCCTTCGTGGTATGGCTGGGGCCGGACACCGACCACGCGCAGCCGATGAGAGTCTGTCTTCGCCGCCTGGCGGGTCGCGGTATCCGTGGCTTGGTGCTCATGCACTGCGAGGCGCCGGGAATATCGAGCTGCGACGAACAGATGAGCACCTTTGTGCAGAACTTGATCGACGTGATACCGGAGCCGGTGTACGTCAAGGATGATGCGGGGCGCTTTCAGATCGTGAATGAGGCCTTTGTGCGTGAGTATGGCGTGACCCATCACGACGTCATAGGTGTTGAGACCGCCGCTCTACCAAAAGTATTGGGCGACGCAGCGCTCATCCTGCAAGAGGACAGGCAGGTACTCGCGGGGAGCAAGCTGTACAAGGAAGAACAGGTCCGCAGCGAGGTGAGTGGTGCAGACGTTTACCGGATCGTCGCCAAAGCGCGCTGCCTCGACGCGGCGGGCCGCGTCGTCATAGTCGGCACACACTTCAACGTCAGTTTGTGGCGAGAGGCAGAACATCGGGCCATGAAGGCGCTGGCGTTGCAGCGGCGCACGCATGATTTCCTGCAGTCTGTATTCGATAGTCTTCCCAACCCGATTTTTGTGGTGAACAACCAGCTGCAACACCTGATGGTGAATCAGGCTTTCCTGAGCGGTCTGAACGTGCAGCGCGCCGACGTGGAAGGACATCGGCCGGAGCACTTCATGCCGAGAGAATTTATTGAGCAGCTGCAGCACGACGAGTTGTGGTTTCGCAACGCCGCCGATGGCGATGTGCATGAAGGCATGCTGGCGCTGACCAACCAGGCCGGTCAGCGGGTGTGGCTGATTGTTCGCCAGGTATGCTGCCGCAGTGTGGAGGGCGAGCGAGTCTTCGTCGGAGCGGTCAGCGATATCACGCATCTGCGCGAGGCGGAGATGCGCTGGTTCGACGCGAAAGAGGTGGCGGAGCGCGCCAATGCGGCCAAGTCGGAGTTTGTCGCCAACATCTCGCACGAACTGCGCACGCCCATGCACGGCATTTTGAGTTTTGCGCGTCTCGGCCAAGAGCGCGCCTTGACCGAGACGCCCGAACGCCTTGTCAGCTACTTTGATCGCATCGCCATCAGTGGCGAGCGCCTGATGGGGCTTCTGGACGCATTACTGGATATCTCCAAACTTGAGGAAGGCGTCGTGACAGCAAGTCTGGCGCCTGTAGACATGCGTCAATTGCTCGAAGAGGGCTTGCAGGAGTACGAAGCGCTGCTCGTTGCGCGGCAGATCCGGGTACTTCGCCACGGTGGGGAAGTCCCCATGGCGATGGGGGACGCAGCCTTGCTGAGTCGCATGATCCGGAATCTGCTATCAAACGCGATCAAGTTTTCTGCCGCGCAAGGGGTGGTGGATCTCTATTACTCCGCGTATTCGGGGTCGCAGCCCGGAGTGCCCATGTTTGAGCTCATCGTTGCGGATCGTGGACCGGGCATCCCCGAAAACGAGCTGGACCTGATTTTCGAGAAATTCGTACAGAGCAGCGCCACGCGCAGCGGCGCAGGGGGGGACAGGTTTGGGGCTGGCGATCTGCCGGCAAATCGTCGGGCTGCACCGGGGACAAATATTTGCCCGTGCGCGCACCGGCGGCGGCGCTGAGTTTGTCGTGCGCCTGCCGGTTGCCGAGCCTACTTAGGCTGACACAGGCTGGGCTGGAGGCTCGGACGCCTGCGTGGCCAGCTCGGCGAGTTTGCGATGTGCGGGGTGTGTGGCGTGGGGCAGCAGGGTCGTCATGTCCTTGACCTCAAACTTGGTCGGATCGATTCGCTGTCCGTTGGAAAAAGAGATCTCGACGCAGCCCGGACGTGAAATGGCCATGCCAACCAGCAGCAGGAAAGCCATCGGATTGCCAATGCGGGGAACCGAGCCACGCAGCGAGTCTTCTGCAAGCACCAGAAACGGAGCAGCAACGCTGCTGTGGCGTACCGTCCAGATGTGCTCGCGCTTGTCGAGCGTGACGACGAAACTGGTGACGGTATTCCAGCGCTGAATGATGGTATCCGCCAGCGGAACGAGCTCGCTCCACTTGCTGGTGCTGCGCCAGATGAATTCTTCCAAGCCCTGCATGTTCTCTCCTGGTTTGCGCCGCCCCCACCGTGACCTGAGCTCAGCTGCGGGACGGATCTTCCGGCTGCCGGCTCATCAACTCGAAAGCCTGGTCTGGTGGCAGCGGCTTGCCCAGCAGATAACCCTGGGCTTCGTCGCAGCCGAATTCGCGCAATTTCTCAAGCGAAGGGTATGTTTCCACGCCCTCCGCTACGACGCGCAGCCCCAGACTATGCGCCAGGCCGATCGTCGAGCGAACGATGATCGCATCTTGTTCGTCGTCCAGCATGTCCATCACAAAGGAGCGATCAATCTTCAGCGCGTGCAGGGGCAAGCGCTTGAGGTAGGCAAGCGAGGAGTAGCCCGTGCCGAAGTCATCGATCGAGAGCGACATGCCCAGCCCTGCAATGCGGCCGACGACCTGCATGGCACGGTCAGGGTCGGTCATCAGCGCGGTTTCCGTAATTTCGAGCTCCAGCGCTGAAGGCGAAACCTCGAACTCTGCCAGCAAGGCCGCCAGCCCGTCCGGGAGCGTGACGTCCAGCAGGTTGCGCGTCGACAGGTTGACCGATACCGCAATATCCAGTCCCTGCAGCTTCCACTCGTGCAACTGGCGGATGGCGTGCCGGGCGACCAGCAGTGTCAGCGGCCGGATCAGGTCGCTGGTTTCTGCAAACTGGACGAATTCCATGGGCGGGATGAAGCCCAGCGTTGGATGCTGCCAGCGCAGCAAGGCTTCACAGCCACACCAACGGCGTGTTTGCAGGTCGTAGCGCGGCTGGTAGTACACCTTGAGCTGGTCGCGCCGGATCGCTGTCCCCAGATCGGTGATCATGGCGAGGCGGCGCGGGTTCTGCGCGTCATGGGTGTTGTCGTAAAGGCTCACGCCGACCCCATGCGACTTGGCCGAGTACATTGCAACGTCGGCACAGCGGAGCAAGGCATGGCTGGTACCGCCATGCTGCGGGTACACGGCGACCCCGATACTGCCGCCCAGCTCGATGAATATCCCCTCGACTTCGATCGGCTGGTGCAGCGCGTCGACCAATTCTGCGGCAAAACTCGTCGCCGCCTCGGCCGTGGAGCAGTTGCGGAGCAGGATCGCAAACTCATCGCCGCCCAAGCGTGCCAGGAGTGCATCGTGCGCGCCCAATGCAGTCTGCAAGCGCGTCGCGACGAGCCTGAGCAACAGATCGCCGGTGCGGTGCCCCAGGGTGTCGTTGACTTCCTTGAACCGGTCGAGATCCAGCAGCAAGAGCGCCAGACCATGCTGCCCGCTGCTCAGACGCAGGGCCTCTGCGGTGCTACGGTGCAATAAGGACCGATTGGGCAGACCGGTGAGCGAGTCGTGCATCGCCTGGTATTCCAGCACCTGGATGTTGCGCGCGTTGGCCAAGGCCAGTGACACGGTTTCGCAGATGGCACGCAGGATTTCCAGGCCGATTTCGCCTGAATCGTCGTCTTTGTCGTAAAACTGGAGCCCAATGACGCCCAGCGGCTCACTTTGGTAAAGCAATGGCAGGATGGTCATGGCACGAATGCCATCGGCCAGCATCAGTGTGCGAATCGCAGGGTCGATGCGCTCATCGGTCGCCACATCTGCGCAGCGCAAGATCTGTCGGCTTGCCAGCGCGTGGCCGCTGAGGCTGGAGCCAAGCGGCATGATGCGCCGGGCTTCGAGTTGAGCCGGGGAGTAGCCTACGCCCGCAAGCAAGTCGAACTCACCAGTCTGGCGGTTGATATAGTGAAAGAGCGACAGCGGCGAGTGCTGCAAGGTCTGCAGGGCCTTGAGCGTTTCTTCCGCAATCAGTCGGGTGTCCGTGGTGCGATGCAGGCGACTGGCGAGGTCACCGATGACCTGCAGCACGCGGTTGCGGCGCTCCAGTTGCGACGCGGAATCACGCAAGATGATCTCGGTGCGCCGCCGCTCAGTGATGTCGCGCACGATGGCCATGACGCGACAAACGCCGGCGAACCAGGCGGACGATAGCGAGACTTCTGCCTCGAAGAGTCCGCCGTCAGCACGTAGATGACTCCACTCAAAGACCTGTGGCCCTTGCGCGCACGCATCAATGAAGCCCGATAGTTTCTCTGACGAGCGCAGTCCGTCCGGTTGATACGGTGGAGACAGTGCCTCCATGCTGCGCCCGAGGATCCAGTCGCGCGGGTAACCGAATAGCAAGGCCGCGCGGGGGTTGCAGTCGATGATTTGCCCGGCCTGAATCGTCAGGATGGCGTCACCTGCCGTGTCGAACAGCATGTGATAGCCCCGCTCGCTGTCACGCAGGGCGTGAAAAACAAGCAACTGCGACAAGAGATCTGCCACGGAGCGGATGAATTCAAGCTCTTTCCGGCTCCAGTGCCGCGCTTGTCCGAGATGTTCGAGGAACAGGACGCCCGATAGGCGGCTGCTCTCGTGGAGCGCCGCCCCGACGACCGCACTGATGTCGTTCGGCGTCAGATAGCTGTCACGCACCCGGTCCAGACGCTTGTCGTGCAGGGCATCGTCGATCGACACCAGACGCTCGTCATCGATCTGCCGGAGCAGGTCTGATAGATCGGAGGTGGCCAGCGTCAGACCCGACTCGAATTGTGCGCTGTCAGTTCGGAACAGCAGGCTGCAACGCAGGCTGCCAAGCGCTGGGTCCAGCAGCCAGACGGAGACGCGGGGCAGCGCCAGCACATCCGCCAGGGTGCTGGTCACATTGCGTAAGGCACCATGCAGGTCTCCCTGCCAAAGATGCTCGTCTTTAGCAAGGCGGATGAAACTAGCCTGTAGAAGGTTTCTACTGTCTTCGAAAAAGGCCACGGCAGGTCTTCAGATACTCGCAAAACGGGGTTGGCTGGCGTCTCTGGACAGTAACGGCCGTTCGGGCAAAAACTGGAGTGTCATTAAGTCAAAAGAGATAGCAGAAACGGCGCGCGTTGCTGCTTGATGCGGGAGCCAGGCGATCAGCCCAGAATGAAAAGAGGCCCCGCAGGGCCTCTTGATGCGGCACTCGGGCCGGTCTCAGCGCTGAAGCTGTGTCACGTCACGAATCGCGCCCGTGTCAGCAGACGTCGTCAGGGCCGCATAGGCCTGTAGCGCTGCAGAGACATGGCGGACGCGGTTGACGGGTTTCCAGGCGTCGCTGCCACTGGCCTCCATTGCCGCCCGTCTTTTTGCCATCTCAGCGTCCGAGATTGCCAGATGGATGCGCCGGTTGGGGATGTCGATTTCGATGGTGTCGCCATCTTCAACCAGGCCGATCTCGCCGCCACATGCCGCCTCGGGCGAGGCGTGACCGATCGAGAGGCCGGAGGTGCCACCAGAGAAGCGGCCATCGGTCAGCAGCGCGCATTGTTTGCCCAAGCCGCGGCTCTTGAGGTAGGAGGTCGGATAGAGCATCTCCTGCATGCCAGGGCCGCCTTTCGGGCCTTCATAGCGGATGACGACAACGTCGCCAGCCTGCACTTCTTCACCGAGAATCCCGGCCACCGCATCGTCCTGGCTTTCATAGACACGCGCTTTGCCCGTGAAGGTCCAGATCGATTCGTCCACCCCTGCGGTTTTTACGATGCAGCCGTTGCGGGCGATGTTGCCACTCAGCACAGCCAGACCGCCGTCCTGCGAGTAGGCATTGCGCTTGTCGCGAATACAGCCGGCGGTGCGGTCCATATCCAGCTCGTTGTAGCGCCGCTGCTGGCAGAACGCCTCTTGTGTCGGGAATCCGCCCGGAGCTGCCCGATAAAATTCCAGCACAGCCGGATCGCTGGCGTGCATGACATCCCAGCGTTCCAGTGCGCCCTTCATGGTGTGGCTATGGACGGTGTAGGTGCCGTGGTTGAGGAGCCCCGCGCGATCCAGTTCACCGAGAATCCCCATCACGCCGCCTGCCCGATGCACGTCTTCGATGTGGTACTTGTCGGTCGCCGGTGCCACCTTGCACAGGCAAGGGACCTTGCGCGAAATCCGGTCGATATCGGCCATGGTGAAATTCACGCCCCCTTCGCGCGCGGCAGCCAGGAGGTGAAGAACAGTGTTGGTCGACCCGCCCATGGCGACGTCCAGGCTCATGGCGTTTTCGAACGCGGCAAACGTGGCAATAGCGCGGGGCAGCGCTTTCTCATCGTTCTTCTCGTAATACCGCTTCGCCAGATCAACGATCAGGCGGCCGGCGCGGAGGAAGAGTTGCTTGCGATCCGCGTGGGTGGCCACGATCGTGCCATTGCCGGGCAGCGAGAGTCCCAGCGCTTCGGTCAGGCAGTTCATCGAATTTGCCGTAAACATGCCCGAGCATGAGCCGCAGGTGGGGCAGGCTGAGCGTTCGATCTCCGCCACCTCTGCGTCAGAGACTGATTTGTCTGCGGCCTTGATCATGGCGTCAATCAGGTCGAGCTTGACGATCTTTTCGCCCGCCGTATCAGTGGCGACGATTTTCCCGGCTTCCATCGGACCGCCCGAGACGAAGATGGTCGGGATGTTCAGGCGCATAGACGCCATCAGCATTCCGGGGGTGATCTTGTCGCAATTGCTGATACAGACCATGGCGTCAGCACAGTGCGCATTCACCATGTATTCCACCGAGTCGGCAATCAGCTCGCGAGACGGCAGGGAATAGAGCATGCCGCCGTGACCCATCGCAATGCCATCGTCGACGGCAATGGTATTGAATTCCTTGGCAACGCCGCCGGCAGCCTCAATCTCGCGTGCCACCATCTGCCCCAGATCCTTGAGGTGAACGTGACCTGGCACAAACTGGGTAAAACTGACCACGGCAATGATGGGTTTGCCGAAGTCCCCGTCTTTCATGCCAGTGGCACGCCAGAGCGAGCGTGCGCCGGCCATGTTGCGGCCGTGGGTCGAGGTATGGGAACGGTATTGAGGCATGGTGGGGGTCTCCATCGCGCGGCGGAATGTCACGCCGGGCGCATCGTTGTGGTTCAATTGCAATCCTTGATTTTAGCCCAAGCCACGCAACATGCTCATACATCCGCAATTTGATCCCGTCGCAATGTCGCTTGGCCCGCTTCATGTGCGCTGGTATGGCTTGATGTATCTCGCGGCGTTTCTCTTGTTCCTGTTTCTTGGCCGCTACCGTGCGCGCAGCCAGCCGGGTCTGGGCTGGACCTACAAGGATCTCGATGACCTGCTGTTCTACGGCATGCTGGGCGTCGTGTTGGGGGGGCGCCTGGGCTATGTACTGTTCTACAAGCCCGAGTATTACCTGAGCCATCCGTTTGAAATCTTCGCCGTGTGGCAGGGCGGGATGGCGTTTCATGGCGGTTTTCTGGGCGTGCTGGTGGCCTTGTGGCTGTTCGGGCGCAAGACCGGGCGCAGTTTTCTGCAGGTGGGCGACTTTGTCGCGCCGCTGGTGCCGACGGGGCTGGCAGCAGGGCGCCTGGGCAATTTCATCAATGGCGAGCTCTGGGGGCGGGTGAGCGCAGCGGAGGTGCCGTGGGCGATGTTGTTCCCTCAGGCACGCGAGGCCGATTCCATGGCTGCCGCGATGAATCCTGCGCTGGAGCCCGTTCTGGCACAGTTCGGCGCCTTGCCACGCCATCCCTCACAGCTCTACCAGTTTGCGCTGGAGGGACTGCTGCTGTTTGTCCTGCTCTGGTTCTTCACACGCAAGCCACGGCCAGTCGGGGCTGCCTCCGGTGTGTTCCTGCTGGGGTATGGCGGGTTCCGGTTCATTGCCGAGTTTGGTCGAGAGCCGGATGCCTTCCTGGGCTTGCTCCGGTTCAATCTGTCGATGGGGCAGTGGTTGAGCCTGCCCATGATCCTGGCCGGTGTGGCCATGGTGGTGTGGGCGTATCGGCGCAAGAAAACCTGATAGAATCCGCGCCGTCATCGGGGAGTAGCCTCCTTCAGCAAGAAGGCCCTGCATCAACAGACTTGGTCATCGACCATGGTGCAGGGGGCGCAGCTTGGCGAGACCTTTGACTGGTGCGGCGTCAACGCGGGTTGGCGGGCTGTGTCAGTCATTGGTCATTTTTCGCCGACCCGCCGTGATCTCACCATGGAAGCCTTCCTCGTCTCGACCGGTATTGTTGCCCTTGCGGAAATGGGCGACAAAACCCAGCTCCTTGCGCTTGTGCTCGCCGCGCGCTTGAAAAAACCGCTGCCCATCTGCGTGGGCATTCTGGTCGCTACCCTTGTCAATCATGCCTGCGCCGCGGCGGTGGGCCAGTGGATCACTCAGTACCTTGGCCCGGACGCCATGCGCTGGATTCTCGGTTTGTCTTTCCTTGCCATGGCTGCCTGGATGCTGATTCCCGACAAGCTTGATGATGACGAAGGTACCCGTCCAGAGAGATTCGGCGCCTTTTTGACGACGGTGATCGCGTTCTTCATCGTCGAGATGGGTGACAAGACCCAGATCGCAACGGTAGCGCTGGCAGCGAAATACAGCAGTTTGTTCGCGGTCGTGGCGGGCACGACACTCGGCATGATGCTGGCGAATGCACCGGTGGTCTATTTTGGCGATCAGCTCACCCGACGGGTGCCGATCAAGCTTGTGCACGCGGCCTGTGCCGCGGTCTTTGCCGTGCTGGGCCTGGCAGCCTTGCTGAATCTGGGCAAGATGTTCTGAAAAGTCGCTCAGCGCATTGATCGACGTGCCTGCTTGCGGGCATACAAGTCCTGATCCGCGTCGCGCAGCAGATCAAGGAAGCCCGCCGTGCTGGCTTGTCGGCAAGCCGCGCCAATGCTGAGACCGTGCCCGGTCTGTGCGAGCACGTACTCTGTGAGCGCGGCGGCGATGTGCTGAGCCACGTCCAGCCTGGTTTCGGGGAGGACAACGACAAACTCATCGCCGCCGTATCGACCGCAGACATCGGTGTGACGCAAGCGATGTTGCAGGCAGGCCGCAATGTTTCGCAGCAGGGCATCGCCGGCCAGGTGGCCGAGCGAATCGTTCACGTGCTTGAAGTGATCCACATCGCAGATCAGCACCGAGAGCGGGCGGTCGTGCCGGGCCGCGAGCTGAAAGGCGCTTTCGGCCTGTGCCATCAGATGGCGTCGATTGTGCAGCCCCGTCAGCTCATCGTGGGTGGCGAGGTCCAGCAGCTGGCGTTCCAGTGCGACACGCGCACTCACATCCTGAATCAGGATCGCCTTGCCCATTGGCAGGTTGCGGTAGCCGCGCAAGAGCGAATGCTTGACCTCATAGTCGCGCATTCCTTCTGCCGTGCGTTGCTGAAAGCAGCTTGCCCCGTCGACAGACAGGATAGCGCTCAGGGCTTGACCATCCGGCAGCGTAGCGAGCGGCGTACCGATCGAGCCCGCAGCAAGCTGCGGGAAGATGCCGGTGGCCGCGCGATTGAAATCGATGATCCGGTGCGCCTCATCCACAATCACCACGCCTTCTTCGATGCTGCTGAATACGACGTCACGTGCCATCGGCACCAGGTGGAGGAACTTGTAGCGCCAGACCGCCACAGCACTCAGGATGCCTGCAACCGCCAGACCAAAGGGATTGAGGTCAATACCGTTCGGGCTGGCGCCGAACAGGAACAACAGCATGCAGACCCAAGGTGCCAGCGACGATAGCATCAGCAACACCGCCTGCGCCCGGTACACAGGCTGGGCCTGCAGGCAAGAGCGCAGCAACAGGGCGTTATAGGCGAAGAAGCACAGGTTCGAGTAGGCCGTGTGCACGTAGTACCACGGCCCGCGCTGGATCTGCGCGATCGCCAGACCCTCCACCTGGCGGTAGGCCAGGTCGGCATAGAACAGTTGATGGAGTTCGTTGGTCTGAAAAATAACGAAGCTCAGTGCAGGGATCGCGAACAACAGCGCCGTATGAATCCGCTGCATCGGGCGCTGGTTGACATAGCTGTAAGCCATCAAGGTCCAGATGCTGCTGATGAAGGGAATCCCGATGTACTCGATCCGCAGCGCAAACTGCATCGCGGCAAGGTCGCGCGCACCCAGCTCCAGCGCATAGCCAAACGAATAGGCCGCAATGGCCAGCAGGGCCAGCGAGAAATTGCGCGGAAAGTCCCCCGCCCGCCGCTGCCAGGCTGAAATGCTCAAGATGACGCACAGCGCGCCAGACAGGATCAGCCAGATCGAAGGAGTCGTCAGCGCGTAGGCACGCATGAATGTGGGGGATACAGCCTCGGCACTGATCACGCAATGCGTGTCAATGCCGATCGTATCTACAGTGCACGTGGCTTACGCCACCAAAGGTTTCCGCCCGGGCAATCAGGTGAAGCACATTGCCCTCCGGGTCACGGAAATAGAACAGGTGCTGGCCATTCGGCAGCTTCTGGTACTCCTCCAGCACCTCCACACGATCCGCTTTCAGCAGCCGCGACGCGCGATCCGCATCCTCCGGATCCACCGCAATCGCAATATGGCGCAGGCCCGGCGCGTTGTACGGCAGCACTCCACGATCACGCTCCGCCTGTGTGAATTCCAGAATCGAGCGCCCATCCGGCGTCATCACGAACGCCGTCCCGCGGCCGTCGTCCCGCACGATCAGGCGGAAGCCGAGCGCCGTGACATACCACTGCCGGAGGCTGTCCGGGTCACGCGCAATGATTCCGATGTGCTCGATCCCTTTGAGCAGCGTGTTCTTAGGCGCAGCACTCAACATCAGCGGTGCTGCCAGCGAGAGCCGGTTGCCACGCGAAATCAGGTGGAGGATGTTGCCGTCCGGGTCGCGGAAGTGAAAGGTTGCCAGCCGCTCCGGAAAGTGACGCGGCGTATCCCCTACGGGCTCCGCTTCAGCCTCGCTGACTAGCCGATGAACCGCCGCACCAAAATTGTCGGCATCCACGGCAAACGCCAGATGATGAATGCCGCTCTCTTTCGGCTGCGGCAACACGCTGGCCGTCTCCCCCCCAGGCGTCGGGATCAACTCGACGATCGAGCCATCGGCCATCAGCAGGAACAGCGTGCCTTGCCCATTGTCCTGAATCACGCGCATGTCCAGGTACTGGACGTACCAGTCCGCCAACCGCCGGGTGTCGGCAGAAAAAATCGCAACGTGTTCGACGCCTTTAAAAATCCCCATGGATAACCCCGAAACTTGGTTGGGTGACGATGAATGCTGTGTGGTCCGCCGCGCTTAACGAAAGCCGCGACGCCCAGACTGGCCCTGCCCGAATCCTAGCGGTTTTTAGCCCGTTCGTAACGCGGCAAATGTGGGTGGACTGCGACCTGCGGTGAAACCTGATCGGTTGCGCAGTGAAGAGGTTCTCGCGCTGAGTGAGCGAACCAATAGCGGAGCCCCCGCTTCTTCTGGCTCGATGACTTGCTGTTCTTCCAAGGTGCGTGCGCGTGGTAGCAGACAGAGAGCCACGCGCACTCTATTTGGTAAGCGACCTGCCGCGGTGCTACTGAAACTGGCAAAGGTAGTTAACAGGATCAAGTGTGCAGTATTGCGCTAGATCGCCCTGCAGCGAGAACAGCTTTGGCGTCTTGCGGAAGTCAAACAGTCGGTACAGGTGGAATTGATCTGACGCCTCACGAGCAAATTCGACTTCGTTTCGTGAGGCGAAAAACGGAGTTTCTTTTGCAAAAGCTGTTGTTTTGACCTCCACGAAGCGCTCCTTGCCTGTTGGCTCGAACGACAAAATGTCATAGCCAAGGCCATCGCCCCTTGTCATTGAGACATGTTGGACCTGTTCCGCCAGATCACTATGTCCTGCCGCGCACAGCCGAAACTTCTCAAACTCAAGCGCGAGTAACTCTCCAGCTTTGCCAAGAGCTGAGTTTCTTGCTTCACGTGCTACGTAATCACGCTTGGATGTAGCTCGCAATGGGACGGAGTACGGTTTGAGCGGCTGGTTTGCCAAGAGGGTTGGTTTTGGGGCTTCAACTACCATCCGTTGAAAATCTACTTCACTCGGTACAAAGGCAGGTTGCTCTGCGGCTGCTCGTGACACAACGTCGAACTCGGGGGTGGCTGTTTATCCAATCCTCAACGCATTCCGCAAGAGCGCGTTGATAATTTCCTCGAGGCTTATATCCAGGTAGCCAGTGACATTCAAGGCCAAGCAAAACGGCGCTGATATTCTGATGCTTTAGTTCGACAGCAGCGTCACTTCGGCCATCCAGCAACTGCAGCAATTTGCGTCGATGCTCGCTTTTGTTGTATTGCTGGCCAGATCTATCAAGCACATACATCCGCATGTAGTCCGCCACCGTGGCGGCAATTTCCGCATCATTCCAGTTCTCTCCCTTCGCCACGTCAGTTCCTTCGTTGCGTTTACTATTTGACGAATCGTAATTCGATTGCACTGATTTAGGCGATTCCACTTACCGCGTTCGGCGCAGTCGTAGGGCGCCGCAGGGAACAATGAGCGCAGCGAATTGCGCCGGATGTTTGGTCGTTACGCATTCCCCATCCGGCGCAATGTGCTTCGCCCTTCGACGGGCTCAGGACAGGCTTCTTGACGCTCTACGACGACCTCCCGCAAAGCCGCACGCAGCCTTGCTCTTCCGCCTGCCATGTCTGCGAGGTAGGTGTGACAGGCGTTTCCCGGTGGGCGTGCGGAAGAGGCCCGTCCGATGCGGCTTGGCAAGCCACTATGTCTGAACGCGGATCGCTTGATTTGAACGAATCGAACGATTCGACTATGCTCAGGCTGTCCCAGTACTTGAGAGGTGCGAGCCATGCAAACCTTTACGGCCAACGAAGCCAAGACCCGCTTTGGTGAGTTCATCGATCTCGCGCAGAAGGAGCCGGTGCGCGTGATGCGCCGCGACCGGGTAGTGGGCGTGATGGTGTCGGCCAGCGATTACGAGGCGATGCGTCAGTTTTATGCGGATCGTCTGGTGAAGACGATGGACGAGACTGCGGACGCGGCGGCGCGTGCCGGGCTGACGCCGGAGAAGCTCGACGAGTTGCTGGCTGACGAGAGTTGACCCGGATGAGGCCGCCTTCGCTGCGCGTGGTGATCGACACGAATGTGTGGATCAGCGGTTTGCTGACGAAAACGGGTGCGCCAGCACAGCTGACACGTCATGTAATCCTGATGGCCCGGCCGGTTTTTTCGGCACAGACTTTTGCCGAGTTGCAGGACCGGCTGTGGCGCCCGAAGTTTGATCGTTACGTTTCCATCGAGCAGCGTCAGGCCTTTCTGCGCGATGTGGATTCCATCGCGGAGTGGGTCGAGCTGGACGCGCATCCGGACTTGACCTGCCAAGCGCACAGCCGCGACCAGGATGATGACAAGTTCATCCACACCGCTTTGGCGGGTGAGGCAGCGGTGCTGGTGAGCGGGGATCGTGATCTGCTGGATCTGGAGCGCGTGGGCGAGCTGCTGATCCTGTCGCCCGCTGATGCGCTGGGTTGGATGGCGCGATTGTAGGGCGCTGCACGTCTGATCGTGGCGCCCGTCACCATCCGGCGCCATTTGCTGCGCAAATTGACGCTTCGCCCTTCGACGGGCTCAGGACAGGCTTGTTGACGCCCTACGGAAACCTCCCGCAAAGCCTTATGCAGCCTTGCTCTCCGGCCTGCCTCGCGGGTGAGTCAGGTGGGGATGTTTCCGGTTGGCGGCACAATTTCCGTGGAAACCGGAAACATCCTTTGCGATCAAGTGGATGCAAGGCAAAACGGGCCGCAATGCGGCCCGTTTCTATGTCTGACGCGGCTGCGCAAGGCGGCGCAGGTCAGCGGTACTGGTTGATCTCGTCGCGGGTGGCAATCGCTACCTTGCGGGCCTGCTCAGCGAAGTCTTCGCCCTTGCCGGCGTAGAGGATGGCGCGGGAGGAGTTGATCATCAGGCCCAGCCCGGCAGCGGTCTTGCCGGCGCTCACGGTGGCCTGCACGTCGCCGCCCTGCGCGCCGACGCCGGGCACGAGCAGCGGCAGATCGCCCACGATGCGGCGCACCTCGGCAAGTTCGGCCGGGAAGGTGGCGCCGACGACCAGCGCGGCCTGGCCGTGCGTATTCCACTTTTCGGCGACCAGCCCGGCAACGTGCTGGTAGAGCTTCTTGCCGCCGTCGACGGTGAGATTCTGCAGGTCGGAGCCGCCGGGGTTGGAGGTGCGGCAGAGTACGATCAGGCCACAGTCCGGGTAGTCGAGGTAAGGCTCGACCGAGTCGAAGCCCATGTACGGGTTCACCGTCAGCGCGTCGGCCTGATAGCGCACGAAGGCTTCGCGGGCGTACTGGGCCGCGGTGGCACCAATGTCGCCGCGCTTGGCATCGAGAATCACCGGGATGTCGGGGTAAGTTTCGTGGATGTAGTCGATGAGGGCTTCGAGCTGCTCTTCGGCCGATTCGCTTGCGAAATAGGCAATCTGCGGCTTGTAGCAGCAGACCACGTCGGCGGTGGCGTCGACGATGGCCTTGCAGAAGTCATAGATGCCGTCTACGCGGTGCTGGAGGTGCTGCGGGAGTTTGGCGAGATCGGGGTCAAGGCCCACGCAGAGCAGGGAATTGTTCTTCTGCCAGGCGGCAGCGAGGTCAGCAATAAAGGGCATGGTAAGTCCAGCAGATTGGGGATCGCGCGAGTTTAGCGCAGCCCGCCCCCGTGAGGGCCCTGAGCACGGTCGTATGGCCCTGGAAATAGCCTGAGACTGGGGCGCGTACCGCGTCCTCAAGGACGCGCCAAACCTTGACGTTAACTGGCCGATGACGGCGCACGGGTGCGTAGCCCGAGCGGATTTGTGAATGCGTCACCGTTCCTCAACGATCAGCCGGAGAATGCGAATCATGCCTTCACGCCCTGCCAGCCCAACTGTCGCTGTAGAACCCAACTCAAAATGCCGCGTGATGGTCGTCGATGACGACATCACCACCTCGACCATCATAGGCGCGGGGCTTCAGCGCGCGGGGTTTCAGGTCTTCAAGGCTGCATCGGGCATGGCGTGCCTCGAACAAATCGACCAGGTCGAACCCGAAGTCCTGATCATCGACATCATGATGCCGGAGATGGATGGTTACGAGACCTGCCGGCGAGTACGGAAAACCTACGGCCCGGAGATTCTGTCGATCATCTTTCTTTCTGGGCAGGACTCGCTGGACGACCGCTTGAATGCTTATGAGGCGGGTGGTGACGACTTCATGTCCAAGCCGTTCAGCGTGAAAGAGGTTTGCCGGAAGATTGAAGCCGAAGTCAGCCTGAAGCACTCGTGGCGGGAATATGCGAAAGCCGCGCGCGAGCGGGAATCGGCAACGGCCGCGGTAATGGACAGTCTCCGCGAGAGTACGGTTGAGCTTTCCTTCACCCGCAGAACCCTGAATTGCCGAACGCTGCAAGCACTGGCCGAGCTGGCGACGCAATCCATGAGCAGCTACGCACTGACTTGCCATGTCCAGATCAGGATACCGGCCACCACGCTGACCTGGACCGCCGATGGCGAAGCCTGTCCACTGGAGGTATCGGTCTTTGATCGTACCAGTGGCCTGGGCCGGATGTTTCAGTTCAAAAGCCGCTTCATTGTTAACTACGAGCGCTTCTCGCTACTGATCGTCAATATGCCGGTTGATGACGAAGTGCTTTCAGGCAACATCCGCGACACGGCCGCCATGATTGCCGAGGCTGGTGATGCTGCCGTCGAAAACATCGTTGTCCAGATGGATGCGCGAGACCGTGCCAGACAGCTGAGCGCACTGGCGGCCGACGCCGAGGTGTCGATCACGGACCTGCATCACAAGTTTGAACTCCGGCAAACGCTGGTGCGCCAGGAGCTTCAACGCATGGTCAGCTGGATTGAAGGCATGTACTACCGCATGGGCTTGAGCGATCAGCAGGAGGAGATGATCAGTCGGACCGCCCATGAGACCGTGAGCCATGTCATGGCCCTCATGGAGGAAAGCAAGTCTTATAGCGACGAGTTCACGAAGATCATCACGGAATTACGGAAAGCCTCGGAGCTGGCTTTGCCGGATGAGTCGCTATCGTCCGGGAATGACGTGGACATCTGGTTCTAGGCGCATAGACAAGCACTTTCCAGCGCCCGTCACCTCAGTCCTTGTGCCGCGGGGGCGAGCCGGCTTCATTTGGATACAAATCGCTGCGGAATTCTTACATGGCGCGGTGGTAGGCTTGGCGCCTCAAGTCTATTCGTGCTGGCGTTCAAAATGGCTTTTCCCCGCTGGGTTACCTGCAAGCGAATGGCGCTCCTGCTCGGTCTGCCGCTGGCGGGCTGTGTCACGGTAGGGCCCGACTACTCGCCGCCGCCCCTTACCCCGCCAGCCGTCTGGCATAACGCGGTGGCTGGTGCCCGCAGCCCTCAGCTCGCCGCGTGGTGGCAATGCCTTGCCGACCCGGTGCTCGACGAACTCCAGCA
Source organism: Uliginosibacterium sp. (assembly GCA_016718265.1). GTDB lineage: Bacteria > Pseudomonadota > Gammaproteobacteria > Burkholderiales > Rhodocyclaceae > Uliginosibacterium. The sequence goes on along the minus strand of JADKDZ010000001.1, from coordinate 536,412 downwards.
AGCCGCCCTGACGCACAGCCCCGATCTCCGTACGGCCGTCGCCAAGCTGCGCGAGGCGCGCGCTCGGGTCGGCATCGCCGAAGCGGCGCGCTATCCGACGCTGGACGCCGCCGCCAGCGCCCGGCGCAGCGAGTCTGCCGGCGCAGGGCAGAGCAGCGACAGCTTCAGTCTGGGGTTTGATGCAGGTTGGGAGATCGACCTCTTCGGCGGAACGCGCCGCGCCATCGAGGCGGCGAATGCCACGGCCGAGGCCAGTGTCGAGAGTCTGCGCGATGCCCAGGTCAGTCTGGTGGCCGAAGTGGCGCGCAACTACATCGATTTGCGGGTGCAACAGGCCCGCCTGCAGATCGCCCGCGACAACGCCATGAGTCAGGCCGACACCGAGCAGATCACGCGCTGGCGCGTGCAGGCCGGCTTGCTCACCCAGCTGGAACTGGCCCAGGCGCGCAGCAATCTGGAGCAGACCCGCGCCAGGCTGCCGAGCCTGGAAAGCGCCATCGAAGCTGATCTCAACAAGCTTGCCGTGCTCAGCGGCTTGAACCGCGAAACGCTGGGCCAGCGTCTGGAAACGGCGGCGATTCCTGCGGTGCCGGGCGAGGTGGTGGCCAGCATTCCGGCCGAAGTCCTGCGCCAGCGTCCCGACGTGCGTGCGGCCGAGCGGCGCCTGGCGGCACAGACCGCGAACATCGGCGTGGCCACCGCCGAGCTCTACCCCGCGTTGCGCCTCTCCGGTTCGTTTGCCTTGAGCGCCTTGCGTGCCGACCAGTTGCTGCGCAGCGATGCCGCCAGCAACAGCCTGCTCGCCGGGTTGAGCGCGCCGCTCTTCGACGGTGGCCGTATCCGCCGCAACATCGCGGTGCAGAATGCCTTGCAGGAGCAGACGCTGATTGCCTATGAGAAGGCCGTTGCCCAGGCTTATGCCGATGTCGAGAGTGGGCTCGTGGCGTTTGCCAAGGCGAAGGAGCGCGATGCCCTACTGGCGCGGGCGCTCGAATCTGCCCGCCTGGCTGAAGAGATCGCGCGGCAGCGCTTCTCCGCCGGTTTGATCGATTTCGCCACCCTGCTGGAGACCCAGCGCAGCCTGCTCTCGCTGCAGGATCAGCAGGCCAGCAGCAAGGGTGACCAGGCCACGGCGCTTGTTCAGCTCTACAAAGCCTTTGGCGGCGGCTGGCAACAAGGCACACCGTCCGCTACCGATTCTGGAGTTCCGCACCATGACTGATCCGCAAGCCGCCAAACCCGGCAATATTCGCGCCCTGTTGGCGCAAGCCCAGCCCCGATCCGGGCGTCGTCGCCTGGTCTGGATGGTGGCGGGCGTGCTCTTGCTGGCCGGCGTGCTGGCGACGACCCTCGTGATTCGCAGCCGTGGCGACAAGGGGCCGCGCTACGTGACGGCTGCAGCGAGCGCGGGCGACATCACCGTGACCGTCTCGGCCACCGGCAATCTGCAGCCGACCAACACCGTGGATATTGGCAGCGAAATCTCCGGCACCATCGCCAAGACCTTTGCCGATTACAACGACAAGGTGAAGAAAGGCCAGGTGCTGGCGCAGATCGACACCACCAAGCTGGCGCTGACCATCGAGCGCGCGCGCGCTACGCTGGAAGCCAATCAGGCCAAGGCGGCCCAGGCACGTGCCACGCTCGAAGAGAGTCGCCTCAGTCTGGCTCGGCTCGAAGAAGTCTCGCGGATTTCCGGCGGTAAAGTGCCCTCGGCTACCGAGCTGGATGCCGCGCGTGCCAAGCTCGACCGCGCCCGTGCCGACCTCGCCACCGCGGAGGCCGCAGGACGTGAATCCGCAGGCGCCTTGAAGGCAGGCGAAACGGATCTGGGCAAAGCCACGATCCGCTCGCCGATTGATGGTGTGGTGCTCAAGCGCAGCGTTGAGCGCGGCCAGACCGTGGCGGCCTCGCTGCAGGCGCCAGTGATGTTCTCGCTGGCCGAAGACCTCGCCGAGATGGAGCTGGTCGTCGCTGTATCCGAAGCCGATGTTGGCCAGGTGGGCGAGGGTATGAAAGCCAGCTTCACCGTCGACGCCTATCCCGACAAGGTCTTCCCCGCCACCATCCGCCAGGTACGCTACGGCGCGACCAACGTTGACAACGTGGTGAGCTACCAGACCGTGCTGCAGGTGAAGAACGAAGACCTTAGCCTGCGCCCCGGCATGACGGCGACGGCCGACATCAAGGTCGCCGAGCACAAGGGCGTGCTGCTGGTGCCCAACGCTGCCCTGCGCTTCAAGCCGGCCGAGCGCGCCAAGAAGGAGAGTGGCGGCGTCCTGTCGGTCTTCATGCCGCGCCCACCAAGCGGGCGTTCCGGCCCGGGCAGGCCAGAGCAAAGTGGGCGCAAGGGCGAAGGTGGCGGCAAGAACCGCGCAAAGGTCTGGATCAAGACTGCCGAGGGCCTCAAGCCGATACCGGTCAAAACCTTGCTGAGCGACGGTCGCAATACGGAAGTCGAATCCGAGCAACTCAAGCCCGGTGACGAGGTGGTGGTGGATGTCGAGGAAGCTGCCAAATGACAGCGTTTCACACACAGCCCTCCGTCATTCCCGCGAAGCGGCCGCGGGCCCTTGGGCAGTGCGGCGGTGCTGAAGCGTGCCGGCATGACTGAGGCCGCCACCGCCCTCATCGAACTGCGCGAGGTCACCAAGACCTATGGCAGCGGCGTGGCTGCGTTCCAGGCGCTCAAGGGTGTCAGCTTCGCGATCCAGGCGGGAGAATTCGTCGCGGTGATGGGGCCGTCCGGCTCGGGCAAATCCACGGTGATGAACATCCTCGGCTGCCTCGATGTGCCCACTGCCGGCGAGTACCTGTTCCTCGGTGAGCATGTCGAAACCCTCAACCGCGACCAGCGCGCGCTATTGCGGCGTCACTACCTGGGCTTCGTCTTCCAGGGTTTCAACCTGCTGGCGCGCACCACGGCACTGGAAAACGTCGAACTGCCCTTGCTCTATCGCGGCATGGCAGTGGCCGAGCGCCACGCCAAGGCGCGTGCCGCGCTGGATCTGGTCGGGCTGATCGGCTGGGAGCATCACACCCCGGCCGAGCTGTCCGGCGGCCAGCAACAGCGCGTGGCGATTGCCCGCGCCATCGTCACCAACCCGACCCTGCTGCTGGCCGACGAGCCCACCGGCAACCTCGACACCGAGCGCAGCGAAGAAATCATGGCCTTGCTCACCGGCCTCAACCGCGAACATGGCATTACCGTGCTGATGGTGACGCACGAAGCGCAGATGGCGCGCCACGCCTCGCGCACCGTGCATTTCGTCGATGGTCTGGTGCATTCCGACACGCGTGCCGACGAGGTGCCGGCATGATGTTCTGGAACGCGCTCCTGCTTGCCATCCGCGAGATCCGTCGCAACCTGATGCGTGCCTCGCTCACCGTGCTCGGCATCGTCATCGGGGTTGCTGCCGTCATCACCATGGTCACCCTGGGCAATGGTGCCACCGAGATGATTACCGCCCAGGTCTCCAGCCTGGGTAGCAATCTCGTCATCGTCCGCCCCGGCCAGCGTATGACGCCCGGTCAGCCGGCTGGCTGGGCGCCGGCTTTCAAGGAAGACGATGTCGGCGCGATCCTCGAAGGCGTCAACGGCGTACGCGCGGTGGCACCGGTTGCCTCGCGCGGCAGCACCGTGAGCTACATGACCGAGAGCGTGTTCACGCCGGTGACCGGCACTTCGCCGGCCTATCAGGAGGTGGGCAACTGGAAGCTCGCCGAGGGGCGGTTCTTTTATGACAGCGAGCAACGCGCCGGCCGCGCGGTCTGCGTGCTGGGCCAGACCGTGAAGAAGTCACTCTTCTCCAACACCAGCCCGCTGGGCGAGAAGATCCGCTTCCGCGGCATCAGCTGCGAGGTGGTCGGGGTCTTGCTGTCCAAGGGCCAGTCGGCGATGGGCCAGGATCAGGATGACATCATCCTGCTGCCGCTCAAGGCCTATCAGCGCCGTGTGGCCGGCCGACGCAGCCGGCAGGATGTGGGCACCTTGATGATCTCGGTGCGCGACGACGTGCGCACCGACAAGGTCGTCAAGGACGTCACCGCCCTGATGCGCGAGCGCCGGTCCCTCGCGCCGAACGAGAGCGACAACTTCTCGGTCTTCGATACCAAGCAGATCGCCGAAACCCTATCGAGCACCACCAGAATTCTCACCGCCCTGCTCGGCGCGGTGGCGGCGGTGAGCCTGCTGGTGGGCGGCATCGGCATCATGAACATCATGCTGGTCTCGGTGACCGAGCGCACCCGTGAAATCGGCACGCGGCTTGCCATCGGCGCGCTGGAGAACGAAGTGCTGCTGCAGTTCCTCGTCGAAGCTGTGGCGCTCTCTTCTTTCGGTGGCCTGCTCGGCATTCTGCTGGCACTGCTGGCCTCGGCGGGCCTCGCGGCGGCGATGGGCCTGCCGCTGGTGCTGGACCTGCAGATCGTGCTGCTCGCCTTCTGCGTCTCGGCCAGCATCGGCGTGCTTTTCGGCTTTGTGCCGGCGCGCCGCGCCGCCCGGCTCGACCCGATCGAAGCGCTGCGCCACGAGTAAACCACCCGAAAACACCTGCCCAGAGAGCCGCGCTGCGCTTGGTTCTCCGGGCAGGTGCTTGGGGAGTTCTGACGGCTTGGGTGCAATCCTTTGGCCGTTTTCCTGCAAAGCCTGCTAAATTCTACTAATTCAATTAAAGATTAGTAGACATGCGCATCCCTCGTGTGCCCCCCGATCTGTTGCAGGTGCTGTCGTCGCTGGCGCAGCCCGAGGCGCTCGCGCTGCTGGCTGAGCACGCCAGCCCCTTGCCGGGCGGGCGCTATCTGCATCGCGACGAGCTGCGCTACCGCAATCCGCCGGCGGGCCTGAATCATGAGCAATGGTGGGCGGCGACCTGCCTTGGGCGCACGCCGCTGATGCAGGCGTTGCCGTTGCAGGACAAGGCGGGGCGGGCGTTTCGCTTTGCCACGCCACAGCCGCTGCTGATCGATCTGCACCACATTGATCGTGACGCGGCCGGGCAGATCCGCGCGCCCGAAGGCGCGCCGATTCACGAGAGCCGCCAGCCCTATCTGCTGGCCTCGCTGATCGAAGAGGCGATTACCTCCAGCCAGCTCGAAGGCGCGGCGACGACGCGCAAGGTGGCCGCCGACATGCTGCGGGAGGGGCGGCGCCCGCGTGACCACAGCGAGCAGATGATCTTCAATAACTACCGCGCCATGGAGCATCTGAGTGAGCTGCGCCATACGCCCATTACGCCCGAGCGCGTGCTGGCGCTGCATCGTTTGCTGACCGTGGATACCCTGGAGCACAGTGAAGATGCAGGCCGCTTGCGCACCACCAATGATGTGGCGGTGATCGACCAGCGGGATGGCCATGTGCTGCACACGCCGCCCGATGCGGCCGAGCTGCCGCGCCGCCTTGACGCGCTGTGCGCCTTTGCCAACGCGAGCGAGGATTCGTCGCCCTTTGTGCATCCAGTGCTGCGGGCGATCCTGATCCATTTCATGATCGGCTACGACCACCCGTTTGTGGATGGCAACGGGCGCACCGCGCGGGCCCTGTTTTATTGGGCCATGGCCCGGGGCGGCTACTGGCTGATGGAGTTTGTCTCGATCTCGCACATCATCAAGAAAGCACCTGCCCGGTATGTGCGTGCCTATCTGCATACCGAGACGGACCATGGCGACACAACGTATTTTCTGCTCCACCAGCTCAGCAGTATCCGTCGCGCGATTGCGGCGCTGCATGCCTATATTGCGCGCAAGACCGCCGAACAGCAGGACACTGAGCGCCTGCTGGCGCGCAACGCGCCGGCCTTGCGCTTCCGGCTCAATCACCGTCAGCTCGCGGTGCTGCGCAGCGCGCTCAAGCATCCCGACGCGCCCTTGCGCATCGATGCCCACCAGCACACGCACGGTGTGGTCTACCAGACCGCGCGGGCTGATCTGCTCGATCTGGAATCACTCGGGCTGTTGCTCAAGGCCAAGCGCGGCAACGCCTATGAGTTCTACCCGGTACCGGGCTTGCTGACAAAGATCGAGGGCCTGGCGCATGAGCAGACCTGAGCGCTGTTCGGGCACAATGGCGCCCGGTCTGACCACGTGGGTGAGGGATTCATGATTTACGTTCTGTTAGCGGCCTGCTGCAGTGTGCTGGTATCGGTGCTGCTCAAGCTGGCCCGCCGCTACGATGTCGATGTGGCGCAGGCGATTACCTGGAACTACCTCGCGGCAGCGATCCTCTGCGCAGGGCTGCTGAAGCCGCCGCTGGCCAGCCTGCAGCAAGCTGGTGCGCCCTGGCTGCCCTTGCTGGGGCTGGCGGTCGTGCTGCCCAGCCTGTTTCTGGTGCTGGCGACGAGCGTGCGCGTGGCGGGCATTGTGCGGACGGATATCGCCCAGCGCCTGTCTTTGCTGCTGTCGCTGGCAGCGGCGTTTCTGCTGTTTGGCGAAGTGGCGAATCCGCTCAAGCTCGCAGGACTCGCCTTGGGCTTGCTGGCGGTGCTGGGCATTGTCTGGCGGACCGAAGCCGGGCCTGCAGCACCTGGCGAGCACGCCTGGCTGCCCTTGCTGACGGTGTGGGTCGGCTTTGCGGTGGTGGATGTGATGCTCAAGCAGATTGCGGCGGCCGGTACGCCGTTTGCGGCATCGCTCCAGGTGAGCTTTGTGCTGGCGTTTCTGGGCATGGCCCTCTGGCAGGGCGTGCGCGTGCTGCGCGGGCAGGTCAGCCTGCGGGGGAAAAATCTGGCCGCGGGACTGCTGCTGGGCGCCATCAACTTCGGCAATATCCTGTTTTACGTGCAGGCCCATCGGGCCCTGCCGGGTCAGCCCGCCGTGGTGTTTGCGAGCATGAATATCGGCGTGGTGGTGCTGGGCACGCTGGTGGGTGTGGTGGGGTTTGGCGAGCGCCTGAGCGTACTGAACCGCGTGGCGATTGGCGCGGCGATTGTGGCGATCGGGCTGATCGCGCTGACGCGGTAGGCCGGCGTTGCCCGCTGCCTGCTAGACTGCGCCGCGCGCCGACTGGCGCAGGTGTACTGCTGATCTGACTGGAGAATGATTCCGATGGCGCTGTCCCCCAAAATTGCCAAGATCCTGCCCCACAAACTGCGCGTGTTTTGCGAGGGTCTGCGCTATCCGCACACCTTCCTGGGTTCGCTGCTTGGCTTCATTCTGGCGATGGTCTTCCTGCGCCTGATTCCCTATCCGCAAGAAGTGCTGATCGCGCTGGGGATCGTGCTGTTCTCGACCTCAAAACTTCGCTGAAAAGCCGCTCAGGGCAGGCTGGAGAGGCAGGCTGCAAGCGCCTCTCCAAGGCCCCCCTGAACGAGGGTGGCGGGGACGGCGAGCATCAGGTTGAGGGGCAGGCCGAAGTCTTCGACGAGCTGACCGCCACTGTCGTAGCGGCGGTCGTTGCGTACGTCCAGAGGGCGGCCCTGCCAGCGTGCCACGCGCTCGGCGCAGCAGCCGGCCTCGGCGAGATAGCCGAACACCGGCTTGCCCAGCGCCAGGGCGTAGCCCACCTCGAAGCAAGTGCCCGAATCCGGCTCGGCCCCCCGGAACGGGTTCAGGTTGGCGAGCACCACATCGGCCGCGCGGATCATGGCGACGTTGTGGGCGTAGATGCCGGCAGCGGTGTAGGCGTCGTTATCGAGCGGGATCAGGGCTTTCACCCCCGCCGCGTAGCACTGCTTGCGCGCGGCTTCCGCCCAGGCCAGTGCGTCGGGGCGGAAGACGTCGGGGCCGGCGAGGTAGGCCTTGATCACACTGTTTCGACCTCACCCCCCAGGGCGTCGAGCAGGGCGGGGATCAGGCGGCGCAATTCACCGGTCATCAAGGCAAAATCGGCATCGAACTGCTCTTCGCGGGTGGTGACGTCGGCGTGCTCGCTGTTGTCGGTGAGGGTGTCGAGCGGCTGGATGCGCTTGATCTCGAACTTGTCGGTGAGCAGGAAACTCACCTTGTCGTCAAAGGTCAGCGCCAGCTTCGACACCTGCTTGCCGGCCGCGATGTGCTCGCGGATTTCTTCACCTTCCAGGCTGTGGCGCACGTAGCGCACCGCGCTGGCCTCATCGGTGACGGCGCGTAGCTCGCAATCCAGATCGATGGAAAAGCCCGCTGGCGCCTCGTTGCCCGCCAGCCAGCCCGTCATGGCGCCGCCGGGGCTGTGCTCGGTATTCAACAGCTTGAGCGGAAGTTCATCCAGCGCCTTGTGCAGGCATTCGATCAGCGGCTCGGCAGCGGTGCGGCTGGAGGCATCCACGGCGAGGTAGCCTGCCTGGGGGTCGATCCAGGCGTAGACCTTGCGGCGGCGGGTGAAGGCGCGCGGCAAGAGCTCCTGCATCACCGCTTCCTTGATCTCTTTCATCTGCTTGCGGCCGGGCTTGAAGCCTTGTTGCGCCTCGATCTCCTCGGCCTTTTCTTCGGCCACCTGCTTGACCACCGAGCCCGGCAACAGGCGCTGCTCGACGCCCAGGGCGATCATCCATTGGCCGCCGATGCTGTGCACCAGCGCATCGTGCAGGGGAGCGGACCAGCCTTGCGTGGCCAGATCCTGGCTGCCACAGGGTTGAAAGACCAATCGGGCAAGCTGTTCGGAGAGTCGATCAGCGGTCATGTCCCACTGGGAGGGCAGGCGATAGAGTTGAAGATTGCGAAACCACATAGTCGGTGCAGGCGGCAAAAGGCAGAATCATACGTGCTCGACGCCGCCCGCGTCTGCTGTATAAGACGAAGAAAATTCAACCCAGGAGCTTTCACGATGCGTGCCACCCACCCCTTGCTGATCGGCCTCACCTGCCTGGCACTTGCCGCCTGCGGACTCACGGAAACGGCCACCTCGGCTGCCACCATCGCCGCCGCCAAGGCCAAGGAGGCCGAGCAGGCCAAGAAGCAGCTCGAACTCGTTCAACAGCAACTCGACGCGGTCAAGCAGCAGCAAGAAGCGCAGCTCAAGGCCGCCGAGAAAGCCACCGAGTAGCTGGTGGTTGCCTGTCTGGTGGGGCAGAATGCGAGGCGCAACCAGGCTATGCCACTGGCGCGCGCCAAGTATTCTCAGGAGATGCAAGACATGAAGATCAAAGTACCCAAACCCCGCAACCCGCTGGTGCCGGCGCTCTGTCAGCGCTCAGGCGGTGGGGCGCATCAGAAATCCGGCAAGGCGCTGCGTCAGGCGGCCCGGCGGGCCTTGCAGCGCGGCCTCAAGCGCGGTGAAGGGGATTTTGCTCAGCCCAGCCTCACGCTGCGCTGAGCAAAATTCCTTTCACAGGCACACCATGGCAACGGTTTTTCACCAGGATTTTCCCCTCGATCCGTTCAACACCCTGCGCTTGCCGGGCAATGCGCGGCGTTATGCCGAAATCGTTTCGGCCAGTCAGCTGATTCAGCTTGTCCGCAGCGGCAAACTCGCCAATGAGCGTTTCTTTGTGCTTGGGGGGGGCAGCAACTTGCTGGTATCGGGAGATGTGGATGCCACCGTCTTGCGGATGTGCATTCCCGGCCGCGAGTTGATCGCCAGTGACGACGATGCGCATTATGTGCGGGTCGGTGCGGGTGAGAACTGGCATGACTTTGTGGTGTGGACGCTGGAAATGGGCTGGCCCGGGCTGGAGAATCTGGCCCTGATTCCCGGGACCGTGGGCGCGGCGCCGGTGCAGAATATCGGCGCCTACGGTCTGGAGGTGTGCGAGCGCTTCTACTCGCTGGAGGCCGTTGATCTGCGCAGTGGCGCGCTGGTGAGTTTTGATCACGCGGCCTGCTGTTTTGGCTACCGTGACAGCATCTTCAAGCAGGATGCCGCCAATCGTTTTGCCATCACTTCGGTCACGTTCCGCCTGCCCAAGCGCTGGCAGCCACTGCTGCGTTACGTTGAGCTGGCGCGCGAAATGGCCGCCCGGGCGCTGATTACCCCGAGTGCGCAGCAGATGATGGAGGCCGTGATGGCCATTCGTCAGCGCAAGCTGCCCGACCCGGACGTCATCCCCAACGCGGGCAGTTTTTTCAAGAATCCGGTGATCAGCGCAGAGCAATGTGCCGAGTTGAAAAAATTCAATCCGGACATGCCGAACTTTCCGCAGCCGGATGGCAAGGAGAAGCTCGCCGCCGGTTGGCTGATCGAGAAGTGTGGCTGGAAGGGGCACTCGGAAGGCCCGGTGGGGATGTATGAGCATCAGGCGCTGGTGCTGGTGAACCACGGCGGCGCGACCGGCGTGGATGTGCTGCGTGTGGTGGCTGCGGTGCGGCGCGATGTGGTCGAGCGTTTCGGCATCGCGCTTGAGATGGAGCCGGTGGTGATATGAAAAGCGTGCATGACTTTGGCAAGGAGGCTGTGGTGATTCGGGTTCTGCGAATATTGGGGGGCCTTGCCCTGGCTGTGTGCCTGAGCCCGGCAGCTCATGCGGTGGTGTACAAATGCATGCAGGGGGGCAAGACAACGTTTTCTGACGTGCCCTGCGAAGCGGGCGCGGCGCCTGTTCTGGGAAAATCGGGTAGTGCACAAAGTGGCGGGGACAATTCGCCCAAGGCGCTGGGTGTGCAGACCTGTGGCCAGGAAGCTGAGATGCGCTATGGGTCAATGGGACGCGTCGAGATCATCAGTGTAGGCGGTGGGCAGATGGAGGTTGTGAGCTATGCGGGGACGACCCTGCCGGCGCGCCGTTTCTCGGTAAATGCGCGGGTCTGGACGTCGCCGCAAGGCTCGTCGGGCCAGAATGCGAGCTTTACCTGCTTCACCAGTGAAGACGGGCGGCGCATTCTCAAGGATGTGGCGGCCGCAACGGCGGATGGCCGTCTCAAGAAAGAAGGCGAGATCGTCGCGCCACGCCGTGATGATGGCCTGAGCGAGTCGCGCGAGCTACGCAAGGAAAAATCCATCCGTGATAAACAGATCGACGACCTGTACTGAGTCCCTGGCAGGAGGCGCACATGAAACGTCTGAGTATCCTTGCTGTGCTGTCCGTGCTGCTTGCCGCCTGCGGCGGAGGCGGGAGCGGCAGCCTCGCCGGGTCCAGTACCGGCGGCAGTTCGAGTTCCAGCTCGTCGTCCTCTGGCGGCACGCCGCCCGGCAGTTTCCAGTACGGCGGCAGTGATTCCACCGCCATCTCGGTCACGGCCGCGATCCAGGATGCCAACGGCAACCTGACGCTCAAGCTTGACGAGCAGTCGTTCAAACTCCGCATCACCTCCAACGGCTATGCGCCGGTCAGTGAGTTCGGCCTATCGGTCGATGCCCAGGGTGCCACGATGCAGATCTGCCAGAATGGCGTCGGCCTGTTCAACGTCTTCCCGGCAGACGCTGTTCCGGTGACCAGCGTGGCCGAAATGGCGGACCGGAATTTCCTGTCCGTATCCCTCTGCACGACAGCGAAGCTGCAAGGTGACTACCTCAGTTTCAATTCGCTCGGCATTGGGGTGCATTTCAATGCCTCGCAAGGAAAAACCAACATCCTCCTTCCCAACCAGGTCTCGCACATGCTCTCGCCGTCCTGCGGCGCAAGCAGTGATACCTGCCTGCGTCCCTATCGCATCGTCCGCAACGGTGCGCCGCTGTACTTCATCCACGCGCCCTGGCCCGATGGCCTGCGCTTGTGGCAAGGGCCGGGCTTGACGCCGTTTTGAGGGCACGCTGGCGCGAACCTGCCTTCCCATTTGCGTACAGATCTTTCATGAAAACTCTGCGCATCTGCTTGGTCTTTCTGGCTACATGTGTGTGGGGTAACGGAACCGCCTGCGCGCAGTCCAGCAGTATTCCACCGGAGGCGTTGAGCCTGGCCTTGCAGGCGGTGTACGAGAAGCCGGGCGGGATGAATGCCGCGTCTTTCCAGCCGACCATCGTCATGGCAGACGGCTTGCCTCGCCTGGGGCGTGTCACCGTGTTCGGCAGTGACGCAGTGGTCAGGACGCGCGCGGAGGCACGCGAGGCGCAACTCGCCTGGTTTGTCTATCTGGAGCGGATCGAGACGACGCCGGATGGCTGGCTGATCGAGTACCAGCAGCCGCATGGCGCCCGGTTTGGTTCCGTTCGCGTCAAGCGTGAGGGCGAGGGGTGGGTTCTCGGCGAGCTGGAGAAAATGCGATCATCATCTGGCGCCCGCCTGTTCTATGGCGAACTCTACCAAGACGAGAAGTGCCGCCCCGGGAGCGAGATGGCGCGGCGATGGGCGAGACAGCGTGACGCGACGGCCGCCGCCGGGGCAGGCGCTGCATCGTCTGAGGGCGTGCCGGCGAGCTGTCCGGGCGAGGAGTTCCCCGAGGTGGCGGCCTACCGGCAGGCCAAGCGACTCGGCCTGATCCGCTGAGCTTGAGGCCGCCACAGGGCTTGCCTGATCCGCCAGCGAAACAATCACTTACACCTTCAAAACAGATTTCTTACAGGGCTGCGCTTCAATAGCTTCCGTGGGGCTTCCCATTACCGAATGTCACGGAGGAAATCATGCGTCACACACTGTTTGTCATGCTTGCCGCGCTGTGTGCGGCACAAGCCGCAATCGCCGGCGTCAAGGGCACGCCCCATCTTGATCAGCGCCAGGCGCGACAAGCGGCGCGAATCGAGCGCGGCGAAACCACCGGAGCCTTGACGCAGCGTGAAGCGACGCGCTTGGAGCGGGGGCAGGATCGGGTGGACGCGCTGGAGGCAGATGCCAAGGCCGATGGCGTGGTCACGCGGGCGGAGCGGGTGCACCTCGACAGCGCGGCGGATCGGCAGAGCGCGCGTATCTATCGGCAGAAGCACGATCGCCAGCATGACTATAACCACAACGGGCTGATCGACCGGCCGGTCCAGATGCGCTGAGCGGGCCCGCCTATTGGCCGAACGGCGCTCTCGGGGCGTCACCCGCCTGCCGGCGCGACAGTCCCAGGCCCTGGCGCCGTTTCGCGAAGCTTTGCAGGGGCAGCGCTCCGGACTAGACTTGCGAAACCACGTCAATAGAGTGGTTGTTGCGTGGACGTCTTGGTGTCCGAATTCGTCAGAAAGGGTTCTCGATGAGAAAAGTGTTCGTGTTGGCTGCTTGCGTGGTCTTGCTTGCTACGACTGCGTGGGCCGCCAGAATCGATCAAGCCAGCCTGACGACCTGGGCGAGCGCCGCATCCATGCCAGGCTACACGTTTGGGGGCGTAGAGGAGACTGATCCCGGCGTCTACGTGATGGTGTGGATGAGCGCCAAGCAAGAAATGATTGGCGTGCATGTCTATCCTGCCAGCGAGTTCAAGAAGAACGCCAACCAGACCGTTAACAAGAGGAAGCCGCAAGCCATCACCTACAACGGCTCGCCGGCAACATACACCGATGCACTCGCGCCAACAGGAACAATGTCGGTGGCGTACGAAAAGGCTGGGAAAACGCTTGTGATCTCCAACATGGGCCAGCCCCGAGCGCTCACCAAGGAAGAGTTCTCTCGGATTCTTGATGGGCTGGCGATCGACAAATTATTCAAGTAGCGCTTCCGGCCAGCGGCGTTCGCTGTGATGAGATTCGCGTGAGTCACGTACTCAGAATTGGTGTGGCTTGATCAGGGCAAGGTATCAATCCGGCATTGCATGAGTGCTTGCTGGAGGGGTTGCTGCGCTAAACTGCGACTTTCACTTAGCGAGGTTGCATGATGTCCCTGACAAAATTAACTCCCCTCTGGCTGATTGCGGTGATCTTCGTGATCACCGGATGTGCGTCCACGCCCCAATCCCAAGGGGCCGGCGGCCAGGCCGAGGTCGTCGTGCCTGCGCGAATTGCAAGTGCGGTGACGGTTCCAGCCGAGTCGGCACGCAAGATCGTGCTCACCATGACGGGACCGGCGATGGTGGTTGACGCGAAGGACTGGCCCGAGATGAAGCGCGAGTGGCGCGAGACGTTCGCGGATCACGCGAAGGCTGCCGGGATTGACTATGAATTTGCCGACGTGCCACCGGCCTTTGGCCAGCGTGATGGAACCCTGCTGGAGGTCTACGTATCGGACTACCGGATCGTCGGCATCGGCATGCGGATCCTGTTCGGCATCATGACGGGCAATGCTTATATCGATGCCGATGTCGGCTTTGTGAACCTGCGGGATGGGAGCAAGTTCGGCGACCAGTACTACAAGACCACCTCGTCTGCGGCGGGCGGGATCTTCGCCAAGATGACCCCGCAGCAGGTGGACAAGATCGCGACCAACGTGTTTATCGACTTCAAGGCCGCAAAGTAAGCCCTTTACGGTTGGGGGTGACAGGCCGCGGCAAACGCACGCACCTCTTCGAGCGCAGCCTCGACGCCGTTATGCGCCAGTACCTCCACCAGCCGTGAGCCGACCACGATCAACTCAGCCTTGCCGGCGAGTTCTCGGACCTGGGCGGCGCTGCGGATGCCGAAGCCGGCCGCGACCGGCAGGCGGCTATGCCGGCGCAGGCGGGCGATGGCGGCTTCGACGTCTGCCGCGGTGGCGCTGGCGGCACCGGTGGTGCCGGTGAGGGTGACGTGGTAGATGAAGCCAATGGCATCCTTGAGCACTTCAGCAAGGCGTTTGTCATCGCTGGTCGGCGCGGTCATGCGGATCAGGTGCAAGCCGGCCGTCTTGGCGGCGTCTTCATAGGGCGGCGCGTGCTCGATGGGCAGGTCGACGAGGAGCAGGCCGTCGACGCCGGCTTTGGCTGCGTCGTTCATGAAGCGCTCGATGCCATATTGCATCACCGGGTTGAGATAGCCCATCAGCACGACGGGCGTCGTTGCATCTGTTTCGCGTAGTTCGGCCACCAGTGCCAGGGTGCGCGCAGCCGTCTGGCCGGCGGCACGAGCGCGGATGTGGGCGGCCTGGATGGTCGGGCCGTCGGCCACCGGGTCGCTGAAGGGCAGGCCGAGTTCGATGAGATCTGCCCCGGCTTGCGCGAGGCCACGCAGCAGCGTCAGGCTGCTGGCATAGTCGGGGTCGCCCGCGGTGAAGTAGGTGACAAGGCCACTGCGTGCCTCACTGCGCAATCGGGCGAGGGTCTGGTCGATGCGGTTCATGCCTGGGCCTCCTGGTGATGCAATACGGTTGCGACATCCTTGTCGCCGCGCCCGGAGAGGCAGACGACGAGGGTTTGCTCGCTTGTCATGGTCGGTGCGAGCTTCCTGGCGAAGGCCAGCGCATGGGCACTTTCCAGTGCGGGCAGGATGCCTTCGCGGCGGGCGAGCCAGTGGAAGGCGGCGAGCGCCTCAAGGTCGGTCGCCGATTCGTAAGTCACCCGCCCGGTTTCAAAGAGCTGCGCGTGCTCGGGGCCGACACCGGGGTAGTCGAGGCCGGCGGAAACTGAATGGGCGTTGAGGATCTGGCCGTCGCGATCCTGCAGCAAGTAGGTGAGGTTGCCGTGCAGCACGCCGGGGCTACCCGCCCCAAGGCAGGCGGCATGCTGGCCGCTGGCGATGCCGTGACCACCGGCTTCAACGCCATAGAACTTCACGCCCGGCTCGGCGAGGAAGGGGTGGAAGAAGCCAATGGCATTTGATCCGCCGCCCACGCAGGCGACCATCACATCCGGCAGGCGCCCGGTTTTGGCGAGGATCTGCTCGCGTGTCTCCTGCCCGATGATGCGCTGGAATTCGCGCACCAGCTTGGGGTAAGGGTGCGGCCCGGCGCCGGTGCCAAGCAGGTAATAGGTGGAATCGACGTGGGTGATCCAGTCGCGCAGGGCTTCGTTCATCGAATCCTTGAGCGTCTTCGTGCCGGTCTCGACCGAAAACACTTCGGCACCCAGCAGCTTCATGCGGGCGACATTCTGGCGCCTGCCGTTCGATGTCTTCTGCGCCCATATACACCCGGCATTCCAGGCCGAACAGCGCGCAGACCGTGGCGGTGGCCACGCCGTGCTGGCCGGCGCCCGTCTCGGCAATGATGCGGCGCTTGCCCATGCGGCGGGCGAGCAGGATCTGGCCGACGCAGTTGTTGATCTTGTGGGCGCCGGTGTGGTTAAGGTCTTCGCGCTTGAGCCAGATCTGCGCACCGCCCAGCTCTTCGGTAAGGCGCTTGGCGAGGAAGAGCGGGCTGGGGCGGCCGACGTAATCCGTGAGGATGGCGCGGTATTCGGCCCAGAACGCCGGATCGGCAATCGCCGCTTCAAACACGGCGTTCAAGTCGCGCAGCGCAGGCATCAGGGTTTCGGGCATGTAGGCGCCGCCGAAGCGGCCGAACTGGCCGCGGGCATCCGGGCCGGTGCCGGTATAGGGCAGATCTCGATGCACCATGATCACTTGTCCATTACATGAGTAAGGCTCACAGCGTATTGACTGAAGAGCCCTTACAGAAGCGATGATTGCTCACGGGACTATGCAAAAAAACCTCATATCTTTGCGCGGGCTCAGCTTGCCGTACGCAGGAAGGGTGTAAATTCATACACTGTTTATTTGCACAGAGACATTCGCCATGCCCACTTGCGTCGTGAAGGACATTCCGATTCATTACGAGATCCACGGCACGGGCCGCCCGCTGCTCGCCATTCACGGCTGGGGGGTGGATCACCGCCTGATGACCGGCTGCCTGGAGCCCTTTTTCAAGGATCAGCCCGCCACCTGGCAGCGCATCTACCTCGACCTGCCCGGCATGGGGCAGACGCCTGGTGCGCGCTGGATCGACGGCTCGGACGCGATGCTGGAAGTCGTGAGCGCGTTCATCGATGCGGTGCTGCCGGGGCAGCGCTTCCTGCTGGCCGGGGAATCCTACGGTGGCTATCTCGCCCGGGGTCTGGTGGCCAGGATGGCCGAGCGCATCGACGGGCTGTTTCTGCTCTGCCCGCTTGCCCACCCGGATACCCGGCTCGACAACGCGCCACCACAAACGGTGCTCGAACGCGATCCGGCGCTGCTGGCCAGCCTCAGTGAAGCGGAGCGCGGCGCTTTCGGTTTTGTGGCCGTGCGCCAGACGGGCGAATACTGGGCGCGCTTTCGCGACAACGTGATGCCCGCCTTCGCCACACTTGATCAGGATTTCCTCGCCAACTGCCTGGGCCGCCGCGTGCCATTTGGCTTCGCGATCGACCGGACGGATGCCGCCTACCCGCGTCCGGTGCTGATCCTGACCGGACGGCAGGACAACATGGTGGGCTACAAGGATCAGTGGCAATTCCTGGAGGCCTATCCGCGCGCCAGCTTTGTGGTACTCGACAAGGCAGGCCACGCACTGGAAAGCGAGCAGGCCGGGCTCTTCCGCGCCCTGCTGGCCGAGTGGCTGGAGCGGGTCGAGGCGGAGGTCCGGTGACGGCGGTCCGGGGCAGAAATGTCTCGCCGCCTGGCTGGCCGATCGGCTAAGCTCGCGCACACTTTGAAGAAAGGATTTCCCCATGCACCCCATTCATGATGCCGATGTACTGGTGCTGCTGGCGCTTGCCGTGGCGTCGAAGCGCCGGCACGCGAGCCTGGACGAGTTCGTGCTCGGGCTCGCGACCCTGCAGCCGCAGATGCCTGGCGTGACGCGCTTGTGCGCTGCTTTTGCGCGCTTGTCCAGCCATGGTCTGATTTCGTGTGAGGCGGAGGCCTTTGCGCTGAGTGCCGAGGCACAAAAGCTGATGATTGGTGTGCCGCGCAAAGCTGAGACGGCAGAGCAGATTTTCAGTCTGAAAGCCAAGTTGGCGGCGTTTGAAGCCAGCGCAAGCGTGGCTGCGTTTCAGCCGGACGAGCAGGCACTTGCCGCGGCTATTGCGGCTTGGCAGGCGGCGCAGCCACCACTCACCAAGTCGGACAAATTTGCCCTGCGCAAAGGCTTGCCGCTGGGCGAGAAGCCGAAGAAGCGGGCCTGGATTCCCGGCGGCCCGCGCCGGCGTGAGGACTGATGCGTCCGAGTCTTGAGCCTGTTTCATAGTCGATTGCGTGAAGAGGCGCTTGTGGAAACGATGTGCCTTCAATCAGTATGTGAGAATTACTCATAGCGGAGCGGATGTGTGGGTCCGTGCCGCGTCCGACTCACCGCCCGGAGATGCCCGATGCGTCGCCTGCCCCCGCTGAATGCCCTGCGCATGTTTGAAGCGGCCGCCCGCAGCCTGAACTTCTCGGTGGCGGCGGCGGAGCTGTGCGTCACGCACAGTGCTGTCAGCCACCAGATGCGCGCGCTCGAAGACTGGTTCGGCCGACCCTTGTTCATTCGCCATGCGGGTGGCGTGCGACTGACCGAAGCCGGTGAGCGCCTGCAGCAGAGTGCCGAGCAGGCGTTTGCGCAGCTGGAAGCGCGCTGCGGCGAAATCCTCCAGCACGGCGCGGCCAGCGAACTGGTGCTGGGTGCGCCTGCGAGCTTTCTGGCCAATTGGCTGATTCCACGGCTGACGGCGTTCGAAGCGGCGGCGCCCGAGCTTCATCTGCGCTTGCAGACGCGGGGGGACTTCAGCGAGCTGGCCAGCGGGCGGATCGATGCCCTCATTCTCAGCGGGGCAGCGCCCTGGCCGCGCGAGGTGCTGGCCACCGCCCTGATCGACGAGCGCATCGGGCCGGTGTGCGCGCCAGACTGGGCGCAGCAGCCCGGGCAGCTGGCCGAGGTGGCGGGTCTGCCGCGCCTGCGGACCACCTCGCGCCCCGAGGCCTGGGCGGACTGGGCCGCCGCGGTGGGGGTCGCCCCCGCAACGGTGGCTGGGGGGCGTGCGTTCGACCATCTGGCCCTGATGCTCGAAGCCGCCGCGAGCGGGCTGGGGCTGGGGATTGCGCCAGCGCTGCTCGTCGAGCGCGAGCTGGCCCAGCAGCGTCTGGTGGCGCCCCTGGGGTTCGTCGCCAGCGGGCGCAGCTTCTGCCTGTGCGTGGCGGCGGCGCGCGCGGCGGAACTGCCGTTGCAGGCCCTGCGCAATGGCTTGATCGCGTGCGCGGGACAGTCCTGATCAAGTTATCGAGAACACAACCAAAGTTTTAGTCAGAAGGCAGCCATTCGCGTGCCAGCCGGCTGCGCTTGTCCGCTCCCTTTCAACCTGCCCGAAGGTACGGGTGCTCGGCGGGCTGCGCGGCGCTGTGCGGGCAAGCGTGGCTCCTATAATCCCCCTTCGTCGCGGCGCGGCGACGCATGACTGCTCAGCCAGTCTTCGCGGGGATTGGCAGGAGGACGAGCATGATTCTGGACCCGGGCGAGCGTCGGCACTTGAAGATTCCGCTGCATGTGCTGGCCGCAAGTGGCACGACCGTTCTGCTGCTGATTGTGGCGACCGTTCTGGCCTTGAACGCCTACCGTGGTACGCGCGAGGTGGTCTCATCCGCGGTCGATGAATCCATTCAGCATGTGTCGATGGCCCTCAAGGACAAGATCCGCGCGATTCTGCTCCCGGCCCAGACCCAGCTGGAGCTGCTCGCCTTTCACCCGATCACCGCGGCGAGTACCTTGCCGGAGCGCATGGCGGCCCTGCCCATGGCGCAGAAGGTGCTGAGCACCAATCCCTTGCTCGATGCGTGGTACGTCGGCTATCCGGACGGCGACTTCATCCTCTTTCGCCCCCTGCGTGACGGCACGGTGCGTGACCGCACCCATGCGCCCCCCCGTGCGGCGATCATGGTGCAGGCCATCAGCCGCAAGTCGGACGATTCGGCTGCAGGCGAGTACTTCTTCTATGACTCCAAGGGCGTGCTCTTGCAGCACGACCCTCGCGCAGACTACGTATTCGACCCACGCTCGCGTCCGTGGTATGCCAATGCAATCGCGGGCGAGGGCCCTTCTGTGACCGCGCCCTATCTGTTCTTCACGCATCAGGTGGTGGGCGCCACGCTGTCGCAGCGGGCCAGCAATGGCCGCGCGGTGGTGGGGCTGGATGCCACCTTGCAGGATCTGGCGTCCGAGTTGCGCGATCTGAAGATCACGCCCGGCTCGCAGGTTGCCATCGTGGATGAGGCAGGCCGTGTTGTCGCACTTGAAGATTTATCCCGGGCAATCGATATCGATGCCAGCGGCAAACCCAGCATGCGCACGATCCATCAGCTCGGTCTGCCGGCACTCTCGGCGGCTGCAGGCGTTGCCGCGAGTGGTGTGGTACGCACCAGCCGCCGCATTGCCGATCAGGCCTGGGAGCTGATCTCGGTGCCCCTCATCGAGAGCGCCGAAGGACGCTCGCTGCGGGTACTGATGGCCGTGCCGCAAGACGAGCTGTTCAAGGATGCACGCGCCTTGCTTCACCGCCAGCTGTTCATCACGCTGGGCTTGATCCTGCTCTCGGTGCCCGGCGGTTTCTGGCTGACCCAGCAGCTTGTACGTCCGCTCAAGGCCCTGGCTGACGATGCGCACGCATTGGCAACCTTTGAATTCGGCCCGGCGCGATTGCAGCGCTCGCGCGTGGCGGAGGTGGATCTGCTCGCCAGCGCCACGGCCCAGATGCGGGCCACAATCTCGCGCTTTCTGAACGTGAGCGCTGCACTGAACTCCGAGACGCGACTGGAGCGCTTGCTCGAAGTCGTGCTCAATGACGTGGCCATCACGGTGCACGCCCGTTCCGGTGCACTGTACCTGTATGACGAGGACCGTCGCAGCCTGCGCCGCTCCCAGCTGCGCGCTGGAAGCAAGGAAGCCGACCAGTACCCCGAGACGCTGCCCTGCGACACCGATCTGCAGCACCCGGCGGTGCGCGTGGCCCGCGAGCATGGCAGTGTGGTCGGTGCCGCGCGTGAGGGTGGTCCCGAGCTGATGGCGGTGGCCTTGGAAACCTTTGAGCAGGAGTTCGTCGGCGCATTGGTCCTCGAACTACCACGCCCGCTGCAGCCTGCGCGCCAGGGGAGGCGCGACCCGATGCGGGCCTTCATCGAGGCGCTGTCGTCGACGGCAGCGGTGGCGATCGCCACACGCCACCTGGTCGACAGCCAGAAGCAGTTGCTGGAAGGGCTGATTCAGCTGCTTGCCGGCGCCATCGACGCGAAGAGCCCCTATACCGGCGGGCACTGTCAGCGCGTACCCGTGATCACCCGTATGCTGGCGCAAGCCGTACATGATACGGACGCCGGCCCGTTCAAGGACTTCATGCTGAATGACGAACTGCGCGAGGCCATCCATATCGGCGCCTGGCTGCATGACTGCGGCAAGGTGACGACGCCGGAATATGTGGTCGACAAGGCCACCAAGCTGGAGATGATCTACAACCGCATTCATGAGGTCCGCATGCGCTTCGAGGTGCTCAAGCGCGACGCGGAGATCGTGTTTCACCGCAGCCTCGCTGAGGGGGTGCCCAGGTCGGTCGCGCAGGCAGATCTGGAGTCACTCTGGCGAACGCTGGACGACGAGTTTGCGTTCGTCGCATCCTGCAATGTGGGTGGCGAATCGCTGGATGAGGAAAAGATCGAGCGCCTGCGCCAGATTGCGCAGCGCAGTTGGCAACGTACGCTGGATGATCGCATTGGCCTCTCGCGCGACGAGCAGCGACAGCTTGCCGGAATCGCTCCGAGCCCCTTGCCGACGCGTGAGAAACTGCTCGATGACAAGCCCGAGCATATCGTGGAGCGGCCGGCAGGCGAGCACTTGGCGGCAGAGAATCCCTGGGGTTTTCGCATGCGCACGCCGGAGCACAAGTTCAATCACGGCGAGATCCACAATCTGGCCGTCAGCCGGGGAACATTGACCGATGAAGAGCGCTACATCGTCAATGAACACATCATGCAGAGCATCATCATGCTGGATCGTTTGCCGTTCCCCCGCCATTTGCGCAATGTGCCGGAGATCGCAGGCGGGCATCACGAGCGTATGGACGGGCGAGGCTATCCACGCCGCCTGACCCGCGAAGAAATGAGCGTGCCGGCACGGGTCATGGCGATTGCTGACGTCTTCGAGGCGTTGACCGCAGCCGATCGGCCCTACAAGGCGCCAAAAACCTTGTCCGAGTCGCTGCGCATCATGGCGCGCATGGCCCGTGAGCAGCATTTGGACGGCGATATCTTCGAGATTTTCCTGAAGAGCGGCGTGTATCACGCGTATGCCGAAGGGTTCCTGCTGCCGGAGCAGATCGATGCGGTGGATGTCAGCGATCTGCTCGCGCAAAGCCGCGTGCCCGTGCCTGCCTGAGCGGATCAGGGCTCAGGCGCGCGCCGGAATCTCCAGTCCGCGCTGCACCGCCGGGCGGGCAAGGAAGGCCGCCAGGGCGCGCAGCACCTGGGGGAAGTCCTGCGCGCCGACCAGCTCGCCGGCCTCGTAGAAGCCGACGAGGTTGCGTATCCAGGGGAAGATGGCGATGTCGGCGATGCTGTAGTCATCACCCATGAGCCACGTGCGCCCGGTGAGGCGCTGTTCCAGCACGCCGAGCAGGCGACGCGATTCCGCCACATAACGGTCGCGCGGGCGCTTGTCCTCGTACTCGCGTCCGGCAAACTTGTGGAAGAAGCCGACCTGCCCAAACATCGGCCCGACGCCGCCCATCTGGAACATCAGCCACTGCAGGGTTTCATAGCGGCGGGCGGGGTCCTGCGGCAACAGCTGCCCGGTCTTCTCCGCCAGATAGATCAGGATCGCACCGGACTCGAACAGGGGCAGCGGTTCGCCGCCCGGGCCGTTCGGGTCGAGGATGGCGGGAATCTTGTTGTTCGGGTTGAGCGAGAGGAACTCGGGCGAGAACTGATCGTTGGTGTCGAAGCGCACCAGATGAGCCTCGTAAGGCAGGCCGGTCTCTTCGAGCATGATCGAGACCTTCACGCCGTTGGGGGTGGGCAGTGAATACAGTTGCAGGCAATCCGGCTGGCTCGGCGGCCATTTCCGGGTGATCGGGAAGCTGGATAAGGCTTGGGTCATGGTCGGGTTCTCTCTCTTGGTCAGGCTCAGGTCTGAGCGGTTTGTATCTGTGTCGCCCGCAGTGCAGTCTCGACGTCGGCCAGCACGGTCTCCCAGTCTCCGGGCGCGGGCTGGCGAAACTGGCGCAGGCTGGGGTACCAGGGCGAGCGCTCGCCCGTGTGCCCCCAACGCCAGTCGGGCGCAAAACGGTTGAGCAGCCAGACGGGCTTGCCCAGGCTGGCAGCCAGGTGCGCTACGGCGGTGTCCACGCTGATCACGAGGTCCAGCGGCACGAGGCGTGCGGCGGTGTCGGCAAAGTCCAGTGCGCCGTCCAATGCGGGGATCAGGCGCGGGTCGTCGACGACCGCGCCATGCGTCAGGGCATGCCAGCGGATGCCGGGCAGATCGAGCAAGGCATCGAAGCGCGCCAGCGGAATGCTGCGCTCGGCGTCGGCGGTCAGTGCCGGGTTGCCGGCCCAGCACAGCCCCACCTGTAGCGGATCCGCTGGTGAGGCAGGGCGCAGCAGGGGCTGCGGCGTCTCCGGGGGCGAACCGGGCACGAGCTTCAGCGCCAGCGGCAGGGAGAGCAGGGGCAGCTGCCAGTCGAAGGTTTCGCGTAGGGCGATGTTCTCTGCACCGTCTGAGGAGAGGAGTGCGATCTCGATAGGCAGGTTGGCGCGGGCGAGGCGCAGGAGGGGTGCCTGGCAGATGAATACGATCCGCGCAAAGTGCTGGCGGAGCGCGGGCAGATAACGCATGAACTGCAAGGTGTCACCGAAGCCTTGTTCGTGAAACACCAGAATGCTCTGCCCCGGTGGCACGTTCTGGCCCAGCCACTGCGGCCAGGGCAGCGGGGGGCGCGGTGCGCGGCGGCCGGCCTGCTGACCGCCTTGCCAGCGGAATTCATAGTTCTGCCAGCCCGCCAGCCAATCGCTTTCGAGCAGCTGGAGGTTGGCCATGGCAAAGCGGGCCACAGCGGATTCCGGATGCAAGGCCAGCGCGCGTTCGCAGGCCGTGCGGGCGTCTTCGCGTTTGCCCGAGGCCAGCAGCGCGCCACTCAGATTCGCCCAGATCGCCGCGTCCTGCGGGGCGTGTTGCAGGGCGGCCTGGAAGACCTTGATCGCGTCACCGTGGCGACTCTCGGCATCCAGCAGGACCCCCAGATTGTTGTAGGCGCCGCTGTGCCCCGGGTGGCGGGCAAGGCAGGCGTGCAAGATGGCCCGAGCCTCGTCGTGACGCCCGGCCAGGCGCAGGGCATTGCCAAGATGGATCTGGGTCACCGGGTTGTCGGGCCGGGCCGCCAGGGCCTGCTCGTAGCGCTGGATGGCGGCGTCGATTTCGCCCAGATCCAGCAGGACGTTGCCCAGATTGTTGCAGGCTTCATGCATGTCCGGCCGTAGCATGACCGCACGCTCAAACAGCGCGCGTGCCTCCGCCAGACGCCCGGCCGCCTTGTGGATGAGGCCCAGATTATTCAGGGCGCCCGTGTGTGCGGGGTCTTGTGCCAGCACTGCGGCGTAATGGTGGGCGGCCTCATCTGGCATGCTGGCTTGCAGCAAATCGCCGAGGCTGAGGTGCGCGTCAAGCGTGCCTGGCGCGAGAGCCAACGCCCGGCGCAGGGCCACGCACGCTTCGTCGGTGCGGGCCAGCTGGCGCAGGCAGCGTGCGCGCAGAATCAATGCGTCAACACGCTCAGGTTTGGCCGCCAGCACGCCGTCGGCGGCTGCCAGGGCTTCCTCGGGACGGCCCGCCAGGCGCAGTGTCTTGGCGAGATTCAGGCTGGCGTCGAGATGCTGGGGCAATTGCACACAGGCCGCCTGCAGCAGCGGGATGGCCTCCTGGTGCTGGCCGCGCTGGCTCAGCAGGGCGCCGAGCAGATTCAGCGCGTCGCCGTGTTCAGGATGATCTTGCAGGATCCGGCGGTAGGCCGCTTCGGCCGGGTCGAGCGCGCCGGCCTGGTGCAGCGCGAGGGCAGCGTGAAGATCCGCGCTCATGTCGCGTTTGGCGGCGTTGCCGTCGCCCGCCGGTATTGATCGAGCGCTGCGCGGTAGCGCGCCCACACGCAGGCCTCACCGCACTCGCTCTCGCAGCACTCTCCCTCGCCGGGCGGCGTGGGCGGCTCGGGGCAGGGTGTTGGGCGAACAGGCTCGGCGGGATCCATGCATGGCATGTTATCAGGCAGCTGAAGGCGTTTGGTCAGCAGGCAGGCGACTGGCACAATGTGACCCCTGTCATCTTTTGTCGCGAGGAATGCATGTCCGTGCCTGGCCTGAATCTGCTGTGCCTGGCCTTTGCGCTTTGCGCCGGGCATGCGGTGGCGATGCCGGCCTTGCAGGACTTGACCGAGGCAGACGTCGCACAGCCCTGCGCCTGCACATTTGGCGCCACCGCCGGCAAAGCCCTGCTGTATTGGCCGCAGCCCGCGGGTGATGCGGCCTACCTGCGCGAGCCCGGTGGCCTGCGCAAACTACGCCTGTTTTCTGCGCGAAATTTTCCCGAGCCGCGCGATCCACCCCGCCCGGGGGATCGGCAGGTGCTGATGTTCTCGGACGGAACCTGGCACGTGCAGGCGGTCGGCGAAGTGGTCCAGGTGTGCCGCCCCAAAGCGCGAAAGTGCGCCGGCACGGTGCTGCGCAATCGTCTGGTGGTGCAGTGGGCGGGACGCGAGAAAGTCGAGATTGATGGCTGGGGGCGCTGCAGCTGCCGGGAGTAGGGCTACAACCGGGTTTGGGCTAGCCGCGTGCAGCCTGTACAATCGCCGGTTTCGTCTACAGCCTCAGGGGCGCATTGTGCAGATCGTTTGTCTCGACATGGAAGGGGTGCTGGTCCCGGAAATCTGGATCACCTTTGCCGAGCGTACCGGCATTCCCGAGCTTCGCCGCACGACGCGCGACGAGCCGGATTACGACAAGCTGATGCAATACCGGCTGGGCATCCTGCGCGCGCACAAGCTCGGCCTGCCCGACATTCAGAAAGTGATCGGCGAAATGGGGCCGATGGAGGGCTGCACCGAATTCATGGATGCCCTGCGCCGTGACTATCAGGTGGTGATCCTCTCCGACACCTTCTACGAATTCGCCAAGCCGCTGATGGTGCAGATGGGCCAGCCCACCCTGTTCTGCCACCGGCTTGAAGCAGACGCCAGCGGCATGCTGGTGAATTACCACCTGCGCATGCCGGACCAGAAGCGTCACGCCGTCGAAGCCTTCAAGCGGCTCAACTTCAAGGTCATCGCCGCGGGCGATTCCTATAACGACACCGCCATGCTCGGCGCCGCCGATGCCGGCATCCTGATGCATCCGCCCGAGAACGTGGTGCGCGAATTTCCGCAGTATCCGGTGGTGCGGTCCTATGCGGACCTGCGCGCCGAGATCGACACAGCGGCCGCCCGCCTCGGCGAGGTGAATTGAAATCTTGAAAGCCTGTTAGCCATGCCACACCTCGTTCTCGAATATACCGCCAACCTGCTGCCGGATTTTGAACCCATGCAGGCCCTGCACCGCATGAACACCGTGCTGCTGGCCTCGGGCGAGTTTGTGCCGGCGCACATCAAGAGCCGCGCGCTGCGCATCGACGACTACCTGGTGGGCGACGATGAACCCGGTGGCTACATCCACGCCCGCCTGCATCTCCTCGCCGGGCGAGCGCCCGCCGTGAAAGCCGCCGTGACCGAAGGCCTCGTCGCCGCCCTGCGATCCTGCGTCAATGGCCCGGCCGGTCTGCCAGTGCAAATTACCGCCGAGGCGCTGGACATGGACCGGGCGGCTTATTCCAAATCGATTGTTCACGCCGAAAATCATGCATAGCCAACGCTTCTACACCCTCACGGCTTCCTGCCCGGATCGCGCCGGCATCGTTGCCCGTGTCTCCGGCTTCCTGGCAGAGCATGGCGGCTGGATTTTCGAATCCAACATGCACACCGATCACGAAGCGCAGCGCTACTTCCTGCGCATCGAGGTCCGCGCCGATTCCATCCCTTTCATGCTCGCCGAATTCCGCGAGCGCTTCCGCCCGATTGCCGACGAGCTGAAGATGGACTGGAAGATCAGCGACAGCGCGGTGAAGAAGCGCGTCGTGCTGATGGTCAGCAAGCAGGAACACTGCCTGTACGACCTGATCGGGCGCTGGCAGAGCAAGGAGCTCGATATCGA
The DNA here is from genome assembly GCA_016718265.1 of Uliginosibacterium sp. Lineage (GTDB taxonomy): Bacteria > Pseudomonadota > Gammaproteobacteria > Burkholderiales > Rhodocyclaceae > Uliginosibacterium. The sequence goes on along the minus strand of JADKDZ010000001.1, from coordinate 509,642 downwards.
GATCCCCTGCGTGATCGCCAACCACGATACCTTCCGTGGCTTTGTGGAGTGGCATGGCATTCCCTTCCACCACGTGCCGGTGACCGCCGACAACAAGCCCGCCGCCTACGCCGAAATGCGCCGCATCTTTGAAGAGGTCCGCGGCGATGTGATGGTGCTCGCGCGCTACATGCAGATCATCCCGCCCGACATGTGCCGCGACTACCCCGGGCAGATCATCAACATCCACCACAGCTTCCTGCCCAGCTTCGTCGGCGCCAAGCCTTACCACCAGGCGCATACGCGCGGCGTGAAGCTGATCGGCGCCACCTGCCACTACGTGACCGAAGAGCTCGATCAAGGCCCGATCATCGACCAGGACGTGATCCGCGTCGACCATTCGGATTCAGTGGAAGACATGGTCCGTTATGGCAAAGACATCGAAAAAGCCGTCCTCGCCCGCGGGCTGCGCTACCACCTCGAAGACCGCGTGCTCGTGCACGGCAACAAGACCGTCGTCTTTCGCTAGAACTTCTGCTTCAAAAAAATGCCCGGAGAGCCAATACTGGCGCGGCTCTCCGGGCAGTTTTTTTGAAAGTTCAGGCGCGACGAGAATCTTGCTGATGATGCTTTTGTCGATCAACGCGCCTGTCTTGGTGTAGGACTCGAACTTCAGATCCGGCAGTCCGGCGGCAATCCAGGAGAGCGTGTAAGCAGCGGTTTCGCCTTTCGACAGATCTTTTTCCTTGAGCTTGCAGGCGTTCTTGATCACGGTACCGTCGGCCAGCGTAACGTCCTCGAACCCCAGGAACTCGGTGCTGCCCACCCAGCGATAGTCTTTGGTGGTCGGTGTCGGGCTGCTTGTTGACCAGTAGGTCCGGGTTTCCGTGTAGTCCCAACTGTCGGTTTCACCCGGTCGCAGATCAGCACGGCTGCGTTCCGGCGGCAGGAACGTTGAATCCGAGCCACTCTCAACAAGACCGCCAGAGAAAGTCGAAGAAGAGCGATAGGTATGCGCAACGCGTTCGATACCTGTGGAGGTGACGCGCAGGAAAGACCGGTTCACCCCGCCCGAAACGATGCCGTTGCCCGTCAGCGTGTTGACCTGAGGCGCCGTGAAGGTTCTCACGATGACTGCCTGACCCTTGTAGGCGTCATTCGAGAACTCGATAGTGCTATCGCGCCTGTAGGCGGGGTTGACGCTCTCCTCATGCTCGACATACTTCGCACCCGCTTTGATCGTCAGGCAAGACCCGAGCGTCCCCGCCGTGGTCGGGAAACTCTCCGTCCCGCCGGACGAAGAGCTGGAACTGCTGGAACTCGACGAACTGGAGGATGAGCTGCTGGAACTGGACGAGCTGGAACTGCCCGTGCCGCTCGACGACGAGCTGCTTGAGCTGGAAGACGAACTGCTGGACGCGCTGGCGCTGGTGTTGGCCGGGCTGACGTTGTCCGACCCGCCTCCGCCCCCGCCGCAGGCGGCGAGCAGGGCAAGGACGGCGAGCGGGAGGATGCGCCGGGCGAGGTGCGCCGGGCGGGTTTGCGTGGATGATGACATTTGGCTTCCTTCTGCGTACTGGCTGTGCGTATCAGGGCGCGGTGATGACTTGAACGATGGTTTCGGTCGAGCGTAGCTTGCCGGTCTTGTCATAGTTCTCTTCTCTGACAGATCCGCCCCAACCAGCGGCGAGCCAGCTTATTTCAGTGCTGCCGACGGAGCCAGGGTCATCCGAATCAACGAGATCCGTTGAACGGATCTTGCACGCGTTACGCACGACGGTGCCGTCGCCCAGCGTCACATCTTCTATCCCCAGGAACTCAATTTTGCTTTGCTGGGAGACCGTCTTTACAAGTTCCGAGGAACTGCTGGATTTCGTAGTTCTTTCGGTCATCGTGTAAGCGTCAATAAAGCTCTCGCCCGGTCGGAGCGCGATGGCCGCAGGCTGGAGCGAGGGACTGCGCGTGACCGAGACCCATTCTTCACGAATCCCGCCAGAGTCAGGAATGAAGAAGTGGGTTTTGGAAAGCAACGACTCCGGTCCGTGGACGGTTGTGCGTGTGTAGCCCCAAGACTCGTATCGATCTGCGTCGGCGGTGTTGGTGGACATTGAGTGATGGACGAACACGGGCTCGCCATTCAGGACGCCCAGAGACTTATCGACACGCCTTTCCCGCACGGTGGCGCTTCCTTCGGTGACGCGTCGCTCGACGAACTGCACGCCTGGTTTCAGGACTACGCAGGTTCCCAGGGTGCCTGCCGCAGGTTGAAAGCCGCCTGCACCGGACGAGGAGCTGCTGGAACTCGACGAACTGGAGGATGAACTGCTGGAGCTGGACGAGCTGGAACTGCCCGTGCCACTCGACGATGAGCTGCTTGAGCTGGAAGACGAACTGCTGGACGCGCTGGCGCTGGTGCCGGCAGGGCTGGCGTTGTCTGACCCGCCGCCACCCCCGCCGCAGGCGGCGAGCAAGGTGAGAACGGCGAGCGGGAGGACGCGCTGGGCGAGCGCCCACGGTCGGGCAGGGAAGGGGGCAGGCATGACGGGCTCCGCGAGGAAAGCCCGGATTGTAGCCCAGGTTTTACAGTGTTTTACATTGCGGCGCCGCGCGCGCGGTGCCGGCCAAACGGGCAAAGCCGCGGTGTTCAGACCTTCTTGAGAAAGCAGGCCTTGAGCATGAACTTGCCCTCGTCGAGCTTGCAGTCGACCTCGTGATCGCCATCGCCGACGAGGCGGATGCTTTTCACCTTGCTGCCCTGCTTGAGGGTGATCGACGAACCCTTCACCTTCAGATCCTTGATCAGCACGACCGCGTCGCCGTCCGCGAGCACGGTGCCGTTGGCGTCGCGCACGATGCGGCTGTCTTCTTCCGTCACATTGGCCCGCTGCGGCCATTCAAATCCGCAGTCGGCGCAGACGTAGTTGTCGCCATCCGGATAGGTGTTCTCCATGGCGCATTGCGGGCAGGCGGGGATCTGGGACATGACGGGCTTTCTATTCAAGACGTGAGGGATGGGCTGACGCGGCGGGAGACTGCCCACGCAAAAGGATTGCCTTGCCCGGCACTGCGGGCGGCAGAGTATAGCGATGAATCTTGGGAAACGCGCCCGAAACACAAGCTCCGGCGCTTGCACGAGGGCGCAACTGTTGTGCGAGAAAACGGCTGGAAGTGCGCGTTCGGGCCCATGCGCGCGCGGCGATCTTGATATTTATAGTAATGATTATCTTGTTTTCAATAGTTTTTAACTTTCGGTAATAAATTGGAAAACCTTTTCTAGTTCACGCTTCTTTATGCTTAAGGCGTAAGTGTGTCATTGGGCAAAATGTGGCCGCACATGCGCGGCATTGCGCCCCGCAGGCCGCTGATGGCACTAAAGGATTAGGTAATTTCTGTGAATTGTATTAGGTCTAAAGATATAAATATCTCCTTTGTACTGGCTCTGCGGCTGATTTGCGAAAGACAGTCTTGCAGGGAAACGCGAAAAAAATGGAGGCAAAACAACTTAAGTCATTGAAAATAAATGTAGTTGTGCAAGACGCGTTTTGTATTAAGAATATTCAAAAAGAATGTTCAAAACAAATTTCTACTAACTCGTCTTAATGATAAGCGTAAACGCCTACAACCAATGGTCGTTGTTTGCTCCGTATCATGGCGCCGCTGAGTGTGGGTTACGGTGGGCGTGGATGTGTCTGCAGCTCGATCCCAAGCCGAACGCTCGCGGCAAATGCGACACCGCGCGATCCAGCGTGCGTGGCGGCCAAACCAGAAGAACGATACAGACATGATCACTAAGGAGGTGGCACATATGAAAATCAGGGAACAGTCGCAATCGATGCGGCTCCGGCGAGGTGCAGTGGTGCTGGCAAGCATGCTGGCCGCTGGGCTGAGCATGACGGCAAGCGCCGAGACGGTCGGCGTGAGCCTGGTGGCGGATTCGAACTTCAGCCTGGGGCACTGGCGGACGCCTGGGACGACGTTCATTCAGTCGTTCAACGTGGGTGGCGTGGCCAAGAACGCCGCCTGCGTCCAGCTTACCGCCGGCGCGCAAGGGCAACAACGGGCTGGATGCTTCGAAGCCGAACAACCTCGTCTACCTCCCGGGTCTTGCCGAACTGTTGCCCAACAAGAAGTACAAGTTCAGCTACGCGGTGCGAGCGCTCACCGCAGTCCGCTCGGGCTGGCGCAAGGGCGTGCTGATGGCGAGCGTGACGGCGACGGAGCACGTGGCGGGTGGCGTGTACAAGCCCGTGGTGTACAGCGAGCATCAGAACCGGATGGACGGCGGCAGCTTCCGTACCTACGAAATGGAATTCGTCACGCCGGTCACGGCGCAGGGTCGGCCTACCGAAATCATGTTCCAGGCGCTGTCAGACGATGACAGCCTGGATCCCGCCCAGCGTTGCATTACGGACGTGAAGCTCGTGCCGCTGGGTGACAACCTCGAAGTCATGCGCCCGACCCGCCCCGAGATCCGCTACAACCAGGTGGTGGCAGGGCAAGAAGAGGGTATGAACACCTACTTCACCATCATTAACCCGCCGATTCCCTCGACCATTCAGGTAGTTACCGGTTCGGGTGCAACCGAGAAGGTGGTCCGCAACCAGGCGATTACCGCGGCTACACCCGACGTACACAGTGGTTTGCCGACCTATAGCTACCGCACCTACTGGAATGCGCCGGCCAGGCTGCGCTTGCTGAACGAGCGCGGATCTGTGATGGCCGAGACCAAGACCATCAACTTCGCCTCGAGCGCGCCCTACAGTGCCCAGGCCCGCAACCTTAAGCGGGATGCGCTGCACTTCTTCTACGCGCAGCGCGCTGCTCAGGACATTATTGACCGTCGCTACCAAGAGACGGGCTACCGCAACTGGCTGGATCGCAAGGCCGGGCACGGCAACATCAGCACCGGAGCGAAGGAACTCGCCACCTGCTTCAGTGGCGTCGATAACTTTGGCAATGACTTTGCCGGTGCATGCAAGACGGCAACCGGCTTGGCCATGGCGCCGCGAGACGTCACCGGTGGTTGGTATGACGCGGGCGATCAAGGGAAGTATGTGGTCAACGGCGCGACAGCGCTCTGGGCCCTGCAGAACGTGATCGAGTACCACCAGCGCAAGGGGACACTGGATGCGGCCTTCCCGGATGGCATGCTGATGTCCGGCACCAACGGCTACTCCGATCTGTTGGACGAAGCCAAGTACGAGATGCAGTGGCTGCTCATGATGCAGATCAAGGAGTCGCTGACGGTACGTGTGCCAGTGGGTAACTACGACACGAAGGATAGGGGCGCTTGTTGACACCGCCTGACTACGTCAACATGCAGATTGGCGACCGTGTTTACATGCCCGTGCGGGCCGTGATCAAGTTCCCGCTCAGCGAAGTTGATGCAGTTGGAATGGCGTTCAGTGCGGTTCGTGACGAGAGCTGGACCAGTATTCCGCTGGCGCCCGCCAACGACACCAAAGCACGGGTTCTGGACTATCCGACCACCGCGGCAACCCTCAATTTTGCAGCGGTGGCCGCGCAGTCTTACCGGATCTGGAAGGATATTGATCGGGTTTTTGCCAACGAGTGTCTTGCCGCAGCGAAAGCAGCCTGGACGGCTGCCTTGCGCAACCCGGCCGTCTTTCGCTATGGCGAGTACTCAGAGGGTCAGAAAACGCCTTTGCGCGCAATCAATGAGGGTGGGGGCGCCTATGCAGATACCGCCCCCAAGGATGCCAAGGCGTGGGCAGCCACCGAGTTGTATCTAGCGCAGTCTGCGGTGGGCGGAACGGATAGCGCTGAGGCGCAGCAAAAGCTCAAGGACATCAATGCGGCGGTGGGAAGTGCCTTTGCATTCTCTTACCTTGATTATGCCGAGAGCTTTAGCTGGAAGCACAACAAGAACATGGGCTTGATGTCGCTGCTGGTCAATGGGCGCAACGACGACATTGTGGCAAGGTCAAGGTGCTTGAAGCCGAAGTCAGTCCGCCGATGAGAAGTCTGCAAGTGGGCTGACAACACGATTAGCGCATGAATGCGTCCCCGTTTGGTGTGCCACACACCACGAATCAGCCGTTTAACTGGGCCTCGAACGCGGACATTGCCAACTCAGGCGGGATGCTTGCGTTTGCGCAAAAAATGCTTGGCCCGTTCAGCCTCTACCAGCAACAGGCGCGTAGGGTTGCCAGTTACTTGCTCGGGCACAATCCGCTTGGAAAGTCCTACGTCACGGGCTACGGGCACAATCCGCCGCGCAATCCGCACCATCGCTTTTGGGCCAAGCATGCCGATATCGGGTACCCATCGGCGCCACCGGGGATGCTGGTGGGCGGACCGAACGGAAAGTGGGAGGGGACAGTGCTCAGCGCCAAGGTCTCGAACGGCACGTGGAGTTGGGGTGGGGACAAAGGCGCGGATATCTTCATGCGCCAGATCATGCCGACCTGTAACCCAATGGAAACGGCTTCAATCCCGAGGATGATTGTTGGCAGCAACGGTGTTGAGAATCCGGATTACAACAAGTTTGGTACGCCGATCGTGCGAACCTCGATTGGTCAAGGCGGCATCTCCTGCTACCAGGACCACATCGATCTCTACATGACCAACGAAGTGGCCATCAACTGGAATTCGGCCTTGTTCTGGTTCTCTGCCTATCTCGATTGAGTCAGGCGAACTAACTGGCGCCGTTTGTCCCTCTGGCGCCAGGGATTTGATGCAGGCCGCACAGCGATGCGCGGCCTGCTTTTTTTGGGGTTCAGCGGTAGAGCAGGAAAGCCTCGCGCTCGGCCAGCCAGCTGGTTTCATCCGGCTGGGTGAGGGCTTCCAGATCGGCAGGTGTCGCGGCCGGGTCATCCACCCACTCGCGCAGCAGCGGCGAGCCGTTGATGAGGTCGATGGCTAGTCGGTCGTGCTCGTATTCGTAGGGAAAGTCGCGCCAGATCGGGTAGGCCGGCTGCAAGTTGCGCAGCGCCTTGAAGGCCAGCGCCTGCAGGCGCCAGGGGCGGAAGGCGGCGTGATCGTAATGGCCGTCTTCCACATGGATCTGCAGGCCATTGCAGAGCTTGCCGGCGTGCTTGTGGAAGGTGGGCTCGAACCAGCAGTCGCGCAGGCGGCAGCCCGCCAGCCAGGCGGGCGCCAGGCGCTGCATCTCGGTGAGCAACGCGCGGGCGTCGAGATCCGGTGCGCCAAAAAGTTCGAGCGCACGGGTGGTGCCGCGCCCTTCCGAGAGCGTTGTGCCTTCGAGCATCACCGTGCCAGCATACGCGCGTGCCATGGCAAGGCTGGCGGCGTTCGGGCTCGGGTTCACCCAGTTGCGCTCGCCCAGCGGCCAACCGTAGCCGGGGGCTGCCTCGGGTTGCCAGTGCTGCATCTCGATCACGCGGTATTCAAGCTGCAAGCCAAGTGTGGCGATGAACCAGTGGCCGAGCTCGCCCATCGTCAGGCCGTGACGCATCGGCAGCGGACCTGCGCCGACAAAGCTCTCCCAGCCCGCGCGCAAACGCAATCCTTCCACCGGGCGGCCCGCCGGATTGGGCCGATCCAGCACCCACACCGCTTTGCCGTGCTTCGCCGCGGCTTCGAGCACGTAGCGCAGCGTGGTGATAAAGGTGTAGATCCGGCAGCCCAGATCCTGCAGATCGACGAGCAGCACGTCGAATGTCGCCATCATCGCGTCGGTCGGGCGGCGTACTTCGCCATACAGGCTGAAGACCGGAATGCCATGACGCGGGTCGAGGTAGTCGGGCGACTCGACCATGTTGTCCTGCTTGTCGCCGCGCAAGCCGTGTTGCGGGCCGAAAGCGGCGGTGAGCTGGATGTCGGGTAGCGCGGCGAGTGCATCCAGCGCATGATCGAGCGAGCGCGTCACCGAAGCCGGATGGGCGAGCAGTGCTACGCGGCGCCCGGCCAGCGGTGCGCGCAGCGCGGGGTCGGCGATCAGGCGGTCAAGACCGAAGAGGACGGAGTGGCTCATGCAGCGATTCCAGAAAGTGGGGCAGATGCGGGTGACTGTAGCAAAACGCCCGTCATTCCCGCGAAGGCGGGAATCCAGTGGCTTTGCGCAAGCCTGGATTCCCGTCCCCGATCTGATCGAGGACAGGTTTTTCGCAGGAACGACGCCTTGAAGTCGCCGCGCTTGAGTTGATGGTGTTGCCGCTCAGACTCAGGCAGAAAGCCTCGTGGCGATGAAAATCGGGTTTTTGATCAGGGTGGGCCAGCGCCCAATAGCTGATTTCGCCGGCGCGGGTTTCGATTACCGCCGTCAGGCCGATCTGCCAGGGGCCGGTCGGCAACAAGCGAGCGGGTACGCGCGCCTCCAGGCAGAGCGCGTCCGGGCTGTGCGTCAGCACGATGCTGGGCGTATCGGCGGGCTGATAGGCCAGATTGCGGGCACGGTAAGCGTCAAAGTCGTACACCGCCCAGGCGCCGGAAGGCGAAAAATTGTATTCACGATAGGCAGGCCCGTCAGCCGCGCCAATAAAGGCTTCCAGGCAGGTGTGCTGCCAAAGCCCGTCCGTAAAGGCTGCCGGGCAGGGTGCCGGAATCGCCAGCGTGCCGAGTTGGCCGGTGAGGGCGTAGCGCAGAAGCAGCGCGCCATCGGCCGCCAGGCTCAGCTCGACATCAATGGCCGCAACGGCCAGGCAGGGCGTGGCAGGGTGCGGATGCAGGCGGGTTGTGATCGGAACGACAGGCACGGTAAGCGGATGTGAGGGCGAGGTGCGTACTTTACCTGCTTGCGGGGCGGGCTGAACGCCTGCAGGCGCATCGCCCAAGCCCCCTTTGGACTCAAACGTGGCATGCGGGATGACAAGACTGCGTCCGAGACCGGGCGGAACCTAGTTGCTAGCCCGAGCAGTTGATAGTGAAGTTTTCGGGCGGGCGTCCCCAGACATACAGGCTCAGCCAGAGCAGCTCGAACCAGTTGCTGGGGCAGAACTGCCGCGCTTCGGAGTGACGAACGATCACAGGTCCGTAGTGCGGTGCGGGTGCGCTGGCACACGCGCAGAGCAGTGCGAGCGAGGTGATGACGAGTATGTTTTTCATGAGGCCCCCGGACAGGAGCGCACATTCTGGCGCAGCGGCCACCGGCGTGGCGTTTGGTGATGTATCCAGATGTAAATCTGAGCGCGAGGTGCAAAAGGGGGCGTTCGCGCGTCTGGCGAATGAGCAGCCTCAGAACCGGATGCGAACGCTCCTTCGAGCGCCGCTCTCAGCAAGCGTCTGCAAGCATGCCTTTGGAGAGTCAATATGGGTGCGGCTTTGCAGGCAGGTGGGCGGGCGATGAGTTCAGGGTGCGCAGGGGCGTGACGGTGGCGCGACGCAACCGAGGTAGCTGGACTTCTCGTCGACTACTCCGAGCGCCACCGCGTCGCCGTAGCCCAGCCCGAAGCCGTAGGCAAAGAGCGGCGCGTAGTTCTCTTCGCCGACGTTGAGCGGGCCGGGGCAGGCGGACTTCGGCCAAGAGTACGAGAGTTTGCCCGTGAAGGGGATATTGATGGCACCGCTCGCATTGCGGAAGAGGACGTCGGTGACGCCCTTACCCTCGGTCCCCGGCAGCCAGGCGACGACAAACGCATCAGACCGGTTCAGTTCCTTGTTTACCATCACCGGGCGCCCGGTCAGCAGTACGGTGATGACGGGCAATCCTTTGCCGGATACGGCGTCCAGTACGGCCAGATCCTCAGGGTAACGCGCCGCGTGGGCCATGCTGCCACTGGCGCCAATGTCTCCTTGGCCTTCAGCGTAGGGCGTTTCGCCAATGATGGCGATCACCGCCTTGAAGTCGGTGAATTTCATGTTCGCCAGATTGGTGGCGACCACCACCTTGCCTTCACCAGCCGCTTCCTGGATGCCCGCAAGAATGCTGTCGGCGTTCGGAAAATCACTGTTGAGGTTATTGGTGCCTTGCCAGGTGAGCGACCAGCCGCCAGTCTGGTTGGGGAGGCTATCCGCGCTCTTGCCAACCACCAGAATCTTCTCGCCGCGCTTCAGCGGCAGAACATTGCCATCGTTCTTGAGCAGCACGAGCGACTTCTGTACCGCCTCGCGGGCCAGTGCGCGGTGCAACAGCTGACTCGCACTGCCAGCGCCGGTACGTTCTGTCGGGCGTTTTGCCGTGAAAATGCCTGCGCGCATTTTCACCCGCAAGATCCGTGTCACGGCGTCATCAATACGCGTCATCGGGATTGCGCCGGATTTGACTTGCGCAACAGTGTTGGTGATGAAGGCTTTCCAGTCGCCCGGCACCATGCCCATGTCAACACCAGCATTGATCGCCTGCGCACAGCTACTGTTGCTGCAGCCTGGCACCTGCGCGTGGCCATACCAGTCGCCAATAACGAAGCCATCGAAACCCATTTTGGTTTTCAGCGTGTCGGTGAGCATTTCCTTGCTGCCGTGCATCTTCCCGATCTCAATTCCCAGACCCTCGTTACGCCAGCTGCTAAACGAGGCCATCACCGTTTGCACACCGGCGCCAAGTGCCGCGTAGTAGCCTTGGGCGTGGAGGTTGACCATGCCGTACTTGCTCGACCTGTTGATGCCTTGATCGACGCCTTGATCGGTGCCGCCGTCGCCGATGAAATGCTTGGCCGTTGCGATGATTTTGCCGTTGCCAGAGAAGTCACCCTGCAAGCCTTTGACGATGGCACGCCCATACTGGCTGACGATCAGCGGGTCTTCCGAGAATCCTTCGTAAGTTCGACCCCAGCGATCGTCGCGGACCACTGCGAGGGTCGGGGCGAAAGTCCAGTCGAGGCCCGTTGCGGAGACTTGTGCGGCCACGGCTGCACCGATTCGCTGCACCAGATCGGGGTCGTTCGCGGCACCCAAGCCGATGTTGTGTGGAAACAGGGTCGCGCCGAACACGTTGCCGTGACCGTGTACCGCGTCGGTGCCCCAGATGACCGGGATCTTCACTGCGCTGTCAGTCGTCATGGAGGCCACCCAATACGCATCTGCGAGTGCCACCCAGTCAGCGACCGTTGCGTGCTTGTTGTTGCCAGGCCAGGTGCCGCCGCCATTGAGCACCGAGCCAATGTAATACTGGCGTACGTCGTCTGGTGTGATGGACTTGATCTCGGCCTGGGTCATCTGGCCAACTTTCTGTTCCAGCGTCATGCCTGAAACAATACGGGCGATCTCTGCCTCCATGGTCGCATCAGATGAAATATCGCTTCTGACGGCGGGCCAATCGTCATAGCGTGTGATGGCCGTGCCGGGCGCTTCTGAGGGCAGATCGGTTCGAACAGTGTTCTCGCAGGTACTGCCCTGTCCGGAAGAGCCGCCACAACTCACCGCTACGGCCGCGGCGAGAATCGCCAACCAGTGGTTTAGCCGTTGCGTCAGGGGCATGTGAGGCATCTTGTTTCTCCAGCGTGTGAAGGGCAGGGGCCGCGCGCGAGAATTACTGCGCCGGAGGCCACCGCCGACTTGAGCCGGACGATATCACCGATTGAATGATTACAACATAGTCGCCCGTCCTGAACCGCCCGGAAACTGAAGAATTTCAGCTCCCGGGACGGCTTTGTCGGCGATGAATCCTATCTCTCCGCGCGACAGGTCGGGGACTAGCGCGCCAGCCCGCCCTCATCCAGCAGGCTGGTCGCCCAGAGCAGCGGCGCGTTCCAGTTGACGGCGATTTCGTTCAGGCTCCAGGCGCCGATGTCGTCGATCCAGCAGGTCTGGCCCGTACATTTGCCTTTGAGGCGGACGGCGACCGGGTCGCTGAAGCTGACCGAATTCGGCCCGCCGACGAGCACACCGGGCGGGGGCATCGGGGAGTTCGGGTCGTTCTGATGGGCCCAGAAGCGGTGGTGTGGATTCATTGCCGGACGCGCGCCGTAGCCCGTGACATAGGATTGGTCGAGTGGGTTGCGGCCCAGCATGTAGTCCATCGAGTCAGCGATGGCCTGCAGATATTTACGCTCACCGGTGAAGTCGTAAGCGTGGCCGAGAATCAGGCTGCGGTTGAGGATCGCGGAGTTCGAGCCCCACTGATAGTCCAAGGCCTTAAAGGGAATCAGATAGCCTTCTTCTCGGGCTTGCGCGAGGTATGCGTCTGCGGTGGCGATCAGGGCCTGGCGCGCCTGGGCGATGAGCTTGGGATCGAGCTGCGTGGCCTCGGTTGCGAGGGTAAGCGTGCCGGCGACGGTGAGCTTGGCCCAGAACAGATCGCCGCTGCCATTCAGATCGCCCTTGGGCGTGGCGAGGAAATGCGGTGAGGCGCGCAGGGCGGTCTCATAGTTCTTGTGGCCAGTGGTGGCGAAAAGTTCCGCAGCCGCCCAGTAGAACTCGTCGCTGACATCGTAGTCCTCATACGGGCCAGAGCCGGTAAAGTTGTCATAGGCATACACTTCCGGATGCCGGTTTGCGGCCTGCCAGGCACGCTCTGCGGCGCGCAGGCAGGTGTCGGCATACGTCGGATCGATGCTGCGCCAGACGCGCACACACTGGGCCGCCGTCGCGGCAAGATTCAGCGTCGCGGCGGTGCTCGGGTAGCTGAGCTGGCGTGGCTGGGGATCTTTGTGCGGGGGAGTGGGCAAGCCGGTCCACTTGGCGTCAGCCACTTTGTGGAAGACCATGCCGCTGGCGTCAATCTTGGAGAGTTCCAGACGCGTCAGTTCGCGACTCTGGTCGCCGACCGGCACCCAGACCTGCTTGCCGTCCGGGACCTGCATGGCGAGCATGAAGTCCATCATCCAGCGCGCTTCGTCCAGCAAGTCGTTGCGGCTGTTGGCGTGCTCGGGCAGCCTGGCTTTGCCATTGGCAAAGGCGGCGGGGTCGGCGGTTTTGACGCGTTGGCTGCGTTCGTACTGGTTGACGAGCGTCCAGGTGGCGATACCGCCGTTCACCACGTACTTGCCGTGGTCGCCCGCGTCATACCAGCCACCGGTCACGTTCAGCGAGAAGTCACATCCGGGCCATTGATTGCCCTTGTCATCACGACCCTTGAAGCAGCTTACCGTCTCCGTTGTGTGTCCCGCCGGGCGTGCCAGATCCGGGCGCTGCACGTAGGCGGCTTCGATGGGGGTGCCGCTGCGTTGCTGGTAGAAGAAGTTGAGGGCGTCGAGCTTCAGTTTGCGATACAGATCCGGGCCGATCACGAAGGGATGGCTGGTGTCGCCGGCCACTTCCAGCACCAGATCGTTTGCCGGGGCAATGAGCGCGCTGAAGTCCGCGACATGCAGGTGCTCGCCGGAGGCGCTATTGCGCCCGAACACCGTCGTCATGCCTTCAGCGAGGACGCGCGCCTGGGCGTCGACGACGCGCCAGGGTAAGGGGGCTTTCGCGTCACTCGCGATGGTGGCGCGTTTCAGCGCCGCATTCAGGTAGCCCAGCTGATTCAGGCGCACGGGCTTGCGTGCCTCCGCCTTGGGGGGCTGGAGTTTGGGGCCGACCAGGCTGACCTTGCCCAGGCAGATGCGGTTGGCAAGTTCGGCGCCGACTTGCAGCTGGAAGGTGACCTTGGCGTCATCGGCAGCCGGGCGGAAGCTGAATTCGTGCACCTTCGCTTCGGGGCCGATGGCGAGCCCTTCCTGGACGAAGGATGCCGTATAGGGCGGGCCGTCGTGCTGCACAACGACTTTGAGCTTGCTCGCGGTGTCGGCGCGCAGGGTGAAGCGCAGACGGTAGTCGGCATCTTTCTTCAGGCTCAGGCCCGACTGACCCAGAATCACATCCCAGGGATTGCTGCCGGGTTTGTCAAATTTTGCGCAGCCCATGCCGTCTTCAATCTTCAGCGATGCGGCGGCGACCCACCAGGGGTCAGTCGTGGCTTGCCAGTTGCCATTGCTCAGCAACTCTTCGTCGAGCTTGGCGGCGCTGGCTATCAGCGGCAGCAGGCACAGCGCAGCGCCGGTGAGGCGCAGGCCTTGTATCAGGGCGGGGAATCGGGAAGTCACGCGGTGTCTCCAGAGGTTGCTCGGCCGAGGCCGGGTTCGGCTTGGGAGCATGATCCTGAGCCGGACGCGGCGGGCTGCACATACCCAGTTCCCGCGGTGATTTGCCCTATTCCTGCATGAGGGGTTTTTCTACCAGCGGCAGCGTGGCCGCTGCCGTGCTCAGCCGCGCCAGCAAGGCGTCCAGCTGGCCTTTGAGCAGCAGTGCGTCTTCCACCGGATAGCCGATCTGGGCGAAGAGCTGCAGCGGCACGCAGGCGCATTCACCGCGCAGTGCCTGACCAGCTTCGGTGAGCGCAATGGTGACCACGCGTTCGTCATGCGCTGAACGGCGGCGGGCGATGAGGCCTTGCTGTTCCAGGCGCTTGAGCAGCGGCGTAAGGGTGTTGGAGGCGAGCAGGGCGCGCTCGCCGATCCGCGAGACCGAGCAGGGCGACTCCTCCCACAGGATCATCAACACGATGTACTGCGGGTAGGTGAGCCCCAGCGGCTCAAGCAGCGGCTGGTAAAGCCGCGTCACGAGCCGCGAGGCGGCGTACAGCGGAAAGCAGATCTGCTGGTCGAGGCGCAGCAGATCGGCCGGGGCGGGTTCCGTCATGGTGTGAGTCCAAGGGCCTGGCGGACATGGGCTTCCAGCCGGGCGGGTTTCGTGATCGGGGCAAAGCGCTTGATCGGCTGGCCGTCACGCCCGAGCAGAAACTTGGTGAAGTTCCAGCGGATCTTGCCGCCCAGCCAGCCGGGCAGGGCGCTGCGCAGATATTCGAATATCGGATGGCTGCCGGCGCCGTTGACGTCAACCTTCTCAAACATCGGGAAGCTTACCCCGTAGTTGATGAGGCAGGTCTGCTCGATCTCCTTGGTGCCGCCGGGTTCCTGGCCGCCGAACTGGTTGCAGGGAAACCCCAGGATTTCCAGCCCCTGGTCGCGATACTTCTGGTACAGCGCTTCCAGCCCGGTGTATTGCGGCGTGAGGCCGCACTGGCTGGCAGTATTGACGACCAGCACGACCTTGCCGGCATAGCGCGAGAAGTCGATGGCTTCGCCCCGCAGGCTGCGGGCGCGGATCTGATGAAAAGTGCTCATGGCATGCTCCGGATCGGTTGGGGGAATCAGTTCAGGACGAGTTCAACGTCGACGTTGCCGCGGAGCGCGTTGGAGTAGGGGCAGACGGTGTGCGTCTGCGCCAGCAGGGATTCGGCTTCTTCGCGCGGCAGATCGGGAATCGTGACTTCCAGCTTGACGGCAAGCCCGAATCCGCCCGAGCCGTTCTGGCCGATGCCAACGGTGGCGTCAACCCGGGTACCGGCGAGCTTGAGCTTGCGCTGGGCCGCCACGAAGGCCAGCGCCGAATCGAAGCAGGCGGCATAGCCGGCGGCGAAGAGCTGCTCCGGGTTGCTCAGTGCACCGCCGGGGCCGCCCATTTCACGGGGAATGGCGAGATTCAGGTCCAGCACGCCGTCTGCCGAGACGACATGACCATTGCGGCCGCCGGTGGCGGAGGCGCGTGTTTGATACAGGGTTTTCATGGGGAATCCTTTAATGTTTGTTTGTACGCGATTAGATCGCGTGCGATATATATTCCATCAAGCCGGATCGGTCGTCAAGTGGAAAATCTTCGTCGATCTGACGCCGCCCAGACCATGCTTGAAAGCCGCATCAGGCGGACCTCGGCAGGCATGCCGCGCCAGGATGTCGGTCTCTAGGCGGTCTCATGATGCATGGTCTGAAGATGGCCTGCAGCGCGGCTCAGGCGGCCCAGGTACTGTCCAGCATGCGGCGCCGCCGCGCCTGGCGGGCGCGATACATGCGTGGCGGGCAAGTCGACGCGTCGCTGCGCGTTGCTGAACGCCGCCAGCGCCCCCGTTTGCGCACCCGCGCAACGGCGTAATGCAGTCGGGCTCGCCCGCTGGCCGGAAACCGCGGCCCGCACCCCCCCCGCGCGAGAGCGAGGGCCGGCCCGGGGCGCCGGGCGAGACTTCGGCGGCATGCGAGGCGTAAGCTGCCAGCGTGCCTCATTGCTCTCGAAACTGACGGTAGCATCGTGGAATTGGCGCAACGCGTGAGCGATCTGGGCCAGGAGAGGCGCGCCGCAGGCCGCTCGGCAACCGCCGGCGGCAAGGTGGCCCGCTGCCCGCTGCGCACCGTGTTTGTGTGCCCCCCGGCTTTCGCAGCCGCCGTGGCCGTCAAATCGGCGATCCCCGCCCGACACCCTTCCGTCTGCGCCCGCTTATCACCGCCATGCCGGCCGACCTAAGCTGAATAATGATCTGCAGTGGGAGATATACCATGAGCCACAAACATCATGCCCTGATGCGCGCGGTGTTTCAGGACCCGATCAGCGCGAACATTCACTGGCGCGAGGTGGAGTCCTTGCTCAGACACCTGGACGCTGAGCTGGAGCCGGCGCACGGCGGACGCTTTCGTGTCCGCCTCAAGGGGCAGGAGGATTTTCTCTGCGCGCCCCACCATGGCGCCGCCTGCCCGCGGGATCTGATCAAGCATCTGCGCGAAATACTGCTGCGCGCCGGCCTCAGCCTGGCGGCCTACGAGGCCCGCCAGACGCAGGCTTCCTGAGTGGCGCTCAGGCGGTCGCGGCCTCAGTAGCCCCAGCCTTGGCCTCGGCGTGCGTGCGTTCGGCGTGCTTGAGCCAGCCGCGCTTGCGCCAGCGTTGCAGGAACAGCATGCCACGCAGCCACTCGTCGAGCGCGAACGCGATCCAGACCCCGGGCAAACCCAGCCCGAAGTAGGTGCCCAGCAGCCACGATCCGCCGGCCATCAAGGTCCATTGTGAGGCGATGCCCAGCAGCAGGGGGTAGCGTGCGTCGCCGGTGGCGCGCAGCGCATTGACGAACACGAGGTTGAAGGTTCTGCCCGGCTCCAGGAGGATCGAAATCCGCACCAGCAGGGTGCCGGTAGTAATGATGAAGACATCGTCCGTGAACAGTCCGAAGATCCAGGGCGCCACGAGCGCGGCCAGGCTGACCATACAGATGGTCACGACAAGGCCAATCTTGAGATTGCTCATGGCCTGGTGGTAGGCGTCTTCGAACTTGCCGGCGCCGATCATGTGGCCAATGATGATTTCACCCGCCACGGCGATGGCAATGCCGCACAGCATGACCACCATGGCAACCTGGAAGGCATACGCTTGTGTGGCCAGGGACGCATCGCCCATGCGAGCGGTGAATGCCGTGACGAACATGAAGGCCAGCCACCAGCTGACGTTCTCGCCTGCTGCCGGCAAGCCGATGTTCAGGATGCGGCTCAGGCGATCGCGTTTGACATAGAAGAAGTCACGTGCGCGAACCTTGAGATGGGTGTAGTGCTCGACCAGCAGCCAAAGCGCGATGCAGGCGACCAGCCGGCTGAAGACGGTGGAGAGCGCGACGCCGACCACCCCCATCTTGGGGGCGCCAAACAGGCCAAAGAGCAGGATGCAGTTGCCGATCAGGTTGATGACATTCTGCAGGATCGTGACCACCATCACCGGCCGGGTGTGGGTATGCGATCGGAGTACCGCCGAGAGCGCGAAATTGATCGACTCCAGAAAGAGCGTGCCACCCATCAGGTGCAGGAAGGGCAAACCGTAGGCTTTAAGCTCCTCGGAGAGCTGCATCATGTCCAGCATCGGTTCCGCAAAATACCAGACGACGATGCTCGCCAGCAGCCCGATCCAGGTATTGACCCCGATCGCGGTCGAGGCGACGTGATCGGCGCCTTCGCGGTCACCGGCGCCCAGGTGATGCGTGATCACCACGCTGGAGCCGATCGAGATGAAGCTGAATATGATGAGGAAGAACACCACGATCTGATGCGCGGTGCCCAGGCCAGCCACCGCGTTGTCCGAGATGTGGCTGACCATGAAGGTATCGACCGTGCCGGTCATGATGTGCAGCAGCTGCTCGACAAAAATGGGCCATGCGAGCACCAGCAAGCTGGGTTTGACGAGACTGTTTACTTTCGATTGGCTCATGTTCCACGATCCTGTTTGTGCCTTGGCAGCGTGATTTTTTTGGGGGGCGCTGCAGCCGGCGTCTGGTTTGTATTGGCACAGGCTCAATGCCAAGCGCGAAAAACGCCCTTAGGGCCGTGATTGCGGGCAATGATGGAGAGTACTTCGGGCTGACGTTCTGCAAAATGTGCCGCAGTCGCCACCGGTCGGGGGAGAGAATGACCGATCACGACTGCGTGAGTGCACAAGGGGGAGCACGAATTATCGGCGTGCCCCTACCATGCCACGATACCAGTAGCCGCTTAATGTTTGCCCGGAGCCTAGATCAGCCCGCGTGCGGCCAAGACAGCGTGGGGGCCGCTTGTCTGCGGGCGCGTGGTGTGACACTTGCACAAGCCTCCGCGACGGGCAAGAATCGATACATCATCAATGTGGGTGAGCCGTGTACGGTTCGCCCGTCAATCGCCGGGGAATCGCATGGACCAACCGCAATATTCGCAGATCGAAACGCTGTCTCCGCTCGAGAATGAAGACTTCCCCAGCAACGGCACGCTGATCGAGCAGATTCTCAGCCTGCTGAATTCGCCCATCGTGTTCAGCGACATCATCATCCACCAGAACAGCCCCGTGATGCTGCGCCAGCCCAAGCGCCTGGTGGCGGTGTCGGATATTCCCGTGACCGGGCAGGAGCTTGAAGAGTTCTTCGAGGTGATCGAGCCGAACTGGGAGGAGCGGATCATGGAGCGCGCCTTTGATCGCGCCAAAGATCTCTACAGCGCGCGCCTGCGCGTGAACTGTTTTACCTTTCACGCCCGCAAGCGTCTGGGCTGTGTCATCCGTCGGTTCCCGACCGAGCCGCTCCCGCTCGACGAGCTTGGCCTTCGGCAGAACGTGCAGGATTTTGCCAAGCTCAGCAGCGGTCTGGTGCTGATTGTCGGGGATACCTGCCAGGGCAAGTCGACCACCATCACCTCCTTGCTCGACCAGATCAACAAGACCCGCGCCGGGCACATCATCACCATTGAAGACCCGGTGGAAACGCTGATTCCGCAGCGCAAGAGCATCATTACGCAGCGCGAAGTCGGTACAGACGGCGATGTTCAGAGCTACTACCTTGGCGCACTGGATGCCTTGCGCGAGCGCCCGGACGTGATTCTGATCGGCGAGATCCGTGATGCGCAGACCGCGCAAGAGGCCCTGGCGCTCTCAGAGTCCGGCCCCCTCGTATTTGCTACCCTGCATGCACGGTCAACCGAGCTGGGCTTGCAGAAGCTGCTCCGCCTGCTCGGCAACAGCGATGCGCAGGCGCAGACGCTGGCGAGCGCGCTGCGGGGCGTCATCTGCCAGGCACTGCTGCCCTCGATTGGCGGCGACTACTATCAGGTTGCGACAGAGTGTCTGACCGTCACGCCAGAATCTGCGCAGTTGATTGCCAGCGGAAATCTGACCGGAATCCGTACATTGCTGGAGAAACTGACGCACGATCCAAAATCCGGTTCGCATACCATGAACGATGATCTGACGCAGCTGATCAGGAGTCGCAAGGTCAGCGTGGAAGACGCGCGACATCGGAGCACGGACCCCATCGCGTTTGCCGATATTCTCAAGACGCTCAAGATGGCTTGAACCAGGTGCCGGCGAGCCTCCCTGCTCAACGGCGCAATAGCTTCGAGGAGGCCCGGACGATCAGTTCGGGCGGGGCGAGCTGGGGCGTATAGGGCTGACCGGTAATCATCGCGACCAGCGCCTTGGCCGAGGCCACCCCCATTTCGTACACGGGCTGGCGGATGGTGGTCAGCGGCGGAATCATGTAGCTGGAGACGGGCAGGTCGTCAAAGCCGACCACCGAGATTTCGTCGGGCACCCGGATGCCATGGCGTGACAAGGCGAGCTGGATGCCAAAGGCAGTCTGATCATTTGCCGCAAAGACGGCGCTGAAGGTCTTGCGTGTGGCGAGCAGCTGGTGGATGGCCAGAACCCCGCCTGGCTCATGAAAATCGGCGTGGGCCACCAGTTCGGGGTCGAAGGCGATGCCCGCTTCCACCAAAGCGTCGCGGTAGCCTTTGAGCCGGCTGAGTGCATCGATGTGGTCGGCCGGCCCGGCTACGTGCGCGATGCGAGTGTGGCCGTATTCGATGAGGTGGCGTGTGGCAATGTACGCGCCCAGGCTGTTGTCGATACTCAGGCTGGTCACCTGTTCGCTCTGCATGTGCCGTCCGGTGACGACGATGGGAACGACTTTGGCATAAGCTTCGATTTGGGCATCCGACAGTTTTCCGGTCAGCACGATGACGCCGTCAACGCGACGCGACAGCAAATGCTCCATCCGCTCGATTTCGTCTTCCAGTCGCCAGTGACCACTGGCAAACAGCGGGATCATGCCCGTGCCGGCGAGCGCGTCTTCCACGCCCCGCAAGGCCTCGCCGTAGAAAGGGCTGGCGATGTCCTGCGTCAAGACTCCGATGCTGTTGGTGCGCCCTTGCGCCAGCCCGCGCGCGAGCGCGTTCGGTCGGTAGTTCAGCGTTTTGATGGCCGCCATGACGGCACTACGCTTGCGGTCGCTGACCCGTGCGGAGCCATTCAGGATGCGCGATACGGTGGCAGGCGAAACCCCTGCGACCTTCGCAACGACCTCCAGGGTGATGTTCTCAGGTGGTAGCGGAGCGTCGAGACTGTGCGACATAGGGTCGTGTGCGGTGCGGCGCTTCAATCGTGTCGCGGGTGCGCATGTCTGCCAAGCAGGTTGGCATTGCGGATCGGACTCACTTCTTGTCCAGCCGTTTCGGCCGCTGCCAGCCGGTGAAGCTGGTCTGGCGGGCGCGCGAGACAGTCAGCGCATCGGCGGGTGCATCGCGCGTGAGTGTTGTCCCCGCACCGATGGTTGCACCCTTGCCGACCCGGACTGGCGCGACCAGCTGGGTGTCCGAGCCGATGAAGGCGTCATCCTCGATGATCGTGCGGTGCTTGTTCGCTCCGTCGTAATTGCAGGTGATGGCTCCCGCGCCAATATTGACGCGGCTTCCCACGGTGGCATCGCCCACATAGGCGAGGTGATTGGCTTTCGAGTGCGCGGCGATCTGGCTGTTCTTGACTTCGACGAAGTTGCCAATATGCACATCTTCCGCCAGCACGGTGCCCGGGCGCAGGCGCGCAAACGGCCCCAGCACGCCGGATGGCCCGATCTCTGCGTCTTCAAAATGGCAGAACGGCGCCACCCGGGTGGCCGCGCCGACTTTCACATTGCGCAGCACGCTGTAGGCGCCCAATTTGACGTCATCGCCAAGCTCTACGCGTCCTTCGAATACGCAGCCGACGTCGATTTCGACATCGCGGCCGCAGATCAGCTCGCCCCGGATATCGATGCGTGCCGGGTCAAGGATCGTCACGCCGGCGTCGAGCAAGGCGGCGGCCAGATTGTGCTGATGGATGCGCTCCAGCGCCGCGAGCTGGGCCTTGGTATTGATTCCCAAAGTCTCCCACTCATGCTCGGTCTGCTGCGCGATGACCTCGATTCCTTCTGCAACCGCCATCGCGACGATGTCAGGGAGGTAGTACTCGCCCTGTGCGTTGTGGTTCGAGAGTTTCCCCAGCCAGCCGCGCAGTCGGCCCGCCGGTACGCAGAAGATGCCGGAATTGATTTCCCGGATGGCGCGTTCCTCTGCCGTTGCGTCCTTGTCTTCGACAATCCGGACAACCCGGCCCGCCTCGTCGCGGACGATCCGGCCCAGACCTTTGGGGTCTGTCGCCAGCACCGTGAGCACGGCGACGCGATCCGGGCCTGCCGCGGCAGCGAGTGCAGCGAGTGTGGCAGGGCGGATGAGCGGGACGTCACCCATCAGGATCATCACGGAGCCTTGATCCTCAAACAGCGGCATGGCTTGCGCAACGGCGTGGCCAGTGCCCAGCTGTTGCGCTTGATGTGCCCAGAGTACATCCGGCGCTGCGAGGGCCGCGCGAACCTGTTCGCCACCGTGGCCATACACGACGCACAGCTTGCGCGGCGACAGGCTTCTGGCGGTATCAAGGATGTGTGCCAGGATGGGCCGACCGGCAATGGGGTGCAGCACTTTCGGGCGTGCGGAATTCATGCGTTTGCCTTGGCCGGCGGCGAGAATCGCGATTTGCATTGTCTGGCTCACTTGAAGAAATGGTCCCCGAGCGATACGAGGGGGAAATAAAGTTGCGAGATCTTAACATTCGTGCCAATTTCAGATTCTTGCTGCAATGCATCATCGGCGCTGGAATCGTTGACATGCGTCACCCGGGACAGGCCGGGCGATAGTTATTATTGATCGTGCTCTGAAAAGGAGTAAGTCCATGGATATCGTCTCTTCTTCGCTGGATACGCTGGAAAATATCACTTTCGATGAAATCAAAGTGGGCGATTCCGCGTCGCTGACGCGTACCGTGCACCGCGAGGATATTCAGCTCTTTGCGGTCGTTTCGGGTGACGTAAACCCCTCCCACCTGGACGATCAGTACGCACGGGAGAGCCACTTTGGCGAAGTGGTCGCACATGGCATGCTCTCCGGCGCGATCATCTCGGCATTGCTGGGAAATCAGTTCCCCGGCCCCGGCACCGTCTATGTCGCGCAAAACCTGAGTTTCAAGGCTGCCGTGCATATCGGGGACGCGCTCACGGTCAAGCTCACCTGTATCCGCAAGATTGCCGACAGCAAGCACCTTGTGATTGCGTGCAGTGTGACGAATCAGGAGGGCATCCTGGTCGTGGAAGGCGAGGCCGAGGTCGCAGCGCCGCTGGAGAAGATCCGGCGAACGCGTGCCGAGCTGCCCGAGGTGACTGTGACGGACAAGCAGCGGCGGTACGAACACCTGCTGTCCTTGAGCGACGGCTTGCCCGCGATCAAGGTGGCGGTGGCGCACCCCTGCGATGCAGAGTCCCTCAAAGGCGCACTGCAGGCCATGAAAGAAGGGCTGATCATCCCGGTGCTGGTCGGCCCGGAGGCGCGGATCCGGGCAACCGCCGAGCTGATTGGCGAATCCATCGAAGGCATGCAGTTGATCAGCACTGAGCACAGTGTCGAGTCGGCCGAGCGTGCCGTGGCGCTCGCGCGAGCGGGTGAGGTGGACGCCTTGATGAAGGGGAGCTTGCACACCGACGAGCTGATGAGTCAGGTGGTCAACAAGCTGACGGGGATTCGGACGGCGCGCCGCATCAGTCATGTCTTCGTCGCAGAAGTGCCGCGTTACCCGCGCACCCTGCTGATTACCGACGCCGCGATCAATATTCAGCCAGACCTGGCCGATATGGTCGATATTGTGCAGAACGCCATCGATCTGGCGCATGCTATCAGCATCCCGTTGCCGCGAGTTGCCTTGCTGTCGGCAGTCGAGACCATCAACTCCAAGATTCCGTCCACCCTGGTTGCAGCCGCGCTCTGCAAGATGTCGGACCGCGGCCAGATCAAGGGCGGCCAGCTCGATGGCCCGCTGGCTTTCGACAACGCTGTATCGCCCTTTGCGGCGCGCACCAAGGGCATCGTGTCCGAGGTGGCCGGGCGCGCTGATATTCTCGTTGTTCCCGATCTTGAGTCCGGCAACATGCTGGCCAAACAGCTCGAATATCTGGCCGGTGCCTTGCTGACCGGCGTGGTTCTGGGGGCACGTGTCCCCATTGTGTTGACGAGTCGTGCGGACCGCGCCGAAGCCCGCTCCGCGTCCTGTGCCATCGTCAAGCGTCTTGTCGCTCACCGCCTTGCGGCGGCTAATAAGTTGGAGAAAAAATGAAATCCCTCTTGATCATCAACGCCGGCTCATCAAGCCTGAAATTTGCGGTGTTCAATTTGCCGCTGACGCAAGATGCGCCCTCGGTCTACCGTGGGCAGATTGACGGCATTGGTGCCAATACCCAGTTCGTCGCCAAAGACCTTGATGGCAAGGTCTTGCTGGAGACAACCATCAAGTCCCCGGACGGCGCTTCCCTGGAAGATCAGCAACAACTGGCACTGGAGAAGCTGCTTGTCTGGATCGAGGATCAGCACATTGAGCTGGCTGCGGTTGGCCATCGCGTGCTGCACGGCGGCAAGAAGTACAGTGCCCCGGTCGTGATTTCGCCTGAGGTTCTGGCCGTTCTGGAAACCTTCGTCCCGCTGGGCCCGCTGCATCAGCCGCACAATCTCCGCCCGGTGTATGCGCTGGCAAAAAAATACCCCAGCCTGCCGCAAGTCGCGTGTTTTGATACGGCGTTTCATCGCACGCAGCCCTGGCAGTCGGAGGTGTATCCGATTCCGCGCAAGTTCACCGAGGAAGGCGTTATCCGCTACGGCTTCCATGGCTCTTCCTATGACTACATCTCGCGTCAGCTGGAGTCCGTGCTCGGCAAGCAGATCGGGAATGGCGGGGTCGTGATTGCGCACATGGGCAATGGCGCATCGATGGCGGCGCTGCGTGAGAAGAAGTGCGTGGCGACGTCGATGGGATTTACGGCGGCTGAAGGCTTGATGATGGGCACCCGCACCGGCAACATCGATCCCGGCGTGTTGCTCTATTTGATGGACAAGCACGGCTACACTGCGGAAGACCTGACCCGCTTCATTTACAAGGAGTCCGGGCTGCTGGGTGTATCCGGCATCAGCCAGGACATGCGGACGCTGGAGGCCTCCGACAAGCCTGAAGCGCGTGAGGCGCTTGAGCTGTTCTGCTACCGCGCGGCGCGGCAAATTGGTTCGCTCATGGTCGCAACGGCCGGGCTGGACGCACTGGTCTTTACGGGTGGGATTGGCGAGAACTCCCAGTTCGTGCGCAACCGTGTGTGCGAGTTGATGGCTTGGGCCGGCGTCAAGCTTGATCCTGAACTCAACAAGATCCGTGGCAAGGCACTTTGTATCCAGGCCGCGGACAGCAAGGTCGCCGTCGCAGTGATTCCGACCAATGAAGAATGGATGATTGCGCACCATACGACGACGCTGCTGGGCCTGAACTAAGCGCTTATTCACGTTCAGCGGCCGGGATCCTGATGACGGCCTCCGCGCAAGATCAGGAACAGTTCCTGCAGAAACGCTGCAAAACAAAAAGCCCGCCACGGTGGCGGGCTTTTTCTGACCCTAGCGCCGAGACTCAGGCGTTTTGGGCGGCACCCGGATCTTGCTCAGCGAGGGCGATGTCGAGTACGTCCCAGACTTCGTTTTCTTCAAGCTCGACGTGCTTTTCGAGCATGTGCACGAAGTCGACCAGCATCGTTGCCGTGGGGTGTTCCAGCGCTTTGTCCATGGCGCGCATTTTCTCGTGCTGCGAGAACACCTCGTCAGCCAGCGCTTCGTGGCCGGCCTCGCGCAAGAGCGGCAGTGCATAGCGCTCTTCTTCGACGAAGTGGGGTTCGAGGTCCGAGGCAAACACCTGGCGTACACGTTTGGCGACTTCAGGAAGATCAGTCTCCGATTCGGGGCGCACTTGCCGCATGGCAGAAATGAAATGCATCACCGCCTGATGTTCCTGGGCGAGATGTTTGAGGCGGACACTTAGTTTTCTCACGGATAACCACGCTTTCTGAAGGGCGCACAGCCTGTTGCACGATCTTCGAGTCTAGGCACGGATGTGTGTACTGGATTTTGATAAAAATCAATCCGGCTCGTAAAGCTCATTCTTTACCAATACAACAAAACCCGCCTGCAAACATATTGGCTACACAAGATTCAGGTTACGATTGCCCGGAAACTCTTCACCTTGACTGACATGAACCCACCTGCTCGCCCGATCTACCTCAAGGACTATACCCCACCGGCCTACTTCGTTGACAGCACAACGCTGGATATCTCGATTCACGAAGGTTTTGCCCGCGTCCAGTGCAGCATGCAGGTGCGGCGTAACCTGCTGGCCTTCGTGCACGAATTGGTCCTGGATGGCGAAGCGCTTGAACTGGAGTCGGTTGCGGTAGACGGTCGTGTGCTTGGGGCAAGCGAGTACATGCTGACCGAAGCGTGCCTGACGCTCACCGGGCTGCCGGACATCTTCAGGCTGGATACCGTGGTGCGGATCCGGCCCGATGAGAACACGCAGCTCTCCGGGCTCTATCGCTCCAAAGATGGCTACTTCACGCAGTGCGAGGCGCAAGGTTTCCGGCGCATCACGTTTTACCCGGACCGGCCGGACGTGATGGCCAAGTTCTTATGTACCCTGCATGCCGACAAGCTGGACTTCCCGGTATTGCTGGCCAACGGTAACCCGGTCGCCAGTGGGGATGAGGAGAATGGCCGCCACTGGGCAACCTGGGAAGATCCCTTCGCCAAGCCTGCCTACCTCTTCGCCTGCGTGGCCGCCAAGCTGGAAGTGCTGGAGGACTTCTACACCACTACCTCGGGACGTCGTGTGCGTTGCGCCGTCTACGTGGAACCCGGCAAGCTTGACCAGTGCGACCACGCGATGGCCGCGCTCAAGAAGTCGATGAAGTGGGACGAGGATGTGTTCGGTCTGGAGATGGATCTCGATCACTACATGATTGTTGCCGTAGGCGACTTCAACATGGGGGCCATGGAAAACAAAGGCCTCAACATCTTCAACACCAAGTACGTACTCGCCCGGCCGGACACTGCCACAGATACCGATTACCAGAACATCGACCGCGTTGTGGCGCACGAGTACTTTCACAACTGGACGGGCAACCGCGTGACCTGTCGTGACTGGTTCCAGCTGTCACTCAAGGAGGGGCTGACAGTCTTCCGTGATCAGCAGTTCGGCATGGATGTGCACTCGCGCGGCGTCACCCGCATTCAGGAAGTCCGCGGCTTGCGCGCCGCGCAGTTTCCGGAGGATGCCGGCCCGATGGCGCATCCCATCCGGCCCGCCAGTTATGCCGAAATCAACAACTTCTACACCGCAACGGTCTATGAAAAGGGTGCAGAAGTCATCCGCATGATTCACACCCTGATCGGCACCCACGCTTTCCGGCGCGGGATGGATCTTTACTTCCAGCGCCATGACGGGCAAGCCGTCACCTGCGAAGAATTTGTGGCCGCCATGCAGGATGCGTCGGGGCTGGACCTGGCTCAGTTCAGGGGGTGGTACAACCAGGCGGGCACGCCGACACTGGTGGTTCGTAGCCGCTTTGACGCTGCTGCGCGGCAACTGACGCTGGAGGTTGAACAGCGGTTTCCGCCAACGGCGTACGAAAAAAGAATGGAGAAGGAAGGCTGGCCCCAGCCGCGTGGGCCGTATCACCTGCCGCTGGTGCTCGGTTTGCTGGACCCGGCGGGCCGGCCGGTCCCCCTGCATTGCGTAGGCGAGCCGCGCAGCGGCGAGACGGAATTAGTGCTGCATCTCAGAGAGGCGCATCAGTCCTTTGTCTTCGAGAATATTGCCGAAGAGCCTGTCGTCTCTCTGTTGCGGGGGTTTTCAGCACCAGTGGTGCTTGACTACCCCTACACAACTGAACAACTGATTCACCTCATGGCGTATGACAGCGATGCGGTCAATCGCTGGGAGGCCGGGCAGAAACTGGCGACGTCCATCCTGCTCGCGGGCGTCGCCGCCTGTCAGCGCGGCACCTCCGAGCGCGAGGACTGGATTCCCCACGACTACGTGCTGGCCATGGCGCGCCTGCTCGGATCGGCGTTTGTTGACGGTGGCGATCCGGGGTTGGTGGCCGAAGCGATGGCACTGCCGTCGGAGAACTACCTTGCAGAGCAGATGGAGGTCGTCGATCCGGACGCCATTCACGCTGCGCGAAACCGCTTGAAGCGAGCGCTGGCGCGCGCATTGCGCGAACCTCTCCTGGCAGCCTACCTTGAGCTCAAGCGCGATGAGCC
Organism: Uliginosibacterium sp.; assembly: GCA_016718265.1. Lineage (GTDB taxonomy): Bacteria > Pseudomonadota > Gammaproteobacteria > Burkholderiales > Rhodocyclaceae > Uliginosibacterium. Next base: position 482,067 of record JADKDZ010000001.1, on the reverse strand, counting down.
CTACTCGCCCGAAGGCCGCCAGGCGAGCGCGCGCGCGTTACGCAACGTGTGTCTGGCTTATCTGGCCGAGCTTGACGATGCGGGCGCTCAAGCGCTCGTGATTGGCCACTTTGAGCAGGCCGCGAACATGACGGATACGATAGCCGCGCTCAGCCTGCTCGCCAATCTCGATATTGCCGCGCGGCATAGTGCGCTCGATAGTTTTTACTCGAAGTGGAAAGCGGAAGCCCTGGTGGTCGACAAATGGCTGCAGGTTCAGGCCACGTCCGCACTGCCGGATACCGTGAGAGACGTGCGTGCCTTGATGACGCACGAGGCATTCGACATCCGGAATCCAAACAAGGTGTATGCGCTCGTTCGTGCTTTCTGTGCGGCCAATCCCAAGCATTTCCACGCTGCAGACGGCAGCGGTTATCGCCTCGCGGCCGATGTCATCGTGCAACTTGATCCCATCAATCCTCAGGTAGCCTCGCGGATTGCGCGCTGTTTCGACCGGTGGCGCAAGTTCGATTCGGGCCGCCAAGCCCTTGCGCGCGCGCAGTTGGAAAGGATTCGTGACCAGGCCGATCTGTCGAGCGACGTCGCCGAGGTTGTGGGCAAGGCGCTGGAAGTATGAAACCGATCAACCAACAGGAAGACACACGATGAAGATGCTGCACCGCATGCTGCTCGGGCTGGGTTTGCTGTCAGGCCTGGCGGGCTGCAGCCCGCTCACGCTTGAAAACTACGAAAAACTGAAGGTCGGAATGAGTTACGAGGAGGTGAAAGCCATTCTCGGCAAGCCCGATCAATGCTCCGAGCTTGTGGTCGTCAAGCAGTGCTCCTGGGGCAACGAGAAAACCGGGATCTCGGCGAATTTCATGGCGGAGAAGCTGGTCACGCATTCTGCGACCAACCTGCACTGAGGCTGTTTGCTCAGCCGCCCAGCTCGGTCTGGAGGGCTTCAGGCAGGGCTGGCCGCGCCAGTACCTCGTCCTTTACGGCCACCCCCGTCCCGTCTCGCTTGCCTGCCTCAAAGCGAGACGCAAGCACCACGAGCGGCGCGAGTGCCAGTACGGCGAGCAGCGCACCCCAAGCCGGGAAGAAATGTGCCGTCAGCGCCAGTGGCATCAGCCAAAGCAGATTGATGGCGATGACGCTCAAGGTGACCGGACGGTGAGCGCCAACACGCCTGGCCGCCTTCTGGTAGGCATGCAGGCAGTGCGGCTCCAGCCAGCGCTGCTGGTCGAGCATCCGGTACAGCAGGGTGTAGCTGGCGTCGACAAGGAAGACACCCATCAGGATCAGCCACGGCCAGCACGTCGTCCGCATCGAGACAGTGGATTCGAGGGCGATGACGCCAAAGGTAAAACCGAGGAACCCGCTGCCCGCGTCACCCATGAAAAGCTTGGCGGGCGGCCAATTGAGAAAAGCGAAGCCCAGACAACTCAGAGCCAGCAGAACCAGGACCAGCGGCTCACCCCCCGTGATCAGGGCCAGTACCGCCCCGGTGAGGGCAAGAAACAGCGCCTGGGTGATGGCGAGGCCATCAATGCCGTCCATGAAATTGTACAAATTGGTCGCCCAGATCAGCCAGGCCATACCGACGATGCTGCCAACAAAGCCCCAGTGGAAAGCCCCCCAGCCGAACGATACCGTGCTCCAGCCGCCCAGAAAGGCCAGGGCACAGGCCGCCGCCAGGGTATGAAGTGCCAGTTTGAACAGTGCCGGCAGTGAGGAGCGATCGTCCCAGAAGCCCACCGCGGCGATCAAGAGGCTCCCAGGGAGCAGCACCATGGCGTGAATTGGCGCCACGTCGCCCGTCATGATCAGCGCGGCAATTCCGAAGGCGGTGGCAAACACGAATGCTATACCGCCCCCGCGGGGTGTCGGAATGGTATGGCTGCTACGCGCGTTGGGGCGATCCAGCATGCCTTTGCGGATCGCGTAGTGGCGCATCACGGCAGAACCGGCCCAAGCGAAGAGAAAGGCGCCGAACAGGATCACCCATACCAGCTGGTGGCCGGCAAACCCAAGTTGATCGAACTGTTCCAGCAGCATGCGCATTGCGTAGTTTCTTTGCTTCCAGGAGGATTCGGGTGAGCGTGCCAAGCGCCCCAGCCCCAAAAGTGTGAATAATGCCACACCCCCCGCCGTGCTTTGGCGACGTTCATCAGCTGAGCCGGGTTCGTCATTGTCCGCCCCGCGGCTATCGCTGCTTAATCATTGCCCTCAAGGGATGCGACCTTCGGGCATTCGGCACGGAAAACCTGCCGATCCTGCAAACGCACGGCAGTCAGTGTCTGCCCCCACACGCAGCCGGAATCCAGTGCAATCACTCGGCCCATGTCCCGGTAGCCCAATGCCGACCAGTGACCGCAGAGGATCGTATGGCTGGCCCAGCGTGGAGCTTCCGCAGAAAACCACGCGACAAGTCCGGCGGGTGCGCTGTCGAGCGGCCCCTTCGCTTTCAGGTCGATCCGCCCGTCCTGCGTGAGGTAACGCATTCGCGTCATCGCGTTGATGACGACGCGGTAGCGGTCCCAGCCTGTCAGAGCCGGATGCCAGCCTTCCGGTTTGTTGCCGAACAGGTGTACGAGGAAGTCGCGCCAGTTGTCCGACTGCAGCGCTTGCTCGATTTCGCAGGCCAGCGCGCGTGCTTCGGAAATCGTCCATTCGGGGAGCAAGCCTGCGTGCACCATTGCGTAGGCCCCTTCGACGAACATCAGTGGCTGGTGTCGCAACCAGTCGATCAATTCCGGCCCGTCGCGGGCGTCGAGGATAGGGGTGATCGTGTCCGCGGTCGACAGGCGCTGCGAGGCGCCTGCCGCAACGGCGAGAAAGAACAGATCGTGGTTGCCGAGCACGACGTTCGCTGCACGGCCCATGGCCTTCACGTAGCGCAGGGTCTCCAGCGAGTCCGGGCCGCGGTTGATGAGATCCCCCACGAGCCAGACCCGATCGTTTCTGCGATCAAAATCAATTTCCTCCAGCAGGGCGCGGAATGGTTGAAGGCAGCCCTGCAGGTCTCCGATCGCGTAGTCGGCCAAAAACTTTCTCCTTGAGGATGGGGGTTTGACCCCAAGATACCGAAATTCCGATCCTGCGCAAACCACTGTGAGTTCGAGCCGATGAGACGTTTTGCACCCTTGCCCCTGCCTGCCGACGCTGACGGCGTGAACATCTCGCCAAGTCAGACCCTGCGTGCCTTGCTGCCGTATGTACTTGCCTGGCCGGGGCGTGTTGTGGCGGCACTGTTGTGCCTGATCGTCGCCAAGCTGGCCAATGTCGGTGTGCCCATGGTGTTCAAGGAGCTGATCGATACCCTCTCCCCCACCCTGGCGCAGGCCACACTGCTGGTCCCCGCCGCCATCCTGCTCGCATATGGCGCGCTCCGATTCTCAAACTCGCTGTTTACGGAACTGCGCGAGATCCTGTTTGCCCGTGTGACCCAGGAGTCCGTGCGGCGGATATCGGTGCGGGTGTTTGAGCATCTGCACGCCTTGTCGCTGCGCTTCCATCTTGAGCGCCAGACAGGCGGGCTTACGCGTGACATCGAACGCGGCACGCGCTCGATCAACACGCTCATCGGGTTTGCCATCTACAACGTGATCCCGACGCTGGTTGAAGTAGCGCTGGTGGTCGCCATCCTTTTCGCGCGCTATGCCCCGATCTTTGCGTTGATCACGGTGGTGACCCTGCTTGCCTATGTGGCTGTCACGATCGGGATCACCAATTGGCGCACGGCATTGCGTCGGCGCGCCAACGAGCTCGATTCCGCTGCCAACGCACGGGCAATCGACAGCCTGCTCAACTACGAGACCGTGAAGTACTTCAATAACGAAGCCTGGGAAGCCCAGCGTTACGACGCACACTTGGAGGACTGGATTCACGCCCAGATCAAGAATCAGTATTCCCTTTCCCTGCTCAACCTTTGCCAGGCCGCGGTGATCGCGCTCGGGGTGACGGCCATGATGTGGCAGGCCGCGGCAGGCGTGGTCGCAGGCACCATGAGCATCGGTGACATCGTGCTGGTCAATGCTTTTCTGATTCAGTTGTACGTGCCGCTCAATTTTCTGGGCGTGATGTACCGCGAGATCCGCCAGGGGCTGACCGATATCGAGCGCATGTTCCGGCTGATTCGTGCCGAGCAGGAGGTCATCGACACGCCGGACGCGCAGGATGTGCCGCCCGGGCCAGCGAGCGTGTCGTTCCGTCAGGTGAGTTTCGCCTACGATCCACGCCGGCCGATTCTCGATGACTTGTCGTTCTCGATCCCACCGGGCAAAACGGTCGCCGTGGTGGGACACTCCGGCGCCGGTAAGTCGACACTTGCCCGCCTTCTGTTCCGGTTCTACGACTGCACCGGTGGCGAGATTTGCGTCAACGATGTACCACTTCGGTCGATTCGGCAGGCGAGCCTGCGTCGGGCCATCGGTATCGTTCCGCAGGACACCGTGCTGTTCAATGACACCTTGCTCTACAACATTCGCTATGGCCGCCCCGACGCTACCGATGAAGAAGTGGTCGAGGCGGCCCGCGCGGCGCAACTGCATGACTTTGCCAGCCAGTTGCCCGATGCCTATCAGACCCGTGTCGGCGAACGCGGCCTGAAGTTGTCCGGCGGCGAGAAACAGCGTGTGGCGATTGCGCGAACCCTCCTGAAAGATCCTGCCATCCTGATTTTTGACGAGGCCACCTCGGCGCTGGATTCGAAGACAGAGAAGGCGATCCAGGCCCAGCTGGAGTACGCGGCGCGCGGGCGAACGGTGCTGATCATCGCGCATCGCCTGTCCACCATCATGAACGCCGACGAGATTCTGGTTCTCGACGCCGGCCAGATCATCGAGCGCGGCACGCATGCCGCATTGCTCGAAAAGGCAGGCGCTTACGCCCAGATGTGGCGCTTGCAGCAAGAACAGATGAATTGATCTCTATCGGTATCTGTGCGGCTGATTTTGTGATAACGATTTCTACACACTTGTTTGCCGACTGCTGCTTCACTCTGATGACGGGATGGTCGATAAAGAACTTACCAGCCAACACAACACAAGGGAGCACGGTCATGATCAACCTCAGCATGATGACAGAGTGGTTTGCCACCATGATCAACGAGTTGTTCTCGGCAAAGCCCGGCAGTGCACAATCAGAGGCCTCGCTCAAAACAGCCAAGATTCTTGATCGTCGCGCTGGCTAAAGCAGCTAGAATCCGCCGGCCTTCACGCGAAAGGGCGCCTAGAGCGCCCTTTTTCATGCCAATGTGTCCGCCACGCCGCGTGGCTGGAATCGCCTATGTGTGACGCCGACGCAATCGATACCCTGCCGCCCGAGATCATCGTACTTACACACCCGGATTTCTGGATCGCCCTCAAGCCGCCGGGGCTGAGTTTTCATGACGAGTCGGGTAAAGCGGGCTTCGTGTCGCTGTTTCGCCAGCGCGTGGGGGGCGCACCGCTCTACCCGGTGCATCGCCTGGATCGGCTCACCTCCGGGCTGATCGTGCTGGCACGCAGCGCCGAGGCGGCACGGCGTTTTGGCGAGATGTTTGCCAGCGGCGCGGTGGAGAAATATTACCTGGCCATCTCGGCGCAGGCGCCAGCCAAGAAACAGGGCTGCGTGAAAGGCGTCATGCAAAAGGGGCGGGGTGGGTGCTGGCGCCTGACCCGTGGGGCTGACGGGCCACGCGCCATCACGCAGTTCTTCAGTTTCTCTGCGGGCGGCATGCGCGTGTTCGTGGTGCGACCGCGCACCGGCCGTACCCACCAGATCCGGGTGGCGCTGAAAAGTCTTGGCGCGCCCATACTGGGCGACGAACGCTATGGTGGAGCGGCCGCGGATCGAGGCTATCTGCATGCCTTTGCGCTGCGCTTCATGTGGGCAGGCAGCCCGGTATGCTGTGTGGCCAGCCCGAGTATCGGGCAGGTGTTCATGCGGACGGCGGTCCAGGAAGTCGTCCAGTCGCTTGTTGAGCCATGGCGCCTGGCCTGGCCACAGCAGGGCGTGGATGCGGGCATGGGGTGGACGGATGCCTGAACGGTCGCGCCGCCTCGCGGTATCCGGCGCTATCATGAGGGCCCTTCAGATCAGAGAAAGCCGGGTATGGCCGAACCATCCAGACTGAGCCTTGAGGAAGCGCGCATCCTTGCGGTATTGATCGAGAAACAGGCCACCGTGCCGGACACCTATCCGCTGTCACTCAACGCGCTGACCGCCGGTTGCAACCAGAAGACCGCGCGAGACCCGGTGATGAATCTCAGCGAGGCACAGGTGCTGGCGGCAATCGATACCCTGCGTGGGTACGATCTGGTAATCGAGTCGTCCGGCAGCCGTGTCGCACGCTATTCGCATAACCTCGCGCGCGTCTATCAGCTGCCAACCCCTGCTGTCGCGCTGGTCACGCTCTTGATGCTTCGCGGCCCCCAAACAGCAGCGGAGCTGCGCAGCCATTGCGAGCGGCTCTACAAGTTCGTCGATGTCTCCTCCGTTGAAGCCTTTCTGGAGGAGCTCGCGACACGGCCCGCCGCACTGACGCGTATGCTGCCCCGTACCCCGGGCACACGAGAGAATCGCTGGGTGCACCTGCTGTGCGGTGAGCCCGTGCTGCCGCTGCAAGCCGAGCAAGGCCCTTTCCCTGCAGCAGAAGATCTGACGGGCGAGGTTGCAGCCCTGCGCGAAGAGGTGGCGGCACTCCGGGCAGAGGTGGCCAGCCTGCGTGCGCAGCTGGGCTGAGGTTGTCGTTTGGCGCCGACGCAGCTTCCGGCGGGGCGAGCCGCTTCACTCTGGCTTCACAGCGGTGGTCTGATCTACCACGTACGAGCGCTCCGGTATCGGCAGCGGCTGTGGCGGCCGTTTTGCACGCAGGCCGCGCGCTGGCTCGATAGTTGGCATCCCCCGGCGCAGAAGCTGTTGATCGTGGGCCCGAGCGCGGGCTACACGCTGTCCGGAGCGTGGCTCGCACGCTTTCAGCGAATCGATGTGCTGGAGCCCGATCCGCTGGCGCGCTGGCTACTGGGCCGGCGGTTTCCCAGGCTGCAGTTTCATGCCGGGACGCTCGATTGTTTTGCGGCGCCAGACGGGCCCGCACAACTCGCGCTGGCCTATCCCGACCATGCCATCCTGTTTGCCAACGTGATCGGCCAGATGCTGGGCGACACCCACGAGACAGAGTGGCTCGGGGCGCTTCAGATCGCCCTGCGGGGCCGCAACTGGGCGACTTACCATGATGTGATCTCGACGGATACCCCGCCTGCCTGCACGCGCGCCGTGACGCATGCGGCCGGCGCGCCGCTGGAAGAGGTGCTGCGCGACTTCTGGCAGGTGGCCGCGCTCAGTGTCCATGATCACGGGACGTTCGGCGTGCTGCCGGGCGATACGGGCTATGCCGTCTGGTCGATTACGCCGCACCAGCACCACCTGGTGGCGTGGAATGCCTATTGCATGATGGACGAGTGGTCGTCTGCGCCCGCGTGACCAAACACCGGCATTTCCGGCAGATCATAATCCGACACCACCATGCCCAGGGCCGAGAGCTGGCCGATCAGCTCCTCCGGCTCGCCCAGGTGTTGCAGCATCACGCGCAGCATGCCGTAAGGCGTGTGGCCATCGACGAGAATCAAGGCCTGGCGCAGGCGCAGGCTCAGCCCGTGGCGGCGCTCGGCGATTTCCATTCGCCCCTTCATGGTCTTGCTGTAGATCGCGATATTGAACATGGGAGGATCCGCTCCAAGCTTCATTCTTCAAAAACCGCTGCGGGCGACTGCTGCCCGTGCTGGTCTGCTGTGCGTTCTGCGATCGGCGTGTTCAAGCAAGTGGTGTATAGGGCCATCGTAGCGTTGGCGTTCTGGTCAGAGAACCGCCTTTTCGGGTGGCTTTTCGGTTTGACGACAGACGGTCGCACGGAGTGTGACTTTCGTCACGCGCAGCGTGGCTTTTGCACCCTTTCAGGGGCTCAGAGCAGCTTTTCCATGAAGATCGCGTTGCCCATGGCTGGGTCCAGCACATAGGGCGCAAAGCCAAATCCTTCGTAGGCGTTGCGCGCAACGGTGTTCCCCGCCAGCACCTCCAGGGTGATCTTGCAACATCCTGTTGCCCGCGCAGTTTCCTCCACGGCGGAAAACAGCGCCCGGGCGACGCCTTGGTGGCGAAAATCCGTGTGTACCACCACGTCATGCACGTTCAGCAGCGCTTGGGCACGGAAGGTGGAGAAGCCGGTGAAGCAGTTGATCAGCCCGACCGGCGTGTTACCACGATGGGCCAGAAAGCTCACAAAGCCCGGCCAGTCAGGCAGCGAGGCCAGCAGCCGCGCACACACTGCGTCACTCAGCGGCTTGCCGCCGCCGCTCGGGCCGCTGGCGTAGTGCTGCAGCAAATCGATAAAGGCCCGCGCATGCAGCGGATTGCGCAGGTCCGTCCGGGTAATGTCCAGGGTCATGGTGGGGGTGCTCGGGGTGTGGCAAGGGCACGCAAGTCTAGCGCCAGTGGCGCGCCGCGCCGAGGTTTGACAATCAAAACCTGCGAGAGTAACTTCCCCCACGGTGCGCCGATTTGACTCAGCTTGCGGGCGCCTTACAAATACGGCTAAAGCGGGCAGGGCATCCAACCCGGTCGCGCTTTTGCCGACCGGGTTTTTTGTTTGTGGAAGAATCATGACAGCAACACGAAGTGTCGGAATCGTTACTGCGCAGCGCGCCCGCTTTACCGAGCCGCTTCTGCTTCGCAGTGGTGGCGTGCTCCCCGCCTATGAGCTGGTGTATGAAACCTATGGCACGCTGAACGCCAGCGGCAGCAATGCGGTGCTGGTGTGCCACGCCTTGTCGGGCTCTCACCACGTGGCCGGCGTCTATGCCGATCAGCCCAAGAGCACCGGCTGGTGGGATAACCTCGTCGGCCCGGGTAAGCCGCTGGATACCAACAAGTTCTTTGTCGTCGGCGTCAATAATCTGGGCGGCTGTTTCGGCTCTACCGGGCCCATGTCGCACAACCCGGCGACCGATCGGCCCTGGGGCGCCGATTTCCCCTTCGTGACGGTGGAAGACTGGGTCGACTCCCACGCGCGGCTGGCCGATCAGCTCGGCATTCAATCCTGGGCGGCGGTGCTCGGCGGCAGCCTCGGTGGCATGCAGGCGCTGGCCTGGACCTTGCGCTACCCCGAGCGTGTGCGCCACGGCATGGTCATCGCGGCCGCGCCCACCTTATCGACGGAAAACATCGCCTTCAACGAAGTGGCGCGCCAGGCCATTCTCACCGACCCCGAATTCCACGGCGGCAATTACTACGCGCATGGCGTGGTGCCGGCGCGTGGCCTGCGCCTGGCGCGGATGCTCGGGCATATCACCTATCTGTCTGATGACGCGATGGCCGAGAAATTCGGTCGCAAGCTGCGGCACGGCGAGCACAAGTACCACTTCGACGTCGAGTACGAAATCGAGTCCTACCTGCGCTATCAGGGCGACAAATTCGCCGGCTTCTTCGACGCCAACACCTACCTGCTGACCACTAAGGCGCTGGATTACTTCGACCCTGCGCTTGATTTCGAGGGCGACCTCTGTGCATCGCTCGCGCGTGCCAAAGCCAAGTTCTTCCTGGCGTCGTTCAGCACCGACTGGCGTTTTGCCCCCGCGCGCTCACGCGAGATTGTCTATGCCCTGCTCCACAACAAGCGCGAAGTCAGCTACGTCGAAATCGACAGCAGCGCCGGGCACGACTCCTTCCTGCTCGACAATCCGCATTACCACGCCGCAATGCGTGCGTACTTCCAGAATATCGAGGTATGACATGAGAAGAACCGGCAACCAGAACCGCCGCGATTACGACGTGATTGCCAGCTGGGTGCAGCCCGGCGCGCGCGTGCTTGATCTGGGCTGTGGCGATGGCAGCCTGCTCCAGCACCTGGCTGACGCCCGGCAGACGCATGGCTATGGCATCGAGCGCGATTCCGAACGGGTCATCGCCTGCATCCAGAATGGCATCAACGTATTGCAGATCGATCTGGAGCAAGGCCTCTCCGGCTTCGAAGACCAGCAGTTCGACTACGTCGTCATGAGCCTGTCGCTGCAGGCCGTGCACAACACCGAGCGCATCCTGTCCGAGATGTTGCGGGTCGGCAACGAAGTCGTCGTCAGCTTCCCGAATTTCGGCTACTGGCGGCACCGCGTCTCGATCAACGAAGGCCACATGCCCGTCTCCGACAGCCTGCCGCACCAGTGGTACAACACCCCGAATGTGCGCTTCTTCACCATGGCGGATTTTGAGCAGCTCTGCGCGCGGCGCAGCATCTGTGTGCGCGAGCGCGCCGCCTTCGACGAAGACCAGCTCGTCGACGTCGACCCCAACAACTTCGCCAGCGTCGCGCTCTACCGGCTGGGGCGCTGAGCCTCAGGGGCAGGCTGGAGAGGCGCGCTGGATAAGGGTTTCAGGGCAGTCTTTCCTGATTGGCCCGATCCGTCGGGTGCTCAGGCAGGCTTGCCTGGAGAAGGCCATGGGGTGTGGTTCTGCGGGTAAGTGCTCGTCAGCCGTGCGATGGCCATCGACAAGCTCGATACGAGCCTTGCTCAAGCACGGGGTTCTGTAGCGATATAAAAATGCCCGGAGAACCAAGCGCAGCGCGGCTCTCCGGGCATCTTTTTGGGTGCTATCTCAGCCGCTGTTACGCAGGCCGGCGGCGACGCCGTTGATGGTGAGCAGCACGGCGCGGCGGCTCAGTTCGGTGACGTCTTCGTTCTGGCTGGCGTCGCGGTAGCGATGCAGCAGCTCCACCTGCACGTGGTTGAGCGGGTTGAGATAGGGCAGGCGGTTGCGGACCGAGCGCTGCAGCAGCGGGTTGCCATCCAGCAGTTCCTTCTGGCCGGTGATGGCGAGCAGGTAGGTGATGGTGGTTTTCCACTCCACGCGCAGGCGCGGGAAGATGGCGTTGCGCAGCACTTCGTCCTTCACCAGCTCGGCATGGCGGGCGGCAATCGCGATGTCGCTCTTGGCCAGCACCATGTCCATGTTGGCCAGCAGCGTGGCGAAGAAGGGCCATTCCTTGTGCATCTGCATGAGGCGGCTGAGGCCGGCTTCGCCATGCTTGAGGATGTATTCGCTGATGGCGGAGCCAAAGCCGTACCAACCCGGCAGCATCAGCCGGCATTGCGCCCAGGAGAACACCCAGGGAATGGCGCGCAGATCTTCGATCGAGGTGCTCTTCTTGCGCGAGGCGGGGCGTGAGCCGATGTTGAGGTTGGCGATTTCCGAAATGACGGTGGATTCCCAGAAATAGCGCTCGAAGCCATCGGTTTCATACACCAGGGCGCGGTAGGCCTTGAAGGCAGCTTCCGAGAGCTCGTCCATCGTGTCGAGGTACTCGGCGCGCGGCGCCGCATCCGGGTGGGCGAGCAGGCTGGCTTCCAGCGTGGCGGCGGCCAGCACTTCGAGGTTGCGGTGGCCGACTTCGGGGTTGGAATACTTGGAGGCGATGACTTCGCCCTGCTCGGTGAGGCGGATCTGGCCCTGCACGGCGCCGCCGGGCTGGGCGAGGATGGCCTGGTAGCTGGGGCCGCCGCCGCGGCCGACCGAGCCGCCGCGGCCGTGGAAGAGGCGCAGGCGTACGCCGTGTTTGCGGAAGACGTCGACGAGCTGGATCTCGGCCTTGTAGAGCTCCCAGCCCGAGGTGAGGAAGCCGCCGTCCTTGTTGGAGTCGGAATAACCGAGCATCACTTCCTGCGCCTCTTTGCGGCTGGCCAGCAGGCGGCGGTAGGCGGGCAGGGAGAACAGGCGGTCCATGGCGCCCGCGGCGATCTGCAAGTCGCCAATCGTCTCGAAGAGCGGAATGATGTTGACGTCGAGCGCGGCGTCGTTGGGGCGGAGCAGGCCGACTTCCTTGAGCAGCACGGCGAGTTCCAGCATGTCGGAGACGCCGTCGGTCTTGGAGATGATGGCGTTGGGCACGCAGGCGGCGCCGTAGGTGCGGTGGGCGTCGGCGACGGCGCGGAAGATCGCCAGCTCGCCTTCGGTTTCTTCGGAGAAGCGTGCACCCGGGGCGCCCAGCGGGCGCGGGGTAGCCAGCTCACGCAGCAGCAGGGCAATGCGCGCGTCTTCGTCCAGCGCCAGGTAATTCGTGCCGGGGTTGGCGTAGTCGAGCAGCTCGGCGACCGAACGCTCATGGACGTCCGAATTCTGGCGAACGTCGATGGCGGCCAGGTGGAAGCCGAAGATCCGCACGGCATGGCGCAGGTGGCGCAGGCGACCGCGTGCCACCGAGGGCGAGCAGTTGTTCACCAGCGAGGTGTGGATGACGTCCAGCTCGGCGACAAATTCGGCGGCACTGTCGTAGGCCGCCCAGGGATGCACGGGTGGCTGGCAAGTGGTTTGCACGCCCAGCTTCTTGGCCGTGGCATAGAGGCGCGCGTAAATCCCACGCAAGGCGAGGCGGTAGGGCTCGTCCTGGGTCTGGGTGGTGCGGGGCGGCGAGCGCTTGCCCAGCTCGACCACGGCTTCGTCGACCTTGACGAGGCGGAGCGAGAGCGAGAGGCCGGCGCCGAGGCGGTCGACTTCACCCAGGTAATAGTTCAGCACGGCCTGTGCCTGCAGCCGCAGGGCTTCGCGCAGCACGTCGGCGGTCACGAAGGGGTTGCCGTCGCGGTCGCCGCCGATCCAGCTGCCCATGGTCATGAAGGTGGGGAGCTCTTCGTCGGCCAGGGTCTTGCCACGTGCGGCGAGCTTGTCTTCCAGGCGGGTGTAGAGCCGCGGCATCTCGTTGAGGAAGGTGTAGTCGTAGAACGACAGGCCGTTGATGACTTCGTCCGCCACCGTGAGCTTGGTGGGGCGGAGCATGCGTGTTTCCCACAGCACCATTATGTTGCGGCGCAGATTGTCTTCGTTCTCCTCCTCCTCTTCCGGGGTGAGCTGCATGCGATCCCGCGTGTCCAGCAGCTTGGCGATGCGCAGCTGGTTGGTGAGGATGCTCTTGCGCTGCACCTCGGTGGGGTGGGCGGTGAGGACTGGGCAGATGGTGGCGTGGGCAAAGAAATCGGCGAGTTTCTCGTTACCGATGCCGGCAGCGTCGGTCAGTGCCAGGGCGTGGTCCATGCTGCCCTCACGTGGGGCAGAGCCTGCACGCTGGTGGGCACGCGAGCGGCGGATGTGGTGCTGGTCTTCGGCGATGTTCGCCAGTTGCGAGAAGAAGCTGAAGGCACGCACGACGTGCAAGGTGTCTTCCGGGGACATCCCGGTCATGATCCGCTCCAGCTCGTCCAGTGCCGCGCGGTCGTCGTCACGATGGAAGCGGATCGAGGCCTGGCGCACCTGCTCGATAAGGTCGAAGACGGCGTCGCCTTCCTGCGTGCGCACGGTGTCGCCGAGGATGCGGCCAAGCAGGCGGATGTCGTCGCGCAAGGGGGTGTCTTTATCGTATTCGTTCAAGTTCGTCATGGCTCTCTGTGCCTGTGCATTTTGGTCAGGTATTGCGGGGTAGGCGGAATATAGCAGCGTCCCGGGCCGAGGTGGCACGCGTGCTACCATCGCACGCCAAGCATTTCGGGTGCCATCTTGCTGCGCACCGCGTCGGAGAACCCTATGGATGTGCTGACTTCGCCCTCCCGGATCGTGATTGCCACGCGCGAAAGCCGTCTGGCCCTGTGGCAGGCCGAACACGTGAAAGCGCGCCTCGAATCGACCTGGCCGGGCTGCACGGTGGAACTGCTGGGGATGACCACACGGGGCGATCAGATCCTGGATCGCAGCCTGTCGAAGGTGGGCGGCAAGGGCCTCTTCGTCAAGGAGCTGGAGCAAGCCTTGCTCGAAGGGCGCGCCGACATCGCAGTGCATTCGATGAAGGATGTGCCGGCCGAGCTGCCCGAGGGCTTTGCGCTGGTCGCCACCCTGGCGCGCGACAATCCGCAGGATGCCTTCGTGTCGAACCGCTATGAAAGCCTGGACGACATGCCGCCCGGGACGGTGGTCGGCACCTCCAGTCTGCGCCGTGAGGCGCAGATCCACGCGCAGTTCCCCTATCTGGGAGTGACACCGCTCCGCGGCAATCTGGATACGCGTTTGCGCAAGCTCGATGAAGGCCAGTACGACGCCATCATTCTGGCCGCTGCTGGCCTGCGCCGGCTGGGGCTGGAGAGCCGGATCCGCGCCCTGCTGCCCACCGAGCAGAGCCTGCCAGCCGCCGGACAGGGCGCGCTCGGGATTGAAGCCTGTGCGGATCGACCCGAGGTGGCGCGCTGGCTGGCGCCGCTGGCCGACTCTGAGACAACGTGTTGCGTGGCGGCCGAGCGCGCGCTGACGCAAGCGCTGCAGGCGGGTTGCGACATTCCGGTGGGCGCCTTTTGCGAGTGGCGGGACGGCATGCTTTCCATGCGTGGCTTTGTTGCCTCGCCAGACGGACTCGCGATGTTGCGCGCAGAAGGTTCGGCAGTGCCCGCGCAGGCCCAGGCCTGGGGGCTCGACTGGCCAGCGACTTGCTCGCGCAGGGGGGCAGACCGGATTCTCGCGGCACTTCGCCCATGATTGCGCCACTTGCCGGGCGCTGCTTCGTGCTGACCCGGCCGCTTGGGCAGGCGGATGCGCTGGCCGCGCAACTCCGGGCGCAGGGTGCGACGGTGCGCCAGTTCCCGGTGACCGAGATTTTGCCGCTTGCCGATACCACGGCCTTGCAGGCGCTGGGTGAGCGGCTTGGGGCGTTCAGTCTGGCGTTTTTTGTGAGCGCGAATGCGGTACGACAGACCTGTGCGGTACTGCCCGCCGTGCGCTGGCCGGCGGGTATCCGCCTCGCGACTGTGGGGCCGGCGAGCGCGCGAGCGCTGCGCGAGGCCGGTTTCAATGAGGTGCTGTATCCCTTGCAGAGCCAGGATACGGAGGGCGTGCTGGCCTTGGCCGAATTTCAGGCCGATGCCGTGGCAGGCCGGAAAGTGCTGATCCTGCGCGGCGACGGCGGGCGGGAGCTGCTCGCCGAATCCCTGCGCGCCCGGGGCGCGGTGGTGGAGTACCAGCCTTGCTACCAGCGGCAGTGCGCGCGGCTGAACCCGGACGAAGTATTGGCCTCGGCGTCAGCGATCAGCGGCGTTATTTTTTCGGCCAGCGAGGCGATCCGGCATTTTTGCCAGATATTGGGGGATGCCGCGCCGCGCCTGCTCGCGTCCGTTCCCGTCTTTGCACCCCACCCGCGCATTGCCGAGGAAGCGCGGCGTGCAGGAGCCCAAGAGGTCGTGCTGACCAACGCGGGCGATGCGGGTATCGTGGCGGGCATTCTTCACCACCAATGGCCGGACGACGGAATTTCGCAGCGCGCCGGGCCGCTCGGGTAAAATTGCGTCATGGAACCCCGGGTAGAACCGCATTCCGGCTTGCCCACGGGGCTGCAAACAAGCCGCACCCACAAACGCCGGACACGCAGGCTGCGCTGGACACGGCTCGTCATTGCGGCACTGGGCGCCGCGCTGGTCGCGCTGGCCTGGATCTGCTACGACACGCGTGAAGAGATGGCCAGCTTGCGCACCGAGCTCGGCAAGCGGTTTGCCGAGGGCGACAGCGTGGCCCGTGATGCGCGCACGCTTGGCTATCAGAATCAGACCGCGATCGAGCAGGCTCAGGCCCGGATTGGCGGGCTGGACGCCAAGCTGCAGGAGTATCAGGGACAGTACGCCGCGCTGGAATCGATGTATCTGGAGTTCTCGCGCGCGCGAGACGACCGTGCATTGACTGAAATCGAGCAGGCGCTCGCGATTGCCAAGCAGCATCTGCAACTGGCGGGTAATGTGCCCGCAGCGCTGGCGGCGCTGCAAACGGTGGAGAGCCGGCTGGCACTCATGGATCAGGCGCGTTTCCTGCCGCTGCGCAAACTCGTGTCGCGGGATATCGAGCGCCTCAAGACGCTGCCACTGGCCGATCTTGCCACCGTGGCGCTTCAGCTTGAGACCTTGATGGGCCGGATTGACGGCCTGCCGCTGGGCTTCGAGCGCACGATTCCGAGTGCGAAGCCGGCCGCTGCGGTGGCCAGCAAGCCAGCGAAACCTGCCAGGGCAAAAAGGCAGAGTGCGTTGGCGGAAACCGCGCAATCCGCGGCGCTCCCCGTGGAACGTCCCAGCGCATTGGCGCGGTTCTTTGACGATCTGTGGCAGGATTTTCGCGAGTTGATCCGCGTCGAGCGTCTGGATCGCCCTGATCCTGCCCTTTGCTGGCCCCAACCAGGCGGCGTATCTGCGGGAGAACGTTCGCTTGCGGCTGCTATCCGCGCGCCTGGCCGCTTTGCAGCGGGATGGTCGTTTGTTCAGTGAGGACGTGAAGCAGGCGCGTGTCTGGCTGGAACGGTATTTCGACACCCAGGCCAAGCCGGTGGCAGAGCTGATCGCGGAGTTGCAGAAGATGGAGTCCGCGCAGTTGTCGATTGCGCTCCCTTCCCTGGACGAAACAGCGTCGGCCTTGCGCAGCACCAAGCTGGGCGGCAAGCGCTAAGGGGGCCGCATGCGTGTCATCGCCTGGATTCTTGGCCTGTTCTCCCTCGCGATCGGGGTGACCCTGATCGCGCGCTACAACGAGGCTTACGCCCTGTTCGTCTGGCATCCCTACCGCATCCAGATTTCGATCAATTTTCTGCTGCTCATCCTCCTGGCCGCGTTCGCCGGCTTTTACCTGCTGATCCGGGCGATATCGCATACGCTGGCCTTGCCGGCGCAGGTGGCTGAGTTCCGGCGCCAGCGGCGTCGCGATAACGCGGCTGAAGCGCTCAACGACTCAGCGCGACTCTTCTATGAAGGGCGCTATGGTCAAGCACTCAAGCTGGCGGAAAAGTCTTACCCGGATGTCGTTTTCCCGGTAGCAGCCTTGCTTGCCGCGCGTGCTGCTCCATGCGATGCGGAACCGGAGGTCAAGCGCCACTGGCTGGATCAGGCAAGCCGTTATGACAAAGAGATGCGTAACGCGCGCCTGATGGTCGAGACTGAGCTGGCGGTGGCCGACCGTCGATATGACGATGCTGCGCAGACGCTGGAAGTGCTCCAGGACACGGGCAGCGCCATATTGCGAGTCTTCGGCTGGCATTGCAGGTCGAACAGGGCCGGGGCCGTTGGGATGAGGTCGCCCGGCTGGCGCGGCAGCTGCGCAAATACAATGCCTTGTCGCACGATCAGGCGGCACCGCTGATCCGGCGTTCGGCCATTGAGCAACTGCGCGAAGCGGAGGGGGATCTGCCCGCCTTGCAACGCGTGTGGCAGGCATTGCCGGCAGAAGATCGCAGCGACCCGGGTTTTCTGGAGCGCGCGATTCCCTATCTGATTGGTGCTGGCGATGAAACGATCGCGCACACAGCAATCGAGCAGGCCTTGGCGCAGAGCTGGGAGTCTGAGCTGGCGGCGCTGTACGGGCGCTGCAAGTCGGAGGACCTGCGGGTGCAGCTGACCGCGGCTGAGAAATGGCTGGCCGAGCACCCGGATGACGGCGGGCTGCTGCTGGCGCTGGGCCGGCTGTGCTTGCGTGGCCAGTTGTGGGGCAAGGCCCAGAGTTACTTCGAGGCCTCCCTTTCGATTAGTCCGACCCGTGCGGCTCACCTTGAGCTTGCGCGTCTGGCCGAGCAACTGGATCGGGATGTCGAGGCCGCCAGGCACTATCGCGAGGCGGCTTCGCTCGGCGCATGAAGAGGGGCGACACACGCCGACCAGTTTGACGGCGGTGTGGGGCTGCGGGATGATCAGCGCTCGTCCCCAGTCTCGGCGAGAAGTACGTCATTTTTTATACGTCGCGGTTTACGCGTGTCACTACATTAGCCGGTTTCGGGTATTTTCATGTCGACGCTTAATCAGGACGCCAAGCCCGCACGCAGGCTGGATCTGTCCGTCAGGTACCGTTTCAAGGCCGTCAACCAACCTGCCCGGCAGCAGATCCGGCAGTGGGTGCGCCTGGTCGAACCGGGCGCCGCGCAGATCGCCGTGTGCTTTGTCGATGAGGCAGAAGGGCGCGAGCTCAATGCGACATATCGCGGCAAGGATTACGCGACCAATGTGCTGTCCTTCCCCTACGAAGCCGAACCGGTCTTGCTGGGGGATCTGGTGCTGTGCTGGCCGGTTGTCGAGCGGGAAGCCGCGGATCAAGGCAAAACGCTTGAAGCGCATACCGCCCACCTCATCATTCATGGCGTGCTGCACCTGCAAGGCTGGGATCACGAGAGCACGACGAGGCGCTGCAGATGGAGGCGGAAGAGCGCGCGATCATGCACACCCTGGGCTACCCCGATCCGTATGCCCATGATGAACGCCCGTGACGTCGAGCCTGGCAAAATTTCTTGCTAATTCCCTCCCTGCCATGGAACCAGACAGTAGCCGCCCCAATCTTCTTGAACGCCTGATCGCCTTTATTGGCCGCGAGCCGGAAGGGCGCGACGCCCTGATGCAGCAGCTGCATTCCGCGTTTGAGCGGCACGTATTCGATGCCGACGCCTTGTTCATCATTGAAGGCGCGCTGAATGTCGCTGATATTCAGGTGCGCAATGTCATGGTGCCGCGCGCGCACATGGATGTGGTGCGTGCGGATGCGCCGATCGCCGAGCTTATCGAGTTCGCAATGCGCACCGGTCACTCCCGCTTTCCGGTGGTGGGTGAAGACAAGGACGATGTGCAGGGCATCTTGCTGGCAAAGGATCTCTTACGCGGGCTGGGAAAGGCTGAATTCCGCTTGCGGGAGAATCTGCGTCCGGCGGTGTTCATTCCTGAAAGCAAGCGCCTGAATGTGCTGCTGCGCGAATTCCGCGTCAGCCACAATCACATGGCGATGGTTGTCGACGAGTATGGCGGCATATCGGGCTTGATCACGATCGAAGACGTGCTGGAGCAGATTGTCGGCGATATCGAGGACGAGTTCGACCTCGATGAAAGTGCCGGCAATATCGTTGCCGATCAGCTCGGGCGGTACCGGGTGAAAGCGGGCACCGATATCACCTCGTTCAATGAGGCCTTCGGGACCACGATCGAGCCGGGCGATATTGATACGGTGGGCGGATTGGTGACCTCGCGTCTGGGCTATCTACCCAAGCGTGGCGACGGGGTGGTGATTGCCGGTCTGAGCTTTAAAGTCCTGCGCGCGGATGGGCGGCGAATACTGACTTTGCTGGTCGAGTGCCTGCCTGACGGCGCTGAGAAGGCGCCCCAGCAGCCTTGATTCGACCCTCACGGCAAGGTGCGTGGAAACAAAAACGCCCAGCTTCTGGCTGGGCGTTTGCTTTTCAACGCGGTAAGGCTCAGGCCTTGTAACTTCTGCGTAGGCCCATTCCAGCCAGGGCAGCACGGCTTCCAGGTCGGCGGTTTCGACCGTGGCGCCACACCAGAAACGCAGGCCGCTCGGCGCGTCTTTGTATGCGCCGATGTCAAATGCCACGCCTTCCTTGTCGAGCAGCTTGATCAGCGCCTTGACTTGTTCCGGGGTCGCGTCCAGCGAGAAACACACCGAGGTGTTGGAGCGGAAGGAAGCATCCTTGGCGAGGAAGTGAATCCAGGGTGTTTTGGCGACGAAGCGCTCGAACACGGCCAGGTTGGCGTTGCTGCGCGCGATCAGAGCCGGGACGCCACCGATGGAATCCACCCAAGCGAGTGCATCCAGATAGTCTTCGTTGGCGATCATCGACGGGGTATTGATCGTCGCACCCTCGAAAATCTCGGTCATCAGCTCGCCACCTTTGGCGATGCGGAAGATCTTGGGCAGCGGCCAGGCCGGCTTGTACTCTTTCAGGCGGGCGACGGCGCGTGGCGAGAGGATCAGCATGCCGTGGGCGCCTTCACCGCCCAGCACCTTCTGCCAGGAGTAGGTGACGACGTCCAGCTTGTCCCAAGGCAGTTCCATGGCGAACACGGCACTGGTGGCGTCGCACAGGGTCAGGCCTTCGCGGTCGGCGGGGATCCAGTCGCCATTCGGCACTTTCACGCCGGAGGTGGTGCCGTTCCAGGTGAACACGATGTCGTTCTTCGGGTCCCACTGGCCCAGGTCCGGCAGCTCGCCGTAAGGGGCGCTGAAGTTGCGCACATCCTTGAGCTTGAGTTGCTTGACGATGTCAGTAACCCAGCCTTCACCGAAGGACTCCCAGGCAAAGGTATCGACCGGGCGGGCACCGAGGAAATTCCACATGGCCAGCTCGAATGCGCCGGTATCGGAAGCCGGCAGGATGCCTACGTGATAGTCAGCCGGAATGCCCAGCAGACGCTTCGTTTCGGTGATGGATTTTGCCAGGCGAGCCTTGCCCAGCGAACTGCGGTGCGAGCGGCCGAGGATATCTTCGGCAGGTTGGCGAGCGAGTAGCCCGGGGCGCTTGGCACGGGGACCAGAAGAGAAATTCGGTGCTAGAGGCTTGACGGAAGGCTTCACGGTTAACTCCGGTTGTGAAAGCAAGGAAAATTTAAGCGTCACATTATAGCGCTGAAAAATCCCGGGGCTGCGGCTGTCCCTTGATCATCGCCAAACTTCCGGCAGCCGTGTCCAGGGATCGAGCCACACGAGCAGTCAGCTTGACGGGAGACATCTTTTGCAGGTATCCAGACAACCGGGCGTGTTACCGGGGTTGCCATGTTGCGTTGGATCAGTCTTTGGTTGGGGTGTCTCAGCGCGCTGTGCCTCGCCGGCCATAGCATGGCGGCCGAGCAGCTTGTGCGTTACCCCGCGGGCGCGCTGGCGAGCGATTTCCGCTACGCCTACCCGGTGCGCGTGCTACAACTCGCACTCGACAAAACCCGCAAGGAGTACGGTCCCGCGCGCGCGGTGCAGGGCGTGCAGACCATGAACACGGCGCGGGCAATTGCCGAACTGGAGCAGGGCGCTCAGCTGGATATCGCCACCTTTCCAGCACAGCGCGAGCTGGAGTCCCGACTTGAGCCCATACCGATCTGCATCCGCAAGGGATCCTCGGAATTCGGCTGTTCCTGATTGATCGCCGTCGTCAGGCAGAGTTTTCTGCAACCAAAGACCTGGCGGGCTTGAAGAAAATGCACCCCGGGCAAGGTCAGGACTGGCTGGACACCCAGGTGCTCAGCGAGAACGGATTTACCGTGGTAACTGGCGCGAGCTACGAGGGTTTATTCGGCATGCTGCTTGCCGGGCGCTTTGATTTTTTCCCCCGTGGCCTGCATGAGCCTTTTGTCGAGCTCAAACAGCGCCAGAAGCAGATGCCAGATCTGGCGATTGAAGAGACCCTGGCGCTGCATTATCCGTATCCGGATTACTTCTGGGTTCGCAAGGACAACAAGCGCTTGGCCGAACGCGTACGAAAAGGGCTTGAAGCAGCGATTGCCGACGGCTCATTCGAGAAATTGTTTCAGAGCGAGTATGCCGAGGTGATTCGTCTGGCGCATCTCGACAAGCGCCGCATCTTCGCCATACCCAATCCGGCGTACGGAGACATCCCGCATCCGGGTGATCAACGTTACTGGCTGATGGGGTGGAAATGAATCGCCAAGTGGTCTTCAAGTAGCCTGGAGAGCCGCTCCCAGAGCGGCTCTCCAGGCATGTTTTTACGGTTATTCTGCCTGCGTCGCGTCCTTGGAAGTGTTGGGCACGGTGCTCGCAAGCAAACCTTGCCAGTCCACCTTGCGGGTGCCGATCATCACACAGGCCAGCAGCGCGAAGAGCAGCAGGCTGCCCATCAGCAGGGCGTTCTGCTCAGAGAGCAGGATGACGTAGATCGCGCCATAGAGCGCGCCCAGCCCGAGGTAAAAGCCTCCCGCGAGCCAGACGCTGCGCAGCAGGTGGGCGCTGTAGAAGCCGATAAGGAGCACGCAGGCGCCGCTGGCCGCCAGGTAGGCCGGGCCGAAGCCGATTTGCTCGGAGAGCGACAGCAGCAGCAGAAAGAACATCAGCAGGGCGGCGCCGACCATCAGGTAATTGAGCGGGTGCAGGCGCAGGCGGCGCAGCAGCTCGAAGAGCAGGAAGGCGCCCAGGGTGAGCAGGATGAACAGCTCGGCATACTTGCTCGCCCGGTCGGACATCGAATAGATGTCGACCGGATCGATCAGGCTGACCGAGAAGTGCTCGGCCTGCAGGTTGCGCGATTCACTGTTCTCCCAGGTCTGTCGCGCCTGAGAGGCGACGCCACTGATCTGCCATTCGGCTTCGAAGCCTTTGTCATCGATGCTACGTTTGACGGGCAGGAATCGCCCCCCGAACGAGGGGTGCGGCCAGTCCGCGCGGAGGGCGACCAGGGTGTCGCGTGCCAACGGCAGCATGCCGAAACTGTCGGTCCCGACCAGCGTCATGTCCGCGCGGACGTTCAACTTCTTCCCGACCAGGCTGGCCGGATCGGGCAGGGGCGCGTGGATGCCGGAACTCAGGGTTTTCATGCCGGTACCAGCCTCCGTGCGCAGCGCCTGTCCGTCTTGCTGGAGGCTCAGGTTGCGGATGCCACGCGGATCGCTCATCGCCACGACGAGGCGGGCGCTTTCGATCTCGACGCGGCCTTCGGCGCTGTGGCGGGGCAGCTCGTCCAGCCGCGGCATTTGCAGGGTGGTGGCCAGTTGCCCGGTGAGCAGGTAGGTGTTGACGCGGAAGACGCCGCGATAGCGCATCTCGTTATGCAGACTGCCGCCGAGTTTGAGCGAATCGGGCAGGACGATTTTCTCGCGGCGCTCAATGAACGCCTCGGTGCGTACGACCTTGCCCTGGTCGCCATACACCGGACGCTGCATGTGTTCGACATACTGGATCAGCAGGACTGGCCCGGCGAGCGTTTGCGGATCCGCCAGTGCACTGGCGATGGATTGTTGTGCGGTGTCGCGGTGCTGAATGCGGTCGAGCACGACGCCACGAATCATCTGGCTGGCAATGAGCAATAGCGTCAGGACAACGGCAACAACCAGGAACTTGCGGAAAGACAGGTTTTTCATCGGGATTCTCCAGAGGATGAGTGCTTTCAACGAGCTGCGGTGAGCTGGGCGCTGGTGCGGCCGAAGCGGCGTTCGCGCTGGCGAAAGGCCGTGAGTGCGCTGGCGAAAGCGTGTGCGTCGAACTCGGGCCACAGGCAGTCCGTGAAATGGAATTCCGCGTAGGCGAGTTGCCAGAGCAGGAAGTTCGAGATCCGCTGCTCGCCACCGGTACGGATGAAGAGATCCGGCTCGGGCAGATCGCCCAGACAGAGCTGCGGCAGGAGGTCTTCTTCGTGCCAGTCGCGATCCGGAGCCGGGTCTGCGTGGCGCAGGCGATTGACGGCCTGGAGGATGTCCCAGCGGCCGCCGTAGTCAGCCGCAATGCTCAGATTGAGCGCTGAGCCGTGTGCCGTGCGTGCTTCAGCCTCGGCGATGGCCGCCTGCATGCGGGGGCTGAAGCGTGCGCGATTGCCGATCACCCGCAGCCGGATGTCATGGCGGACCATCTCGTCAACCTCTCGGTCGAGTGCGCCGTGAAACAGCTTCATCAGGAAGTCGACCTCATCAGGCGGTCGACGCCAGTTCTCCGAGCTGAAGGCGAACAGCGTCAAGCACGACACGCCGTGCGTGAGGCACAACTCGGCGGCGCGGCGGACGCTCGCCAGCCCGCGGGCATGGCCGGCGACACGCGGCAGATGGCGCCGCTGCGCCCAGCGCCCGTTGCCATCCATCACGATGGCAATGTGGCGAGGGACCGTGGCGGCGGGCGGGATCGCCCGGTGGAACTGATGGGGTGGCGCGGAAGTGTGGGCAGGCATCGCAAGCTCCTTGGCGTGGAAGAGAACGGCGCCAAGGATGCCGGCTTCATGTCAGCGCACGATGAGCCCTGTGTGAAGGCACGGTGAAGTCCGGAATTTCAAGCGAGGCCAGGGCGCCGCCGTCCGGGTGATTGCCGAGGCTGAAGTGCCCGCCGTGCCGGCGCGCGACCTCCTGCACGATGGCCAGCCCCAGCCCGGAACCCTTGCTGCCATCGGGGCGCGGCAGACTGTAGAAGCGCTCGCACAGGTGGGGCAGCGCATAGTCTGGGATGCCCGCGCCATTATCGCGGACGCTAACGATCAGGCCCGTCGTTGCCCGCGTTGATGAGTACGTCGATCATGCTGCCCGCGGGGGGGCATGGTCCAGCGCGTTGTCGAGCAAGTTGCCCAGCGCCAGCCCGAGGTTCTCGCTTTCGCCGTGAATCAGCAAGGCGTCCGACGCATCGATGTAGTTGAAGTGAATGCCTTTCGCATCGGCGCGGGCCTGGCGGGCTGCCAGCAGATCCGCCACGATCTGGGGGAGCACGCAAGGCATGCGGGCGTCTTGACGCGGCGTGGACTCCAGCCGTGACAAGGCCAGCATGCGCGCGACGCATTCGCTCAATCGCTCGCTCTGGCTTTGTACGTGGCGGGCGAACCTCAGGCGCTCCGCTTCCGGCAGATCCGGTTCCGCGAGGATCTCGCCCGCCCCCCGCAGGGCCGCCAGCGGGCTCTTGAGTTCATGCGTCAGGGCCTGCACGGTGCGTTCGACGTATTGTTTGCCTTCGAGCTTCTCACGCATGGCTTCCATGGCGCGGGCAAGATCCGAGATCTCCTGACCGCCCCCGGTGGGCGGTTCGGCAGCTTCGCCGGCCGCCACCTTGCGCGCATAGTTGCGCAGGCGGCGGATCGAGCCGGTGAGCCACAGTGTGACGGCCAGGCCGATCAGCGCCGAGCCGCCGAGTAGCCAGGCGCCGTGGCGCACGATGGTGTTCTCGCTGTGGTGGATGATCGGCAACAGCGTGCTTTCGGGTTTCGCCACCGAGAGCACGCCGATGATGCGCTCACCATCGCGCACGGGGGCCGCGACGTAGAAGACCGAACTGTCCTTGTCGTTGATCTGGATGTGGGTCGAGCGTGCGCCATACTCCCCGCGCAGGGTGCGGCGGATGTCCTGCCAGTTCGAATAGTCCATGCCTTCGGCTCGATGCTCGGAGTCGTAGCGCACGATGCCTTTTGCATCGGTGACGATCACGCGGTAATCCAGACTGGTCTTGTGGAAGTGGAAGATCCGCGCATCCACCACCCGGGTGTGATAGGCCGCCACGCGCTGGGCGAAGCGCCCGTTGGCGATGGTGCCGGCGAGCAGGTCGTCGGTCGCCATTTCGGCGAGGATGTTGGCGGTATCCACCATGCTTTCCTCGATGGCCTGTTTCACGCTCGGCCGCACCTCGGCCACAAAGATCCGCAGTACGAAGAAAGCCGCCAGACCCACGATCAGGAAGTAGCCCAGCAGCACGCGCAGGGGCAGGTTCATGGCGCGAAGGAGTAACCGAGGCCGCGATGGGTCTGGATCGGATCGAGCTCGGCCGACACCGCACGCAGCTTGGCGCGCAGGGTCTTGATGTGGGCGTCGACGGTGCGATCGGTGCTGTCGCTGTCCTGCCCCCAGACGGCATCCAGCAATTGCTCGCGCGAGAACACGCGATTCGGCTGCTGCATCAGGTGGCGCAGCAGCAGGTATTCGTAGCGGGTCAGGGCCAGAGAATGAGATCCCGCGCGGACCTGCGCGGCGGCCTCGTCGAGCGCCAGCAGGGGCGCGGCCTGCAGGGCAGGGGCGGCCAGTACGCCCGCGCGGCGCAGCATCACGCGCAGGCGTGCCGCCACCTCACGCGGACTGAAGGGCTTGGCGACATAGTCGTCCGCGCCGATCTCAAAGCCCAGCACACGGTCGATCTCCTCAGAGCGGGCGGTAAGGAACATCACCGGCAGGGCCGCGTCTTTCGCCCGGATCCGGCGGCAGACCTCGAAGCCGGAGAGGTCCGGCAGGCCCACATCGAGCACCACCACTGCCACGCCGCCCTGCTCAATGCGCGCAAGCGCTGCGCCGCCGGTGCTCACATGGCAGGGTGCAAAGCCCTCGCTCGTCAGCGTCCAGGTCAGCGTGTCGGCAATCGCCGGCTCGTCTTCAACGATCAGGATGACAGGGTTCATGCCCCGCATTCTCCGGGAAGAACGTGGGGCAGGGCAATCGAGCTGTGAGGTAAAGCCCGGGGGGCACTGAGCCACCGCTTCTGCCACAGACACTGCCTGGAAAGGCGCATGGGGCGGACTTCTCCGGGCAGGTGTGCTCCGGCCTCTGGCGCGCTATCGCGGCGTGTCCGCTTGCTGCGCCTTGGCGAAGGCGAGGATGACTTCGCAGACGATCTTCTTCTGCGGTGCGGGCAAATTCAGGAAAGCCTCGAAGACCTCCCGGTCTTGCAGGTTCATCGCTTCTTCGAAGCGTGTGCGGGCTTCATTTACGCGCTGCACGGCACCACCACCGTAGCGCAGGAGCTGTGGTTCAACTTTCAGCCACTCTGCGAGTACCACCAGCTTGTCCTGTTCGGGAACCGACACGCCCTTGAGCCAACTCGATGCAGCCTGGAACGACACCGATTTACCCCAGTAGCGCGTATTGAATTCCTTTGCGAGCACGCCCGGGCGAAGTTCGTAGCCCGCATTGCGCATGGCTTGCTTGAGGCGTTCGGCGAACTCGGCTTTTTCGGTCATGAACCGAAACTTAAATTTTTGATTGAACCGCGTTTCAGTTTTGATTGAATCCGTGATTGAATCGCCGATTCAATTGATACTTGAATCCTGCGTCATGCCCACGCTCAACTGGATCGGCAAGGAAGCCGTCGAGAAACACCACAAGGAAGTCCCGTTCCGTCTGCTGGAGCCGGACGCAGCCCTGTCTTGCGGCCCGAACGATGGCACGGACAGCGGCAACCTCATCGTGCAGGGCGACAACCTGCATGCGCTCAAAGCCTTGCTGCCGCGCTACGCCGGGCAGGTGAAGTGCATCTACATCGACCCGCCCTACAACACCGGCAACGAGGGCTGGGCCTACAACGACAACGTCAACAGTCCGGAAATCCGCAAGTGGCTGGGCGAGACGGTCGGCAAGGAAGGCGAAACCCTGGATCGCCATGACCGCTGGCTGTGCATGATGTATCCGCGTCTGGTGCTGCTGAAGCAGTTTTTGCGCGAGGACGGCGTGATCTTCGTGTCCATCGACGACAACGAGCAAGCGACGCTGCGACTGCTGATGGATGAAATTTTCGGAGAATCAAATTTCCTGGCCTCTATCGCGTGGGAAAAGCGATATACCCGCAGCAATAACGCAAAGCTCTTTTACTCCCTGAAGGATCACGTCATCTGCTACAGGCAATCAGCGGCGCTTGCCACGCTGAAAGAGCCGAGAAATGAGAAGTCAGATGGGAATTACGCCAACCCTGACAATGATCCGCGCGGGCCATGGATGACTTCTTCGTATGTAAATCCGGCAATCAAGGAGAAGCGTCCGAACTTGGTCTACAGTCTCGTGAATCCATTTACGGAAGCCGAAGTCACCCATCCAACACACGCGTGGAAATATGCGAAAGAAGAACACCTTCGGCACGTCTCGGAAAGGCGGTTGTGGTGGGGGAAAAATGGCGAAGCAAAATTTCCGCGACTCAAGTTATTCCTGAATGAACAAAGCAAGGGGCTTGTGCCTGTCGATATTTGGAGTCATCAGGAAACAGGAACCACCGACGACGGCGGCAACGAAATTAAGAACATTTTCGGTAGTGCTGTTTTTGACACCCCGAAACCGAGCAGCCTGTTGCAAAGAATTATTCGCCTTGTTTGTAACAAAGATTCCATCGTCCTGGACAGCTTCGCCGGCAGTGGCACCACGGCCCATGCCGTCCTCAAACAAAACGCCGAAGACGGCGGCACGCGCCGCTTCATCCTCGTCGAGATGGACGCGCACATCGCGCCGAACGTGACCGCCGAACGCGTGCGCCGTGTGGCGCAGGGCTACACGAATGCCAAGGGCGAAGCAGTGCCGGGGCTGGGCGGTGGTTTCCAGTTCTGCCGCCTCTCGGCCGAACCGCTGTTCGATGCCGAAGGCCAGATCCGCGAGGACGTGACGTTTACCGAGCTGGCGAAGTTCGTGTGGTTCTCCGAGACACAGACCGGCTACACCGGCCGCGCCGATTCACCGCTGTTGGGCGTGCATGAGGGGCGGGCGATCTACCTGCTCTACAACGGCATCCTCAAGGACAAATCGGTCGGCGGCGGCAATGTGCTGACCGGGCCGGTGCTGGCGGTGCTGCCGCCGTTTGACGGACCGAAGACGATCTACGCGGCGGCCAACCGCCTCGGTGCCCGCGCCGAGCGCGAGGGCATCAGCTTCAAGCAGACCCCTTACTCGCTGGAGGTATGAGCGATGAGCGCCTTTTCCGCCAAGCCCTACCAGACCCAGCTGCTCGCCAGCGTGGAAGCCTATTTCCAGGCCTGCCATGAACTGCCTTCGCCCTCAATCGCCTACACCGCCACCACCGAACGCCTATGGGGGCAGGGGCTGGCCTATCATGGCCTGAAGGGTTTCCCCGGCGACATGCCTTATTTCTGCCTGCGCGTGCCCACCGGCGGCGGCAAGACCTGGCTGGCGGCGAAAAGCGTGGCGCTGTTGAATACGCATCTGTTGAGAACCGAGCACAGCGTCATCCTGTGGCTGGTGCCGAGCAAACCGATCCGCGAACAGACCCTGCGCGCGCTGAAGAATCGTCACCACCCCTACCACGCCGCGCTGCGCGAGGCCGGGCCGCTGACGGTGCTGGATCTGGACGAAGCCAAGAGCGTGACGCGCGCCACGCTGGACAGCTCGACCACGATCATCGTGGCGACGCGCCAGGCCTTTCAGGTGGAGGACGAGGAATGCCGCAAGGTGTATCAATCCAGCGGCGCGCTGATGCACCACTTCGAACACCTTTCAGCCATACAGCGTGCCGAATTGCTGATCGAGGGTGAAGGCGATAACGAAACCGTGCCGTATTCGCTGGCCAACGTGCTGCGCCTGCGCCGGCCCTTCGTGATCGTGGACGAGGCGCACAACAGCCGCACCGAACTGGCCTTCGACATGCTGGCGCGCTTCCGCCCCAGCGGCGTGATGGAGCTGACGGCTACGCCCGATCTGGAGCGCACGCCGAGCAATGCTGCACAGCGTGTCGGCCGCCGAGCTGAAGCAGGCGGAAATGATCAAGCTGCCGGTGTTGCTGGAAACCGAGCCGAACTGGCAGCAGTGCCTAGCCGATGCGATCGGCCGCCGCGATGCGCTGCAAAAGCTGGCGGATGATGAAGCACGCGTTGGGGCGGCCTACCTGCGCCCGCTGGTCTTGATCCAGTCCGAGCCACGCCGCAGCGGCGTGGACACACTGGATTTCGAACGCGTGCGACAGGAGCTGATTAGCAACCACCACATTCCGGCCGATCAGATCGTGGTAGCCACGAGTGAAGAAAAAGGTCTGGAGCAGATCGATGCGGATTTCAAGCTGGGCATCGCTGATCCGGCTTGCCCGGTGAAATACGTGATCACCCAGAAGGCGCTGGCCGAAGGTTGGGATTGCCCGTTTGCCTACATCCTTGTCAGCATGGCCTCGCTGCATTCTGCGACGGCGGTGGAGCAGTTGCTGGGCCGCGTGCTGCGCCAGCCGGAAGCCAGCCATCGCAAGGCGAAAGAGCTGAACCAGTCCTATGCCTTCGTCGTTTCGCGCAACTTCGCCGAAACGGCGGCCGCCCTGCGCGACCGGCTGGTGGCGGGCGCGGGCTTCGAGCGTCGCGCTGTGGCCGAATTCGTGACTGCCGCCAAACCCGACCAGAAGCGTTTCGATTTCAGCTCCGGCAAGGTGATTGCGCATCCGGTAGCGGTGACGCTGAGCGAAAAGCCGGAACTGAAGGCGGTTGAAAAGCCGATCCGCGAAAAGGTCGAGTGGAACGCCAAGACCAACACGCTGACGATCAAGATGCCGCTGACCGAGGATGAGACCGAGGCGCTGAAGACCACGGTGCAGTCGCCTACGGCGGTGGCAGCCATCGCGGAGGCCGCCGAGACAAGCCGCACCACGGCCATCGAGTTCTTCCAGACCCCGGCCGAGCTGGGCGAGCGTTTCCGCGTGCCGCAACTGGCCTTGCGCGTGCAGGGCGTGCTGCAGCTTTTCGATGACCCGGAGGTGCTGGAATATCCGTGGGATCTGTCGCCCTACGACGCCAGCCCGAGCGCCGAGGATCTGAAACTCTTCGGCGCCGCGCTGAAGGTTTCGGAAGGCGGCGCCATCGACATTGATGATGCCAGCGGCAAGCTCGTCTCGCACTTCCTGCCCGATCTGCAACGCGACCTCGGGCTGGTCTACAAACCGGAGAACTGGGACGAACTTCGCCTCGCCACCTGGCTGTGCCGGAACATTCCGGAACCCTCGCTTACCCACGCGAGCAAACGCGCCTTCGTGGCGCGCTGGCTCACCCAGTTGCTGGCAACGGAAGGCTTCAAGCTGGCGCGCGCCAACCTGCAGAAATTCCTGCTCCGCAACCGCCTCGAAGCGCAGATCAAGACCCTGCGCAAACTGGCTGTGGGCAAGGCTTTCCAGCAGACCCTGTTTGGCGACGATGCGGCAGAGCGGATCGCAGTGAGCGACGAATACGCCTTCGAGTTCCCGCCCATCTACGCACCGAGCCGCGACTACGACAGCCGCTTTGGCGTGTTCGATTTCCGCAAGCACTTCTATGGGCGCATGGGCGATTTCGACAGCGGCGAAGAATTCCAGTGCGCCTGCCAGCTCGACATGCTGGCGCAGCAAGGCAAGCTCAAGTTTTGGGTGCGCAACCTCGTCAATCGCGACGGCTCGTCCTTCTTCCTGCAAAAGGCGGATGGGCGCTTCTACCCGGATTTCCTGTGCCAGTTGCCGGACGTAAATGGTCAGCCCGGCCCGGTGCTGGTGGTGGAGTACAAGGGCGCGAACGGCTGGAAGAATGCCGAGGATGACCGCCTCATCGGCGGTCTGTGGGCGAATCTCTCGGGCGGGCGTGGCCGTTTCGTGATGGTGACGGAGAAGCGCTGGGAGAGCATCGTCGCTGTGTTGTAGCTATCGGGCACGGTGTACTGTGCTTCGGCTGCCCGGAGAGCCACGTCCGGCGGACTTCTTCAGGATGCTTCGTGCAGAGGCAAGCCCTGTGCGGCTTTGCGGCAGGGTTCTGTGGGGTGGTGTCGGCCTCCATACGAAGCCTGACAAGGTGTGAGCTGTTCGCCGATAGTGTGGTGTCGTGCCGCTGCGGGCACTCCCTGTGCCTGGCGGGCTACGACCGGTGCTGCGGGTCGAGGATATGCGTGGGCAGGCCATCGCTGCTGCGCTGGTTCTTCTCTTCCCAGTACTGGCGGATGCCGTCTTCGCCTTCTTGCGCGCCCAGTCGCTGAGCTGCTCGCGTTCGCCCTGATAGTCGAAGAAGGGGACGGACATGCCGCAGGAGGTCTGGACGAGGTCGACGTCGAGCACAAAGATCTGGCGGGCGCCGGGTTGCGGCGTGAAGTGCGCGTAGTGCGCGGGCCAGTCGGCTTCGTCGGGGTGAATGACACGGGCCTGGCCGTAGAGGCGCAGGATCATCGGTGCGCCTTCGAAGGCGCAGAACATCAGCGTCATCCGCGGCGCGCGTTGCACGTGAGCGGCGGTCTCGTTGCCGCTGCCGGTGACGTTGAGCCAGGCGACACGGTGCGCGTCCAGGATGCGCAGCGAATCCATGCCCTTGGGTGAGATATTTACCCGGCTATCGGCCGTCGCTGTGCCAACAAAGTAGATCTTCTGTGCGGCGATGAAACTGCGATGCGCTTCGCTCATCGATTCGAACTGTTTGCCCATCCTGCGTCTCCTGCTCCGGTGATCGGATTGCCGGATTCTGCCAGAGCGTGGCCGTCTCAAGTGCGAGGTTCGATCCGGGTGCGTAGCCAGCGGGCGAACCCCGCGTCGTCTATTTCACCCGCAGCCAGGGAGAGCACAGCCAGCGTTGCTTCGCTCGGAGATGCGATCAGTCGATGGTTGTTCAGAAACAGGAATAAGCCTACAGCAAGGAAGGCGGCGCGCTTGTTGCCGTCGACAAACGGGTGATTCTTCGCCAGACCCATGGCATAGGCGGATGCGAGATCAGCGATATCCGGTGCGCCGTAGTGGTCAAGATTCTTGGGCCGAGCGAGGGCAGATTCGAGCATGCCCGGGTCCCGGATACCCGATGCGCCGCCATGCAGACTGAGGCTTTCGTCATGCAGCAATACAAGCGCCTGCTTGTCGATCCATTGCCAATTCATGGCGTGCTTACTTGGCGAGTGCGTGGAAGGTATCGCGGAACTCGCGCATGAAATCCCGCCCGGCTTCCAGTTGGGCTTCGAGCGAGGGGTCGTAGGGGGTCAGCGTGAGCCCGTCGGGCGTGTCCGACACAAAAACCGTGTCTCCCTTTTCAAGCTTCAGTCTGGCCAGGGTTTCTTTGGGCAGGATGACGCCGACAGAATTGCCAATCTGGGTGAGTTTCAAGGTCTGCATGGTGTGGGTGTGCGCCTGTTATAACGGTTGTAATAATAGACCGCGGTGCGTTCAAACGAAACTTTGGCGCAAACGACGTCGACGTGACAACCTGCCGACGCCTCACGCGCGACCTGCGTTAGTGCAGACGCTTGAGCGCTTCCCGCCGCGTCAGGCTGGATACTTCCGCTGCATGTGCCGTCAGCCAGGTGCGCACCCAGTCCGGGTCCGTGCGGGCCAGTTGCCGGAGCGCCCAGCCCATGGCTTTGCGGATGAAGAAATCCGGGTGGCCAAGGTTGGCGGTGAGGATACGGTCCAGGCGGGCGTAATCCGTGTCAGTGCCATCGCCCAGCTGGTGTAGGAGGGCGACGCGCCGCAGCCAGATGTGCTCGTGGCGGGCGTAGTGTTCAACGTGCTTCCGGAGTGCGGGCTCCCGACGGCACAGGCTGCCGTAGACATGGGCGGCGATCAGGTCCACCGAGTCCCACCAGGCCCGGGCCTGCACGAGCCTGGCGAGCTGTGGCTCGTGGCGGGCCTCTATCCGGGCGGCGAACTTCACCAGCATGTCGACCGCGGCGTACTGGCACTCCCGTTCGTCAAACTGCCACAGCGCCTCGGCAGCCGAGACCAGCCAGTCGGCGTCGGGGGTTCTGCCCAATGAAGCCAGCAGCGGGCGCGTGGCGGCGCGTCGCGCGGGGGTGGGGATGCCGAAGAACGCAAAGCGTTGCTGCATGTAGGCGGCCATTGCGGCTGCGCGGGCCGGGTCGGCCAGCGGGCACAGGGCCTCGCGCAGTTGGGTGGCAAAGATCTGCGGCGAGGGGGCGTGCTTGGGTGTCGGGGCGGGCATGTCGCAGCGCGCAGGCGAAGGGCGGCGCCGGCTAGTCGTGCGTTGGAAAGATCAGCTTCGAAGTGTCGAAGCCCTTTGCGGCGGCGTGCGCCACCAGCCGGTTGCGGGTGGTCTCGTCCAGTCTGGGGCTGCGCGCCAGCAGCCAGAGGTAGGACTGATCCGGCCCGCTCACCAGCGCGTACCCGTAATCCGGGTCCAGCTCAAAGATGCCATAGGCGCCGTAGAAAGGCCCAAAAAACGAGACTTTCAGATGGCCGGTGTCGGGCCTTGTCACAAAGTAGGCTTTGCCTTCAGCTTCTTTCCACTTGCCGCTGGCATCGTCAAACCCCCGGTTCAAGACCCGCACGCCACCGTCATCACGCAGGCTGTAGGTGGCCGTCACGCGCGAGAGGCCGCGCTCGAAGCTGTGGTCCAGGCGGGCGATCTCGTACCACTGCCCGAGGTAGCGGTCGAGCTTGAAATGGCTCACCGGGCGGATGTTTTCGGGCAAGGCGGTGCTGCAGGCCGAAAGCAGGGCCAGCCCGCCGATCAAGAGAAATCGAAGCAGCGTCATGGAGGTCTCCTGACCGTGTGCGCAATGCGGCTTGGCGCGGCCTGTGCCGCGCCGGTTCCGTCCTTTGCGTTGTGCAATGCTGCGAAGATTCAGCCCAGTTTCTTCTTCAGCAATTCATTCACCTGCGCCGGCGAGGCTTTGCCCTTGCTGGCCTTCATGACCTGGCCGACCAGTGCATTGAAGGCTTTCTCCTTGCCCGCTTTGTACTCGGCGACGTTCTGCGCATTGTTGGCCAACACCTCGTCGATGATCGGTTCGATAGCCGAGACATCCGTCACCTGCTTCAAGCCCTGCTTGTCGATGACTTCGTCTGCTGTGGCGCCGTCACCGTTCCACAGTGCTTCGAAGACTTTCTTGGCAATGTTGTTGGAGATGGTGTTGTCGGCGATCCGGGCGATCAGCCCGGCGAGCTGTGCCGCCGACACAGGGCTGTCGGCCACGCCTTTCTCGTCCTTGTTCAGGCGCGCGGCAAGTTCGCCCATCACCCAGTTGGCGGCTATCTTGGCCTGGGCTGCGCCGGCGGCCTTCACGACCTCGACGTAGTAGGTCGCCGTATCGCGGCTGGCGGT
Source organism: Uliginosibacterium sp. (assembly GCA_016718265.1). Lineage (GTDB taxonomy): Bacteria > Pseudomonadota > Gammaproteobacteria > Burkholderiales > Rhodocyclaceae > Uliginosibacterium. The sequence goes on along the minus strand of JADKDZ010000001.1, from coordinate 447,920 downwards.
GAGCGTGCTGGCGTCGTAGGCCGAGAGGCCGTATTCACCCTCGAAGCGCGCGGCGAGCTGCACCGGCAGCTCGGGCATGCTGGCCGCCACCTCGGCCTTCCACGCGTCGCTGATCTCCAGCGGCAGCAGGTCGGGGTCGGGGAAGTAGCGGTAGTCGTGCGCGTCTTCCTTGGTGCGCATCACGCGGGTTTCGCCGGAATCCGGATCGAAGAGCACGGTGGCTTGCTGGATCTTGCCGCCATCCTCAATCGTTTCGATCTGCCAGTTGATCTCGTATTCGATGGCCTGCTGGAGGAAGCGGAAACTGTTGAGGTTCTTGATCTCGCGGCGGGTGCCGAGCGGCTGCCCGGGTTTGCGCACGGAGACGTTGGCGTCGCAGCGGAAAGAGCCTTCCTGCATGTTGCCGTCGCAGATGTCGATCCACTGCACCAGCGCGTGCAGCGCCTTGGCGTAGGCGACGGCTTCGGCCGACGAGCACATGTCCGGCTCGGTCACGATCTCCAGCAGCGGCGTGCCGGCGCGGTTCAGGTCGATGCCGCTTTGGCCGTGGAAGTCTTCGTGCAGGCTCTTGCCGGCATCTTCCTCAAGGTGGGCGCGGGTCAGGTGCACCACTTTCTGGTAGGCCTTGTCGCCTTCGCCGACCTGGATGGTGATTTCGCCGCCCACCACCACCGGCAGCTCGAACTGGCTGATCTGATAGCCCTTGGGCAGATCGGGGTAGAAATAGTTTTTGCGCGCAAACACCGAGCGCGGCGCGACGTCGGCGCCAATCGCCAGGCCGAAGCGGATCGCGCGCTCGACGGCGCCGCGGTTCAAGACCGGCAGCACGCCGGGCAGGGCGATATCCACTGCACAGGCTTGCACGTTCGGTTCCGCGCCAAAGGCAGTGCTGGCGCCGGAGAAAATCTTGGAGGCAGTGTTGAGTTGGGCGTGGGTTTCCAGGCCGATGACAACTTCCCAATCGCTACGCATGACAGGCTTTCAAACAGGTTTTGCAGACCCGCAATGGTAACGCATGCGCTGTGCCGCGCAGCACCTGCTGCGCTGAGGCGCTTTCCGGGAGATGGGCTGGGAAGCCGCACCAGATGGATGTCTTCAGGGTGGCAGGCTGAAGATCCTTGCCCAGAGCGGCTTCGCAGGCATCAAGGCGGGGGAGCCGATGGTGGCGCGTACTGATGAAAACCGTCGAAATCTGCCTTGCCGAGGGGGAAGCCGAGGTGGCGGAGGATCGCGTAGGCGCTGGTGAGGTGAAAGAAGAAGTTCGGTAGTGCGTAGAGCGTGAGAAATTCCAGCCCCGGCAAAACGACCCGGGCGTCGCCCGCCTGGCTCTCCAGCGTGCGGGTGGCGGCATCGGCCATGTGCGCGGGTTGGAGCGCGGCCACAAAATCATGCGCAGCGGCGATGCGCGCGTGCAATGCGGCAAACGTTGTGCAGGCGGGGCCGTAAGCCGGCAGCGGCAGATTGGCCAGCGGTGCGCAGGCACGCAGGGCGAAGTTTGCGGCGATTTCCACTTGCTGGCAGAAAGGCAGCATGTCGGGGGCGAGCCGGGCCTGCAGAATCTCTGCGGGCGGCACACCATGCTGCGCGGCGTGGTTCTCAGCGCGCGCCAACAGGCCATCAAGCTGGCGCAGGTAACGCAGAAAGACGGGGGCCGAGGCGTCAAACAGCGTAGGGGAGTGTGTCGTCATGTCAGGTGTTTGGGCGCGCCCGCGAGGGGCGCAGACTCGTCGGGAGTGCGGTCAGGCAGGTCAATCACAAAACGGGTGCCTTTGCCGGGCGTGCTGTCGACGCTCAACGTGCCGCCGAGTGCTTCTTCGACCAGGCTTTGTACGATGTGCAGCCCCAGCCCGGTGCCCCCGGCGTCGGCCCGCGTGGTAAAAAACGGCTCAAAGACATGCTGCTGAATCTCCGCCGCCATGCCCTTGCCATTGTCTTCCACCCGCAGCGAAATCCGCTCGCCCGATCTGCATGCAATGATCTTGACGCACCCTTCTTCGTCAGGATCGAAGGCATGGATCCGGGCATTGCTGACGAGGTTGCTGATCACCTGGCTGAGGGGCCCTGGCAGGGTATCGAGTTGCAAGCCCGGTTCGACTTCGACTTCCAGGCGTAGCGGGCCCCCTCTGAACTGTGGCGAGAGGCTGTGGGCAAGGCCTTGCAGCCAGTCTTGCAAATCAACGCTGCGGCGGTGCGAGGTGGCCTGGTCCATGGCGCTGAGCTTGAAATCATTCAGCAAGTTCGCCGCACGCTCCAGATTGCCGTGCACCAGGCTGGCGGCTTCATCGACAATTTCCAGGTGCTCATTGAGCGCAGAACGCCCCAGGCTGCCGTCCGCCAGCGCGCTGCGCAACTCCGCTCCCCGTTCAAGCAGGCTGGTGATGGCGACCTTGCCATTGCCGATTGGCGTGCCGATGTCATGCGAGAACACCGCGACCGCCCGACCCAGCTGCGCCAGTTTCTCGGACTGAACCAACTGGGCCTCCACCTCGGCCAGGCTGGCGACCACCTGTCCGCGCTCCCGGATGGCCGCTTCTGCAATACCGATCTGGCGTAAGGAGAACGCGAGCAGCAAGCCGAGCGCGGCCAGTGCGGCCGCAACCAGGCAGAGTGTGGCCAGCGTGTGCTGCTGCCATTCGCGCAGGGCACTTTCTTCCAGGTGGGTCACGATGGCGACGGTCGGGTACTGGCGACCATTTTCGTAGCCTGCCAGACGCAGCGTGTGATCAAACGGGCTGCGCAGCACCATGCTGCCGCGTTGCTGCATGCGCATGGCCTGAAACTCGGGAGCACCACCGAAGTCGCTGCGCTCGAAGCCCTCGACCATTGGGTAGCGGAACAAGGGCTTACCGTCCTGGCGGAACAGACTGATCGTCTGGTCAGCCGACAGGCTGATCTGGTCAAAGTAGGCTTCGAAATGCGAAATCCGGACACTGACCGCGAGCACGCCCTGAAACTGTCCGGTGCTGTCGGAGAGCCGCAGCGAGAGCATGAACACCTTCAGCCCGGAGGAGTGGGAGAGGTAGAGCGGGCTCAGCCACACGGCGGCAGAGGGGTCTGCGCGATGATGCCGATAGTATTCCTGGTCTGACAGGTCGCGATGTACGACCTGCTTGCTGAGCGAGTTGGCGTGCAGAAGCCCGTTGGCATCGACGATCAGCATGGAATGTGCCGCGATCTTCTTCCCGTCATCGGCGATCAGGCGCAAGTGCTGCTGGAACAGGGCGTGCAAGGCGTCTTCCGACATCGCCGCATAGCCGCCCCGCTTCTGGATGTCGGCCTGACTCGCCTCCAGGACCACGTTGGCCGCGCGCAGGGTGGCCGTGACATATTCGGAGAAAGCCAGGGCCTCGGATTGCAGCGTGTTCGAAATCTCGCGGCTGCTGCGCTGGTGATCGCTCCAGATGAACGCCGTCGCCAGCGCCAGCAGTACGAGACAGACCGCGAGCACTGCGCCAATCAGCCAGTGTTTGAGCTTGCGGAAGTCGAGTTCTGTGTCGCGCATGTCTGAGGACGACCGAATCCGTTCAAGGGGAGACTGCATCTGCCGGCTAGCTTAATTCATCTGCGCGTCACCCGGGCGAGCAGAGCGGGGTTCATCCGGCCCTGTAGCGGCGCGATGGCGACCGTGTGCGTGCATGTCCTGGAAAAGCAGACTAAACTTCGCCCATGCTGCGTGCCGCTCGCCTCTTCCTTTTCTGTCTTCTCAGCCTGACGCTCCCTGTGCAAGGGATTGCCGCGTCGCTGATGGCCTTGCACGAGATGGCCGCACCGTCCAGCGAGGCGCTTGGCTCGCCCGTGGAGGCGTGTCACACGATGGGCCTTGCGCACGCTGACGCCGCGGACCCTGCCGAGCCGGGCACGCTCGCCGGGGGCGACCTGGGCAAGTACAAGGCCTGCGGCAGTTGCTGTTCCGCAGTGATGGCGAGCGTAAGCCTTCGTCCCACACTGCCATCACAGGGGCGCGAGCTTTTCCTCGCTTTGCGCCTGGTAGCAATGAAAGGCTTCATCCCGGACGGGTTGGAGCGACCCCCTCGATCCCTTTCCTGATTTCACTGCGTGTGTGCCCGGCGCGTTCTCCTTGAACCCGCCGCGCGTTGTCGACATTCCCGATCAGGAAACCATCATGACCCTTCGTATCGCCCTGGCGAGCGTTGCGCTCGCTCTGCTTGCCTTTGCCATGCCCGCATTTGCTGAAGGCACGACCCACAATCATTCCAACCACACGGCCAACCAGGAACTGGTGCCCGCCGAAGTCCGCGCGCTGGACCTGAAGGCGCGCAAGATCACCCTCAAGCATGGTGAGCTGAAGAATCTTGGCATGCCAGCCATGACGATGACTTTTCTGCTGGAAAAGCAGCTGATTCTGCCTGCCGACCTCAAAGCCGGCGACAAGGTCAAGGTGCGGGTGGAAGAGATTGGCGGCGCGCTCGCCGTTACGGCACTCCAGCGCTGAGGAGCATCACCATGATTCGCAGACCATTGCGGATGGTCTGGCTCTGTGCCGCCCTCACCGGGCTGGCACCGCCAGCGTTCGCCCAGCCTTTGAGCCTTGATGAGGCCCAACGCATCGCCGAGCGCCGCGCACCGCTGCTCGCCGCCGCCCGCGCCCAGGAGGCCGCGGCGCGGGAGATGGCCGTGGCCGCCGGGCAGCTGCCCGATGAGAACGGCCGGGCGGGCGGGGGGGCCCAGGCTGCGCGGCCGTAGGCTGCTTTCCCCCCCCGGTACTGAAAGTCGGCGTTAACAACGTACCGGTGACGGGCGAGATGGCCTTCAGCCTGGTGCAGGAGGGCATGACCATGCGCTCCGTGGCACTGATGCAGGAATTCACCCGGGGCGACAAGCGCCAGGCCCGATCTGACCGGGCCCGTCGTGAAGCCGAGCTGGCCTTGGTGCAGCAGCGCCAGAGCCTGGCCGGTACGCGCCGTGAAACCGCGCTCGCCTGGCTCGATCTTGCGTATCAGGAACGCATGCGCGGCTTCATCGAAGCGCAGTTGGCCGAGCTGGATCTGCAGCAGCAGGCCGCCGAATCGGCGTTTCGCACCGGCAAGGGCGAGCAGGCGGATATCTTCGCCAATCGCCTCGCCAGCGAGCGCACCCGCGACCAGCTTGCCCAGATGCAGCGCGACATCGCCATGGCCCGCAGCCGCCTGGCGCGCTGGTTGGGCGAGGAGGCCATGGGCGAGCGTCCGCTGGCCGACCCGCCCGAGCTGCCCCCGCTGAGCTGGCGGCCAGATCTGGCACCTGAGGCGACCAGCCGTCATCCCACGCTGGCGGCGCAAGCCGGGCAGGTGGCGCTGGCCGAGGCGGACGCCCGCCTGGCCCGCGAGAACCGCACGCCGGATGTGGCCGTCGAGCTGATGCTGAGTCAGCGCGGACCCTCCTACCCGAACATGGTCTCGCTCAACTTCTCGATGCCGCTGCCCTGGGATCGCACGAACCGCCAGGACCGCGAATGGGGTGCCAAGCTCGCGCAGCTCGATCAGGCCCGTGCAGCGCAAGACGACATGCACCGCGCCTACCTGGCCGAGCTGCGTGGCACGCTCGCGGCCTGGCAGTCGAATCGCGCGCGCGTCCAGCGGTATGACGAAGTGCTGATTCCGCTCGCCCGCCAGCAGACCGAGGCCGCCCTGGCGGCGTACCGCGCCGGCAGCGGCATGCTCGACCGCGTGCTGGAAGCCCGGCGCATGGCAATCGACACCCAGATGGAGCGCCAGCGTGTGGCGCTGGACGCCGCCCGCGCCTGGGCGCAACTCAACTTCCTGAATCCGCAGGGCGATCAAGCCAGCGCTGCGCGAGGAGACCAACCATGAGCACGACCCGTCAAACCGCACTCGCCATCGCTGTGCTGGTTGCCCTCGGTGTGGTGGGCTTTGGCGCCTACCAGCTCGGCAGTCGTCACGCCGCGCCCCCAGCGACGGCTTCCACTGATGCAAAGACCGACCCCGCCACGGGACGTCGCGTGCTCTACTGGCACGACCCGATGGTGCCCGGCCAGAAGTTCGACAAGCCTGGTAAATCGCCCTTCATGGACATGCAGTTGGTGCCCGTCTTTGCCGATGAATCCGCCGATGCGGGTGGCATCAGCGTAAGCTCGCGCCAGACGCAGAACCTCGGCCTGCGCACGGTGGAGGTTGTGCAGGGCAGTCTCACCCAGCAGATCGAAGTCAGCGGCAGCGTGGCCTGGAACGAGCGTGGCCTGGCCGTCGTGCAGGCCCGCAACACCGGCTTCGTCGAGAAACTCTTCGTGCGTGCCACGCTGGATCGCGTCGCCAAGGGCCAGCCGCTGGCCGAGCTGTATGTGCCGGACTGGGTGGCCGCGCAGGAGGAATTCCTCGCCGTGAAAAAGATGCAGGGCGAGGGCATGGCGGCGTTGGTTGATGGCGCACGCCAACGCATGCGCCAGGCAGGAATGTCGGAAGCATTGATCGCCCAGGTCGAGAAAGCCGGTGCTGTGCAGGCGCGCATCACGATCAGCGCACCGGTCGCCGGCAGCGTGGTGGAACTCGCTGTGCGCGAAGGCATGACCGTGATGGCGGGCGCCACGCTGTTCCAGATCAACGCGCTGGACAGCGTATGGGTGAATGCCGAAGTGCCGGAAGCCCAGGCGGCGCTGTTGCAAACAGGCATGCCTGTAGAGGCAAGCGCAGCGGGCTTCTCCGGGCAGGTTTTCAAGGGCCGTGTGCAGGCGATTTTGCCTGAGGTGGAAGCCAGCACACGCACGCTCAAGGCACGCATCGAACTCGCCAACCCCGGCGGCAAGCTTGCACCGGGCATGTTTGTGCGCATCGCACTCGGTGGCACAGCGAAGGCAGGGTTGATGATCCCGAGCGAAGCCTTGATCCGCACCGGCACCCGCAGCGTCGTGATGCTTGCCGAAGGCGAAGGTAAGTTCCGCCCTGTAGACGTGCAGACCGGGCAGGAAGCCAATGGCCAGATCGAGATCGCGAGCGGCCTCACCGCAGGGCAGAAGGTGGTCATCTCCGGCCAGTTCCTGCTCGATTCGGAAGCCAGCCTGCGCTCGGTTGGCACGCGCGTGGCTGAGCCGATGGCGCTCACGGCCAAGGAATATCAGGTCGAAGCCGTGTTCGAATCGGTGGTGGATGACATGGCCATGCTCTCGCACCCACCGATTCCCGAGCTGAAATGGGGCGCGATGACCATGGGCTTCAAGTTGCCGAAGGATGGCTTGCCCAAAGACCTCAAGCCCGGCCAGAAAGTGCACATCGCCTTCACCACGCCCGCCAGCGGCGAACCGCAGCTCACGCATGTGATGGTGATTGGGGGTGGGAAATGAGCGGACGCGCCTCTGCTTTCGTAGCCCGGATGCAGGCCAAAGGCCGGAATCCGGGACAGGTGGTGCCATGCAGGCAGACCCCGGATTTCGCTCCGCTGCATCCGGGCTACGCGTGGGAGACCAGCCATGATCGCCAAGCTCATCCGCTGGTCGATCAGCAACCGCTTCCTCGTCCTGCTCGCCACCGCGATGCTAACCGCATGGGGTATCTACGCCGCGCTGCGCACGCCGCTGGATGCGCTGCCGGATTTGTCTGACGTGCAGGTGATCATCCGCACCAGCTATCCGGGGCAGGCACCGCAGATCGTCGAGAATCAGGTCACCTATCCGCTCACCACCACCATGCTCTCGGTGCCGGGCGCGAAGACAGTGCGCGGATTCTCCTTCTTCGGTGATTCCTTCGTCTACGTGCTGTTCGAAGATGGCACCGACCTGTACTGGGCGCGCTCGCGCGTGCTGGAGTATCTGAATCAGGTGCAGTCACGCCTGCCGCCTTCGGCCAAGACTGCGCTGGGGCCGGATGCCACCGGCGTGGGCTGGATCTACAGCTATGCGCTGGTGGATAAATCCGGCAAGCACGATCTGGCGCAACTGCGCAGCCTGCAGGACTGGTTCCTCAAGTACGAACTGAAGACCGTGCCGAATGTGGCCGAGGTCGCTTCGGTGGGCGGCATGGTCAAGCAGTATCAGGTGGTGCTGAATCCTGACCGGCTGCGCGCCTATGGCCTGAGCCATGCCATGGTGATCGATGCGCTGATGCGGGCGAATCAGGAAACCGGCGGCTCGGTGCTGGAGCTGGGTGAAGCCGAATACATGGTGCGCGCTTCGGGCTATCTGCAGTCGCTCGACGATTTCCGCAAGATCCCGCTGATGAGTGAAGCCTCTGGCGTGTCCGTGCGCCTCGGCGACGTGGCCACGCTGCAGATCGGCCCCGAGATGCGTCGTGGGATAGCTGAACTCGACGGCGAAGGCGAAGTGGCCGGTGGCGTGGTCGTGTTGCGCTCCGGCAAGAACGCGCTGGAAGCGATTAACGCAGTGAAAGCAAAACTTGAAGCGCTCAAACCCAGCTTGCCCGAAGGCGTGGAGATCGTGCCGACCTATGATCGCGGCGATCTGATCGAGCGCGCGGTGGACAACCTCAGCCACAAGCTGCTGGAAGAATTCATCGTCGTGGCGCTGGTGTGCTTCATCTTTCTGTTCCACCTGCGGTCCTCGCTGGTGGCGATCATTTCGCTGCCGCTAGGCATCCTGATGGCTTTCATCGTCATGCACTATCAGGGCGTCAATGCGAACATCATGTCACTGGGCGGCATCGCGATCGCCATCGGTGCGATGGTCGATGCGGCGGTGGTGATGATCGAGAATGCGCACAAGCATCTGGAAAAGTGGCGGCACGAACACCAGGCCTCGTCGCTCCCGCAAAGGCGGGAGCCCAGCGACTCTGAATCAACGCCGCTGGATTCCCGCCTTCGCGGGAATGACGGGGTTCAGCCCACGCCCGCCGAACACTGGCAAATCATCGGCGACGCCGCCGCCGAAGTCGGCCCGGCGCTGTTCTTCTCGCTGCTGATCATCACCCTCTCCTTCATCCCGGTGTTCACGCTGGAAGCGCAGGAAGGCCGGCTCTTCGCGCCGCTGGCCTTCACCAAGACCTACGCCATGGCCGCCCGCCGCGCTGGCGGTGACGCTGATTCCGGTGCTGATGGGCTATCTGATTCGCGGCAAGATTCCGGACGAGCACAAGAATCCGCTCAACCGTTTCCTGATCGCGATTTACCGCCCGCTGCTCAATGGCGTGCTGGCCTGGCCCAAAGCCACGCTGGCCGGCGCTCTGCTGCTCCTGGTGTTGAGTCTGTGGCCGCTGCAGCACATTGGTGGCGAGTTCATGCCGCCGATGGATGAAGGCGATCTGCTTTACATGCCGACCGCCTTGCCCATGCTCTCCGCCGGCAAGGCCAGCGAGCTGCTGCAGCAGACCGACCGCCTGATCAAGACGGTGCCAGAGGTTGCGCGCGTGTTCGGCAAGGCAGGGCGCGCCGAAACGGCGACCGACCCAGCGCCGATCGAGATGTTCGAGACCACCATCCAGTTCAAGCCCAGAAGCGAATGGCGGCCGGGCATGACGCCCGACAAGCTCGTCGAGGAGCTGGATCGTGCGGTGAAGGTGCCGGGCCTCGCCAACATCTGGGTGCCGCCGATCCGCAACCGCATCGACATGCTCGCCACCGGCATCAAGAGCCCGGTGGGTATCAAGGTGGGTGGCGCTTCGCTGGCCGAGATCGAGCGCCTCACCACGCAGATCGAGCGCGTGGTCAAAGAGGTGCCCGGCGTCAGTTCAGCGCTGGCCGAGCGCCTCACTGGCGGGCGCTACATCGACGTGAATATCGACCGCGACGCCGCCGCGCGTTTCGGCATGAACATCGCCGATGTGCAAAGCGTGGTCAGCGCAGCGATTGGCGGCGAGAACGTCGGCGAGACCATCGAGGGCCTCGCGCGCTACCCGATCAATGTGCGCTACCCGCGCGAGCTGCGCGACTCGGTGCAGAAGTTGCGCGAGCTGCCTATCGTCGGCCCGCGTGCCCAGCGCCTGTCACTCGGCGATGTGGCGCAGATCCGCATCAGCGATGGCCCGCCCATGTTGAAAAGCGAAAACGCGCGCCTCTCCGGCTGGGTCTATGTCGACATCCGTGGCCGTGATCTGGCGCGCACCGTGCATGACATGCAGAAGGCCGTGGGCGAACAGGTGAAGATGCCCACCGGCTATTCGCTGGCCTGGTCCGGCCAGTTCGAATACATGGAGCGCGCCGCAGCCAAGATGAAGATCGTCGTGCCTTTCACCCTGATGATCATCTTTCTGCTGCTCTACCTGACCTTCCGCCGCGTGGACGAAGCCCTGCTGATCATGGCGACGCTGCCCTTCGCCCTGGTCGGCGGCATCTGGCTGCTGTGGCTCTTGGGCTACAACCTGTCCGTCGCGGGCGCGGTGGGTTTCATCGCACTGGCCGGGGTTTCGGCCGAGTTCGGCGTGATCATGCTTTTGTACTTGAAGCATGCGTGGGAGGAACGACAGGAGAAAGGCCTCAGCGACAACGTCGCGCTGGGGGACGCAATCCGCGAAGGCGCAGTGCTGCGCGTGCGCCCCAAGGCCATGACGGTGGCGGTGATCCTCGCGGGCCTCTTGCCCATCATGTGGGGTGGCGGCACCGGCTCCGAGGTGATGCAGCGCATTGCCGCACCCATGGTGGGCGGCATGATCACCGCACCGCTGCTGTCGATGTTCCTGGTGCCGGCGGCGTACTGGCTGATGCGGCGGCGCAAGAGCCACTGAGGGCCTGCCCGGAGAGCCGCATGGGTATTGGCTCTCCGGGCAGTGTTTGCGCTGCTCAGGCAGCTTGTGGCGCGCCGTGTACGGCCGCGATCTTGAGGTAGTTCTCTTTGTGCTGAAGGGCTTCTTCGCTGTCGGAGAAACGAATCGCGATTTCGCAAAACTCGTGTTGCGCCGTGAGGAAGGCGTCGACGACATCGGGGTCAAAGTGCAGCCCCCGCCCCTCCGTGATGATGGCGACCGCCTTCTCGTGCGACATGGGCGCTTTGTAAACGCGTCGGCAGATCAAGGCGTCATACACATCGGCCAAGGCCATCAGCCGGGCAGGCAGGGGTATCTCTTCGCCGCGGAGTCCGAGCGGATAGCCGCTGCCGTCCCACTTCTCGTGATGAGAATAGGCGATGTGGCGGGCCGTGGTGAGAAAAGTGTCGCCAGCGGTGATCAAGCGCTCGGCGGCGGCAATCACATCGCGCCCCAGCACGGTGTGGGTCTTCATCACCTCGAATTCTTCCGGCGTCAGGCGTCCAGGCTTGAGCAGAATGTGATCCGGGATGCCCACCTTGCCGATGTCGTGAAGCGGGGCGGATCGGTAGATCGCGTCGATGCTGCGGTCATCGAGTGAAGCGGCGAATCGCGGATGGCTTCTCAGCCGCTGTGCCAGGGTGAGCACGTAGTACTGGGTGCGGTGCAGATGGTTGCCGGTGTCCGAGTCGCGCGTTTCCGCCAGCGAGGCCATCGCCATGATGGTGGCCTTCTGCACCTCGGTCAGTTCGGCGGTTCGCCGCTGGACTTCACTCTCAAGGTAGGAGTTCTGGTTTTGCAGAAAGTCGCGCGCGCCCTTGAGCATGATGTGGTTGTGCACACGCGCGAGCAGCAGTGACGGGCAGATCGGCTTGGCGATGTAGTCCACCGCCCCCAGGGCCAGGCCACGCTTCTCGTCTTCTTCCGAATGCTTGGCGGTGAGGAAGATGACCGGGATGTCGGCCGTCAAGGCACTGGCCTGCAAGCGCTCCAGGGTGGCGTAGCCGTCCATGTCGGGCATGACGACGTCGAGCAGGATCAGGTCCGGCTTGCGTTTGCCGAGCGCAAAGTCAATCGCTTGCTGGCCGTTGCCGGCCTCCAGCGTCGTGTAGTCGCCTTGCAGCAAGGCGCGGATCATCGAGCGGATCGCGGGGCTGTCGTCGACGATCAGCACGCACGGGATCTTGGCGGTTGTTGCGAGAAAAGCCACGGGGCCTCCTGCCAGTCAGACATGATCTTCCGGAATCATGTTTGAGTGTAGAAGCCGCCCGCAGCCACCCGTAACCCGGTGCCTGATCGGGCATACGGAGGTCGTCGCAGCAGGCTACTTGTCGAGCAGACCCTTCAGCGCGGCGAAGGGATTGTGGGTCGCCGCCGCGATCTTGTTCTCGCCACTGCCACTGCCACCGCCGCCGGCAGCCGCTTCCAGGTAACGCGAATGCTCGTTCTCGTGGCAGTAGATGCACAGCAGTTCCCAGTTGCTGCCATCCGGTGGGTTGTCGTCGTGGTTGTGGTTGCGATGATGCACCGTGAGTTGTTGCAGATTGTCGCGGGTGAACTCGCGCGTGCAACGGGTACAGACCCAAGGGTAGAGCTTCAACGCTCGCTCGCGATAGCCTTGCTCGCGTTGCGCGGCATTCTTTCTGGCCTCAGCGACAATGCTGTCCAGGCGATGGGCGTTGGGTGTGGTCATGGCAGTGTGGGGCGAGCGTGGCGGGGTGGTCAGTATGCCCGTGGGTCGCGGTAAATGGAATCTGACCCGCGTGGTTGGCTAACCGCAATTCAGGGACTTGAAATCCTGAAGGACGATCCTAAATAGCGAATACGGGTGCTCAACGGAGGCCCGGATTTCTTCTTATCGCTTACGAGGATATGAATCATGCGTACTTACGATTTTTCCCCTTTGTACCGCTCTGCGATTGGCTTTGACCGCCTGGCCCAGCTGGCCGAGGCCGCCTTGCGCAACGAACAGCCGAGCTACCCCCCTTACAACATCGAGCTGGTCTCCGAAGACCGCTACCGCATCAGCATGGCGCTGGCAGGCTTCTCGCGTGAAGAGCTGGACGTGGAAATCGAGAAGAACGCGCTCAAGGTCATCGGTCGCAAGGCCACCGATGCCACGCAGCGCACCTGGCTTCACCGCGGCATCGCCGCGCGCGATTTTGAGCAGCATTTCCAGCTCGCCGATCACGTCAAGGTAGTCGCCGCCAGCTTCGAGAATGGCTTGCTCAACATCGAGCTGGAACGCGAAATTCCCGAAGCCTACAAGCCGCGCAAGATCCTGATCGACGGCGGCGAATCGCTGCCGCTGATCAAGCCTGAAGCGGCCTGATCACAGCCGGTGGCGCAGCGTAACCCAGGCTCGACCTTGGGCGCCGCCGCCATCAGGTCGATGGCGCCGTCCCGCGCCGAGGCGAACGGATCTCCCGCTCAGTGCTGGATTCTCTCGCCGCACAGAAGACCGCGCACATGGTCGAGATCACAGGCGAGATCCCGCGATCCTTGTGCTTCCGCATGATCGCGCAGAGAGTCCAGACCAAAGTAGTCGTCGGAGTAGCTGGAGAGAATCGGGAATAGCGGCCTCCAGTCTTCGCGCGGCAGCCAGGGCAGGAGGCTCTTTAGCACATCGCTATTTACCGCAAGTCTCAATTGTTTGTGGTCGCGAAAAATCCAGGCTGTGCGCTGGCGCTTTTCGGCGGTTGATAGCTGGGATGTGCCGATCTGCTTGATCGCTTCGGCCGTCCACGTGGCAGGTATGCCCTTGGCCTGAATGGTTCTCAGTGCTGACTTATCCAGAGACAGGATGACCGCAAGATAGGCGAGACGTTGTTCCTTGCTTTGAATGTCGATGAAAGTCTGGATCGGCATTGGCTTGAAGGCGTCTTGCAGTGTCGGCTCATGCGTGGGCTCCGAGTCGGCGTCGCCCCCGTGAAATTTTGTCAGTGCGACCAGACCGCGGCAGTTCAAGCCCCCGCCTTCTTCGCTTTGCTCGCATTGCTCCAGCAAGGCTTTTTCCAGCGTATCGGCATCATGGCTGGGCATCAGCGCCAGGCCCTTCGGCGTGCTGGTCCATTCAAGGATGTGGGGCAATGCCGAATATTGGTAGCGGTTTCTTGCGTAATACCCCGAGTTCAAGTAGTAGCGCTTCTTTGTTACGGTATCCAGAACCGGGAAAATCTCTGGGGCATTTCCTTCTGCTCCCAAACCGACCTCGCGTTGACGGATCTGCCCGCCTTCCAATACCCAGACTTGAAACTGATCAACCGGATCGGCAGCGGACGGAAGTCGTTCAAATATAGGTCCGGTAAATGAGTCGACGGTGCCGTCAGGATAGCGACTGCCTCTCCGATCATCAAAGATCATTAAACCGCACTCGCGCTGGCCTGGAATCTCGAATAACTGGACGGTTTGTCCATTGACTTCGGTAATGGAGGCGATACTTTTGAGAAGTTCTTGATACCAGGTGTCACTGAAGGAGAAGCTGCAGTCGGGTGTTGCATCCACCAGCCGCGGGGCTGGCACGCTTTTGGGCGTGAAGGCTTCAATTGCTGCAAGGAGTTCGGGCAGGGCATCCTTCAGCCGCGACATTGCCAAGCCGGTGACCGGGGACTGAACGCCGATCGAAGCCAGAAACTGCAGCTTTTCAGCGGCGTCTTTCTGCGATGCCGTGTGATAGCAGGAACCAGAGAGACGGTAGTTCGCCAGCACCATCCCGGGGGCATTGTCCTGAATGTCGGTAAAGTGTTCTTTCAGGCTCGGCCACAAGGGCTTGAAGCTTGCACTGTCCACGCCGCTGACCAGGCAGCCAAGGGTCTTCTCCGCATTGTGCTGGTGATAGCCGCTGGCAAAGAGCGCAGGCCAGAGCTCGGGTTGAATCTTGCCCGCCAAATCTGGAGCTTTGTCGTAATTGAGGGGCGTTTCCAGGCGCTTCCACAGCGCACGCCAGTGTTGCGGAATCGTGTAGCTGATCCGGGTGGGCGTGTCGGAGCTGTAATTGATGTAGGAGTGCTCGGCAAGGGCATCGGCGATGGTTTGCGCGTGACGCTGGATGGTTGCCTTGGGGAGTTTGTCAAAAGCCGCTTCCAGCCCGTCAGGCGCGAGGCGAAGCAATTCCGTCAGGCCTTGCATGGCATAAGCGTCATCCATGATTTTTGCATTGGCGCCAGCAGGCAGGCGAGTGACAAACGCCTTCCATTCCTCGACCAGTGCCGGTTTATATTCGTAGCGCCCTTTCCCGGCAAGACTGGATAGATAGGCCCGTATCGACGCTAGATCTTTATCGTCGGTGTAAGTGAGTGTCGAGCTTGCCGCCTCAGTAGATACCTGCTGGACGGGGGCGTGCAGGACCAGGCGTTTCAGTCTGTAGGGCTTCTGCTGCAACAGCTGGATGAGCGTGCTTCGTTTGTACTGCACGGCCAGATCGAGCGCGTTATCGCTGCCATCCCGCAGGGGCTTCTCGGGGCGTGCGCCGTTTTTCAGCAACCAGATTGCCGCCTTTGTTTTGCCTGCCCGGATTGCGTGGTGCAGCAGGGTGCCTGATGGCGGTAGGCGTTGAGGTCGGCCCCCTCCTTTTTCATGCGGGCAAGATAGCGGATCAGGCTGGCTTCTGAGTCGGCTTTGAAATCTTCCAGGCGAGGAAAGTCCCAACTGCCGGTTTCCGGTTCGGCGCCGGGCATTGCGAGCAGCGCCGCAAACGCAGCATCCGTGGCCTCGCCCGAGTATGCCAGCACCGGTTGTACGGCAAAGGCCAGCGCGCAGACGAACAGGCTACGGGCAAGCGTGTGGCGGATCATACGGGTGCCCGTTTCGTGGTGCGTCTTCGTCATTCAGACTCTCCCGATGTTGGCGTCAGTATGCGGGAAACTGCAGCTAACCCCTGCTTGTTGAGGTAAGGTGCCAGTTCAGCAAATGGG
The DNA here is from genome assembly GCA_016718265.1 of Uliginosibacterium sp. Taxonomy (GTDB): domain Bacteria; phylum Pseudomonadota; class Gammaproteobacteria; order Burkholderiales; family Rhodocyclaceae; genus Uliginosibacterium. The sequence continues at coordinate 432,367 of JADKDZ010000001.1, read as the reverse complement.
ATGGTGTAATGGGCGTAGCAGGTACGCGTGCTGCGAGCCGGTTCAGGCACATTAGGAACAAATGCGATGCCTTTTTCGTTCAGCCCTATCGAATAGCCTCCATCTACCACTACTTGGAAGTCGATATTTTCGCAGTACTTGTATTCGTAAGAGGCTCGTGCCTCTCTGACTTGCTTGGCAAGGCGTGCCGGGAGACAACGATTTTCCAGAGACGCGCATATCTGTTCTGGGGTATCTGCTTGTTTCTTGACGAGCTTGAACCAGTTCCAGAGCTTGGCTTCCTTGCCCGTACGCAGGTCAATTGTGCTTGGATCGCTATAGAAGAAGGGATGCGCTCCACCGCAGTAGCCCTCTTCATGGCTTGACCAAGACAGCCATTCCTTGTTCCAGAAACGCAAACGGAGCTTGGTTTGAAACCAATAGTTATTTGGCGACTGAGGGTCGTCCATACATGCAATCGCGCCACGGATGCTGTCCGTGAAATTTTTGCGAAGAAGCTCATTGGCGTGGGTGATCGATTCGTCTTCCCCAATCAGTTCCAGAGAAGTGACGCGTCCGCCAAGGGCCATGATCACGCGGTAGGGCTTCTCCATGAAGGTGGCTGGCTTGCCAGGGTAAATCCGCTCGGAAATAACGCGTGGAGCATAGAATGCTTCATATAAGGAACCGTTGCTGTTGCAGCCCTGGATTTCCTCATTGTTTTGCCGGGGGACTCTCACGCGTGTCAGCCGGATGGGTTGCTTTGGGCTTTCAAGTGTTTTCGTCCACGTGCCTCTCAGGTGGTTACCGACAACTTTCGCGAGTTGCCACGAACTTGGTGTCTCGAAACCCCTATGTTCTAGCCAGACGTCAGGCTGCTGGTTGTTGACACCAAAGTGATTTGTAAAGGGTCATGCAGAGTGTAGTAGCTTCCACTAAACGTATCCCAGCAAGCGATGATTTGACGCTTGCCAATGGATCCGCGCCATACGCCGATCAACTCTGACGGGGACTCCGCCGCATGTGCACCGGAGGCAAACAGCAGTGTTGCCAAGAGCACGATTAAGCAATACGAAAGGACATGGCTGTGCCTCATGAAGCGGGGCAGGCGATCAGAATTTCGCTTCGTTGATTGCATGTATTTCATAGCGTGCCTTTGCAATGAATGCTTTCACTGATGGACTCAATCAGCGTACCGCGAGTGTCAGCTTCTTCCACACCGGATCTTGCCAGCGGTAGAAGGCGGAGAGCGATTCGGGTTTGTCGGCCCAGCGTTCGACCTGGAAGCTTTCCAGGTTCAGCAGTTCGAAGCTGCGCTTGTAGCGGCCGTCGAGGCGGACTTCGCGAGCGGTGAGGATCTGCTTGCCGCCTGGCACCCAGCCGGCGAATTCGATGTAGCCGATGTCGGGGCCGTTGCTCGAAGGCGGCACCACGTCGATGCGCCAGCCTTGGGCCTCTTGGCGGAAGAGCCAGAGTTCGCGCCAGCCATCCAGCGGTTGCACGGCCAGTGCGAGCATGTTGCGTTGCGGGTTGGCGGTGGCCGAGGCGGGCCAGACGATGCCCCAGGTGCAGCGCTCGGCCAGTGGCGTCTTGCTCTTGCCATCGCTGAGGCTGACGCAGGTCTCGCCTGGCTGGCCCGCACGGGTCTGAACCGTCAGGCCACTGGCAAGTTTGAGGGGTGTCGCGGTGGCCCAGCGGATGGCCCCGGCACGAGCCGCGGCATCGCTGTAGGCATAGGCATCGTCTTCCGTCAGCTCGCTCTTGTTGACCGCTGCGAGGCTGGCGATGGCCTGCTCGGCGGCCTCCCGTGCGGACTCGCCACGGCGTGCCTGCTGGAAAGCGAGGCTGGCATACACGCCAGCACGGCGCATCTGGATGCGGTTCTTGAGGTGCTCGGGCAGCTTGCTGGTATCGACGCGCTGCAGGACTTCCATGCGCCATGCATCCAGGCTCGCGCGATTTGTGGGGCTGAGCTCAGGATTGACGCAGTCATGGCGCGTCAGGGCTAGTGCGGCGCGGGCACGTTGTTGATCGCTGCTCTTGGGCAGCGCCATCACGCGGCGGAAGGCTTCGCCGTTGTAGCAGATCTGCACCCGGCCATCGCGCTCGAAACTCTCCATGACCACGCCATAGCTCGCGGCCACTTCAAGATGCGCGGCCGTCACATTGTCGCCTGCCCTGCCACGGCTGGCCGAGGCGCGGCGAGCCAGGCGATCGGCCAGGGTGCCGAGGGCATCGAAGGCATCCGGGCCAATCGCGTCCGCCGGTGCCGCCTTGAGGAAGGCGGCGGTGTGGCCGATACCCAGCGCTTCGGCGCCAGCGGTATCCCGCACGAATCCCATCACCGCGAGCATGCGCGCGGCGCTTTCGTGATCCATCGCATAGCTGCGAACCTGTGAGGCGCGGACGTAGCCGCCCCGCTCGCGGCGGTGGTCCCAGACCTGGAGGAAGTCGCCCTTCTCGCCGCGAATCTCCAGGCTGTCGCCTTGCCAGAGCACGGTTTGCTGTTGGGCGGAATCGCGCGGCGCGGCGCGCAGGGCCACCTGATCCTGCGTGACGATGGCAAGGCTGGCGGCAAGCACGGTGGCAGCAAGCATCATTCGGCTCCTTCTTCAGCTTGCTGGGCAGCAGGGGCTGCAGGCGCAGGCGCGCCTGGCCGCCAAGCAGATTGGCGCCGATGAAGCCGCCGGTATGGGGCGGGGCGATGATGACGGAGATCTTGTCCGAGAGTTTGTCGGCCATGGTCTTCTGGATCAGCAGCGGGTGTTTGCTGATCAGCGCTCCTTCGCGCTCCATCTGTGCCGAGCTGGCCTTGCCGAGCACTTCGATGCGATACGCATCCGCTTCGGAGAGCTTCTGACGCGAGGCAGCTTCGCCGGTCGCTTCGATCTTGCGGGCTTCGGCATTGGCTTCAGCGCCCTTGATGCGGGTGATCTTCTCGGCATCGGCTTCAAGCTGGCGTTGCTGGATCTGCTTTTCCTTGAACGGCAGCACATGCTTCATGGATTCGGCCTGAGCCTTGGCGGCGATGATCTGCTCGTTGCCCGCCGCTTCGGCGGCCTTCTCGCGGCGCACCTGATCGGCCTGGCTTTCCAGCTCGGTCTGCTTGACCATTTTTTCCTTCAGCTCCAGCGTGTAGCGCATCTTCTCGGTGGCAAGTTCTTCGGCGAGCAGTCGATCCAGCCCGGCGCGGTAGTCGGCAGGCAGGTCGATCTTGCCGACCATCACACCGCGCAGCACGATGCCGTCGGCAGCGAGGCGGGGCTTGAGTTCGGCTTCGATCTGTTGCTGGATCTCGCCACGCTTGGTCGAGAAAATTTCGCGCACCGTGTAGCGGGTGAAAGTCTTGTAGATCACGCCATCCACCTGGGGTTTGACGACTTCGCCGCCCAGATCGGCCGGCAGCGAGCGGGCGATGCTGGCTACCCGGGTCGGGTCAAGTGCATAGCGCACGGTGACATCGACGCCGAGCGAGAGACCTTCCACCGACTGGAAGGGCGCCTTGCCATCGGCCTGGGCGCTCTCGCTGTTGCGATAGAGCTGGTCGCGCAGGGAATAGCGCTGCAGGCGATACAGGCCTGGGATTACGACGATTGGCCCATCGCGCACCTCGGTGATGCTGCCGGTGAGCTGATTGACGCGCAGGCCGACCTCACCGCGCTCCACGTTTTCCAAAGGTGAGTGTTTGACGAGCAGATAGCCACCGCCCAAGACGGCGGAGACCAGCAGCAGCGGGCGAACCATGCCGGAGAGCTTGCCACCGGCCGCTGCCAGCGGGGCGTGCAGGGTGGTGGCAGCGTTGGGGATGCGGCCGAAGAGCGTACCAAGTTTGCGGGCCAGCAATTTCATCCGGGGCAGTTCCATGATTTCCTCCTGAGTGGTTGGGTCGATCAGCAGCGTTTGTTTCTGCCGTGTCGCCATCATCGAAGCACTGCCATGGAAGGCTCAACGCCGCACCCGGCCGACTTGCTTCCGCGCCGTGAGCCAATGGCGCCGACAACGGAAGAAACACTCACAGCCCGGCGTGTGACCTGGCCGGGCTTTGCAGGGATAATCCGGAAGCCAGCCTTGTAACGGCGGCGGCCCCCCCCCGCGGGGGGGGGCCCGCCTAACGCCCTGGCCCCTCATGACGAGCAGTGGGTTTGACCCAGCCTTGTGGCCCGGGAGAATGGCATGCTGAAAGTGGCGGTGATTGAAGACGATGTGCCGACGAGCAATCAGCTCAAGGGCTGGATCGAGGCCGCGAAGCCGGGCATCCAGGTTGAACAGTGGTTCTCGCGTGACGAGGCCGAGGCGGCGATTGCGCGCGAGCACTATGACGTAGTGGTGCTCGATATCGAGCTGGGGCGTGAGCGCCACGCCGGGGTCGCAATCATCAATGCCATCAACAAGCATCACGGCACGCCGGTGCTGGTGGTGTCTGCCATGCCGGCCGCCATCTATCGCAGCATCATGAAGGCGCTGGATGCCTGGGATTACCTGCAGAAAACCAGCTTCGACGAAGCCGAATTCATCGAGACCTTTCTCGATATCCTGCGTGCGGCCAAGTCGCGCAGCCCGGCAGAAGAGGCGCCAGCACCCGTCGCCGTGCGCGCCGAACTCTCGATCGATCCGCTGCGCCAGAATGCCACCCTGTGGCGCGGCAAGCGCGTCAATCTGCCACTCACTGCCCAGCGCATCCTGCTGGCACTCTTTGAACACAAAGGCCAGGTGGTGAGTTATGACGAACTCTTTCTTGTGGTGAAAAGCGGCCGCAACCGCGACAACATCCGCAAGCATGTCAGCACCATTCGCGAAGCCTTCCGCGAAATCGACCCGGATTTCGATGGCATCGAGAACGTGCCGATGCGAGGCTTTCGCTGGGCGACGGACTAAGCGGCGATGAGCATGCTCCAGCGCGTGGTCGCTTACCTCGCTTCGATCCGCCTGCGCAGCCTGTTCCGCGCCATCTTTCTGGCGCTGAGTCTGGCAACGGTGGCGCTTGCGCTGGTGGTGCTGCGCGAAGAGAAGCAGCAGGCTTTCGATAATTACCGTGAGGGCTTCCGCAAGACCGGCGACCAGATCGCCGCACGTCTGCGCCACCCAACTGGGCAGCTTGCGCTTCTCAATCCGCAAGCCGAAAGCGGCAGCCTGGTGCCGCTGCGGCCCATGCTTTTGCCCTACGCTGCGCTGGATTTCGACGACCCCGCCAAGGTGCGCAATGCCATCGAGATGGCCGGTTGCCTGGTGCAATACCCGCATGATGCGGCGCTGTGCGTGGCGATTGGCGCCAACCCCTGGGCCGGCGGCTTCATCTATGCAGCGGGGCGGCTGCAGAGCCCGGCGCTGCAGCCGCATCCGCGCGGCGAAAGGCGGCTGGATCAGGCGCATCGGCTGCGTGTGCAGGTCAACCTGCGGGGCGAGGAATACCGCTGGCTGGCGCCCTTCGAGCTGGATGGCGAGCTGACGCCCGACCGAGGCAAGAGCCTGCGCGGGCGGCTCACCGGCTTTGTGGAACGCGAGGATGCCGATTACGTACAGACCCGGCCGGTGCGTGAATTCCGTGGCTGGGCCTGGCAGGCGGCCGAATGCAGCGATCCGCAGGCGGGTGAGGGCTGCGAGCGCGAGGTGTTCTACTCGCTGCGTCTGCCGGTCGACCTGCTGCGCGAAGCCTTGTTCGACAAGAAGCGCCTGCAATGGCCGCCGCCCGATCTCGCCGATATTCGCGTGCATGTACAGGTGCTGCCACCGGGCAGCGAAACGCCCGTGTTCGACAGCAACGACGAAGCCGCGCGCGCGCCTTTCCTGCTCAGCGAATTGCAGCCGCTGCTCTTGCCGGGCGAATCGCTCTCCATCCGCAAGCTGGGCGCCAAGGCCGGGCCTGAGCTGATTCATCTGCGCGGCAGCGAGGCCGCCAATGGCGAAACTTCGCCGCTGATCGGTGGCCTGATCCGCCGCCTGCCGGTGGATGACGACATCCTGGCGCTGGAGTCCCGCGAAGAAATCTCGACCCAGAACGGGCGCTACGAGATCCTGCTCAGTGGCGACGTGCGCAGTGCCAACCGCATTCTGGCCCGCGTGGTCACCCGGGTGTCATGGTTTGTGGCGGCGATGCTCGGCGCCGTCTTCCTCGCCTGGTTCATGATCGAGCTGGGCATCATCCGCCGGATCGCCATGCTGACGCGCCGCGTGGTCGCCGCGCAGCGCTCTGCGACGACGGCGCAGGGGCTGGATCTGCTCAAGGTGGAAGACCTGCGCAGCGGCGATGAACTTGGCATTCTCGCCAGTTGCCTGCACGACCTGCAGCGCCGGGTGCGTGAAGACATGGCGCGCGAGAAGATCCGCGCCGAGCAGGAGAAAGACATGTGGCATGCCGTGGGGCACGAAATCATGTCACCGCTGCAATCCCTGCTGGCCCTGCATGGCGAGGAAGGCGACCCGAGCCGCCGCTATATCGAGCGCATGCAGCAAGCCGTGCGCGTGCTCTATGGCAGCGCCTCGCCGAGCGAAGCCTTCGAGACCACGCAATTGCAGGTCGAGCCGCTCGATATCGACGCCTTCCTGCAAGCCGTGGCGGGCAATGCGCCTTGCGCCGGGCTGGGTCAGGTGGAATACCAGCCACGTGGAGAGCCGCTGTGGGTGCGCGCAGACGAGTATCCGCTCGAAGACGTGGTGACCCACGTGCTCAAAAATGCCGAACGCTTCCGCCTGCCCGACAGCCCTATCGATATCCACCTCGATACCAGCGAAGGCCGCGCCCATATCGCGATCCGCAACCATGGCCCGCAGATCCCCGCCGACATGCTCGACAAGATCTTCGAATACGGCGTATCGGACCAGGCCGACTCCGCCGCCCAAGGCAACCGCGGCCAGGGCCTCTTCGTCGCCAAAACCTATATGGCCAAGATGGGTGGCACGATTACGGTACGAAATGTGGATGACGGGGTTGAGTTTGTGCTGAGCCTGTTGCGGGCGGAATAAACTGCTGAAAACGATGCCCGGAGAGTCGCATGGGTATTGGCTCTCCGGGCATCGTTTCCAATTCAAGTTCGAATTGCGACAGGGGTAGGCGGGATGCCGAACAATACCTCATTGGGGGTGAGATACCCCAATGTCTTGCGGGGTCGGTTGTTGAGCCGCTGCTCAATGTGCCGGACCTTGGCGGCTGAGACCTTGCGCAAGTTGGTCCCTTTCGATGTACTGCCGGATCAGTCCGTTGGTGTTCTCGTTGCGTGAGCGCTGCCTTGGCCGGCCTGGCGCGAAAGCCGGCGGCGCCCCCGGCCTGTCCAGTGAGCGTGCGGCACAGTGCGTGAGGGTGCGCGCAATGTACTGGGCGACAGGCTGGGATAGCTTGGGCTGGGTGGGCGATATCCGGGTGTAGAGGCTCTTGCGCTCAACCAGCGTGACCATGCAGTGCTGGCGTGATCGCCCCATGATGGTGTCGCCTTCCCAGTGCCCGGTGTGCTTACGTTTGAGCACGTCCTTGGGCCGCTTGCGGATGCTGGGCCGCCCCGGGAGCGTGGCCTCGTCTTCTCACGGCAAGGTGCGTTGGTGCAGTGCTGGCGCGCGGCCGGCGACGCAATTCGATACACCGTACTGCGATGGATCCCGAGACTGCGCGCGATCACCGCCACGCTCTTTCCTTCTGCAAGCTGCTTTTCGATCTGATACCGTTGGTGCTGGTTGAGGTGAGCAAACGACATGGGGCCCAGGATGAACCACAAAGGTAACCCGCTCACTTATTGGTCATCGCCAAGGTGCAAGTATGGAATTCGCAATCGTTTAGGAAGGGCACTGCGCACGCGGAAACAACGGCTGAGCGAACTGATTGTCAGCCAAAGTGTTATTGGTCATAGTGACCAGAATTCAAGACCTCAAGTCGATGTTTTACAAAGGGTTCTGCCCGATTCGATGAGTGTCCGATAAACCCATAAACGGCCGTTTTGGCCTTGACTTAACGTTAGGTACCACGGAATGTCATCCTTCTCCGATCAAAAAGTAATTTCCGGCTACGCAGAAAACGCAACCCGTCGTGTCCCTGGTCTAAGTGACATACATCGCATGTCAGCCTTGCTGTTGGCTGTGCACACCACCCAATGGGCATGTGTTGGTGGTTGGCGCAGGCGGCGGCATGGAACTCAAGGTCTTCGCGCAGACCTTCCCGAACTGGCAATTGGATGGCGTTGATCCGTCTGCCGAAATGCTCAGTCTCGCGAAGTCCGCTCTCGGACCGCTCTCTTCGCGCGTATACCTGCACCAGGGGTATGTCGAGGCGGCTCCAACGGGACCGTTCGATTCGGCGTGCTGTCTATTGACGCTGCACTTCACCACCGAAGCGGAACGCTACAGAACATTGTGCGAAATCCATTCCCGTCTGAAGCCCGGTGGGGCATTCGTCGCTATGCACTACAGCATCGCCGAGAATCCGGCCGAGCGTGAGCTGTGGTTGTCGCGATGCGCCGCGTTTGCCGTCTCTTCTGGAATAGACCCTGAGCAGGCAGTCACGGCAGCGGCGGCAATCGGCAAACAGTTACCTATTCTTTCGCCTGCGCACGACGAAGAACTCATGCGAAAAGCAGGCTTCTCGAACATCAGCACCTTCTACGTCGCCTTGGCATTTCGCGGGTGGGTGGCGTATGCCTGAGCCCGAGTGCTACCTAACCCGGCGCTCAACCCCGCTCCCTTTGGTCGCTGGACGCTGCGCGATGAAGCCGCGCAACGCGGCAAGACGCGGTAAGGTGCAATGATTTTGTAGCCAACGCGGTAAGGTGCAATGAATTTGTAGGGTGCAATAACCGAAGGGCATTGCACCGGATGTTGTGTGATGGCAAGCTTTCCTCATGCCTGACTATCTGCGCGCCTTGCGTCCCGGCGCGAAGTTCTTCATTACCGTGAATCTGCTGCAACGGCAGGGGGATGATCTGCTCACCTGCCACATTGACCTAATCAGGCATGTGGTGAGAGACGTGAAGCGGCGCCATCCTTTCACTATTCACGGATGGGTGGTCTTGCCCGAGCATCTTCATTGTGTGATCGAGCTTCCGCCGGATGAGGCGGATTTCGCTTTACGCTGGCGTCTCATCAAAATGGATTTCTCGAAGGCAATTCCACTCACCGAACGTCGGAATGCCTTACGCCTGAAGCGGGGCGAGCGGGGAGTCTGGCTACGACGGTATTGGGAGCATCGGATTCGTGATGAGGCCGACTTCCGTGCGCATATGGATTACGTGCATATCAATCCGCTGAAGTATGGTCTGGTGGAGCGTGTAGCCGACTGGCCGCGTTCCAGCTTTCACCGCCTGGTGCAAGCCGGTGTTTATCCGGTGGATTGGCGGGTGGTTATGAAGAAAGTGCCCGTCATCTGGCAGAATGAGCGGTCGTGCAAGGTAGCATAGAGTCCGGCGCAATGCCCTGCGGTTATTGAGACCTACGGCCGCGATTTTACTTTTGGAGTTCATCAGACTATGGATCGCCTGTTCGCCATTATCGTCAGGATAAACAGCGTGTTGTTCTTGCTTGTGCTATTGGGCGCAGCGGGGTCAATTGCGTGGATGGCCCTCGAAAGCAATCGCTGGCAACGCAGAGGGGGCGTAGAGGTAACCGAAACAGAATCCGAAGCTGAGAAGTCACCACTGTTGAACTTCAATAGAGTGGAGCGCGTTGCGGGTACGGACACGCAGATGATGCATTTGACTACGCAAGAGAAATCGGCAAAGTATTCATCGGGCGGCCATGGAAACGAGACTCGGAATATCTTGTTTCTCAATGGCCCTGACAGAACAGCTCATTGGCTCTTCAAAGACCACAAGAGCCTAGTTATGACAGCGGAACAAGTCCCTGAGGAGTCTGCTTCGTCGAAAGAGCGACCTGCAAGTGCGCTCTACTTTGAATACGTGAGTGTGGATAGCAACAAGGATGGAAGTCTTTCCTCAGACGACCATTTGAGTGTCGGTCTTACCAAGCCTGATGGAAATGGATTCTTGGAAGTACTTCACGATGTCAGTCGTGTGTTCTCGTATGCGATGCTTGATCAGCAGCACCTGTCCATCGTCTATCAAACGGGCAAGGTCGTGAAGCACGCAAAGGTTTCTGTTCCCGCGATGAAAATCGAAAGCGATCAAGAAATCATCAATGTTCCAGGCATACGCTAGCCGCAAAACCTGGAACTGGCCGTTCTGGCCTTTACCTGAAGTGAGGCGCAGCACGTGAGTATTCTGCGATGGATTGGCATTGCGCTGGTGATCTTCGGCATGGGCTGGGCGGTCTATGCCATCGCGGCGCTGGTGGGTGAGTCGATGCCCTATCAGGACGCGCCCGCGTCTTTGCTGGCCGAACAGGCCGCCGCCCTCACGGCCTACCAGGCAGACTTGGTGATCGGGCTAGCCTGTGCGCTACTGGGGCTGGTTGTGCTGGCGGTTGTGTGGCGCCGGGGTCGAAAGCGGTGAGTTTGTGGCAGACAACGCTGCCCGGAGAGCCAATCCCCGCGCGGCTCTCCGGGCAGCGTTTCAGGCTGTTTTGCCTTTGCGCTTGTCGCGCAGCCAGGTAGGGCGGGTTAGCCACAGGCGTAACCCGCGCGGAATGCCGAAAGGATCGCCGCCCGGCTTGTTCAATTCCGCTAGGTCTTGATGGAGCGCCTTTTTTTGGTGGGTTACGGCTGCGCCTAACCCACCCTACAAAACTTTATCCGGCGGATTGGGCGGGTGGATACGATGACAATGCCCGTCATCTGGCAGAATGAGCGCCCGTATAGGGCGCGACAACTTCCGGTGCGATGCCCTTCAAGTATTGCCCTGCTTGGGATTCTCATTATTCCAGCACTTTCAGCCTGTTCATCAGCAACAGAAAGCGTTGCTCGGCGGGGGCTAGCTGGTTGGCAGTGAGCAGGTTGCGGCGTACTTCGTTGATCAGATCGGCATTGGCACCGCTCTTTTCCATATACGTAATCATGATATGGGCACTGTTGAGCAGTAGACGGACATTGGCAGGCATCTTTTCCAGTGCGCTGCGCAATTTGTCGATGGCCTGCGCGAAGTCACCTTCCTTGGCCAGCAGGGTGCCCGCGTTCATCATGTCCATGGCCTCCTTGCGAGAGGCTTCAACGAGAACTGCGCCCTGATCTTCGAAGCCGGTCTTGCGGAAAATTTCGCGTACCGCTGCGAGATTGGCCTTGTCCTCCGGGTTGTTCATGACTTCTGCTTGAAGCAGCGCCAGCCCCTTTTCGTGCTCGCCAGTGGCCAGTAGCAGCTCAGCCATCTCGCGCTTGGCAGCTGAGTCAATCCGCGTGCTGGAGCTTTCGAGCATGCTTGATAGCTCTTGCGCGACTTCTTTGGCTTTTTCGGCGTTGCCGCTCTGGTGATAAATCAGCCCTTCAACAGATTTTCCCTTGAGACGGACCTCCTCACCCGAGAACTTCTTGTTCATCTGTTCAAGTACATTCAGCGCTTCTTGCGGATTGGATTTTGCACTCACCGTTTTGGCCAGGCCGAGGTAGGCTTCGGGTGATTTGCGCACCGAATGTTCGGCGAGGGTGACGGTCTTGCGGAAAGCTTTTTCTGCCCGATCAAGTTTGCCGGTCTTCAGCGACAGATCACCCATGGCACGCTGACGGACATGCGAATTGGGAGACAAGGCGAGTGCGCGCTCCAGAGTCGCCTCGGCCTTGTCGTTCTGGCCCAGCGCCTGATGTGCCTCGGCGAGGTAGTCGTAGGCTTCGAGATAGCTGCGGTTGTTGTCAACGAGTTGCTCAAGCAGGCCTGCAGCGCTTTCGAAGTCCTCATCCAGCATATGGATCCGAGCCAAGCCGAGTTGCGCCCAGGGCACGTCGCGGCTGGCGAGTACATTCTCATAAGTGGCGCGCGCCTTGTCAGACTGGCCGGTGCGCGTCAGCAAATCACATTTGACGCGCAAGAGTTCAATGGCGTTGGCCTTGTCGTTGATGGCCCGCTCATCGCAGAGCTGAATCGCCTGGAGGTAATCGCGGCCAGCAATCGCCCGGTCGATTTCGATGAAGCTCTCTTTTTTGGCCCGGATTTTCTGCAGGCGGCTAATGAGAATGGCTTCGGTTACTGGCTTGATCAGGTAGGCATCAGGTTGAGACTCGGCGCTGCCCATGACCGTATCGGTGGTTTTTTCGGCCGTGACCATGATCCAGCAGCAGCTCGGGCCGATCAGGCTGCGGTACTTTGCTTCCTCCAGCACATGCGCACCGGTTTTCCCATCGCCGAGATTGAAGTCGCAGAGGACGACATCATACTTTTTCCGGCTTAGCGTCTTGATGGCTTCACTGCCATTGGACGCCGTATCAATGTTCTTGGGATTGACGCCGCAATTGCGCAACACCATGGATAAGGTCCCGCGCATGCCGGGGAAGTCATCAACCACCAGATAATTGCTGTTGGCGATGAGTTTGTTGTCGTCGGTCACGCTCATGGCAGCCTCACGATGAAGCAGCCGCCGCCCAGCCTGCCGCCGTTCTCCAGGCGGATGCTGCCTTCTTCCTGGCGGTTGCGATGCAGCCGGGCCGAGACCGCGGCGAAGTAGAGTCCAAGGCCTGTGCTGCCGGTGGAAAAGTCGACACCGCGCATGGCTGCCAGCCCTTCGTCGAGCATGCGTTGCGGGAAGCCTGAGCCGTCGTCTTCGACGCGGATTTCCAGCGCACCCGCCACGGTTGCCACCCCCAGGTGGATCGTACTGCGGGTGTAGTTCGCTGCGTTGTTCATGGCATTGACGATGATGCCATTGACCAGGTCACCATCGAATTCCCAGTAGCAGTTTTCTTCCAGATCAAGCTCGATGCGAATGCCGCGCGAATTCAGCAGCGGCTGCACGTGTGACACGGCGGTGTGAGCAAACTCGGCGATTTCCTGGGTTTCGGCATTGAAGGGATAGAGGTCATTGCCGAGTTTGTAAAGCGTCAGAAGCTGGATCAGGTTGCCGTTGATGAGCTGGATTTCGTAGAGCATCTGCGCCATGTCGCGATGAAATTCGGTCTGCTCAGGCCCCGCTTGGGCGAGGAAGCGCTGCACGGAGCCGAGCATTACGCTGATCGAGTTCTTCATATCATGCACCGACGACGCAAGGAACAAGGTGGCGTCGGGCTTGGGCTGCGTGTTCATGGCTAAAGGCGTGCCTGTCGGTTATCGAATGCGGATTCGGGTTACAGGAAGCGTGGGCGTGCTGCCGGAGCATAAACCTTATTTCACGACAAAAACAGGCGCATGGCGCCCTGCTAATCCGCAGTCGGCATTGGCCGTTGTTTGCGCAGAAAGCCTCATATCACAAGGCTCTCCGCGCAAAGCAAGCCCTAGTCTTGTCGTTTGGGGCTGCGGTAGGCTACGCCAAGGATCAGCAAAACCAGCGCTGCCAGCATCGCTGCCGACAAGGTCGGGATACCTTTCACGTCGACTCGCACATTCAGGCTGGCACTCGCGGCGGTGGCGTGGTTCCCCAAGTTTGTTTGCAGTGAATTAGCAGGAATGGTGTTGAGGTAACTCCCCGCCTTGCTCGAACTCACCAATACATTGATGGTACAGCCACCGGTCGGAATGCTGCTGCCGGAGAGGTAGCTGACGCTGGTGGTTGTCAGCACGACATTTGCCAGTGTGCAAGTACCAGTCGGGCTGGCCGTGGTGACAACCGTCAAGTCACTCGGCATGGTGTCGATCAGGTCCGCTACCAGCGTTACTGCTGCCGCATTCGGATTCGTCAGCGTCAGCGTCAAGGTGGCGGCATTCTGTTTGGCCAGGCTTGGTGGCGAACTTGTGATGGTATTGACGAGGATTGATGTCGGCGAGAAGGTCTTGCTCAGCGTGGGCAGGGTATTGACCGTCAGTACCGCCGACGCAGCGGCGGTGTTGGCGCCGACGTCAGTATTTAGCGCGCCAGCCGCGATGGTGTTGGTATATACACCATGAACGCTGGAGGTGACGGTCACGATGATCGTGCAACCGCCTGCCGGAATGCTGGCGCCACTCTGGTAGGTGATGCTGCTGCCACCCGCCGTGGCGACGACTTTGCCCGCAGTGCAAGTGCCCGCCAAGCCATTCGGGGTAGCAATGACGAGATTGGTTGGCAAGCTGTCGACCATGTCGCTGCTGAGGGTGATGGCGCTAGGGTTGCTGTTGCCGAGGGTCAAGGTCAGCGTCGAGCTTTCACCAACCAGGATGGCGGTCGGTGCAAAGGCTTTGCCCACCGTCGGCAGGCTAAGCACTTTCAGGCTGGCGCTGGCTGCACTGGCGTGATTTCCGAGGTTGGTTTGCAGCGAATTGGCTGGGATCGTGTTGACGTAGTTCGCTGCCGTGCTGGAGGTCACCGCAACACTGATCGTGCATCCTCCCGAAGGGATGCTGCTGCCTGAGGCGTAGCGCACGCTGCTGCTTGTCAGGCTGACATTTGACAGTGTGCAGGTGCCCGTCGGACTGGTCGCCGTTACCACCGTGAGGTTGGTTGGCATGGTGTCGACCAGGTCTGCTGTCAGTGTGGTCGCTGCCGCGTTGGGATTTGCCGGGCTCAGGGTCAAGGTGGATGTGTCATTGACCAGGATGGTAGTCGGCGAGAAGGCCTTGCTCAACGAGGGGAGCGAACTGACGGTCAGTGTTGCCGAGGTGGCGGTGGTGTTGCTGCCCGCGTCGGTATTCAAGGCTCCCGCTGCAATGGTGTTGGTATACACACCGTGCACACTGGAGGTAACTGTCACGATGATCGTGCAACCGCCAGCGGGAATGCTGGCGCCATTCTGGTAGGTGATGCTGCTGCCCCCCGCTGTGGCGGCGATTTTGCCCGCAGTGCAGGTTCCCGCCAAGCCATTCGGGGTGGCGATGACAAGGTCTACAGGCAAGCTGTCGACCATGTCGTTGCTAAGCGTGATGGTGCTGGCATTGCTATTGCCCAAGGTCAAGGTCAGAGTCGAGCTTGCCCCTTCCAGTATGGCGGTTGGCGCAAAGGCCTTGCCCACGGTCGGGCGGCTAAACACCTGCAAGCTGGCCGAAGTTGAGACTGAATTGTTGCCGATACTGGTTGTCAGCGCACCTACCGCGATGGTGTTGGTATAGCTAGCTGCTGCGGCTGATACGACGTTGACGCTGATTGAGCAGCCTGAGTTGGCGGGGATGACGCCACCGGACTGATAGGTCACGCTGGTGCCGCCTGCTGTGGCGACCACCTTGCCTGCCGTGCAACCACTACCGAGCTGCAGATTTGGCGGGGTGGCGATGACAAGGCCGCCGGGCAGGTTGTCCACCAGATCTCCGGTCAGCGTTGCTGCTGCTGCGTTGCCATTGGCAAGGCTGATGGTCAGTAGTGACGGCAAGTTCACGCCAACCCGGGTGGGGGAGAAA
Organism: Uliginosibacterium sp.; assembly: GCA_016718265.1. Lineage (GTDB taxonomy): Bacteria > Pseudomonadota > Gammaproteobacteria > Burkholderiales > Rhodocyclaceae > Uliginosibacterium. The sequence goes on along the minus strand of JADKDZ010000001.1, from coordinate 417,074 downwards.
GACTTGCTGATACTGGGCGGCTGTGCCGGGTTAACAAACAGGTTGGCACTGGTGGCAGCGATATTGTTGCCGCCATCGGTCTGCAAGGCATTGGACGGGATGGTGTTGGTATACGGGCCGCCGGGGGTGGCAGAGCTGACATCGACCTGGATCGTGCAACCACCTGCCGGGATCGTCGCGCCACTGGCATAGCTGATGGCGCTGCCCGCAGCGCTTACGCTAGCAAGCGTGCAAGTGCCGCCAATTGCGGGGGATGCGGCTACTAGAACGTTCGCTGGAAGGGTGTCGGTCAGGGCATTGGTGAGCGTCAGTGCGCCGGCATTGCTGTTGCCGAGATTGATGGTCAGGCGGGAAATACCTCCGGGATTGATGGTGCCGGGGCTGAAGCTCTTGCTGACGGTTGGTGGTGTCGGGCTGGTGGCGACCAGACTGGCGGTGGCAGATAGCGGGTTGCTGCCACCATCAGTGCTTAACGCACCTGCCGCGATGGTGGTGGTGAAACTGCCGCTGTTGGTGGCCTCTACATCGACAGTGATGGTGCAAGACCCCGCCGGGATGCTGGCTGTGTTGGCATATGTGATCGTTTGAGTGCCCGCGTTGGCGGTAACACTACCAACGCAAGTGCCGCCGATGTTTGGCGTAGCGGACACTTGGAGACCTGCTGGCAACGTGTCGATGAGGTCGGCAGACAGGGTGAGCACACTGGCATTGGCGTTGCTCAGCGTGATCGTCAGTTGGCTGATGCCGCCGACTGCTACTGCCGCCGGGCTGAACGCCTTACTCACGCCGGGCGGAACCAGTGCGCCTGGCCCGACGGCCAGTGAGGCCGTGGCTGGTTGCTGGTTGCTACCTGAGGTGGTGACCAGTTGCCCGGCTGCAATAGTGTTCAGATAGCTGCCTGGGGTTGCCGAGGTGACATCGACTGAAACGTCGCAACCACCGGGAGGGATCTGTGCGGTGTTGGCATAGCTGATGCTGGTTGTGCCAGCGGCGGCCGTGACTGCGCCTGCGCAGGTCTTGCTGACATTGGGTGTGGCTGCGACAAATACATTGCCGGGCAAGGCATCAACAAGCGCCGAGCTCAGGCTGATGTTGCTGGCATTGCTGTTGCCGAGATGGATGGTGAGGGTGGAGGTGCCGCCTGCTGCAATCGAGACCGGGCTGAAAGCTTTGCTGATGGTGGGAGGCGACAGCACCGTCAGGGTATCGCTGACCGCGCCCGGGTTGGTGAGCCCCTGGTCGGTGATCAGGCTGCTGGCATTGATGTTATTGACGTAGCTGCCGTTGGCGTTCGCAACCACTTTGGCTTGAAAGGTGCATGAAGTGCCTGCATTCAGGCTGGCGCCGACGAGACTCAGCGTGTCGCTGCCGGCGAGTGCCGTCACCACGCCGCCCGTGCAGGTGGTGCTTGCGGTTGGCGTTGCCGCGATGGCGACCCCGGCTGGCAATATGTCTGCAAGCTGGATGCCACTGATGCCCACGGCTGCTGCGTTGTTGATGGTAACGGTCAGGGTGCTGGTCTGGCCCGCGTTGATCGACTTCGGGCTGAAAGCCTTGCTCAGCGTGGGTTGGTTCACGACGTGGAGCGTTGCGCTGGCGTCATTCGGATTGGTCACCCCCTGATCGGTGGTGATGGTCTTCTGGAGAATGATATTGACATAACTTCCTAGCCCGGCGGCGACAACATCGACCGAGATTTCGCAGTTGGTGCTGGGCGATAACGAAACACCGCTGATGGTGACCAGACCTGTTCCAGGTGTTGCGGTGACTGTGCCATTCGTACAGTCGGTACTGGCGTTGGGGCTTGACGCAATCGTCAGCCCGGCGGGCAGGCTGTCAGTGAAGCTCACGCCGGTGAGAACCAACGGTGAGGGGGCAAAGGGATCAAAGGTGCTGACCAGGCGTAACTTCAAGCGGGTCGTCTGGCCCGGACCCATGTAGGCGGGCGAGAAGCTCTTCATCACGCTCATCCCTTGCAGGGTTGAGAGTGAAGCCGTGGTCGGTTGAGCATTGGTATAGGACTGATGGCCGACAACCGATCCTGCGGGGATGGTGTTGGTGAGGTTGAGAAACTTCACCGAGGTGGTTTGCACGTATACGTGGCAGGTCGAGTTTGCGGCCAGGCTGGCTTTGGCCAGGCTGATCTTGCCATCGCCGGGGGCTGCTGTGACGATGCCGCCACTGCAGTCGGTACTGGCTGACGGCACAGAGTACACCTCAATGCCGGGCGGGAAGGTGTCGACAAATCCCACGCCGCTCATTGGCGTTGAGGTTGGGTTGATGACATCAATGGTTAGCAGTGATGGCACGCCACCGGTCACGATCACCGGGTTGAAGGACTTGTTGATGTTGATCTGCGCGGCTTGGGCCGTGACGCTGTTTGAGTTGATCGTTGCGGTATTGCTGAGCCCTTCTGCCGTGCTGATGCGACCGGCAGGCAGGCTGTTGCTCCATGGGCCGCTGCCGCTGGTTACCAAGTCGAACGAGAAGCTGCAACTGCCGCCCGCTGCCAGCGTTGCACCTAGCAAAGAGGCAACGCTTGCGCCAGGGTTGGCTACGATGGAGGGGGAACCCGGGCAGGATGTGCTGGCGTTGGCCGGGTTGGCAATGGCGAGTCCGGCGGAGAAGCCATTGTCGAGTACGCTCAGGTTGGTGACCTGTGCGGTTGATACGTTATTGACGGTGATTGTGGCCCGCAAGGTGCCGCCTGAGGTGATCGCGCTCGGCGCCAGCGTTTTGCTGCCGGTCATGCCTGCAGTGACGATCAGGTTGGCCGAAGCATCCGCGATCGTGACACCTTCTGCAGTGCTGAAATCGCTCGATTGGATCGTGTTGGCATATGTGCCGGTGGCGCCTGCGGTGACCTTGATGGAAATCGCGCAACTCGACTGCTGGCTGGCGTTGGGGCGCGCAGCGACGCTGCCGCCGCTCAGGACGACTGCCGTGCTTCCCGGAAAGGCCTGCAGCGTGCCTCCGCAGCTATTGGTGGCGGCCGGGTTGGCGGCCAGGGTCATGCCTGCGGGCAGGTTGTCGGTCAGGGCGACACTGGTCAGGGTCGAGAGTGTGCGGTTGTAAACCGTGATTGTCAGGGTCGATGTATTGCCTGCGGCGATGCTGCCCGGTGCAAATCCTTGGTGACGGACGCAGCGGCGATGGTGGTGACGTTGACCGATGAAGCATTGGTGTTCTGTACGCCACCACTCGGGCCTGTGCCGCAGACCGAACCGACGGGCATGCTGTTGCTGGAAGTCAGTCCGGTCGCACTTGCTGCCGGCAAACGCGCACGGAATTTGATCGTACATACGCCAGGGTTGGCGCCACTGCCGCTGACGATGGTGCCGTTGCTCCAGCTCAGGCTGGCGTCACCGTCGTTGCCTGTCCAAGCGCCGCCAGAACAACCCGCAGATAATGACGAGGGGATGGATGTCGAGCCGTCCAGCACCATCTGGACCCCACTGGCCGATGGCAGGTTGTCGAGAAAACTGACACCCGTGACGTTGCCACCTGACCAGTTGTTGATCGTGACCGTGAATTCGGTCCATTGCCCGGGGGCGACCGAATTGATGCTGACTGTCTTGCTGATACTCAATTGAGCGTTGGTCGTCAGCGTGGCACTTGCTGCAGGGCTGGGGAAATTCGCCGGATTCGTGACGGCATTGGCGGGGATGCTGTTGGTGTGGCTGCCATCAACAGTCGAAGTGACGTAGACCGAAATCGTGCAGGTGCCGCTGGTGCCAATGACCGCGTTGGCAAGGCTTACGCTGCTGGTACCGGTTGTCGCTGTCAGCGTGCCATTGCTGGCGCCTGTGCCGGTACAGCTTACGGTCGGGTTCGACGCGCCTGTCGTTGTGGCATCGAGCACGGTAAGGTTGATCGCAGCCATGTCGTCGACAAACGAGGTGACTGGCAGGGTGTTGCTGGCGCTGCTGTTACTCAGCGCAATTGTCATCAGCGAAGGTTGGCCAGCGGGGATGCTGGTAGGGTTGAAAGTCTTGCTTACACCAATAGGTGTATTCACCGTCAGGTTTGCTGCAAAGCCATTGCTGTTCAAGCTGCGGATGTTGCCAATGGCATCGGCAGGGATGGTGTTGGTGAATACCTGACTGGTGCTCGCAGTGCTTATGCTCGCAACTACGACATTGACGGCCAGCGTACAGGCTCCACTCTGTCCGATTGTGCCGCCAGTGAGCGTAATCGACGAACTACCTGCCACGGCGGTCAGCGTACCGTTCACCGCGCCTGTACCGGTGCAATTGATGCTGGGGCTGGGGGTAGGTGCCACCAGCATGGCGTGACCGCTACCATCATCGGGAAGGGTGTCGCTGAAGCTGGTCAGGGGAATGGTCGCTGCCGCGTTCGGGTTGCTCAGCACGATGCTTAGGCGTGTCGGTGTGTTCGCCGTGGCGGGTGAGGGCGAATAGTTCTTGCTACCTGTTGGATTCTGCAGCGTATTGACTGACAGGGTGGCGTTGGCTTCAGTGGAATTCCATACTTGTACGGCATTTTCAAATGCCGTGTAGCCGCTGGTGCTTGCATCGGGGGTCGTATTCGCCGGAATCGTGGCTACCCAGTTGCCCGGTGCGGTGGACGTAACGTCAAGCTGGAAATAGCACTGGCCATCCGTCGTACCATTGCCGGCGGGAACGGCGCCTCCGCTCAGTTCGAGGGTCGACGTGCCCGCAGCGGCTGCAGTCACGGTAAAACCGCAGGTGTTCTGGATATTGCCTGGCGTAGCGATCTTCACCTGGCTGGGCATCACCACTGTGACTTGCGCGTTCGTCAGTCCGATCAATGAGCTGTTTGCCAGTGTAATCCGGTAGTGCGAGATATCTCCCGGGTTGATCGTGGCCGCAGCGAACTGCTCGTTGATTGTAGTGGCGGCAATTGCCGGGGATGCAATCAGAACAGCGCCTAGCCAAAGCAACAGGCGAGTGGGACTCAGCATCAGGGATTCCCTCCAGTCGAAGACCGGATCAGTCTACTGGACGCGTTGTCGTTCCTGTGTCTTTGGGGACAATTTTTATTACTATTGGTTTGCTAAACCCCGCTTTGTTGCATTTTTGGGTTTGCATGCTTGTCGAAGGAGGCCGTCACTCCAAATTTTTCAAGCCGCCTTGGTCTTGCGTTTGTCACGCAGGTAGGTGATCCGGTCGTCGCGCAGTTCCAGGTCAAACAATTCGGTGGCCTTGTAGAGATCAACGAGTTTCTTGTGGCCGTAGTTGCGGGCGTCGAATGAGGCCTGGTTGCCGATGTGGCTGCCGACATGGCTGAGTGGCGCCCAGCCGTCATCGCCTTCGGCGGCGAGCACGGCGTTGCGCAGCAGGTTGACGAGCCGGGCGTCGCCCTTGAGCTGCTTGCTGCTGAGCTTGCGAACGCTTGCCGCAGCGCCGGGTTCGACAGCGGTTTCTTCGGTATCAAGGTAGAGGAATTTGGAGCAGGCATTGACGAAGGGCAGGGGCGTCTTGCGTTCGCCGAAGCCGATGACCATTTTGCCGTCGGCCTGCAGGCGGGTGGCGAGCGGGGTGAAGTCGGAATCGGATGAGGCCAGGGCGAATACATCGGCCTTGCGGGTGTAGAGCGCGTCCATGGCGTCGATGGTCAGCGCCATGTCGGTTGCATTCTTGCCCTTGGTGAGGTCGAGCTGGTGGATGGGCTGGATGGCGTACTCGTGCAGGATGCGTTCCCACGAGCCGAGCCGGTCGGTCTTCCAGTTGCCATAGGCGCGGCGGATGCTGACGGTGCCAAAGCCGGCGAGCTCGTTGAGGATGACTTCGATGTGGCTGGCAGGGGCGTTGTCGGCGTCGATGAACAGGGCGACGAAGCGGTCGGGCGTGCTCATGGGGCTCTCCTCGGGCGATGGGCTTTCATTGTAGGCGCAGGGCGCCTACTGGCGGGGCTCCCATTTCAGGGTGCGCAGGCGGAAGGCCATGGCGGCGAGGCGCAGGCCGGCGGCGACCAGAAAGCCGGCAATCGCGGCGATTTCGTGTCCCAGCCCGGCGGCGTGCAGGCCCACCACCGTGGCGGCCCCTGCGGCCGCGGCGGTGGCGTAAAGCTCGCTGGGCAGAAAGATCAGCGGGATTTCGTTGCACAGCACATCGCGCAGCACGCCCCCGAGTACGCCGGTAATCACCCCCATGAGCCCCGCGACCAGCCAGGGCACACCGGCCGCCAGCGCAGTCTGGGTGCCGGAAACCGTGAACAGCGCGAGGGCCAGGGCGTCGGGTATCAGAAACAGGCGCATCGGCAGGCGGACGGTGCGCGCGAGGGCGAAGGCCGCGAGCGCCGCAATGATCGCGACGGACAGGTAGCTCGGGTCACTGATCCAGAACACGGGGCGGCCGATCAGCAGATCGCGCACCGTGCCGCCGCCCGCGGCGGTGGCGAGGCCGGCGGCACAGGCGCCCACGAAGTCCATGCCCTTATGGCCAGCTTCGAGCGCGCCGGTGATGGCGTACAAGGCGACGCCGGCGAGTGCAATCCAGTAAAAGAAAGTGGTGGTCGTGATCATGCTTGGAGGTTTTCCCGGGGGGGCTTTCGTGTGGAGAGTCGCGGTGTCTGGCGGATATTAAGGCACTTGCGGCATAACGACGTAACTGCTTGCTGAGGGTCTGTGGGTGGGTAAGTGAGGGCAGGGGCCGTTTGTCGGGAATCGTTACGGTGTCTGCGGGATGCGGCACAACCGCACAGGAGACATGAAGGCGAAATGTTAAAATGTGCGACATTGTGCGGAGATTTTTCTTTTGTTCTTAACTTACTTCACGACATGCGACATCTAAACAGAATATGGCTTTCGACGCTTGCGCTGGCACTCGTCTCAGGTTTGAGCGGGTGCGGCTCAATGCGCAACTACAAAGCGGAGACCGACAGTCTGGCCAGCGCTGCCGCTGGAAACAACCTGAATGCGGCTATTGCGACGCTGGAAGAGAACAACAAGGGCGACGACAAGGATCTGCTGTATTTCTTTGAGAAAGGCGCCTTGCTTCATGCCAAAAATGACATTCCGGCAAGTACGCAGGCCTGGCTGAGTGCCGATGAGAAAATCAAGCTTTGGGAAGAGGCCGTTAAGACCGATCCGGGTAAGGTAATGGGGCAGGTGGGGAGTTTTCTGGTCAATGACAAAACGCGCCGCTACGACGGCTATGACTATGAGAAAGTCATGCTGTCTACCCTGCTGGCGGTGAATCATACCCTGACCGGAAACTGGGAGAATGCGCGTACCGAGATCAAGAAAACACACGAGCGCGAAGCCTTGATCGCCGAGTTCCGGGCCAAGGAGTATGAGAAGCAGGAAGAAGAAGCGAAGGGCAAGAATATCAAGACAACTTACAAGGAGCTGAAGGGTTACCCGGTCGAGACGCTGGATGATCCGGACGTAACGGCGCTGAAAAACGGCTACCAGAGCGCCTTCAGTCATTATCTGGCGGGGTTTGTCTACGAGGCGATGGGCGAGCCCAGCCTCGCGGCGCCGGGGTACCGGAAGGCCATCGAGTTGCGCCCGGCAGTCGGCATTCTTGAAGATGGCTTGAGTGGCGTTGATGGCCGACCGCGCAAACGCAAGACGGGCGAGACGGACGTGCTGTTCATCATTGAGGCCGGGACGGCACCTGCCCGTCAGTCCATGGCGATTCCGCTGCCGTTCTTCTGGCGCGGCGGGCTGAACTACACACAGGTTTCTTTCCCGGTCATCAAACCTGATCGCAGCGTCTTCGTGCCGACCGAGCTTCAGGTGGGCAAGGATCGCGTCGCAGTCAGTGAAATCACCAGTATTGATGCAATGTCGCGTCGCGCCTTGCGTGACGACCTGCCTGGCATCATCGTTCGCACGACTATTCGGGCGATAGCGAAGGGCGCAACGCAGAAGGAACTCTCGAAAGCCGGCGGTTGGGCGGGGCTGGCCGGTGGCTTGCTGGGTGCTGTGGCGACGGCGGTGACCGAGAAAGCAGATGAGCGCGTCTGGCGTACATTGCCCGCGCGTATCGCCATCGGCCGGGCGGTCTTGCCAGCCGGCCAGCACACGCTTACATTGCCGGCGCCGGGTGGCGTGCAGCGGTTTGATATTACGGTGGCCGGCAAGTATGCGATCGTGCCGCTGCGCATCATGGGCCCAACCACCTACGCGCTGCAGCCGGATGTGACGAAGCTTGCCAGTGCCTCGGCCCTCGGCGCGTCGCATGAGCCTGACGCCGACACAGCGAGCGCTGCTGAGCTGAAACCCGCCAAGCAAGCAGGCAAGAAAACCAGAAAGAAATCCAAGTAGACTGACAAGGAGTTGCCATGAAACGAACTACCAATTTTCGCCGGCTGCTGGGCTGTCTTGTCGTGACGGCGGCCGCACTTGTCGGAGGTGTCGATGCGCAGGCTGCTTCAGCGGCCGACAAGGTGGAGCAGCTCGGGCAGATGCGTTCGCTGGAAGTGCAGAGCATCCGTATCGTGCGGCGTAACGATTTTCTTAACGTGCAAGCGGATTTGCTGAACACCGATCGCCAGACCCAGCAGCTCTTCTACCGCTTCAAGTGGCTGGATAACGCGGGTTTCACCGTGGGGGCGGAAGAAGGCTGGAAGCCGGTGATCGTGTACGGCAATCAGAAGAAGCTGATCGAAGCGGTTGCGCCGGTTCAGGCTGCCACCGATTTCAGGATTGAGCTGCACAGCCCCGACAATAACGGTCGCCCGCAGTAATCCAACTCTTTACTAGAACCACCCCTGAAAATAGGAATCAGACATGACAAAAAAACCTAGCCTCATGAGCAAGCTTGGCGCACCCCTGCTGTTGGTTTCGCTGCTGGCAGGCTGCGCCTCCACCTCCGGCCCCGTCACCGAAGGCGGCGGCAACGTGACCTACGGTGACGCGAAGGCGGTCGAAACGGTGACCAACGAGTTCGGCTCCACCGACCTGCAGATGATCGCCGAGACGATGGCGCGCTCCTTGAGCCAGCATCCGTCGATGCGTGGCCAGCCGCTGGTATCGGTGTCGGAAGTCAAGAACAAGACCAGTGAGTATATTGACACTCGCAGTATCACCAACTCCGTGAAGAATCAGCTGATGAAGACGGGCGTGCGCTTCGCGACTGATGCCAGCACCATGGATGCACAAACCGACGAGCTCATGCGCCAGAACCAGACCGGCCTGTACAAGAAGTCGACAGCCGCGAAGATCGGCAACATGAAAGGTGCCAAGTACATCCTGACCGGTGAGATCACCTCCATCGTCAAGAAGAACTCCAGCACCAAAGATGTCTACTACAAATTCAGCCTGCTACTGAAGAACGTGGAAGAGGGTGTCGACGAGTGGATGGACGAGAAAGAAATCCGCAAGACGTCCCGCCGCTAAGCATGGAACCAGAGGCCGTCACCGCGGCCTCTTTCTGGAGTCCCTTCATATGAAATTAATCATTGCCGGGCTGTTGACCAGCCTGTGTCTGACGGGTGCTGCCTTCGCAGCTCCCAAGATTGCCGTCACCGATCTTAGCTATGAAGAGCGGGTACAGGAATACTTTCACGTTGTCGCCGCGCACAGCAAGAGTTCGCTCAAAGCCAGTGCCAGTCACAGTGCGCGCGACAGTGACTTCAGTTCGTCGGAACGCGGCCGCAGTTCCTTGAACGCCAAGTCGGAGAGCAGCTATTACGAGGCAGAAGGCACATACTCCTACATCGAGCGGGGCGAATTGCGCAAATTCACGGCTGACGTTAAGGGTGAAATGCTCAAGTCTGGCATCTACCGCGTGACGACGGCCAAGCCTTATACCGCCAAAAACATGGAGAAGCTCTACGACGTGATCGCGCGCATCAAGCAGGGCATGTATCCGGGTGCCGATTATGTGTTGTTCGGATCGGTGTCCAGCATTCAGTGGCGCGATGAAATCAACCCGATCCAGGGCGCCAACAAGTACTCGCAAACCTTGAGTCTGGAACTGGTGGCAGACTTCAACCTGATCAACACCAAGACCTATGAAGTCAAGGCGGCATTCAGCGCGATGGGTGAGGGGCAGGATGCCAAGTTCCTGACCGGAAACAACCGCGTTGTCATGAACCGTGGCAAAGTGGTTTCGGAAGTTTCGAAGAGCCTGGGGCTGGACGCTGCGCGTCAGCTTGAAGAGCAATTCGATCCCTCGCGAGGGGCGGGTACGTCGCGCAGTACGCGTGAATCCTCGTTCAAGTCGAGCACCAGCAGCATGGAAGAAGAAGTCATCATCCTGCGCTGAGTTTTCCGGGTGTCGACATAGACCGGGCCACGGTGGATAACACCTGCGGCCCGTTTTTTTATGGGGCTGTCTGCTTCGCCCCCGTGATGGAGGTCCTGGCGATGAGTGATGCGCGTACCCCGAAAGGCAGCCTGCTGCTGCGTACCCTGGCCATGCCCGCGGATACCAACCCGAGCGGCGATATCTTTGGCGGCTGGTTGATGTCGCAGATGGATATTGGCGGTGCCATCCTCGCCAACGAGCTGGCGCAGAGCCGGGTGGTGACGGTGGCGGTGGATGCCATAACGTTTTTGCGCCCGGTCGCGGTGGGCGACGTGGTGTGCTGCTATGGCTATTGCAGTCATGTCGGGCGCAGCTCGCTCAAGGTGAAGCTGGAGGTCTGGGTCAAGAAGGTGAGCGCGGAGGCGATTGGCGAGCGCTACTGTGTGACCGAGGCCACCTTTACCTATGTCGCCGTGGATGCAGAGTCGCGCGCGCGGCCGGTGCCACGGGAGAACAACCTGGTGCTCGACAAGGCTTTGGCCGAACTGGCAAATCCCGCATCGCCGGCGGCAGACGCCGCGTGTGCTATTTGATCGGCAGACCGGCTGAGCCCCGCTGTGCGCTATTCCAACCCCGCCCCGCGCAGACCCGACCCTGCGCAGACCGCTCGCGGTGAGAATGCCGAGTTGCTGCGCCTGCTGGTCGCGGTGAGCCTGATCGTGGTCACCTGTCTGCTGGTGGCAGATCGTGCGGCAGTCTGGCTGGCGCCATCATTGCCTTTTTCGGTAGAGCAGCGCCTGGCGCAGACGATGAAACTGGATGCGCTGGCGGCCACGATGATGGGCGGCGGCAAGCCCTCGCCGGCGCAGCGTGAGATAGAAGCCGCTTTGCAGGGGCGGGCGGATCGCATCGTCCACGCCCTTCAATTGCCCGCAGACATGCCGATCACCTTGCATTACGTCGATGGCGGCACCGTCAACGCCTTTGCCACCCTGGGTGGCCATGTCACCGTGTTTCGCGGCCTGCTCGCCAAGCTGCGTTATGAAGAAGAGCTGGATGCTGTGCTGGCCCACGAAATCGGCCACGTCCAGCATCGCCACGTGGTGCAGCACCTCAGCCGCGGCGTGGTCGCCACCGCCGCGCTGGGCCTGATCGGCGTGCGCAGCGCCAGCGTGAGCAAGTGGCTGATCGGGGATGCTCAGCAATTGCAGCAACTCGCCTACAGCCGCGATGCCGAGCGCGAGGCAGATGCCACTGCCATGCTGGCCAGCCAGCGCTTGTCCGGCAGCACGCGGGGGATGGTGGAACTGTTCAAGGTGTTCGACACCCTGCAGCGCACCCAGCCGGGCATGGCCCAGATCCCGTGGCTGCAGAGCCATCCTCAGCCGCTGGAGCGTGCGCGCGCAGCCGAGGCCTCGCCCGGTGCGGCCGGTGCGCTGACGCCACTTGCCGCGCCTCTCAACCTCAGCGCGAAACAACAGTGATTCAGAGCGGTTGTCGGACAATGCTGAAGAACCGCATCAGCATTGCCTTTGCAGGCAGGCTAGGCCAGAAGGCAATATAGACGCGGATGCTGGACTGTTCTGGCTGGGAACGCCCAGCTGATGCGGCTTTTCAGATGGCACGTTTCGGGGTTTGAATCAGTCTTAGCGTTTTGATGCTTCCTTGTGCGCTTTGCCGCCTTCGTAAAACCGCTGATAGTCGGCGCTCAGTGGCAGCAGGTCATACTGATACACGCCAGGCAAGCCATGCGCGATGCGGATGTCCACAGGGGTGCCTGCCGGAATCAGCGACCAGAATTCCTGCTTGCCGTCACGTGCGTAGTATTCGAGCTCAAGCTCCGGCGCGCCTCTGTCGCGCCCGTGCAGCTTGCCGCCTGCCTGCACGATGTACACCCAGTGTTGGGGATTTGGGTCCAGTGCGGCATTGAGTTTCAGCAGCACGAAATACTGCACCGGCAGCAGGATCAGGAAGGTGAGGATGGCCATCACGATCCAGTCGCTCGACATCGATCTGGCGCGGATGGCATACCGGCAGATGATGGCTGTGATCAGCACAGCGACCCCCGCAAAGACCAGCCAGGGCGCGCCCGCGGTGTAGCGCCACTGTTCCTGTGCGCCACGGTCCAGGAAAGGTGACACGATCAGGTACGCGCCCATCGCCAAGCAAGCCAGCATCCAGTAGAGCGTGAACTTGCGTTGATGAAGCGCCGGGACTTCGTTTTCCAGCGGGACACCCACGCCCGCCACGTGGCCCACGTGGCTCTCGGCCACCGTCCCCCGCGCCCGCACAAACGCCGTGCCGTAGGCCAGCACTTCGACTTGCGTGGCTTCGCCGCCGCGGCTGTTCGAGATACGGCTGGTGGTGATGCGCACGTTGAACACCATCTTCGCGCCCTTGGCCTTGGCTGCTTGCTTGAGCCGCACCAGGGCCTGGCGACGGCCACGTTCCATCAACTGTTCATAGGCGCGGTAGTTGCCGCCGACGATCTTGCGCAGGCCGGCCACAAACAGGCGGAAGTAATCCGAGCCGATCACCGCGCTGCCACTGACCAGTACCGGGTCCAGCACCTCGGCCGAGGCGGGCGGGTAGCGGGTGGCGAAGATCAGGATGTCGGTCAGCGCGTCTTCCTCCGCATCCAGCGATTTGAGATGCGCGCGTTCGTTGCGCCGCCCGCGCCAATAGCCGACCGCCACCAGCACGAGGAAAACCCCGAGTTTGATCAGGAATTCCATGTTCGGGCTTAGTCGAGGATGACGGCGGTGCCGTAAGCGAGGATCTCTGCGGCACCCTGAGTGACTGAGGTGGTGGTGTAACGGATGTTGAGCACCGCGTTGGCGCCAAGCTCTTCGGCTTGCGCCACCATGCGGTCAGTGGCCTGCTGGCGGGCCTCGACGAGCAACTCGGTATAGGCCTTGAGTTCCCCGCCGACGATGTTCTTCAGCCCGGCCAGGATGTCGCGGCCTGCGTGCTTGCTGCGCACGGTGCTGCCTTCGACGATGCCCAGGTGCTCCCGGACACGGCGGCCGGGGATGATTTCGAGGTTGCTCAACAGCATTGCGGGGTCCTGAAAGCTAAGAATGTAAGCCGATGGCGCGCGGCCGGCGGCGCTGCAGAATGCACCTTGCGTGAAGTCCGGGCGGGGGTCAATCCTTCGCGATGCGCAGGTGACAAAGGGTGTTGGGGGCGGACGTTGAACGGAGAGCGACCGCAAGGCGATACACTCCCCCCAAACACGTCGGCGCTACGGGCGACCGACGCTTCATCACAGAGAGATTACCCATGACATCTGCCGCGATACTGCACCGGCTCAGCACGCTCAGGCTGGAACGTGCCTCCCTTCTTGAACTGGCGGCCGACCCGTTCGACGAGGCAAGGCCGCGGCAGGTATACGGCGCCGTGGTGTCGCGCGTGAAGCCTTCGCCGGTGTCCGCGCCAGCCTTGCTGGCGTACTCGGGCGAGTTGGCTGCGTCGCTCGGACTCCATGTTGACGACGTGGCCGACGCCGACGCTATGGCGCAGGTGTTTGCCGGGAATCGTCTGCTGCCCGGCAGCGAGCCGTTCTCGACCTGTTATGGCGGGCATCAGTTCGGCCAATGGGCGGGGCAGCTCGGCGACGGGCGGGCGATCAGTCTGGGGGTGCTGAAGGATCGACAGGGCGTCTGGCAGGAGCTCCAGCTCAAGGGTGCCGGGCGCACGGCCTACTCGCGCCATGCCGATGGCCGCGCGGTGCTGCGCTCATCCCTGCGCGAGTATCTGTGCAGCGAAGCCATGCATCATCTGGGCGTGCCGACGACGCGCGCGCTGTGTCTGGTAGCAACCGGTGAAGCTGTGGCGCGAGATATGTTTTACGACGGGCGTAGCCGCGCTGAACCCGGCGCGGTGGTCACCCGTGTGGCGCCGAGCTTCCTGAGGTTCGGTCACTACGAGATCTTCGCCGCACGAGGCGAACTCGATGTGTTGCGTCAACTGGTCGACCACACGCTCCGCAAGCATTATCCGTCGTTGGGGAAACCTTCCCGCGACACCTATCTGGCATGGTTTGCCGAGGTGTGCCGCCGTACTGCGCATCTTGTTGCCGAGTGGTGGCGGGTAGGCTTCGTGCATGGAGTGATGAATACCGACAATCTGTCAATCCTCGGGCTGACCATTGACTACGGCCCGTATGGCTGGCTCGACGGCTTTGACCTGGGCTTTACCCCTAACACCACTGATTCGGGCGGGCGCTACAGCTTTGGCAACCAGGCGCAGATTGCCGGCTGGAACCTCAGCTGTCTGGCGCAAGCCTTGTTGCCGCTGGTGCAGGATGTGCCGGCGCTCGAAGCGGCGCTGGATGAGTACCGGACAAGCTTCGAACTGGCCTTCCTGCACGTGGTGCGCAGCAAGCTGGGCCTTGCCGATACGGGCGAGCCGGAAGCGGATATCGCGCGGTTCAGCGCCTTAGTGGCGTGCTTCTCATCCGCCGAGACCGACATGACGCTGTTCTTCCGGCTGCTGGGGCAGGTGGCGCAGGCTTCGCCAGGCGTGGAAGCCGCGCTCACGATGCTGAACCCGGCGTTCTATGCGACGCCCTCCGTGCAGGCTCGGGCGGGCTGGGCTGACTGGCTGGCAGGCTGGCTGCAGGCGATCAGCGCCCCCGACGCGGGCCGCGTTGCCCGCATGAACGCAGCCAACCCCTGGATCATTCCGCGCAACTGGCTGGCGCAAACCGCCATTCAAGCGGCGGAACAAGGAGATACGAGCACGCTGACGCGGCTGATGGCGGCGATTCGCAATCCCTACGCTGAAGATCCGGCATTCGCCGAGTTTGCCCAGCGCCGGCCGGACTGGGCACGCAATGCGCCCGGCTGCAGCGCCTTGTCGTGCAGTTCGTGAACAGCGCAGTTGCGAACGATCAAGAATGGGCAACAGGCCCGGTTTTTTGCAGCAGGGTTCTTCGCCCAAGCTCGGGCGCTTGCTTTATCATCTGGCGCTTACGTTTCGGGCGTGCAAGAAGCCTTGCCCCACGTGCTGCAGCGCGCCGTCGCCCAGACCCGATGAATTTTGATCTGATGAGAGATTTTTATGCCTGAAGAATTACTGTCTGCCGAAGAAGTCGCCAAGCTCAAGGCACGTGCGATTTCCCAGCCCCTGGTCGAGCACATCTATACGGCTGATCCGTCGGCCCACGTTTTCGACGGCAAGATCTACATCTATCCCTCGCACGATGTCGAAGCAGGCGTTCCTTTCAACGACAACGGTGACCACTTCGACATGCGTG
Source organism: Uliginosibacterium sp. (assembly GCA_016718265.1). Lineage (GTDB taxonomy): Bacteria > Pseudomonadota > Gammaproteobacteria > Burkholderiales > Rhodocyclaceae > Uliginosibacterium. The sequence goes on along the minus strand of JADKDZ010000001.1, from coordinate 401,630 downwards.
ACTATCACGTGCTGTCGATGGATAGCCCGACCAGCGCGGCGGTCGACAACGGTGTGGGGCTAGATGTTTCCGAGGTCGCCTGGGCCGAGCGCCAGATGTGGGCGCCAGATGCCGCCCGCAAAAATGGCAAGTACTACCTGTACTTCCCGGCCAAGCGCAAGGACGGCATCTTCCAGATCGGTGTGGCCGTAGGCGATTCGCCGGTGGGCCCGTTCAAGGCCGAGCCCGAAGCCATTCCGGGGAGCTACACCATCGATCCGGCAGTGCTTGAAGACAGTGACGGGCAGTACTACATGTATTTCGGTGGCATTTGGGGCGGCCAGCTGCAGAAGTACCGGAACAACGTGTTTGATGAGAAGAATGAAGAGCCTGCCGATGATCAGCCGGCGCTTGGCCCCATCGTGGCGCGTCTCAGCGAAGATATGAAGACCTTTGCTGAAACGCCGCGCGAAATCAAGATCCTTGACGAAAACGGCCAGCCACTGTTGGCAGGTGATCACGACCGTCGCTTCTTCGAAGGGTCGTGGATGCACAAGTACAACGGCAAGTACTACTTCTCGTATTCGACCGGCGATACGCACTTCCTGTGCTACGCCATCGGCGACAATCCTTACGGCCCCTTTACCTACGGCGGCCGGATCCTGAATCCGGTGATTGGCTGGACCACGCACCACTCGATCTGCGAGTACGAGGGCCAGTGGTACCTGTTCTACCATGACTCGGTCCTGTCAAAAGGGCTGACCCACCTCCGCTCGGTGAAGATGACGCCGATCAGCTATCGCCCGGATGGCAGCATCGTCACGATTGATCCCTACAAGGATTGACCCTGCCATCGCCACAAGCCCCGCGCCCAACGCGGGGCTTTTTTGTGCGCGCTCGCGCGGCCAGCGTGCGGGTTGGCTCAACACCACAGGCGCCCGCCCATGACTGACATCCCACCCCGACTCGACGAGACCCGCCCCGGCTGGATCAGCCTGCCCGGCCACTTGCTGGAAGAGGCCGGCGTGATTCGCTTGCGTGAGCCGGCAGACAAGAGCCAGCAGCTATTGATGCATCAATTGCGCGAGGGCATCTATCCCCATCCCTTCGTGATTGACGACGGTGTGGTCCGGCGTCTGCATTTCAATCTGAAGTTGATCCAGAGCGAAATGGAGATCGCACACCCGGACCAGCTGCGCGTGGCCTATACCCGGAGCATGATGGGTTTCCTGCTCTTCAATCCCTTGCCCAAGCATGTAGTGGTGGTCGGGCTTGGGGGCGGCTCACTGACGAAATATTGCTATCGCCATCTGGCGCGGACCAGATTGACGACGCTGGAGATGAGTGCCGGGGTGATCGCGTGCCGGGAGTGGTTCATGCTGCCTCCCGACGATGACAGGATGAAGGTTCGCTGCGTGGAAGCCAGCGCGTATTTCTCTTCCCCGCCCCAGACGAGTGATCGGGCCGATGCCATCTTGCTGGATGCCTACGACGAGTATGGGCTGGCGCCAGAAATGTGCCGGCTTGAGTTTTATGACAATGTGAAACGTCACCTCAAACCGAGAGGCATTGCGGTGGCGAACATTTCTGGCCACGGAAACGTGGCGGAAACCCATCTGTCCCTGCTGGACGATGCGTTTGACGGACGCACAGTGGCCGTCGACGTGCCCGACGACGGTAACCGTATCGTGTTGGCCTTCAATGACCCGGTGTTTCCACCGGTTTGGCAGAGGCTCACGAATACCGCACGCGAGCTCGAGCAGCGGCACCCGTTTGAATTTCTTCGTCTGCTGCGCGAGCTGGAGCGCAGTGCGCAACGAAAACGGCGGCGGGGCTACTGAAGTCTGCTGGCAGGCCTCAGCTGACCTTGAAGCGTGCGACCACCGCATTCAGCTCTTTGGACAGGGTGCTGAGCGCTTGCGAGGTCGAGGTATTGTTGTCGGCCACGGCGACGACTTCCTCGCCCGTCTGGGCGATCTGTTCGACGCTGCGCGCGATGTCGTTCGCGGCCGCGGTCTGCTCGGCAATCGCGGTGGAGATGTGCGTCACCATGCTGTTGATCTGCTCCATTCCCTCCACGATCTGGCGAATCGATTCCCCGGCGGCTTCGGCCAGGCGCGTGCCTTCATTCACCTTTGCGACGCCGCCTTCCATCTCGCCAATCGCCGCCTCGGTTTCGCCGAGCACTTCAGCAATCACCTTGGCGATCTGCTGGGTTGAAAGCCCGGTGCGTTCGGCCAGCTTGCGCACCTCGTCCGCCACCACGGCAAAGCCGCGGCCCTGCTCGCCGGCGCGGGCTGCTTCAATGGCGGCATTGAGCGCGAGGAGGTTGGTCTGCTCCGCGATCTCGTGAATCACGTCGACGATCTGGCGGATCTGCTGGGACTTGTCGCCCAAGCCCTTGAGCGTGCCGGAGGCCTTGGTCACCGTCTCTGCCACGCTGCGCATCTGTTCGCGCGTGCCGAGAATGACGTCGGTCCCGGCGTGGGCCTCCTTGCCGGATTGCTCCACGCGGGTATGGGTGTCGCCCGCGCTGCTGGCGAGCACGTTGATCGAGACCGTGAGTTCTTCCACGGCTGCCGCCGCCGAGTTCATGGCATTGCCCTGTGCGCTGGCCTGGTCGTGGATGTGCTGGGCGCCGTCGCTCAGTGCCGTCGCCTGGTCATTGAGTCGTTCCGCCGTTTGCCGCATGGTGGCGACGGAGCTGCGGAGGCTGCTCTGCATTTCGTTCAGGGCTGACAGCAGTTGGCTGACTTCGTCCCGACCCTTGACCGTGATGGTCTGGCACAGGTTGCCCTGCGAGATCTCATGTGAGACGTGGGCCGCCTCGCGCAGGCGGACCACGATCGGCCGGAGCAGGAAGCGCGCGGCGAGAATGGCAGCGAGGAGCGCGAGCGCGAGCACGGTCGCGCTGACGACCAGGGCATTGCGCGAATCGGCATGCGCGGCCTTGAAGCTCTCCGCGGCAAGCTGCTCTTCGGTGCCGAAAAGATCGCGAATCGCATTGCGGGAATCGCGGAAGGCTTCGGTCGTGAGCTTGTCGCTGGCGACAGCCTTGGCCTGCTCGAAATCGCCACCGCGCAGCGCGGCGATCCAGGCCGAGCGCTGCTGGGTGTACTTGCTCAGCGAGGCTTCGTAGCGGGTGACAAACTTCATCTCTTCGTCTGAAGTTGCACGTGCTTTGGCTTTGGCCCAAGCTTTGTCGACGTTCGCAAGCAGCTTGTCGATTTCCGACAGCTCCTTGCTGACGGTCTCCGGCGAGGCCGAGAGGGTTGCCCGAAGCAGCCGGACGCGAACGACATTCGAGTCGTCCAGCATGGCCCCCAGGCTGCTCAGACTCTCCGCTCGCAGCGTGAACATGCTTTGCAAGCGGGCGTCGGCGCGAGCGTCTATCCACACGCCGACCGCAGCCTGAAGGACGATCATGCCGATCAGGAGGGCAAGCAGGGTCAGGAACTTCTGGCTGATTTTCATGGCGAATCTCCATCGACGCAGCGCGGCTTCACGCGCGCCGGCCTTCGCAGAAAGTATTGGCGAGACAGGCGATCACGACGTCAGTACACGGCGACGCGCAGGCACCCCAGTTCCATGTTACGGACGCCACAGAATCGGGCGTAGTGCACCAAAGGGGCATAGTCGGCTCAGTCGGCGCTCTCTTGAAGGAGCTTGTGCTCAAGCAGGTACTCGTGAATGATCGCCAGCCGGAGGTCAGCATCTTCAAGCTCCAGCAAGCGCTGGCGCGCCAGCGCCGGTACGGGAAGGATCTCGGCGTAGCGGTAGCCGACCCAGGCTGCGTCGTCCAGGCGGTAAGGCTGGGCAATGACTTGCTGCCCGGCTTCGCCAATCACCAGATTGAGCAAAGGCAGCATGCCTTGATGGGGTGCCGATACGGGCTCGCTGGCGGGTTCGTCAAACCACTGCACGATCCCGGTGATCAAGCCGTTTGAGTCCGGCACCTGTTCGAGTACACGAAAGCGGCGTGCACCGCGTACCGTCAAACCCAGCAGATTCGGAGTGCTCATGTCCCAATCGACAATCCTGGCTTCAACGCCGACCTTGTGGGGGCTGGCCGGTTCGCCAACTTCGTTGCCCTGCTCAATCAGGCAAATGCCGAAGTTGCTGTCGCTTTTCATGCAGCGCGCGATCATGTCGAGATAACGCGCCTCGAATACTTTCAGATTCATGCGCCCCTGCGGAAACAAGACCGCATTCAGGGGAAAGAGGGGCAGGCGTTCGGGGGGCTGGCTCATCACGGCTCCTTGGACAGGCCGCTATTGTAAGGCTCGCCGCCAGTCCTCCGGGTACAATCCCGTGCCATGAAACCTGAACTTCCAGTCCCAAGCGAAGACGCCCAGGCGCACGCTCAGGCGCTCGCGCAGCGCATTGCGAACGTAATTGAGGCTGACGGGGGCTGGATCAGCTTCGCGCGCTTCATGGAGCTGGCGCTGTATACGCCGGGGCTTGGCTATTACAGTGGTGGCGCGCGAAAGTTTGGCCCCGACGGCGACTTTGTCACGGCGCCGGAAATCTCTCCCTTGTTCGGCCGCGCCCTTGCCGCACAGGTCGAGCAAGTGTTGGCCTGTTCGGCCGCTCACGTCATTGAAGTCGGCGCAGGTACCGGACTGCTGGCGTGTGATCTGCTCGAAGCGCTGGCAGAATGCGGTGCGCTGCCTGAGCGCTATGACATTCTCGAACTCTCTGGTGAGCTGCGTGTGCGCCAGCACGAGACGCTGCAAGCACGGGTGCCGCAGTACGTTGATCGGGTGCGCTGGCTCGATGCGATGCCTGATCGCTTCTCCGGGTGCGTCGTAGCAAACGAAGTGCTTGATGTCATGCCGGTTCAACGGCTTGTCTGGCGTGCGGACGGGATCTTCGAGCGTGGCGTGGTTCTGGATGCGGCGACCGGCGGGTTTGGCTGGCAGGACCGCCCTGCGTCGGGCCGCCTGCTCAGCACCGCACAGGCCCTGCCCGTAGAGGGCGTGGAAGGCGGCGAATACCTCAGCGAGGTTTGCCTCGCCGCTGCCGCATGGGTCAGCGAATGGGCCAGCAGGCTGGATCAGGGCGGGTTGCTTCTCATCGATTATGGCTACCCGCGGGCGGAGTATTACCTTCCTTCACGCAGCACGGGCACACTGCAGTGCTATTACCGCCACCGCGCGCATGTCGACTTTCTGGCGTGGCCGGGGCTGAACGACATTACCGCTTTTGTCGACTTTACGGCGGTCGCCGAGGCTGCGGATGCGTCGGGGCTCGATGTGTGCGGCTACACAACTCAGGCCAGTTTTCTGACCAATTGCGGCTTACTGGAGGACTTGGCGTCAATAGGTCCGACCGACGAGGCTCCCTATATCAGAGCTTCGCGCGCAGCGCTGCGCTTGATTGCCCCGCACGAAATGGGCGAGATATTCAAGGTGATCCTGCTGGGCAAGGGCCTTGATTCGCCGATGCGAGGCTTCCGGCTCGGTGATCGAACCCACACTCTGTAGCCGGCTATTCCTGCAAGAGATAGAGTCGCCGCAAGAAGCTTTCAGGATCTTCAGCGCCGGCCGGGTTGCGCTCGTGCCGGGGTACAACGGCCGGTGGCCGGCTCAGCAACACGCCGGGTTGCGGCAACCAGTTGGCATTCAGGACTTCGTCGCCGTAGCGCTCATTCTCTGTGGTGGTGGGGTCAAGCGTCAGTTCCATGATGGTCACCCTCTGCGTGGTGGTCTGTACCAGCACAAACCTTGTGGGTCTGCGCACGTGTAGGCCCTCTCGCAGGGTATGCAAGCCGCCCATGAGACGCTTAACGGATGAGTCTGGAAAAGGTTGATCGGCGTAGGCGGTTAATTTGTGTCGACGCGACCCCTGCTCTAAGAGGGGTATATCGAGCGCGCCTCAGAGGCCGGAGAACAATGTGCGGAGGGCGGGGAGCGGGGTACGGGTCGCCAGGCCGAACATCAGCAGGATTCTCGCCTGCAAGGCATTCAGCCCCTCTGCAGCGATCAGCCCCAAGGCATCGTCGTCTTCGTTGCACTGCTGCATGACGCCACTGCCGATACGCGATGCCCGGACGACGATCACGCCTAGTGCACGCAGCTCGGCAAGTACTTGACGCCAGGCGTGCGGCAGACTGCCGTGTCCGGCCAAGGCCAGCACGATACCCCCTGCCTTGGATACAAGCGCTTGCCTGAGCGGCGCATCGCTTGCACCGGCGTACGCGAGGACGACGTCGACCTGGGGCAGACTGAGTTTGTCCCGCAGGTCGAAGAGGGCTGCGCGTGGGGCGCTGGGGGTACGCAGGTAGCGGAGGGCGTCGCCATAGACTCTCCCCTCGGGTCCCGCGCCGGGTGCACTCAGCGCGTCGGGTGCATGGGTGTGGGTTTTGGCGACAAAGCGGGCCGAAATGATCTGGTCATTTGCCACCACCAGCACGCCCCGTCCCGCACTTTCGGGTGCCACCGCCACCTGGGCGGCTTGAAGAAGATTCAGCGGGCCATCGGCGGACAGGCTGGTCGATGGTCGCATGGCCGCAGTCAGCACGACCGGCTTGTGAGTCGGGAGCAGGAGGTGCAGGGCGAACGCAGTCTCCTCCAGAGAGTCGGTGCCGTGCGTGATGACAATCCCGTCAATCGCTGGGTCATCGATCAAGGCCCTTACCCGGGCTGCAAGCTGCAGCCAGTGCGCCGGTGTGAGATCCCGGCTGTCCAGCGCAAAGATCTCCTCGATACGCAGGTCCGCAAGCGCGCCCAGACCGGGCACGGCTGCCAGCAGGTCTTGCGCACCCAGTTGGGCGGCCGTGTAACGGTTGATCGCACCCGTGCCGGCAATCGTGCCGCCGGTCGTCAGGAGGGCGAGGCAAGGCATGTCGGCGGCGCCGGGCTTTAGTGGTTAAGAATCTTGGAGAGGAAGAGCTGGGCGCGATCAGAGTGGGGTTTGTTGAAGAAATCGTCCTTGCTCGCGTCTTCCACGATCTGGCCATGGTCCATGAAAATGACGCGGTGCGCGACTTTTCTCGCGAAGCCCATCTCATGGGTGACGACCATCATGGTCATACCTTCTTGCGCCAGTTCGACCATCACGTCCAGGACTTCATTGATCATTTCCGGGTCGAGCGCCGAGGTGGGTTCGTCGAACAGCATGCAAATCGGGTCCATCGACAGGGCGCGTGCAATCGCGACGCGCTGTTGCTGCCCACCGGAGAGCTCACCGGGGTACTTGTTGGCATGCAGCTTGATGCCGACCCGGTCGAGCAGCTTCATGCCGCGTTCATGGGCCTCGTCCTGCGAGCGCCCTAACACCTTGACCTGGCCGATGCACAGATTCTGAATGATGCTCATGTGCGGGAAGAGTTCGAAGTGCTGGAACACCATGCCGACATGCGAGCGCAGCTTGGGAAGATCCGTCGCCGGGTCATTGACCTTGACCGCGTTGACGATGATTTCACCCTGCTGAATCGGTTCCAGACCATTGACGCACTTGATCAGGGTCGACTTGCCCGAACCTGAGGGGCCGCACACCACAACGACTTCACCCTTGTCGATGTGTGTCGTGCAATCCGTGAGGACTTGAAACTGACCGTACCACTTTGAGACATTCTTTATCTGGATCATGGTCTTGACTTATCTTTGGATGGCGACGCGCTTCTGGACGTGTCTGACGAGCATGGACAAGGAGAAGCAGATGCTGAAGTAGATGAGCGCAGAGAACAGGTACATCTCCACCGGACGGTTGTAGTTCTTGCCGGCATTCTCGGCAGCCTTGAGGAGGTCCGTTGCACCGATGGCATATACGAGCGAGGTGTCCTGAAACAGGATGAATGTCTGAGTCAGTAAAACCGGCAGCATGTTGCGGAAGGCTTGTGGCAAAACGACATTTGCCATGGTTTGCCAATACGTCATACCAATCGCGTAGCCAGCGAAAACCTGCCCTTTCGGAATGCTCTGGATGCCGGCGCGCATGATCTCGCTGTAGAACGCCGCCTGAAATATCGTAAACGTGATGATTGCCGAGTTCTCCTGCCCCATTCGGAAGCCCGTGAGCAAGGGGATCAGGAAAAAGAACCACAGGATCATCAGTAGCAGCGGGATGGAGCGCATCAGATCGACATAGATCTTGGCCGCACCGGCCAGGACAGGCCCACCCGACAGTCGTGCGAGCGCCAGCAGTGTGCCGATAACGATGCCGCCCGTCATGGAGATGAGCGTGAGTTCGATGCTATAGAGCAAGCCTTTGAGGATGAAGGGCAGACTGAGCGGAATGATCGAGAAATCGAGCGTGCTTAACATGGCTTCTCCCTACTTCGCGACAATGAAGCCGGGAACGTGGGCGCGCTTCTCGATCACGTGCATCAATCGATTGGCCCCGTAGGCACACAGGATGTACAGCACCGTGGGTACGATCAGGCTCTCGATCACCTGCCCGCCGGTTTCTTCGGTCATCTGACGTGAGACGAAGATAAGCTCCCAGACGCCGACCGCATAGGCAACGCCGGAGTTCTTGAAGGCATTCATGAACTCGGACGTCAGTGGCGGGATGATGATGCGGAATGCCATGGGGAGCAGTACGTAGCGATAGGTCTGCGGCACGGTGAAGCCGATGGCGAGCCCCGCGTTCATCTGGCCGCGCGGCAGGCTCTGGATGCCGGCACGAACCTGCTCCGCAACCCGCGCCGAGGTGAACAGTCCCAGTGCTATGACCGCCGTGATGAACTCTTTGGCGGGCATCTCCTGCTTGACCCACAGCGACAGATCACGCGGCAATAGTTCAGGCACGACAAAAAACCACAGGAACAACTGCAGCAGGATGGGGACATTGCGGAAGAACTCGACCCAGGCATGCCCCAGTAGAGCGAGTTTTCGGTTCGGTGCCGTACGCAAGGTGCCGATCAGGCTACCCAGGACCAGCGCGATCACCCAGGCTGACAAAGAGATCGCAACCGTCCAGCCCAGGCCGTGGATGATCCAGGCCAGATAGGTCTCGTCGCCGGAGGGGACGGTCTGGAAAAAGATGCTCCAGTTCCAATGGTAGTTCATAGGCGTGTCGGGCTAAGGGGCCCACACGTCGTGGGCCCGGGAGTTCGGTGACGCCGGTCAGGGTAGCCGGCGCCCTGCAGGAATTACTTCTTGTAGGTCTCAGCCGGGTTGTCGTTCGGGCTTGCCATCAAGGCCTTCAGTGGCTCGCTCATCTGGAAGTTCATGTTCACGCCCTTCGGCGGGATGGGCAGCAGGAACCACTTGGTATAGAGCTTGTTCAGCTCGCCGCTCTTTGCCAGCGTCTTGACGGTGTCATCGACGAGCGCCTTGAACTGAGGGTCGTCCTTGCGCAGCATGATGGCAATCGGCTCAACCGACAGCGCCGTACCGACAATCGCGTAGTCGTTTGGCGCCTTGGCGCTCGCGATCAGGCCGGCGAGCAAGTTGTCGTCCATCACGAAGGCGACGGCCCGATCGGTCTCCAGCATCAGGAAGGAGTCGGCGTGATCCTTGCCATACACCTCCTTGAAGTCGATGTTCTTGCCTTTCTCGTGGCTGCGCATCAGCTGCACGCTGGTGGTACCGGTGGTCGTGGCGACCGGCTTGCCACCCAGGTTATCCAGATCCTTGATGCCCGACGCCTTCTTGACGGCCATGCGGACGTTGGTCACGAAGGTGGTGGGGGCAAAAGCAACCTGTTTTTGGCGATCAGCATTGTTGGTGGTCGAGCCACATTCCAGATCCACGGTGCCGTTAACCACCAGCGGGATGCGGTTCTGCGACGTCACCGCCTGGTGTTTGACTTCCAGCTTGCCCAAGGCCAGCTTGGCCTTGACGGCATCCGCAATCCTGTTGCAGATATCAATGTGGTAGCCGACGGGTTTCTGCTCTGCGTCGAGATAGGAAAGCGGGAAAGAGGATTCGCGGATGCCGAGGGTGATCACACCGGTTTCCTTGACCTTCTTCAGGGTGCCGTCGATTTGCTGGGCAAAGCCGACCTGGCAGGCAAGGCCGAGCAGGAGTGCCAGCAGGATGCGGGGTTGGTACATAAAAACTCCTTGATGAAAAAGACCGTTCAGGTCGACCCGAACCTCGGGTCGTGCAGGGCACTCACGCGAAAACCGTACCACCTTGAACCGAGACCATGCCTCAGGCACGGGCACCCACGAGTGTAGCGCGTATCCACGCCACCGACTTTATGCGGGTCCGTCATGAATGGCTTTGTTGCAAATCAGGCGCACCGGCGACATGCACACACACGGGGCGCAAGCTGCGTGTGAAGTGCCGATTGGGGGTGCTAGGCCACCATAAGTGCCCGGATGGTCGGTTCCAGTACGCTTAGCAGCGCCCGCCGATCGATATTCCGGTTGCACAAGCTTCTCAGCATGAGCCCGTGGAACAGCGCGCCGAGCACTTCGCCGCGTGCTCGAAGCTCCGCTTCACTCAGTGGCGGCAAATCGCGACGCGCCGACTGGATGATTTCCAGTATCTTGGCTGACACGAGGCGATCGACCCTCAGCAAGGTTTCTTCAACCTTGGCGTTGCGTCCCGCTTCGGCAAAGACTTCGATTTTCAAGGCGGAAGCCTTGCGATCAAGTTTTGCGTCAATTCCCTGTGAGGTCCGGTTCAGAAAGGCCTGCAGCACATCCTCGGCATTGCTGACCTGCTCGAATATCCCCAGGACTTCATTGAGATCGCGCTCGACGATGGCGGCGATGATGGCTTCCTTGTTCTCGAAGTAGTGGTAGATATGTCCGGCGCTCATGCCCGCACTCTTCGATATGGTCGCAATGCTCGCACCATGGAAGCCCAGCGCGCAGAAACACTCTGACGCGGCATCGAGAACCTGGTTGCGGCGATCCAGGCAGGCCTTCTTGGCGGGTTCTTCGGGAGGGGTCATAGGCTCAGAGAACTATCGGGTTCAGTTTATGCTGCTTGTCAGAGCGTGGCTGCGCGACCTAAATTTTGTCGCAGAGCAGGATTTGTCTTGATTCTAATCGAAAATCGCCGATAGAATGAACGTTCATTCTAATTTTCGCGATCGCCGCGGCTGACACGTTTCTTGCGTGTCGGCTTCCAGAAAACAATGTGTTGAGGCGCTTTCCCCATGCTGACTTTCAGACCCCTTACCGGTCGCGCGGCGCTTGTGCTGCTCGTTTTGTTAACCTCATGCGGCAAGCCGCCCCAGATGGGCGCGGGTCCGGGCGGAAACAAGATGCCGCCTGCCGAGGTGGGGGTGCTGACAGTGCAGGCGCAGACCGTGGCATTGAACACCGTGCTGTCGGGAAGAACCTCGCCCTACGCCGTCGCCGAGATTCGTCCGCAGGTGACCGGGATCATCCAGCAGCGCCACTTTGTTGAAGGGGGCGAGGTGCGCGCCGGCGCCCCGTTGTACCAGATCGACGCCGCCAGCTATCAGGCAAGCCTGGAAAGTACCAAAGCCGCATTGGCCCGGTCCGAGGCCAATCTGCAGACAGTTCGTCTGAAGGCTGAGCGTTACAAGGAGTTGCTCGTCGAGAAAGCCGTCAGCCAGCAGGACTACGATGATGCGCAAGCCGTGTTCAAGCAGGCCGAGGCAAGCGTAGCCGCCGACAAGGCGGCGATCGAGATTGCGCGCATCAATCTGGGCTATACCCGAGTGATGGCGCCCATCTCCGGCGTGATCGGCAAGTCTACCGTGACCCAAGGGGCACTGGTGACCGCAAATCAGGCGAGCGCCCTTGCGACAGTGCAGCAGCTTGATCCGATCTATGTGGACGTCACGCAATCCAATACCGATTTGCTGCGTCTCAAACGCGATCTGGCGAGTGGCGCGATCCAGCGTGCCGGCGCGAATCAGGCGAAGGTCAATTTGTTGCTCGAAGATGGAACACCCTACCCGCTGGAGGGCAAGCTGGCCTTTACCGATGTGTCGGTCGACGCGGGCAGTGGCAGCGTCACGCTACGCGCAGTGTTTCCGAACCCCAAGCGAGATTTGCTACCGGGCATGTTTGTGCGGGCGCAGCTTCAGACCGGAGAGCGTGAAGACAGCATTGTCGTGCCGCAGCAAGCCGTATCCCGCAATACGCGTGGCGATGCGACAGTCATGGTGGTCGGTGCAGAAGGGAAATTCGAAGCGCGCGTTATCCGGGTCGAGCAAACCATCGGTGACAAGTGGCTCGTGACCAGCGGCCTGAAAGTCGGCGAGCAGATCATTGTCGAGGGCCTGCAGAAGCTGCGCCCGGGCGTCACCATCAAGCCTGTTCCTGCAGGAAGCGTATCTACGCCACCCGCTGCGGGCGCGTCAAAGCCCGCACACGGAAAGGGCTGAGGCCATGTCCAGATTCTTTATTGACCGCCCCATCTTTGCGTGGGTGATTGCAATCGTCATCATGCTGGCGGGGGCGCTTTCTATCGAGAAGTTGCCTGTCGCCCAGTATCCGGCGATCGCGCCGCCCACGATTTCGATTTCCGCGACCTACCCAGGTGCCTCGGCCAAGACCCTTGAAGACTCGGTGACCCAGATCATCGAGCAAAAGATGAAGGGGCTTGATGGCCTCCTTTACATGGCGTCGGCCAGTGATTCGTCGGGCAGCGTGACGGTCACGCTGACCTTCAAGTCCGGCACCAATCCGGATATCGCCCAGGTGCAGGTTCAAAACAAGCTGCAGTCTGCACTGTCAGCCTTGCCGCAGGAAGTGCAGCGTCAGGGCGTCACGGTTGCCAAGAGTGCGCGCAATTTTCTGCTCGTCCTGGGTTTTGTATCTGAAGACGGCAGCCTGCAGCAGACCGACTTGACCGACTATGTGGCGGCGAACGTCATCGACCCGATCAGTCGCGTCGAAGGCGTGGGTGAAGTGCAGATGTTCGGGTCGCAGTATGCAATGCGGATCTGGCTCGATCCAGCCAAACTCAACAGTTACAAGCTGACCCCGGGAGATGTGAAGAATGCCATCTCGGCACAGAACGTTCAGGTCTCGGCCGGGCAGCTCGGCGGTACGCCGGCGCTCAAGGGGCAGCAACTCAACGCAACGATCAATGTGCAGAGCCGTCTGCAAACGCCCGCACAGTTCGGCCAGATTCTGCTGAAGACGGGTATGGATGGGGCCAGTGTGCGCTTGCGCGATGTCGCCCGGATCGAACTGGGTAGCGAGAACTACGGTGTCGTGGCCCGCTTCAAGGGACAGCCCTCTGCGGGGATCGCGGTGCGCCTGGCCGCCAATGCCAATGCGCTCACGACGGCCACGGCGGTGAAGGCGAAGATCGCCGAGATGTCAAAGTTCTTCCCGAAAGGCATGAACTACGTGGTGCCTTACGACACGACTCCGTTCGTGCAGTTGTCCATCGAAGAGGTGGTCAAGACCCTGATTGAAGCCGTCATCCTGGTATTTCTCGTGATGTGGCTGTTCCTGCAGAATTTCCGTGCAACCCTGATCCCGACGATTGCTGTTCCCGTCGTGCTGCTTGGCACTTTCGCGGTGCTCTCCGCCTTCGGCTACTCGATCAACACCCTGACGATGTTTGGCATGGTGCTGGCGATCGGCTTGCTCGTGGATGACGCCATCGTCGTGGTCGAGAATGTCGAGCGGGTGATGAGCGAGGAGGGCTTGTCTCCCTATGAAGCGACCAAGAAATCAATGGGGCAGATTACTGGCGCGCTGATCGGTATCGCGCTGGTGCTCTCGGCTGTATTCGTGCCGATGGCGTTCTTTGGTGGTTCGACCGGCGTGATCTATCGTCAGTTCTCGATCACCATCGTCTCGGCAATGGTGCTCTCCGTCGTCGTCGCGCTCGTGCTGACACCTGCACTGTGCGCCACTTTGCTCAAACCCATTCACAAGGGCGAGCATTTTTCGGAGAACTGGTTCTTCCGCGGCTTCAATCGTGTATTCGATGCCAGTGTGCTGAAGTACACCCGTGCCGTCGGCCATATGCTCGGCAAGCGGGCGCGCTACATGCTGGTGTACGTGCTCATTGTGATCGGCATGGGCTTCCTGTTCACGCGCCTGCCGACGGCCTTTCTGCCTGACGAAGACCAGGGCGTGCTGTTTGCAATGATCCAGTTGCCGGCCGGCGCCACACAGGAGCGAACCCTGGAGGTGGTCAAGAAAGTCGAAAAGCACTTCCTTGAGAACGAGAAAGACTCGGTCGAGGCTATTTTTGCGGCGGCCGGATTCAGCTTTGCAGGCAGTGGTCAGAATACCGGGATTGCGTTTGTTCGCCTCAAGGACTGGAAGCAACGCACGCGTCCGGACCAGCACGTCAAGGCTGTCACCGGGCGTGCCATGGGGGCGTTTTCGCAGATCCGTGATGCGATGGTCTTCGCGTTTGCGCCGCCTGCCGTGGCGGAGCTGGGTAATGCCAGCGGGTTTGATGTGCAGTTGCAAGACCGTTCAGGCGTTGGACATGAGACGCTGATTGCGGCCCGAAACCAGTTTCTTGGCATGGCGATGCAGAATCCGAATCTGATGGCGGTACGGCCGAATGGTCAGGATGACACACCGCAGTACCAGATTGACATCGATTCCACCCGCGCCACGGCTATGGGGCTGAGCCTGGCGGATATCAACGATACGCTGGCAACGGCCTGGGGGAGCGCCTATGTCAATGACTTTGTTGACAAGGGTCGCGTCAAGCGGGTCTTCGTTCAGGGCGACGCTGCCGGCCGCATGGTGCCGGAGGATCTGAACAAGTGGCATGTTCGCAACAACAAAGGCCAGATGGTGCCGTTCTCGGCGTTTGGTGCCGCCCACTGGACCTATGGGTCTCCGCGTCTGGAGCGCTTCAATGGCAACTCGTCGGTCAATATCGTCGGCCAGCCCGCGCCTGGTCGCAGCACGGGCGATGCCATGGCCGCCGTTGAACAGATAGCCGCCTCGCTGCCGGAGGGAATCGGGTTCGAGTGGAGCGGCATTTCCTTTGAGGAGCGGCAGGCCGGCTCACAGGCGCCCGCTTTGTATGCCATTTCCTTGCTGGTGGTCTTCCTGAGCCTGGCGGCGCTGTACGAAAGCTGGTCGGTGCCGTTCTCGGTGATTCTGGTGGTGCCGCTGGGGGTGATCGGCGCCTTGCTCGCCGCCACCAGTCTTGGCATGTCGAACGACGTGTTCTTTCAGGTCGGTTTGCTCACGACGATCGGTCTGGCCTGCAAGAATGCCATCCTGATTGTTGAGTTTGCCAAGCAGCTGCAAGAGCAAGGACAGGACGTGGTCTCTGCCACGATGCAGGCCGTGCGCATGCGCTTGCGCCCGATTCTGATGACCTCCCTGGCCTTCGGGCTCGGTGTGCTGCCGCTGGCGATTGCGCGTGGGGCAGGCTCGGGGGGCCAGAATGCGATTGGTACCGGCGTGCTTGGTGGCATGATTTCAGCAACCGTACTGGGTATCTTCCTGGTGCCGGTCTTTTTTGTGGTGATCCGCAGCGTGTTCAAGTCCAGGCAGCCCGCTGTACAAAGTGGTGCGCCGGAGGCTCAGTCATGAACAAGCATCGAACCCGAATTGGCCTCGTCGCCGCAGCGTTGCTCTCTGCCTGCAGTATGGCGCCGCAGTATGAACGGCCGCCGCTGCCCGTAGCAGCGTCGTGGCCCGAGGCGGCCGAGCCTGCCGGGCAGCTCGCCGCGAATGTGGCTTGGCGGGATTACTTCGTTGAGCCGTCGCTGGCTGCGCTCATCGAACTTGCGCTCGCCAATAACCGGGATCTGCGTGTGGCTGCGCTGAATATCGAGAAGGCGCGCGCGATGTATCAGATTCAAGGCGCCGCGCAGTTACCTGCGATCAACGCGGTCGGCAGCGAGACGGCCCAGCGCACCCCGGCCGCGCTGACCGGGACAGGGCACGAACGTATCAGCCGTCAGTTCTCGCTTTCGGTCGGGATAGCGTCCTACGAGCTGGATTTCTTCGGGCGGGTCCAGAGCCTGAAAGACCAGATGCTCGAACAGTATCTCGCCACGGAAGAAGCGCAACAGAGCGCCCGGATCAGTTTGATCGCCGAAGTCGCGAGTGCTTACTTGAGCACGTCGGCTGACAAGGAACGCCTGGAATTGGCCCAGTCGACCTTGGCGAGCCAGCAAGCCTCCCTGGCGCTCGTTAAGCGAAAGTACCAGATCGGAGTCGCGTCAGCGCTGGATCTTGCGCAGGCACAATCAGGCTTCGAGTCTGCCCGGGCTGAGGTGGCGCGCTACCGCACGCTGGTGGCACAAGGCCAGAACGCCTTGACGCTGGTGGTCGGCGGCAAGGGGATATCGGCGGAAGCCATGCCTGAGCAACTGGGCGAGCGCAGCCTGAGCGGCACGCGTGCGCTGCTGGCAGGCACGCCCGCCGAGGTTTTGCTCAGCCGCCCTGATGTGCGCCAGGCCGAGCACCAGCTGCGCGCAGCAAATGCGAACATCGGCGCAGCTCGCGCAGCATTTTTCCCCCGGATCAGCCTGACAGCCTCTACCGGCTTCGCCAGCCCGGGTCTGGGTGACCTGTTTCAGGGCGACGCGCGCACCTGGTCGTTTATTCCGCAGATCAGCCTGCCGCTGTTCAACGGCGGGTTGAATACGGCCAATCTCGAAGTCGCCAAGCTGGATCGCGAGATTCGCGTCGCGCAGTACGAGAAGGCCATCCAGTCCGCCTTCCGGGAGGTTGCGGATGCGCTGACGCAGCGCGCAAACGTCAGCGAGCAGCTCTCGGCGCAAGCCGCACTGACGGGGGCTGTGGTCGAGGCCCATCGCCTCACGCAGCTGCGCTACGAAAAGGGCGTCGCCAGTTACCTCAACGTGCTGGATGCGCAGCGAGCCATGTACGCGGCGCAGCAGGGCCTGATCACGATGCGTCAGGCCCGTCAGGCCAACATGATCGGCCTCTACAAAGTGCTGGGAGGCGGCAGCGTGCGTCCGGCGGGCTAAGGCCCCTGTCCTGTCAAGAACCCGTCACGGGCTAGCCTGTGGCGGGTTTTTTACCCGCGGACCCGACCAGCATAGGCCTTACTCGGTCGCAAGCTTGTAGTACAGCAGGCTGATGCGTTCCAGCACTTCAAGCATGTTTTCCGCTGCGGTGGCAACGTTGTAGTCGAGCTGTGTCGGGTCTTCCCGCTTTTTGACGTTGATCGCTTCCTTGAAGTAGGGCCACTGTGTGCCACCGAGCTGGTGCAGAAACTTGATTTCGGTGGTGTTGTCGACGCCCTTCTCAAGCAGGCGCGCGTTCACCTCGTAGTCGCGCGTCAGATCCGTAATGATGCGCGACGCTTCGTCAGTGGCATGGTCCAGTGCGCGCAAGAAGTAATACGTTGCAATGCGCTGCGAGATGAAGGTCTGTTTCCCCGAGGTGGCGAACAGCACGCCGATCGGGCTGCGGCTCAAATACATGTCGGCGGCGCCGGTGCTCTGGTTGAGCTGTTTGACCAGGGACTCGCTGATCTGAAGCAACTCTGGCAGCGCCTTCTCGTTTGGGGCCTTCAGCAAGATCGCCTTGAGCTTCGGCCACTCTTTGGAAATCTTGCCAAGAACGTTCATGGACTGGAAGTTGCCTTCCTTCTTGGACTCTTCTTCCACCTGTTTGGCATGTGCGGCATCAATTCTGGCGATTGAATCTGTTGTCAGACGCTTGCTGTCAGATGTGCGCGCATTCAGCAGACTTTGTGCGTAAAACTTGACGCAGCGCTGAACCAGCATGCGCTGCTTGATAACGAGGTCGATCTGAGAAACCTGGCTTTGCCCCAGCGAAGCATCTTTGGCAGCGAAAACGCTCGGTGAGCTCAACACCAAAGCGGCTGCACCTGCCGAAGTCTGCAGGAAGCGCCTGCGCACGACAAAGCCCGGAGAGAGAAACTGCTCGACCATAATTGCTCCACTAAAGAACGGATCTGAACGTCTGAAAGCGGTTTCACGCCGAAACCATCCGAGCAGTAGCGGATTAACTGGAGACTTACCTAAGGGTAGTTTCGGATAAATTTTTGTTTCGTACTAATCCGCAGGCCTCAGGCGGAAGACGCCTCGCTGACTCCCGCGTCGGCAAAGCCTGCCATCTCGTTCAGGCAGGCCAGTGCGGCACGGATCAGCGGGAAAGCTGCGGCAGCGCCTGTGCCCTCACCCAGCCGCATGCCCAGTTGCAGCAGCGGCTCGGCACCGAGGTGGGCGAGCTGCGCGACATGGCCCGGCTCGGCGCTGCCATGGGCGAACACGCAGTAGTCCAGCACCGCCGGGTGGATCGCGTGGGCCACCAGCAGAGCGCTGGTCACGATGAAGCCATCCACCACGATCAGCATGCCGCATTCGGCCGCGCCGAGAAATGCGCCGACCAGGGTGGCAACCTCGAAACCGCCGAACTCGGCGAGCGCATCCTGTGCGCTCAGCGTGCGCCCGGCCACGCGTGCCGCTGCCTGCGCCAGCAGCGCGCGCTTGCGCGCGAGGCCTGCGTCATCGAGCCCGGCGCCTCTGCCAATCACCATGTCGAGATTAATACCGGTGATGAAGTGGGTCAGCAGACTGGCCGTGGAGGTGTTACCGATGCCCATCTCACCGAAGCCGATGGCGTTGCAGCCGCCCGCGTGCCACCCGCGGACGAGCTCGGCGCCTTTGGCGATGGCGTCGTCGCGTTGCGCGTGCGTCATCGCGGCTTGTTCAATGTAGCTCGCGGTGCCGAGCCCCTGTTTGGCGATCACGTACTCCACGCCAGGGCGACTGGCCCCCTCGACCTTACTCGCTACGCCGCAGTCGATCACCGATATATCCAGCCCTGCCTGACGCGCCAGCACGTTGATGGCCGCGCCGCCCGCGATGAAGTTCATCACCATCTGCGCGGTGACTTCCTGCGGGTACGCGCCCACGCCCGCTCGGGCGGCGCCATGATCCCCAGCAAAAACCGCGATGCGCGGCGCGCTCAGATGCGGGGTGATGCTCTGCTGGATCAGGCCCGCCTGCAGGGCGATGGCCTCAAGTTTACCGAGGCTGCCCAGCGGCTTGGTACGCGTATCGATGCGCTGCTGGATGGCAGGCGCGAGTTCGCGGGAGAGCGGCTGGATGTTGAATGTGGTTGTCATGAGGCGGGTAGTGGGTAGGGTGCGCCATGCGCACCGTGAGTTGATTGAAATCGATTGGAATGGTGCGCATGGCGCACCCTACGTGGGCGGCGGGTCGAGATCTGGCAGGTGATCGTGCAGCCAGAAAATGTCGGGCGCAGTGCGTAAGGCATCGGTCACGACCGGGAGCGGATGGATATGGATCTGCAGGAAATCGCTTTCGTGTGCATCCTGCAAGGCGAAAGCGAGCTTTTCGTGCGGCGGGTTGAATTCAGCGGCGACACCCGGCTTGTTACCACGCGCATCGACCCGATACCAGCCAAAGCCTGGCAAGTGCACGGCGTTCAGTCCGTGCAGGCAATACGGCGCGCCGCTATCCCCCACCGACAAGCGCTGATAGCACAGCCCGGCAGGGATGCCATTGGCACGCAGCAATGCGGCGAGCAGGTGGCTCTTGGCGTAGCAGTAGCCAAAGCCTGTCAGCAGCACCTCGGACGCTGTCAGCGTGACCGGGCCTTGCTTTACATCCCAGCTATGGGCAATCTCGTCGCGCACGAATTCAAAGCTGGCGCGCGCCAGCTCCACGGTGTCGGCGTGCGCGGTGCGCAACGCCGCTGCTTTGGCCTGTATGGCCGGGTGGTCGAAATCGATGATCGCGCAAGGCGCGAGGTAGGCTTCGGGGGCCGCCAGGGGTATGAGCTTCATGCGCTACCTTTCAGCCGCAGCGGCAAACCTGCAGCCACCAGTGTGACTTCGTCGCACAGTGCCGCGACGCGCTGGTTGAGCCGCCCCTGCTCGTCGCGGAACAGGCGGGCGAGTTTGTTCTCGGGCACGATGCTCCAGCCCACCTCGTTGGAGACCAGCACCAGCTGGCCCTGTGCAGCCAGGATGGCTGAATACAACCGCTGCAAGCGGCTCTCCAGCGTGTCCGGTTGCGTGCACAGGATGTTGGAGAGCCACAGAGTCAGGCAATCCACCAGCACAAATGTAGGGTGCGCACTGCGCACCGATCTTGCCTCGGATTCGGTGCGCGGTGCGCACCCTACCGCGAGGCGGCTCAATGGCTTCAGGCAGATCGATGGGCGCCTCGGTAACATGCCAATGCGCTGGCCTCTCGGCGCGATGTTTGGCGACGCGCTCGCGCATTTCCTCGTCGAGGATCTCGGCAGTGACAATCAGTTGAACGTCACCCGGATGTGCTTCGGCCATGGCCTGGGCGAAGCTGCTTTTGCCGGAGCGTGCACCACCGATGATGAGATGAGCGCTCACGCGACCGGCCTTTCGTAGGGTGGGTTAGCGGCTTGCCGCGTAACCCGCCGATCAATCAGATTCCGGCCGCGTTGCGGCCGCATGCTCACAGCCGGTGGGTTACGCCTGCGGCTAACCCACCCTACGGTTTGGGTGCTCATTTTGCCTTCCTCGCCTCATCCAGCGCCATGCAAATAGCCTGCGCGCCATCAAGGATGCGCGGGCCGTGGCGGCTGATCTGGTCTCCGGGGATCAGCCATAGCTGCTTGTTCTTCACCGCCGTGAGCGAGCCGAACTTCAACCAGCCGGCTAGCGAGGCTTCATCCATCGCCCGCACAGCACCTTCACCGCTGCCGCCCATGCGCGCGGTGAGAATGACATCTGGATTGGCGGCGACCACGCTCTCGGTCGAGAGCTGTGGCACCAGCGAAGACTCCTTGCCGAACACATTCACGCCGCCGCACAGGCGGATTACGTCGGAGATGATCTGCTGGTCGTTGATCGTCAGCAGTGGCTTCTGGGCGATCTGGTAGAACACGCGGACGGGCGTTCGCCCAGCGTACTCCTTCTGCAGGGTGGCATGGCGGGCACGGAATTTCGTCGCCGCCGCGCTCGCCACGCGTTCGCTGCCCATCAGCTGGCCGATGCGTTCGAGCACGCCGGGAATGTCGGCGATGCCGTGCGGCTCAAAATAGACCATGGGGATGCTCAGCGCACGCAGGCGTTCGACTTCGCGCTGCGCATTGCCGTGAAACCACACCAGCACCAGATCCGGCTTCAGTGTGGCGATACGCTCCAGATCAAGCTTCTGGTTGCTGCCGATGCGTGGCACTTTCAGCGCAGGCGGCGGGAAGTCGCTGTACTCCACCGCGCCGACCAGTTTGTCGCCACCACCCGCCTCAAAGAGCATCTCGGTCAGGCTGGGCGCCAGCGAGAGTACCCGCTGGGCGGGGGCTTTCAGCGTCAAGCTGTGGCCAGCGTCGTCTTTTACGGTGATCGGGGCAGCGTGGGCGAATCCGGTGAACAGCGTGAAAAGAATGACCGTAGGGTGGGTTAGCCGAAGGCCGTAACCCGCCGATCAATATATTTCCGGCCGCGTTGCCCGGAAACGACTGATCGGTGGGTTACGCGAAAAACCGCTAACCCACCCTACAAATGCCATCACGCGTTTCACGATACTCATACGGAATTCTCCAGATCAACGCGGAACCAGCGCGCGTCATTTTCTTCGCGCAGGCTGACCGGCACGCCGTAGGCGGCGCTCAGTTGTTCGGCGGTCAGCACCGCTTCGCGCACGCCATGCACCGCGCCGCCCTTGCCATCGAGCAGCAGGGCGTGGGTGGCGAGCGTCCAGGCCAGATTCAGGTCATGCACCGCCGCCAGCACCGTGCCGCCATTGGCCGCCCAGGTCTTGAGCCGCGCCTGCAGCAGCGCCTGATGCGACCAGTCCAGGTGTGAGCTGGGTTCATCCAGCAGCAGCAGCGGCGCGCCTTGGGCGCAGGCCGTAGCGAGCGCGATGCGCTGGCGCTCGCCGCCCGAGAGCATGCGCACGTCGCTATCCGCCAGATGGCCAACGTCGAACTCGGCCAGCCAGTGGCGCGCGCGGGTTTCCACTTCGTTGGCGGATTGCTCCGGCTGCAGCGCGAATAGCGCACAGGCCACGGTTTCCCAGGCACTTACCGGGAAGGGGTCGAGCCAGAATTGCGGGCACCAGGCACGCTGGCGGGCGAGTGCTTCACCCGGCCAGTCGGCCAGCGGCTTGCCTTGCAGCAGGATGCTGCCGGCATTGGGTTGCAGCAGCCCGGCCAGTGCCACCAGCAGGGTGGACTTGCCCGCGCCGTTCGGCCCGAGCAGCACCCAGCGCTCACCCGGGTTCATCGACAGGCTGAGGTCGCCGATCAATACACGGCCATCGGGCTTGCCACCGGCGTGCAGCGCTACATGTTCCAGACGAAGACTGAGAGAAGAGCCCCCGGTGTTAGCCTTAGGGCTCACACCGCCCCCCGAGGGGGCAGCGTCAAACTTGGGGCGGCCCGGCGTTTGACTTGTCATGCGCGCCTCCGCAAGAGCAGCATCAGGAACAGCGGCACGCCCACGCTGGCCGAGATCACGCCCACCGGCAACTGGGCCGGGGCGATCACGGTACGCGCCACGGTGTCCGCCAGCACGAGGAAGACGCCACCAAACAGCGCCGAGAATGGCAACAGCATTCTGGCGTGGCGCAGCCCCGTGAGGCGCACGATGTGCGGCGCAACCAGCCCCACGAATCCGATGCTGCCCGCCGTGGCGACGGCTGCACCGGTGGCGAGGCAGGCCGCGAAGAGCGCGATGCGGCGGCGCTTGGCAACCGGCACGCCCAGCGTCCAGGCCCAGGCATCACCACGCGCGATCCAGTCCAGCTCCTGGGCTCTGGGCCAGGCCAGCATCAAGGCGAAGCCCACCGCCGCCCACACCGGCCACCACAGGGCGGCACCATTCAGATCGCCCAGCAGCCAGAACACGATATTGCGCAGTTGCAGATCATTGGCCATTGCCAGCATGAACGACACCCCCGCACTGCAGGCCGCACCGATCATCACGCCCACCAGCAGCACGATCACCGTGCCGGGCGAGGCGCTCGGGGCGAGGCCGCGTCCCATGCTGCGCCAGGCCAGTGCAAAGACCAATGACATGGCGCCGAGTGCGCCGATCACTGCGCCGATTTCAGGTGCCAGCAGCATGCCCGTTGGGGCGAGCATCAGCATCAACAGCGCGCCGACCGACGCACCACTGGTCACGCCCAGCACATGCGGGTCGCCGAGCGGGTTGCGCGTCACCAGCTGGATCAGCGCACCGGCCAAGGCGAGGGCCGCACCGGTGCCAAAGGCCGCCAGCACGCGCGGCAGGCGGATCAGCCAGAGGATCTCCTCGCTCGGCCAGCCCCAGCCCGAAGAGCCGGAGAGCAGGCCCAGCAGCAATGCGGCGGGCACACCGAGGGCGGCGAGCAGCAGGGCGAGGGTGAGGGGTGGGGGTTTGAGGGTCATGCGTACTCAATCGACGCCAAGGTCTTCGACGAAGCGATGATCCGGGTGAATCTTCTCGACCGGAATTCCAAGCTGGTCAGCGCTGATGGCGATCACGCGTTGCAGGATGTCATCGGGCGTCTGCTCCGCGCGTTGTGGAAAGCCGACATGGGGCAGCAGATCGCTGACCGTCTTGAGTGATTCGGGCAGCCTGTTGGCAAGATGACGTTTGAGTCTTTCCGCCAGCACCCAGGCACACAGCGCGACGATTGCGGTCAGCTCGCCGGACCACATTTGCGCGTAGCCCGCGAGGCCGGCTGTCAATGGCGCAAGCAGCACTGCGTAAGCGGCATAGGCCGGGGCACGCAAAGCGGGCAGACTGCGGAATACCGCTGACCGCCTGAGCGTCTGCCACTGCCCGCGCAGATCGCCCGACAGAAGTTCGTTCAAGGCGGTGTCGGGGCGTATCGCACGCCGCGCAAGCCCGAGCTGTTCGACGAGGTTAGCGCGCAGCCAATAGAAATGTGCCTGCGTGCGGCAATGCGGTTCATCCCGTCTGGCATGCTCGCCAAGGCGCTGGCCAATGTAATCGGCAAGCAGGCGGGGCGTCGTGAGCTGCGCTGCATCGTGATCCGGGATGTTGATCGAGAACTCATCTTCCATCCGCATGACGAGTTCGACGGACTCTAGCCCCATGTCGGCACCCCGTAATTGTCGAAACACCTTGGACGGGCCAGACCGTAGGGTGCAATCGAAGCGCCGCAGGCGCGCATTGCACCGGTTGTATGCATGCGGCCGCAGTGCGGCCGGAAATGTATTGACCGGTGGGTGACGGCCGGCGGCCTAACCCACCCTACGAAAACCGTCATCGCCTTCACGCCTTCCCCTCCAGAATTGCCATCAGCTTTTCCGTGTCCATGAATTCACCGATTGTATCGGCGAGGCGATCGATGCTCGCTTCACGCATGGCGGTGATGTCGGGCGATTTCGCTTTTGCGAGGCCGGCCCAGGCGAGCAGGGCGTCACAGGCGGCGGGCGAATCGAAGAGGCCGTGAAGGTAAGTGCCGAGGATCTGATTGTCATCGGAAATCGCGCCGTCTGCGATGTAGCCCGGATGCAGCGCAGCGGAATCCGGGGCGTGTGTGTCGCTCGTTTCCGGATTCCGGCCTTCGGCCTCCATCCGGGCTACGCGGCAGGCGGGCCGAGCCAGCGCCAGACCGGTCGTGACGCCGGCGTGGATTTCATAACCGTGGATCGGGGCGTTGGAGAGGCACAGCCAGCCTTGCACATTACGGAGCTGCTTTGCAGATTCAAGCGTGGTGCGCATCTCCAGATGGCCTAGCCCGTGAGCCATACCCGGTGCGCCTTCCAGGCCATGCGGATCGTCGATCTCCTGGCCCAGCATCTGGAAGCCGCCGCAGATGCCGATGAGCTTGCCGCCGTAGCGCAGGTGCTTGGCAATCGCCGCGTCCCAGCCTTGCGCCCGCAGAAAGTCGAGGTCGGCGCGCACGGCCTTGGAGCCGGGCAGCACGATCAGGTCAGCGGCGGGAATAGTGTCATCTGGCCCGATGAAGCGGAAGTCGATCTGCGGGTGCAGGCGCAGGGCGTCGAAATCGGTGTGGTTGGAGATGCGCGGGGTGACCGGCACGATCACGCGCAGTTTCTCTCCGTCGTTCCCGCGCAGGCGGGAACCCAGCGGCTTTTCGACGTCACTGGATCCCCGCCTGCGCGGGAATGACGATTCTTCGTCGCGCGCAATCGCATCCTCCGCTTCCAGCTGCAAGCCATGCAAATAAGGCAGCACGCCGAGTACCGGTTTGCCAGTGCGTTCCTCCAGCCAGTCCAGCCCGTTCTGCAAGAGCGCGATGTCGCCACGGAAGCGGTTGATGACGAAGCCCTTGACGCGCGCCTGCTCGGATTCGGAGAGCAGTTCGAGGGTGCCGACCAGATGCGCGAAGACGCCGCCGCGGTCGATGTCGGCGACGATGATCACCGGGCAGTCGACGGCCTCGGCAAAGCCCATGTTGGCAATGTCATTGGCGCGCAGGTTGATTTCGGCCGGCGAACCGGCGCCTTCAACGATCACCGCCTCATACTGCGCGCACAGGCGGCTGAAGGATTCGATCACCGCGGCTTTCGCAGTGGCCTTGTAGGCGTGGTAGTCCAGTGCTTCCATATTGCCGATGGCATGGCCCTGGATGATCACCTGCGCGCCGACGTCGGTATTCGGTTTGAGCAGCACCGGGTTCATGTCGGTGGTGGGCGCGATGCGGCAGGCCATGGCTTGCGCCGCCTGGGCGCGGCCGATCTCACCACCGTCGGCGGTGACGGCGGAATTCAGCGCCATGTTCTGCGGCTTGAAGGGCGCGACGCGCATGCCACGGCGTACCAGCCAGCGGCAGATCGCCGCGACCACGGTGCTCTTGCCGGCATCCGAGGTGCAGCCCTGGACCATGAGGGTGCGGGCTGTCATGCGCAGGCCTCGGCGGAGGGCATGGTTTGCGTAGGGTGGGTTAGGCCGCAGGCCGTAACCCGCCGATCAAACCATTTCCGGCCGCGAAGCGGCCGCATGTTCACAACCGGTGGGTTACGCGAAAAGCCGCTAACCCACCCTACGAAAATCGTCCGGCTCATCGCATCACCTCCGCGAGCACGGCTTCGAATTTTGCCCATTCTTCTTCCTCACCCGGCAGGCCAATGCGCAGACCATCGTCATGCTCGCGTACGAGTACAGCTTGCTTGGCGAAGGCGATGAACAAGTCGCGCGCCAGCGGCGTCGGCACCCAGCGGAACAGCGCGCAGCCGGAGGGTGAGGGCAGGCCATGTGCATCCAGCAGGTCCGCGAGGCGGGCACTGGCAGCGTGCAGATGCGGAGTGGTAGCCTCACGCCAGGCACGATCGGCCAATGCGCGTTGGGCGACCCAGCGTGCCGGGCCGGACACGGTCCAGGGGCCCAGGCGAGCGGTCAGCTGATCGAGGATCGCCTGTTCGGCGGCGACGAAGCCGCAGCGCAGGCCGGCCAAGCCCCAGAACTTGCCCAGCGAACGTAACACGATCAAGCCGGGCGCGTGGGCAGCGGCCAGCACGCTCATTGCCGGTGTGGCATCGATGAAGGCTTCGTCCACCACCAGCAGACCGCCGCGTGCGGCCAGTTGTGCATGCCATTCGAGCAGGGTGGCGGGCGGTACGAGTTGTCCGGTCGGGTTGTTCGGGTTGCTCAGCAGCAGCACGTCGACACGGTCTACGGCCTGTTCGGCGTCCGCGTAATCCACCCGCTCGACTTGATGGCCCGCGCCATGCCAGGCCTTCAAGTGTTCGGCATAGCAGGGCGACAGGATGCCAACCGTGCGTGGCGCGAACAGCTGCGGCAGGATCTGGATCGCGGCCTGGCTGCCCGCCAGCGGCAGCACGCGCTGGCCGCCGAAGTAGGCGAGGCTGGCCATGGCGAGGCCGTCGTCGTCTTCAGGCAAGCGGCGCCACACCTCGGCAGGGAGTGGCGGCACCGGCCAGCCCAGCGGGTTGATGCCCGTGGAGAGATCCAGCCAGTGCTGCAGCGGGATGCGAAAGTCATGCGCCGCGGCGCGCAGACGACCGCCGTGGGCGAGATCAGAAGAAGCGGACAAGTGCATCTCCCAAGCCTATCACCGCCAGCCAGAGCAGCAGGCTGCGCGTGATCAGCGCCAGTGCGCGCGGAATGTCTTTCCCGGCCGCGGTGCGGCCTTTCCCAAGCGCAGGGCGCGCTTCGAGGCAGCCTTCATAAATCGCTGCGCCGCCCAGCTGCAGGCCCAGGCTGCCGGCGCCCGCAGCCATCACCGGGCCGGCATTCGGACTGCTCCACGCGCCCGCCTGGGCGCGCCAGCTGGCCAGTGCAACACGGGTGTGGCCGAGCAGGGCGTAGCTCAGTGCGGTGAGGCGTGCTGGGATGAGGTTGAGCAGGTCATCGATGCGGGCGGCGACTTTGCCAAAGCGCTCGAAGCGCGCGTTGCGGTAGCCCCACATCGCGTCCAGCGTGTTGGCGAGCCGATACAGGATCACGCCCGGCGCGCCGGCCACGGCACACCAGAAAATCGCCGCGAAGATCGCATCGTTGCCGTTCTCCAGAATGGACTCAGTGGTCGCGCGGGCGATCTGCTCTTCGTCCATCTGCGCAGTCTCGCGGCTGACGAGGTAGCCGGTGCGCCGACGCGCTTCGGCCAGATCGCCCTGCTGCACAGCCACCGCGACAGCGTTGCCGTGCTCGGTCAGTGCGCGAGCGCCGAGGGCGAAGTAGAGCGCGATGCCGTCAATGATCCAGGCATGCTGTAGACCCGCCAGCAGCAAGGCACACAGGGCAGGGGGTGCCACGAGCAGCGTCCAGCCTAGTGCTCCGCGAAGGATGCCTGAAGCGCCTTTGTTCATGCGCCTCTCCAACCATGCTGCGCAACGACCAAAACCCACCAGCGGATGCCAGCGCGGCACTTCGCCGAAGAGGCGGTCGAGCAGCACGCCGAGGAGGATTGCGAGCGTGATATTCATGCCGTGAATAGCGCGGCAACCGCGTCCGGATTGGAGGGGAAGTAGAAGTGGATGTAGCTGGCGGTGGTGCGGCCGACGCGATACACGGCCTCGGCGGTGGCGCCACCATTCGGATTTGTTCCCTGCGCGATCGGCGTGAGCGGCGTATCGGCGCGCGAGTAGTGGAAGCTGTGGCCGCGCAATGTGCCCTCGGGCAGCGCAACTTCCTGCAGCCCCAATGCCGCGAGTTTGCCCTGCATCAGCGCGCCGCCTTCGAGCAGGCCGAAACCGGTGTGCATGGCGCCATCCGCCGTGACCAGCGTCTCGAACAGCGCCATCATGCCGCCGCACTCGGCGAGCAGCGGTTTGCCGGCCGTCGTGTGGGCAAGCAAGGCGAGTTGCATGGCGCTGTTGGCGGTGATGTGCGCAGCATGCAGCTCCGGGTAACCGCCGGGCAGCCAGACAGCATCGCACTCCGGCAGCGCCGTATCCGCCAGTGGTGAGAAGAAAGCGAGCTCGGCGCCCAGCGCGCGCAAGGTGTCGAGGTTGGCCGGGTAGGCAAAGCAGAACGCCGCATCGCGGGCGATGGCGATGCGACGGCCTTTTAAGGGGGAGTGGGAAGTGGGGAGTGGGGAGTGGAAAACCCCTTCCCATGCCAGAATCATCGAAGGGTCGAAACGCAGCGCGGCAGCTGCCTTGTCCAGCTTGGCTTCCAGATCGGAGAGCTCGGCGGCCGGCAGCAGACCCAGGTGTCGCTCGGGCAGGGTGATCGCCGCTTCACGCGGCAGCCAGCCGAGGCCGGGGATATGCGGCGGCAGGGATTCAAACAGCATGGCGGCGTGGCGCTCGCTGCCCACGCGATTGGCGATGACGCCGGCAAACTCCAGATCGGGCTGAAAGCTGGCTAGCCCGTGCGCCAGCGCGCCGAAGGTCTGCGCCATGGCGCTGCCGTCAATCACCGCGACGATGGGCAGGCCGAAGGCCCGCGCCAGATCGGCGCTGGAGGGCTTGCCGTCGAAGAGGCCCATCACGCCTTCGACGAGGATCAGGTCGGCCTCCCGCGCCGCTTCAGCGAGCAGCGCGCGGCAATGCTCCAGCCCACCCATGAAGAGATCCAGCTGGTAGCAGGGCGCGCCGCTGGCAACGGCGTGGATCATCGGGTCGAGAAAGTCTGGCCCGGTCTTGAACACGCGCACCCGCTCGCCACGCGCACGGGCCTGGCGCGCCAGGGCCGCGGTGACGGTGGTCTTGCCCTGGCCGGAAGCCGGGGCGGCGATCAGGAAGGCGCGGCAGCTCATGCGCGGCTCACCACTCGATACCGGGCATGGCCTTGATGCCGGCGTGATAGGCGTGTTTGCTCAGCTCCATCGTGGTGACCGTATCGGCGATCTCGATCAGCCCCTCGGGCGCGGCGCGGCCGGTGATGATCACGTGCTGCATCTCGGGCCGGCTCATGATCTCCTGCGCGATCTCGTCGACCGGCAGCCAGCCGTATTTCAGGGTGTAGGTGAATTCGTCGAGGATCAAGAGATCGATTGATGGATCGCGCAGGTAGGTGACGGCCTGCGCCCAGGCAGTGCGCGCGGTGGCTTTGTCCTGGGCGTCGTTCTGGGTGTCCCAGGTGAAGCCGTCACCCATCACATGCCATTTGACGCGCGGGTGTTCGCGGAAGAAGGCTTCTTCCCCGGTATCCGAGCGACTCTTGATGAACTGGATGACGGCGCAGTTCATGCCGTGGCCCAGGGCGCGGGCCAGCACGCCGAAGGCCGCGCTGCTCTTGCCTTTGCCATTGCCGGTATTGACCAGCACCAGGCCGCGCTCTTCGTCTGCAGCGGCGATTGAGGCGTCGATGAGCGCTTTCTTGCGCGTCATGCGGGCCAGGTGGCGGGCGGCGCGGTCACTGTCACTCATGGTGGGAGCTCCATTGGCAGACGGCCCTCGCGGGCCGTGTTGTGGTTATTGTGCCTGGTAACGCAGGCTCAGAAAGGCGCCGACGCCGGGCTGGTTGTAGCCGTAGGCGGTCTGGTAAGACTTGTCGAGCAGGTTCTCGATGCGCGCTTGTATCCGCCAGGCCGGGGCAAGCCGGTACTCGGCGCGCAGGTCGAGCGTCGCGTATCCGCCGAGTTTCACGCTGTTGGCGGCGTTCTCGTAGCGTTTACCGACCGCCAGCACAGACGCCCCAAAGCGCCATGCGCCGTGGTCGTGATCGAGATCGATACGGCCGTTCTGACGAGCGCGCCGTACCAGCAGATTTCCCTCGCTGGCACCACCCGAATGGTCTTTCGGGTTGAGGAAGGTCGCAGCCGCCGCGACCTGAGTCTGGCCAAAGCGCTGCGAGGCATTCAACTCCAGCCCCGTGATGTGCGCCTGCGAAACATTACTCGGCATCCAGATTGCGGAGCCTGCGCTGACCGGCGCCCAGGCGATCAGGTTGTTGATTCGGGTACGGAACAGGCTGGTCTGCCAGACAAAACCACCCGCGCGACCGTTGGCCCCGATCTCGCGCGTGTGAGACGTTTCCGGGTGCAGTTGGGGGTTGCCGGCGTTTGGCCAATACAGATCGTTGAAGCTCGGCGCCTTGAAGGCCGTGCCGTAGCTGGCACGCAGACGCAGCGCGGGGGAAAAAGTGTAGCCGGCCGCAAGGCTGCCGGTGCTGTGGTGACCGAACTGCTCGCTCAGATCGTGGCGCCCGGCCAGTTGCAGATCCACCGCACCGAAGTCGGCCAGGTATTGCGCAAACGCTGCTTTGTTGGTGCGCTTGCTGCGATCGTAGGTCGTCGAACTGAGGATTTCGTCGTACTGGTAATCCAGCCCGCCGACAATCTGGTGGCCGGCGACCAGGGTGAAATCGTTCTGCCAGCTGGCGCTGCTGCGCCGCGTGTCAAAGCGCGAGGCAAACGCCCGATTCTTGAAATTGCTCGTCGCATCCAGGTTCTGCGCCAGTTTGACGCTTGTGCCATAGCGCTCGGAGGGCGCGTAGCGCAGGTTGAGTGCTTGCAGGTCTTGCTGAAAATCGCTCTCGTTCGGGCTGCCGTCGTATTGGTTGCGGCCTTCGCTGTGCAGGGCTTCGGCGTCGACACTCAAGGCTTCGCCCCAGCGGCCTCCGCCACGAATCTGCGCGGTGCTGCGGCGGTAACCGTCGCGGTCGGATTCCGGCGTGCTGCCGCCATCCTTGGCGTTGATGCCGCGCGTGCCGTAGCGCGATGCGCCGAGATTCAGCCAGCCTGCCGGACTCCCAAAACCCCCCGCAACCGAACCCTCGTAGGCACCGCGGGAGCCACCGCTGAGGCTCAGCGTGGTTTTTTGCGCGCTGCGGCGGGTGAATATCTGCAGCACACCAGTGATGGCTTCCGAGCCATAGAGGCTGGCGCGCGGGCCACGAACGAGTTCGATTCGTTCAACCTGTTCCAGCGGGATATCCTGCAACGGTGCGCCGCCCGAGGTGGCCGAGCCCAGCTTGACGCCATCCAGAAGAACCAGACAGTGATCGCTGTTGCCGCCGCGCAGGAATAGCGCGCTGGCCTTGCCAGGGCCGCCATTGTTGGCAATTTGCACGCCAGGCAGGCCACGCAGCAAATCGGGCAAGGATTGCGCCTGGCTGCGTTCGATGTCCTGCCGGGTGATGACTTCGACGGCGGTCAGCGTTTCGTCCGCCGTCCGCGCGACGCGGTTGGCGGTGACGACGATGGGCGCGAGCTCGGTCTCCATCGCCAGCGCAGGATGGGAAAGCGCCAGCAGCAAGGCTGCCGACAAGGGCTTGGGGTAATGCATGATGATGACTCCTTCCGTGCCGCCCGCACGGGTGACGGGATTTCGGGCGGGGTGCAGGAAGGGAAATGAGGCCGTGAGCGCGCCTGGACATCGCCCTCCGCAATGCACCTCGTGTTGCCTCGGGCCGGTCTCCGGGCTTGCGAGTGGAGTTTTGCTCCAGCGCTGACGCCTTCCCGTGCAGTACACAGTGGCTATGTGTCAGGCCTTGACTCGCTTACCGTTGCGGGGGCAGCGCCGGAATTGCCAGAACCCGCAAGGGCTGGCGCACCGGCTTCCCGTTTCATCCCGACACAGAAATGGATCGGGACACCAGAAGCAGGCGGCGATCTTAACTCATCCGACCCCGCAGCGACCAGCCGGCGACTGCGCGTTGACCTGGACTTTGTCATGGCTCTACCATCCCCGGATGGAAGCAGAACTCACACAACTGGAAGCGCGTCTGGCGGAGCTCATCGACGCCTACAAGAGCTTGCGCATGGAAAACAGCGAGCTGACCGCGCGCGTCAAGACTTTGCAACTGGAGAACCAGCGCGGTGCGGAGAAGCTTGCACGGGCGGTGACCCAGATCGAAAGCATCCTGGCACGCCTGCCGGAGGAAGAATGATGGAAACACTGGTCATTCAGCTGATGGGGCGCGAGTACCAGGTGTCCGCCAAACCCGAAGAAGTGGAATCGCTGCAGCAGGCGGTGGCGATGGTGAACGAAAAATTGCTGCAGTTGTCGGGCAAGACCACTTCGGGCAGCGAGTCGCTGGCCGTCATGGCCGCACTCCATATTGCCCACGATGCCGTCGTGGCTCAGCGCCAGAGCACCAGCGATCTGCCGGGTGGGAAGCGTCGCATTGCGACAATGGCCGAGCGGATTGATCAGGCCATGGCTAAACAGGAAAAGCTATTCTGAGCCGGAGTTTCCGTCTTTTGCTATCCGGGTTTTCAGTGCTTTTGTTTCTGGCGGGACGGACGATAATGAACTCAAGGCCCGCGCAATTTGAGGCACGGACCAAAAGCTTTCCCCTGCGGTGTTTGTCAAGGCCACATACTCCTTGAACCAATGTCTACGTGACAAGGTTGTGACCCAATAAACTGCTGTTGTGAGCGCCCTTTTCCGGGCGCACCTGATGCGGTCGGGCTACGACCCCCTGAACTCCGGTTCAGGATGCCGGTCTGGCGGCACGCGTGGGGGATCCCTCAAAAAAAGGGGCGCGGTTTCCGCGCCCCTTTTTCATTTCTTTCCGCTTGGGGGCGATCTTTTTAGATAGAACCAAGGTTGTGCTACGCGTTACTACGCAGACAATAGAATTCTTCTACGAGTAAAAAGATCTCTGATAGGTTTATAAGTCTCGGTGATGTGTCAGAATCCGTTTCACCACGGAGTGAGCTCCGCGTCGCAAGATGCGCCAGGGCACACCAGAGCTGGGGGGAGATCGGCGGCTAACTGAGGAGAGGCCGCCAATACAATGATCGCACCACTAAGGTCGCGGCAATTAGGCAGTACGGGGGCCGGATCTCCTGGAGGGGATCCGGCCTGGCGAACAGGAATTCTGTCAGATGCTTTATGCATCTTGACGTACGTTGCAAGAAGGGGGAGGGAAGTCCGTTGATGCGGATTTCCTCAATTTGGGACGGGAAGTCACTGTGTGGCTTCCCGTTTTTTTATTTTCATTCCTGATCTCACTCGATTCTTTGCGATACTTCGCGCCATCAGCCTGTTTTGAACCTGAGTGGAGGCCTGTTGATGCGCCTGGATGACAACGAAGAAAGCCGTAATGTCGAAGACCGTCGCGGCGGAGGCGTTGCGATGGGGGGCAAGATCGGCGTCGGTACCATCGCGCTGGCCTTGCTGGCTTGGTACTTTGGTATCGACCCTTCTCTGGTCTTGTCGGGCGCCAACATGCTGGAGCCGGGCGCGGCCAGTCAGACCCAGCAGGCCCCCGTGAACGATCCGGCCGAAGAGCCGCTCAAGCGTTTTGTCGGGCAGGTGCTCACGGATACGGAGTTGACCTGGCGCGAGTTGTTCGAGCAATCCGGCAAGCAGTATGTGGAACCCAAATTGGTGCTGTTCCGCGGCGCAACGCAGACAGCCTGTGGCGCGGGTGAGGCCGCCATGGGGCCGTTTTATTGCCCGGCTGACCAGAAGGTGTACATCGACCTCGGCTTCTACGACGAGTTGAGTCACCGCTTTCAAGCGCCGGGAAATGCCGCGCAGGCCTACGTGATTGCCCACGAAGTGGGGCACCATGTGCAGAATCTGCTGGGGATATCTGCCAAGGTACAGCAGGCAAGGCGTTCGGCGTCAGAGAAGGCGGGCAATGCCCTGTCTGTCCGCATGGAGTTGCAGGCCGACTGCCTGGCAGGCGTATGGGTGCATCATGCCAACAAGCGGCGCCCGATCCTTGAGTCCGGAGATATTGACCGCGTGCTCGGGGCTGCCGCCGCAATCGGGGATGACACCTTGCAGAAACAGGCCAAAGGTTATGTCACGCCCGAGAGCTTTACCCATGGCAGTGCGCAGCAGCGCAAACACTGGTTTTCTCAAGGCTTCGAAAGCGGCAGTGTGTCCCGCTGTGATGCCTTCAAGAATGGGGCCTGATCGAGACGCAGGCTTGCAAGGGGGACGAAAAGCAAAAAGCCCGCGATGCGGGCTTTTTGCTGGAACACTGGAGCGGGCGAAGGGAATCGAACCCTCGGCTCTAGCTTGGGAAGCTAGGGTATTACCATTATACGACGCCCGCAGAGGGGCAGATTGTAGGCGTCTTGGCATGCGGCTGCAAGTTGAGAGTGGGCCGCGGACCGGCCGCGAGCTAGCGCGAAAGGGGGTTTTCCCCGTATTGCGCGCGGATACCCGGGGGAAGCCGTAGCCGCGGCATGCTAGACTGCGCCCCTTCCCCGAGCGCGCATCTATTGCTCAAGAAAGTCCTTCCTATGCTCCACATCTCGATCAACGGTGAAGCCCGCGAATTCGCCGCGCCCATGACGCTGGCGCAACTTCTGGATCAGCTCCAGCTCACCGGCAAACGTGTGGCGATTGAGCGCAACGCCGAAATCGTCCCCAAAAGCCTGCATGCCTCGACTCCGCTTGCCGATGGCGACGCGCTGGAAATCGTCGTCGCCGTGGGCGGTGGCTGACCCTCTTTCACTTCAGGATTTTTGCTCATGAACGACCCTCTGCTGATTGCTGGCCGCGAATACCATTCCCGCCTGCTGGTGGGCACCGGCAAGTACAAGGATTTCACCGAGACGCGCGAGGCCGTGCTGGCCTCTGGTGCGCAGATCGTTACCGTCGCGGTGCGCCGCGTAAACATTGGCCAGAATGCGAACGAGCCGAACCTGCTCGACGCGCTGCCGATGAAGGAATTCACTTATCTGCCGAATACGGCAGGCTGCTATTCGGCCGATGAAGCTATTCGCACCTTGCGCCTGGCGCGCGAGCTGCTCGACGGCCACGATCTGGTCAAGCTCGAAGTGCTGGGCGACCAGACCACGCTGTTCCCGAACATGCCTGAGACACTCAAGGCCGCTGAAGTGCTGGTCAAAGATGGCTTCAAGGTCATGGTTTACTGCTCGGATGACCCGATCCAGGCCAAGATGCTCGAAGACATCGGCTGTGTCGCGGTGATGCCTCTGGCATCTCTGATCGGCTCCGGCATGGGCATCCTGAACCCGTGGAACCTCAAGCTGATCATTGAACAATCCAAAGTGCCGGTCATCGTCGATGCTGGCGTGGGTACCGCGTCAGACGCTGCGATTGCCATGGAGCTTGGCTGTGACGGCGTGCTGATGAATACGGCTATCGCCAAAGCCAATGATCCGGTGCTGATGGCCAGTGCCATGAAGAAAGCGATCGAAGCGGGGCGTGAAGCCTTCCGTGCCGGGCGCATGCCGCGCAAACTCTACGCGGCGACGCCCAGTTCGCCGACCACGGGTTTGATCGGGAGCTGAGATGGCCGCCGAGGGGCTGGCCCCGATTCGTTTCGTGACCAGTCGCATCGAAGATGCCGAGCGACTGGTGGCGCTGCGCATTGAAGCCATGCGAGACAGCCTGACACGGCTGGGGCGTTTTGATCCCCAGCGTGCCCGTGATCGCTTTCTGGATGGTTTCAAACCTGAGACCTGCGAACTTGTCTTGTCAGGCGAGCGGATTGTCGGCTTTGTCGTCGTCAAACCCGGCGATCAGGGATTATTGCTGGATCATCTCTACATCGCGCCCTCACACCAAGGGTTAGGCATTGGCGCTGTGGTGCTGCAGCGGGTGTTTGAGCGCGCCGATGCGGAAGGTTTGCGCGTCACGGTGGGCGCCTTGCGTGGCTCGAACGCCAACCGGTTTTATGCACGGCACGGGTTTGTGCAGACACATGAAGCCGAATGGGATATTTACTATCGACGGGATATCTCCAAGAACTTGAAATACGTTCGTGATTCGCGAATGGCAAACACTCTAGATCAGGATAGCCATCAAGACGGTGGCGACACTTCAGGCATGACAGACGACCAGAACGCTCAAGACGATGCGCCGACGCGCTTCTCCCGCCAACCCATCCGCTCCTTTGTACTGCGCCAAGGCCGCATGTCCGACGCGCAAAAGCGCTACATGGATGAGCTGCTGCCGCGTTACGCGATTCCCTATCAGGAAGCTGTGCTGGATACCGCCGCCACCTTTGGCCGCAAGGCGCCGGTGGTGCTGGAAATCGGCTGCGGCATGGGCGACACCACGGTGAAAATCGCCAGCATTCGCCCGGAGACGGATTTCATCGGCATCGAAGTGCATGGCCCGGGCGTCGGCAACCTGTGCAAGCTGATTGACGAACACAAACTCACCAACCTGCGTGTCATGCAGCACGATGCCACCGAAGTCGTGCGCGACATGCTGGCGCCGGATTCCCTGGCCGGCATTCACGTGTATTTTCCCGACCCGTGGCCCAAGAAGCGCCACCACAAGCGCCGCATTCTGCAGCCAGCGTTCGTCGCGCAGCTTGCCTCGCGCCTCGCCCCCGGCGGCTATCTGCACTGTGCGACGGACTGGGAAGAGTACGCCCAGTTCATGCTGGAAACGCTTTCTGCCGAGCCGCTGTTGCAGAACACAGCGGCAGACTACGCCGAAAAGCCCGACTACCGCCCGCTGACCAAGTTCGAGGCGCGGGGCTTACGCCTTGGCCATGGGGTGTGGGATCTGGTGTTCAAAAGAGTGTGATGTGAGCGCGCCGCTGCTTCTGCCCCCACCCGCATTCTGGGCATTGACCCGGGGCTGCGTGTCACGGGCTTCGGCGTGATTGACCGTGTTGGCACGAAGTTGCAATACGTCGCCAGTGGCTGCATTCGTTCGCCAACCGGCACGCTGCCAGAGCGCCTGAAGGTCATCCTGGCTGGCGTACAGGAAGTCGTCGACACCTATCATCCTGCCGAGGCAGCGGTGGAAATCGTCTTCGTCAACGTCAACCCGCAATCCACCTTGCTGCTCGGCCAGGCCCGTGGCGCGGCGATCTGCGGGCTGGTGAGCCGCGATCTGCCGGTGTCGGAATACACCGCCCTGCAGGTCAAACAGGCCGTGGTCGGCTATGGCAAGGCCAACAAGGAACAGGTGCAGCACATGGTGAAACGCCTGCTGCAACTGCCCGGCGATCCGCAGGCCGATGCGGCCGATGCCCTGGCTTGCGCAATCAGCCACGCCCACGGCGGCGGGCCCTCCGGCGGGTTGCTGGCGGTGACCAAAACCTCGCGCAAGCGGGGTGGCCGCCTCATGACCCTGCCTGAGCGCAAGTAGCCACAAGCTTTAATTTCGGCTTGACCCTCACGCCATTCTCCGTATAAATTGTTTTATGTAGAACTATTTTATATGGAAGGAAATGCTGTGGCCGACATCATCGAACTTGATCCCCAACGCGACCCTGTCGCCGTCAAACAGCTCCTGGCGGACATGCTCACCCTGCTGCGCAGCGAGATGGCGTTCTATCTGAGCACGCTGGACGACGAGGGTTATCCCGACACCCGCGCGATCCTGAACCTGCGCTACGTGAAGATGTATCCCGGCCTGGTGCCGTTGTTCGCAGGCCATGATCACGACATGATGCTGCTTTTTACCACCAACGCCAGCTCGACCAAGTTTCGCCAGCTTGAGAAAGACCCGCGCGCCAGCATCTACGTGTGCCGCAGTAATGAATTCCATGGTTTGCGCTTTCTGGGCGAGGTCGAGATCGTGCGCGATCAGGCCTTCCGCGAGCAGGTCTGGCAGCCGGGCTGGGAGCAGTACTACCCCGGCGGCCCGCGCAGCGAAGACTACGTGGTGATGCGCATGCTGCCGCGTGTCGCCAAGTACTACCACGCCCTGCGTTGCCGCGAGCTGCGTCTGCCTTTGCCGGAAGCTGCACAGTGAGCGAAGACTTCCCCGCACGCCAGGGCGGCTTCCTGCTGGCCAAGGTGCATCAGCTCTCCGGGCGTGTGTTTGCGCGCATGCTGCGCGAGGCCGGGATCGAGGAACTGAACCCGGCGCAGGGGCGGATCATGTTCGCGCTATGGCAGGGCGATGGCATACCGATCAGCGAGCTGGCCACGCGCACCCAGCTCGAAAAATCGACGCTGACCAGCATGCTCGACCGGCTGGAAACCGCCGGCTTCGTGATCCGCGAGCCCGACCCGGCCGACCGCCGCCGCATCCTGATCCGCCGCACCGAGAAAGATCAGGCCTGGCGTGCGCGGCACGAAGAAGTCTCCGCGCGGATGATTGCCTGCTATTACGCGGGGTTGAAGGAAAGCGAGATCGACGCTTTCGAGGCGACGCTGGCGCGGATTCTGGAGAACTTGATGTCCGCTTCGTGAGGGGACGAACAAGCTCAAAAAACGGCCCGGAGAGCCGCATGGGTATTGGCTCTCCGGGCAGCGGTACTTACTGTTCGTCGCGCTCGATCAGGACTTCATGCTGATCCATACGCACCACATCCCCGTGGCGCAGTTTCCGCGTCTTGCGCAGTTCCAGCTCGCCATTCACCGTCACCAGCCCGTCGGCGATCATCATTTTGGCGATGCCGCCGGAGGGGGCGAGGGAGAGCAGCTTGAGGAGGCTGTCGAGTTCGATGTACTCGCGGGTGAGTTCAAAGCGGTGATGTTGGGTCATGGTGGGTGCGTTCGTGGTCGGGTAGGCCGTGCCGGGCTAGAAGCCCTGAGCACGTAGCCAGTCGGCAATAAAGCGTGCGCTTTCCTGCCAATGGCTTTCGAGCATCATGCCGTGGCCGGTGTTTGGGAAGATGGTGGCTTCGGACTCGAAGCTGCGGGCGGTCTGCTCGACCAGTGAAGCGGGTACCAGACGGTCGTCCTCCGCCCCCACGATCAGCATTGGCGGGCGGTGCATGCGTGGCAGGCGGGGCAGATCGAACCATGTCATATCCCACACCGCGCGCGCTGATTCAGGCTGCATCAGCAGGAAGTACTTGAGCAGCTCCGTCTCGGCCACCGGCTGGGCAAATAAGGCTTCGCGCAGCGTATCGAACTCGGGGACGCCGCCATTGAGCGCGCGGTTCAATTCAACCAGCAGCGCTGGCTGGGTCATCATCAGGTGGGTGGTGGAGGCCAGCAGGCCGGTGGGGGGGACGGACGACATCAGCACCACGGCTCGCGCATCTTCCCGTTCGAGGTATTTCTGCACCACCATGCCGCCCATGGAGTGGCCGATGATGACCGGAGGCGCGGGCAGGGTCGCTACGACGCTGCGCAGGTTGTCGACATATTCGCTGAGCGGGATGAGGTCCAGCCGCTCGCGGCCGGCGCTCTTGCCGTGACCGGCCAGCGAGAGCGCGCTGCACGCCCAGCCCTCGGCGGCGAAATAGGGGAGATAGAATTCCTGCCAGATCCAGGCGCCTGAAAATGCGCCGTGAACGAACAGCAGCGGCGTGGGCCTGGCCGGGCCGACGGGGGCTGTTGTGATGACTTCAATCTCGGCGTGGAATGTGGTGGTGCTCGTGGTTTTCATGGCGCGGTTGGGGGCGGTGAGCCAAGCGCATTGTGCAGCACATCGGTCGGGACCGGGCGGGAAATGACCGCCGGCACGCGGGCCAGCGACCAATTGGCCAGGCTCCATGCCCACAGCGTTTGCAGATCGGCGTCGCGCAGCGCGCGGGGAGGGGCCTGCCCCAGGAAGACCAGCGCGTCGTGCAGGGTTTGCACGGGGCTTGCGGGGTCAATGGCCCGCGCCAGGGTCTGTTTGGAGAGCTTCTCGCCGGCCGGGTTGGCAGCCACCGGCAGGTGGGCATAGTGCGGTGGCGGCAGTGCGAGCGCCGCGTGCAGTGCGATCTGGCGGGCGGTTGAGCCCAAGAGGTCGGCCCCGCGTACCACATGGGTCACGCCCTGGCAGGCGTCGTCGACCACCACCGCGAGCTGATAGGCGAACTGGCCATCGGCGCGCAACAGCACAAAATCGCCCACTGCTTGCCCCACGTCTTCCGCTTGATCGCCTTGAATGGCGTCATGCCAGGCGACCACGCCTTCTGTGGTGCGCAGGCGCCAGGCGCGTGCCGACTGTCCCGGCGGCAGGCCACTCCGGCAGGTGCCGGGATAGCGACGGGAGCCATCTGGTGCGAGGGCGGAATCGGCCAGCTCGCGGCGCGTACAGGCGCAGGCGAAGGCCTTGCCGTCCGCGATCAAGCGGTTCAGGGCTTCCCGGTAAATGTCGGTGCGCTGGCTTTGGTAGAGGATGTCGCCATCCCGGTTGAAGCCGTAGGCATCAAGCTGACGCAAGATGGTGTCGGTGGCGCCGGGCACCGTACGTGGGGCGTCCACATCTTCAATCCGCAACAGCCACTGGCCCCCATGATGGCGGGCCTCCAGGTAAGAGCCGAGCGCGGCGATCAGCGAGCCGAAATGCAGTGGCCCGGTGGGCGAGGGCGCGAAGCGGCCGACGTAGGGCGTGCGCTCAGGGCTGCCAGTCAGTGTCGGGGCCGTCGGTGTTGCTGAGTATGGGGCCAATGGTTTCCACCATGCGTTCGTAGGTCTGCTCTGCCTTGGGCAGGTAG
Organism: Uliginosibacterium sp.; assembly: GCA_016718265.1. Lineage (GTDB taxonomy): Bacteria > Pseudomonadota > Gammaproteobacteria > Burkholderiales > Rhodocyclaceae > Uliginosibacterium. The sequence continues at coordinate 361,212 of JADKDZ010000001.1, read as the reverse complement.
CCATCGATCGGGTAGTCGCGTGACACCATCGTGGCGCGCTCCCAGCCGGGCTGACCGGACCGGATCACGATCTTCAGATCAGGCCGGATGTCGCCGTCGCGCAGCTTTCTCACCAGGCGCAGGCCTGCGTCGTGGGTCTCCATCACCACATCCAGCAGCATCAGATCAATCGTGGCGGTCTCCGAGATCAGCTGCAGAGCTTCAGCAGCCGAGTAGGCATGCAGGAAGCTGCAGGGGCGATCATGAAAATGCGTGCGCCGGAGCGCAACGACCGTGGCATCGTGCACCTGTGGTTCGTCATCCACGATCAGGATCTGCCAGGGCGAAATGCTCTTCAGCGGCAGGCTGGACGCACTGTCTTCGTTGTCGTCCAGCAATTTCATCAGATCATCCTCGTCCTCACCTGATGACGCGAGAGACGATGCGCAAAAGCGTGAATTCGGACGAGAACCGGGAGCAGGAAGCTGGTTGGCGACGTTCACTTGAATACCTGTGGCATGGTTTAGCGTTAAAATCCGGCGAACATGCGAATTGCCGGGCAAGCCGCATGCAGCCTTGATAATCAGCGTTTTTATTATGCCGTTCGTAGTATCCGATATTGCTGTTTTTGTCGGTGGCGATGTGTCATTTTTGGCGTTATTGGCATTCCGGCCTGACGAGCGGTAGCAAGCTCAACGTCGCCCGCCGAGAATCGAGCCCAGTACGCCGCGCACGATTTCGCGGCCGATGGCGCTGCCGATGGTGCGGGTGGCGGACTTCGCGGCCATCTGCGCGAGGCCGTCATGTTTGCCGCCACGCGGGCCAGTGGAGCCGAAGAGGATGCCGCCAAGCGCCCCGCCCAGTCCGCCTAACAGGCCACCCCCGTCGCTCTGCGGCGCGGGCTGGGCTTCTCCGGCCGGGGTAGCGGGAGATGCTTGCTGGGTGCCGCTCTTGGCGGAGGGCATGCTGGCGAGCTTCTCATAGGCGGATTCCCGATCCAGCGCCTCCTCATACGTGCCATACACCAGCGAACCGTTGATGGCCGCATTGCGCTCATCCGCTGTCATCGGCCCGATCCGCGAGCACGGGGGCAGCACCAGCGCCCGCTCGACCACGCTGGGCGTGCCCTTGGCATCGAGGAACGAGACCAGCGCTTCGCCCACACCGAGCTCGGTGATGGCCGCTTCGGTACTGAATTTTGGATTGGCACGCATGGTGTCGGCGGCCACTTTGACGGCTTTCTGGTCGCGCGGTGTAAAGGCCCGCAAGGCATGCTGTACGCGGTTGCCGAGCTGGCCCAGCACGGTTTCTGGCACATCCAGCGGATTCTGGGTGACGAAGTACACCCCGACGCCTTTCGAGCGGATCAGGCGCACGACCTGCTCGATCTTCTCCAGCAGCGCAGGCGGCGCATCGCTGAAGAGCAGATGCGCTTCGTCAAAGAAGAAGACCAGCTTGGGCTTCTCCAGGTCACCGGCTTCCGGCAACTGCTCGAACAGCTCGGCCAGCATCCACAGCAAAAAGCTGGCATACAGCTTGGGCGCGTTGCAGAGCTTGTCTGCGGCGAGGATATTGACCACGCCACGGCCGTTCGCGTCGGTCTGCATCAGATCCATGATGTTGAGCATCGGCTCGCCGAAGAACTTGTCGCCGCCTTGCTCTTCCAGCGTCAGCAGGCCGCGCTGGATGGCGCCTATGCTCGCCGAGGAAACATTGCCGTAGCGCGTGGTCAGCTCACGGGCATTCTCGCCGACCCACTGCACCATCGCGCGCAGATCCTTCAGATCGAGCAGGAGCAGACCGTTGTCGTCTGCCACCTTGAACACGATCTGCAGCACACCGGCCTGCGTTTCATTGAGCGAGAGCAGGCGTCCGATCAGCAGCGGGCCCATGTCCGACACGGTGGCGCGAACCGGGTGGCCTTGTTCGCCGAACACATCCCACAGCGTGGTGGTGTACTGGGTGGCATCCCAGTCCGTGACGCCCAGCGCCGTGATGCGCTCCTGCAGCTTTGGCTTCAACTCGCCCCGGGCGCCCAAGCCTGACAGATCGCCCTTCACATCGGCCATGAAGACGGGGACACCAATCTGCGCAAAGCGCTCGGCCAGCGTCTGCAAGGTGACGGTTTTCCCCGTGCCGGTCGCGCCGGTAATCAGGCCGTGGCGATTGGCAAACTGCGGGAGCAGTGCGACATCAATGGGGGATTTGGCGTCAGCGGTGCGGGCGATCAGGAGCGGCGCAATCATGAGGTTCTCCGGGAGGGTATTTGCCCCCCTTTATACCTGTTGATTGCGTCAAGAAAAAGCCTTCGGCACCGGGTTTTGCTGCTCCGGGTGACAGCCGTCGCCCGGCAGCAGTCATCGGGCAAGCCGGTGGCTTGCCCGGCCTGGATCAGCTGACGACGTGGACCTTGCAGGTCGTCTCGTACTGCTTGTCGTCGTCGTTATCGCGGATTTTCAGCTTGTAGGACAGATCGCCGGTGCTGGTGACCACCACGGTCTGGATGAACTTGCGCCCAGTACCGTCGCCGGAGGCTACGGCCGATTTGACCGACTCGCTCATCGAATGGCCATCGCCAACGGACCACTCGCCTTTCAGGGGCTCCACGTCGCCGGTGGTGTTGACCGTGACCGACATCACGATGGTCTGCTCGCCCGAGGTGCGGGTGACGGTCTTCCAGCTGTCGCCGTTGCAGGAATCGCCATAGCGGTCGAGGTAGACGCCTTTGACGATCTCATCAATCCCGCCGCCGCCCCCACAGCCGGTGAGGGAGAGCAGGGCGAGCGAGGAGGTGGCAATGGCCAGTGCTATGTTCTTTTTCATGTCGATTTCCTTTGCATATAAATGGGGTGAACGGCTTGCGCCCGTGGAACCCTTGCAGGCTGTCTGACAGGCACGAGTTTCAATTCAGATGGCGGGCGGCAACCGGGTACTAAAAAGGGGGGGGGGCACGTGTTCCGACGCCAAATCATATGCCAGCTTGACGGATGTGAACCTTAGCAAGCGGTTAAGACTTTCGGGCAGATGTCGCGCCGCCGGCGCGTGGGGAAAGCGGCTAAATCTGGCTCAGCAATTGACGCAGCCGGCGCATCCGCTGGATCGGCCCCCCGACAAACACCACGAAAAGGACGAGCAAGATACCGACCGGCAGCCAGAACAGGCGCATGCCGACAAATGGCAGCAGGATGAAGAACGCGAGTGCGGCGAAACTCGCCATCTCCCGTCCGAACCACCCCGAGCGCCGGGCGGTGCCTTCGCTGAAGCGATCCAGTTCCTGCTGCAGCCGCTTGGCGATCGGCTCAATGCGGGCGAGGCGCTTGCGCAGGTCTTGCCAGCGTGCGTCGGCGCTCCCTTGCTGCCGAACCTGTTCAAGTACGCGCTGGTATTCGCCGAGGTCGGCAGCCAGCCGCTCGCCGAGTTCCGGGCTGAAGAAGTAGTGCCGTTCATAGGCCCGCAAGTGGCTCAGCGTCTCGGCAGATTGATCGCCCAGCGTTCGCAGCAGGGCATCCGCCTCCGCCGCACGCTGCTGGGTGAGGGTCTCAAAGCGGGCGGCCACTTTGCGCGCATCGGGTAGCAGCGCTTCGACGACGAGCAGTTCCGCCGCATCGAGCGTCGCGATGTCTCCCAGCTCGCTCAGCCAGGGCGAGGTGGCGCAGAGCTTCAGCGTCTCGCTGCGCAGATACAGGCGCAAGCGCGCTTCCCAGGCTGCGTCATACAGCAGGGCCAGCATGCGCGGCAGCAGGGCACTCAGGCCGGGCTGCTGAGGCCCGGCATGGCCGTACATCTGATCCTCGAACGCCTGCTTCTCCTGCACGCCACGTGCTTTGGCGTTCTCACGCAGCCAGACGAGTCTTGCCTTCCAGCGCGTCGCAAACTGATCACAGGCGCCATGCCAGCGTTGTGCCAGATCGGCAAGCTCGGCGTTGCCGGCGCGCGCATACTCTTCCAGCACTCGCGACTGGTAGAGGTCGATCAGATAGCGCGCCGAGGCGGCGTCGCCCTTGAGCGCCTGCGCTGCATGACGGAGTATCGCCCGCAGCTCGATGCCTTCGCCCCGCCAGACAGGGGGAATCCCCGGCGCAAGGTGCAGGATCAGGCGCAGGAGCTGCTGGTCTGGCGGCAGCGGGTGCTCGTGCTTGCCGTCGATGAGCAGGCGCACCGTGTTCTGGTCTTTCTGCTCGTCGCGAAACCAGGCCTGCAGCTGGCCGTTATGCAGATCGCTGATGCCGGCCTGCCAGTTGCGTGCGAGGGCGACAGCGAGCTGTTCCGGGCTCTGGCACACATCCTTGCCGATCCGGTACGGCTGAACCGGGCTGCGGGCATCCTGGTCAATGGCTTCTTCGAGGCTCGCGTCGCCGGCCAGCCAGCGTGTCAGTTCCTTGGCGCCCCAGCGCTGTTTCGGGTCACGCAGCAGCAGGCCGCGCAGCAGCTTGCGCAGCGTTGCGTCGGCCACCGCGCCCAGATCGATACTGCGCGTACTCAGGTGATGCAGGACCACGTTGTCGGATAGCCCTGCAAACGGATGTCGACCGAGATGGGCTTCCAGCAGGAGCATGCCCAGCGCCCAGTAGTCGGCCTTCGCGTCGATCACGCCGGACAGGCTTTCGGGCGCAGCGTACATCAGCGTGCGCGCCATGCCGGTAAAACACTGGGTCGCGTCCAGCACCGAAGCGATGCTGAAATCGGTGAGGATCAGGTCCAGCGGTTCGACGCTGCGGACCAGGATGTTCTCGGGCTTGATATCGCGGTGAACAATCCCCACTGCATGCGCGGCGGCCAGCGCAGTGGCCATCTCGGCAATGATGGCCTGCAGATCGGCGGCAGCAATGGCGCCCTGCTGCATGCGCTCGCGCAGCGAGCCGAAGGCGCAGAACTCCATCACCTCGTAGGCATGGCCACCGGCCGTGCCTGATTCAAAGACCTGCACACAACTATGCGGATCAATGCGCCGCAGCCGCGCCTGAATCTCGGTGTCCGGCAAAATGCCAGCACGGAACAGTTTTGCGATGCGCGGTGCCCCACCCGCTATCGGCGCCACCAGCAGGATCTCCGCTTCAGCGCCGCGGCTCGCCAAGCTGCGCACGATGGCATAGCGCTCGGCGAGCGGCGCGGGTAACTGCAGCAGCGAGAACGGCGCGTCGGCTGCCTCGCTGGCAGAGACATCCCCGGGCACGCCCAATGGCCGATCACAGTAGAGACAACGCGCGCTGCCCGGCGGGTTCGGCTGGCCGCAGTCGTCGTGTGCGCACGGTATGGGCTGTGCCGTCTCGTCAACGGCCGCGTGGGCGGGTGCGGCCGGTGGATCTTCCTGGACCGCCGGAGAAGCCCCCGCGCGCACCAGATCGACCCCCATCAGCAGGGCGCCGCAGGCGCAGCGCATCAACTCGGGCGCCGAGGCAGCCCCGCAACTCGGGCAGATACGGACGAAGGCGGAATCAGTGTCGGTCATTGCCGCCATGATACCTGCTCGAAGTGCACGCCCTGCTCAGCGCAACGTTCTTCGAACGCGGCCATCTCGCCGCGCGCCGGAATCCCGATCTGCCAGACCCGGCCCGCCTCCACGCTGGTCTGGATGCGTTTGCCCAAGGCATCCGGTGCCGCGTCGATGAATTCGGCATAGCGCGCCGCGCCGCGCGGCGAGAGCGTTACCAGACGCTGATTCGCCGAGCCGCGCCACAGATGGCTGAGCGGCAGGGCGTCGGCATAAGGCTCGGGGATCAGCGCATCCAGCCTGCCGAGGATCGCCGCGTGGCGTTTCTCCAGTGTCGCCAGCGGATAACCGCTGTAGCACAGGATGTCGAAATCCAGCCCGGCCTGAGTGCGCCAATGTGCCAGTGCGTCGAGCAGTGCCGCCAGCGCCTTGGGCTGATCGAAAGGCTCGCCGCCCGAGATCGTCACCCCGTCAAAACCTTCCGCCGCCACCTCGCGGCACCAGCTCAAGAGCCGTGCCACCGTCATCTCCCGCCCCGGATCGCGGGCCCAGGTGTCCTGCGACACGCAACCCTTGCAACGAATGCTACAACCCTGCACCCAGATCCCGATACGCTTGCCGGGGCCGAGGACGGTGACGGGGAAATGGGCTTTGTTGATGGCGATTTTCATGGCGGACTCATGTAGGTCGGAAAAGCCCCGAGCGGATATCAACCAATCCAAGTCGGCGCTACGCTTTACCGCATCTGTGCCGCATTGCCCAATCAGATCATTCCCCAGGAGTCCAATCCCCAGCGAAGTGGCGTCTCGCGCGGATCAATGCGCCGCCCTACAAGGCGCCCCAAGGGTTGATCAACGCGATTCCGCAATCGGCAAAGTCCTTCACATTGCGGGTTGCCAGGCTCGCGCCGCGTGAGCGCGCAATCGCGGCGATCATCGCGTCAAACTGACTGATGGGGCGCCCAGCTGTGCGGCGGCTGGCGACGATCTCGGCAAACGCATCGGCCGCATCGGCGTCGAAGCTCAGCACCTGCCCGGCGAAGTCCTGATTGAGAATGGCCTGTGCCGCTTGCCACAGACCTTGCTTGCGTTGCCCGGCCGGTAGCAACTGGACGCCTAACAGGATTTCGGCGCGGGTGATGGTGGTGGTAAACAGCGCAGCGCGCCACTGCGTACCCAGCCAGTGCAACACCTGCGCGTCGGGGGCGGGTCGCAAGGCCTCCGACAGCACATTGGTATCGAGGATGATCATGCGTCGAATTCCGGCGGCTCACGCATCGCCTCGCGCGCAGGCAATTCCAGCTCAAACCCGCCCAGCGGCTCGATCCGCGCCCGGATTGCGTCGACCAAGGATTGCCCTTTTGGGGGTTCCGCCGATAGTGCGGCGCGCAGGATTTCACGTACCTCATCTTCCATCGAGCGCGCATTCATCGCCGCCTGCACGCGCAGCCGTGCCTTGAGCTGATCGTCGATGTTCCGGATCGTCATGCTGGCCATGGTGGCTTCCTAGCTTGCTATCAATGATTGCATGTTAAGCGTTGAGTGCGGGTGGGGCAAGCTGGGCTTGGCCGTGACGATCGGCCGGTGGCGGCGCGCTCACACGAGCGCAGCGGATTGTCTGCCACCATCACTCATCCAGCTTTTCCCCACGCCGCGTGATCTGGTCTTCCTCATACTCCCGGGTCAGAAACCTGACCGTCAGCACAATCGCCAGCGGCCCCAGCAGCATGATTTCGAGCCGGACGAAGACTTCGGATGTCCAGGGGCAGAACGCGAGCTGGATGAGCGCGAACACCGCGCCCAGACCCGCAAGGCCGGTGGTGGCGGAGAGTCCCAGTTTCATGTGCGCGGGCTCAGCGTGGTTTGACGACGACGGCGGTGCCATAGCAGATGACCTCGGTCACGCCGCTCATGATCTCGGTCGTGTCGTAATGCATGGCGATGATGGCGTTGGCGCCGTTTCGCTCCGCGTGCACGGTCATCAGCCGATAGGCGTCTTTCCGCGCCTGCTCACACAGGTTGGTATAGATCGTGATGTTGCCGCCGAAGATCGTCTGCAGCCCGCCGAAGAAGGAACCGACGATGGAGCGCGAGCGCACCACGATGCCGCGTACGACACCGACATTGCTGACGATCTCATGCCCCGGCAGCTCCAGGGCGGTAGTGACCATTTTTGCTTCCATGAGCTGAACTCCTGCACGAAAAACGCTTGGAAACCCTGAACGTAGCCCGGATGCGGCAAGGCGGAATCCGGGAGCTTTTGTCAGCCGCTTTCCCCGGATTTCGGCCTGCGGCCTGCATCCGGGCTACTTTGTGGCCTGCCTGCAGAGCCTTGCTGGGTGCGGCTCTACAGGCATCTATATATTTATAATGCATAAACAAGGGAGCCTGCCCTATCCCAGCTGCAAGCTGAGGCTGACCACCTTGTCTTCCTCGCGGATGCCGCTCACGACCAAGCGCTGCTTGCCTTCCAGCTCATGCTCGAACAGCGCACGCGAGAGCGGGTTGATGAAGCTGGCTTCCAGCGCGTTGCCGATGCCGCGGCCGCCGTTGGCGAGGTCGCGGGTGCAGCGGGCGAGCAGGGCGGCACGGACTTCGGCAGGCATGGCAAGTTGCAGCTTGAGTTCTTCGAAGACGCGACGGGCGATGTTCTTGAGCATGCCGTCGAAAATGCGTTCGGCAACTTCGGCGGAAATGAAGTCGAAGACGACGATGTTGTCGCCGATGCGGTTGAGAATCTCGGGACGCGAGAGGCGGTATTTGAAATAGTCGCCGATGGCTTCGCGCACTTTTGCTTCAACGGCGTCATAGGTGTCGCCGGGGCGCACGTTCTGGACGCGCTGACCTTGCTCGTTTTCGACGTAGATGCCGAGGTTGGAGGTGAACACCAGAATGGTTTCGGAGAAGTAGGCGGTGTCGCCACGGCCATCGGTGAGGCGGCCGTCTTCGAGGATCTGGAGGAATTTGTCGAGGATACGCGGATGGGCTTTTTCGATCTCGTCGAAGAGCACGACCGAGAAGGGCTTCTCGCGGACCGCATTGGTCAGCTCGCCGCCGGCATCGAAGCCGATGTAGCCGGGCGGCGCGCCCAGAAGTCGCGCGCTGCTGTGCTCTTCGGCAAACTCGCTCATGTCGAAGCGCAGATAGGCGCGCTCGTCGCCGAAAACCAGCTGGGTCAGCGTCTTGGCGAGTTCGGTCTTGCCCACGCCGGTGGGGCCGGCGAAGAACAGCACGCCGCGCGGTCGGCTGGAGCCCGCGCGCGCCTGGGCGCCGGTCATGCCCATCACCGAGCGTTTGAGAATGTCCAGGGTTTTGGTGACGGCGCGATGCTGCCCCTTGACGCGATCTTCGATGAAGCCTTGGCCCTCGCGGATCTTGGCGCGCAGGTAATCCTTGCGCCAGGGGTTGTCGAGCGCGCCGACCTTATAGCAGCGCACCGCGTCGTCGATGGCGCCGAGCCCGAGTTGCTGACGATTGGCCAGCTCGGTGATGTCGGCGAGCGCAGAGAGGCTCATGCCTTCGGTGCCTTCGGTGAAGCTCTTGAGGAACTTGGCGCGCGCGGCCTCCGTGGCCTCCGCGTGGCCGGCGAACAAGGGGGCAAGCTGGCTGGCGGCGGCGGCGCGGGTTTCGTAATCCGGGCGGGCGACGATCAGGCTCGCCACACGTTCGCTGTCCAGCGCGAACCACGAGGGCAAATCTTGCGGCCGATTCATCAGCCACAACACCGGGTTGAAGAGCAAGGCGCTGCCTTCTTTTCCGGGCAGGGCGGCAGCATGCAGCGAGAGCTTTTCAGCGGCGACGAAGAAGCGGTGCTCGGCTTCGGAGAGGTGGTCGACCTGGCGCGGAAGGCGCGAGGCAAAGTCGATGAGCAGCGCGCAGCGCGCCTCGCGCTGGCCGACCAGATTCTTCATCAGGTTGCTCAGCGTTTCCAGGCTGACCAGCTGGCTGCCATTGGCGAGCTTGAGGTCGAAAAGGCGCTCGGCCAGCTCGCGCGGCTCGGCTTCATTGGGATAAACGCGCAGGCCGTCGATGGGGTCGAAGATCAGCAGGCAGCGAAAGCCCTGCGCCTTGAGGGTCTCCCACAAAGCACGGGTGAGCGGCACCAGCGCGGCGCTCGCACCGATCGGCTGCAGAAAGCTGTCGCGGATGTTGCCGGAAATCACGAACTGCGAGCGGATCGCCAGCAGACGGCTGAGGTCCGCCAGCCAGCGCGGGGTGGGCGTGCTCATTTGATCTCCCGGGCGCGCAGGGTCTGGGCGCTATGGTGGGCTTCTTCGTCCGCAAACTGCGGCAGTTTGTCACGATTGACGAGCTGCACCGGCAGATCGCCGGGCTCGATCCGGCGGGTGACGTTGAACATCACACCGCGCGCTTCCAGCGCCTGCATCAGCGCCGGGAATTCGCTGCACCAGCGGTCTTCGGCGAGGTGGTCGCGCACGCTGCGTTCGTTGTCGCCTTCATTCACGGCGCGGATGACATTGAAATTCGCACTGTGGCGCTGCGTGTCCAGGCGCATGCGCACCATGTAATCGCCCCAGCCCGGGCGGCGGAAATGTACCGCGCCGCCTTCCACGTAGAGGGTGTGCGCCACCTCTTCAACCTGATAGCCCAGATCCTTGAGCGATTGCTCGATGACGAGCGCGGTGGCGGCTTCCAGTGCCTTGGCCTGTGCGGCCTTGAGTTGCTGCTGGATGCGCAGGCGCAGTTCGGTGGCGAGCAACTCGGCGCGCTCGCCGGGCAGGCAGGCGTCCAGCTCGTCAGCAAGGCGGGCGAGCTCGATGGGTACTTCGCCGAGGTGGGCGCTGCGCGCCAGGAGGCGTGCCGAAGCGGTCTGCCGGGGCGCATCCGCCGCGTGGGTGAAGCTGGCCAGGGCGGTATCCAGCGCAGGGCTGGCATGCTGGCCGGCTTCGGTCAGCAGGATCTGTTGCAAGGAATCTGCCAGTGCCGCCAGCCCGCGTGCATAGGCCGCGAGACTGGCCTGATCGCGGTGGGCGGGGGGCTGCGGCTGGCTGGCTTGTACCCGTTCCGCGAGACCCATCGCGGCCCCCAGACTGGCGAGACTCTGCAGGCGCGCCTCACTGGCGGCGATCTCGGCTTGCAGTGTCGCCAGTCCGTGTTGCTCGGCAGTGTGCTGCGCGGCGGCGCGGTGTTGTGCGGATTCGGCGTGCTGGCCGCGCAGCCGGTCGGCTTCGGCATAACCAGCGGCCACGGCTTGCCCGGCGCGAATAGCGGCTGCGGCAAGGAGTGTGACGACCGCATCGGCGCGGACGCCAACCGTGATCGGACTGCTCATGGAACCCCCGTCTTGAGTGCGGCGGGCAACCCGACGTGCCTGCCTTCCCCGCATGCTAGCGCATGCGGGATGGCCTGGCTTGATCGGCGTCTGATACGGGGGCTACTTGCCGTCGCAACTCGCGCTGCAGGCGTTGTAGCTGCTCTGGCAACTGGCGGCGCGGCCGCAGGCATACAGCTTGGCGCCGCAGGACTGGACGCAGGCATTCCATTTGTCGGAATGCAGGCTATCGCCCGGCAGTGCGAGATTGCCGCGGGCGCCGCGCTGCGGGCAAGCGTCGAGTTTCAATTCGCGGGTGGGCGAGCCAATGCGCTGCCAGAGCTCATCGCTGGCCGGCAAGTCGAACTTCAGCGCCTCGGCATTCTGTGCGGGTTTTTGCCCGCGGGACCGGTTCAGCACGCCAAACGCCCAGCAGTCTGCGGCTTCAATCTGCGCCTCGCTGCGCTCCGCCTGCAGGGGCTGCTTGAGCGCGAAGCGCGCGCATTCCTGGGCGAACAGGAAGAGCCGCGTCTCCGGCAGCAACTCAGGTAGCGCCTGGGGGTTGTAGTAGATCGCCAGGCTGTTGTCGTGCTCCAGCCGTGCTTCGGCAAAGCGCGCCAGGCTGCTGTCGGCGCGAGACGGAACGGGTTTGCCGGCGGCGTTGACGCAGCCGTCGTAGCTGAATGAGGTGAGCCCCGACCCCGCTTCAGCGGCCAATGCGGGAGCAGACAGGGCGAACAGGAACAGCAGCAGGGCGATGCAGCGCGGCATGATCAGGCTCCGACACCAGGAAGAGAGTCGCCAATCTAGCCGAATTCTGCGCCATGACGGCTGGCGGGCAGATCGGCGGTTGTATAATCGCGCACCTTATCTATCAGACACTTCGCAGAGGACACTATGGCCGGGCATTCCAAATGGGCCAATATCCAGCACCGCAAGGGCCGTCAGGACGCCAAGCGGGGCAAGGTTTTCACCAAACTGATCAAGGAAGTCACGGTCGCCGCCAAGCTGGGCGGGGCCGATCTGTCGTCCAACCCGCGTCTGCGGCTGGCGGTGGAAAAGGCCAAGGCCGAATCCATGCCCAAGGACAACATCGAGAACGCCATCAAGCGCGGCACCGGCCAGCTTGAAGGCGTGACCTATGAAGAAGTCCGCTACGAAGGCTATGGCATCGGCGGCGCTGCGGTGATGGTGGATTGCCTCACCGACAACAAGGTGCGTACCGTGGCGGATGTGCGCCATGCCTTCAGCAAATATGGCGGCAACATGGGTACCGATGGCTGCGTGGCCTTCCAGTTCAAGCACTGCGGCACCCTGCTGTTTGCGCCCGGCACGAATGAAGACGCGCTCATGGAAGTCGGCATCGATGCCGGCGCCGAAGATGTCGTGACCAATGACGACGGCTCCATCGAAGTCATCACCGGCCCCTGGGAATTCACCGCCGTCAAGGAGCGGCTGGAGTCCGCCGGCTTCAAGGCCGAGTTTGGCGAAGTGACCATGAAGGCGCTGAACGAGACCGAGCTCACTGGCGAAGATGTTGCCCGCATGCAGAAGCTGCTGGATGCTCTCGACAGCCTTGATGACGTGCAGGAAGTCTATACCTCGGCGGCATTTGACGAGTAAGCGGCGTCGGCCATTGGCCTCCCGAAGCGGCGCCGCGAGCGCCGCTTTTTCATGCCCGGCTGGCCACGCAAGCATGCCTTGTAAACCCTTATCTGGTGCGGTTCTTCAGGCATGCCTGAAGAACCTGTATCCGGACTCTCTTCCCCGCAACGAGGTCGCTTTCCGTGCTCGAACGTCTGCTCGCTCCCCTGTTTGTCCTGCTCTGGAGTACCGGCTTCATCGGCGCCAAGTTTGGCCTGCCCTTTGCCGGAGCGCTGAGCTTCGTCAGCGTTCGCTGCGCGCTGGTGCTGGGCTTGATGCTGTTGGCGGCCTGGGCGTTTCGCGCGTCATGGCCGCGCGGGTGGCGGCAGGTCGCGCATATTGCGATTGCGGGCGTGCTGATGCAGGCGACCTATCTGAATGGCGTGTTCCTCGCGATCCAGCAAGGCCTGCCCGCCGCCCTGACCAGCCTGATCGTCGGGCTGCAGCCCATTCTCACCGCGCTGGCCGCCGGGCTCCTGCTCGGCGAGCGGGTCAGTCGCTCGCAATGGCTGGGTTTGCTGCTCGGTTTCGCAGGCGTGCTGCTGGTGGTGCTCAACAGCCGTAACCCCGGCCTCGGCACCTCCTGGGCGCTGATGGCCCTGTGGCCGGCGGTCATCGCCCTGATCGGCATCACCCTGGGAACGCTCTACCAGAAACGCTTCTGCCCCCGCTTTGATCTGCGCAGCGGCGCCGTGATCCAGTTCGCCGCCAGCCTGCTGGTTACCTGGCCCCTGGCCGCCGCCTTTGAGCCCCGCGCCATCGATTGGCAAGCCCCCTTCATCTTCGCCTTGCTCTGGCTCGTCCTGATGCTGTCGCTGGCCGCGATCAGCCTGCTCAACCTCATGATCCAGCGCGGAAGCGCCGTCAGCGTCACCAGCCTCTTCTACCTCACCCCCGCCGTCACAGCCGTCCTGGCCTGGGCCCTGTTTGACGAACGCCTCGGAGCGCTGGCGATAGCAGGGATGGCGATGGCAGGCGTCGGTGTGTGGCTGGCGCGGAACCGCTGATCAGCACGCGCGGAGCACCCACAAGTCAGGCTTCACGCCTGGCGCTTGAATACCTGCCGCAGGTAGGCGAGGTAAGTCTCATCTTCACACAGCGTCTTGCCGGGCGAATCGGAGAGCTTGGCGACGGGCTGGCCGTTGCAGGCGGTGATCTTCATGACGATGTTGAGTGCCTTGTGTGGCGTGTCGTTGGAGAGATCGGTGCCGATGCCGTAGCTCGTCTGGATGCGGCCGCGGAAGTGGCGATACAGCTCGATGGCGCGTGGCACGGTGAGCCCGTCGGAGAACACCAGGCGCTTGGTGCTCGGGTCGATGCGTAACTTCTTGTAATGGGCAATGGCTTTCTCGCCCCACTCCACGGGATCGCCGGAGTCGTGGCGCAGGCCGTCGAAGAGCTTGGCGAAGTAGAGGTCGAAATCGTTGAGAAAGGCATCCATGCCGACGACATCGGTCAGTGCGGTGCCAAGGTCGCCGCGGTATTCCTGCACCCAGCCTTCGAGCGCGGCTTTCTGGAAGTCGCGCAGGCGGAAGCCGAACGACTGGTAGGCCTGCAGGTATTCGTGCGCCATGGTGCCGATCGGGGTGAGGCCGAGTTCCTTGGCGAGCAGCACGTTCGAGGTGCCGCGAAACAGCGCGGGTACGGCTTCGGCGAGGCGCTTGACCACTTCGGCCTGCCAGGCGCCGGAGAAGCGGCGGCGCAGGCCGAAATCGAACATCATGAAGCCTGTTGCCGCGTCGCCACTCAGGCTGGCTTCAGAGGCTTTGAGCAGATCGATCTTGGCTTGCAGGCGCTGGCGCGCAACATCCAGCACGCCTTGCTGGTCGAGGCGGCGGAAGTAGAGTTCATTGACGATGTAGAGCACGAAGATCTCGAAACCCATCACGTGCACCAACGGGCCCTTGGCACGGATGCGCAGATGTTCGCCCTCGGCGCGTACTTCGATGAAGCGGCGCTGGAAGCGGAAGACGGTGAGGAAGTCGACGAAGTCGCTCTTCATGAAGCGCAGGCTGGAGAGGTAGTCCAGTTCGTCCTGTTTGAAGCTCAGCGTGCACAGGTGATCCAGCTCTGCTTCCACTTCCTGCTTCAGTTCGGCAAGCGGAAAGACCGTGGCATTGCGGCAGACGAAGCTGTATTCGGCCTGCGCACTGGGGTGGCTGTGCAGCAGCGCTTGCCACATGGTGAATTTGTAGAGGTCGTTTTCGAGCAGGCTCTGAACGATAGGCATATTGCATGTCATGGCGCGTGTCTCAATCTGCATTCTGCAGAAGTTCGTCCGCGACCTCTGCCGCGGTCGCCGCGCGCAGGCCGTGCGCACGCATCTCGTCTACAAACAGGGCTTGCTGAACTTCGAAGCCGGCAACGGGGCTCATGCAATCGGCAATCAGCACCAGCTTGTGCAGGTGTGCGGCGCCGATGTGCGCAACGATGTGCTCGGTGGTCGCCTTGACGCAGTGGCTGCCCGCTTCGCCCGCGATGTAGACGCGTTCGGCCGTGCGCAGGGTGTCGAGTAGCGCGGTGTTGAGCTGCGTCGCCGGATCGGTGTCGTCGGGTACTTCGGCCAGCAGCGCGCTGTAATGCTCCGTCCAGGGATTCATGCCCTTCAGGAGCTTGGTGACGATGGCGGCGTGGGTTTCTTCCCACTGGTTGCATGCGAGGCGTAGATCATGGTGAATGCTGTGGCCCCAGGTGCCGATTTCGCAGTGTACCGGCCATACCATGTGGGTGTAGCGACCGGCTGCCTCCAGTGCATCGAGATAGGTTTGGGCACGGCTGCGGGCGGACGCCACGCGGGGCAGGTAGCTGCCCGAGCGCAAGGCGGCTGCGCTGATCTGGGTGAAAGGGGCGATGGCTTGACCCGCCGCGTCCTGCCAGAAGCCGGGGTGGGCGATGTCAAGGTGCTGGTGCGAGTCAAGGGTGATGGTCATTGCGCTCAGGCCTTGTCCGGCGCGTCGGATGAGCGCCGCCAGGCGCAGCATGTCGGCGTGCGCGCCGGGGACGGGCAGTGCGGGGGAGACCGGCGTGCCGCTGTGCGGGTCTGCCGGGCAGTATGCCGTGGGCAGATCACAGAAATCGTTCTGCGGGTCGATGATCAGCAAGTGAAAACTCTGTCGTGCCATGGCGGGCTCCCGGACAAGGGTGTGAGCGGTGCAGCGGATAACTCTACGGACTTAAGTATATCTGTGCAACTAAGAAAGGATTTGAGGCTTGTTTGCCCCACGTCGAATGCGTGGCTGCAGAACGCAGGCTAAACTAAGCCGCGTTTGGTGCAGGTATGTGCCTTGATCCTCGGGAGAGCGAGCGGAATGGAATCGGTGATTTGTACAGTGGATGTCGTCTTGCTGACCCTGCGTGCCGGGAGCCTTCAGGTGGCGCTGTATATGCGCGACAAGGCGCCGTTTCAGGGCGCCTGGGCCTTGCCCGGCGGCTATGTGCACGTCGAAGCGGATGAAGATGCCGAGCAGGCCGCGGCCCGGGTGCTGCATGAGAAGACAGGCATCGTCAGCCCCTATCTGGAGCAGCTGGCCACGTTTTCGGGGCGGGCGCGTGATCCGCGCGGCTGGTCGGTCTCGATCAGTTACTACGCATTGGTGCCGGTCAAGGTGATTGAGCAGGCCGAGCGCAGCGACTTGAAGCTGGTGGGCGTTGAGCAGCTCAAGAGCCTGCCCTTCGACCACCTGCAGATCATTCATGCCGCGCTGGAGCGGGTGCGCTCGAAGAGTACTTATTCGTCGCTGCCGGTCTATCTATGCAATGAGCAATTCACCTTGCCACAGTTGCAAACGGTGTATGAGACGCTGCTGAACGAACCCATCAACAAGGTGAGTTTTCGCCGCAAGATGGATGAGCTGGGCATTCTGGAGCCCGTCATCGGTGCGGTGGAGACCGGCAAGGCCAATCGGCCGGCGCAGTATTACCGTGTCAAGGCGCAGTTCCGGCACACGCTTTCGCAAAGCGGTCGGGGGTTGAATCCCGGTTCCTGATGTGCCGGAGATGACCCGCCTCAGGCGTGTACGGCGATGGCTTGGCTGGGCGCCGGGCGAGCCAGCGGTCGGGTGGGGGAGACCCGCCAGGCCCACCAGGTGCGGTAATACTCGTTTTCTTCGACCTCGTAGCGTGCGCCGCAATGTGTGCACTGGCACGCGTAGTGATCCAGCACTTCACCTGTCCGCACGGTATCCAGGATGCGGATATTCCCCTGGCGGGCTTCGTCGACCGGGCTGAACAGGTCGTCCACAAGGTACAGCGCACACAGACACTGCGAGGACTTGCGGACGTGCTCCAGCTTGTGGAGCACAAAATCCAGGGCGGGCAGGCGTTCGTGCTCTGCCGTGAGCGCTGCCACGGCATGGGCGTGTTGCCGGATCTCGTCGAGATGCTCAGCCAGTGTTCGCAACTGTCGCATGTCGTGCAGGCCACGCACGCCGTGGCAAGCGGATGAGATTCTGGCAAGGTCGGTGGAGAGGAGCTTCGCGAGTAGTGTCATGTTGTGGGCTTCAGCGTGTACTTGGGAGGGGGCAGCCGGCTCGGTCTGGCAGCGCATGGACCATGTTGTCTGTACGGCATTGAGTCATGCCGCTTGAGGCTCGGGCAACCCGACCAAGGGGCAAGTCAGTCCGTGCGCGAGAGCGGCCGCCTGTCCGAAGTGCGTGAAGCCTGTTCTGCTCGACATGGCAACGCCATACTCGGCAAGTGCGGCAGCAGGATAAGTGCCGAGAAATCAAGCGTCTTGGCGCACGCCGCCGAAGCAATGGCGGTCATGCAGGGCGCTGCTCAGTTGTCACGGCCGCAGAGCATGGACTAAGGGGCAAGGCAGATCGGGATAGAGGAAGAAGCCCGTGAGCGGATGATGCAGCGCAGCGTGCGAGTGTGGGTAATCCCCAGCAGATCAGGCGTTAGCAGGCGCCTGCAGTGCGGAAAATTGCACGGGTGAGGTGCCGTGTAACGCGGGACTGGAAGACGTGTGCGCGAGACTTAGTTTATCTAGTGACCTTACGCGGGGCGAGCTGTCCTTAATTGAGCATGCCCGGTCAGCCGCGCCAGGATTGGCTCTCCGGGTACCGTGCTGGAGAGCCAGTCTGGGAGCGGCTTTCCGGGTAGGCTGCTGGGTAGTGCGCCCAGCGCGACAGTGGCTAGAATGGCGGCGCTGAACCTGAAGGAAGAATATGAGCCGATTTCTACGATGCCAGACTGAGTCTGTGCGCGACGCGCTGCCGCAGGCGTCAACCTGCCGTGATCGACCGGCCGGTGGGTGTGACACATGAGACTCGATTTTCGATTGCTGCGCGTCGGCGAAGTGGGGTCGTTCCCCTGTGTGGCATTTGTCCCCGGTGCGGTGGACGACGCTCAGGCGCGGGCGGCCGCGGTGTTCATCTCGCGAAGTGCCTTCGGGTTTCTGGAAGCCAGCCTCGAAGCTGCCTGGCCGGGGTATGCGCGCCAGGCCAGCAAGCGCGAGACTTACTTGTCCGCCGAGGTTTGCGAGGCGTTCCTCGCGCGCCTGGCCGCGTTGCGGGACGCGCTGTGTGGGGCGGACTCGACCGTGGCTGTTGGTGGACTGGCGCTGATGATGCCCGCCCTGCAGGCGCAGATGCAGCACGACGGCGCTGATGTTCGCATCAGCCTCGCGCAGCTGATCGAAGCCCTGAGCGCCTGGCTGCGCGAGCCACCGTGCGCGCGGGCTGGCGTGCGCCTGGTTCAGCTCTAGTCCGCTCAGATCCGTGCGGCGAGGCGGCGAGCCTGCTGCAGCCAGCGCTCGCGCTTCTTGTCGCTTGAGCCCAGGATCGGCCCGCAGCTCAGCACCTTGACCGGGCTGACGCCGCAGAACTCCAGCGTCGTGGTCTTCATCTGGTGAATGCCGGGCGCATGCCATACCCAACGGAAGAACCAGGGTGGGGTGTCCATGGTGACGAGCAGCTGGCCTGTGCGCCCGGCCAGCAGCTTGTCGGGGAAGTGTTTGCCTTCGCGGTACTTGAAGGCGAAGCCCGGCAGGAATGTCCGGTCGAGAAAACCCTTTAGCACGGCCGGTACCGAGCCCCACCAGATCGGGTAGGCAAACACCAGGTGCTGTGCCCAGAGGATGTCCGCGCGGGCTTTCTCTAGATCCGGCTCCAGGGGCTGGATCTGCTGGTAGCCCTGGTGCAGGCTTGGGTCAAACCTCAGCTCACCCAGCGCGATTTCGCGGACTTCGTGGCCGGCTTCGCGCGCGGACCGGGCGTAGGCGCTGGCCATCGCTGCCGAAAATCCGTTGGTGGCGGGGTGACCCAGTATGACGAGGACACGTTTCTTTTCCATGGTTCAGAATCTCTGCGAGGGAAGGAGTCCTCAGCATAAGTCTGCCCCAAGGGGGAGAGTCAAACGCAGCGCTCAGGTACTTGACTCGGCGCGTTGAGACAAAGGCTCAGCTCGGTCTGGAGGCGGTGCAGCTCGTCCTGCAGCGCCTCCAGGCGCAGGATCTCGCCACGGATGGCCTCGGATTTCTGCGCAAGCTGATGCTGGATGCCCGACCAGTCGGGGGCGCCGTTGTGATGATGGATGAGCGACTGCAGCTCGGCCAGCCGGAAACCCAGGCGCTGCGCGTGACGGATCAGCTGGACTTGCTGCAGGGCCTCCGCGCCGTAGACGCGGTACTTGCCCTGGCGCTGCACGGGGCCGAGCAGACCGAGAGATTCGTACAGGCGCAGGGCCTTGATCGTGGCCTGGCTGCGTTTGGCCAATTCACCAATGAACATTGAGAGTGCTCCGAGGCGCACAAGAATATGTGCCCGATGCACGCGATTTTACGGTCGTGTGGCGCGACGTGCGCGTGATTCATCTACCGGGCTGATTCCGGGATTCAAAAGCATTATTGGCGGAGGGGATTCCAGCCGTTATATTCGAAGCGAAACTAACAGCCTGTCGAGAACATCCAAGTGAACAACAAGACTGAAAATATCGTGATTGTCGGCGGCGGTGCCGGTGGTCTGGAACTGGCCGTCAAGCTCGGCAAGACCCTGGGCAAGAAGGGGCGGGCAACCATCACCCTGATCGATCGCTCGCGCACCCACGTCTGGAAGCCGCTGCTGCACCAGGTGGCTGCCGGTACCATGGATTCCCACGCCGAAGAGATTGAGTATCTGGCGCTGGGCTGGCGTCACCACTTCCGCTTCCGCCTGGGCGAGCTGATCGGCCTGGATCGCGCCACGAAGGAGATTCGCCTCGCGCCGGTGCTGAGCGCCGAGGGCGAGATCCTGGTGCCGGAGTCGACCATGACGTATGACAGGCTCGTGCTTGCCATCGGCAGCCAGAGCAATGACTTCAACACGCCGGGTGCGCGCGAGCACTGCATCTTTCTCGACTCAGCGCTGGCCGCGCAGAACTTTCACCGCAAGCTGATCGATGCCTCCTTGCGCGCGCAATCCAACGCCAACGCGCCTGGTGCAGGGCGCTTTACCGTGGCGATCATCGGCGGTGGCGCGACGGGCGTCGAGCTGGCGGCCGAACTGCATATGACCGCGCGCATCATGGACAGCTACGGTTTGCAGAATCTGCACCCGGAGCGCGACTTCAAGATCGTGATCCTGGACGCCGCGCCGCGTATTTTGCCGCTGCTGCCCGAGCGCGTGTCTTCGGCCGTCTCGCACGAGCTGCGCAAGCTGGATATCGACATTCATTCCAACGAAAAAGTGGTCGAAGTCACCGCTGCGGGCGTGCAGATGGGCAGCGGCAAGTTCATTCCGAGCCGGCTCACGGTTTGGGCCGCCGGCATCAAGGCGCCAGAATTCCTCAAGAATCTTGGCGGGCTCGCCACCAACCGCCTGAACCAGATCGAGGTGGACCGCACGCTGCAAAGCACCACCGACGCGTCCATCTTTGCCTTTGGCGACTGCGCGGCCTGCCCGATCAATGATGAAGGCCAGGGTTTCGTACCGCCCCGCGCCCAGGCCGCGCATCAGCAGGCCATGCTGCTGGCAAAATCGATTGCGCGGGTTCTGGATGGCAAGACGCCGCTGAAGTTCACCTACAAGGATCGCGGCTCGCTGGTCTCATTCGGCGAGTACAGCACCGTCGGCAGCCTGATGGGGGGCATTCGTCAGGGCAGCGTTTTCATCGAAGGCCTGTTTGCCAAATGGATGTACTGGTCGCTGCACAAACACCATCAGGTGGCCATCAACGGCGCGTTCCGCACCTGGCTGGCCACCTGGGTTGAGGCGATCGATCGCATCCGCAACCCGCGCATCAAGTTGCACTGAGGCGCGGATTGCGGCGCCGCGTCAGCGGCCAGGCCAGCCGGTGTAAATGCGGGCTTCCTTGCTGACGGGCCGCACCAGTGAATAGCGCGGGCCCGACCCCAAGCCCAGGCGACTGGACTTGCTCGGGCACACGCCGCTCTGCCGGTAGGCGAGCGCGGCCTTCAGCATCGCCTCTTCCGTGTCGCCGCGCAGGTGGCTGTAGTCGTCCGTGACCTCGCAGTCCGGCGCAAACCCATCGGCATAGTCGCCAAAGCCTTTGTCATTCTCGCCCTTGAACTGGATTGCAAAGTAGGTGTAGCTGCAGTTGTCCTGCGGGACGAAGCCATAGGGCTTGCCGCGCGTGGTGTCGCCGATGAGCATGACCTCCAGATCGACGCCGCGCAGGCTGTTGATGACCGACTCGCTGGCGGAAGCCGTGTCGCGTGTGACCAGCAGGCTTACGCGCGTCAAGCCCAGATAGGGCAAGGCCTGACCGGCCGAGCCGGTGGCCAGAAACGGGATGGACTCGTTCTCCGCGCTGCGCTTGTCGTTGTAGGTCAGGCGCTCGAAGGTCCGCCCCGCGGTGTGGCGGGGCCCGGCGATCATGTAGGCCAGCTCGCTGGCGATGTAGACCAGGCCGCCGCCGTTATAGCGCAAGTCGATCACCAGATCCGTAATGTTGGCGGCCTTGAGTTGCGCGATGGCCGCCGAAAGTTCCGCCTCCGACTTGGCAAGATGCGCGTCAAAAATGAAATACCCAACCGCACCCGTAGCGGTCGGAATGATCTTCACGTTCTTCACGGTCGCCACCGTATAGCTTGTCGGGGTCAGACTGATCTCTGCTTTGCCGTTGAAGCCGAAGCGGTGCGGACGCAGCACGGTGGGGTACAGGCCTTCATTCAGCGCGGCTACGCCGTCCACGCTGCGCTCCTCCACGAAGTCGAAGCCATCGATCGACGTGAGCACGTCGCCGCGGCGCACGCTGGCGCGTGCCGCGGGGGAGCCTGGCGCGACTTCGGCAACAATCCAGTTGCGCGGCGGCGAACTGGCTTGTGCCGCCCACTGAATGCCATAGTCCTGTTCGATGCCGGATGCCGCGGCACGGTAGGACTCGGTGGTCTGTGACCAGTGGAACTGGTCGACGTCCGCGCCGGAGGCAGTTTTCTTCCGGGTTCTCAGTTGCGCGAAGTAGTCCTGTGCCGTGGCGAAGTCATCCGGCTTGAGGTCCTTCGGCACGTCCTGATACCAGAGGTAGGTCTCGTCGACAAACGTACGCAGATAGGACTTCTCGTCGGCAAGTGTGCCTTGCCGGTCTGCCGTGCCTGAGCGCGGCTGGGCGCAGAGATCGGCGAGCGCGCGGGAGTTGCTCGTCGAACCGCCGTCGCCACCCCCGCCGCCGCAGGCGGTCAACAACGCCAGGCCAATCCATAGCAGCTTTGTCTTCATTCTCTGAATATCCTCTTGCATGTGGCCGAAAGCGCGGCTCAGACCGGCAGCGGGTTGCGTTTGGTAAAGGTGTTGCGCTGATGCCAGTAGGGATAGACCGGCGTCTTTTGACTGACTGCATCCAGCCGGCTGACCTGCTCGGCACTGAGCGTGAAATCAGCAGCGGCGAGGTTCTGGCGCAACTGGGTTTCGTTGCGTGCACCGATGATGACGCTGGAAACGGTGGGCCGTTGCAACAGCCAGTTGAGCGCGATCTGCGAGACGCTGTGCCCGGTTTCAGCCGCCAGGGCGTCGAGCACGTCGGTCACGGCGTACAGCAGCTCGTCGGCTATCGCAGGTGGCTCGGCTCCCTGAGTTGCAATGCGCGAGCCGGCCGGGGCGGGGCGGTTGCGTCCGATCTTGCCCGATAGCATGCCGCCGGCAAGCGGGCTCCAGACCAGCGCCCCCACCTTCTGGTCCAGGCCGAGCGGCATCAGCTCCCACTCATATTCCCGCCCGAGCAGCGAGTAGTAAGCCTGATGCGCCACATAGCGCGACCAGCCGTGCCGGTCCGAGACCGCCAGCGATTTCATCAGATGCCAGCCGGAGAAGTTCGAGCAACCGATGTAGCGCACCTTGCCCGCCGTCACGAGGTCGTCCAGCGCCCTTAGGGTTTCTTCGACCGGGGTCAGCGCATCGAAGGCATGCATCTGCCACAGATCGATGTAATCGGTGCCGAGCCGGCGCAGCGAGGCTTCGCAGGCGGCGATGAGGTGATGGCGCGAGGCGCCGACATCGTTCGGCCCTGTGCCAGTCGTAAACGTTGCTTTGGTCGAGATCAGCACCTTGTCGCGCTTGCCCGCGATGGCTTTGCCGAGAATCTCTTCGGCCAGGCCATTGGAATACACATCGGCCGAGTCGAACAGATTCGCGCCTGCCTCGATGGCGACGTCAATGAGGCGCGTGGCCTCCTCGACCTGCGTGCTGCCCCAGGCGCGGAAGAACTCGCTGCCGCCGCCAAAGGTGCCCGTGCCCAGGCTGAGTACGGGTACCTTGAGGCCTGAGCCGCCCAACTGTCGATAGTCCATGTCCTGCTCTCCGTAAGGTGAATGCCGAGGATCACGCGATGCTACGCGCGGATGCGCGGCGCCGGAAGCCCCGAGGCCGACCGCGCGAGGCGCCGAACGGCCTGGCCGCTTCGAGCGGGCGCGTGGCAAGGTAGTACCCACGCAGCGACCCGGGGAGCGATCAAGATGCGTGCATGGAAATCCTGGATAGTGATCATGGCCGTGACGGTGGCCCTGCTGGCCTGTGGCGGTGGCGGCGGGGCGGCAGAGGGGGGCGCGACGCCGCCCGGCAGCGCCAGCAGTTCGAGTTCGTCGAGCAGCTCAAGCAGCTCAAGCAGTGGGGCGGGCGCCTCGTCCTCGTCGTCCAGTTCCTCTTCTTCGTCGTCCTCTGGCGCCGGTGGCGCACCGCTGATTGGCGGCTGCGAGGTCTTCCCGGCGAGCGCCGTGTTCAACCAGCCTGTCGATGACGCGAGCCGCTTCCCCGCACATGCGTCGAGCAATGCCTGGATCGCCCTGATCGGCAACCGCAGCCTGCATGCCGACTGGGGGCAGAGCGAGAATCAGCAGGATTGGCAGACCTATTACGGCATCCCCTACAACGTGGTCAGTGGCGCCAGTCTGGCCTGGCCCGGCGTGTCCTTTCAGACGAATGACCCCCGTGCCGGGAACGGAGACGGCGTGCCGGAGGAGAGCGACTGCGCCATCCCGCAAGGCGGTGGGTTTTCGCTGGAACGGGGCTGCGCGCGCTTTCCGGCCAGCCAGCTGCGTTTCCCGTATCCGGCGGCGGCCAGTCTGAAAGCCGAGGGCGGGCAGTGCAACGACGCCCGCAGCTGCGGCGACCGACATGTCCTGGTCGTTGAAAGTGGCGCCTGCCGGCTCTGGGAAAGCTACTTCAGCTATTACGTGGACGGTCAGTGGACCGCCTATTCAACCGCCGCCTGGGATCTCAACAGCCATGCGATGCGGCCGGACAGCTGGACCTCGGCCGATGCCGCCGGGCTACCGATCACGCCCTTGCTGGTGCGTGCCGACGAAGCCGATGCAGGTGACATTCGTCATGCCTTCCGTGTCACCTTCCGCGACAGCGTGCTCACCAACACCTATGTCTGGCCGGCACGTCATCGTGCAGGCGGTGCCACGGCAAACGGCATTCCCTTCGGCAGCCGTCTGCGGCTGAAGGCGGGCTTCAACCCGCCGGCGGCCTGGAGCACGCAGGCCAGGGCCTTGGCGCGGGCGATGCAGCGCTACGGCTTGCTGGTGGCCGATATCGGCTCGGACCTTTACGTACAGGGGGAGCCCAGTGCGCGCTGGAGCAGCCAGACCATCAGCCAGCTGCAGAGCTTGCGCATGGCGGACTTTGAATTCGTCGACATGCGCAGCGTGACCGGAGACGCCCGCTTCAAGCCGGACTCCTTCCAGGCCAGCTGGTAAGCGCCGTCGCGGGCGTCAGAAGGGCAAGCGTCGCCGCGGCGTCGGCCTGGCAGGCGGCTCGGCCTCCGGCTCGACGGCTGGCGGCGGCTTCACCGGCTTGCGCGCCGTGTTGCGGCTCTCGTTGGCAAAGCGCACCTTGCCTTCCAGCTCGCAGCCGCGCATGCCCGGGTCGCACACCGCGCCCTGCACGCGCTGGCAGATGCCGTTTGCATCATGTGGGCAGCTCCAGGCGCCACTCATGGCTGCAGCGGGCGGCGGGTCTCAGCCCAGCTCGGCATGGCTGGTGATGATCTTCGAGACTATGCCGTAGGCAATGGCATCGTCGGCGCTCATCCAGTAGTCGCGCTCCATGTCAGCCGACACATCCTCGAAGGACTTGCCGGTCTGCTTCGCCACCACGCGGGCAATCCGCTCGCGGGTACGCAGGATTTCCTTGGCCTGGATGGCGATGTCAGAGGCCTGACCACCCGCACCGCCGGCCGGCTGGTGAATCATGAAGCGCGTGTTCGGCAGGCAGAGACGGCGTTCTTTTGGCGGGGCGAGGAAGATGTGGGCGCCCGCACTGGCGACCCAACCGGTGCCGACCGTCGTGACGGGCGCGCGGACAAAATTGATCATGTCGTGGATCGCATCGCCCGATTCCACGTGGCCGCCCGGCGAGGAGATCAGCACCGTGATCGGTGCATCGGAATCTGCCGCCAGCGCCAGCAGACGCCGGCAGGTGGCTTGCGCCATCTTGTCGTCGATTTCGCCAAAGATCATCACGAAACGGGATTTGAAGAGCAGTTTCTCTTCCGTGGGATCGGCCTTGGCCGAGGTGTCCGGGGCGTCGTCTTTCGAGCAGGCAAGCTGGATGTTCATTGCGTATTCCTATGGGAGAGCGGGTTTTCGCCATTGTGCACCATCTTGCGCACGCCGCGCGCACCGGCTGGTCAGGGGCAGAAACCCGCGAGACAGGCCGAGGTGTGTTTCCTGAGTTTTCAGAAATGCCTGAAACTTCGTGATAATCTTGATGCAGATCAAAAACCAACAGAGAGCATCGCCGTGACACCGCTTGTTCGCGCCTTCGTTTCGCACTTTGGCGAGATGGGTTCCCGCTGGGGCATCAACCGCACCGTGGGCCAGATCTATGCGCTGATCTATGTCTCGCAGCGTGCCCTGAATGCCGACGAGATCGGCGAGGCCCTGGAATTTTCGCGATCCAACGTGAGCATGGGGCTGAAGGAACTGCAGGCCTGGCGGCTGGTGCAGCTTCGCCATCTCAGCGGCGACCGGCGCGAATACTTCGAAGCCCCCGGCAACGCCTGGGAAGTCTTCCGCACCCTGGCCGAAGAGCGCCGCCGCCGCGAGATCGAGCCCACCCTGTCGATGCTGCGCAGCGCCTTGATGGAAGAGGCGGGCAACGAAGAAGACCGCCACGCGCAAGCGCGCATGCGCGACATGCATACGCTGATCGAACAGCTCACAAACTGGTTCGACGACATTCAGCGCCTGGATAGCGCCACGCTCAGCAAGCTGATGGGCATGGGCGCCACCGTGCACAAGCTGCTGGATTTCACCGACAAGTTCAAACGCGACAAGCGCTGAGTACGCGCAACACCCTTGCCTGGAGCCCCCTCATGGAAGCCCTCGACCCCCTCGTTTTGGCGCGTCTGCAGTTCGCTGCCAATATCACCTTCCACATTCTGTTTCCCACCATCACGATCGCCCTGTGCTGGGCCCTGCTTTTCTTTCGCTGGCGCTGGGTGGCCACCCGCAATGTCGCTTGGCTGGGGGCTTATCGGCTGTGGACCAAGGTGTTTGCCCTCTCGTTTGCGATGGGCGTGGTCTCCGGCATCACCATGAGCTTCCAGTTCGGCACCAACTGGCCGGGCTTCATGGAGCGGGTCGGGAACATTGCCGGCCCCTTGCTGGGCTACGAGGTCCTGACCGCCTTCTTCCTGGAGGCGACCTTTCTGGGCGTCATGCTGTTCGGCCACGGCAAGGTCTCCGAGCGCGTGCATCTGTTTGCCACCTTGATGGTGGCGCTGGGCACGACGGCGTCCGCTTTCTGGATTCTGGCGCTGAATTCCTGGATGCAGACCCCGGCCGGTTTCTACGTCGAGAACGGTCAATACCATGTAGTGAGCTGGCTGGCGGTGATCTTCAATCCCTCATTCCCCTACCGGTTCAGCCACGTGCTGCTGGCGTCGGGGCTGACGGCCGCCTTCCTGATTGCCGGCCTCTCCGCCTGGCAGATCCTGCGCCGGCACGACACCCCGGCGACCGCCGTGGCGCTGCGCACGGCGCTGATCGCTGGCGCGATCCTGATCCCGATCCAGATATTCGTGGGCGACCTGCACGGCCTCAACACGCTGGCCCACCAGCCGCAGAAGATCGCCGCCATCGAAGGGGTCTGGGAAACCGAGCGTGGCGCGCCCCTGCTGCTCTTCGCTTTACCGGACGAAACGACGCGCAGCAATCACTTTGAAGTCGGCGTTCCCAAAGCCGCGAGCCTGATCCTCAAACATGATCCAGAAGATGAAATCCGCGGCCTCAACGAGTTTGAAGGCCGGCATCCCCCTGTGGCGCCATTGTTCTGGGGCTTTCGCATCATGGTCGGGGTTGGCCTCCTGATGCTGGCCACCAGCTGGGCCGGCGTGTGGGCCTTGCGCCGCCGCGCACCCCATGCCCTGCCGCGCGGGCTGCTGTGGGGCCTGGTGGGCATGACTTTCTCCGGCTGGGTCGCGACCGTGGCCGGCTGGTATGTCACCGAGATCGGCCGCCAGCCCTACCTGGTGTTTGGCGAGCTGCTCACGCGCGACCTCGTCGGCCCCGCGCCGGCAGCGTCCATCGCCGTGTCGCTGACGGCCTACCTCGTCACCTACCTCGTGCTGATCGTGGCCTATGTCAGCGTCCTCTTCTACCTGGCCAGCAAGCCGGCCGATACGCAAGGAGCCCGCGCATGAGCTTCGAACAGTTCCTCCCGCTCTATTTCTTCGTCATCCTCGGCGTGGCCATGCTGCTCTATGTGCTGCTCGACGGATTCGACCTCGGTGTCGGCCTGCTTCTGCCGCTGGCACCGGAAGCCGACAAGGATCGCATGATCGCGGCCATCGGCCCCTTCTGGGATGCCAATGAAACCTGGCTGGTGCTGGGGGTTGGCATTCTGCTGATCGCCTTTCCGCAGGCGCACGGCCAGATCCTCGGCGCGCTGTATCTGCCGGTGACTGCCATGCTGATCGGCCTGATCCTGCGTGGTGTGGCCTTCGACTTCCGCGTCAAGGCGCGCGATCACCACAAGTATCTGTGGAACCGCAGCTTCTTTGCCGGCTCGCTGATCGCCACCCTGGCGCAGGGCTGGATGCTGGGCCGCTATGTCACCGGCTTTGGCGAAGGCGCGGGTCACCAGGCCTTCGCCCTGCTGATTGCACTCACCCTGCCGGCAGCCTATGTGATGCTGGGCGGCTGCTGGCTGCTGCTCAAGAGCGAAGGCGCGCTGCAGGAGAACGCGCGCCGCTGGGCGCGGGCCAGCCTCGTGCCGGTGGCGCTGGGGCTGCTGCTCATCTCGCTGGCGACGCCCTGGGTCAGCGAAACGGTGCGCGAGAGATGGTTCGCCATGCCCGCCTTCCTCGCGCTCCTGCCCATCCCGTTAATCAGCGTGCTGGCCCTGGCCGGGCTGGCCTGGGTGCTGCAGCGGTCGGGCGTCCGCGACGAGTTCGCCTGGCTGCCCTTCGTGCTCGCCGTCGTGATCCTGCTGATGGGCTTCTTCGGCCTCGCCTACAGCCTCTACCCCTACGTGATCATGGACCGCATGACGCTGTGGGCCGCGGCCGCCTCGACCCCGGCGCTCACCGTGATCTTCTTCGGCACCGTGGTCACCGTACCCGCAATTCTCGCCTACACCGCCTTCGCCTACTGGGTGTTCCGTGGCAAGAGTACGCCGCTAAATTACGGTTGAACGGGATGGCATGTGGCAACACGTGCCATCGCCGAGCGCGGCGCGCAAGGTCTTAGCAGCGGCGACCATGTTGGCGAGCGCCGGGATCACCTCGTTCCACTGACGCGTTTTCAGGCCGCAGTCTGGATTCACTCAGAGTTGTTCAGCAGGGATGCGCGCGGCGGCCTTCTGCATCAGCGCGACAATGCGCCGCTCGGTCGGACTGTTGGCCGATGGAACGACGCATGCACGCATGACCGGCACGCTTCCTGCCTGATGAGGTCTCCGTTCACCCCCCAGCAGGAGCTACAAGATGGCCAATGTCACCTTTTCGTCGCCGGTCATGCCGCGCGATATCACCGTGTATGCCGTGGCGGGCAGCCGCGTCACCCTTCTTTCCCTCGCCAAGACGCACAAGATCCCGATCCCCTGTGACTGCGGGGATGGCGAGTGCGGGTCTTGCGTGGTCGAGGTCAAGAACTACACCCGGAGCACCCGCGATGGCGTCACGCTGACCGACAAGGAGCGCGAAGTCCTGCTCCAGATGGGCAAGCTCACCAAGGAAGAACTGAAGGACATTGCGGTCCATGATCTGCCGCCGCGCCACCGTCTCGCCTGTCAGTGTTTTGTGCGGAATGAAGACATTCTGGTCAGTTTTGAAGGAGATACGACATTGCCGGTCAAAGGCCCGGCGCTCTCCTTGTCGGCAGCCATCTACAAAGGCGGCGTCGAGATGAAGACGCTGGACACCTTCCTCAGCTATGCCGTGATGCTCGAAGAAGACTCGGCCGTGCACTACGAAGAGCTGAGCGCCAACATGGAGGCCTGCGGCAATACCGATGTCGCCGCCCTG
This sequence comes from Uliginosibacterium sp., assembly GCA_016718265.1. Classification (GTDB taxonomy): domain Bacteria; phylum Pseudomonadota; class Gammaproteobacteria; order Burkholderiales; family Rhodocyclaceae; genus Uliginosibacterium. The sequence continues at coordinate 331,982 of JADKDZ010000001.1, read as the reverse complement.
TTCAAGCAGCTCGGCAAGTATTCGCGCATGCATCTGGCGGAAGCCAAAGCCAAATGTGCGCGTTACGACGCAACGCTGACCTTGCCCGCCAGCTCGGCCTGGCCCGACAACGTCTCGCCCGAAATCGTCAAGCAGTGGGCGGGTGACGCGGACATGACGCGTCTGGACGCACTGAAGGTCGCCTTGCAGGGCGAGCGTCGCGGCTACGAGTTCTATTACTCGGTGGCCAACACCACCGCCGACAAGGAGATCCGTGCGGTCGCCAAGGAGTTTGTGCGCGAGGAGTTCGAGCACGTGGAAACGCTCAAGCTGTGGATCGACAAGGAAGAAGCGGCCGTTCGCGCCAAGGCGCGCTAAGCGCTTGTGTGAGCGCGGTGGCGTCCGCCGGGCGGGTGTCTACGACGCCTGCCCGACCCGGGCGCAGCCGCGACCCGACTCGCTCTGAGCCGGTTATTTAGGCAATAGCTGTCAGAAAGTTACTACATCTAGTAGTTTTACCGCTTGCGTGGCCGGCGGGTGAAACGCTAGAGTCGCGGTCACGACGGTTCCCCTCCGGGGATCAAATGGGAATCCGGCGGGCGTGCTGCGCCCAACCGGAGCTGCCCCCGCAACTGTAGGCGCGGAGTCGTCTGCCCCCCTCGCCACTGGCTCACGCCGGGAAGGCCGGCAGACGATTGCGATGCGCAAGCCAGGAGACCTGCCGTCAAAAAACAGTTCCAGCCGGAGGCGGGGTGCCTCGGGCGGATCGCGGCAGGCCGGGTCTCGTGATTCCGCAGGCAGCGATTCGGCCGCAGCGTCTCTCCTCACGATAAAAAACCAACGAGAGAGAGCCACCACCATGCTAGCCGAGAGCCTTGCCACGCCTGCCGTCCCGCCCACGATGCCCGCCAGCGATCTGGCGAGTGCCTTCGAGGTCATCCGCCGCAACGGCGCCGTCGTGCGCTTCAATGCCGACAAGATCGCCACCGCGCTGGGCAAGGCCTTTCTCGCGGTCGAGGGCAGCCAGGGCGCGGTGTCGGCGCGTCAGCGTGACCTGATCGCCCGCCTGACCGAGACCGTGGTGCAGGCCTTCACGCGCCGTCTGCCGGGCGGCGGCACCCTGCATATCGAAGACATCCAGGATCAGGTCGAGCTGGCGCTGATGCGCTCGGGCGAGCACGACGTCGCCCGCGCCTATGTGCTCTACCGCGAGCGCCGCGCGGCCGAGCGTGCGGCCGCCGCGCCGGTGGCCGACGATCTGGCTCCGGCCGCCCCGATGCTGCATGTGCTTGACGGTGAGCGCCGCCTGCCGCTGAACCGCACCGCCTTGCTGGCCCAGTGTCGCGAAGCCTGCGATGGCCTCACGGATGTGTCGGCCGAGACGGTGCTGGAGCTGGCCCTGCACAACCTGTATGACGGCGTGCCCCTGCCGGCGGTGCGCCAATCGCTGGTGCTCGCCGCCCGCACCCTGATCGAACGCGAACCGGATTACTCCAAGGTGGCCGCCCGCCTGCTGCTGCGCGGCCTGCGTCTCGAAGTGCTGGGCGACGAGCTGGATCACGCCGACATGGCCACGCGTTATGCCGAGGCGTTTCCCAAGCTCATCAAGCGCGGGGTGGAGGCCGAGCTGCTCGATCCTCGCCTGAAGGAGTACGACCTCGACAAGCTGGCCGCCGCGCTCACTGCCGACCGCGATCTGCAGTTCGACTACCTCGGCCTGCAAACGCTCTACGACCGCTACTTCCTGCACATCGAGGAGCGCCGCATCGAGCTGCCGCAGACCTTCTTCATGCGCGTGGCCATGGGCCTGGCGCTGAACGAGATCGACCGCGATGACCGCGCCATCGCGTTCTACCACCTGCTCTCCAGCTTCGATTTCATGAGCAGCACGCCCACGCTCTTCAACAGCGGCACCCGCCACCCGCAGCTCTCCTCCTGCTACCTGACCACGGTGGAAGACGATCTCGATGGCATTTACCAGGCGGTGAAAGAAAACGCCTTGCTGCAGAAGTATGCCGGCGGGCTGGGTAACGACTGGACCCCGGTGCGTTCGCTCGGTGCGCGCATCAAGGGCACCAACGGCAAGAGCCAGGGCGTGATTCCCTTCCTCAAGGTGGTGAATGACACCGCCCTGGCGGTGAACCAGGGCGGCAAGCGCAAGGGCGCGGTGTGCGCCTATCTGGAGAGCTGGCACCTCGACATCGAAGAATTCCTGGAGCTGCGCAAGAACACCGGCGACGAACGCCGCCGCACCCACGACATGAACACCGCCAACTGGATTCCGGATCTGTTCATGCGCCGCGTGATGGAAGGGGGCGAGTGGACCCTGTTCTCGCCCAACGAAGTACCCGATCTGCATGAGACCTTCGGCACGGCGTTCGAGACGGCCTACCTCGGCTACGAGGCCAAAGCCGATCGCGGCGAGCTCAAGCTCTTCAAGCGGGTTTCCGCCGTGCAGCTGTGGCGCAAGATGCTGACCATGCTGTTCGAGACCGGCCACCCCTGGATCACCTTCAAGGACCCCTGCAACCTGCGCTCGCCGCAATCGCACGTCGGCGTCGTGCACAGCTCCAACCTGTGCACCGAGATCACGCTGAACACCTCGGATACCGAGACGGCGGTGTGCAACCTCGGCTCGGTGAACCTGCCCGCCCACCTGGTGCAGATCGATGGCGTCTGGCAGCTTGATCAGGCCAAGCTCGCCCGCACCGTCGGCGCCGCCATGCGCATGCTCGACAACGTGGTCGACATCAACTTCTACGCCACGCCCAAGGCACGCAACGCCAACCTGCGCCATCGCCCGGTCGGCCTCGGCATCATGGGCTATGCCGATTGCCTGCACCGCATGGGGCTGGCCTTTGCCTCGCAGGAGGCCGTGGCGTTCGCCGACCGCTCGATGGAGGCGGTCTGCTACCAGGCCTACTGGGCGTCCAGCGAGCTGGCCCGCGAGCGCGGCGTGTATTCCAGCTACCGCGGCAGTCTGTGGGATCGCGGCATCCTGCCGCTGGATTCCCTGCGCCTGCTCGAAGACGCGCGCGGCGGCTATCTGGAGGTGGATCGCAGCAGCACGCTGGATTGGGACGCCCTGCGCGCCCGCATCCAGCAGCACGGCATGCGCAATTCCAATTGCGTGGCGATTGCGCCGACGGCCACCATCTCCAACATCATCGGCGTCTCGGCCTGTATCGAGCCGGATTATCAGAACCTCTACGTGAAATCCAACCTCTCCGGCGAGTTCACCGTGGTCAATGCCGATCTGGTCCGCGACCTCAAGGCGCTGGGCCTGTGGGACGAAGTGATGATCGCCGACCTCAAGTACTTCGACGGCTCGCTCGCCGCCATCGACCGCATCCCGGCGGAGATCAAGGCGCGTTATGCCACCTCGTTCGAGATCGATCCGGCCTGGCTCATCGAAGCCGCCTCGCGCCGGCAGAAATGGATCGATCAGGCCCAGTCGCTGAACCTCTTCCTGGCCGCGCCCTCGGGCAAGAAGCTGGATGAGGTCTACAAGCTCGCCTGGGTACGCGGCCTCAAGACCACCTACTACCTGCGCACCCTGGGTGCCACCGCCATGGAGAAGACCAGCGCGCCGGTCGATGCCGCGCCCAAGTTCTGCTCCATCGACAACCCGGATTGCGAGGCCTGCCAATGAGCACCAACCTCAATTTCGACGACTGGGATACCCCAGCCACCCCTGTAGCAACCCTGCCGCAGAGCCGCACCCCGCTTGCCTCTGCAGGCATGGGGCCTGAAGAAGTCCGCGCGGCAAGGGTCGCCGAGCACGCTGCCCAGAGCGCCTTGTCTGGTGCGGCTGCTGGCTTGCCTGTTCAGGCGGGTGTTTCAGCCCCCGCTGCGCTCGCGCCGATCCGCGCCCAGGACAAACGCATCGTGGGCGGGCAAGGCGATATCAACCAGCTTGCCCCCTTCAAGTACCCCTGGGCCTGGGAGTTCTTCCTCAACGCCAACAAGAATCACTGGACGCCGCTTGAGATCTCGATGGCGCAGGATGTGCACGACTACGCGCACAAGCTCACGCCGGCCGAGCGCCACGTGTTCGAAAACGTGCTCGCCTACCTCACCACCTCCGACATCCTCGCCATGCGCAACATCGGCCTCGCGGTGATGGAGAAGATGAGCGCGCCCGAGCTGCAGATCTACCAGGCCCGCCAGGTGTATGAAGAAGCGCTCCACACCTGGACCTACCAGCACTGCATCGAAACCCTGGGTATCGACCAGCAGGAGATCTACAACCGCTACCGCGTGGTGCCCGAGATCAACGCCAAGATCGCGCTGGCCAACCGGCGGCTGGAGCGCGTCATGCGTTCCGACTTTGATCTGCGTGACCGCGACAACCTGCACGAATTCGCGCTCTCCTACCTCTTCTTCGCCGGCATCTTTGAAGGCTGCTGGTTCTACAACGGCTTCACGCCCATCTTCGCCCTGCAGCGCCGCGGCCTCATGAAAGGCGCGGCCGAGCAGCTGCAATACATCATGCGCGACGAAGTGCTGCACTGCGCCTTCGGCATCCGCGTGGTGCGCGAGCTGCTCAAGGAAGAAAACCTCACGCTCGACCCGCGCGCGGTGCAGGAACTGTGGGAAGAAGCCGAAGCCGCCGAGTCCGGCTATGCTGGCTACATCCTGCGCGAGCCCATTCTCGGCTACTCCGCCGATCTGCACCGCGCCCAGTTCCGCTTCATCGCCAACCGCCGCGCCCGCCAGCTCGGCCTGGCCGAGCCCTTCCCAGGCGCCGAGAACGTGCTGCCCTGGCTGGACGAGCAGGCCAACCTGCGCAAAGAGAAGAACTTCTTCGAAACCCGGGTGACGGAGTACCAGACCGGCGGCGCGCTCAGCTGGGATTGAGTCCCGCCCCAGCCGAACCTAGCCCGGATGCCGCGCAGCAGAATCCGGGAAGCGCACCCCTTGGCTGCCCGTAGCCCGGATGGAAGCCGCAGGCTGAAATCCGGGGCTTGCTCGGCCGAACCCGGATTCCGCTTTGCTGCATCCGGGCTACACCCTTGGTCTGCAGCCAGCGGTGGTGCCAAGAAAGTCCAAACAAACTCGGCCCGGATCGCTAGGATATCGTGCTGGCGCCAGCCATTGGAGACCGGGGAACCATGCACGACATCATCTGCCCGCACTGCGGGAAAGCCTTCAAGATCGACGAAGCCGGCTATGCGGACATCCTCAAGCAGGTGCGCGATGCCGATTTCGACAAACAGCTCCACGCGCGGCTGGAGCTCGCCGAGCAGGACAAGCGCAAGGCCGTCGAGCTGGCCGAAGCCCGGCTGGCGGGTGAGCTGCACCAAGCCGCCAGCGCCAAAGACCGCGAGATCCAGGCCCTCAAGGCCCAGCTCGATGCCGGCGAGGTGCAACGCCAGCTCGCCGTGAGCCAGGCCCTCAGCCATGTCGAGAAAGAACGCGACGCGCTCGCCAATGAACTGAAGCAGGCCCGGCAGGAAACAGAAGCCAGCGCCCGGCTCGCCGAAGCGAAGATGCTGGCCGAGTGGCAGAAAAGCGCTGCCAGCAAAGACGCCGAGATTCAGGCGCTCAAGGCAAAGATCGACACCCTCGCGCTCAACCAGAGGCTGGCGCTGGCCGACGCACTCGGCACGGTCGAGAAAGAACGCGACGAACTCAAAAGCAATCTCGCGCGCGCCGCCCTCGAAAAGCAGCTCGCCGAAAAGTCACTCAAGGACAAATACGAAACCCAGCTCAAGGATCGCGACGAGGCCATCGAGCGCCTGCGCGACATGAAGGCGCGCCTCTCCACCAAGATGGTCGGCGAAACCCTGGAGCAGCACTGCGAAACCGAATTCAACCGCATCCGCGCCACCGCCTTCCCCCGCGCCTACTTCGAGAAAGACAACGACGCGAAGAGCGGCAGCAAGGGCGACTACATCTTCCGCGACAAAGATGACAGCGGCACCGAGATCGTCTCCATCATGTTCGAGATGAAGAACGAGAGCGACCTCACCGCCACCAAGAATCGCAACGAAGATTTCCTCAAAGAGCTGGACAAGGACCGCAGCGAAAAAGGCTGCGAATACGCCGTGCTCGTCTCACTGCTCGAACCCGACAGCGAGCTCTACAACACCGGCATCGTCGACGTCTTCCACCGCTACCCCAAGATGTACGTCATCCGCCCCCAGTTCTTCATCCCCATCATCACCCTGCTGCGCAACGCCGCGATGAAGGCGCTCCAGTACAAGACCGAGCTCGCCCTCGTCCGCGCGCAGAACATTGACATCACCCACTTCGAAGAACGAGCTGGAGACCTTCAAGACCGCCTTCGCCAAAAACTACGACCTCGCCTCCCGCCGCTTCCAGACCGCGATCGACGAGATCGACAAATCCATCGACCACCTGCAGAAAACCAAGGAAGCCCTGCTCGGGACGGATCGCAATCTGCGGCTGGCGAACGACAAGGCGCAGGATGTGACGATCAAGCGACTGACCAAGGGGAATCCGACGATGGCGGGGAAGTTTGGGGAGGTGAAGAGGGTGGGTGGCGAAACGTAAGGCTCATCGGTAGCGTGTACGGCACACTGCGATTGGGCGGTACGGCCATGATGCTTCAGATATGGGTATGATTTAGTGGCTGTTTGTTGCCACAAACAGTGCAGGGCAACTCGCTACCCGTGAGCGAGTGCTGGCGAATATCGAGGCAACGCGTGCGGGCAATGCGTCGAATAAATTGGGCGGTGGGCTCGTTACAGACGCTGTCCAGATACCAGAGCACACCTTTAGACGATTGCTTCAGAACAGCGGGTTGGGCACCGAGACGATAAGTGACTTGCGTAATACTTTCGATGGCCCTGCTTTCGCTCGACATGGCGTCGTGGGAGACCAGTTGGTTGTTACGGAAACGTCGCTTGGTGCTGGGAGTGGTCGATTTGTGACGCGGGGATCAGCAGGTTCCACTCCTGAACTTCGGCGCTCACTGCTGGCGTTGCCCGATAGCAATTTGGCGCTGATTGAGAGTCCTGCTTACATCTCTCGTCCCCAAATTCTCCTTGAAGGGCGCGTTGCTCCGCAGGCGAAGCCGCCGTTTGGGCCTTGGGCTACAGGTGGTGGCTGGCAAGTCGTAACCAACAACGGTTTTAAAGGTGGGCTCCGTCGTGATTCAGGATCTTGGTAACAAAATAAAGTCGGTAGCTACGGTGCTTGTAGCGAATGGGTTCATAAAAGAAGCGGCACGGCTTCAAGCTCTTCTGGACGCTTTGATTGATGGCAGCCGCGACAAGCAAGAGTGCCTGTCGGAGATCGAGGGTCTTTGCAGTGTTAAAAGCTTTGGAGATTTGTACGTCAAAGACATTGATGACAACGCTTGGCTTCAGCTTCTATCCGAAGTACGGGTCTTAACCAAAAGCATTTGAATAGCCAATTCCTCTAAATGAAGCCCCACCCACCCGCTGTGCTGCGGGTCGGTGGGGCTTCTTCTTTAGCTGCTGTTGTTCGTTGCTTGCCGCCGTTCGCTATCGTGCTTCCACCATCGCCACGGCCTGCGCGGCGGTGATGATCGATGCCGTGGAACTGCTTGAGGATCACCAGGTGCTTGTGATCGCCGGAGACGATCAGGTGCGCTCTGGCCGCCAGACCCGTGGCGAGTACCTTGTCATCATCGGCATCGATACTGGTGCGCGGGATCGCCTGTGGTGTCGCCAGTTGGCACAGGGCTGTAGGGTGGGTTCGCGAAGCAACCCACCGCTCTTCGTTGTGCACGGAACGGTGGGTTGTCGCTTCGCTCCGAACCCACCCTACGATCCGCGAAGCCGGAAGCGGCGCCCGGGCCGGGCAGCGTGCCGGGCGGCGTGGGGCTATTTCCGACGCGGCGTGAGCGGTTCGGGGCTGGCCTGCATGAGCTCGGGTTCGAACAGCTTGAGGTAGGAGCGCGCTTCGGCCTCGCTGCGCGCCTGCAGCCAGCCCCGGTAGTCATCGGGGTCGAGTATGACGACGGAGCGCTTTTCGTCCTCCGGTTTGTGAAAGCGCTGCATCAGGGGGTGCGCGTCGGCGTTGAGGGTGAGCATGGTGAACGACCAGCGGCTGACCCCTTCGTCTTTCAGGCGGCGCTCCCAGAGGCCGGCGATGCCGAAGGGTTGTTTGTCCGCACGCTCGATGCGCCAGCGCACGGCCTTGCCGGATTCATAGTTCGGCTCATAGATCGCCAGCGCGGGGATGATGCAGGAACTTGTTGGTTTCAGTGTGTTGTTTGCTCATGGTATTTGAATAAAAAATAAACCCACCGACCCGCTGTGCTGCGGGTCGGTGGGGCTTCTTCTTTAGTCGCTGTTGTTCGTCGGGTCTGCTGCGCTACCTCTCTGCCACGAACTGGCTGGCCTGCGCCGGGCTGAGGATGGGGATGCCCTGGAACTGCACGAGCGGTTGCAGATGCTTGGTGTCCCCCGAGACGATGGCGTCCGCCTGCGCGGCCAAGGCGGTGGCGAGCACCACGTCATCATCGGGGTCGATACTGGTGGGCGTGATGTGGGCCGGTTCGACCAGATGCACGGCCCGGACGTAATCGGCCAGCACTGCCTCGGCGGAGAGCTGCAGTAAGGCCAAGCGCTTGACGGGCTCCTTGCGGGTGAGCACATCGGCCAGTTCTTCGATCAGCGGCAAGCTGCTGAAGAGGTGAACCCGTGGATGTGCCCGTACCGTCAGCAAGAAGCGATGCGTGGCACCGGGCCACAGCAGACCCGAGAGCACCACATTCGTATCGAGCACCAGACGCATCAGTTATCTTGCGTGCTGTTGCGGCGGGATGCACGCACCTCGCGCACCAGGTCGGCCACCGCATCCTCGCTGATCTCTTCCGCCCCGGCCTGCGCCAGCGCGGGCGCGATGGCCAGCAGCCGATCCAGCGCCGCTGACTTGCTCGCACGGCTCACCAGAAAGTCCACAAAATCTTCCACTTCCGCCAACTGCTGCGGCGGCAACTGCCGCAGCTTCTCCACGATCATCTGTTCGCTACGCATGTTTGCTTCCTTGGCTTGAATGGGTCTGCCGACCCGTTGGATTGCCTACGATCTGGCGCAACTTGTCTTGCCGCACGGCCATGTCCAGGAAGTGACAGATCACATCCTGATCCTCGGGGCGCAGCGCATCGACCTTCTTGCACAGCTCCTGCAAGGTCTTGTTGCGGATATCGTACTGTAGCGGCTGCGAGGCGCTCGCGCCGCGCGCCTTGCGCAGCTCCGTCAGGTTCTTGCCGAAATCCGTCATCGTCCAATGCTCGATCAGGTAGTGATTGCGAAGCATCGTAAGACCTAACTTTTTTGGCACACTCAGACAGGACAATAGTAACTGAGCTTCCCCCGAAATTTCGTCTTCCATGGGTGATCGTGACGGTCTGATTGCAGGCATCAAACGCTGTTACAACCCCCGCTGCGTCATTCAGTCTGTGGGCAGATGAAGCACACAATCGTCGGAAGGCGCGTGCGGCTTTTTTTACTACTTCTTTCGTACTAACGCGGATGGGTCCGGATGATGTCTTTATGGGTAGGCCGGGCGCCCTCCGATGCGCCGAATCCCGCCGTAGATCGGCCTGCCCGCAAACCACGCGGGGCGGACCTGACCGCTCATCTTGGACCGGTGGCGAGCGCCGGAGTCGCCTCATACAATCAAGGCAGCGTGTTGAGCTGCAGAGGCAGGAGGCGAATCATGGATCAGGAATACCGCATCGTTTTCAATGGGCGTATCCGCGAAGGACTCAGCATGCGCAAGGTCAGGGCGAACGCAGCGATCCGGCTGAATGCGTCGGATGAGCTGATCGAGCGGATGTTCTCTGGCCGGCGTGTCGTGCTGAAGAACAAGGTCGGCAAAGCAGAGGGGGTCGCTTACATGGAGCGTCTGGCCAAGCTTGGGCTGGTGGTCGAGCTTGAGCCCATGCCGTCTCCCAAGGGCACGGCAACGGTGCAATCACCGATCGCGGCCGGCTTTGTGGTGATCTCTCCGCCCGCCGTTCGGGCGGACCCTGCCTGGCGCGCGCCGCCCGAGGAAAGCTGGCTGACCAGCACCTGCCTGGCCGATCTGGCCCGCACCCACCTGAATCTGGATCGTGCCGAAGCCCTGCTGAATGGCTGCGGGATGGGCAACCCGCAACCGGACAGGCGCGCTCCGGGGTTTGATTCGGGCGCCTTGACCGAGCAGCCGACGGTCGCCAGGCCGCGAGGACGCAGCGCGATATAGCGCGCGGGGCGGAAGGCGGCGCGGTTCGGTCTTCTGCCTTTATTCCGGCTCGGGTCGGTTCGTCCTCGGGCGTAACCCCGTTGCGCCTCGTCGGGTCGTGCTGCGCGATCTTTGCTGCATGGAAACCGCATGCCTGCCGGGCGCACCGGCAAGGCAGGGGCTGTCGGCTGGCTTTTGCGCGTGATGCTCACTAGAATGGCTTTTAATCTATTCACAAATCCATTCACGTATCCATTCATATCATGTCCACAAACGTGGAAGACCTCCGCCTTCTGCTCGCCGCTGGCCCGCAAAGTTCACGACAACTCATTGAAAAAATAGGCATCAGCCAGCCTACGCTGTCGCGCACCGTCGCGCAGTTGGGTGATGAAGTTGTGCGCATGGGTCAGGCCAGATCCATTCAGTACGCGCTGCGTGACACGCTGCGTGGCTTGCCAGACATGCCGGTGTACCGCGTGGATGCCGAAGGCCGCCTGCGCCACCTGGGTGTCCTGATCCCGGTGCGGCCCGAGGGCTTCGTGATGCGCGAGGAAGGGGGCGCGACGCCGCACAGCGATGGCTTGCCCTGGTGGCTGGCCGATATGCGTCCGGCAGGCTACCTGGGCCGTGCCTACGCCGCCCGCCATGGCGTGGCACTCGGGCTGCCAGCGCGCCTTGCGGACTGGAATGACAGCCACGTTGTGCGTGCGCTGCTCGCCCACGGGCATGATCTGCCCGGCAACCTGCTGCTGGGTGAGGCGGCGCGCGCGCACTTCCTGGCCAGTGCGGCCCCCGTGCCGGTTGCGGCAGTCGACAAGCCGAGCGCCTATCCGCGCCTGGCGCATGAGGCGGCAGAAGGCGAACGCCCAGGTTCATCTGCCGGGGGCGAGCAACCGAAGTTCGCCAGCTTCGCGGAAACGCCACACGGCCCGCGCCATGTGCTGGTCAAGTTCAGCGAGGCGGAGGAGAGCCCGGTCAGCGAGCGCTGGCGCGACTTGCTCCTCGTCGAGCATCTGGCACTGGAGACCCTGCATGCGGCAAGCATTCCTGCTGCGCGCAGCCAGTTGATCGATGGCGGGGGCCAGCGCTTCCTTGAAGTCGAGCGCTTTGATCGTGTCGGCGCCTACGGTCGCCAGGCGCTGTTCTCGCTCGCCGTGCTCGACGCCGAATTCATCGGTGCGGCCACGGAGGGCTGGCCGGCAATGGCCCGGCGTCTGGCGACTGAGCGCGTGATCACGCGCGATGCGGCACACGGCGCGGCGCTGTTGTGGGCCTTCGGCAGTTTGATCGGCAATACCGACATGCATGCCGGCAATCTGAGCTTCTGCGGGGAGGAAGGCCAGCCCTACAGGCTGGCGCCGGCCTACGACATGACGGCCATGGCCTTCGCGCCCCGCAGCGGCGGCGGCTTGCCCGATTCGTTGAGCGAGATCCGGCTCCGCAGCGACATTCCGGCCGACACCTGGCGGCAGGCGGAATCCCTGGCGCGGGCGTTTTTGCGCCGCGCTGGCGAGGCAAACGGCTTCAGCGCACGCTTTACGCCCTGCCTGGCGGCACTGGCCGCCCACGTGGAGGACGCCGCCCGGCAGATCAGCCGTCTGGCATAGATTGGGGTGGGGTCTTCACTGAGCGGTGTCGTGAGATCAGTCTTCGCGGGTGGCCGCTTCGGGGTAAAGCTCGGGCAGCAGGAATTGCAGCGCATCGAGCGGGAAGGCGAAGCGTACCGGGGCGACGTGGCCGGTGCTGGTGACGAGGCCGGCTTCGATGAGGTTTGAGAGCAGCGTGCGGGCGGTGCGCTCGCCCAGCCCGGTCATCTGCAGGAATTCGCCGCGCGCGGTGGGACCGGCGAGAAAGAGGTGGTAGAGCGGCAGGGCGGCTTCGGGGCGGATGCGTTTGTCGTGCGCGGCGCGGAAGCTGATGAGCGCCTGGATACGGGTTTTCATGCCGTCGAGATGGAACATGCGGGTCATGAAGCTGACCTGGTCTTCGCAAATGCCCACTAACCACTCGCACCAGCGGCGCAGCTCCTTTTCGCTGAGGTTGCCGCGCCCGTCGAGGTCTCCCTGGCGGGGCGCATCGGCAGCGTCGAGGCGTTCGTAGTATTCATCGCGTTGGCGGGCGAGGCCACGGCTGACCGACCACAGGCCGCCACTCAGCGGCCACAGGGCACAGTGGGTCTGCAGGCGGCACGCACGGCCGTTACCGTCGATGAAGGGGTGAATCCAGGCCATGCGCTGGTGGGCGGCGGCTGCGACGATGAGCTGGTCTTCGAGCCGGTGCGGCGGGGTATAGACCTCGTCGAAGCGGTCGAGGAAGGCTGCCAGCGCCTCGGGCGGGGGCGGTTCGTGGCGGCCGACAGCCACTTGCCGTGTGCGCCATTGGCCGGGCGAGATGACTTCGCCGTCCGCTGTGAATCGGCCTGCCTCGTTCAGGCGGCTGTAGAGCGCGTGATGCGCTTGCTGAATGAAGGCGCTGGAGAGGGGCATGGCGCTCCCCCCAACACCGGATTCCAGCGCGCGCTCGGCATCGATGTGGGCGAGGGCAACGCGCTGCAGGCGGGCGACATCCGGTTTGTCCGAAAAATCGTGCCGCAGGGCGCGGCCGATGTTGTGCGGGTGCGTGCTCTGGCCTTCGATGCGATTGGAGTAGTAGGAGTTCATCTCTCGCACCAGCTCGCGCAGGCTGGCAAGGGTATCGGGATGCGCGGCGGCGGTGAGGCGCAGGGATTGCTCGATGACAGCACGGGAGCGTTCGCGCAGGGCATCCAGCCCGGTTTGCGGTAGCAAGGGCTCGAACTGGTGAGGTTGGGTGTACTGCGCGATAGCGGGGCTTTGCATGGTTGATTTGCCGGTTACAGTGCCGGTTTAAATTCTGTCGCTGACTGCATACTACTCCTATTGATTCAGATAGTTGTTGGATTGTAAGAAGTTGGTTCTGGCGCTTGTTTTCGGATCATATTGCCGGTTAGTGTGCCGCTTGCGGTGAGATTCGGCGCCTGGACGGCGAGTGGCACGTGCGCGCGCGCGGCAACGTCGTCACTCCGGTATCCTTCTGCCCTTCACTTTGAGTCCCTGTGCCCATGCCGTATGTCTGCTGATGAAAACCGGGCGCTGCCCGAGACGGGCCCGCGCGTGGCGGCCATGTATGCGCTGGTGGCGCACCGGCTGAGTACGTATTACGACCACGGCCACTGGCTGACACGCGCCCAGGCGGCGGCATTGTGTGCGGAGTGGTTGCAGCGCTCGCGCCTGGTGCTGTCGCGGGTTGAGCGCGAGCAGCTGGCCGATCTGAGCGACACGATTGCCTTGCAGGTGCGCGAGGGCTTGTCGCGCGAGGCGGGCCTGTGGGCCGCGCATGAGCTGATGGAATCGCTCGACCCTCGCCATGTGTCGGAATTCGGTGCGTCGGTGATGGCGGCGTGCGTGGCCGCGCTCAAGGACGCGCCGCCGGCATGATGCGGACCGGCGCGCGAGCCCGCACTTTTTACGATGGAGGGAGGCTTGAGCCGATGCGATCTCTTACCTTGGCTGCGTTGTTTGCGGGATTGATCACGCTGGGCCTCGGCGCGTGCGCCACAACGCCAGGCACCCACGGCGCCGCGCTACCTCTTGCTGGGTGAGATGCATGATCACGCCGAGGGGCACCGCTTGCGCCTGGCCGCGCTGCAGGCGCAGATCGAGGCGGGCTGGCGGCCCGCGATTGCGATGGAGCAGTTCGATACCGCGGCGCAGCCGGCGCTGAGTGCCGCGCAGGCGCGTTGCGGGGAGGACGCCGCCTGCATCCTTGCGGCGATCGGCTCGCCCGCCGGCTGGGATTGGCCTTACTACGCGCCCGTCTTCACGCTGGCGCAGCGCTTCAGGCTGCCTTTGCTGGCGGCCAATCTGTCGCGCGGGGCGGCGGCTGCCCTGATGCGCGGCCAGCCCGTGGCGGGGCCGGAGGGCGAGCGGCTGCGGCGTGCCCTGCAACAAGATCCGCCCGCGGATGTATTGGCCTTGCAGACCGAGGCCGTGCGCGAGGCCCACTGCGGCGTGCTGCCGGCCTCCCTGCTGCCCGGGATGGCGCGGGCCCAGATCGCTCGCGATCAGGTGATGGCCGAGGTATTGCGCGAGGCCGGGCGTGATGTGGTGCTGCTGGCGGGCAACGGCCATGTGCGGCGCGACATCGGCGTGCCACGCTGGTTGCCGGCAGAAGGCGTCGAGGCCGTCGCCTACAGCGAGGCGCCTTCGCCACCGGGCCGCTACGACCGGGAGGTGCTGCTGCCGCCTCTGCCTCGCGAAGATGCCTGCGCCGCGTTGCGTGCGGCGATGCCTGCCTCACGCTGAGGGGCTGTGTTGGATTTTTGTCCGCTATTTAGTTGCCGTGAGTCAATTCATCACTACATCTAGGTGATTTCTTCTTGCCGGTGTCACCCGCGGGACGCTAGAGTCGCCACCACGACGGTTCCCCCTTCCGGGGATCAAAAGGGAATCCGGCGGGCCCTGAAGGCCTTACCGGAGCTGCCCCCGCAACTGTAGGCGCGGAGTTGCCGGCCATCTCTGCCACTGGGCTCAGCCCCGGGAAGGCGGGCCGGCAACGCAGACGCGTGAGCCAGGAGACCTGCCGTCGAGAGCAGGGCGCCCCATGCAGGCGCCCAAGCCGGGGCGGGGTGCCTTCGGTGGAGGTGCCGCGCGGTCCGCGCCGGCCATTTCCCCCGGAAGTCGCCGCGTGCAAGACCTGATCGATCAAGCGCCTGTCTGGGGAGAATTCATGCTGAATGTTCTGAAACGTGACGGTACGTCGGCCAGCTTCGACATCCTGAAAGTGGCCGTGGCCTGCCAGAAAGCCGCGGCCGCCGCGCAGCTGGACAACCCGAGCGCGATGGCGCTGGGCGTGGCGACCGAGGTGGAGGCGCGCTGCCGTGCGCACACCGAAGGCGTGATCGACATTCCGACCATCCAGCAATACGTTGAAGACGCCCTGATGCGCTCGCATCCCGAAGTGGCGCGCTTGTACATCGCCTATCGCCATGATCGCGACAACATCCGCGTGCGGGGCTCGAACCTGCATGCCCAGCTGATGGGGCTGGTGGAGAAGACGGACCAGGAGGTGGTGACCGAGAACGCCAACAAGGATGCCAATGTCTTCCCGGTGATGCGTGACCTGATGGCGGGCATCGTCTCCAAGCAGTTTGCCAGCAACTTTCTGTCCAAAGAGGTGCTGGCCGCGCACACCAGCGGCGATCTGCATTTTCACGATCTCGATTACTCGCCCTTCCTGCCCTTTACCAACTGCTGCCTGGTCGACCTGGAAGGCATGCTGGCGCAAGGCTTTCACCTGGGGAATGCCGGCATCGAGAGCCCGAAGTCGGTGGGCGTGGCTTGTGCGGTGACGGCGCAGATCATCGCGCAGGTGGCCAGCCACCAGTACGGCGGCACGACGATTCCGAATATCGACCAGACGCTCGCGCCCTACGTGCAGAAGAGCTACGAGAAGAACCTGGCGGTGGCGTATGAGTACGGCATTGCCGAGCCGCTGCGCTACGCACGCGAGCGTACCGAGAAGGAGACCTACGACGGCATTCAGGCCTGCGAGTACGAGATCAACACCCTGTTCTCGTCCAACGGGCAGCAGCCTTTCGTGACCTTCTCCTTCGGCATGGGCACGAGCTGGCAGGCGCGGGCGGTGCAGCGGGCCATTCTGCAGGTGCGCATCAAGGGCATGGGCAAGCAGGGGATCACGCCGGTCTTCCCCAAGCTGGTGTTCTTTATCGAAGAAGGGCTCAACCTCACGCCGCAAGACCCGAACTACGACATCAAGCAGCTGGCGCTGGAGTGTGCCTCGAAGCGCATGTACCCGGACATCATTTCCGCGAAGCTCAATCGTCAGCTGACCGGATCGAGCGTGCCGGTCTCGCCGATGGGCTGCCGCAGTTTTCTCTCCGTCTGGCACGATGCTGATGGGCGCGAGGTGCTGGCCGGGCGCAACAATCTGGGCGTGGTGAGCCTGAACCTGCCACGCATCGCGATCGAGGCGCAGCAGAACCAGCAGCGCTTCTTCGAGATTCTGGATCAGCGGCTGGTGCTGGCGCACAAGGCGCTGATGACGCGCATCCAGCGGCTTGAAGGCGTCAAGGCCAACATCGCGCCGATCCTGTACACCGAAGGGGCGTTCGGCGTGCGCCTCAAGCCCGATGACAACATCCTGGACCTGTTCCGCGACGGGCGCGCGTCGATCTCGCTGGGCTATATCGGCTTGCACGAAGTCGGCCTGCTGATGTCGGGCGGCGAGCATCCGTATGACAATCCGGCGGTGCAGGATTTTCTTCGCCGCGTGGTGAGCTATCTGGCGGCGACGACCCAGCGCTGGAAGCGCGAGTCCGGCTGGGGCTTCTCGCTCTATTCCACGCCGAGCGAATCGCTCTGCCATCGTTTCTGCAAGCTCGACGTGGCCCGCTATGGCGAGCATCCAGGCGTGACCGACAAGGGCTACTACACGAATTCCTTCCATCTCGACGTGGCGCGCAAGGTCGGTCCCTTCGACAAAATCGCCTTCGAGCGCGGTTTCGCCGAGGCCGCCTCGGGCGGGCATATCACCTATGTCGAGCTGCCCAACATGCGGCATAACCTCAAGGCGCTGGAGCGGATCTGGGATCACGCGGTGGCGCATGTGCCTTACTTCGGCACCAATACGCCGGTGGATTCCTGCGGCGTCTGCGGCTTCATGGGCGAGGCGCACGCCACGGCAGAGGGCTTTAGCTGCCCGAGCTGTGGCAATCATGACAGCGGCAGCCTCTCCGTCACGCGCCGCGTCTGCGGCTACCTGGGCAGCCCCAATGCGCGGCCCTTCAATGCCGGCAAGCAGAAGGAAGTGATCCGTCGTGTGAAGCACCTGGCGAGTGCCGAGGCGGATGCCGATCCCGCCCTCGCGCGGGGCGAGCGGCTGGCGGCCGCGTCCATTCAGGCGGCATGAACTACGATCGCTACTACACGCAGGACGTGGTGAACGGCGAGGGACTGCGCGTCACGCTGTTCGTCACCGGTTGCGCCCATGCCTGCCCGGGCTGCTACAACCGCGCCACCTGGAATCGTGCCGCCGGCCAGCCCTTCACCGAGGCGGTGCGTGAGCAGATTCTGGACCTGTGTGCCACGCACGACGGGCTCAGCCTCTCCGGCGGCGACCCCTTGCTGCCGGACAACCGCGAGGCGGTGGCGGAGCTGTGCCGGCGCTTCAAGCAGCGCTATCCGGACAAGGACATCTGGTTATGGACCGGCTATCAGTATGAGGACGTGCAGGACCTCGCGCTGCTGCGCGAGGTGGATGTGCTGATCGATGGCCCCTATCGCCAGGATCTGCCCAATACCTTGCCCTGGCGCGGGTCGGACAATCAGCGCCTGATCCGGCTGGACGCGCGCTGAGAAGCTGCCTACGGTCTCTTCTTTGTCATTTATTCACCCTTCGACAGGCTCAGGGCGAACGGCTTTGAGGATTTCGCGGTGCGCAAACCCGTTCGTGCTGAGCCTGTCGAAGCATGAACGGGCGCCGAGACCGCGTTCTGCATGACAACTATTGACCCGGCCTCGTTTGTTTGAACTTTTTCTCAAGACCCCATGGACGTAGCCCGGCATGACGCGTGGCGGAATCCGGGGCTTTCTTGGCAACAAAGGGTAATCCTCCCGGATTCCGCTGCGCTGCATCCAGGCTACGAACTGGGTGCGCGCTGAGCCCCGCCTGTGCGGCTCAGGGCTTGCGCGGGCGAGCCGGCTTCGGACGCAGGCAGGCGCGCTGCAGATCCTCGCCTTCCGCCGAGCTCAGGCCGGCAAACAGGCCGCAGGGCCAGGCCGCGCTGTTGAGCTGATCGAGGTACCAGTAGGGCGGCTCGGTGGCGCAGATTTCCAGATGCTTGATCGACCAGCTGCCTTGCTTGCGCGTGAGCACGGCGAACAGGAGCCGGTCGAGCTCCGGGCTGCATTCCTTGGCTAATTCCACCTTCATGGGCCGGTTGTCCTTGCCGACCAGCGAACCCGCCAGCAGCGCCCAGTCGCCGTCCACATTCAGGGTGTCGACCACGATGCGCACTTCCTGGCCGGCGCGTGTGGCGGCAGCAGGGCGGATCGTGTCGAGAATGTCGCGACGGACAACGGGATCGAGCGCCCAGGCGGTGTGGGTCGCGAGGAGCGCCAGCAGGGCGATGAACAGGGTCAGGGAGCGAGGCATGGTCTTGGCTTGTTGGGGGAAGAAGTGATGGGTCATTTACGGGACTCGGGGCCGGCGAGTTCGGCGAGCCGCCCGCCCTTGAGTGAGAGCGTGACGGTGATCTTCTTGCTCGGGAAGTTGGGCGCATCGTCGGCGGTGACTTCCAGGGCGTCCAGCGTGATCAGGGTCTCGCCGCGCGCGGGGCCGGGCGCGAGGCGTGCCGCCAGCGTCGGGATGCCGCGCCAGCCCTTGCCGGCGATCTGCACCACATCGATGAGGGAATAGTGTGGCTTGCCCTGATCGCTGGTCTCGGTGCTGAAAGCAGCAAGATACTGGACATGGCTGTTGCCGCCGCCGAAGCCTTCCACGGTAAACATCGTCAGTGCCATCTCTTCGCCTTTGCGCGGCGAGACGAACTGCACCTGGGTCGCCTCGGGGTAGAGGACGGCGTGACTATCCCGCAGCAATTCCCCCAGACGCTGGATCTGCGCGAGCAGGGGCTTGGGTGGCTTGGCAGGCCCGGCAGCGACGCTGAGCGAGGCGAGTGCTGCGAGCAGCAGGGCCAGCAGGAGGCGGCATGCTGAAGTCATGCGTCGAATTCTCTGTCGGCTGCGCTACTTGATGCCCGCAAGGCTGCTGAGCAGGGTCTTGCGTGGCACGGCGACGCCGGACACGCTTTGCGCGCCCTTGCGCGAGCCGATGTTCAGGCCCACGACCTCGCCCGCGTCATTGACGATGGGGGCCCCGCTGGTGGCGCGCAGGACGATGGCACTGTTGTCATAGCCGTACTCCAGGATGCCCGGGTCGGACTTCAGTACCTTGGCCTTGTGGAGCAGTTGCTGGGGCGAGGCGCCGCCGCTGACCCGTGCGACCAGCCAGACCGTGTCGCCGGGCTTGGGGTCGGCAGCGGCGAGCTTGAGCGCCGGGACGTTCAGGTTCTTGACCGGGAAGGCGGCGAGGTCGCGCAGCGGGCCGTCCTCGGCGTAGGAACGCGCATGCTTGATCCCGACCGGCGCGACCGCAAGAATCGGCCCGCTCTGGCCCGCCAGTGGTGCGCACTCCACCGCCACGATGCTGCTTGGCAGCTCGTCCCAGCCCAGCTGGCGCTCCACGCCGCCATCCGGTCCGAACAGGTGATGCGCGGTCATCAGCATGGGGCGCGGCGTCTTGGTCGGCGCCTGGAGCACAAAGGCGGTGCCGGCCTCGATCAGGCCTTCAAGCGAATCGAATTTTGGATTGCACACCGACTGGGCCGTGGCCGCAGCGGGCTCGGCGGCCATCGAGACGGCGGGCAACAACAGGGACATCAAGCAGGCAGAGAATCTCAACATGGGAATGAACGCGTTGTGGAGGGAAGAAAAGGTTTCAGTTTGTCGCCTGTCGGCACCGGGGGATTACAGCGAACGGCCGTCGAAGTCCTGCACCGGGATGCTGTCAGCGCCATGCAGGGGTTCAGCGCCGCCAGCCCCCCCTCGACCCCGCCAAACTTTGCCCTAGGCAGAAGCGTGCTGGTGACGTGGTGGTTGAAGGTGTAGGTGCGCGCGTCTTCCTCCCGCCCCGCCGCGCCGCACGAACCCACCCCCCCCCCCCCCCCCCCCGCCCGGGGGGGCGGCGGCCGCGCCGCCCCCCGCCCTCCCCCCCTCCCCGGTGGGCCGCCCCCCCCCCCCCCGGCCAGCTTCCGGTGTAGTGCATGGCCTGTTCTCCCTGTTCAACCGGGGTGCGTTATAACACCGGCGGGGCAATCCACCAATGGAATCAGACAAGTGCGCGACGGGTGGACGCCTCATGCACGATGAATTTCTGTTTTACCCAGAAACCATCTGAATTGTTCAGATAAGTGTTGGTCGCGCAGCCTTGCCCGCGTCAGGGCGCCACGGCTACAGGTGCGCTTGTCACATTCCTGAAAGATCGCCCGGTCAGTATTGCCCCACCATGAGTAGTGTCTCTGTCGCTGCCAGCCTCCCTGTTCCCCCGTTTGCCCGGCGCAAGAACGGCCTGCTGGAGCGCTGGGTGTGCAGCCGCTGCGGCTATGTGTATGACGGCCATGCGGGCGAGCCGCGCAGCCAGATTCCGCCAGACACCGCTTTTGAAACGCTTCCCGCCAGCTGGCATTGCCCGCACTGTGCGGCGGAGAAGCGCTACTTCTTTCTCTGAGGATGCTGACATGACCGAATCGAATACCAGCGCTGTGCCATCGCTGGCCGAGCTGATCGACACAAGGCTTTCCCGCCGTACCGCCCTCAAGGCCCTGATGGCGGGCGCGGGCGGTGCCGCCCTGGCCAGCAGCGGCCTCGCGCGTGCTGCCGCCGCGCAGCCGGCGTCCTCCCTGCGCTTCACGTCGCCCCCCCACACGATTGCGCACTACCAGCAGGTGTCGCCCGGCCACCGCGCCCAGGTGCTGATCCGCTGGGGCGACAAGGTGCTGCGCGATGCGCCGGCGTTCGACCCACGCCAGCAGCATGCCGAGGCGCAGGAAATGCAGTTTGGTTACAACAACGACTTTGTCGCCTTCATGCCCTTGCCGCGCGGCTCGATGAACAGCACGCATGGCCTGCTCTGCGTGAATCAGGAGTACACCAATCCGGAACTGATGTTCCCCGGCCTCACCAAGACCAATGCGGTGCGCACCATGACGCGCGAGCAGGCGGAGATCGAGATGGCCGCCCATGGCCACAGCATCATCGAGATCCGCAAGGAGAAGGCGGGCTGGCGCGTTGTCGAGGGGAGCCCGTACAACCGCCGCATCAGCGCGCGCAGCACGCCGATGACCATCGCCGGCCCCGCCGCCGGTCACCCCCGCCTGAAGACAAAGGCTGACCCGACGGGCCGTCACATCATCGGCACACTCAACAATTGCGCCGGAGGCGTCACCCCCTGGGGCACGGTCCTGATCGCGGAAGAGAACTTCAACAACTACTTCGGTGGCGACCCCGACGGGTTGCCCGAAGCCGCCAGCTACAAGCGCCTGGGCATCAAGGGCAAGTCCGCCTACGCGTGGTCCCGTTTCTTTGAGCGGTTCGACATCGAGAAAGAGCCGAATGAGCCGAACCGCTTTGGCTGGGTGGTCGAGATCGATCCGTATGACCCGAAATCAGTACCCGTCAAGCGCAGCACCCTGGGGCGTTTCAAGCACGAAGCCGCCACCTGCGTTGTCGCGCCGGATGGCCGCGTGGTGGTCTACTCCGGGGATGACGAAGCCTTCGAGTACATCTACCGCTTTGTCACCGCCGGCCAGTACAACCCGAAGAACCTCGCCGCCAATCGTAATCTGCTGGATGAGGGTACCCTCTCGGTGGCCCGGTTTGACGAGGCCGGCACGCTGCGCTGGCTGCCGCTCGTGTTCGGCCACGGGCCCTTGACGCCGGCCAACGGCTTCCAGTCCCAAGCCGATGTGCTGATCGACACCCGCCGCGCCGCCGACCTGCTCGGCGCCACGCCGATGGATCGGCCCGAAGACGTGGAGGCCAATCCGGTGAACGGGCGTGTCTATGTCATGCTCACCAACAACACCACGCGCAAGCCCGAGCAGATCAGCAAGATGAACCCGCGTGCCAGCAATGCCTATGGCCACATCCTCGAACTGCTGCCCCCCGGCACGCAGGGCGACGATGGCGCCGCCAAGGCCTTGCACACGGCCGACGAATTCCGCTGGGAGGTGCTGCTGCTCGCCGGCAATCCGCAGGACCCCAAGCACGGCGCGAAATACCACCCGGATACCGCCGAGGCCGGCAACTGGATGGCAGCCCCCGACAATTGCTGCTTCGACAACCGTGGCCGCCTGTGGATCACCACCGACCAGGGATCTGCCCAGCGCAAGAACGGCATACCGGATGGCGTCTATGCCTGTGACGTAGCCGGCGCCGGGCGGGCACTGCCCAGATTCTTCTACGCTTGCCCCAAGGATGCCGAGATGTGCGGCCCCGCCTTCACGCCCGACAACCGCACCCTTTTCGTCGCCGTGCAGCACCCGGGCGAAGACGCCGATTCCACCTTCGACGCACCCAGCACGCGCTGGCCCGACTTCTCCCGCAGCATGCCCCCGCGCCCCTCGGTCGTGGCCATCACGCGTGAAGACGGCGGCGTGATCGGCGGCTGAGCGCCAAGCTTCCCCCGCGAGACTTGCCGGGCTGCCAGAAACGACCGGTGGAAACATGCCTGCAGAGCCGCATCCAGCAAGGCTCTCCAGGCAGGTGCCTGGAGAGGCAAGCGGGGTGCGCCTTTGCGGGCAGGTTGTCGCCAGGCTCAGGCGGCGTGCTCACGGCCGATCAAGCCAAGCAGCGTCGTCGCGCTGATCGTGGAGCAGTGCGCGACGTTCTTCTCGAAATTCTCGAAGCCGTTCTCATCGCACTGGTCAGTCACGGTCTTGATGATCGTGAGCGGCGTGTCGTTGGCGTAGCACACCTGCGCGTAAGCGGCGCTCTCCATATCCACACACTGCGCCCCGAAAGCCTCTCTGAGCCGCAGTTTGTCGGCCTGGGTGACGAAGAACTCCCCGCAGACCAGCGTGGCTTCTGCGATGCCGCAGGACGATGCAAGGTCCGGGTGGATCGATCGAGCTCATACCATTCCGAAGGCATGAACGGGTGATACGCCGTCAGGACGCCAGGCTCAAGATCGTGATGCGCCACGCGGCGGACGAGTACCGTATCACCGATGCCGTATGGCCCACCGAGCGCGCCGGCAACACCCGTTACATAGAGTCGTGCCGGGTTGAACAGATCAATCATGCACTGTGCCGCGATGGCTGCATTGACCTTGCCGACCCCCGAAAACGCTGCAACCGCCGCGATGCCGCCGACCGTTCCGACATGGAACACCAGTCGTGACTTTCTCCCTAACTCATGGATGAGCATTGCATCCAGAACGGGTTGCAACTCGTCTTCAGACGCTGCGAGTATGCCGATCATGTGTCTTTCCCCCACGAACGCCAGCGAAGAATTCTCCCGAGACAGCTTACGGACGCTCTGGGTGCGATGTCAATGCGTACTCGATTTGTATTGACAAAATATGACATAAAGGTCAGCCAGATCAAGATCGAAGTTGACGGACTCAGTTCATTGCGTCGGCTGCCTGCCAGCGATTAGACGGGTGCGCTCCGCTGCTCAAGCCTGTCTTGCAAGCGTCTCGCGCACACGTCCGGGCTAGTCCCAGTAGGGGTCTGGACCAAACCTTTCCAGCAGATAGTCGAGAAACACACGAGTCTTCAAAGGAAGGTGCCGGTTTGGCAAGTGAACGGCATACAGAAACCGCTCTGTCGGAACATAGCCCGGTAGAACTTCAACCAGCTTCCCTGCCTGCAGCTCTTTGCCGACGATGAAGGTTGGCAGCAGCGCAAGACCGACACCGCCCAGCACGGCCTGTGATAGCGCTTCGTCATCATTCATGCGGAGCGTGCCGGAGACGGGTACTGCGATGTCTCCAGCTGGACCACGCAAGCGCCAGTAACTGCCCGTGCTCAGGTAAGAGTAGTCCAGACAGTTATGGTGCTTTAGTTCGCTCGGCGATAGTGGGGTTCCACGGCTGGCAAGATATGAAGGACTGGCGCAGATTTTTCTGCGAATCGGCGCCAGCTTGCGGGCCACCAGATTCAGCCCTGGTTCTGCGGTAATGCGCAAAGCGAGGTCATAGCCTTCCTCCACCAGGTCGACAAAACGATCACTGATGGTCAGATCTACCGAGAGGTCCGGGTAGAGCGCCATGAATCCTGGCAAGGCCGGTGCGACGTGCAGGGTGCCAAATGCAACCGACGAGCTGATTTTTAGCGTGCCGCGCGGTTCCAGATGCAGGCGACTAATCGTGTCCTCCGCCAAGTTTATCTCTTCCAGAATCCGATCACAGTGCTCGAAGTAGGCCTCGCCGACTTCGGTCAGACTGAGTCTGCGGGTACTGCGCTGCAATAGGCGGACGCCGAGCATGCCTTCCAGCCGCGATACCGACTTGCTGACCCGAGACTTGGAGACGTTCAGTCGCGTCGCGGCCGCGGTAAAGCTCCGCTCCTTGACGACCTGAGCAAAGACCAGCATGTCGTTGATGTCGTGCATAGGCCGTTAATTGTTTCTAAAAGGGAAACATTGTTGTGCTTTTTGCTAGGCTTATCAAGTGAAGTGATACAGCCTTATTATTTTCACGGCGACTGATCATTGCGGCCTGAACCCTACAGATTAGGCGATTTTTAGCCTGGAAGAGCGATGGTTCCGGGCTTGATGCCTCTCTCTTCTGGCGTCGACCGGCGGATACGTGCGCTCGGGTTGTTTCCATAGGCGGAAAATGAGTCGCCTCGACAGATTATTGATATTTCAGCGGACTTGCGTTCGCCAAGGGAGTCCTACGTCTATGCACTACGCGTCACACGAAGAGTTCATCGCCTGCCTTGCCAAGCGAAACCCGGGGCAGCCAGAGTATCTGCAAGCCGTGACCGAGGTCATGGAGAGCCTGTGGCCGTTTCTCCAGAGCCAGCCCAAGTACGCCGCGAGTGGTCTGCTGGAGCGACTGGTGGAGCCTGAGCGCATCGTCGTTTTCCGTGTCTCCTGGGTGGACGATAAGGGCCAGGTTCGTGTGAATCGTGGCTATCGTGTGCAGCACTCCTCGTCGATTGGGCCGTA
Organism: Uliginosibacterium sp.; assembly: GCA_016718265.1. Taxonomy (GTDB): domain Bacteria; phylum Pseudomonadota; class Gammaproteobacteria; order Burkholderiales; family Rhodocyclaceae; genus Uliginosibacterium. Next base: position 307,062 of record JADKDZ010000001.1, on the reverse strand, counting down.
CAAAGGTGGCTTGCGCTTTCACCCCTCGGTTGACTTGTCCATCCTCAAGTTTCTGGCATTTGAGCAAACCTTCAAGAACGCCTTGACGACCCTGCCGATGGGGGGGGGCAAAGGAGGCTCCGACTTTGATCCCAAAGGCAAGAGCCCGGGTGAGGTCATGCGGTTCTGCCAGGCGTTCATGCACGAGTTGCATCGCCATATAGGTCCCGATACGGATGTTCCGGCGGGGGATATTGGTGTTGGCGCCCGCGAGGTCGGCTATATGGTTGGCATGATGAAGAAGCTGAGCAACAGGGCGGATTGCGTCTTCACCGGAAAAGGGCTGAGTTTTGGTGGATCCCTGATGCGTCCGGAAGCTACCGGCTATGGCACCGTCTACTTTGTCGAGCAGATGCTGAAGCGGCAGGGTCGCAGCCTGAACGGCCTGCGGGTAAGTGTGTCCGGGGCTGGAAACGTTGCCCAGTATGCGGTAGAGAAAGCCATTCAGCTTGGAGCCAAGGTCGTGACAGTCTCGGACTCCGGTGGAACAGTTGTCGATGAGAACGGGTTCACCACCGAGAAGTTGGCAGCTCTGATGGATGTGAAGAACAATCTGCACGGGCGAGTCAGCGATTATGCGAACAGGGTTGGCGCCAGTTTCCTTGCCTGTGTGCGGCCGTGGTGCGTCCCCACCGATGTAGCCTTGCCCTGCGCGACACAGAATGAGCTGGACCAGAATGATGCCGAGACCCTGGTCAAGAACGGTGTGGTCTGTGTGGCTGAAGGGGCCAATATGCCGTCGACGGCAGATGCCGTGAGAGTGTTCGAGAGCCGAGGCGTGCTCTATGCGCCGGGCAAAGCCAGTAACGCTGGCGGCGTTGCTACGTCGGGCTTGGAGATGAGCCAGAACGCCATGCGGATGGGTTGGCCACGCGAAGAAGTGGACGCCCGCCTCCGCGAGATCATGGTGAGCATTCACGAGACGTGCGTCAATTACGGACGCTCAAATAAGGGTGAGATCAGTTACGTCAATGGCGCAAACATTGCAGGTTTCGTCAAAGTGGCGGACGCAATGCTCGCGCAAGGCGTGGTTTGAGTCAGCGCATTGTTGGCGAGGTTTTGAGGGATTTGAAGGGGGAACATCATGGCCGAGTTGCCACCCATTACCGTGTCGAGCCAGGACCTGGAGCGGCTGTACGCTTTGTTGGAGAAGTTGCCTGCTGAGAACTTCGCTAACGCTGCTGCGCTAGAGAAAGAACTGATGCGCGCCAACGTTCTGGAGACACACGAAATCCCGCCCGACGTCGTGACGATGCGCTCGATTGTGCGCTTTGTGATCAACCCGAGCGGGAAAGTTTTTGAGCTGCTGCTGTGCTATCCCGACGAGATGGACGACAACCCGAACAAGGTATCGATTCTCGCCCCGATCGGCTCTGCCATTCTGGGGATGTCTGTCGGGCAGCAGATCGAGTGGCCCGCCCCTGGTGGCGGCAACATCTCGGTCCGGATTGTCGCCGTGACCTGGCAGCCTGAGCGGGTCGGAATGGTGTCTTTGTGAGCGAACGGGCGGCGCACGTGCGAGACCCTCAAGTCACCGAGCGCTAACTCTTTGTCATGTCTGCAGCACCTGCCCCACGATTCTTGCGGGGTTGAGAGGCTGAGGGTGCAAGAGGGACGGGGCTGCGCGGCGATACGCCTGTACGCATACGATCGGGGCCAGTCCGTGGCCCTCGCACCTGACCGTTTCACCCCTCCGGCCGACACCACAGCCAGCCGGCCACGGCAAGCATGATGAGCGAGACGCCAAGGGTGGCGAGGCGCGGGGCGCTGGAGAGGCCCATCAGCAGGGCACTGGCGCTCATCATGCCGGTGGCGGCCCACTTGGCGCGGCGTGACACCGTGCCGCGTTCGCGCCAGGCGCGGATCGGCCCGCCCCAGCGGGGATGCCCCAGCAGCCAGGCCTCCAGCGCCGGCCAGCCATGCCCGGCCGCCCAGGCCGCGAGCAGCAGGAAGGGCACAGTCGGCAGGCCGGGGAGGAAGATGCCGACGAAACCCAGCGCCAGTGCGCCGCCAGCCAGCAGACGCCAGAGGAAACAGATCAGGCTGCGCCGCATCACGCCAGCCCGCGGGTGAGCAGGCCCGCCAGCGCACAGGCGGCGAGTACCCCCAACACCTTGCAGCGATAGCGCAGCAAGGCCACTGCGGCCCCCAGCGCCAGGGCGATGGCAGCCCAATCGAGCGCTGCCGCGAAGCCTTGTGGCCAGAACACATGCGAGGCGAAGAACAGCGCCAGATTGACGATGACACCGACGACCGCAGCGGTGATGGCCGTCAGCGGCGCCGTGAAAGCCAGCGCGTCGCGCGTGGCTTCGACCAGCGGGGCGCCGGCAAAGATGAACAGGAAAGAGGGCAGAAAGGTGAAATAGGTCGCCACGCAGGCGGTGGCGATCGCCGTGAACACGATGGCCGGGCCGGAGAGCCAGGCGCCACTGGCAAGCTGGGCCGCGTGTTGCCAGCCACCGACGAAGCCGACGAAGGCCACCACCATGATCAGCGGCCCCGGTGTGGTCTCGCCCAGCGCCAGGCCATCGATCATCTGGGTCGGGCTCAGCCAGCCGTAATGCCCCACCGCGCCCTGATACACATAGGGCAGCACCGCGTAGGCGCCGCCGAAGCTGAGCAGCGCAGCCTTGGTGAAGAACCAGCCCGTCTGGGTCAGGAGGTGCGAAGGCCCCGCGGCGGCGGCCAGCCAGGCCATCGGTACCGCCCACAGCAGCGCGCCGAGGCCGAGGATCAGCGCCAGGCGCCGTCGGCTGAAGCGCGCATGGGCCGGCGGCGGGCTGTCGTCATCGATCAGTGCGGGCGCATGCGGCGCGGCCAGCGCGGGGGCGGCGCGACCGGTGCGGAAGGCCTCGGGACGGAAGCGCCCGCCCAGCCAGCCCAGCACGGCGGCGCCCGCCACGATCAGCGGAAACGGCAGATGCAGAAAAAAGATCGCGCAGAAGGCCAGTGCTGCAATCGCCCACAGATACGGGTTATGCAGGGTGCGTCCGCCGATGCGCCAGGCCGCCTGCAGCACGATCGCGCAGACCGCCGGCTTGATGCCGTAGAACAGGCCCGCCACCAGGGGCTGCTGGCCAAAAGCCATGTAGAGCCAGGAGAGCGCGATCAGGATCAGCAACGAGGGCAGCACGAAGCACACGCCGGCCGCGAGGCCGCCGCGGTGGCGGTGCATCAGCCAGCCCAGATAGGTCGCGAGCTGCTGGGCCTCGGGGCCGGGCAGCAGCATGCAGTAGTTGAGGGCATGCAGAAAGCGCCGCTCGGAGATCCAGCGCCGCTTCTCGACCAGCTCGGCATGCATCAGCGCGATCTGCCCGGCCGGCCCGCCAAAGCTGATGAAGCCCAGCTTGAACCAGAAGCGCAAGGCAGCAGAGAAGGAGATGTCATGCGTCATGGAGAGTCTCGTGCGCAGGGTGGTTGACACTGGAAAGCGCGGCTCCTCCGCGGCCCGGATACTATACCTGCGTCCGCCGCCACCGCAGAGCGGATTTCGCTTCGCAATATCGGGTCGCGACGATGGCGATTGACCGCGCAGGACCGGGACGTAACGTGCCTATGGTATAAGCTAGGCATGATAAATCCATGAAATACCGGGGGCGGAATGCGAGACCTGAGATGGCTTCTGTGTGGGGTGGCGTGTGCACTGTCGGCATGCACCACGATTCTTCCGACGAGCGAGGAGGGGCAGGCGCACAGTACCGTGCTACTGCAGCAGCAAGCCGCGCAGGCCAGCGCGCGCCTGCGTGCCGGCGGCATGGCGACGCCGATGTTGTATGCCGGATTCGCGCTCAACGATCAGTCGACGGCCTTCCAAGGTGATGTTCTCCGCCTGTCGGAGATCACGGCACAGCTGAGCCCGAACAGCCCGCAGCTGCTGTTCAGCAACGCGCAGGGAGCGGGCAAGCCGGCTCTCCCTTTTGCAACGATTCCAGACTTCGTGCGCGGCGCAGAAGTGTTGCAGACGCTCGCGAGTGAAGCGAAAGCTGCGACGCGTCGCGATCCGCTGTTGGTCGTCCTGTTCTCCTCGCACGGCGGCGAGAAAATGCTCAACCTGAGCAGCGATGATGCGAACGGTACCCTGTCGGCACACACGATCGCCAAGGTGCTGGAACCGCTGGAAGCCTACCCGACGTTGCTGATCATTTCTGCCTGTCATTCCGGCTCCCATGTTCCCGACCTGCAGCGTGACAATCGCATCATCCTGACGGCGGCTGCGGCGGATCGCGTCTCCTTCGGCTGTCAGTCGAATTCCCGCCAGACCTGGTTTGTCGAGGCCTTGCTCAAGTCGTTTGACCCGGAGCTGAGTCTGAAGCAGTGGTTTGATCGCACGGTCGAATCGGTGAGGACCTGGGAGAAGAACCTCGGCTACAAAGAGTCATTGCCCCAGATGGTGGTCGGCGCGGACATGTCTGCCTACGCGACGACGCCGATGCGGCGCCTGTTTGACGGCGGCAAGCAGATCAGCCGTCAGTAGCTGCGTCAGTGCGCACCCCCTTGGAGAGCCAATACCCGTGCGGCTCTCCAAGGGGTGTGTTTTGGGTGCGTCGCCGGCTTATTGCCAGCTCAGCATGCCGTAGTTCTTCTTGCCCCGGCGCAGCAGGGTGAAGCGGCCGAACAACTGCTCCGCCGCGCTGAAGGCGTGATCCAGCGCCTCGACCTTGTGGCCGTTGATGCTGACGCTGCCGCTCTGGATGAAGGTGCGCGCTTCGGTCTTTGACTTGGCCAGCCCGGCGGCGACCAGGGCGTCGACCAGGCTGGTGACGGATTTCTCCAGCGTCACGCCCGGCACGCCGTCTTGCGCGAGCTGTTCGAGATCGGCCTCGCTCAGGGCGTCCAGATTGCCAGCAAACAGGCTCTGGGTGATGCGCTGCGCCGCTTCCAGCGCGGCCTTTCCGTGCACCAGTGCGGTGGCTTCTTCGGCCAGGATGCGCTGGGCTTCGGGCTTGGTGCCGCTGGCTTTGTCCTTGGCTTCGATGGCGTCGATCTCGGCCACGCTGAGGAAGGTGAAATAGCGCAGGAACTTGTAGACGTCGGCGTCCGCCGTGTTCAGCCAGAACTGGTAGAAGGCGTAGGGCGAGGTCTTCTTCGGATCGAGCCACACTGCGCCAGATTCGGTCTTGCCGAACTTGGTACCGTCGGATTTTGTGACCAGCGGCAGCGTGAGGCCATACACCTGCTGCTGATGCAGGCGGCGGGTGAGGTCGGTGCCGGCGGTGATGTTGCCCCACTGGTCGGAGCCGCCGATCTGCAGCACGCAGCCGTGGCGCTTGTACAGCTCGGCGAAGTCGTAGCCTTGCAGCAGGCTGTAGGAGAACTCGGTGTAGGAAATGCCATCGCCATCGCGGTTGATGCGCTGCTGCACCGATTCTTTCTTGATCATGGCATTCACCGAGAAGTGCTTGCCGATGTCGCGCAGGAATTCCAGTGCGCCCATGCCGCTGAACCAGTCGTAGTTGTTGGCCATGATCGCGGCATTGGCGCCATCAAAGCTGAGGAAGGGCTCGACCTGGCCGCGGATCTTGTCGACCCAGGAGGCGATGACGTCCGGCGTGTTGAGCTTGCGCTCGGTGGCCTTGAAGCTGGGGTCGCCGATCATGCCGGTGGCGCCGCCCACCAGGGCGATGGGCTTGTGGCCGGCCTGCTGGAAGCGCTTGAGCAGCAGTACCGGCACCAGGTGGCCCAGGTGCAGCGAGTCGGCGGTCGGATCGAAGCCGCAATACAGCGTGACCGACCCCTTCGCCAGCATGTCGTCGAGCGCGGCTGCATCGGTGGTCTGGGCGATCAGACCCCGGGCGTGCAGATCCTGCAGAAGAGGGGAGTGGTACATCACGGATTCTCCAGAAATTTAGGCGTGCGCCTGAGCGCAAAGGCGCGATTCTAGCAGGCCGGCCCGGGGAAACCGCTGCGGCGCAGCAAGCGGCGCCTATTGAACCGGCCCGATACTGTTTGAACTCTCCGACGGCCGAGCCGCCCTCATCCCCAGCCCCTCTCCCCCACGGAAGGTTTTTCCCCCCCCCCCCGCCCCGCCCCGGCCGCGGCCCCCCCCCCCCCCCCCCCCCCCCCCCCCCGGGGGGGGGGGGGGGGCCCCCCCCCCACCGGGAGAGGGTGGCGCGAAGCGCCGGGTGAGGGGGCTTTGACCTACCTGCAAAAACTTCAAACTTCACTTGGTCCGATCAACAGGCAGTTTCGCGGTAGTCGAACCAGGCAAAGTCGGCGGGCTGGCGGCGGCCGGTGAGGTCCTGGCAGGCCATGCCGACATAGTTGCCGGTGAAGCCGAAGCTGCGCGCATAGCCGCCTTCGAAGCGGGTGGCGTGTTCGTCCGAGAGCAGGGCGGTGGGCAGGGCCGGGCCGAAGGCCTGCCAGTCGCCGTCTGCCGTGGCCCAGGCGAATTGCAGGCTGCGGCGGGCGAAGCGGGCTTGCAGGCGGATCGCGCCATGGGCGGGGATCGCTACCGGCCCGGCCCACTCGCGGTAAATCCCGTTGTCGTTGCCGAGCAGCAGCAGGACGCGGCCGAGCGCCTCGTCGTGGCTGACGCACAGGTAGGCGTGGTTCTGCGTGTTGTAGTAGGCCAGCAGCCCGGCCATCTGCTGGAAACTGTCCGGCGCGAAGTCCAGTTCTGTCTCCACCACACAGTCGAAGGCCTGCTGCCGCCGCATGATGAGGCTCTGGTCGTGGAAGGACATCAGCGATTCGCGGCCGTGAATCCGCAGATAACCGGGGCGGGCGCGCTGGCTGACCCAGTGCTCGTCCATCGGCACGCGCAGGCTGTTGAAGTGGGGCGAGAGCGGCGCGTCCGGCGCAAAGCGGGTAAGCGTCGGTTCCTTGGGCCAGGGGTGGGCGGGCAGGGCTGGCGCGGCAACCTGCCAGGCCGGCGCACTGCTGCCCTGCGCGCTGCGCAGCCAGCCGTCAGCCGTCCATTCCACCTTTTGCAGCGCCGTCTCGCGACCGAGCACGCAGTGCAGGCCGTCGTATTCCTCAGCGGCGCGCGGGGTGTCCTGCTCGATGGGGCGGGCACACAGGTGGGCGACGTAGCACTCGCCTTGCTCGGTCTCGACCAGCGAGCCGTGGCCGGCTTTCTGCAGGCCTTCGCCCGCCGTGCGGTAAGAGCTGATCAGCGGGTGATAGGGCGAGACCTCGTAGGGCCCGGTGATTGCCGGTGCGCGCAGCAGGCTCACGGCGTGCTCGTAGCCGGTGCCACCCTCGGCGAGCATCAGGTAATACAGGCCCTTGCGCTTGTAGAGGTGCGGCCCTTCCGAAAGGCCGATGGGGCTGCCCGCGCTGATGCGGTGAATCGGCCCGACCAGCTTCTGCTCGGCACGCGAGTACTCCTGCAGCAGGATGCCGCTGAAGGGCGTGCGGCCGGCGCGATGGCTCCACTCCATGTTCACCACGTAGCTGCGGCCGTCATCATCGTGGAACAGCGAGGGGTCGAAGCCCGAGCTGTTCAGGTACACCGGATCAGACCACGGCCCTTCGATGGTGGGCGCGGTGATGAGGTAGTTCGGCGTGTCCTTGTAGGCGCCGGCCAGGGTGCGCACATTGGTGTAGAGCAGCCAGAACTGCCCATGCGCATAGCTCAGACAGGGCGCCCAGATGCCGCAGGAATCCGGATTGCCGCGCAGATCGAATTGCGTGGTGCGTGTGAGCGGGTAAGTGCAGTGCCGCCAGTGCACCAGATCGCGGGAGTGATGAATGCGCACGCCGGGCCACCACTCGAAGGTGGAGGTGGCCAGGTAATAGTCTTGCCCGACGCGCAGGATGGAGGGGTCGGGGTGAAAGCCGGGCAGGACGGGATTCTGGATCATGATCTGCGGAGGGGGAGGACAAAGTGGCAGGACGCGCGACCGGGTTCAGGGCTGGCGCGACTTCTCGTAACTGTCGTAATCCTGCTTGTTGAGGCGATCCAGGCAGCGCTGGACTTCGGCGTCCGGCTTGCGACGGCAGGCGTCTTCGGCCCCGTGCTGCACGCCTGCGTACCACGCGCGGCTGGAGCAGGCGCCGAGCAGGAGCAAGGCGATCAGGCAAGTGGTTTTCATCATAGATTCAGCATCAGTTCGTGTTCGTCGGGCAGGTCGTGGAAGCCACGCTTCTCGTAATGGCTGAAGATCGCGGCGACAATCGCTTCGGGCTCGTCAATGATCTGGATGAGATCGAGGTCGCCGGGGTTGATCATCTTCTCGCCCACGAGCTTGTCCTTGAACCAGTCCAGCAGGCCCTTCCAGAACGCGCTGCCGACCAGGATCACCGGGATCTTGCGGCCCTTGCCGGTCTGGATCAGGGTCAGGGCTTCCATCACCTCGTCCAGCGTGCCGAAGCCACCGGGCATCACCACATAGGCCGAGGCGAACTTGACGAACATGACCTTGCGCGGAAAGAAGTGGCGGAAGGTCTGCGAGATGTCCTGATACGGGTTGCCGCTCTGCTCGTGCGGCAGCTGGATGTTCAAGCCGATGGAGGGGCTCTTGCCGTAAAAGGCGCCTTTGTTGGCCGCTTCCATGATGCCGGGGCCACCGCCTGAAATCACGGCGAAGCCGGAGTCCGACAGCAGGCGGGCGATCCGCTCGGTGAGTTGGTAGTTGGGGTCATCCGGCTTGGTGCGGGCCGAGCCGAAGATGCTGACCGCCGGGCGGATCGGCTTGAGGCGCTCGGTCGCCTCGACGAATTCGGACATGATGCCGAAAATCCGCCAGGCCTCCCGCGCCAGCTCGGTTTGCTCGCCGGCGGAGGGGGCCCTGAAGGGAGGAAGCTTGTTTTTCGCGCTCATGGGATGAAACCTGCATCGGGTGGAGTGTCGCCGCGATGCTACCCCGGCCGCCCCCCTGCCACAAGGCGCCAGCCGTACGGCGGGATGCCATAATGCGCGCCATGCCCGGGCCAGACGTGCCCGCCCAACCGGTCCATAGCCATGCCCAAACTTCTCCTCATCGACGGTTCCAGCTACCTGTTCCGCGCCTTTCACGCCCTGCCCGATCTGCGCACCAAAGCAGGCGAGCCGACTGGCGCGCTGCGCGGGGTACTCAGCATGCTGGCGCCGCTCAAAGCCAGTTCGGGCGCCAGCCATGCCGTGTGCGTTTTCGATGCCAAGGGCAAAACCTTTCGCAACGACTGGTATCCCGAATACAAGGCGAATCGCCCGCCTGCGCCCGACGACCTCGTCGCCCAGATTGCCCCGATCCACACCTGCGTGCGGGCGATGGGCTGGCCGGTGATCGTGGAAGAGGGCGTCGAGGCCGACGACGTGATCGGCACCCTGGCCCATCAGGCGGTGGCGCGCGGTTTTGAGGTGCTGATCTCCACCGGCGACAAGGATATGGCCCAGCTCGTGCAGCCTGGCGTCACCCTCATCAATACCATGACCAACGAGACGCTGGACCGCGAGGGCGTGATCGCCAAGTTTGGCGTGCCGCCCGAGCGCATCGTCGACTACCTCACCCTGGTGGGCGACGCCGTGGATAACGTGCCCGGCGTGGAAAAGTGCGGTCCCAAGACGGCCGTGAAGTGGCTCACCGAATACGACTCGCTGGATAACGTGGTCGCCAACGCTGCGGCCATCAAGGGTGTGGTCGGCGAGAATCTGCGCAAGGCGCTGGACTTTCTGCCACTGGGCCGCCGCCTGGTGACCATTGCCTGCGATGTGGCACTGAAAGAGACCCTGGACGAACTCAGCTGGCGCGAGCCCGATACCGCCACCCTGGTGGAGCAATTTACGCGGTATGAATTCAAGAGCCTGCTGCGCGCCGTCCAGCCCGGCGCCGAGACGCCGGAAGCCCCGCTTCAGCGCGGCGAACAAGGCGGCCTGTTTGGTGATCGCGCCGCCACCGCGCTGCGCGCCACGCCCCCGGCACCCATGGCAGACGAGGCCCCGATCACGCGCAGCGCCGCCCACCGCGACGCCTACGAATGCATCCTCAGCCACGAAGCCCTCGCCACCTGGCTGGCGAAGATCAACGCGGCCGAACTCACCGCCTTCGATACCGAAACCGACAGCCTCGACGGCATGCAGGCGCATCTCGTGGGCATGAGTTTTTGTGTGACGCCGGGCGAAGCCGCCTACCTGCCGCTCAGCCACCGTGCGCCGGGTACGCCGGATCAGCTCCCGCTTGCCGAGGTGCTCGCCGCCCTCAAGCCCTGGCTGGAAGACGCCACCAAGCCCAAGCTCGGCCAGAACCTGAAATACGACATGCACGTACTCGCCAACCACGGCATCACCCTGCGCGGCGTGCACGATGACACCCTGCTTGAATCCGCCGCCTGGGAGAGCGACAAAGGCCACGATCTCGATGCCCTGGCCAGCCGCCACACCGATCTGGCCACGCTCTCGTACGCCGAGGTGTGTGGCAAGGGCGCCAAGGCCATCAGCTTCGCCGACGTAGCCCTGGAGCAAGCCACCGCCTATGGCGCCGAAGATGCCGATGTCACCCTGCGCGTGCACCGCAAGCTCCGCCCGCTGATTGCTGCAGAGGCAGGACTGGAGCGGGTCTACAGGCAGGTCGAATTGCCGGTGCAGGAAGTGCTGTGGGCCATGGAGCGGCGCGGCGTGCTCATCGATGCGGCCTTGCTCAACAAGCAGAGCGACGAACTGGGCCGCAAGATGCTGGAGATCGAACAGCAAGCCTACGAGGTGGCGGGCCAGCCCTTCAACCTCAACAGCCCCAAGCAGCTCGGCGAAATCCTCTTCGAGCGCCAGAAGCTGCCGGTCAAGAAAAAGACCCCGAGCGGCGCGCCGAGTACCGATGAAGAAGTCCTCGCCGAACTCGCGCTCGACTACCCCCTGCCCAAGCTCCTGCTCGACTACCGTGGCATGGCCAAGCTCAAGAGCACCTACACCGACAAGCTGCCGCGCAGCGTGAATCCGCAGACCGGGCGCGTGCATACCAGCTTCTCGCAGACCGGCGCGATCACGGGCCGGCTCGCCTCCAGCGACCCCAATCTGCAGAACATCCCGGTGCGCACGCAAGAAGGCCGCCGCATCCGCCAGGCCTTCATCGCCCCGCCCGGCTGGCATATCGTCTCGGCCGACTACTCGCAGATCGAGCTGCGCATCATGGCGCATCTCTCGGGCGACGACCGCCTGCTCGAAGCCTTCGCGCAAGGCGAGGACGTGCACCGTGCCACTGCGGCCGAAGTCTTCGGCGTGCCGACCACCGAGGTCAGCAGCGAGCAGCGCCGCTATGCCAAAACCATCAACTTCGGCCTCATCTACGGCATGAGCGCCCACGGCCTCGCCCGCTCGCTCGACATTGAACGCAGCGCCGCGCAAAGCTGGATCGATCGCTACTTCGCCCGCTATCCGGGCGTGGCCCGCTACATGGAAGAAACCCGGGCGCTGGCCCGCCACCACGGTTACGTCGAAACCGTCTTCGGCCGCCGCCTGTATCTAGCCGAGATCAAGAGCAGCAACGTCGGCCGCCGTCAGGGCGCCGAGCGCGCCGCGATCAACGCGCCGATGCAAGGCACCGCCGCCGACCTCGTCAAACTCGCGATGCGCAGCGTGTACGACTGGCTCAATGCTGAAGGCCTGGAATCCAGGCTGCTGCTGCAGGTGCATGACGAACTGATCCTGGAGGTGCCGGAATCCGAACTGGCCCTGGTGCGCGAAAGGCTGCCGCAGCTGATGGCGGGCGTGGCGGAATTGAAGGTGCCGCTGCTGGCCGAGGTGGGGGTGGGGGCGAATTGGGATGAGGCTCATTGAGCGAGGGCCGAGCGGCGTGCGCTTGGGCGCATGCCGCTCGCGGGCGCAGTCGTGAGCGGATGACCTGGCCGGCCTATTAAAACGAGTTAATCAATTGTTTTTAAAAAAAAAAAATAACATGTTGAATTAGATGGCTGTTGCTTTGCTTATTTTGACAGATTTGATCTAGAATCCAAGCATGAAAGCATTCGAGATACCCCTCCCGGAAGTGCAGAAGCGTCTGGCGCTCGAAAACCCATGGTGGATCGCCGGAAGCGGAGTTGATGCCGAGCGACGAGCATGGCCGAGACGGGCGTACTTTGCGCCATTCTTTCGGCTGATCAAAGAGACCTCGGTCCACCGGGCTATCGTGCTAGTTGGTCCGCGGCGGGTCGGTAAAACAGTCATGCTAGCGCAGTCCATCCAGGCGCTACTCGACAGTGGCACATCAGGCACACATATCCTTCAGCTTTCCCTCGATACGCCATTTTATGCCGGGCGCTCGCTCGAGAGTCTCGTACGCACGTTCGCGGAGCTTCATCGTCATCCGGTGGAGCGGCAATTGTGGATCTTCTTCGATGAGATTCAGTACGTGAAAGACTGGGAGGTACATCTCAAATCACTGGTAGACAGCTTTCGCAGCATTCGCTTCGTTGCCAGCGGTTCTGCAGCGGCTGCGCTCCGGATGAAGAGCAAGGAATCAGGTGCCGGTCGTTTCACGGATTTCATGCTTCCGCCGCTGACATTTGCGGAGTATCTGGATTTTGCTGGGCTAACCGAACAATTGATCGTAGAAGAGAACAGCCCAACCGGCATTCCAGCATATTTCTCACCGAACCAGGACGCTCTTAACAATGCCTTTGTCGACTATCTGAACTACGGTGGGTTTCCGGAAGCCGTGATGAACTCTGTCGTTCGGGAGAACCCGGCGAGATTCCTGCGGCAGGATATCGTCGAAAAGGTATTGCTAAAGGATTTGCCAAGCCTATATGGCATCGGTGACACGCAAGAGCTGAATCGGTTCTTTAATGTTCTTGCCTACAATACCGGCGATGAGGTCAGCCCGGAGGCGTTATCGCGACACTCCGGCATCACCAAACAGAAAATCGCTGATTATCTGGAGTATCTAGAGGCCGCATTTCTCATCCGACGGGTTCATCGGATCGATGACAACGCGCGACGCATGCAGCGGACCAGAACGTTCAAGATATACCTGACGAATCCGTCACTGCGTGCTGCACTGTTTGGCTATGTCGACAAGCACGATCCTGCGATGGGCGCGCTGGCTGAAACCGCGATCTGGAGCCAATGGTTGCACAGTACCAGCACGATCCAATCGCTCCACTATGCGCGTTGGAAGCAGGGGCGTAGCGACTTGGAGGTCGATCTTGTATCTGTCGATGCGAGAACTCAAGCGCCCAGATTCATCGTCGAAATCAAATGGAGTGACCGCTGCTACAACGATTGGGGCGAATTGAGGGGGTGCGAGGTTGGCAGGCAAACACAAGCTCGTCAGGCGCCCTTGGTGACAACGCTTACCGCATCAGGGATTGGGCAAGACGGTGAGCTCGAGATCGATTTTGTCCCGACGAGCCTGCACTGCTACACAATTTCGCGCAACTTGTTGCGCATGGCCTGATCGCACACGATTCTGTCCGCTAGTGCCGGGCCGACTGAGCGGTTTGCTGGAGGTGACCATGACCACAACCCTGTATTTCTCCCGTAACCCCAATCCGCGTCTGGCGGTGGCGGTGGCGCGTTGGCTGAATGCGCCGGTCGTGTTCGAGTGGGCGGCACCGCTGGCGCCGGATCAGCAGGCGCGCTTTCTGCCGCTCAACCCCAATCTGCGGATTCCCATTCTGGTGGAGGGTGGTCAGTCGCTGTGGGAGACCGATGCGATTGCCTGTCGGCTGTCCTTGATGTGCGGGGCGCGGCTATGGCGGATGGATGATGCGCTGCCGGACATGATTCGCTGGATCAGCTGGGCGCATGCCAACTTTGTGCGGGCCTGCGACATGGTGCACTTCGAGCGCGGTACCAAGCGCCGCTACGATCTGGGCCCGACCGATCCGGCGCTGATCGAGGAGGGGCTGGCGAGCTTTCACGAGGCTGCGCGCATTCTCGATGCGCATCTGGCGGGGCGGGATTGGTTGCTCGGCAGCGAGATCTCGTATGCGGACCTGCGCATGGCGACGTTTCTGCCCTATAACGATGTCGCCCAGTTGCCGCTGGCGGACTACCCGGCGCTTGCGCGCTGGTACGCGCGGCTCGACAGCCATGCTGCCTGGGCAGACCCCTTTGCCGGGCTTGAGGCGCCGGAGTTGCCGCCCGTGCGGCCGCGCGCGGCGGGCTAAGTCGCGGTCCGGATCTCAACGGTAGGCGTCAGGCGTCTGCCGGCAGGTCTCTTCCACGCGGGTGATGGCGGTCTGGGGTTTGGCCGGTGCGGCTTCGCCTTTAGCCCGTGCGCGGGCGCTGGCCTGGAAGGCGGCGTTGGCGGCCAGGCTGGCATCGATGATTTCCTTGTCATCCAGGCGACGCATGCCGGCTGCCAGGCAGCCGCAGTACTCGGGCCGGTCCTTGGCTTTGCCGATGGCGGTCTTGTCGCGCAGGCAGAGCGGCTCGGTGCTCTCTCTCAGCTGGCGGGCATGGCAGAACCCGGCGGCGTCCTGCAGCAGCTTGCCAGCCGTCTGGCGATCCAGCGTATCCGGGTTCTTGTGACCGCTCAGCGACTGGTCGATTCCGGCTGGCAGACAGTCACAGTTCGCGGCCACCATCAGGCCGGCGACCGCCTTGTCGTCCTCCGACGCCGCGGAGGCCTGCACCCGCTTGGCGGCGGCGCATTGCTGCTGGCCACTTCCTGCAGCTGGGTACGCATGCGACTGGCGGGCGGCGCGTCATTGGCGGCCTGGGTGAAGGGGCTGGCGAGCAGGCTCAGGGCCAGGCCCAGGATCATCATTCTTGTCATGGCAGGACTCTCTATGCAGGCTGGGAGGCGCGGCGACAGGCCGCGCCGGCCGATTCTAGCGAGGTGCTGCGGTAAAACGCCGGGCCTTCAGTCGGCTGCGCCCGGCTCAGCTTGCGCGCAGGCCAGCAATGAGTGTGGCGATCATTCCCTGCGCCAGGGCATCTAGCGCCTCGGCCGGGCGGGCGTCGGCGAGCAGGCCGTCGACGTAGAGGGAGGCGAGCCCGTGGGTGAGCGACCAACCGCTCAGCGCGACCCGGGCGACCGCTTCTTCCGTGATGCCCAGCTGCCGCCGGGCATCACGGACGGCATCTTGCAGCACGGCGAGCGAGGCGTGCCCGGCGTCCATCAGTTCCGGGAACGCGGCTTTGTCGCAGGCGGGGCTGAACATCAGGCGGTAGAGCGCGGGGCGGTCCGCCGCGAAGCGCACGTAGGCGAGGCCGGTTGCAGCCAGCGCCGCCAGGGGCTCGGTCGCGGCGGCGCGGGCGTCTTCCATGCGCTGGGTGAGCTCGTGAAAACCTTCGATCAGCACGGCGGCGAGCAGGGCTTCGCGGCTCTCGAAGTGGCGATAGGGCGCGGCGATGCTGACGCCAGCCGCCTCCGCGGCGGCACGCAGGGTGACTTGCGCGCCGGCGCCGTCTTCGATGAGCCGGGTGGCCGCGGCCACCAGGGCGCGGGGCAGGTCGCCGTGGTGATAGGGAGGCTTGGTGGTGCGCGTCGCGTTCGGGGGCGGGGTCATGTTGACAAGGATAACATCGGCTCGTAAGCTCGATGTTAACGGCAATAACTTCTGCCCGATTCTTGAAAGGAGTCTGTCATGTCCGCTGCCTCAGCCCTCGATACCGCTGCATTCGCCCGCTTGGGCGCGCGTTTTTTCGCCCTGGGTGCATTGGGCCTGATCGCGACCAGCGTCTTCTATGTGCTTGCCGGACCGGTGGCTGCCTTGCCGGGTGGCGCCGACAACGTCACTCAGGCGCTGGCGGCCACGCCGTCGGCTGCCGGCTGGATGCAGCTGGCCGGGCTGACCGGCATGCCCAGCGATATCCTGCTGGCCTTGGGCGCCGGGCTGTTTGCGCTGCACGAGTACCGACGTGGCATGCCTTTGGCGTCTGCCGGCTGGCTGGCGCTGGCAGTGGCGAGCGTGATGTTCGTCTTCGTCGACGCCGTGGTCGCCAAGGTCTTGCCACCCGTGGCCGCGCAGGCGGGGGCGGGTGCTGCCTATGCCGGGCTGCGGGCGCTCTTTGATGTGCTGTTCGCCTTCGGCGCGCTGACGGCCGGCGGCGGTGCGCTGGCCGTCGCCTGGCGTACCGATGGCGCTGTGTTCCGCTGGCCGGCAGTCGGCTGGGGGCTGCGCCTGGCCGGGCTGGTCTGCCTGCTCGCGTCCGCGTCCTACCTGTTGGGCGGCCCCGGTGCGGCCCTGATCGGGCCGGGTATCGCCTTGCTGGCGATTGTGTCGCTGGGGATTGCCGCCGCGTACGCGCGTGAAGGCTTGGTCACCAGCTGAAAACACCCCCTTGAAGCGCCGCTCGCAGCGGACTTCTGCAAGCATCCATCGCCAGTCACAAGGTATTTCGCGGCGATGCGCGGTGGCAGGCTGCAGAGGTCCGGCGCGCGCGGCTCTGCAGCATGGGCGCTGGAATCCGGCTCAGCCCGCTTCGAGCACGGCGGCTTTCTTCACCGCATCGAACTCCTGGATGCGATAGCGGGCGAGGCCGTTGCGGTGATAGGGGTCTCCGTCGATCAGGGCTTGCATCGCCGAGATGTCGTCGGCGCGGCCAACGAGCATGCCGCCGGTCTTGTCGGATTTCGGCCCGGAACACAGCAGCACACCTTTGTCATACCACGCCTGCAGCCAGGCGCGGTGCTGCGGCACGATGTCGCCAAAGGTCTCAAAGGGCTTCTCGAAGTGGCTCTCGATCACGTAGTACTTCATGGCTTTTCTCCTGGAATCCAAGGACGCGCGTGAATCAGGCGCGGCGGTGTTCGTGGATGGCGCTCAGCGACTCATAGAACTTCACGACCGGCGGCGTGGCACACAGCTCGGGGACGCAGTCGAGGAAGTGTTTGAAGTAAAGGCGTGGCCCAATGGGCGTCGACGGCGGCCTGATCGCGGTAACGCTCGTAGAAGTAGAAGCGGCTGGCGTGATCGGGTGCCCGATGCAGGGTGTATTCGAGTGCGCCGGGTTCCTGGGCCACCTGCGCAACGAGCTTGCGCAATTCGGTTTCCAGCTCGGCCTCGCGGCCCGGATGTGCTTCAAGGACTGCGGTGATGACGGTCATGTTCTCTCCTGAATGCGCGTATGGGAGCGGTGACTCCGCTTCAGCGCGGCAGGGGAACCTTATCGGGTGTAAAGATCGGGGTATTGTAAAAATGCGCCATCCGCTGGGTGTCGGTCAGAAAGAGCCGAGGCGACTGGCCGACGAAACTCTTGAAATCGTGAATGAAGTGCGATTGATCGTAGTAACCATGCGCCAGCGCGGCATCCAGGTAGGTGCTGCGGCCGGTGAGCAGGGTGTCGCGCAGCGTCTGCTGAAATCGCGCGGTGCGCTGGAAGACCTTGGGGGACAGCCCGATCTGCTCGCTGAACAGGCGCTCGAAGTGACGACGGCTCATGCCTATTGCATCCACCAGCGGATCGATCCGGGTACTGGCGTGGTGGTAGTACAGGGCGCGGAGAGCTGTTTCAAGGGCAGGCTGCTGTTTGCCATAGCGGGCGAGGCAGTCGAGCAGCCAGTCTTCGAGCTTCTTCACGCGTGTTGCGCGATCCGGGGCTTGCACCACGGCCTCGGTGATCTGCCGTCCGGCGCTGCCCCAGATATCGGTTGCGGCGACGGGGTGGCCAGCGAGCGCGCTCAGGGGGAGCGGGGAAAAGTGGCGCAGTGCGCCAGAGCGGAAGCGCACCGAGATGAAGCCGATGCGCCCCTGTGGCAGAAGCTGGTTGAGGCCGCGTCGCGTCGCGGGGAGAAAGGCCTCGCCCAGATCCAGCGTGCCAAGCAGGCTGTTGTGTACTTGAACAGGGTCGCCATAACGGAAGATCAGTTCGGCGCCGGTGCCCGGTGGCATGGGGGGCAAGGGATGGCTGTGCGGGCTTTCCCAGCCCCAGAAGCGGTCAACATAGGCTTGAAGGGCGGGGCGGGGGATGACGAAATAGCGATACACGCGTGGAATACTCCTGAATGGACAAGATTGTATTCCGGATTGATGAGGCGGCCATGCCTCTGCCCGAAGGCCGTCTCGCGAAGCGTTCGGGCTGGTTCAGGTGATTCCGAAACGCCGGGCGACGTGCAGATGCTTGTGAATCAGGGGCTCGTTGCTGCGTCGCATGGTGCAGGAGCGACACATGGGCGAACGCCCCTTCTGCTCGCGGAAAACCGGACGCGCCGCG
Source organism: Uliginosibacterium sp. (assembly GCA_016718265.1). Classification (GTDB taxonomy): domain Bacteria; phylum Pseudomonadota; class Gammaproteobacteria; order Burkholderiales; family Rhodocyclaceae; genus Uliginosibacterium. The sequence continues at coordinate 289,004 of JADKDZ010000001.1, read as the reverse complement.
TCATCAGGACTTCTCCCGCCGCGCAAAACGCCCACTCTCCTTGGCGCGTTGCGCGCGGAGTCATTCATGGAGCGGGGAAGTCTTTCTGCAGAACACGATTTCTGCTCCCGTACTTGACTTCGTACATGAGGCCGTCTGCCTCGGCCACCAAAGCGTCAAGATCGGCTGGCGCGTGCGCGTAGCTCGCGACCCCGATACTGAACGTCACGGGCCACTGGCGTTCGTTCATCGCTTGCAACAATCGGTGCTGAAGGTCTTCGATGTAGACCTTTGCCGATGTGCCATCCATGCCAGGTAGCAGTAAGGCAAACTCGTCGCCGCCGAGGCGGCCGGCAATATCACTGGTTCGCAGTCGCCCGCTCAAACCCTTGGCAACACAAACCAGCAGTGCATCGCCAGCTGCGTGGCCTCGCGTGTCGTTGACCTCTTTGAACTTGTCGAGATCAATGAACACGGCCGTAAACGGCGTGCCTTCGCGATGCGCCTGTGCCAGCGCCTGACGCCCGAGTTCAAAGAACTCGCGACGGTTGGGCAAGTGCGTCAGCATGTCTTTGCGCGCCAGCTGCGTCTCGGCGTCAAGCAACTTGCGCAGCTGAACCATCAGCCAGACTCCCGTGCAATAGATCAACAGACGCGCGAGACTGTTCAGGATCAGGGGCACCGCAGAAGCCTCGTCGCTGCCGAGCAGTTGGTCTGCCCGGAACCATAGCGCCACCACAATGACGGCAGCGACCAATCCCACACGCAGTCCGATAAACCAGGCCACCAGCGCCAGCGGCGGCGCGAAGAAGACATGGACCTCGTATGCAAGGCCGGCAAGCGTGTGTAAATAGGCCAACAGCACGATGAGTGCCATGCTCACCAGCAGCATGCCGAAGCGCCAAGCGCCGTTTGGTTGCCAAAGGATTGCCGTACGCAGTGTCATGGGTCGATTCTGCCGCAATTTTGCGTGATGCGTTGAAAAGTCAAATGTTCTCGTTAATGAGTCGTCTTGGGCAGGGCGTAACACATGCTCTTGGCTTTCAGGACAATGCCCACGGGTAGCGGTCGCGTCTCCGCGCCATTGCGGGTATTTCTTACGCCGGGTGCGCTTCGAGCCGGTTGCGGATCAGTTTCTCGACGCTGATCACCGGCAGAATGATCATGCCAACCGCAGTGGCCACAAGCAGGTCTCTGGCGCTCAGCGGCAGCGAACCGAAGATCGCGTTCATGAATGGCAGGTAGATGAAGCCCAGTTGCAGCAACAGCAACGCGGCAATGCCGATGAATGCGGTGATGTTCGTCCACAGGCCGATCGATAGCAGCGAGCCCTTCAGGCTGCGACAGTTGAGGACATAGAAAACCTGGAACAGGATGACCGTCGTCACGGCCATCGTCTGCCCCTTCCGCATGGCGTCCGCCGTTTCGCCGCTGGCGTGGTACTCCCACAGGAACAAGCCGACCGCCCCGATCGTCATCAGTGCCGCCGCGACGAATGTGCGCGTGACGACGAAACCCGACAGGACGGGCGCGTCCGGGCTGCGTGGGGGGCGTTGCATGAGCTTGGGCTCCTTGGCTTCGAACGCCAATGGCAGGGCCAGCGCCACGGTTGCCACAAGGTTGATCCACAGCAACTGCGTTGGGGCCATTGGCAGCATCAGCTCCTTCAGGCCCGTTACGGGGTTGAGCAGGAACGGGAAGAAGATGACCGCCACCATCAGGATCATCGCCAGGCCGAGGTTTGTCGGCAGGACGAAAACCAGGGACTTGATGAGGTTGTCGTAGACGCGGCGACCTTCCTCCACCGCGGCGGCGATGGAGGCGAAGTTGTCGTCGGTCAGCACGATGTCTGCCACTTCCTTCGAGACCGCCGTGCCGGTGATGCCCATGGCCACGCCGATGTTGCTCTGTTTGAGCGCTGGCGCGTCGTTGACGCCGTCGCCCGTCATCGCCACGACCTGATTGTTGGCCTGCAAGGCCTTGACGAGCTTGAGTTTGTGCTCCGGCGCGACGCGGGCGAAGACGTTGCTTGTCCGCACGACCTGCCGCATCTGATCCTCGCTCATCTCGGCGAGTTGTGCGCCGGTGATGGCCTCGGCGCCCGTGAGGATGTTGAGCTGTGCGCCAATCGCCTGCGCGGTTTCCTTGTGGTCACCGGTGATCATCTTGACGTTGATGCCGGCGGCGTGGCACGCCTTGATCGCCTCGATAGCCTCGCTGCGCGGCGGGTCGATCATGCCCTGCAGGCCCAGCAGCGTGAAGCCGCTGGCCGTGTCGGACATCTCCATGTTCCCGGTCTGCTTGGACGGCTTGACCGCGATCGCCAGTACCCGCATGCCCTGCCCGGCCAGTCGTGAGACTTCCGCCAGCACGAGGGGCGGGTTGATACCCTCGCAGCGCTTCACGATCACTTCCGGCGCGCCTTTCAGGATGATCCGCTTGCTGCCGTCGGGATACTTGTTCAGCGTGGCCATGAACTGGTTTTCGGACTCGAACGGAATCGCGTCGAGGCGCGTGTGGTCGTAACGCGCGTGCTCGACTTTCAAGCCGATCTTCTCGGCTGCGACGACCAGGGCGGCCTCGGTCGGGTCGCCCGTGATTGTGTGCGCGCCGCCTTCGTCGATCAGCGTTGCGTCATTGCAAAGCGCCCCGGTCAGCAACAGGTCGTGGACGTCGGGCGCTAGCTTGCCGGCGAGATCGCTGCCGGAGGCGTCCCTGAGCTGCCCGGCAGGTTCGTAGCCGACGCCGGTGATGGCGTAGCTGCCCGATGGGGTCCAAAGGGCCTGAACGGTCATTTCGTTGCGGGTGAGTGTCCCCGTCTTGTCGGAGCAGATGGTGGTGGTTGAGCCAAGCGTTTCGACGGCTGGCAGCTTACGAATGACGGCGCGCCGCGCGGCCATGCGCTGCACGCCGATCGCGAGCGCGATGGTGACGATGGCAGGCAAGCCTTCGGGGATTGCGCCGACGGCCAGCGCAATGGCGAAAATCACCGTCTCGCGCAGCGCCGTCAGAAACACGACGCCGGTCTCGGCCATGGTGCGCCAGGTGCCGACGACCAGCATGACCGCTGCGATGAGGAGGATGCCGATGGTGATGTACTTGCCGATGCTTTGCAGGGCTTTGGTCAACGGCGTCTGGAGGTTGGTCGCCTCTTTGAGCAGGGTCGATATGCGACCGAGCTCGGTTGCCGCACCGGTGCTGCAGACAACGGCGATGCCGGTGCCATAGCTCACCAGGGTGCCACCGAAGGCCATGCCCGTGCGATCGCCAATGCCGGCGTTCGCAGCCGAGGCGTCCGTGTCCTTATCCGCCGGGACAGATTCACCGGTCAGGGCGGCCTCTTCGATCTTGAGGGTTTTGGCCGTCGCGAGTCGCATGTCTGCGGGAACCTTGTCGCCCGATGCCAGCAGCACCACGTCGCCCGGCACGAGGTCGGCACCGGCCAGGGTAAGCCTCTTGCCATCGCGCAGGGCAGTGACATTCTCGGGCACCATCTTGCTGAGTGCCTCAATCGCCTTGCCCGCCTTGAATTCCTGCACGAAGCCGATGAGTGTGTTGAGCACCACAACAGCCAGAATGACCAAACCATTCTTGATGCCATCCATCGGGTCGGCCAGCATCGCGATGAAGCCGGAAGCGAGCAGAACCCATATCAATGGGGAGTTGATCTGCCGCCAAAGCAGAATCCATACGGTGTCGCCCTTCGCCTTGGGGAGCAGGTTAGGCCCGTACTGGGCAAGCCGGGCATTCGCGTCTTCAGCGCTCAGGCCGGTTGCGAGATTCGTCCGTAGCGTTGTGATGACTTCTGCCACCGCCATGGCGTGATATCCCTCAGCGGACGCAGGCTTGCCGCCTTTGTTTGCCGGAGTATTGGGCACTTGTGACATGGAATCATTTCCCTCTTGGTCGCTAAGGCTTAACTCAGGCTCTGACCAAAACCTGCTTCATCACCTGTTCGTCAGAGCAGCGTTCATACATGACTTGCGCGGGTCGGGCTGCCGCTCGCGCCGGTATGCTCAGCGTCGATCAGCACTGAGTGCTTATAATCGCGTGCGAACACTTTCGTCAACAACCCGCCCGCGTGAGAAATCATTCGTCAGTATTGGTTCAAGTCAGTTCTACGCCCACAGGCTGAGGGGGGGATCCGCCACCGCGGCGCGCAGGATGTCGCCGCGAGACACTACGCCGAGCAGCATCTGCGATTCGTTCACTACCGGCAGCGCGGTCAAGCCGGTTTCTATCAAGACATGGGCGATTCGCCGGATGTCGGTGACCGGGTCAGCACACACGACCGGCGTCACCATCACCTCCGCGACACTGCGGTCCAACGCGCCACTCACACGTCCTCCGGGTGTTCCGAGCGCGGGCGCGAGCGGCACCAGGTCAATCACGGTAAGCAGATCGCGGTCGCTGACCAGCCCTACCACGTTGTTCAAAGCATCGACCACGGGCGCCTGACGAACGCCCCGTGCAGTCAGAGCACGCCAAGCGTCGGCCACGGTATCCGTGGTTCGCAGACTAAGCACATCGCGCCCCATGACCTGCCAGGCATGGCGCACCGGACCTCGATCAAGAACGCGAGGCAACATGCTGGCGTAGGCCGCTCGCGCCCGCGCGTCGGGGGCGGCCACGTCGAGGTCGGCGCGTGTCTCAACCCGATACTCGGGCCCGAGTTCTTCGCCCTCTTTCTCCACGCCGCGCACCCGCCGTGCTGCCGCAACACCAGGAACTTGATTCAAGCCCTCCATGGGACCGCGAAAGCTCTGCCCGGAAATGCCATAGACGACAAACATGGATGAAGTCCTCCCTATGTTGGCTGCGATTGATATTCTAGAACCAATTCGTTTCTCGACATGCCTCAGGCATCGACTACCCGAGTCTCCCAGCGCGTCATGATTCAGTGCTAAGCAGGCAAAGGTGCTTGTGCAGGACCGTTCAGATACGCTCGCCAGCACGGGCTGGTTCATCCTTGAAGAAGCCAGGCAACCATACACCGACGGGTCCCTTGGCGTCTGGCCCCTTTCTTCTGCTCGACTACCACGCTGTCAGCGTGCTGTGCCTGACCCTGAAAGCATGCGCGATACATTCAGGCGGTCCGCTGCTGTTTGTTCAAACGGAAGACTAGAAGTTCCAATGACTGCTGTGCACCCGCACCGGGTCGCCATCGCAGAAGACCTGCTCGGCAAATGTCCCCGCAGCTGTGCGGGCGCTCCCGGCCCCCAGAGGCGGTCAATAGGGGCTTGCAGAGCAGGGCTGGGAGTGACGACGTCGATGCATGCGCGGAATGCGCCTGCGTGCGCTGGACTGGTTCAGGTGATTCTGAAACGCTGGGCGAGTTGCTGCATTTCGTCGGTGAGCGTGCTTAGTTGCGTGGCCGAGGCCGAGGTCTGGCTGGCTGCGTGCGTACCCTGCTCGGAGTCGGTTGCGATTTCTTCGACGCGGGAGGCGATCTCATGTGCGGCGGCGGCCTGCTCCTTGAGTGCGTCGAAAATAGCAGAGACCGCGTTCGCCGCAGCGATGACCGAAGTCTGGATTTCGGTGATGGCTTCGTCCGCCCGGTTGGCGAGCGCTACGCCTTCCGTGACGCGGGCGGTTGAGGCCTGCATGCCATCGGCAACGCTCAAGGTGCCTTGCTGGATCATGCTCACCATCTGCGAGATTTCCTGGGTCGAACCACTGGTGCGTTCGGCGAGTTTGCGCACTTCGTCCGCCACCACTGCAAAGCCCCGGCCTGATTCGCCGGCGCGGGCGGCCTCAATGGCGGCGTTCAGGGCCAGCAGGTTGGTCTGATCCGCGATCTCGCGGATCACCTGCACAATGCTGCTGATTTGCGCCGAATGCTGTTGCAGGGTGGCGACCGACTCTACGGCCTGCTGCACGGTGGTGGAAATCAGGCTGATCTCATCGGCCGCCTGGCGGATCACGGTGCCGCCGTTCTGGGCCAGCTCTTCGGTGCGGAGCGCGATCTCACGTGACTCATTGGCACGGTCGCGCACCTGGTCCACGGTGACGGTGAGTTCCTCGATGGCGGCGGCCATGGCGGTTGCCGACTTCGACTGACGCTCGGAGGCAAGCGATTCGGCATTCGCCGCTTCGTTGAGTGAATGTGCCTGGGGCGCCATCAAGGCGATGCGGTCCACCAGGTCTGCCACCAGTTCATGCAGCTTGCTGCGCATCAGCACGATCTGGGTCAGCACCTCGCCAATTTCGTCATACATGCTGATGGGCAAGGGCGCGGAGAGATCGCCACTCTCGGCAATCCCATGCAGGAGTTCGCGCGTGCGCCGCATGTTGCGAGCCAGGTAGCTGATCATGGCGCCGAACATCGCAATGCCGGCGAGCATGGCAAACGCGGTCAGACCGAGCCCGAGCCTGCGCTGTTCAGCAGCGCCGCCCAGCGTGCGCAGTGCAGTGGTTTCGGATTGTTGACGCGAGGCCTCGCCCTGCCGTAGCAAGACATCTTTCAGGCTTCGCCAGACGGGCGTTTCTTCCTTGTTGAGCCGGTCGATGGCGCCTGCCGTGTCGCCTTCACGCGCAAGCGTGCTGAGCTGGCTCTTGAGCTGGCGATCCTTGCTCCAGAGCCCCTGAATCTGCTTCAGGGTATCGCCCTCGGCGGGGCTGGCAACCAGACCCTCGGCCTTGGCGAGCGCGGCATCGAATGCCTTCTCCGCGGCAGCGAGGTTCTCGTATGCCTTCGGGTTTTTCGGGTCGAGGATGATGTTGCGAATCGCCTGCCCGGTTTGCAGGCCCTGTGCATACATTTGCCCGTAGGCCAGCAGGCGGGCCTGATCGTGCTGGATGTAATCGCGCAACTGATTCTCCAGCTCGCGCTGACCGTACTGGGCGACGCCTGCTCCAAGCAGCATCAGGGCGGCGAAAACGGCAAATGTTGCCCAGAAGCGCCACGCAAGTCGTACGCGCCGGTTGAAGGACACCAGCCAGCCGAGCAAGCCCGACGGCCGACGCCGGCCTCCGTCAAGGTGCAGGCGCGGGCGGGCATACAGGACTTCTGCCCGCTGGATGTCGGCGCGACTGGCCTCGGTGCGGACGGACAGGTAGCCTGCGCCGCCCGGCAGCGCAGTGGTTGTGGCGCGCACCCAGTAATGATCGCCATTCTTGCAGCGGTTCTTGATCACGCCACTCCAGGGGCGCCCGGCCTTAAGTGTTACCCAGAGGTCCCGGAAGACTTCAGCAGGCATGTCGGGGTGACGCAGCATGTTATGCGACTGCCCCATCAGCTCATCAATGTCGAAGCCCGAGATTTCCGCGAACGCCGCGTTGACGTCGGTGATGCGGCCTTTGCTGTCGGTGCGACTGATGATGACGCGACCAGCGGGATAGGGGCGCTCTTTTCCACTTACGGGCTGATTGTTGCGCATGCTGTCCTCGTTATATTTTTTTGGCACATCGCCCTGAATATGGCGAATCCGGCGGAGAAGGGCGCGACAGGATGCCCCTAGGTTTGGCGCTGCATGACGCAAGAGAACGGCTTAGCCCAGCAGCCGTTTGAATTCGCCGACCACGACGCCCCAGATCGTGAGTTCGCTGCCGTCTTCGAGGAGGACTTCGGGCAACTCGGGGTGTTCGGCAAGCAGCGAAGTCTTGCGGCCGCGATGATGCAGACGGCGGACAAGGCGTTCGCCATTGATGACTGCCAGAACGATGTGACCATGTGCGGGTGTAATGCGCTGGTCGACCACCAGCATATCGCCCGCCAAGAGCCCAGCGCCCGACATGCCGTCGTCCGGCATCGGGAAGACGAAGCTCGTGTCATCCCGGCGGACGAGATAGTCATGCACGTCGAGAAACCGGCTTTCGTCCGCCTGATTCTGCGCGGGGGGGCCTTCGGCCGTGCGGCTGGCGAGGGGCAAGGTGCGCGGCACACTACGATTGCGCCGCGTACGCTGAACGCCGGCCGCCGCCTCCGGCGGTGCGGAAGGCGAGGCGCCGACGAGGCTGACAAAGGGGAGCGAAAGCTGGGCGGCCATGAGAGATGCTGTAAATAATTACAGTATCTCGACCCGGAATAGTGCTGTCAAGCACCGCGCATGCGGAGCGGGTGCTACGCCCAGACCCCCAGCGCCAGGAGCTGCTTGCTGGCGGCTTCGCTCCAGCCCCGGTTGGCGGCCGGGCTGGCCGGGCTGGGGTGGAGCACACGGCCGAACTGGACCGGCATGCCGGCGCAGGCCTCGCGCGCGCGCGTCTCTGACCATGCGCCAATCCCGATCACCCACTCCGCGCCCGTGGTGTCGACGAGCTGACGCAAATGCTCATCGCATGCGGCAAGCAGCGGGGCCTGCTCCACTGCGGGCAGCTTGTCGGGCGTGACGTTGCGCTTGCCCTCAAAGAACGCCAGTGGGCAATAGTTGGCGACGAAGTGCTCGGCGAAGAAGGCCTCTGCGGTGCCGAAGCGTTCCGCAAACAGGCCCCACAGGCGGCGACCTGACACTTCCGAGCGTGCGCAGTCCCAGCCCTCGATCGGGCGTGCGGGCGTTTCTTCAGCCGGCTTTGCGACGGGCGCGGAAATTCCCATCCAGTCCCGCGCTGCAGCTATTTCGCCAAAAGGTACGCCAATCTGCACCATGCCGAAGGGGCCGGGATTCATGCCGACGAAGATCACCCGCTTCCTGCCCTCGCCAAACTTGCGCAAGTACTCCTCGTGCGGCGCCCAGGCATATTCCAATGGATTGTAGGTGTGGGTGATGGGCAGGGCGAAGCGCATCGTGGCGACAGTGTTTGATAGCCGCTGCGCCGCCTGGATAAGGCTTGATGTACTCAATGGCAGACTCCCGAAGGTGATGCGCCAAGTCTTGTATCTGGACCTGGCGTGATTATTTGGGCCCGACGCCCAGGTAGTGTTTGGGGTCGAAATCGGCAAGATCGATCTTGCCGAAGTCCTTCGGCGGGCGGTGGACCTCGGTCTCGATCTCGTCAGGCTTGGCGACATGGAAGGATGTTTTCTCAGCGCGCGTGAGCTGCCAGCTGCGGTCGCGACCTGAATAGCGAAACGTGAAGGCGTTGCTCCAGCGCCAGCCGCTACCGCCGTAATGGCTGACGGAGAAGCCGTTCTTTTCGGCGCGCAATTCGTTGAACGGATCACCCATCACGCCGCCGCACTGTGCGCAGAGGACCAACTTGCGGTTGGTCTTGACGGCACGCAAGGCGCCGTCTGCTTCGCGGACGGCGATAGTCAACGAGCGCTCGCCGGCTTCCGGGTTGGATGCTCTCGATTCCAGGATAAACGCATAGTCTTTCGTCCCGTCGCCATTCAGGTCTGCCTCGATGTAGTCGAGCAAGGTACTGCCGGCCGGGATGAACGCGGCCAAGGCGCGTGGCACGCGGGCTGGCTCCGCGCAGGCGCTCGCCGAGATCAGCGCAGCGGCCATCGAGCTGAGGATGAGGCGAAGGCGTGGGTTCCCGGCCGGTCTATGAAATGGACTCATGCTTGGGCCTCATTGCCGCCACGCCAGGGGGCAACCTTGAAGAGCAAGAGCATGCCCGGCACGGCGAGCACGAAGCACAGCACGAAGAAGTTGAACCAGCCCAGGCCTTCCACGAGCCAACCTGCGCCGGCATTGATGAAGGTGCGCGGCACGGCCATCAGGCTGGTGAATAATGCCAGCTGGGTGGCGGTGTAAGCAGGGTGCGTGGTGCGCGCCATCCAGGCGACGAAGGCCGTGGTGCCCAGCCCGACGCCGGCCGCTTCCACCCCGATGACGATGGCAAGCACTGCGAGCCGCGCGGCATCGGCCTCGGCCGGGCCCAGCCAGGCGAGCCAGGCAAAGCCTGCGATGGCGAGCCACTGCAGCACGCCGAAGATCCAGAGGGCGCGGTTGATGCCGAGCTTGACCATCCATAAGCCCCCGAGCAGGCCCCCAATGACGCTGGGCCACAGGCCGGCATTTTTGGCGACGAGCCCGATCTGCGTCTTGGTGAAGCCCATGTCGAGATAGAAGGGCGTGGCGAGCGCGGTGCAGAGCGAGTCGCCGAGCTTGTAGAGCAGGATGAACAGCAGTACGAGCAAGGCGGATCGAATGCCGTGGCGGCCGAAGAATTCGTGGAAGGGCTCGATGACGGCTTCACGCAGGCTGCGTGGCGTGGCCCCAGTCGCGCGGGGCTCGGCCACCATCAGGCTCATGGCCGCACCGGGCAGCATGAAGAGCGCAGTCACGATGAACACCGTGCTCCAGGGCAGGTAATCGGCGAGGATCAGCGAGACGGAGCCCGGCACCAGGCCGGCAATCTTGTAGGCATTGACGTGAATGGCGTTGCCCAGGCCGAGTTCGATCTCCGGCAGCAGCTCGCGACGGAAAGCGTCGAGCACAATGTCCTGGGTTGCAGACAAGAATGCGATGGCTCCGGTCAGCGCAAACAGCGGGCCGTAGCGCTGCAGATTGATCATCCAGGCGGGGGCGTCGAACACCGCCGGGTCGGGGGCCTGTGCCAGCGTGCCGACGGAGACTTGCCCAAGGGTCGCAATCGCGCCAATCAGCATGAGCTGGGTCAGCAGCATCCAGCCGCGTCTGCGCCCGAGCAGGGGCAGCGCGTAGCGGTCGAGCAGGGGCGACCACAGGAACTTCCAGGTGTAGGGAAACTGGATCAGCGCGAAGATGCCGATCATCTTCAGAGAGAGCCCCTCGGTCTTGAGCCAGGCGGGCACCAGATTGAGCAGCAGGTAGAGCGGCAGGCCGGAAGAAAACCCGGTCAGGATGCAGATCAGCATCCGGCGGTTGAGCAGGGCTTCAAGCCAGACAGGGCGGCGGGAGTCGGTCACGGCGGGTCGCGGTAGCAGAGTGAGCCGCGATTATGCCGCATGCGCCGCAGTGCTGCCGTGTCGCGCGCAGGGCATTGCCTGAAGAGCCTTGCTGCAAGCGCTTCTTCAGGCAGGTGTTTTTCAGGGCTGGGAGGCCTTGAGGGCTTGGGCGAGGCGTGCGATGCCGAGATCGATTTCGTCTGGTGTGCGGGTGGCGAAGTTCAGGCGGATGAAGCGCAGCCCCTTAGCGGGCTCGATGAAGAAGCGGCTGCCGGGGGCGAACAGCACACCGCTGCGGCGAGCTTGATCGAGCAAGGCTTCGGCGTCGATGCCCGCGGGGAGCTGCAGCCAGGCGAAGAGGCCGCCTTGCGGCGCCTCGATTCTCACGCTGGCGGGCAGGTGGCGGCGGATCGCAGCGAGCAGGGCGTCGCGTCGCTTACCATAGGCCCGCCCGGCACGGCGCAGATGGGCCTGGTAGCGCCCGATGCTCATGAAGTGTTCCAGCGCGCGCAGGATCAACGGCGAGGTGGCGAGGTCGGTCACCCGTTTGTGGCGGGCCAGGATGCCGCGGATCGGCCCCTCGGCCAGGAGGTAACCCACGCGCAAGCCCGGCATCAGCATCTTGGAGAAGCTGCCGACGTAGATCACCCGCCCGCCCGGATCAAGCCGCTTGATCGCGGGCTGGGCGCGGCCCTCGTAGCGCAGATCGCCGGCATAGTCGTCTTCGAGAATCGGGATGTTGTAGCGATCGGCGAGTGCCAGCAGTTGCCGCCGCCGCTCGCCGCTCAGGCAGGCGCCGGTCGGGTTCTGGAAATTCGGCATGGTGTAGATCAGGCGCGGGCGATGCTTCTGCAGCAGCGGCTCGATCAGCTCCACGCACATGCCTTCGGCATCGACCGGCACGCCGATCAGCTTGAGGCCCAGGGTGCGGAAAAGCGCCAGCGCGAAGTTGTAGCTGGGGTCTTCCACCAGCACCGCATCGCCACGCTTGAGCAGCGCGTGGCAGACCAGGGCCAGTGCTTGTTGCGAGCCGGTGGTGAGCAGGATTTCATCCTCGGTGCAGAGGATGCCGTTGTTGGTCAGCATCTGCGCGATGGTGTGCCGCAGGGACGGGCACTGCTGCTGCAGTGGGCCATAGCCGAGCACCTCGGCGCCGTCGTGGCGGATGACCGCGGCCATTGTCTGCATGAATTCCCGTGCCGGAAACAGGCGCGGGTCGCCGGCACCGGTGAAATCAACGGGTGCCGGGTGGCCGTCGCCAAGCGGCGGGCGCTCCGTGGGCGGCGGCGGGTTCTGCGCCAGCGCCTCGACTTGCCACAGCGGCCAGGTCTGGCCTGCCTCGTCTTCAGTACCCGCTTCGCACAGGCAGCAGGGCGGCAGCACATACGTGCCACTGCCCTCGCGCGGGCCGATCAGGCCATCGCTCTCCAGCTCGGCATAGGCATTCTTCACCGTGATCCGGCTGACGCCGAGTTCTTCAGCAAGCTGGCGGGTGGACGGGAGCCGCGCGCCGGGCGGATAGCGTCCTTCTTCAATCTGCTCGCGCAGCTGCTGCTCGATCTGGCGGAAAAGTGGGCCGGTCTTCGGGTCAAGCGGCAGATACATGATGGCTGGGTGGCGACCGCAGATTCATTGAATGAGACCAGCAGAGTATAGGCAGCCATTCCGCTTCGGCGTCACTCGATAAGTGGATCTATTGAAATATCGCGATAGCGGATATTTCGATGGCTCCGCATGGCTGGAAGAATACGAACTCCTTAGAGGCTGTTCACGATCTCGCAAAGTGCGACTCGGGCGCCCGTTCATGCTTCGACAAGCTCAGCACGAACGGGGTTCTCAGCCTCGGCGTGTCCCATAAACCGTTCGCACTGAGCTTGTCGAAGGGTGAATAAATGACAAAGAAGAGATCATGAACAGCCGCTTAACTGATCCTGAAAACCGTAGTTCAAAAGCGAGCCCTCATCCCCGGCCCTTCCGCTTTGCGCCCCACGGAAGGCTTTGCACAGCCTTCCGGCTGCGGCTTCGGCATGCCTGAAGAAGGCCGCCCCATAAGCCTCTTCAGGCAGTGCTTGATGAAACCTTGACACGATTTGCGAACAAATAGAGGAATGAAGATGAGTGAACAAACTGCGCGCAGGACCTTGGTTCGGCCGGGAATTGAAGTCAGCGCCATGGGCTTGGGCTGTTGGCCAATTGGTGGCCCGTTTCTTCTGGATGGCCGCCAGGACGGCTACGGCCAGGCCGACGATGCAGAATCGATTCGTGCGCTACGTCGTGCGCTGGACCTGGGGATCAACGTCTTCGATACCTCGGATGCCTATGGCGCGGGCCACAGCGAGCGGGTGATTGGCGAGGCCTTCAAGGGTGTTCGCGACCAAGCCTTCATCATCACCAAGTTCGGTTACGTGCCCGACGAGCAGAAGCGCGAGATTACCGGCACTGACGTCAGCCCGGCCTACATCCGCAAGGCTTGCGAGGCTTCGTTACGCCGCCTGGATACCGATTACATCGACATGTACCTGCTCCACGTCTGGCAGCTTACGCAGCGCGAAGAGGCTGAGCAGGTGGCCGATACCCTTGAAGCGCTGGTCAAAGAGGGAAAAATCGGCAGCTTTGGCTGGAGCACCGATCTGCTCGAATGCGCGAGCTGGTTTGCGACCATGCCCCATTGCAGCGCGATCGAAATGAATCTCAACGTGCTGCAGGATTCCCCCGAACTGCTCGACTTTTGCCGTAAGCATGATCTGGCGAGCATCAACCGCTCGCCGCTGGCGATGGGCTTCTTGAGTGGCAAATTCACCGCCGAGAGCTTTATCGGCAAGGATGACGTGCGTGGCGCGGGGCACGCCTGGGTGGCCTTCTTCAAAGACGGCAAACCGCGGCAGGAATTCCTCGATGCGTTGGCCGCGATTCGCGAGATCTTGAGCAGCAAGGGGCGCAGCCTGGTGCAGGGCGCCTTGGCCTGGATTTTTGCACGGGGCCCCCACACGATCCCGGTGCCCGGCTTCAAGAGCGTGAAGCAGGTTGAAGACCTCGCCGGCGCCCTGCAACACGGCCCTCTCAGTGCTGATCAAATGGCCGAGATTGATCGTCTGCTGGGGCGGAAGTGATCGCCGAGCGGTCGGTGTTCTCGTTTGGGATGCGTTCTGGCACGCACGCGAGCGGCTCGGCCAAGCCGCAGAGCTCGCGGCGGAGCGCGAAGTCTTCAAACAGCGCCGCCAGCGCCGCAATCAAGTGCATGGGCACGTCGCTGACGCCGGGCTGCGCATCCGGCCGCAAGCCCTCGGGCCGGAATTGCTGCAACACGAAGCGCCGTGCGCCCAGGTGATGCGCAAAATGCCCGGCGAGCAAAGCCGCCTCTTCCGTCATGATGCTGTGGTGCCAGGTGAGGCGAAACTCGTGTTCGACGCCGCTGGCAACGACCAGGCGGGCGCTTTCGCTCGCCCGAGCGCCGCTGCCCGGGACGCCGGTGAGGGTGTCGTAGTGGTCGTAATCGGTTTTGAGATCGAAGCCGACCCAGTCGAGTAAAGGCAGGATGGCGGCCAGACGGTCGGGATAGGCGCCATTGGTATGCAGCCCGACGCGGAAGCCCATGGCCGCGACCGCGGCGATGGCATCGGGCAAATGGCGATCAACACAGGCTTCGCCGCCGGAGAACACCACCCCTTCAAGGGCGGAACGCGGGTCGTTTAGCCTTGCTTCGATGTCCGCCCAGCACAGGCCAGGCTCGCGCCCGCGTCGTTGCAACTGCGGGTTGTGGCAGTAGGCGCAGCGCCAGGGGCAGCCGCGCAGGAAGATGGTGGCCGTCTGCCGGCCCGGCCAGTCATGCAGGGTGGCAGGGGCGAAACCACCGATCAGGATGCGTTGCCGCCAGTCGGTCTCGCAGGCAAGCTCAGACATCACGAGAGCCCAGAGGAAGAGATCACAGGGATTCGGTAGGCCGTTGCGCCTGGCGGCGCGACGGCCTCTCGCGACAGATCGTACAGCCGCTTACTTCGCCACGAACTCCAGCCGGGCCATGGTGCGTCCGGGCAGGGTCGCTGTGGCGCCCTTCTTGAGCTTGCGCAGCCGTGCCTCGTTATCCACGATGGTCTGGTCAAACCACTCACCCTTGGCGAACTTCCAGCCATCCAGCTTCAGGGGCAGGCGTCGCGCCGCGGTGCTGGTGTTCATGACGACGATCAGGCTCAGCTTGTTACCGTCCTCACGGCTGACACCCATACATCCTTGTCATCGCTCGAAGCTTCGACGAAGTGGCCCTTGAGCTGGCCGATCATGCGGAAGCCGTAGAACGTCGGCCGCGGCATGCCCATCTCGTCAAGCAGACCGTGATTGCCCACGCCCTGATACGCGAAGTAGTAGGCGGCATCCAGGCCCTCGCGCGCCATGCGCAAAGCGGTCTCGGTGGCAAACATCGCCGCGGGCATGTCCGCCAGGAAGATCGCGTTATCGGTGCGCCACGACAAGCCATACTCCGTCATGCCGAACTTGATCTTGCGTTGGTGGCCCAGCGGATTCTTGACCGGGTCCGCCCAGGTCTTGCGGTGTTCGGCGAACCAGCGCGAGGGCTCGGAAATATTGGCCAGCGCGGCTTCAGCCGTGCCGGTGCCATTCGTGGGGTAGATGTGCCAGGTCAGCAGGTCGACGATGTCGCCGCAACCCTTCACGAAACCATCCAGAAACTCTGCTGCAGAAGGCACCGCACCAGACACCCCGGGCCCCGCGAACTTCGCATTCGGGTCAACGGCCTTGATGGCGGTGGCCTGGGCGCGGAAGACTTCACAGTAACGCTCGGCGGTCCAGCTCTTGTCCCCACGGGTCACCGCGAACAGATCCGGCTCGTTGCCGATCTGCCAGTAGGCCACGTTCAGCTTGCGCTCGATGGCCAGCTTGGCCGCATAAGCTGCATCTTCCGGGCGATTCTTCGGGATCGCATCGGTGCGCCCCTGAAACACGCGCGTCTGGATGATCACCGGCGCCGGTGTCTGGAGCAGGCCCAGATTCGTTGCAAACAGGTCGATGACCGGCTCGATCATGTCCTGATCGTCGCCCACGTTGCCTCCCGGAAAACGCAGGGTGCCCGGCGGCACGTTCTCGCGCATGGCCTTGCCGAACTCCACCATGTTCATCCAGTTGCCAAAATTGAAGCCTGCGGTCACCTGCCGGTTCACTTCCAGCCCGCGCTGGCTGGCGTCGACGCGGAGGCCGACCGGATCGGCGCCTTGCGCCACGGGAACAAAGCTCAATGCAGCAAGGCATGCAAACCTTGCAAACTGCGGGCGTGTCAGCACGATGAACGTCTCCTAAGGGTGTCTGGCTGGATGTTGTCACAAACAGCGCATGATTCTGCAGGCTCCCTCCACCGGCTTCCATACCCAGAAGCGGGTTTGAGTTGCCCATCTTTCTTCAATTCCGGTGCAGCCGGCTCAGGGCGCCAACTCTGCGGCATCGGTCACGATGCCCGCAAGATCCAGCGTGCCTTCCGGATAAGCCTCGCAGCTCAAGCGCGCCAGCTTCTCGCCGCCACGGGTTTTCTCGATCAGCAGTTCTCCGCCCTGAAAGCCTTTCGTTGTGCCACTCAAGCCCGCCGCGCCTTCCAGGGCCGATAAGGTATACACGACGCCCTCAGACCTGAAGCTGATCTCTTTCAGCGAGCTGTGGTAGGGCCGCCGCTCCTGCCAGAAGAACAAGGCCTGTGCGCCCGCCGGATCTGCCGGGTACACCCGTTCGACTGGCATGCCAGGCGCTCCTTGGCGAAATTGCAGGCCGCCCACCGTCCGCGTCAGCCCCGGCGAGGCGCACACCGACACCACCTGGGGGCTGGCGCGCAGCGCGCAGTGGTAGACGACGACCTCATCTGGCTGGCACAGCGTGGCGGCCCGTGCAGCGGGACAGGCCAGAGCGAAGAGCAAGACAGGCACAAGTAAGCGTCGGATCGAACAGAAAATCTGTGTGAGCATGGTGCGTCCGGAACGAAGGAACCGCTGTGAGCGTGGATGGAAGATCGCGCATTCGATCAGCTTTGAAGTATGGGGGAGAGCGTAGAAGAAAGGTGACGGCGTGTTGGGTCTGGAGCGTGTCACTTCACGGCGCTGCGTGACGCAAGCGGGCAAAAACAAGTCAAATCGTGATGGGACGTCCCCCGGTCTGGCCGGGGGATTGATGCTTGTTACGACCTCCCTCCGTTCCGCACGTCTTTGGCCTTCTTCGCTGTATGGACAAGCTTCCCGAACGCGCGGTCCTTCTTGCGTTTCTCTAGATGGGACATGTCGTGGAACTCTGCCTCCCTCTTAAGCTTCAGATAGTTCTGGAAGTGCTCGGCATCGAGATCCTCTTGCGCGATGGCCTTCAATACCGCACAGCCGGGCTCGCTCGTGTGCGTTCAGTCTGCAAAGCGGCACTTCTGCGAGTACATCGGGATATCGGCGAAACGCTCATCCAGGCCTTCGCTGACACCCATCATGCCCAATTCGCGCATTCCCGGCATATCGATCAATAGCCCGCCGTGCGCGAGCACAAAGAGCTGGCGCCGCGTGGTGGTATGCCGCCCTTCGCCTGTGTGGCTTACCGCGCTTGTTTCCAATCCGGCATCGCCCATCAGACGGTTGATCAGCGTTGTTTTGCCCACGCCGGATGAGCCGAGCAAGCAATACGTTTTTCCCGGCAGGATGAGATCGCGGATCTGATCAATCCCCTCTCCGCTGAGATTGCTGAGCGCGATCATGCGGGCCGCGATACCAGTCCGGCGGATCTTGTCGGTCAATTGCGCCAGTTCCTCAGGGCTGACCAGATCAGACTTGGTCAGCAGGATCACCGGCTCGACATGCGATTCACTCGTCATCACCAGATAACGTTCCAGTCTGCGCACATTGAAGTCAAAGTGGCAGGACTGAACAATGAAAGCCACATCGATATTGGCCGCAATCATCTGGAACGCGCTGTTCGTCCCGGGTCTTCTGCGCCGGAGGAATGATGCCCTTGGCAAAACGCCGTGAATGATCGCGTGGGTTCCGGCGTCGTAATAGCGCACCCGAACCCAGTCACCCACGCAGGGCAAGTTCTCCGAAGATGTGCTGGCGTATACCAGCCTCCCCGTCAATTCGGCGGGCAACTCAAGATCCCCGGCCCGGATGATGTACTGGTCGCGATCGACCGCGATCACACGGGCGATGGACTCGCCCTCAACGCAAGACGCATCGCTCAGCGTAAAGCCTTCGCGTGCAGGGGCAGCCACGTCGCCAGCTTGGGCGAGGGCGTGCAGAAAGGGTGTTTCGTGTTTGGAGGTCGTCATGTTGAAAATCCATTCGCAGTAATCTGAACGTACAAAAGCAGCAAGCGCCCGGCGGCGCCTGCAAATATTTGTGTTCGTCGACAACCTGATAGCCCAGCGAGCGCAGGGATCGGGTTATCGGATTACTGCAATGTCCAACATCCAAACCTCAAAGTGAAAAGCGCTCACGCACGTGAGCAGCGCTGGTTGAGCTTAGCCACGTGGCGCGTGCAAATCAAGACTCCCCGTGGCGGGCGTGATCGCTGTAAACAGACTTGGGTGCGCGTCGCGCACGCGGATCGGCGCTTTACCCTCGTGTTGCGTTTCGCCGATCGCAGCCGTCCCGACAAGCCTGCCGGATGGCGCACCTCCCAGGCGGTGAAAGACGCACACCGTAGCGTGCCAGCACGCCTTCGCAAGCCGCACGCAGCAAGCTTCTTCAAGCATGCCTTTGGAGAACCAAGCTGGGCGCGGCTCTGCGGGCAGGTTTTTGTAGGGTGGGTTAGGCGCAGCCGTCACCCGCCAAACCGTCAGCTGATCGGTTTACCGGAGAGAAATGAGCCGGGCCGCTCAGAACCCGTTCGACATGCAGTGCGGGTTACGCCTTCGGCTGGCCCGCCCTTCTACTTGGCGATGTCACCCTTGGCAAGCCGGGTATCCTTGATCAAGACATGCAGGTAGAGGCATAGAAACAAGGCTTCGCCGCCAATGGCTGACCAAATTCCGACACCGGCGGTCCCCATGAAGAATTCATACATTCCCGCCAGTATCAGCCCTGCCATGGTCGTTGCCATGGCGACGGATACCGCTTGACGAAGGCTGGAATACGGCGCATTCCGCCCGAGGAAGGACAAGACAGCCAAGCCCAGGAATAGCATCGCTGCACGCTTGGCGAGCAGATCGGCCGTGGCATGGCTTTCGACACCGAAGAGCCAGTAAATCAGGCCTGGCGTGAGTAGCAGGCAAACGAATAGCGTGCCGCAGAGCGCGGATGCCGCGAGACTGACTGCTTTAAAGGACATGCAATTCTCCTGGGGTGAACGCCGGGTTTGATGCGCACTACTACAACGCCTGCTCAGTCACCCGCATTAGAACATGCCTACTTCGCCCGGTCAGTTTCAGCCTCAATTCGGGCGGTACCCTTGCCGGGTGAGGGGCTGTCCTTGCGGGAGGAAGTCCGGGGGCTCCGGTGCGAGCTTGTGGTTGTCGCTGACCGGTTGCACACGTTGTCATCGTCCGGTATGCGCTCCGTACGTCGGCGACATGAAACTCCAAGCGGGTGTTTCGCACTGGAGAGGCGCTTTGCCGCTACAATTGGCCTGCTACTTTATATCTATACACGTGTGAATTTTCCTGGTTGAAACTATGAAGATCAAATCCTGGCTGGTTATGGTGTGTGGGTGTGTGCTGGTTTCCCATGCGTTTGCTGAAACGGGTGTCAGCGCCAAGGAAATTGTCATTGGCCAGTCGGCGGCTTTTTCCGGTGCATCGGGCGCGCTCGGCACGCAGTTGAAAGCCGGGGCGGAGGCCTATTTCAAGACCGTGAACGATGCCGGCGGGGTCAATGGGCGAAAGATTCGCCTGGTGGCCCTCGATGACGCCTATGAGCCCGCGCGTGCCGAGAAGAACACGCGCGAACTGCTCGAGAAGGAAAACGTCTTCGCACTGTTCGGCTATGTCGGCACGGCGACCAGCAATGCGGCCATGCCGATATTCTCCGAGGCCCGCGTGCCCTTCGTGGGGCCGTTCTCGGGTGCCGAATCGCTGCGCAAACCCTTCAATCGCTACATCTTCAACATCCGCGCCAGCTATGTCGATGAAACGGCGGCGATTGTGGATTACCTCAAGCCCCAGGGGCTGAAGCGGATTGGTGTGCTGTATCAGAACGATGCGTATGGGCAGGCCGGCCTGCAAGGGGTAGAACAGGCCATGACCAAGCACGGCGCGGCGCCACTCGTGAAAGCGACGATCGAGCGGAACTCGACCGACGTCGCCAAAGCCGTGGCCACGATTTCCGCCGCGAAGCCGGAAGCCGTCATCATCGTGAGCGCCTACAAGGGCAGTGCCGCCTTTACCCGCGAGATGAAGAAAGCGCTGCCCACCGTCAATTTCTGGAATGTTTCTTTTGTCGGCAGCAATGACCTGCGTGACGAGTTGAAGGAAGACGGCTACGGCGTGGCGATTTCCCAGGTGGTGCCTTTCCCGTGGAGCGATGCCGTTAACGTGGCCAAGGAACATCGTCAGGCAATGGACGGCAAGCAGTCCTTCACCAGCCTGGAAGGCTTCATCGCGGCAAAGGTGCTGGTCGAAGGGCTCAAGCGCGCGGGGAAAGAGCCGACGCGCGAGAGCTTCGTCGCCGCGCTGGAGAACGCCAGCAAGATTGACGTCGGTGGGTTTGCAGTGAGCTTCTCGCCGAAGAGCCACAACGGTTCCACCTTTGTGGACTTGTCGATCATCTCCAGCAACGGCAAGTTCATTCGCTGAGCCGCGAGCGATCTGATAGGCCCGCCCTGTGGGGTGCGCGCCGCGCGTGTGGATTGTGCACCACAGGCAGGCCGCATCGCACCGGGGCTGCTTCCCCGTTTCTGTTCTTGTGGACCTGCTTCCAGCAAGTCTCTGCAGCTACCCCGCCCGCTGACCCGCTCTGGCCATGGTTCTTCGAGCTAGCTGGCCTGAAAGGCTTGCGGTGTGCGGGGTTTCGGCAGGATGTTTTGCGGGCGACCTGCCCTTTTGGCGCAAACATATACCCTGCTGAAAGACGTGGTTTTGCCGTTGAGAAAGGATGGCTGATCGGCTGTTCGGGGTGGGGAGGGGAATTCATGCGTGCACTACGGGTCGTGTTGTTGCTGGGGCTGCTGGGCGCACCGGGCGCGCAGCTGTGGGCGGCAGACGGCCGTCTGCCGCGGATCGAGGCAGCGGGGGCGCTGCGCGTGTGCATCTGGCCGGACTATTACGGGATCTCGTTCCGCAACCCGAAGACGCTGCAGCTGGCGGGCATCGATATCGACAACGCCCAGGCGCTGGGGCGCGAGCTGGGCGTGGCGGTGAATTTTGTCGATAGTTCTTTCGCGACGCTGATCGAGGATCTGACGGCAGACCGGTGCGACATTGCGATGTTTGCCATTGGCATCACGCCGCCTCGGCAGGCAAAGCTGCGTTTTACGGCGCCTTATCTGGCCAGCGACATTTATGCGATCACGACGCGGACGAACCGCCGGATTGCGTCCTGGGCAGACATCGACAAGGCCGGCTCGGTGGTGGTGGTAGCCAAGGGACGCTGCACGAGCCGGTGATGAAGGCGCGGCTGAAACAAGCGGAGCTGCGGGTGGTGGAGACGCCAGCGGCGCGCGAGCAGGAGGTGCAGTCCGGCCGGGCCGATGTCTTCATGACGGACTATCCCTTCAGCCGCCGGATGCTGGATAACAGCGATTGGGCGCGCCTTGTCTCACCGCCTGAAACGTATCACGTGACGCCGTATGCCTGGGCGATGGCGCCCGGCGATGAGGCCTTCCACGGGCGCGTCGAGCGGTTTCTGGCCGATATCAAGCGTGATGGCCGCTTGCTGGCGAACGCGCGTCGTCATGGGCTGGACCCCATCGTGGCGAAGTAGCCAGCCGCGTGCGCCACGATCCCTTCGCTCCGCTGAACGCCCAGCGCCGCTTGTCGATGCAGCAGCCGGTGTTGCTGCTGCTCGTGCTCGCGGTGCTGGTGGCGACCTGGCTGGCAGGGCTGGCTTCACCGTCTGGCGCTTGCGCGAAGAGGCGCTGGCGCTGGCCGCACGCACTGCCACCACGCATGCGCGAAATTTTGAGGAGCATCTGACTCAGACCCTGCAGATGATCGACCTGACGGCGGCGGGCTTCGAGGCGCCACCGAGCGGCGAGGTAAGCGCCGCGGGCAAGCGTCTGGTCAGTCTGCTGCAGCCGGCGCCGTTTCTTCGCTCGGTCTCCTTGGCGGATGCTGAGGGCCGCATCGTCGCCAGTTCCGACGCCGCCAATGTGGGGGTGCGGCTCGACTTCGACCGCTTCTTCCCGCCCGCAGCGCCTGGCGCCGAGCTGTTGCGCATCGGCATGCCCTGGCGGGGGCGCGATTTCTCTGCGGGTCGGCCTGCCGACGGCAAGGCGCCCGTGCCCTTGCGCGAGGCAAGTTTCATCCCCGTGCTGCGCCGGCTGAGTCAGCACGGCAACAGGCTCTGGCTCCTGGCGGCGCTGAACCCGGATTACTTTGCCAATCACGGCAGCCAGTTATTGCCCGCTGACGAGGGCAGCGTGCAATGGCTGAGGTATGACGACGTGCTGATGATGTCCAGCGTCGAGACCGCCTTGGTGGGCCAGGCTGGCGCGGCGGGCCAGGTGGGTCGTCTGCTGCGCGCACGCGAGCAGGGTAGCCTCGCGCAGACGCTGCCGGGTGGCGACGGGGTGGTGCTGACGGCCTACCGCGCGTCGAGCCGCTTTCCTGCCCTGGTGGCGGTCCATCTGGATCGGGCCCATGCACTGGCGGCCTGGGAGAAAGAGGCACGGCGCCTGGCGTCGATCTTCATTCCGCTGCTGCTGGCACTCTGTGTCGCCTTGTTGCTGATCTGGCGCAGGCGGCGGCAATTTGCGGCCCAGCAGGCCGAGCTCGCCCGCGCGCAGCAGTTGGCCGCGCCCGTGTTCGAGGCAAGTACCGACTCGATCATGCTGACCTCGCCGGAGGGCAACATCCTGTCGGTCAACCCCGCGTTCGAGCGGATCAGCGGCTTCTCAGCGGACGAAGTGCTGGGCCAGAATCCGCGCCTGCTGGCTTCCGGCGCCCACGATCACGCGTTCTATACCGGGCTCTGGCAATCGCTGCTGGATGAGGGCTACTGGCGCGGCGAGATCGTGAACCGGCGCAAGGCGGGCGGGCTCTACACCGCCTTGCTCACGATCAGCGCGGTCAAGGATCCCGCGGGCAAGCTGTTGCACTACATCGGCGTCACGGCCGACATCAGTGCGCGAAAACGCTTTGAGACCGAGTTGATCGAAGCGCGCCTGGCGGCGGAGGCCGACAACCGCGCCAAGAGCCTGTTTCTGGCGAACATGAGCCATGAACTGCGTACCCCCATGAACGGCGTCATGGGCATGCTGGAGCTGGCGAAGCGTCGCATGGCTGACCCGAAGGGAATGAGCCAGCTCGACAAGGCCATGGCCGCCGCCGAGCGCCTGCTGGCGGTGCTCACCGATATCCTGGATATCTCGCATATGGAGGCCGAGCACCTCATGCTCGACAAGGTGCCGCTCACCCTCTCTGCCGTGTTCGATAGCCTCCGCGAGGCGCTCGGCAGCAAGGCGGCAGACAAGGGGCTGAGCTTGCACATCGCGCTGGACGAGACCCTGGGCGCGCTGCCGCTGCAAGGCGACCCGCTGCGCCTGGGCCAGGTGCTGTTCAAGCTGGGTGAGAACGCGATCAAGTTCACTGAGCAAGGCAGCGTGATGGTGCGCGCGCAGCAGACCGGCGAGGAGGCCGATGCCGTCACGCTGCGCTTTGAGGTGAGCGACACCGGGCCCGGCATGACGCCTGAGGTGCAGGGCCAGCTCTTCCAGGCCTTCATGCAGGCCGACAGCAGCGTCACCCGCGAACACGGCGGCACCGGCCTTGGGCTGGCGATCAGCAAGCGTCTGGTGGTGTTGATGGGCGGCGAGATCGGCGTGATCAGCCTACCCGGCGCGGGCAGCACATTCTGGGTCACCCTCAGCCTTGCGCGACGTCCGCCCGTACTCCAGTAAGCGCGTCGCAAGCCTGCGCTAGACCCGCGCCCCGTCTGCCGATGTGGCATGGCAAGTCGCGGACGGCCGGAAGGCGCACCGTGTCGGCCATGTTGGCTTTTCCAGGACGGGGACAAGTCAAAATGAAACGCAGCTGGGTTCTGGCGTTCATGCCGATGCTTCGACAGACTGAGCACGAACCGGCTGTCGTGGGCTCACCGTGAGGGTGAATCCCCTTCTTGATCCGGCCCTCAAATAGTTGCGAGCGCAACGGTGGCAGCCTCGCAAGGCCTTCGTGTCTTCGCGCCTTCGTGTGCGGTGCTTTTCGCTCTCACGAAGGCACGAAGACACGAAGCTATTCGCATCATCTTTTAACCAACCAGTCGGTCGGAGACGACCCGGGATGCTGCGTTTTTAGCGACACTCTGGACGCACTTGAGTTAGTGCTTTGGGCGTATGTAAAGTATCAAAACAACAACCATAATCCCCGCTTAACTGCTTGATTCAGACGACTATGAGCTCCTTGAAAGTCATCTGACACCCGGCGTATTCCGACACAAACTTGTATATACCATTCGTCGTCAAACACACTTCTGGCAGATTCCGCGATTTAATATCCGCGCGCACAGTTGCCCGGCTTTAACCGCCGAAACCAGGCGATTTACGCCGGACAGAAGGGGGCGAGCGCCCTGCTAGAACGCTCGGACCAGGAGAGGAAAGACCATGTTTGACAAGCGTGCGCGGTATGCGTGGAGTCTGGCCATCGCTGTTGCAATCGCATTGGCCGGCTGCGGCGGCGGGGGCGGCGATGGCAGTACCGGAAGCACTAGCCCGAACGGGGTAGCCAGCGCCGACACGACACCTCCCAGCACCCCGGCGCAACTCACGTTCCTGGGAAGTGCGTCAAACAGCGTCCAGCTCTCGTGGTCAGCCGCCAGCGACGACTCTGGCGTGATCGCTTACGACATTCTCCGGAACGGTCAGGTGGTCGGCAGCACCTCGGGCGACGTGCTGGTCTTTGCCGACACAGGCTTGCCCAGCGGCGCGTCTTATCTCTACAACGTTCGCGCGCGCGACGCCCAGGGGAACGTCTCCCCGTCCAGCATGGTCGTCAGTGTGGTCGTGCAAGACCGTGCAGACAGCCAGGCGCCAGCGGCCCCTTCCGGTCTGAAGCAACTCAGCGCAAGCAGCACCAGTGTCTCCCTGGGCTGGAGTGCCAGCCGCGACAACGTGGGCGTGACCGGCTACGAAATTGTCCGCAATGGCCTGAGCATCGCGATCACCGACGGCGCAACCCTGACGTTTACCGACAGCGGACTGATTACGGGCAGCCGCTATACCTACGCGATACGCGCCCGGGATGCCGCGGGCAACTGGTCGACACCTTCCGCCGGTCTGCTCGTCACCCCAGGAGGCGGCACATCGCAGGATACGCAGGCGCCGACCACCCCGAACAAGCTGAAACTCGACGGTGCGACCCACAACAGTCTGTCGATCAGTTGGGCTGCGTCCAGCGACGATGTGGCCGTGACACGCTACGAACTGTATCGAAATGGCAGCCTGCTGCTCAGCCTGAGCGCCAATACCCTCAGCTACATCAACACCGGGCTCAGCCCCGCAACGACCTACAGCTATGCCGTGCTGGCGCGGGACGCCGTCGGCCATGCTTCGACGCTGTCGACGCCACTGGTGATCAGCACGCTGGCCCCAGGTACGCAAGACACCCAGGCGCCGGCCGCGCCATCCGGCCTGATCGCCGCCGATGTCGGCCCGAGCAGTTTCAGCCTGAGCTGGAATGCGGCGACCGATAACGTTGGCGTTGCAGCTTACGATATCTACCGCGGCGGGGTGGTCATTGCCAGCGTAGGCGGGTCGACGCTCAACTACGCGGAGACAAAGCTGACGCCCGCCACCGCCTATAGCTATACCGTACGCGCCAAGGATGCTGCCGGAAACGTCTCGGCCGCCTCGGCAGTGCTCGGGGTCACCACGACCAGTCTGAGCAACGCTCCCGACG
This sequence comes from Uliginosibacterium sp., assembly GCA_016718265.1. Classification (GTDB taxonomy): domain Bacteria; phylum Pseudomonadota; class Gammaproteobacteria; order Burkholderiales; family Rhodocyclaceae; genus Uliginosibacterium. The sequence goes on along the minus strand of JADKDZ010000001.1, from coordinate 263,259 downwards.
CACAGGCACCGAGTACCCCCGCCGGACTCACGGCCGCCAGCACCGCCCCGAGCAGCGTAGCGCTGAACTGGCGCGCGTCGTCAGACAACGTTGCCGTAACCGGTTATGAGGTATTCCGCAACAACGTGTCGATTGGCGGCAGCAGCACGACCGCCTATGCCGACACCGGGTTGGTTGCCAAGACGGCCTACAGCTACAGCGTGCGGGCACGCGATGCCGCTGGCAACTGGTCACCGCGCTCAACGAATGTCTCGGTGACTACCACAGCCGCCGCAAACTCGTCGTCCAGTTCGTCCTCGTCCAGTTCATCGAGCTCCAGTTCGAGTTCGTCTTCAGGTGGAAGTGGGAGTACTTCGGGCGGCGCAGGCGATCCCTCCGTCTGGGCGGTTCATCCATGGCCGGGCGATGTGATCTGGTCGCTGAATCTGGCAAGCAATCCGCTGCCAGTCGGAGTCAATAGCGGGATTAGCTGGCAGCACCCCGGACCGGGTGGCACGAACAGCATTCAGATTGACGTTGATGCCAGCAGCAACCGTTTCATCACCGCGCCGATCAAGGTGGACTTGCGACCATTCCGGGGTATGAACCTGCGCCTGGAGTCCCTGATCAAGGCCAATGGCGTGACCCGGCCGGCGGCCTCCGGTAACGGGGTGAAATGCATGTTGGTGTATGTCTCCGCCAAGGATGGCGAGCGCAATATCAATGTGGGAACGGTGTCAGGCACGTTTGACTGGACCGCTTTCCAAAGTGAGCGTTTCACGATCAGTGAAGATGCCGGCGACGCTTATCTCTATATCGGCTTGCAGGATAGCGAGGGGGCAGGCATGGGTGCGCAATGTGCAATTCACCCTGTGGCGCCCGGCGATTGATCCGGCAGCCGCGCCGATGGTGCGTGGTCATGTGCCGCTGCGCGGCATGATGTCGCCAGGCAATAACTGGTCATCCAATGCAGGAGGCATTAAGGATTTCGATGATCTGAAGAGCTGGAGGGTGAACCTGCTGCGTTGGCAACTGGGGCCGGGTGATGCGGAAGCTAGAGCCATGAGCAGCGCTGAGTATGCGGCATGGATTGATAGGCGCTTGCCGGAGCTGGATGCGGCGCTGAGTCTGGCGCAAGCCCGCGGGATAAAGATGGTGATAGCGCTGATGTCCATGCCCGGCGGGCGGGCTGCGGACATGAGTAACCGCATGTATGGCGACGACAGTCTGAAAGCCACGTTTTACGCGACTTGGCAGAAGCTGGCGGCACGTTACAAAAACCATCCGGCCGTGTTCGCCTACGATCTATGGAATGAGCCTGTGCGTGGCAGTGTTTGGCGAGCGGGCATGCAAACAGAGATTGATATCCAGGAACATGCAGCCAAGCTGATTCGAGCCATTGATCCGCTGACGACTATCGCTGTGCAGTATTCCGAAGAGTTGCCCTGGGGGGCGATCGAAATGCTGACCCCGATGAAGATCAGCAACGCGATTTATGAGTTCCATGAGTACACCGCATGCGTTTACCCATCAGCAGGTCGGTGGAAACAATCCTGATGCGATCAGTTATAACGCAACCATGCCGGGCGGCACCCTGCTCAACAAGGCATATGTGCGCAGTTATCTGCAAAGAATCCGGGATTTCCAGTTGGCTTTCCGCGTGCCCGTGTACATTGGTGAATTCAGCGCTGTGCGCTGGGCGGATGGCGCAGCGCAATACCTGACCGATTGCACCAGTATCTTCGAAGAATTCGGATGGGATTGGACTTACCACGCCTATCGTGAATACGATGGCTGGAGCCTGGAAATCCAGAATCTGCCCAGATCGCCGGTCACGAAAGCGACCGTAGAAACCGACCGAGCCACCGCGATCCGGTACTGGCTGAATCAGAATCTGTCTCCGTAACCGTCCCAGTCGCCGTTGGCGCGGATGATCTTATGCAGGACGTCTTGAGCGCGCTTGCCTAGATAGATGGCATGCCGAAGATGGCCGTAGGGCGTGCCCTGCCGGCCATGCATGCCGAAAGCCCTTATCCCGTGCGGCGCTTCGGGTAGCGGGTTGGCGCGTTTCCCGATTGCATGAGTTGATAACAAATATCACTTGATCTGTCTTTATTGAATAGTTGGCAGCTATTCAGACCATGAAGGCAAAGCAATTGTGTCGGCCTGCCTGCGTGGCTAAACTTTGGGTCAGTCGCCCGAGTTCCCGTCTAGTTCCAGAAAGGTAGCGTCATGAGTCACGAGCAGAAGTGCCCCTTCGGTCACGGTCGCACCACCGTGAGCAAACAATCCAACCGCGACTGGTGGCCCGATCAGCTCAATCTGGGCATCCTCCACCAGCACGCGCCGGCCTCGAATCCCTTGGGGGCGGATTTCGATTACGCCGCGGCATTCCAGCAGCTGGATCTCGCCGCAGTCAAAAAAGATCTCGTGGCCTTGATGACCGCTTCGCAAGACTGGTGGCCGGCCGACTGGGGCCACTACGGTGGCCTCTTCATCCGCATGGCCTGGCATAGCGCCGGCACCTATCGCACGGCAGACGGCCGCGGCGGTGCGGGTACCGGCAACCAGCGCTTCGCGCCGGTGAATAGCTGGCCGGACAACGGCAACCTCGACAAGGCGCGCCGCCTGCTCTGGCCGATCAAGCAGAAGTACGGCAGCAAGCTCTCCTGGGCCGATCTGATGATCCTCGCCGGCAACGTGGCGCTCGAATCCATGGGCTTCAAGACCTTCGGTTTCGGCGGCGGCCGTGCCGACATCTGGCAGCCCGAGGAAGACATCTATTGGGGCGCCGAGCGCGAGTGGCTCGCCACCAGCGACAAGCCCAACAGCCGCTACGCCGGCAATCGTGAGCTGGAAAATCCGCTCGCCGCCGTGCAGATGGGCCTGATCTATGTGAATCCGGAAGGGCCGGATGGCAATCCCGACCCGGTGGCCTCGGGCCGCGACGTGCGCGAAACCTTCGCCCGCATGGCGATGAACGACGAAGAGACCGTGGCCCTGGTCGCCGGCGGCCACACCTTCGGCAAGGCGCACGGCGCGGGCGATCCCAAACTGGTGGGCCCGGAACCCGAAGCCGCTCCGATTGAGGCGCAGGGCTTTGGCTGGTCCAACCAGTTCGGCTCGGGCAAGGGCGTGCACACCACCACCAGCGGCATCGAAGGCGCCTGGAAGCCCAACCCGACGACCTGGGACAACGGCTACTTCGACATGCTCTTCGGCTACGAGTGGGAATTGACGAAGAGCCCGTCCGGCGCGCACCAGTGGGTAGCCAAGGATTGCCGCCCCGAACACATGATCCCGGATGCGCATGACCCCTCGAAGAAACATCCGCCGATGATGACGACGGCCGACCTCTCGCTGCGCTTCGATCCGATCTACGAGAAAATCGCGCGCCGCTTCCACCAGAATCCGGCTCTGTTCGCCGATGCCTTCGCTCGCGCCTGGTTCAAGCTCACCCACCGCGACATGGGGCCGAAGTGCCGCTATCTGGGCCCGGAAGTCCCGGCAGAAGACCTGATCTGGCAAGACCCGATTCCGCCCGTCGATCACCCGCTGGTCGACGCTGCCGATGTGGCAGCGCTCAAGGCGAGCGTGCTGGCCTCCGGCCTGTCGCAGGCAGAGCTGATCTATACGGCATGGTCGTCGGCGGCGAGCTTCCGCGGCTCGGACAAGCGTGGCGGCGCCAATGGCGCACGCATCCGTCTGGCGCCGCAGAAGGACTGGGAAGTGAACCAGCCAGCGCAGCTCGCCAAGGTGCTCGGCAAACTCGACGCCCTTCAGCGCGCGTTCAACACGCAGGCCACGGGCGGCAAGAAAGTGTCACTAGCCGACCTGATCGTGCTGGCCGGCTCCGCAGCCGTCGAAGCCGCCGCCGCAGCAGGCGGCTTCAAGCTGGACGTGCCTTTCACCCCGGGCCGCATGGACGCCAGCGCAGCGCAGACCGATGCTGCTTCGTTCGAACCGCTGGAACCGCAAGCTGATGGCTTCCGCAACTATCAGAAGGCACAGTACCGCGTGCCCGCCGAGGAGCTGCTGGTCGACAAAGCGCATCTGCTCAGGCTCTCCGCGCCGGAGATGACCGTGCTGGTCGGCGGACTGCGGGTACTCGGCGCCAACCATGGCGACTCTAAGGACGGCGTGCTCACTTCCCGGCCGGGCCCGCTGACGAACGACTTCTTCGTCAATCTGCTCGACATGGCCACGGCATGGCGACCGGTGGATGAGCGCGCCCAACGCTTCGAAGGCCACGACCGCCAGACGGGCGCGGTGAAATGGACTGCTACCCGCGTCGACCTGATCTTCGGCGCCAACTCGCAGCTGCGCGCGTTGGCTGAGGTCTACGCGCAAGATGACGCGCGAGAGAAATTCGTGCGCGACTTCGTCGCCGCCTGGGTCAAGGTGATGAACCTCGACCGGTTTGATCTGCAGTAGGCCCTGAGCAGTCCGGGTTTGGCACACCTCTCCGGCCGGGGAGGTGTGTGTCAGGCCGCTATAGATTCGGCCCTCCAATAGGTTAAAAAATGATGCGAATAGCTTCGTGTCAAGCCAACTGCGGTTTTCAGGATCAATAAGGAGGGCGCTCGGGTGGGCGGAATCTCGGGATACATGCGCGGCTAACCGCGCTTCGTGTGGCGCGATCTATTCACGGCCGGGGATTGCCGCTCAGTCCGAGCCCCCGCAGTCGCCGGCGCTATCGGACGCGCTGCAGAACGTGTCGCCGTGGCTGCATTCCTCTACCAAGCCTCCCGCGAGCGCGGTGTCCGCGCCGGCGCCCGGGATCGGGTGGGCGGACGCCGCTGTCATGAGGTAGCCCACGAGAGCGCCCAAGCCTGCACAAGCCAGAATGAGCGCGACGGACGTCAGTGCCGACCAATCGTGAAAATGCGGCCCCGCTATCAGCACGCCAACAGCCAGCCCCAGGACGAGTCCGGCCACCAGCCCCGTGCTGCGCGAGGTGGACTGCGCTGCGCGGACACGTGTTGCTGGCGTCATCATGGCGTGCTCCTTTCGGATTGAAGTCGTACTGGCCCGGATCGCTGTTTCTCACGGCCGCCTTCGTCATCGGTGATCACGCCACGGCAGTGTCTTCAGGGGCCGTCAAAGGTCTCGACGCTCGCCGTGGCGTTCAGTTCCGCCCCGGGCAATCATGCTGATCTGTTGCTTGAGGGCGGCGAGCTGGCGACCCACGTCGGGCGAGAGAACCTGTACGCCGGCACGAATGAGGGCGATGGCGATCGAGGCACTGACCCAGACCCCAAGCATGAACAGGATCAGGGCGCAGTAGAGCGCACCCGGTTCGCCCAAAGTGAGGCCGCTGTCACTGCCAAGTTGGGCAACGGCCTGCCCTGCCAGCTGGGCGCTCAAGCGGGTGACAAATGGATTGCTGCCCAGTTCGATGTAGCTGGAATAAATCTCCGCAAGCACGCAAACCAAGAGGCCGACTCCGAGCAGGATCAAGGTGATGCCGAGGATCTGGATCGGACCAAGTTTGGTGCCCGGTTCGTTCATTGTCTGGCTCCGGTTCGTAGTTTGTAGAAGGGCGGTTAGGCGCAGCCGTAACCGGCCGAATTGCGGGCGGATCAAATCGTCGAAAAATTGAACGGGCGTTGGAGAAATTCAATCGGCATTCCGCGCAGGTTACGCCTACGGATAACCCTCTCTACCTGGCTGGGTAGCGTAATGGCATCGACCCTAGCCGGTTGGACCAAATAGGTACGAAGGCAAAGCTCCGAGCCCAATCCAAAAAATAAACTGAATTAGAAATGAAACTACTAGAAACCGATTTCTTCTCATTGCCTCCTCGCCAAAAAGCAAAACTGAGAAAAAGTTCAGACAGACATGGGAAGCCAGCAACAGAAATAGCATCAATAGGTAGTTATTGACTATAGAACATACTGCAATCTAGGTAGGGAACCACAAGAAATGACGAAGAATATTGTTGCCTTGCATCTGTCGAACACTTTCTTATTGATCCGGCCTGATTTTGTTTGAACTTATTGGCATACCCCCATGGCCGTAGCCCGGCATGAAGCGCAGCGGAATCCGGGGCTTTATCGGCAGCTAAGGTGCAATCTCCCGGATTCCGCGGCGCTGCGCATCCAGGCTACCAACTTCAAACTTCACCTGGCCGGATCAATAGGAGCCCAGGTCCGTAGATCGGATAAGCGAAGCGCCATCCGACACTTGAGCCCGTTCATGCGTCGGATGGCGCCTGCGGCTTATCCGACCTACTTTTCTCAATCGCCCTTCAAGGTTTCGCGCGCGACTTCCCGCACGGCGTCGATGTTCTGCAGCGGGGCCATTTGTTGCATGAGCACGTCGGCGACTTCGGCTTCGATGTCGGCCAGGGTCGGGGCGTCGACGTCCAGGGCGGTGGCGAATTCCTGGACTTTGGCGCGTTCGGCATTGGAGTAGCTGCCATCGGCATAGCCAAGGAAGACGCAGGAGCGCAGGAATTCGATGCGCAGTCCAAGGTTGTCGAGCACCTGACGGGCGTGTTCGAGCGAGAGCTCGTTGCGGACGAGATCGTCAAAGCGGGTCAAGGCTTTGGCGTCACTCTGGCAGGCGTCGTAGAAGCCGCGCAGCATGGTCATCTCGGCGGGGTGCACGCCGTCGCAGCGTGAGACGGTGCTCATGCCTTGCACGAAGACCTGGACGTGGTTGATGCCGAGGGTGATCGGGGATTGGTTTGTCATGGTGCGGTCTCCTTAGAGTCTGAGTTCGAGGCGCAGCGACTTGATGCGCTGTTGCAGGGTTTCTTCGTCGAGTTCGCGGTACTTTCTGGGCAGCATGGAGCGGCGCGAGGATTCGAGCACGGCCTGGAGTTCCATGTATTCGATCATCCTGCGGTCGCGATTGGGCAGGTAGTCGGTGATCGCAGCCTCCAGCGTGGCGGGGCTGATGTCTGCGGACTTCTCTGCCTGGGCGGCGTTGTTGGCGAGCAGCAGCACGGCTTCGATGTCGGCGTAGGAGTAATCGACCAGCCTGGAGAGCAAGGCGTGGCGCGCTTCTTCAGGCATCTCTTGCAGGCTGAAACGATAGCGTTTTGCCACCGCGATGACGCTGGCGTCGACGGCGGCGATGTCTTCGGGGTAGAAGAAGGGGATCTTGCGATCGAGCCGGCCAGCACGCTTGATGTCGATGTCCAGCTTGTCCGGCCGGTTGGTCATGAGGATGAAGAGCACGCGCCCGCGGTTGTCGGTGTCGCTCATGAATTCCTTGAGGCGGGCGATGATGCGCGAGGAGGTGCCGCTGTCGCCCTCTTCGCCGCCGGAGCCGAAGCTGCGGTCGCCCTCGTCGATGATGACGATGATCGGGCCGAGCGACTTGACCATCGAGAGGACTTTTTCGAGGTTCGATTCGGTGGAGCCGACCCACTTGGAACGGAAATTCTTGAGCGTGACCGCCGAGAGCCCCGAGGATTTGACAAAGGCCTTGGCGACGAAGGTCTTGCCGCAGCCCATCGGGCCGACGAAGAGCATGCCCATCGGTACCCGCGTGGTTTCGCCGGCTTTGACGGCGTCGGCGATCTGCATCAGCTCGGCCTTGATGGCTTCGTTGCCGCCGACGGCGGAGAGATCATGCGAGGCATCGACAAACTCGATCAGCCCGGCGCACTCCCGTTCGATGATTTCGCGCTTGCGCCGGTGCAGGACCTTGAGCACCTCGGCATATTCGTCGACCGGGGCGGCGTCACTGGCCGGTTTCTCCGGGTTGATCAGGTGGCGGATCTCGTCGACGGCCATGCCTTGCGTCAGGGCCGCGAGTTTGCGTGCGCGGTCAATGGCGTCCTTGCTGGGGCCGAGCAGTTGCTGGATCAGCGCGGTGCGGGCGGTGTCGTCGGGCGTGGCCTGCGCCGCCGGCGTCAGCAGCTGGCAGAGCTGGATCACGCGCAGGCCGGCGGCATGCTGGGCGAGTCGGGTGGCATCGGCTGCGCTGACGTCCGGGTCGACGTGCTTGACGGCGGCCTCGCGTGCGGCAAAGTCGGGCAGGGGGACTTCCACTGCCGCGATGCGCGGGTTGGCCAGCAAACGGGCATTCAGTTCGGGGAGCGATTCGCTGAACAGGAAGACGATGTTGTCCTTGGCGGCGAGCGCAGGGTCGAGCGACCAGCGGTGCAGGCGCACGGCGTTGAGGCGGTCGCGCGCACTGAGGAAGCTCTCTTCCCCCGCCGGCATCAGGCTGGAAGCATAGGAGACGAGGAGGGCAAGCTTGTCGCTGCCGCCGATGACGCTGGACTCCAGCGCAGCCAGCCAGTCGTCGTCGGCCGGCGCTTCGAGCAGGTGTTCGGCCTTGCCTTTGAGGGCGCGCACGCCCCGCGTCGGGTCGAGATGCAGAATGCGTTCGCGTGACGGCCAGAGCACGCAGTGGGCAAGAAAGTCGGTCAGTTCCCACAGCCGGCCGTTGCTGAGCACGCGGTCGAAGATGTTGCCGTGCAGGATGAAGATCGAGGCTTCGCCGCCGAGGTACTTGCGGCGAATGGCTTCGGCCCACTCCGGCAGGGGGCCTGCCCCGACAGCGAGGCTGGATGCGTCTTTCACGGCAGGCATCTCAGAGCTGCTTGCCAGCGGCGGCTTGCTGGCTGGCGGCTGCACGGGCTTTGACCATCTGGTCGAATTCGCTTTGCGCGGTGACGGCACCTGACGAGGCGCGCAGTTTTTGCAGGCGCACGTCGACATCGCTGTTGCGCAACTCGCCGCCCAGGCGGGCTTCGGCAGCCGTGGTCTTGATGTGGTCGCGCACCTTATCGAGCGCCTGGACGGTGGCGTCGACCGACAGGCCATCCATCTGTTCCTGGATGGCCATGCGGGCTTTGGCGCTCTTGAACTGGGCGAGCATGCGGTCGCGCTCGACCTTGAGCTTGTTGATGTCGGCCTGGATGGTGAGCAGAGAGCTCTTGGCATCGTCGGCTTCGGCCCCCGCCGCTTCGGATTCGGTCACCAGCTCGGCCAACTCGGCGTCGAGCGCCTTTTTCTTCTGCAGGAGGATGGCGCCGAGTTCGCGGTCGTTCTGGATGATGGCGGCTTCGAGTTCGGTGCTGACCTGCTTGAGCTCGTTCTGTGCCTTCTCGCGGCGGGCGGCGATTTCGTCGCGGCGGCGGATCAGGGCGGCCGTGGCGTTGCGCAGCTGGATGAAGCGCTCGGTGGCGCCGCGGATGGCGTTTTCATACGCGATCTCGGGGTGCTCTTTTTCCACATCGGCTATCCACAGCGAGACGAAGCCGGTCCACAGGTTGGAGAGGCGGGAAAAGAAGTTGATGTCGGCCATGCTGATTCTCCGGGTGAAGAGGGGTTCTTGAATGGATGGGGGACTGTGCGCCGGGTTCAGGCTTCCTGGCGGCGATCCAGGCCAGGTAGTTTGAGCTCCTGCTCAAGCACCGCCTCGGCTTCTTCTTCATTGCGCAGGCGGTCGACGGCCTCTTGAAGGCGCTGGCTGGCGTCGTTGGCGCCACTTGAAGTCAGGGCTGCGTTCATGATTTCTTCGACGGCGTCGGGCAGGGCGAGGATGCCGGCCTCCACGGCGGCACGGCGGTTGATGAGGCGCTCGCGGCGGTCCAGCAACTCGTCGATGTCGCGCTGGGCGCGCTTGAGCGAGGCATTGGTCGGATCTTCGGTGAGGCGGTCGCCCACTTCCTGGCGGCGGTTTTCGAGGTCTTTCTTGTTGAGTGCGAGCAGTCGGTTCTGGATGCTGATCGCGACAAGCCAGTAGGAGAGGAACTGCACGGAGGCGTCTTCCACGCGCTCGGCATCGCGATCACTGATCGCAGCATCGCCCCGCACGGCTTGCAGCTTGCGCAGGGCAATCGCTTTTTCCTGCAGACGTTCCAGGACACTCCAGTTGGCATGTTGCTGCGAAACGGCGGCAGCGATCTGTTGGCTGAGGTGACGGGTCATCGCCAGCCGCTGCTCGTCGCGCAGACGGCGGTCTACTTTCTTGCGGAAGCTGGGCAGCGACGGGACGAACAGCCCGGCCAGCGCCTCGGCGGTGAACAGGGCGATCATCGGCAGCCAGAAGCCCTTGGCACCGTAGGGAAAAGAGAGCATCACGGCACCTGCGATCACGCCGAGCACGCCGAGCACGTTACCCTGCGAGAGCAGCATCTCCTTGAGGTAGGAGGGGTTGCTCGGCCCGGCTGGAATCAAACTCGCTCATGCTTTGCCCTTATACCGTGATCCGGACCTGGCCTTGCCCCGCGGCATGGAGGTGGTCGAGGATGCGTTCTTCGAGGCGTACGGCCTCGCTGGAGCGCCGCCAGGTGGCAGAGCGCGGGCGCGGCTCGCTGATCTCGAAATCGTCGGCAATCTTCGCGGGCTGCGAGGAGAGCACCACCACGCGGTCGCCCAGCAGCAGGGCTTCGCTGACGTCGTGAGTGACGAAGACAACCGCACACGGATGGGTGCGATGGAGCTCGGTGAGCAGCAGCTGGGTTTCGGTGCGGGTCTGGGCGTCGAGCGCGCCGAAAGGCTCGTCCATCAGCAGGATTCTGGGTCGCAGTACCAGCGCGCGGGCGAGTGCGACGCGCTGGTTCTGCCCGCCGGAGAGCTGGGCCGGGCGCATGTTCTTCTTGTCGGACAGGCCGACATCCAGCAGCGCCTGCTCGACCATGGCCTGCCATTCAGTGCGCTTGAAGCGGTCGCGCCAGAGCTTGAGGGTAAAGGGGAAGGCGACGTTATCCCACACCGTGAGATCCGGTCGGTTGGCGTAGCGCTGGAACACCATGACGACATCGTCGTGCGGGCCGTCACAGGGGACGCCGTTGATCAGCACTTCGCCGCGGGTCGGGGTGGGCACACCCAGCGGGCGCACGCTGCCCATCATCCGCAGCAAGGTGGACTTGCCGCAGCCGGAAGGGCCGAGCAGCATGGTGATCGAGGGCTTGTCGAGCGTGAGGTTGATATCGTCCAGCACCCGCAGCGGAGCCTGGCCATTCGGCGCCGGGTACTCCTGGCAGATGTTGCGCAGCTCGATGGAGATGTTTGCAGTGTTCATGGGGTCGCTCATTGCCCGGTTTCCCAGTCGTAGGCGCGGGCGCGCAGCCAGCGCATGCCCTGATAGGTGAAGAGGGCCAGCGCCACGATGACGATGATGCCGGCAAAGACCTGATCCATCGCCGAGAAGCGGCGCGCGTTCTGGATCAACTGGCCCAGCCCTTCGCGGGCGTTCACATATTCTGCCACCGTGATGTAGGTCCACATCACCGATACGGCCACCGTGATGGCGTCCGCAATACGTGGCATGGCCATGGGCAGCACGGCCTTGACGATGCATTCCCAGTCGGAGCCACCCAGGTCGCGGGTGGCGATCCAGTAGGTCTGTGGCACGGCCTGCATCGCGTCGCGCACCATCGGGATGAGGTACACCACCGCTCCGAGGAAGAGGAATGTGATCTTCATGCCTTCGCCAATCCCGAACCACATCACCATGATGGGGAGCAGCGCGACGACCGGCGCGGAGCGGAAGGGATCAACGAGCGGTGAGAGGGCTGCATTGATGTGGGACGACGCGCCCATCAGCACCCCGATCGGGATGCCAATGAGCATGACCAGCAAGCCTGCGGCGACGACGCGGCCGAGTGACCACAGGGTGGCAGTGGCCAGCAGGCTGCGCCCGGCCTCACCATCCCAGGCCAGGTAGGCAAAGGCGCTGGCGACTTTCCACGGTGAGGGCAGCTTGTTGGGAGCAACGAGCTCCAGCCCGCTGAGCACTGTCCACAGCAGGAGCACCGTGGCGACCGCGCCCACACCTAGCAGGGTGCGGGTGCGCGGGCTGAGCGGCTGAGCCGGATTCCACAAGGACATGGCGGACCTCAACGGGTGAGCAAGGCAACGCGCGTGGTGCGGTTGGCGGCGCGGCAGGTATCGAGGTCCAGGCCCTCAGCCGAGGGATTGGCCTCATTGCACAGCGGCCGATCCGGTCCGGCGCCAAGTACCTTGAAGCGGGCGCGATCGAAGTCCCATTCCTTCACCAGGTAGTCCACTACCGCCTGGGCGCGCTGATTGGAGAGGCGGAGATTGGCCTCGCGCGAGCCGACCGAGTCGGTGTTGCCCGAGACTTCAAAGTAAGCCGATCCATTGTTTTCGATGAATGGGGCCATTTCCTTGTCGATCACCTGCTGGGCGCGCTTGTTGAGCTCGGCCGAGCCACTCGGGAAGCTCACCATCACCGGTTTGGTGACGATGGCGGCTTGCTGGGCGGCCTTGTCGCGTTCCTGCGTGCTGAAGGTGAATTCCGGTTTGGCTGCATCCGACTTGGCCGTCTGGTTCTTGTCGAGCAGGGCCTTGATGAAGCGGTAGTCGAAGGAGTCTGCAGGCGGGATCACCGGCGAATTCGGGTTGGCCAGCGCCCCGGCTGCGCGGTAGATGCCATCGAAGCGACGATATACGCGCTCGTAGTGGTTGGTGCCGCCGACCAGGCCGAGAATGCGGGCGTTGTCATCCAGTCCGGTCCAGACGACATTGCTGAACAGCGATTTGACGAAGTCGCGTCCTTGGTCCTTGACCAGCAGCTTGAAGAATTCTTCCGTACTCTCCAGCGCCGCGACGGCCTTGTCCGGATTCGCTTTGGCCTCCTTCACGCCAGTGAGCCAGCCATCAACGAAAGCCTGGAAGGCTGCCGTGTTGTCGGGATTGTCGAGGGCTTTCTTGTTGCACACCATCACGTCATAGATGAGGTTGGTCGCCGTCTTGGTGGAATACACCACGCGTGCGCCCTTGACGTTCTTCAAGGCCAGCGCGAGGTCCGGGTCCCAGAGCGCAGCCGCTTCGACGTTGCCGCTCTCCAGCGCGGCGCGCACCCCGGCCGTGCCTTCTTCGGCGTTGATGTAGACGTACTTCACCGATTCGCGCTTGCGGGCAGAGAGGCTGGAGTTCTCAAGTGCGTCGATCGTCATGCCGTGCGACGGGGTGTATTGCAGCAGGGCGATGGATTTGCCAGCGAGGTCTTCGACTTTCTGCACAGACGGGTCGCGGGTGATGATGGCGTCACCCCCCTGAGTGTTGTCGACCACGAGGATGGCACGACCATCACCGCCGGCGTTGCGCAGGTTGGGCTGCTCCTGCGCCCAGAAGTCCGAGGTACGCCAGGCGCATTGCGCGGTGTTGGCCTCGAAAATTGTGGAGAGGGTCGGAATGTCATCCTGGATGACGAACTCAACATTTACGCCCTTGCCGGCATAGATCGAGCCGGGCTGGGTGGTCAGCGCGTTGCCATTGGCGACCAGTGCCGGGGCATAGCCGTGGAAGCTGACGATGGATACCCGCAGGGGATTTCCCGCCGAGCCGAGGGGGCCCGATCTGGCTTTCTGCGGGGACGCTTCGGGGTTTGAGCCGGTCTGAGTCGCGGGCTTGCTGCTGACGGCGTCACTGACGCCGGCGCTCAGGCCTGTCACGACATCTTTGAGACCGAAATTCCAGGACAGGGCGCCTGCGCCACCCAGAATGATGACTGCGATCAGGCCCTTTGCGAGGGGGGTCAAACGTGCCATGGCAATTACTCCTTCATGAATCCGTAATCAGTTCTTGCTGCCGAACATGTCGAGCAGGCTGGTGAAACCTTGGGTCTCGCTCTCCAGTCTTGCCTGTTCGCGTTGAGCGGCCAGTTTTGCGCCTTCGCCCGCGGCCTGACAGGTGGCCTTGTCGGCGCCTGCCTGCTCGATTTCGGCGGCCATGCTGCGCTCCAGCTCTGCGATCTGGGCACGCAGTGCCTCAACCCGCGTGCGCTGCAATTCGTCGCGTGCCAAGGCCAATTGCTGATTGTCGGCGACGATCTGCTGGGCTTGGGCGAGGATCCGCTGCTTCTCGGCGTTGAGTGCGGCGACTTTGCGTTGCGCATCCAGCAAGGCGTCGTCAATCGTCCAGGCGTCGTCGGCCGCGTCCATCGCCTGCACGGCGACTCGGCGCGAGCTCACGTCCATCGCCTTCAATCCGTCAAGCAGGCGCAGCATCTTCTCCGCAGGGTAGGGCGATGGCGGGATGTTGGCGGCCGCAAAGATAGCTCCCAGCTCTCGGGGCTGGATGTCGTCGGACGGAGGCGGAGCCATGACCAGCTCCAGCTCGGCGCTGTCTGCATTGATCGGAGGGACTGGCGCAGCCAGTTCGCGTGCGATCAGGGCGTCAACGTCTGCCGTGTTGGGCAGGTCGGCGTCCGCCCCGTTGCGCGCTGTTTCCAGCTCGACGAGGCCCACTTTTTCCAGGGCTCTGAGAAAACCACCCATCTCCGCTTTCCCTCCACGAATGTTGATCTGTGCGTTACGTGCCGCTTGAAGGCGCAATAGTGCCCCAACGCGCGATTCAAGCACAGCCTTTGATGCTCCTCTGCGTGTCGCGTGGCGGATATGCCCGGAAGGCTGCATGGGTAATTGAATGTGGAGGGCCTCCCCGCAGCGCGCTGTGGGGGCACAAAACCGCGCCTCGCAGTGCGATTCACGCTTTGTTTGCTGGCCGGACAATAAACTGCAGGTAAGATTCGCCATCCCTATCAACCCGCAGGCGAATTGGTGCTGAATCATGTCTGAAGAGCTGGATGCCGGTGCGGCTTCGTATGAGACTGCCATTCTGGCAGGGGGATGCTTCTGGTGTCTGGAAGCCGTGTATCGCGAAGTTCGGGGCGTGGAGAGCGTGGAGTCGGGCTATACCGGCGGTTTCGTGGTTGACCCGAGCTACAACGAGGTGTGCTCTGGCGATACGGGGCATGTCGAGGCGGTGCGGATCTCGTTTGATCCGAGGGTGGTGACGTATCGACAGTTGCTGGAAATCTTCTTCATCATTCATGACCCGACCCAGCGGAATCGGCAGGGCAATGACATTGGTTCGCAGTATCGGTCGGCAATATTCTGGTTCGATGAGCGGCAACGCTTTCACTGCAATCGCATCATTGAAGAATTGCGGCGGATACGGGTTTTTCTGGCGCCTATCGTGACCGAGGTTCGCCCCGCAGAGCCGTTCTACCTCGCGGATCCGTACCATCAGGATTACTACCGGCGGAATCCGCAGCTTTCATACTGTGAGCGGGTGATCACGCCAAAGCTGGAAAAATTCTATCTGACCTTTGCCGCCTTGCGCGCTGGGTCTGATTCCGCATCGGACTGATCAGAGGTCTCCCGGGAGCGGGTACGTGGAACGGTCTGAATCCCCGCCATTTGGCATCCATCGGATTGACAGCGGATACCTCCGCGCGCAGATGGACGCCATTCACCTGATCGTCCAGGACGGGCGCGCGGCCATTGTGGAGAGCGGGACCACGCATGCCGTGCCGCATGTGCTGGCAGCCTTGTCTCGCGTGGGGCTAACGCCAGAAGCGGTGGATTGGGTGATGCTCACGCATATTCATCTCGACCACGCCGGGGGCGCCGGGGCTTTGCTGCAGGCGCTGCCCCGGGCGCGCCTGCTGGTGCACCCGCGCGGCGTGCGACATATGTGTGACCCGTCGCGCTTGTGGGCCGCAAGTGCCGCGGTGTACGGCGAAGCCTTTGTGGCGCGCGAGTACGGGCAACCCGTTCCCGTCGCGGTGGAGCGGATCACCGAAGCAAACGAGGGGCGAGTCGTGATGCTTGGCGGGCGCCCGATCGAGGTCGCGGAAACGCCGGGCCATGCGCGTCATCATGTGTGCTATTGGGATGCTGTCAGCCGGGGCTGGTTTACGGGCGATGCCTTTGGCTTGTCCTACCGGGAGACGCATGTCGGCGATCGTGCTTTTGTCGTGCCGGCCACGACGCCGAGCCAGTTCGAGCCGGATGCGATGCACAGCAGTATCGAGCGTCTGCTTGCAAAGCAACCCGAACGCATGTTCCTGACGCATTACGGAGAGGTGGGCGAGGTACCGCGGCTGGCGGCAGACCTCCACCGCTTGATTGACGCTTTTTGTGCGCTAGCCCGAGCGAGCGTGACAGGTGGCGATCGGCTGTTGCAGCAGGAGGCCCTGTTTGGCGCGCTGCGGCAACTGCTGCTGCAAGAAGCCGCGGAGCAAGGCTGGGCGGTGCAGGGCGACGCAGCATTGGCGCTGTATGCAGATGACTTGATCCTGAATGCGCAGGGTCTGGCGGGGTGGTTGAATGAAGCATTCTGAGTCAAACGAGGCGGGCATCGGCCGCCGCTTCGGGGGTGTTACCCGGTTGTATGGGGCGGCATCGGCGGCGCGGTTTGCCGGCGCAAGCGTGTGCGTGGTGGGCATCGGAGGCGTCGGTTCGTGGGCGGCCGAGGCCTTGGCGAGAAGTGCGGTGGGACATCTGACGCTGATCGATCTGGACATGGTGGCGGAGTCCAATGCGAATCGCCAGATCCACGCGCTGGACGATGTGTGGGGCCGCGCCAAGGTTGAGGTGATGCGGGAGCGGATTCTGGCGATCAATCCGGCGTGTGAGGTTGGTGTCATCGAGGATTTCGTGACCGAGGAGAACTTGTCCGAGCTGCTCGGGGGGCACGATCTGGTGGTCGATGCGATTGATCAGGTCAGGGTGAAGGTGGCCATGGCGGCTTGGGCGGTGGCGTCCGGGACGGCGCTGGTGATGGCAGGTGGCGCCGGCGGGAAGCAAGATCCGGCGCGGATCCTGGTTGACGACCTGGCGCGCACCGAACAAGACCCGCTGTTGGCCAAGGTCAGGGCACAGCTGCGCAAGCAGCACGGGTTTCCGCGTGATCCACGACGGCGATTCGGTATTGCCGCGGTTTACTCTGCGGAGCCCTTGCAGCGGCCGAGCGTATGCGAGGGTGAGGCACCACAGGGTCTGTCGTGTGCCGGGTATGGCTCTGCCGTCTGTGTGACGGCGAGTTTTGGCTTCTTCGCCGCCGCGCGAGCGCTGGCAATACTGGAGGCGCAATCAAGATGAAATCGATCATTCTGTTTGGGCATGGTGCCCGGTCGGCGGACTGGGCACGTCCCATGGAGATGCTGGCGGCCACGGTGAAGGAGCGCGCTCCCGATACTGCGGTCAGGCTGGCCTTCCTCGAATTCATGTCGCCGACACTGTCCGAGGCGATCGATGAGGCGGTGGCCGCCGGGGCGGGGGAGGTTCGTGTGGTGCCGGTCTTCCTGGCGCAAGGGGGGCACGTCAAGCGCGACATGCCGGAGATCATTGCCGCGGCACGTGTGCGTCATGCCACGGTAGACATCCGTTTGATGCCCGCGCTGGGTGAGTCGCTTCTTGTGCTTGCAGCGATGGCGGAGGTGATTGTTTCCGCTTGAGATTGCCCCTCAGGGCGGGCAAGGTGACGTCATGCTGTCTCGCGTGCAAAGTCATAGGTGGCCTGCTGGATGTGTGCGGTTTGCCACGTTTCCTTGATTTCGGGGTCAAGCTGTCCGGTTTTGGCCCGTTATGCAAGGATCAAGCGCCGCGCAGGCGAGAACACTCGCATGAAACAGGCGTACGTTCCCATTCCCGGTGGCGGGATGGGTTGCGGGTTTCCGTGACTGGCAGCGGTATTCGGATCACTTCGGATCATTGGGCTCATGCAAGCTTCATCACAGGCGTCAACGGGGTTCTCTCAGGAAAAGGCCACGCGCGGCCCAGGCGGGTGGTTACCGCAACCATGGCGTCTGCCACTGCTGGTATTGCTGGTCGGTGCGAGCCTGTGTCTGATTGATGCGGTGCTGGAGCGTCAACAGCAGCGCGCTTGGCAGCTTCGCCATGCGGGTGTGCAGGCCAGACTGCTGACCCAATCACTGGATGCGACGGTGAGCCGTCTCCAGCGGTGCCTGGGCGAATTGGCGCACCAGCCCTCCGTGCGGGCTGAACCGGGAGACCTCCCGCCGCGTGCTGTCGCGGCCATGTCGGGTTGCGATGAGGCAGGCCAGCCGGGCGTTACTGTCGGCATTCTGTCTGCGCCCGCGGCGCCTGACACGAGGCTGGCGCTCGAAGTCCCCTTGCAAGCGGGAGGCAGGCTTGTAGCGAAGATGGATCTGCGCGCCTGGCTGGCGCGCCAGTCCGACTATGACGCAGAGGTGCTGGCCGTGCGTGTCCGGGCGTTGCAGCAGGGGCAAGATACGGTGCTGCTTGATACGCGTACCCCCGGAGCAGACTTTCCACCGCCGCTTGTTCAGCGGGATAGCGGGCCTGGCGCGCCGGGCGTCGATGTCTGGCGTCGCGGAACCGCGGGGGTGTCGCCAGCACTTGGTTGGCGACAAGCCGGCCTGATCCTGGCGCTGCTGTTGCTGACTCTGTATTTGTGGGTGGAGGGTAAGCGCAGACTGCTGACAGAGCACGCGGCGCGGGAGTCAGCCGGCGACGTTGAGCGAAGCCGAGACCGCTGGATTCGGGCGCTGGAGTCGACGCAGGACGGCGTATGGGAGTTCGACTCGGTTGCCAGAAGGTTTTTCACCTCGCCGGTGTTTCTGGAACTCGTCGGCATGCGAGGCAGCGCGCCACGCTCGCTGCGTGTTTTCCTTCGGATGCTTGGCAAGGAACAGTGCCAACGTACGGTCAGCGCGATTCGTGCTGCCTGGGAAGAGGCCTCACGTCTGGACGAACTGGTGTCGGTGAACCTGGCTGACGGGAAGCGGCGCTGGATCAGGATTCGCGGGGCCGTGGCCAAGGAGCGCCAATACTTCACGGGGGCGATCTCTGACGTCACCGAGGAAATTGAACTGGCGCGCGAGCGTGATCGGTACCAGATTTTCATGGCGGGCGTGATTGACGCGCTGCCCATGCCGATCTCGGTCAAGAGCGCAAACGGTGACCTGATTCTGGTCAACAAGCTGCATGCCCAATCGCTGAACAAAATGATCGGGGAGCTGGTTGGCAAGCACGCGCATCAACTGGTCGATTCGAAAATGGCCGAGCAGCTGGAAATGATTGATCGGCTGGTTCTTGAAACAGGACGGACGCACTCGCTGGAGGACTGGTTCGATATCGCCTTGGCCAAGCGCCGTGTGTTCCTCAGGATTACCAAGAGTCGCTGTCTCGATGAGAACGGCAAACAGGTCGTGGTGACGACCTACGAGGATCAGACCGAGGTCCGCAGCTACGCCAGGCGCCTGGCCGACCTGAATGTGCGGGTACAGGCGTTCGTGCAGCGGCTTATCGAGACCGTTCCCCATCCTTTGTATGTCAAAGATGCCGAGGGACGCTACCTGATCGTCAACGCGGGCCTGGCGGATCAGTGGGGAATGCGGGTCGAGGACATGGTGGGGCGTACCGCGCGCGAGCTGTTTGGCGACGAGCGTGGCGCGGCGATCGAGGAGGAAGATCGCAGCGTGCTGGCGGGGGATGTCTTCCGCAAGCAAACCAGCGTGTTTCACGCCCGATCTGCGCAGCTGCGGCATTGGGCGGTGATCAAGCGTGCTTGCCTCGACGTCGATGGTAAGCAGGTGATTGTCGGCTCCAACTATGAGCTGACGGATATTCGACGTGCCGAGCTCGACCTGCGGGCGGCGCTTGATCAGCAGAGCAGGATGCGCGCGTTCTTGCAGGAGACGTTCGATGCTTTGCCGCATCCTTTGTTCATTCAGGACCGCAAACATCGCTATGTGCTGACAAACCGTGCGCATGCTGCGTTTTACGCTTGCACACGTGATCGCATCATTGGCGCCAGCTCGTGGGATTTCGCTCCACCAGAAGTCGCCGAGGCGATCGAGCGCGAGGAAGAGGCTTTGTTTGCCATGCCAGAAGGCTCGATGACAGAGTCCGAATATGGCTTGGTAGATGGCTCCGGGCGGATGCGACGAAATCTGGTCCGCAAGGTACTCAGTCGCGATGCCGATGGATACCCTGTCTTGATCGGGATCACGATCGATGTCACCGAACTCAAGGACGCCGAGACCCGTGAAGCGAAGCTCCGGGATTTCTATCAGCGGCTGGTGGACGCGATTCCGCTGCCCGTGGAAGTGACAGATACCCGCCATGTCTATCAGCTCGTCAACAAGGCGTTTTGCGACGCACATTCCAGGCAGGTTGATGAGGTGATCGGCAAGACGCATCTCGACTTTGACGAGCACAGTCTGCCGGGCAGCGCAGATCAGGCAGATGACGCCTTGTTTGAGGGCGCACCGGGCGAGATCGTAGAGCGCGAGCAGATGTTGCGGTATGCAGACGGCGCTCACCATCAGGTAGTGGTGCGGAAGGTGATCTACGCGGGGCCAAACGATGAGCGACTGATGGTTGCCGTGCACTCCGACATGTCGCGCTTGCGAGCAGCCGAGCGCAGCGTGCGTTGCACACTGGAGCGTCTGACCACCCTGATCAATAACGCGCCGATGGGTATCGCTTTGCTGAGCCAGGGCGGTGGCGTGCTCGAGGCGAACCGGTTCCTCCAGTATCTGCTGGGTTACTCAGCGCAGCAGTTGCAGTCCATGGACTATCAGGAGCTGATGGCTCCTCAGCAGCAGTATCTCAAGGAGGTGAAACGCCAGGAGATCATTGGCGATGGCGTAATGCAGCCATTCGAGGCAGAGCTGATCGCGAGCGACGGCCGTGCTATCCCGGTCATGATCAGCGGCGTATTGGTTCGCGATGCAGACGATGCCGTCGTGTACTGGGTGCTGGTCTCGGACCTGACCGAGCGAAAACGGGCGGATTCTGCGCTGCATGTCAGTGAGGCGCGCTGGCAGTTTGCACTTGAAGGGGCGGGCGACGGGGTCTGGGACTGGAATGTGGTGAGCGATGAGCTCTACTACTCTGCGCGCTGGCAAGCGATGCTGGGTTACGAGCCGTCCGAGTTGCCGCCGGTGCTGAGCGCGTGGCTGACCTGCATTCATCCTGAGGACGTCGAGACGGTGACCCAGGAAGTTCAACGTCATCTAAAGGGTAAAACCAGCCTGTACATGAGCGAACACCGGCTGTGCCGCAAGGATGGAACAGTGGTCTGGGTGCTTGACCGCGGCAAGGTTGTCGAGCGCGATCCCGGCGGAAGGGCGCTGCGGATGATCGGCACCCACAGTGATATCACGCGTCGCAAAGAAGAAGAGGTCGAACTACGCCGCCATCGCGACGAGCTGCGCAGGCTCGTGGCTGAGCAGACAGTCGGGCTTGTCGCGGCAAAAGAGGCTGCGGAGCATGCCAATGCGGCGAAGACGGAGTTCCTCACGAATGTTTCGCACGAATTGCGCACGCCCATGCACGCGATACTCAGTTTCGCTCAGATGGGAGAAGATCGGGCAAGCAAGGTTACGCCCGAGAAGTTGAAGGATTACTTTCACCGCGTGGTCATCAGCGGAAATCGTCTGCTCACCCTGCTAGATGAGCTGCTGGATATCTCGAAGCTGGAGTCCGGGCGAATGGTCATGCAGCCGGCGCAGACGGATTTGTCCGGCGTGCTGGACGATGCAGTCACCGAATTTGACGCGCTTTTGTCCAGCCATCGCTTGCGTGTCGAGCGCCAGGTCGACGCAGAAACCCCCGCATGCTGGGTTGATCCCAAGCGGATCGGGCAGGTGGTGAGGAATTTGCTGGCCAATGCAATAAAGTTCACCCCAGACGGTGGTTTGATCACGCTGTGCTTGGGCAGGACGCGGATGAATGTGGGGCGGCGGCAGGGCGAGCGGCTGGATGTGCCGGCGGTGGAGTTGGTTGTGCGGGATAGTGGTTCGGGCATCCCAGCGGGCGAGCTGGAGGATGTGTTCGATAAATTTGTACAAAGCAGCCAGAATTCCGCTACTTCAGGCGGTACCGGTCTTGGCCTGGCGATCTGCAAAGCAATCGTTCATGCGCATCGCGGCCAGATCTATGCTAGAAACCACGACGCAGGTGGGGCGGAAATCGTGGTGCGAATGCCTGTCGCGCACGGGGTGAGTGCGAACAGGGGTGAAATGTCGGAACAGGGGTAGGGGCGACAAATGGGGGCTTCTTTACTGATTCTGGACGACGAGCCGTTGAATCTTGAAATCATCGGCGAGTATTTGTCCGACTCGGGGTATCAGCTGAGTTTCTTCGACGACCCTGAGGTGGCATGGGCCGAGCTGGATGCAGATCCCCGCAAATTCGATGTCATCGTGATGGATCGGATGATGCCGAAGATTGACGGCTTGACCTTGCTACGGCGAATCAAGACCGATGACAGAATGCGGCATCTGCCAGTCATTATGCAGACCGCAGCGGCGAGTCCGGACCAGGTCAGTGAAGGCTTGGCGTCCGGGGCGCACTACTACCTGACCAAGCCGTTTCGCTCCGATGCCTTGCTCTCGATTGTGCGGGCCGCGGTTCAAGATGGTGCACGCTGGGCAGACGTTTCCCTGCGTATTGCCAACCATTCAAAGGCGATAGGTCTGCTTGCGGAAGGTGACTTCTTCGTGCGCACGCTGGAGGAAGCGCAAGCGCTATCGGCGCTGATCGCACTGGGCGCACACGACCCGGATTCTGTTGTGCTCGGTTTGAGTGAGTTGCTGGTCAACGGCATCGAGCACGGAAACTTGGGCATCGATTTTCAAACCAAGACCCGGTTGAAGTCTGAGGATTGTTGGCTGGACGAAGTGATCAAACGTCTTGAGCGGCCAGAGAACCTCAGCAAGCGTGTGCGCCTCCACCTGCGCAATGCGGCTGGCGAGTTCTACGTGCGCATAGAGGACGAGGGGCTTGGCTTTGAATGGCAGCGCTTCCTGGAACTGTCGCCCGATCGCGCGTTCGCGCCGAATGGACGGGGCATCGCGATTACCAGGATGATGGCGTTCAAGAGCATGGAGTACCTGGGTAAAGGTAACGTGGTCGAGGTTCGCTTCCCGGCAGCGAATGCTGGAAGCGATGCCGGCGCGTCGAGTGAGTCTGTGGTTTGACGGGTGTGACGGAAGCCTGAGCGGATACTAATGATGATTCAACGTACCTTTCGAGTCCTGATCGCCGACGATATGCAGGCCAACCGGGCCTTGCTGCGTGCCTACCTTGGCAGGCTGGGTTTTGAGACCCTGATGGCGGAAGACGGCGAGCAAGCGGTGTCTATGTACTTCGAGCATATGCCGGATATCGTGCTGATGGATCTGATGATGCCCAAGGTTGATGGCTTCGAGGCTATTCAGCGGATCCGCGCCGCGGAAACGGATCGGTGGGTTCCGGTCGTGATTGTGTCGGCCATGGATGCGGAGTATGACGTTGTACGAGGGCTTGAAAGTGGTGCAGATGACTATCTGACCAAGCCCCTGTCTTACCAGATCTTTGCTGCCAAGATGCGCAATCTCGCGCGTTCGCTCGACTTTCAGGCCAGCCGCAAGGAGGCGATGCAGCGTGAAGCTGCGGTAGCCGATGCGATGGCAGATGGCCTGCTTACGTTTGACTCAACCTTTCGCATCGTGGATGCCAACCGCTCGGCCGAGTTGGCATTTGGCAGAGTCCGTGCCGATCTGCAGGGGCAAGATATGAGGCTCTTGCTCAGTCAGGAGGATCAGAGCGCGCTAGAGCTGAAATTCCTCAGTTATCTGGACGGACAGTCGCCCGAGTTTATAGGGCATCTTCAGGAAATGAATGGCGTTCGGAGCTCGGGGAACGGCTTCCCCATTGAGCTTTGTGTGACGGAACTGCCCGTCACGGATACGCGCCTGTTTATTGCGACCGTTCGCGACATCAGCCGTCGCAAGCTCGTGGAGCAGCAGCTTGCTGACAACACGGCAAGACTGCAGCAGTACCATGACGAGGCCGAGAGTGAGGCCGAGTTGGCAAAGAACATCATGGAGCGCCATATTCGGCGAGACATGCTGGAGCAGAGCGGCGTCCGCTTCTGGATCAGCCCGACACAACGTTTCTCGGGCGATATAGTCCTATCGGCAAAATCGGCTGATGGGCGCTTGTATGTGATGCTTGCGGACGCGACAGGGCACGGGCTTGCTGCGGCGATGAGCGGCCTGACGATCGTGAATGATTTCTATCATGCCGTTGAGCAACAGGTGCCGATCGAGCGGATGGTGCTAGAAATCAACAATTCACTGTGCAAATTGCTGCCCGTTGGGCGTTTTGTTTCGGCTGCCGTGGTGTGTGTGGATCGGCTCAGTGGTGAGGGCGGCATCTGGGTGGGGGGCGTTCCAGACGTGCTCCACCTGGACGAAGCAGGCCGCACCGTGCATCGCTACGCATCGACGCAACTCCCCTTTGGCGTCATTTCGATGGAGTCCTCGGATGTCGCCATCACGAGCCTGTCGCTTGGTCAGTGCGAGCAGTTGCTGTTGTGCTCAGACGGTGTGATCGAGGCGGAGTCAGCCGATGGCAGCGTATTTGCGTCCGCCGAACTTGAGCGCGCGCTTCTGGGCCACGACCCGAAAGAGCGTTTGTTCAGCGTCATGGAGGCGCTCACCGCACATCTCGACGGTGTCGCCGCACACGACGATATTTCAATCGTGCTGGTCGAGCGCGGCTGCTGAAGCGCCAAAGTTTCCCTGTATGCTACATACGTAGCGCCGATGCTTAAGACGCGTTGTCGGTCAATGGACCAAGTTCATCCAGCCAGAGGCGCGCGCTAGGCTCGTTGTCAAATGCGCAGACCTCCGCTTCGACAAACAAGCCGGGGATGCACGCCCCCCAGTTCAAGAGTTCGTTGTCTGAAACGATGGCGATGCGCCGGAAGTCCGTTGCGTGCTTGCGCGCGAACCTCAACTCCTCGACAAGAGCGTCCAGCGTGCTTGTACCGAGGCTGCGCAAGTCGATCAATAGATCCAGTTTCCCCGCTTCGAGCAGCCTTGATTCGGATATTCCTTCAAAGGTCTTCAGGTCAGCGAGCGTCAAGTGGCCGTACGCACGCATTTCAACGCGGTTGTGGTCGGCGTCGGTCGTGATCATGATGTCTCCCCGTAAATTGATCGGGCTGGCGATAGGCCCGCTTTCAGTATAGATGGCGAAACATGCGTGGGGAACTCGATCTGTGCCCATGGGGAGCGGCGCGGCCAACAAAAAGGCCGCGTCATATGCGCGGCCCCGTTGTCTCAGAAGTTGCCGTCAGGCGTGCGCTTCTTCCTCGTCGAACAGCAAAGCAACCTTACCGGCGTCATCAAGATCAATGCACACCCGGCCGCCTTGTGCGAGGCGCCCAAACAGCAACTCGTCCGCGAGCGCTGAGCGAATGGTGTCCTGAATGAGGCGAGCCATCGGCCGCGCTCCCATCAGGGGGTCAAAGCCCTTGCTGGCCAGCCAGGCCTTGAGCGCATCGCTGAATGTTGCTTCGACTTTCTTCTCCTGCAGCTGCCCTTCAAGCTGAAGCAGGAACTTGTCGACGACCCGCATGATGACTTCCCGATCGAGAGGCTTGAACGAAATAACGGCGTCGAGGCGGTTGCGGAACTCAGGCGTAAACAGACGTTTGATTTCCACCATCTCGTCACCCGCTTCGCGAGAAGTGGTGAAACCCATCGTCGTTTTCTGCAGAGTTTCCTGACCAGCGTTGGTAGTCATGATGATCACCACGTTACGAAAGTCTGCTTCGCGTCCGTTGTTGTCGGTCAGCTTGCCGTGGTCCATCACCTGCAACAGGATGTTGTAGATGTCGGGGTGGGCCTTTTCGATTTCGTCCAGGAGCATGACGCAATGGGGCTTCTTAGTGACCGCCTCTGTCATCAAACCACCCTGGTCGAACCCGACATACCCCGGGGGCGCACCGATCAGGCGGCTGACCGCATGCCGTTCCATGTATTCCGACATGTCAAACCGTACCAGCTCAATGCCCATCGTATAAGCGAGTTGGCGGGCCACTTCCGTCTTGCCGACACCTGTCGGGCCAGAGAACAGGAAGCTCCCGATGGGCTTTTGCGGATTGCCCAGCCCCGAGCGCGACATTTTGATCGCCTTGGCCAAAGTGTCGATCGCGAGATCCTGCCCAAAAACCATGTTCTTAAGATCCCGGTCAAGATTCGCCAGTGCGGCGCGATCATCGTTCGAAACCGAGCGTGGCGGGATGCGCGCGATCTTGGCGACGATTTCTTCGATTTCGTTCTTGCCGATGGTTTTCTTCTGCCTGCTTTTCGGCAAAATGCGTTGAGCAGCACCTGCTTCGTCAATGACGTCGATTGCCTTGTCCGGCAAGTGGCGGTCGTTGATGAATCGGGCTGAAAGTTCGGCAGCGCTGGTAATCGCGGCGTTGGAGTACTTGATGCCGTGATGTTGCTCAAACCGCGACTTCAGCCCCTTCAGAATCTCAATGGTCTCCGGAACAGAGGGCTCGTGAATGTCGATCTTCTGGAAACGGCGCGAAAGCGCATGATCCTTCTCGAAGATATTGCGGAATTCACTGTAGGTCGTGGCGCCGATGCATTTCAGTTGTCCCGAAGACAGCGCTGGCTTGAGCAGGTTGGAGGCATCAAGCGTGCCGCCGGAGGCCGCGCCCGCACCGATCAGGGTATGGATCTCGTCGATAAAAAGAATGGCATTCTGGTGCTCAACGAGCTGCTTGAGCACCGCTTTGAGGCGCTGTTCAAAATCACCTCGGTATTTCGTGCCAGCAAGGAGAGAACCCATGTCAAGCGCGTAGACCTGTGCGTCTGCCAGTACCTCAGGAACTTTCCCTTCGATGATCAAACGCGCAAGGCCCTCTGCAATGGCTGTCTTGCCGACGCCTGCCTCTCCGACCAGCAAAGGATTGTTCTTGCGTCGGCGGCAAAGTGTCTGGATGACGCGTTCGAGTTCCTGACTGCGGCCAATCAATGGGTCGATCTTGCCGACCAGTGCTTGCTGATTCAGGTTCTGCGTGTAGTTCTCAAGCGCCCCGCCGGCAGCAGGTGTGTCACTCTCATTGTTCTCGGCGTCCCCTTCGCCTTGCTTGGGCGATGCACCTTGGGTGCCGGGGTTCGGCGCTTTCGCAACACCATGGGCGATAAAGTTCACAACGTCCAGGCGTGATATGCCTTGCCGTTGGAGGAAGAAAACGGCGTGGGAGTCTTTCTCGCCGAAAATGGCGACGAGCACGTTTGCGCCATTGACTTCCTTCTTGCCGGACGACTGAACGTGAAGAATGGCGCGCTGGATCACGCGTTGAAACCCCAGCGTGGGCTGCGTGTCGATCTCCTCATTCCCCTGGACGGTCGGCGTGTGGTCGGTGATGAAGCCGCTCAAATCACGCCGAAGCTCTTCGGTGTTGGCCGCGCAAGCGCGCAGAACTTCTGCTGCGGAGGGGTTGTCGAGCAAGGCGAGCAATAGGTGCTCGACTGTGATGAATTCGTGGCGGTTTTGCCTCGCTTCGACAAAAGCCATATGCAGGCTGACTTCAAGTTCCTGGGCAATCATTTACTCTTCCTCCATCACGCAGGCCAATGGGTGCTGATGCTGGCGCGAAAAATTGCTGACCTGCTCAACCTTGGTGGCTGCGACGTCGCGCGGAAAAACTCCGCAAGTACCCTTGCCCTCATGGTGGATCTGCAACATGACTTGCGTCGCGCGCTCACGATCCAGTGCAAAAAAACGCTGCAGAACGTTGACGACAAAATCCATCGGAGTGTAGTCGTCGTTTAGCAGTAAGACCTTGTACAAACGAGGCGGTTGCACCGACGTGCGATCTGCCTCAAGGACCGATTCCTGTTGTTTTCGTGTTGCCATGCGGCCCATTCTAATGCGTACAACCCAGAGTTCAATAATTGCTCTCAGACCATTATGTGGGGGCGGCGCTACACATTTCCAGTATGGATAAGGATCAGCATTTCGCCACGACGCTTGCGCCTTTTCACAGACGTTCCCGCATTCACTCTGTTCGATTGTTTCTTAGCAAAGGGCATGCCGAGTTGCCTCATTGAGACACTTTTTGCGCGAACTTCTCGCTGATTGCACAAGAATGGCGCAGGAGCCTTGACGCTTTTTTGTGCAAGGCGTAAATACCGCGTGTGCTCTGCGTCGCTTCTGGGCCCCGCTGTGGGGGCCGTGTGCGACGATCGGTTCATTCAAAGAAGCACACCTGCGTCATAGCGGGAATGAGACACACAAACCAGAGGAAGAAGGAACAGGGGTATGGCAATCGGTACAGTAAAGTGGTTTAACGACGCAAAAGGCTTCGGGTTCATTACGCCGGATGACGGCAGTGAAGATCTGTTTGCCCATTTTTCGGCGATCAACATGAATGGCTTCAAGTCACTGAAGGAAGGCGAGAAGGTGTCTTTTGAAGTGCTGCAGGGGCCCAAAGGCAAGCAAGCCTCGAATATCCAGCGTGCTTGATTCGGAAGCAGACCGTCGTCGCACGGTCATTGAAAGGCCCGCCACTTGGCGGGCTTTTTCTTGGGGCGGAGGCGGGCGGCGATGAGTCGTATTGTTTTGCTCAACAAGCCCTTTGGGGTGTTAAGCCAATTTACAGGTGAGGAAGGCCAGCGGACACTTGCCCAGTATGTGGCCGAGTCCGGGGTGTATGCGGCTGGACGGTTGGACGCCGACAGCGAAGGCCTCTTGCTGCTCACGGACGACGGTGCCTTGCAGCACCAATTGGCGAGTCCCAAACACAAGGCACCGAAGACGTATTTTGCGCAAGTGGAAGGTGTAGCAAGTGAAATGGCGCTCATAGCGTTGCGGAGCACGCTCGACCTTGGTGATTTTGTGACGCAGCCCTGTGAGGCTGAGGAAGTGCCAGAGCCAGGCTGGCTATGGGCGCGTGATCCGCCGATCAGGGTGCGTAAAGCCATTCCTACGGCGTGGCTGCGCATCGTGCTGCGCGAAGGCAAGAATCGACAGGTCAGACGGATGACGGCCAAAGTCGGCTTGCCGACACTCCGGTTGATCCGGTGGTCGGTTGGCGACTGGACGCTGGCAGGCCTGTCGCCGGGCGAGCGGAGAGTGGAAGTGTTGGCGGAGGCGGAAGCCGGGGTAAACAAAGCGTTTCGGAGAGGTCGGTGAATAGAGGACTGTTTTTCGGGATTGGGCTATTGGCCAGCGCGATCGTCTGTGCACAGCAAGGGAAGAGGCTGGCGGATCTTTCGATCGGGATGTATCGCATTCGGGCGGAGGTTGTTGCGACAGAGCGTGAGCGTCAGGTCGGGCTGATGAATCGCACGACTTTACCAGCCCAGGCGGGGATGCTCTTCGTTTTCGAGCAAGCCGGCCGGCATTGCTTCTGGATGAAAAATACCTTGCTGCCCTTGTCAATCGCGTTCATTGACGATGAAGGGAAAATCCTCGATTTCGCGGAGATGAAACCGCAAACCGAAGAGTCGCATTGCCCAAGTCGGCCGATACGCTACGCGCTGGAAATGAATCAGGGCTGGTATCGCAGCCACGGTGTTACCGTCGGGACGGTTGTCAACGGGATTCCAGCGTCTTCAAAGCGGTAACGCTTGTTACTTTCGCGGTTCAGTGTCTGCCGTTGCCACCTAACAGAACTGCAAGGACGGACTTCCCTTGTTTTTTAGCGGGAGGTGAAGAGGGTGCCGGTTTGTCCGATGGCGTTGGCAGCGCGCTTCCATGAGTGGCGACGGGCGCGTATGGTCGGTCGAAGTCGAAGCCATCAGCCGCAGGTTGCGGTCTTGAGGGGCGTTTGTGCTTGAGACGGAACCGGGCGAGTTCCTCAACGGACGTGTTGGCGCTGTACCCCGGGATTTCTTTCTGCGGGATCTTCAGTTTGATCAGCTTCTCGATCGCAGCAAGCTTGTAATTTTCTTCAGGAGCCACCAAAGACACTGCCGCACCAGACTTGCCAGCACGCCCGGTGCGACCGATGCGGTGAACATAGTCCTCCGGCGTGGAGGGCAATTCAAAGTTCACAACGTAAGGCAGATCGTCTACGTCCAGCCCGCGGGCTGCCACGTCGGTGGCGACCAGCACGCGGGTTGTGCCGTTTTTGAAGGCTTCCAGGGCGGCCGTACGTTCAAGCTGACTTTTGTCGCCGTGGATAGCATCCGCGGAAATGCCCTCTTTCTGAAGGTGTCGCGCAAGGCGGGCACAGCCGAACTTCGTACTGACGAAGACTAGCGCCTGGCCCATTCCGTCGACTCCACCCTTGAGCAGATCAGCAAGAAGCTCCCGTTTGACATGTGACGATACTGGGTGAACCAAGTGGCTGATCGTTTCAGAGACCGTATTGCGACGTGCAACTTCAATAAGTTGCGGCGCACGCAACATGCTGTCTGCCAATTTCTTGATCTCTTCAGAGAACGTGGCCGAGAACAGCAGGCTTTGCCGCTTGCCAGGCAGCAAGGTCAGGATGCGACGAATATCCGGGATAAAGCCCATGTCCAGCATTCTGTCCGCCTCGTCGAGGATCAGAAATTCAACGCTACCCAGTTGGATGGTTTTTTGCTGCACGTGGTCGAGCAGGCGGCCCGGCGTCGCTACGACTATCTCTATGCCGCGGCGCAACTCAGCGATCTGGGCATTCATGTCCACGCCGCCGTAAATGCAGGTCGAGCGCAGTGGCACATACTTGCTGTAAGTCTGCACGGATTCATGCACCTGCATCGCGAGCTCGCGGGTAGGGGCAAGGATCAAGGCACGCACAGGATGTCGTGCGGGCGACGTGCTGGTACTCGCATGGGGCGCCAAGCGCTGCAGCAGGGGCAGGGTGAAACCAGCGGTTTTACCCGTTCCCGTCTGCGCACCGCCCATGACGTCACCCCCAGCCAGCACCACAGGTATCGCTTGGCACTGGATCGGAGTCGGTGTGGTATAGCCTGCTTCTTCGACAGCGCGCAGGAGTTCGGGAATCAGTCCCAGATCGGCAAAGCTCATGTGTATGGCTACGAGCGCGACAGCACTGTGTCGCGTTTTATTAAAGAAAACAGGGCATTGTAACCGTCAACGACCCTGTCTGCCGGAATGGTGTGTCCGCCCCGTGTTTCAGGGCCGCGCTGCGCACTGTGGCCGAGCTTAGTGACAGACCCGGGATCAGATTCTGGCAAGGTAGGCGGTGACCTCTTCGCGATCGTGATACAGGTGTTTGATCCGCAACACATAGTGGTCGTTGTGCTGCTTGAACCGCGAATCGATAATCTGGCGACAGCGTTTGAGCTCCTCAAAACGTTTCTTCATGGGCAGCTTGAGGTTGAAAATGCAGCGCCTGGCCCGCCCGGAGGCGGTCCAGTCGGCGACCAGTTGGGCAATTCGCGTGGGCTGTTCCACCATGTCGCAGACAAGCCATTCGACCGATTTGCGCTGTGAACGCCAGGTAAACCCATCCGCCCGGATGTGTTCAACCATGCCGGTGGCGAGCAGTGCGTCAGCCAGCGGGCCGTTATCCACAGCCTGCACGTGTAGCCCGCGCTCGGCGAACTGGAAACTCCACCCTCCTGGGGCCGCGCCAAGATCAATGGCCCAGAGCCCTGCCCGAAGGCTATTGGCGCGTTCCTCTTCCGTCAGCATGATCTCAAACGCTTCGGCCAGTTTGAGCGTCGAGCGGCTTGGTGCATTGCGTGGCATGCGCAGGCGCACGATGCCCATCGGCCACGCAGAAGCATCTCCGGGTTGCGATAAGCCGATGTCAACTTGGCTGGAGTTCTTGAACAGCAAGTGGAGGGTCGGCAGCTCGCTGCGTTTGGGGCGGAGGATGTTCTTGGCTTGCAATGCCCGTTCGATGTGCGGGATAAAGCGTTTGAGAAACCCTGAAAGCTCTTTGGCTTCATTGGTATCGGCAGTTTCAGCACACAGCCGACCGATGTTTTGTCCCAAGCTGAGAATTGTGTTGACGAGCGGTGTCGCGCGGTCCTCTGCAGGTAGGTCTTTCAGGCGCTCAACCCACACACTGCGTTGGCGGGCAAAGACCCACTGCTCGAAAGGTGCGGCCTCTGCTGCGAGATGCCAGTCACACACTTCGTTAAAGACGTAATGCACCAGCCCGCTATTAGCCTCGGTTCGAGCAAAGCCGCTCATTCCTGAGGAGAGCGCCAAGGCGTCAGCCTCGGCCGCACATTCTTTCTCGAATCCTGGGCGACAGAGCAGTAGATAGCCTTTGGCGGTAGCGTTCATGGGTGTGTTACGAACATCGGTGAGGCCGCGATGGTAACGGAAAGGCGTCGGCAGCGGACAGTCAATGTTCCGTGGCCGTTTTGTCAGACTTCTCGGGTTTCTCCAGCTTTGTGCTCGCTTTGTTGCGGGACTTGCTGCCGGTCTTGGGTTCCGGCGCGGCGGACTCCGCGGCGTCATCCGGGACTGCTGCCTCGCCATGAGCAGGTTTCTCTGCCTGTACGCCACCCGGTACGAGTTCAGGCTTTACGTTTTCGATCTTGTTCTGGGCCATGTAGTCGTTCATTTCTTTCCACCCGGCGAAGACCGACGCCTTCTGGGCGGTGGTGTTCAAGGAAAAGCAATCTTCCAGCGCCCGCCCGGCGTGACGGCATGCACTGCCGATGGCTTTGCCTTCTGCATCTTTCCGCTCTGCTTCTTTGGCGGGGTCTGGAATGCCAAGCAGCTCGCAGGCGCAAAGGGAGAGGGTCAGCAAAATCAGGCTTAAATGTCTGGATTTCATGGCTTGCGCCTAGTGGTGTGCTAGGGGAAATAACGTCACCTGAAATTCAGACTTGAACCGCCCGCCAGAAGCTTGTGGGAGAAAGGGCTCTTTTCGCCATAATGGCCCCCTGACAGCTGCATTGGAGGGCAGAGATGGGGGCTACATCGCCGATTCAGGTACTTCTGCAAGCAAGCCTTGTCCTGGTGTGCATGACTGCGCTCGCCGCGCCCGCGCGCAAGGCAGTTGTGCCGAAGCAGGCGCAAGACGCGCTGACCGGGTTCGAAGTGGAATTGACTCACCCATTGGGCGCGGACAAGGATGCCCAACTGCGCAAGCTCGCCGATCGATTCAATGCTCAGAGTCAGGGCGGCAAGGTCGTGGTGTCGATGCGTCCGTGGGGGCAAGGCAGTTTACCTGCGATGGCGATTGTTCCGGAGCTGGACGAGGACCTATACCTTGACGGAAGCGCACGCTTCAAGCCCTTGTGGCGAGTGATGAAAGATGCAGGCATACCGTTGAACGTCGGGAGCTTCTCCAGGGTGATGGTGCCAAGTGCGCTCGACTCGACGAGGCGGCTGAATGCGTTGCCCGTGGCACTGTCTTCTCCAGTAGTGTTCTACAACAAGGAACTTCTCGAAAAACTTGGTGTGACGAGCGCTGAGATCCCTAGAACGTGGCGATCTTGGGTGGAAGTGCTGGGTCGTTTCTACACCGAAGGTGTAGCGTGCCCGATGACGGCTTCACAACCTGTCTCCACGATCTTTGAAAATGCCGCCGTCTGGAACAA
Organism: Uliginosibacterium sp.; assembly: GCA_016718265.1. Classification (GTDB taxonomy): domain Bacteria; phylum Pseudomonadota; class Gammaproteobacteria; order Burkholderiales; family Rhodocyclaceae; genus Uliginosibacterium. Next base: position 230,247 of record JADKDZ010000001.1, on the reverse strand, counting down.
CCAGCCGTTGATTGTTGCTGGGAGGGCCGAGCAGTACCAGGGGAACGGCCTGGTTCACGTCAAACACATGGCTATGATGTCCAGTTGGCGCAAGTCCGGTTACTTTTACTACTTCGGCCGTGGCAGCGAAGCTGAAGCGCATTTTGCGTCAGGAGAGTGCGGCGTGCTGATTGCGCCCTCCGGGGCTTTCCCGAGCCTCGCACGTCAGGCGGCGTTTACGGTGGCCGTTGCGCCTTACCCCTACCACGAAGATGCCCATGGTGCGCCATTGCATACGGTGGCAGATGGGCCTTCACTGTGGGTTTCCAATAACCGAACAAGTGGCGAATACAAGGTCGTCGCACGATTCATTCAGTTCTGGTTGGAGACGGAGAACCAGATTGATTGGCAGGTGAGTGCCGGCTACTTGCCGCTCAGCCGTGCGGGTGTTCTGGTCGCGACCGAAAGCTCTCTGCTCAAGGATGACTTGGTTGCGACTCGGCAGGCTCTGTCACAACTTAGTAATAAACCTGCCACCGCGGGGACGACCGCGAGTTCCTTCATGCATCGCCTCGGTGTGCGGCGCATCCTTGCTGAAGAAATAGAACAGGTCTTTGATGACAAGAAGCCCCCGAAGCAGGGCTTGGATGACGCCGCTCAGCGAATTCGCTCGGCGGAAGACGGATGTTGCCGGCCTCGCCAGCCCTGAGGCGCGCGAGGAAGATGGAAAATCTGAGCTCAGCCTGTACGCGCTCCGTAGAGGCAGGGGTTGAGATTGGGATCGTTGTACATCTTGAATTGGCGATAGACCTTGTAATGGGCATCGCCGGTAACGCATTCGGCAATTAGTTGCTCCAGGCATGCAGCCAGATCGGTCCTCTGCTCCTTCAGGCGTGTCAGCTTAGTGCTGCAGGCGGCGATATGTTCAGCGGTGGCATCTTGCCGCTTTGTCTGCAAACCCATGTGGAAAATCTTGAGAGACAAGATCGACAACCGGTCAATCATGCTGCCTGCGGTCTCTGAGTTCAATCTTCCGCTGCTCACGGCGCGCACCACCGCGATGGCGGAAAGAATTACCTCGTCCATCCGCTCGATCGCGTCGTTGCGCTTCTGGTTATAGGTGTCGATGGCGCGCTTGTTGGCGGCAATATCGCTGTCGCCAACGTGTAGCCTCCGCGCCAGATCCTCTTCGTCCCAGAGCAGATTGTTGAAACGATGATTGACTTCGAGAAAGTGCCAAAGGCCTTCACCATGTCGGGCTGCGGCTGATTTTGCCCAGCCGCGGTTGGCGACACATTCGTCGTGAAATGCTATGACCTCAGCGGCTGCGATCAGCTTGCTCATGTGTAGCGGTCCAAGGTTGTTTGTGGGAGCCATATTTTACGACGTGGCTGAATTCTGCAGGAGTTGGCGGCGTATCACGCTCGTTCGGAGAGCGCCCACCTCGCGGGCAGCTCAAGCCGACGCAGCCAAACCGGAGCGCCGCTAGGTGCGTGGGCTATTGATGGGCGATTGAGCCGAGAGTGGCCTGGTGCGTCTGTCTGCTGGGATTCGGTGCGCGCCCGGAGAACCACTACGATCTGACTCAGCGCGCAGCGGAGTTAATTGAGAAGATGGAAGCGGCGCGGGGGGCAACGTGAGGGGCCCTTTAATGCCGCACGCGCATACGATCAGTGTGAGGCTTAGTGTGAGGCACCTTGTCACAGCCGTGTGTTTCCGTTTGCGGAGTAAGCGTTTTAGTATCTGCACCTTCGATGTCCCTGTATTGGCGAGAATTCTCGCGTTGCCGCCCTCACAGTATTGTACGCAAGGAGCCCTGTCACACATGAATGAGCAGATATTCCTGACGCTCGCACAGCAAGAGCTTTCCGAGATCGTCAGTGTCCTTGAAGCCGCAATCGATAGCGCGGGTATCGACGCTGACATCACCTACCAGGATGGAGTGGTCGAAATTGAGTTCGACGACACTGGAAAAATTGTGCTCAATCAGCATCTTGCGATGCAAGAGATATGGCTTGCAGCACGCCTCGGCGCCTATCATTTCAGTCCTTCATCTGACGGCTGGCGCGATACGCGCGGTCAGTCCAGCTTGCGCGCTGTATTGGCGAAGGCTCTGCTGGCACACTCTGGCGGCAAACTTGTCGTCGACGAGGCGTGGGCTGCTCAAGGCTCGCTTGAACCCGGGTCCTCGGCAGCGGCGTCTGTTGGCAAGTGCTCCTCGTAAATCAGATCGTCCCCTTCTTTCTCGAAGCTCGGCTTGACTCTTAACAGTCCGGTCGGGACGCTCATGAACTGTTCGGGTACGCCTTTAAGCGCGACCTTCATATAGTCAATCCACACAGGCAGTGCGAGTGTTCCGCCGGTTTCGCCGGAGCCCAATTTTTTCGGTTGGTCAAAGCCGATCCATGAAATCCCTACCAGAGTCGGCTGATACCCGCAAAACCAAGCATCGACGTATTCGTTTGTCGTTCCGGTTTTTCCGGCCAGATCACTGCGTCCGAGACTTAGGGCCTTCGCTGCGGTGCCTCGCCGGACAACGTCCTTCATCATCAAATCCATCAAAAACGCATTTCTCGGATCTAACACCCGCTCTGCCTGTTCTCCGACGACTACCGGCGTCATCTTGGCGAGGACCTTGCCATCGCTGTCTTGCATTTCGCTGACAAGATAAGGCTGAATCCGGTAGCCCCCGTTTGCAAATGCGGAGTAGGCAGAAGCCATTTGCCAAGGCGTGACTGAGCCCGCGCCAAGCGCCATCGTGAGATACGGGGGGATTTTTGCGCCATCAAAGCCAAATCGGCTGGCGATATAGTCTTGCGCATAGCGCGTGCCGATTGCTTGCAGCACGCGAATGGATACCATGTTCTTTGACTTTGCCAGCGCAGTGCGCAGACTCATTGGGCCTTCGTATTTGCCGTCATAGTTCTGCGGGCTCCAATCCTTGCTGCCGGTTTCTTCTGACGAAAACGAGAGTGGCGCGTCGTCAAAAACGCTTCCTGGCGTAAAGCCTTTGTCGATGGCCGCCGAGAAAACGAAGGGTTTGAAACTCGAACCCGCTTGGCGCCAGGCTTGGGTGACATGATTAAACTTGTTGCGATTGAAATCGAAGCCGCCAACCAGCGCGCGGACCGCACCGTTACGCGGGTCAAGCGAGACAAACGCACCTTCTACTTCGGGCGCTTGCGTGATTTGCCAGCCCTTTGCGCTCTTGATCAGGCGCACAATTGCACCAGCGCGTAGTCGCTTTTGCGCAGGCGCGCTGTCAGCGAGCATCGCTGCGGGGAAACGCAGTGCCTCCCCAGACAACTCGATAATATTGCCGCCCCGGATATAGAGCTTGAGTAGTTTTTTTGATGCTTCAAGTACGATCCCCGGCTTCATTTCGTCCAGATCAGGGTAATTGTCGAGAAATTCGCCGAGGATATCCTCGTTCTGCAGGGGTTCCCCGCTGATATCAACATAATCTTCCGCGCCCCGATAGCTGTGCCTCTGCTCGTAAGCCAGTATGTTGCGGCGAAGTGCACCGTAAGCAGCCTCCTGATCGGCTTTCAGGATAGTTGTCACCACTCGGATTCCCCGTGTGTAGGCTTCTTCCTTGAATTGATCGAAAGCCATCTGCCTGGCCATCTCCGCGACATACTCCGCGTGAGGCATGCTTGTGACTAGCAGTGCATTTTTGCCAATCGCAAGTTTTAGCTGCGCCTTTGTCGCTTGCTGATAGGCGTCCTCTGCCAGATAGCCCAACTCTCGCATGCGGCGCAGTACGTACTGTTGCCGCAGTGCTGCACGTTGTGGGTTGGCGACAGGATTGTATGCCGAAGGCGCTTTAGGTAAGCCGGCAAGCATCGCGTAGTCCGCTACCCCCAGTTGAGACAAATCGTGCCCAAAATAGGTCTGAGCGGCAGAAGCAAATCCGTAAGCGCGCTGGCCGAGATAGATTTGGTTGATATACACCTCAAGAATCTGATCTTTGCTGAGGCTGTGTTCAATTTTCAGCGCGAGCAGGATTTCATACAACTTTCGGCTAATGGTCTTCTCTCTGCTCAAGTAAAAATTTCTAGCGACCTGCATCGTGATCGTACTGCCGCCTTGCCGTTTGCTACCGCCCATCAGGTTCAACAGCGTCGCCCGTATCAAACCGCTAAAGTCAACGCCCGAATGCTCGAAGAAGCGGTCATCCTCTGCAGATAGAATTGCGTGCTTGAGTGGCTCGGGTACTTCCTTGATTGGGATATAAGTACGGCGTTCTTCCCCGAATTCTCCAATCAACGTCCCGTCTGCGGTGTAAACGCGAAGGGGGATCCGAGGCTTGTAGTCGGTTAGAGCTTCCAGCGACGGGAGTTTTGGCCATGCAAACGCTGCAGCGACGGCGAGGGACGCGACCCCAAGTACGGCCAGGCATGCAAAGCTGAGGAAAATGAGAAGAAACGGGCGAGTGCGCATAGGTTGTCTGTCGAGTGTTAGTTTGGTGCAACTCGGGTTTGCTGCTACGACCTAAACGAATCATATTGGATAGGCGCCGCTGAGAGGCGACCGTTTCGCGCCTTGGCATTAAAGAAACACTTGGGGTGCCGTTCGGCGCCAGCTGAACAAGTTGGCTTTACTTAGATCTCAAGTTACTGCTAGGATTTAAAGTAAATTGTTGTTAAAGCGTCCAACTATCGGATTTTAAACGATATTTAAAGGATTGCATCAAGTGATAGATATATCTGCTCTGCTCGGGGGAAAGTCCAAGGCCTTGATTGGTCTGGATATTTCTTCGTCTGCCGTCAAACTTGTCGAGTTGTCAGGAGCGAGTGCCAAGCAGTGCAGGCTTGAGCGCTACGCAATTGAGCCGCTTCCACGTGACGCCGTAACGGATGGGAACATTTCCAGCCTTGAGGCCGTTGCCGAAGCCATTCGCCGAGCTTGGAAGCGATTTGGCTCTGGAACGCGGCAGGCCGCGTTGGCCTTGCCAGCACCTGCCGTGATCACGAAGAAAATCTTTCTGCCTGCGGGATTGCGTGAGGTAGAGATGGAAGTACAGGTGGAGTCGGAGGCAAACCAGTACATTCCGTTCGCAATCGACGAGGTGAATCTCGATTTTCAGGTGCTGGGTTATATGCCTGGAAGCCAAGACGAAGTTGAGGTCTTGATAGCGGCCTCCCGAAAAGAAAAAGTCGAGGATCGTGTTGCTTCGGCTGAGGCAGCGGGATTGAAAGCTGTGGTGATGGACGTTGAGTCTTTCGCGTCGCTTGCGTCCTTCGGCTTGATCCAGGGAAGAATGCCAGAGGCGGGTAAGGGCAAGGTGATTGCCATGGTGGACATCGGAGCGCAGATGATGAAGGTAACGATCCTGCGTGACGAGAACGTCCTGTACTCCCGAGAGCAAGCTTTCGGCGGCAATTTGCTGACTCAGGATATCGCGCGCAGCTATGGCATGAGTACCGAAGAGGCGGAGGCCGCGAAGCGCTCCAATAGCCTTCCTGAGAATTTTGAGCACGAGCTGTTGCGCCCGTTCATGGACAGCGTTGGACTGGAGATCTCGCGTGCTTTGCAGTTCTTCTTTACTTCAACGCAGTTCAACCAGGTCGATCACATAGTGTTGTCTGGCGGCTGCGCTGTGATACCTGGCTTGGACCAGGTTGTTTCCGGTCGAACGCAGGTGCCGACGGAAGTCGCAAATCCGTTTGTTGGGATGGCCTTGTCTCCCCGCATTCGGCCGAAGAGTCTCGCAGCGGATGCGCCGGCACTCATGCTAGCGTGCGGGCTGGCTTTGCGGAGGTTTGACGCATGATTCGGATTAACCTACTTCCTCATCGTGAGCAGGCCAGGAAAGACCGGCGCCAACAGTTCTACTCGATGATTGTCTTGGTTCTTTTGCTCGCGGGATTGGTTTGGTTTGTCGGCTTTACCTTGATTGGAGGGCGAATCGAGAGCCAGGAGCGCGCGAATCAGTTTTTGAAGGGTGAGATCGCGACGCTGGAGAAGGAGATCGCCGAGATCAAGCGTCTCCGGGAGCAAATGCAGGCGCTCTTGTCACGCAAGCAGGTCATTGAAACCCTGCAGGCGAATCGCACTGAAACGGTGACTCTATTCAATGAACTTTCCAAGCAGATGCCGGAAGGGGTCATGCTAAAGGAATTCAAGCAAACTGGTTCCGGTATCAACTTCAAGGGCTACTCGCAATCGAACGCCCGGGTGTCGCAGCTCATGCGAAACCTTGACTCTGCTTCCAGTCTTGAGAAGCCTGGGCTGGTCGAGATCAAGGCGACTACCTACAACAAGCGCAGTGTCGGGGAGTTCAGCTTAGATATGGCGATCGAGCGCGCTCCGGAGGCGGACCAATCTGCGGTGGGGGGGATCCTTCAGCGCAACAGTCAGGTGGGGCATCCAAAAAATGAAAACATTCTCTGCTGGATCAGGGGGCTTTTCTCTGGGGCGGCTGGCTGACGACTTTCGCCAGATAGACCCAAATGACCCGGGTGTATGGCCTGTTGCACCCAAGGCCGCGCTCTTGTTGGTGCTGCTCATTGCCGCTCTGCTCGCTGCTTGGTGGTTTAGCTGGAAAGATCAAATTGAGCAGTTGGAGCAGAAGCAGTCTGAAGAGATCAAGCTTAAGGACGAGTGGGTTTCAAAGAAGCGGCAGGCAGTGAATCTCGGTGAGTACCAGAAGCAGCTTGCCGAAATTGATCGGCAGTTCGGCGCTTTGCTGAAGCAGTTGCCGAACCGATCCGAAATGGAGGCGCTGCTTGTTGATATCAACCAGGCCGGTCGTGGGCGGGGTTTGCAGTTTGAGTATTGGAAGCCAGGCCAGGAAATGGTTCGTGACTTTTATGCTGAGCTTCCAATTGCGATTGGCTTGACGGGGAGCTACCACGACTTTGGTCAGTTTGCCGGAGACATTGCAAAATTGCCGCGGATCGTCACGCTCCGGGACCTTACGGTTGGTTTGAACAAAGACGGTGGCCTGAAGATGGATCTGACAGCCGTTACATATCGCTACTTGGACGAGGAAGAAGTAGCCAAGCAGCGGCGTGAAAAAGCAGCCAAAGAGACGAAGAAGTGATAACGCGGGCTGGAGATACGAAATGAGTAAGTTATGGCTGATGTTCGCCGTCGGCGTGCTCACTGCTTCATGTGCTGGTGGTGAGAACGAGGATTTGAAGCTTTGGATGCAAACGCAGGCGCAAGACATGCGTCCGCAGGTGCAATCACTGCCGCCGCTGAAAGTATTTCCGACCGTAGATTACGATGCCGTTGGTGTCGTTGATCCCTTCCAGGTTTCACGTTTGGAGCCCGAAAAACGGCCTGGAGCGCCAGGGGCAAAGGGGCCAGACCCGAGCCACCGTCGTGAGCCCCTTGAGGCGTACCCGCTTGAAACGCTCAAAATGGTTGGCTTGATGATGATGGGAGGGCACCCTGTTGCGCTCATTCAAGCAGATAAAACGATTCATCAGGTGAAGCTGGGGCACTATCTGGGGCAGAACTTTGGTGTCGTGACAAAAATCAGTGAGACAGAAGTTGTGCTCAAAGAACTCATCGAAGATGCTAACGGTGATTGGGTTGAGCGCGTTAGCACAATTCAGTTGCAGGAGCGGGAGGCTAAGAAATGACCATCATATCGCGTGTCGTTGCACCGTTGTTTATTGCCGTATGTGGGCTATGTTCGGCGAGCGCTGCTGAGTCCTTGGCAACGTCGAGTACTGCAGTTGCTCCCGCCAAAAATGCTATCGAGTCTGTTCAGTCATCGAGTGCAAATGGCAGTGTTGTAGTTAGAATTCTGCTCAAGCAGCCGCTGGAGGGCCAGATCGGCAGCTTCAGTGTTTCCAACCCAGCACGAGTAGCGATTGACATTCCCGGAACGACCAACGCGCTCGGCAAGAATGCCCAGTCAATCAATGAAGGTGACGTGCGAAGTGCCAACATTGTTCAAGTGGCTGATCGTACGCGCTTGGTCATCAACCTGTTAAGACCGTTGAGCTATGAAACAAAGGTAGACGGGCGCGAGATCAGTATTGTGTTTTCGCCCGCGACAGCTAAATCTGCCGAGGCAACGACTACAGCGCGCTTTGCCGAGCAGAAAGGCGGGCCTGACAGCCACGCGATCCGTGATATCGGATTTCGGCGCGGCAAGGAGGGTGAAGCGCGCGTAGTGGTCGATATGTCGGATTCCAATACCGGGATTGACATTCGTCAGCAAGGGCAAAATCTGATCGTTGAGTTTCTCAAAACGTCTTTGCCCGATAACCTGCGAAAGAGTCTGGACGTCACCGACTTTGGTACGCCGGTTTCAAGTGTGGTCACAACCCAGCAAGGCAATATGGTGCGTATGGTTGTTACGCCGAATGGCCTATGGGAGCACAACGCTTATCAGACCGATACGCAGTTTGTTGTGGAAGTCAAAGCGATTCAGGAAGATCCACGCAAACTGGTACAGGGCGCGGGGAGAACCGTCAAATATGCGGGTGAGAAACTTTCGCTGAACTTTCAGAACATTGATGTCCGGTCTGTACTGCAGGTGATTTCAGATTTCACCAACTTCAACATCATTACGAGCGACTCAGTGGCGGGTTCGCTGACCCTCAGGTTGAAGGACGTACCTTGGGATCAGGCGCTTGAAATCATTCTTCAGGCAAAAGGCCTGGATATGCGCAAGAACGGCAACGTGATCTGGATCGCGCCAAAAGATGAGCTGGCGGCCCGTGAGAAGTCGGACCTGGAGTCCAAGACTCAAATTGGTGATTTGGAGCCGCTCCGGACCGAGATGTTCCAGATCAATTATCACAGTGCGAAGAACATATTTGAGGGCGTCCTGAAGGACAAGGAAAAGTCCATCATATCCAAGCGTGGTTCGGTCATCATGGATGAGCGCTCCAACAAGCTCATCATCACGGATGTCGCCGCGCGATTGGAAGACGTGAGAAGGATGATCACGGAGATAGACATTCCTGTGCGTCAAGTATTGATAGAGGCGCAGATTGTTGAAGCAAACGATAATTTCGCAAAGAGCATAGGCGTACGCTTGGGTATCGGCGGCATTTTCAATCGCACGCGCGGCATTGACTCCAGCGGAAGGATCATCCCTCAGACCTCGATTGGTGGAAATCTCGCGGCAACGGGCTACTACAGTGGATTGATTGCTGATCGGCCGGACTATACCGTGGCGCAGAACACCTCATTCGCGGCGACGCGGCCTGAAGGTGCTGCAGCGAACCCCTCTGCATTGTCCTTCGTGCTTTGGAACAAGGCGGCGACGCGTTTTCTTGACATGGAAGTGACGGCGCTTGAAACCGATGGTCGAGGAAAGGTTGTTTCCCGTCCGCGCGTGATGACGGCGGATCAGTCGGAAGCACTTATCGAGCAGGGCACCGAGCTTGCGTTCCTGTCGGCCACGAGTTCCGGGGCGACAGCCGTGACCTGGAAGAAGGCGATGCTCTCGCTGCGCGTCAAGCCGCAAATCACGCCCGATGGGCGAGTCTATTTGTCGGTTGATGTCAACAAAGATCAGCCGAACTATGAACGTCAGAACTCCATGGGTGTTCCGATTGACACGAAACATGTAAAAACATCGGTTCTGGTTGAGAATGGCGGTACGGTCGTGATTGGCGGAATCTTCCAGCAAGACTCTACCAACTCGACAGAGAAAACTCCGCTGTTGGGTGACATTCCGGTGCTTGGAAATTTGTTCAAGCAATCCAGTAAGCTGGACAAGAAGACTGAGCTCTTGGTATTCATTACGCCAAGAATTGTTACCGAGCAAAGCTTGGTTCGCTGATTTTCACCGTATTAGGAGTTCGTAGAATGCGTCGATATCTGGGTTGGGCGTTGGCAGTTGCGACCGCTGCGCTGATGGCAGCGTGTGGTGGTGGCGGAGGGGCAGATGGCAATGTCTGTCTGGCTGCAAGCTGCGGGGAGAGTTCGAGCAGTTCTTCCGGCGGCACGGCTGCGTCTGTGGCGTTGTTGGTCTCTTCTCCTACGTTGACGACCAATGGCTCCAGCACAGTCACCGTTCAGGCCGTTGTGAAAGACGCGAATAATGGAGGGATTGAGGGGGCATCGGTGACGATCGCAGCGTCCTCAGGGACTCTGTCTGCAAGCACCGGGACGACGGATAAGACAGGGACGGTTTCTGTCACATTTGACACTAATGGGGACAAGTCAAATCGGACAGTGACGCTGACGGCTAAGTCCGGTGGTGCATCTGCCACGAACTCGATTGTGGTGTCCGGGACGACGGTGACTTTCAGGGGAGCGTCATCTGCCATTCTCGGTACGCCTACGACGCTTACCGTTGGCGTGAAGGATGCAGGCGGGTAATACGGTTTCCGGCGCAACGGTTGCGTTCAGTTCAAGCCTGGGCAACCCGGTTCCAGCCTCGGTGCGAACCGATGCCACGGGAACAGCAACGGTCAAGTACACACCATCGAAAATTGGTAATGACCTGATTACCGCGACGGCACTGGGGGCGAGCGCAACGCAGACCATCACGACAGGTAGCGCATCCTTCTCATTTGTGTCGCCTGTGGCCAACGAGAACATTGCATTGGGCGAGTGCCGGCCTGTCACGGTAAGCGGATTTGGCTTTGCCGAGTCGCCGTCGAACATCCTCTTCTCTGCGACAAGGGGTCGCGTACATGTGTCCACCGACTGTTCAGACACGGTCGATCAGGTTTTGCTGGGTTACTCCGGCGGGGAGGCGACGGCCTATGTGTCTTCGCCTAGTTCGGGTGCAGCGGTGCTGTCCGCGACAGCGCTCGCTCTGGACAAGACTACCTCACTTGCGACCGCGACTGTCCCGCGGTAGTTTTCTCTGTAAGTGGTGGCGGGCAGATTAGCCCGACCACAGTGACGACGGACTCTAGTGGAACTGCCACGACTAACTTTACTGCCGATGCTTCGATCACGGGAACCGGGGCGGTCGCAGTGAGTGCCGCCTTGCAGGGCGATTCGGCTATACGCGGAACGACTAGCCTGACCGTCTCCGGGCTGGGCGTTAACATCGTGATGGGGACTGACAACCTTCTGACAGTGACGGGCATCCCTGAGCGCTACCAGATGGCTTGGGGTGTGTCTGTGACTGATAGCAATGGCAGCCCGGTTTCAGGTAAAGCGGTGACGATCTCATTGCGCGGCATCCGGTTCTTCAAAGGGCTCTGGCAACCCCGGGGAGAACTCTGGCTGCAGGAGGTTGCCGACGCCTGCGTCGCTGAAGACACGAATAATAACGGCAACATAGACGTCGGTGAGCCGGGAGACATTGACGTGGATGGAGTTTACGAGCCGAACGGTGCCGCGGCAGTAATGGCTTCTCGAGACGGTGCAGGTGGCTCGCAAGTGGTGGTTACAACTAACGCGGCCGGGCATGCTACCTTCTATCTTGACTACTACAAGAGCTTTGGTAGTTGGGTTGAAATAGAGCTAAAGGCCGCTACCACTGTTATTGGCAAGAATAGTTCTTACACGCCTACTCCATTCACGCTGGGAGTTCTTGCATCAGAGGTCAAGAAGCTTGATGCGGAGCCAGCGTATTCAGGTCTTCGCCGTACGGACGGCTTGCCGGATGCACCGAAAAGAACTGATCTGATTCAGTTTGGGGTTTCGCCGCGCTGTTATAAAATGCGGTGTGACCCCTGATACCAGAAACATTTATCTCATCGGCCTCATGGGCTCGGGCAAGACGACGATTGGTCGGATACTTGCCCGGCGCATGGGCCGTATTTTTTTTGACTCTGACCACGAGATCGAGCATCGAACAGGTGTTCGAATTCCGCTGATCTTCGAGCTTGAGGGCGAAGCAGGATTCCGGCGGCGTGAGGCGCAGACGATTGCGGAGCTCGGTGCCGAGGCGGCGGGAATTGTGTTGGCGACCGGCGGCGGGGCGGTACTCGACCCAGCGAATCGTGAGGTGCTGCGCAGCACGGGCTGGGTAATCTACCTCGATGTGCCGACCCACATTTTGCTGGAGCGCACGCGTCACGACAGTAATCGTCCTTTGCTCCAGGTGCAGAACCCTCTCGCGAAACTGAATGAGTTGCGCGCGCAGCGCGATCCTCTGTACCGGGAGACCGCGCACTTTGTCGTGGACGGCGCGCGATGCAACTCGAACAGCGCGGTCAGCAAAATTCTTTCGGAGTGGGAACGGTTATGCGCACTGTCAACGTAGCGCTGGGCGATCGCAGCTATCCGATTCACGTTGGGGCTGGTCTTCTTGGTCAAGGCTCCTTGATCAAGCCCTATCTCAAGCGGCCGCGGGTTGCGATTGTCACGAACGATGTCGTCGCGCCCCTGATGCTTGAGAAGCTCGTCGCGGGGCTGCGTGATGCCGGAATTGCTTACTCTACGATTGTTCTTCCCGATGGCGAAGCGCATAAGGATTGGCAGACGCTCAACCTGATCTTCGATGGCCTGTTGAGCACGCACTGCGATAGATCGACAACGCTGATCGCGTTGGGCGGCGGCGTGGTGGGTGACATGACGGGATTTGCCGCGGCTGCGTACCAGCGCGGAGTGCCGTTTATACAGATTCCGACGACGCTGCTCTCGCAGGTGGATTCTTCGGTAGGCGGCAAAACAGCCATCAATCATCCGCTCGGCAAGAACATGATCGGCGCGTTTCATCAGCCCAGGCTTGTGATTGCTGACGTCGACTGCCTAGTCAGCTTACCACCGCGCGAGTTGCGAACTGGGCTGGCGGAAGTGATCAAGCATGCGCTGATAAGAGATAACGCGCGTGTTGGCTGGCTTGAAGAAAACATGGAGGCGCTATTGGGCTGTGACCGTGAGCGCCTTGCCGAAGCCGTTGCGTGGAATTGCGCCATCAAGGCGGGTGTTGTTGCGGTGGATGAGACCGAGCAGGGTGAGCGCGCCCACCTAAATTTTGGCCACACTTTTGGGCATGCGATAGAGGCGGGTTTGGGGTACGGGGAGTGGTCGCATGGCGAGGCCGTCGCCGCCGGGATGATCATGGCGACCGAGCTCTCTGCGTGGCTTGGCATGCTGGCAGCGGCAGATGTTGCGCGTGTCCGCAGCTTGGTAGAGCGGGCAGGTTTGCCAGCCAACGGCCCGAAGCTAGGCTCGGAGCGGTATATTGCGCTGATGCAACACGACAAGAAGGTTGCAGATGGCAAGCTTCGTCTTGTCTTGCTTCAGTCTCTCGGGAGCGCTGTGATTCGTGATTCAGTGCCGCTGCCTGAGATAGCAAAAGTCATCGATGACTGCTGCTGAGAGCGAGTGATCATGTTGGCGTCGTATGCCGTTACTGAAGAAGCTTCGAAAGGACGCCGCGTTCCGGAGTCTTGTCCGACGGCACGCAGCGAGTTTCAGCGCGACCGGGACCGGATCATCCACTCGGCAGCATTTCGACGGTTGGAGTACAAAACGCAGGTTTTCGTGAATCACGAGGGAGATCTGTTTCGTACTCGGCTGACGCACAGCATAGAAGTTGCGCAAATTGCACGCTCCCTCGCTCGCGCCCTGCGCTTGAACGAGGATCTTGTCGAAGCTATCTCGCTCTCGCACGACCTGGGGCACACCCCTTTCGGGCACGCCGGCCAAGACGCGCTGAACGAGTGCATGGCTGGGCATGGTGGTTTCGAGCACAATTTGCAGTCATTGCGCACCGTTGATGTGCTCGAAGAGCATTACGCTGAGTTCGATGGCTTGAACCTGATGTACGAGACGCGCGAGGGCATCCTCAAGCATTGCTCGCGCGTGAATGCCGAGAGACTGGGTGATCTGGGGGCACGGTTCCTCAGCAAGACCCAGCCATCGCTTGAAGCGCAGCTCTGCAATCTTGCGGACGCCATTGCCTATAACAATCACGATGTTGATGATGGTTTGCGCTCAGGGCTGCTAACGCTGTCACAGCTTGATGACGTGGATGCCTTCTCCAGGCATTGTGTAGAGGTGCGCAGCGCGTATCCGTCTTTAGGCGGGCGGCGCCTGATCCACGAGACCATCAGACGTATGATCAATGCGCAGGCGGTGGATCTAATTCGGACGACCGAGGCCAATATCATCGAGAGCGGGGTGAATAGCCTTGAAGCGGTGCGTTGTGCGCCGCCGCTTGTCAGCTTCAGCGCGCCCATGCAAGCTGAGCAGGGGCAATTGCAGCGTTTCCTGCGTGAGAACCTGTACTGGCACTTCCGTGTTCTGCGCGAAATGAGCAAAGCGAAACGCGTGATCACGGAGCTCTTCGATGCGTTCATGCAGGATGTTCGCTTGCTGCCTCCTCAGTATCAAATGCGAACGCGCGAGGACAAGCCCCGCGCAATCGCAGACTATATTGCAGGCATGACAGACCGCTACGCAATGAAGGAGCACCACCGCCTGTTTGCGATCAGCGAGCACTGAGGTCCGATGGCACGACTTGGGCGCTTGTTCGTGCCGGGCTACCCTCAGTTGGTGCTACAGCGGGGTAACAACGGTGCAGCACTTTTCCTCGACGAAGAAGATTACCGGCGGTTTCTGCACATTCTGCGCGAGTCGGCGCGCGAAGCCTCCCTGGCGATCCATGCCTATGTGCTGATGCCTGATCACGTGCATCTGCTGTTATCAGCGCCGACCGCCGAGGCGGTCAGTAGCGCGGTGCAGCGTCTGGGACGGGGTTATGTGCGCTGGTTCAACGACAAGCACCACCGCAGCGGGACGCTGTGGGAGGGGCGTTACCGTTCAACTGCTGTTGAGCCGCGGCACTATACCTTGGCCTGCTATCGGTACATTGAGTCAAATCCCGTTCGGCGTGGGCTCGCACCAGATGTTGCGGCTTATCCGTGGGCCAGTGGGCGTCATCACCTGGGGCTGGCGCCCGACCCTTTGATCTCAGACCATGCTTGCTACTGGGCATTAGGGAATACGCCCTTCGAGCGACAGGGCGCGTACCAGCGTCATCTGGATGCTGCCGTGCCGGCAGGTGAAATTGAAGCGATTCGCTACGCTGGGCATCGCGGGTGGTTGCTGGGAGAAGTGCCGTCGCAAAGCGAAAGCGGCCTGGTTCGCCGTACGCATCCTCTCGCTAAGGGTCGCCCCAAGCAACTCGCGGACGACGAGAACTCCTCGGCGTTGTGAGTGCTTGTTGGCGCAGCCTTTACGCATGCCGGTGGGAGAGCCTTGAACTTGCATATCCGGCTTGATACCTCCAAGCGAAGTAGTCGGGTGCGGTATTTGCAACTGGTATGGGGAGGCCCCCTACCTTGCTTGACTGCTGTAACCGACATCGACCTTGAGAGTGCTGACGACTCTGCATTGGGCCCAGAATTTGGGCAGGGCTGCCCGCGTCACTTTTCGCGCATGAACGCGCTGGACTTTCTGAATGGCGTGCATCCCTGCCAATCCCGGGTTGATCCTGCCAGCTGCTTCCCCGAGTGGTACTCACGCCTTCTGTGCGCAGTGAGTGCAACGGAATTCTCAGCTTGCCAATCGAGGAGGGACGGATCGATGCCGGTGCGGGCTTGATCCGTCACGTTTCGATGATCGCAGCGATGATGCCAGTCGCACTGTGGCAAGTAAGAGAGAAAAGCAGAACAGCGGGCCGGGCTGTGTGTTGAATGGAGCCCATAGAATCGAGAACGTCGAATGCAGTTCTGCACCGATTTAACTCTGTCCCTAATTAATAAAGAGCAGTCTTGGTGCAAGGTATTATATTTACTCTGACCCCTATTAAAAGCGCTTGTGCGGTCCTTCAAGGCGGCCTATATTTCAACCCTCTCAAAGTGCGTCCGGAGGCCTGACGACAGGCCCGGTTCAGGAGTGGAAAGAATGGAAATGCGTCCGCAGGGCTTGTACGACCCCGCCAATGAACATGACGCCTGCGGTGTGGGCTTTGTTGCGCACATCAAAGGCAAGAAGAGCCACGAGATCGTTCAGGGCGGCCTCAAGATTCTTGAGAATATTGACCACCGCGGCGCGGTGGGTGCTGATCCCCTGATGGGTGACGGCGCTGGCATACTGATCCAGATCCCGGACGCCTTCTTCCGCGAAGAGATGAGCAAGCATGGCGTGAAGTTGCCGCCGGCCGGCGAGTACGGCGTGGGCATGATCTTCCTGCCAAAGGAAGCGGCTTCTCGCCTTGCGTGCGAGCAGGAGATGGAGCGCGCTGTGCGTGCTGAGGGCCAGGTGGTACTTGGCTGGCGCGATGTGCCGGTTGACACTGAAATGCCTATGTCGCCGCGCGTGCGTGAGAAAGAGCCCGTTATTCGCCAGATCTTCATTGGCCGTGGGCCGGACGTGATGGTCACCGAGGCGCTGGAGCGCAAGCTTTACGTCATCCGCAAGATGGCCAGCCACGCCATTCAGCAGCTTGAGCTCAAGCATGGCAAGGAATACTACGTGCCGTCGATGTCGGCACGCACGATCATCTACAAGGGCTTGCTGCTCGCCAATCAGGTCGGTGTCTACTACAAGGATCTCAGTGATCCACGTTGTGTCTCGGCTCTGGCGCTCGTGCACCAGCGCTTTTCGACCAACACTTTCCCGGAGTGGCCGCTGGCCCACCCTTATCGCATGATCGCCCACAACGGCGAAATCAATACGGTCAAGGGTAACTTCAACTGGCTGCGTGCCCGTGAAGGGGTGATGAAGTCGGCCGTGCTGGCCGACGACCTGCAGAAGCTGTACCCGGTTGTGTACGAAGGCCAGTCCGATACCGCGACCTTCGACAACTGTATCGAATTGCTGACCATGGCGGGTTACCCCATTGCCCAGGCGGCAATGATGATGATCCCGGAAGCCTGGGAACAGCACACCTTGATGGACGAGAATCGTCGCGCCTTCTACGAGTACCATGCCGCGATGATGGAGCCGTGGGATGGCCCTGCTGCCATCGCCTTCACCGACGGTCGCCAGATTGGCGCCACGCTGGATCGCAATGGTCTGCGCCCCGCACGCTATATTGTGACTGACGATGATCTCGTCATCATGGCTTCCGAAGCGGGCGTGCTGCCGGTTCCGGAGAGCAAGATCGTCAAGAAATGGCGCCTTCAGCCGGGCAAGATGTTCCTGATCGACATGGAAGCTGGCCGTATCATCGACGATAAGGAACTCAAGGACGCGCTTGCCAACGCCAAGCCGTATCGCGAGTGGATCAGCCGGATTCAGGTGAAGCTTGACGAAGTCGAGGGGCCGGCTGTCGAGGTTCAAGCTTCTGCAACCTTGCTCGATCGTCAGCAGGCGTTTGGCTACACGCAGGAGGATATCAAGTTCCTCATGACGCCGATGGCCGTGAATGGTGAAGAAGCCATTGGTTCGATGGGGAATGACTCGCCTCTGGCGGTCATGTCCAACAAGCACAAACCGCTCTACAGCTACTTCAAGCAGCTCTTCGCGCAGGTGACCAATCCGCCGATCGACCCGATCCGCGAAGCCTTGGTCATGTCGACAGTGTCTTTCATCGGCCCGAAGCCTAACCTGCTGGACCTGAACAACATCAACCCACCGATGCGTCTTGAAGTCTCGCAGCCAGTGCTGGACTTCACCGACATGGCCAAGCTGCGTGATATCGGGCAGTACACCGACAACAAGTTCAAGTCCTTCGAGCTGGACATCTGCTACCCGGTCGCCTGGGGCAAGGACGGCGTGGAAGCCCGTCTGGCGTCGCTGTGCGCGCAAGCCGAAGATGC
Organism: Uliginosibacterium sp.; assembly: GCA_016718265.1. Classification (GTDB taxonomy): domain Bacteria; phylum Pseudomonadota; class Gammaproteobacteria; order Burkholderiales; family Rhodocyclaceae; genus Uliginosibacterium. The sequence goes on along the minus strand of JADKDZ010000001.1, from coordinate 212,671 downwards.
GGTCAAGTCGGGTTACAACATCCTCATCGTGTCCGACCGCAAACTGGACGCTGAACACGTCGCCATTCCCGCACTGTTGGCGACCTCGGCAATCCATCAGCATCTGGTGAAGAAGGGGCTTCGCACCTCCACCGGCCTGGTGGTCGAAACCGGCTCCGCGCGCGAAGTGCATCACTTTGCGCTGCTGGCCGGTTACGGTGCCGAAGCAGTCCATCCTTACCTGGCGATGGAGACGCTGCGCAACATGGCGGCGGGCTTGCCGAACATTGATGGCGACAAGGCGATCTACAATTTCGTCAAGGCGGTTGGCAAGGGGCTGTGCAAGGTCATGTCCAAGATGGGCATCTCGACCTATATGTCCTACTGCGGCGCGCAGATTTTTGAAGCGATCGGGCTCAACAAGGAGCTGATTGACAAGTACTTTGCCGGCACGCCGTCGAACGTTGAAGGCATTGGCATTTTTGAAGTAGCCGAAGAAGCACTGCGCATGCATGGCGACGCTTTTGGTGGCGCGCCCGTGCTGGCAGATCAGCTCGAAGCCGGCGGGGAGTACGCCTTCCGCATCCGTGGCGAAGAGCACATGTGGACGCCGGACGCGATTGCAAAGCTGCAGCATTCCACGCGTACCAATAACTTCCAGAACTACAAGGAATACGCTCAGATCATCAACGATCAGAGCAAACGCCACATGACGCTGCGTGGCCTCTTCGAGTTCAAGATTGATCCCGCCAAGGCGATAGCCCTGGATGAGGTTGAGTCGGCCAAGGATATCGTCAAGCGTTTCGCCACAGGCGCCATGTCGCTCGGCTCGATCTCCACGGAAGCGCACTCCACGCTGGCTGTCGCGATGAACCGCATTGGCGGCAAGTCCAATACCGGTGAAGGCGGTGAGGATGACAAGCGTTACCGCAACGAGATGAAGGGTGTCTTCATCAAGAAAGGCGAGACGCTGGCGGGCATTATTGGCAAAGATCGGATCGAACGGGATATCGAGTTGAAAGAGGGGGATTCCCTCCGCTCGAAGATCAAACAGGTGGCCTCGGGCCGCTTCGGGGTTACCACCGAGTACCTGACCTCCGCGGACCAGATCCAGATCAAGATGGCCCAGGGAGCCAAGCCCGGAGAAGGTGGTCAGCTGCCGGGTGGCAAGGTGTCCGAGTACATTGGCAAGCTGCGTTTCTCAGTGCCGGGCGTCGGCCTGATTTCGCCACCGCCGCACCATGACATCTATTCGATCGAAGATCTGGCCCAGCTGATCCACGATCTGAAGAACGTCAATCCGAAGGCGGATATCTCGGTCAAGCTGGTGTCCGAAGTCGGCGTCGGCACTGTGGCGGCGGGTGTTGCCAAGTGCAAGGCCGACCACGTCGTGATCGCCGGTCATGACGGTGGCACCGGTGCGTCACCCCTGTCGTCGATCAAGCATGCTGGATCGCCCTGGGAGCTGGGCCTCGCCGAAACCCAGCAGACCCTGATGATCAATGGTTTGCGGGACCGTATCATCGTTCAGGCGGATGGCCAGATGAAGACCGGCCGCGATGTGGTGATTGCAGCCCTGTTGGGTGCCGATGAAATGGGCTTCGCTACCGCGCCGCTGGTGGTCGAAGGCTGCATCATGATGCGCAAGTGCCATCTCAATACCTGCCCGGTCGGCGTCGCCACGCAAGACCCGGTGTTGCGTGCGCGCTTCTCCGGCCAGCCAGAGCACGTCGTCAATTACTTCTTCTTTGTCGCTGAGGAAGTGCGCGAGCTGATGGCACAAATGGGTATTCGCAAGTTTGAAGACCTGATTGGCCGGGCAGACCTGCTCGACAAGAAACAGGCGCTGGAACACTGGAAGGCACAAGGTCTGGATTTCGCCAAGGTCTTCTATGTGCCCCAGGTAGACTCGCCGCGGCGTGTAGTCGCGTCGCAGAATCACGGATTGGAGAAGTCCCTTGATCACAAGTTGATCGAGAAAGCGCTCCCTGCGCTGGACAAGGGCGAGCGCGTCTCGTTCATCCAGCCGATCATCAATGTCAACCGATCGGTTGGCGCCATGCTTTCTGGAGAGGTTGCCAAGAAGTACGGAATCGAAGGCTTGCCTGATGACACCATCCATATTCAGATGACCGGCACCGCGGGGCAGAGCTTTGGCGCTTTCCTCGCACACGGGGTTACGCTGGATCTGGTGGGCGAAGGCAATGATTACGTCGGCAAGGGGCTTTGCGGCGGGCGTGTGATTGTGCGTTGCGCCAATGACTTCCGTGGATCAGGCGTAGAGAACATCATTGTTGGCAACACTGTGCTGTTCGGCGCGATCGCTGGCGAAGCCTACTTCAACGGTGTAGGCGGCGAGCGCTTCTGCGTGCGAAACTCGGGCGCCGCGGCTGTCGTTGAAGGCGTCGGTGACCACGGCTGCGAGTACATGACGGGTGGAACGGTCGTTGTGCTGGGCGAGACCGGGCGGAACTTCGCGGCAGGCATGTCGGGCGGTGTTGCCTACGTGTATGACCCCAAAGCCCAGTTCGCTGCGCGTGCCAATACGGCGATGGTGGATCTGGAGCCCGTACTTCCCGCAAGCGAGCAGGGTGAGAAGCTTGACCGCGACGTGTGGCACGCCGTCAAGCGTGGTGGCGCCGGCGAAGCGGATGAAGCAATCCTGAAGCGCTTGATCGAGAACCACTTCAAGCACACCGGTAGCTTGCGTGCGAAAGCCTTGCTTGAGAACTGGGATGAGACCCGCCGTGCCTTCGTCAAGGTCATGCCGAAGGAGTATCGTCGTGCGTTGAAGGAGCTTGCCGTCGCAGCGCGCGCCAAGCTTGATACGGCTGCGGCCTAAGAATTGGAAGGATAGAGAAATGGGAAAAGTTACCGGCTTTCTTGAATTCGAGCGCCAGGAAGAGGGCTATCCGGCTCCTGAAGAGCGCAAGAAGAATTACAAGGAATTCGTCATCGCCCTGAGCGATGAACAGGCCAAGATCCAGGGTGCGCGCTGCATGGATTGCGGCATACCGTTCTGCAACAACGGTTGCCCTGTCAACAACATCATTCCGGACTGGAATGACCTGGTGTACAAGCAGAAGTGGCAGGAAGCGATTGGGGTGCTGCACTCCACCAACAACTTCCCCGAGTTCACCGGCCGCATCTGTCCCGCACCGTGCGAGGCCGCCTGTACGCTCGGCATTAATGCTGCACCGGTCGGTATCAAGTCGATCGAGCACGCCATCATTGACAAGGCGTGGGAAAACGGCTGGGTCAAGCCGCAAGTTGCGGCCGAGAAGTCCGGCAAGAAGGTAGCGGTTGTGGGCTCTGGGCCGGCAGGCCTCGCGGCTGCCCAGCAACTGGCTCGTGCCGGTCACGATGTCACCGTGTTCGAGAAGAGCTCTCGTGTCGGTGGACTGCTGCGCTATGGTATTCCTGACTTCAAGCTCGACAAGGGCATCATTGACCGTCGCATGAAGCAGATGGAAGCGGAAGGCGTTGTGTTCAAGACCGGGATCTATATCGGCGAAGCCGATTTGCCCAAAGGCGTCAATGCGGACGTCAAGGAGAAGATCAGCCCCAAAAAGCTCCTCAAGGAGTTTGATGCAGTGGTCATCGCGGCAGGCTCCGAGGTTCCGCGGGACCTGCCGGTGCCGGGGCGTGAGCTCGACGGCGTCCATTACGCGCTGGAATTCCTGATCCCGCAGAACAAGGCTAACGCCGGCGACAAGCTCAAGGATCAAATAAAGGTGACGGGGAAGAATGTAGTCGTCATTGGCGGCGGCGACACCGGTTCCGACTGTGTGGGTACTTCCAACCGCCAAGGCGCCGCTAGCATCCTGCAGATTGAGTTGATGCCCAAGCCCCCGGTTCAAGAGAACAAGTCCACTACCTGGCCCTACTGGCCCAACAAGCTGCGTACTTCGTCCTCGCACGACGAAGGCTGCCAGCGTGAGTGGGCGGTCACGACCAAGGAATTCAAGGGCGAGAACGGTAAACTCAAGTCCATGGTCATTGCAAATGTCGAGTGGGTGAAAGACGACAAGACGGGCCAGATGAAGATGAACGAAGTTGCTGGCTCGGTGCGAGAAATTCCCGCAGAGGCGGCCTTTCTGGCGATGGGTTTTGTTTATCCCGTTGCTTCGCTTCTCGAAGGCTTCGGTGTTGCCAAAGACGGTCGCGGGAATGCCAAGGCGACGACGGACGGCGAGGGTTGCTACGCGACCAACGTGGAAAAGGTCTTTGTCGCCGGGGATACAAGGCGGGGTCAGTCGCTTGTGGTGTGGGCCATCCGTGAAGGTCGCCAGGCCGCACGTGAGGTCGATGCTTTCCTGATGGGGGCTTCGGTGCTGCCGCGCTGAAGGCCGGTCGTCCCGCAATCCCGGTAAAGCCACTTTCGGGTGGCTTTATTTTTTTGCGCGGGCCCTAGCATTTACGCGTCGATGTGCCGTGGCAACATGCACCGTCGCCCTGCTAGCCTCCCTGCTCGGTAAGCTGTTTCCGGAGTCGTACGTGGACGCTTCCATCTTTTGGGTGAAACTCCTCGCCACGCCCTTGCTGTTGATGGGTTTGACTTGGCATGGCGAACGTAAAGGCGCGCGGTCCGCGGGTGTTTGGGCGGCGTTTCCTGTCGTAACCGGGCCGATTCTGGCAATACTTGCGTACCAGCACGGTGCAGGCCTGGTGGTCGCGCTGATTGACTTCACCTTGCCGGCCGTGCTGGCCAACCTTGGGTTTGGTCTGGCTTTTGCGTGGGCTGCATCCACGCGAGACAGCGGCTGGTGGCCGGCGATGCAGTGTCTTGCGCTCGGGCTTCTGAGCTATGCGGCGATTTCTGCGCTGATCGTCGCGCTTGCGCCCCCTCTACTGGGCTCGGCCCTTCTCGTGGCAATCAGCCTTTGTCTAGCGCCTCGTTTCTACCCCAAGATCAAGGCGTTCGCCGATGTGCCCGCCGTCAAGCCGAGCCAGATGTACTGGCAAAAGGCGTGCATCGGCAGCACCGTCGTCGTGCTGGTCACGTATGGCGCCGAACTGCTTGGACACCGCTGGGGTGGCGTGCTTGCCATGTTTCCAGCGATGGCGTCTGTCATGGCGACTTACTACCATGGACGAGAGGGTGTCGCCTCCATCCATTTTCTACGGGGGATGCCGAAGGGGTACTGGTCGTTCTCAGTATTCTGTCTCAGCTTGCAGGCTCTTTTATCAGCGTTCGAGCCTTATGGCGGCCCCGGACTCTGCCTGGCTTTCAGTGCTGCGATCGCTCTCGCGCTGGGCTTGCAATGGCTGTTACTGGGGCGGAAGACTGGGCGCGTCTCCCGGCACTGAAAACGGATTGATGCTCTGTTCATCGCTGGCAAACTGCGTCGCGGCTGCTTTGCGGAAGGCGCTTGGTGAAACACCTTCGCGCTTTCGGAACACGCGGGAGAAATACAGCTGATCGTCATATCCGACCCGCCCGGCGATGTTTGATATCGACGCATGCGTGTTCTGCAGCAGATGCTTTGCAAGGATGACGCGCTGGTCCTCACGCCACTTCAAGAGGTTAACGCCCATCTGTTTGCGAAAGACATGTGCGAGACGGGAGGGAGACAGACAGACATGTCGTGCGACTTCCTCCAGTCCGATGTCGGACGCAAGGTTCTTTGCGATGAACTGACAGGCGGCGAGAATTCGTTTATCAACCGCGCTGACCTGATTGTCAGGAATCTCCTCGTAGCAGCGAATCAGCAGCCTCTCAAGCAGATTGATCGCCAATTCCTCCGCGGTTCGTTTTTCTTCGCGATGTGTTTGGTCGATCTTGTAGAACAGCTCGTCAAATTCGTTGAACAAACTGCCCGTCCCGACGCTGAAGCGCCCAACCTTCCGGGTCTGATGAGGCCAGCTCAGCCAGTTGGCCCAATACGCACGGGGGCGAAAATAGACCCACCTGTGGTACCAGTCCGGACTCTCTGGCGACCGGCCGTAGTAGTGCACGGCATCGGGTGGAAAGAGCAGCAAGTCGCCCGGGTTCACGACAAAGGCATCCGCACCGTCGAAGACCTTACCTTGCCCCCTGACGGTTAGATTCATGATGAATCCCTCCATTCCGTCCGGGCGGTCAATAAAAAATCCAGGGGTCCGTTCTCGATGATGGGGGTCGTACCGGCGACGAGATACAAATTGAACGAGTAACCCGGTAATAGCGGATCGTATTGATTGTTGGGATCAAGCACCGGCACTTGCACGTCCTCTCATGAGTCGTCCACCACGTGATCGGATCATAGCGCTTGGCGACAGGGGTCAAAAGCGCCGTACGGCCAGAACATATCGAGCGAGCAGTTTCGTCTATATAGACAGCTAAATTAGTGTGGTTTGTCCATCTTGGACAGGAGAAAACTTCGATCGAAGCGGATTTGTGCATATTTACAGCTGAAGCATCCTGATGCCTGCACGCGTAAACTCCATATCGTATTTCGCCATCGATGCAGGTGATTTCAACGATCTGGAGGCGAATGGTGGCGGATGGGATTGTGATCGGGCTGGACTACGGCAGCGACTCGGTTCGGGCGCTCGCGGTGCGTTGCAGCGATGGGGCAGAGCTCGCGACCCACGTTGACTACTACCCGAGGTGGCGGGCCGGACGTTATTGCGTGCCCTTGCAGAACCAGTTTCGCCATCATCCGCTGGACTACATCGAATGCACCGAGATCGTGGTGCGCGAGGTCGTTGCCCAGTTGGGGCCGGCACAGCGCGACGCCATCGTCGGCATCGGTGTTGACGCGACCGGCTCGACGCCCGCGCCGATCGATGCAGAGGGGCGCGTGCTGGCCTTGTTGCCGGCGTTTGCGGACAACCCGAATGCCATGTTCGTGTTGTGGAAGGATCACACTGCCATCGACGAGGCCGAAGAGATCAACGCTTTGTGTCGTAGCGGTCAGTTCACAGACTTCACGCGCTATGCAGGTGGTGTGTACTCGTCTGAGTGGTGGTGGGCAAAGATCCTGCACGTGTCGCGTGAAGATGCGGCTGTCCGTGCCGCAGCTGCCAACTGGGTCGAGTTGTGTGACTGGATGCCCGCGCTGCTATCGGGCACGACCCGACCCGACGCCGTTCGCCGTGGCCGTTGTTCGGCCGGGCATAAGGCGCTATGGAATGCAGAGTGGGGTGGTTTGCCCTCGCGGGAGTTTCTCGCGGCGCTGGATCCTCTTCTCATCAACGATCTGCCCTGTCCGATGTTTGAAGAGACATGGACGGCGGACGTTCCCGTCGGCACGATCAGTGCTGAATGGGCTGAAAGACTGAACCTCCCGGCGCATGTCGTCATCAGTGGTGGCGCATTTGATTGCCACATGGGCGCGGTCGGCGGCGGTGCAAGCCCGAATACCTTGGTGAAGGTCATTGGTACCTCAACCTGCGACATTCTGGTCGCAGAGCCTGCCACGATCGGGACACGGTCCATCGAGGGCATTTGTGGACAGGTTGACGGATCAGTCGTGCCGGCCAAAATCGGTCTTGAAGCGGGGCAGTCTGCGTTTGGTGACATGTATGCGTGGTTTGGTCGCCTGCTCGGCTGGTCGCTCCAGCTTGCCGCCAAGCAGCACCCCGAATTCGCCGCGAAGCTGCAAGAGACCGAATCGTGCTTGTTGCCCGCGCTGACCGAGGAATGGGCAGCGTCGATGGATTACGCGCACCTTCCTCTCGTGCTCGACTGGTTCAATGGGCGTCGCACGCCTTACGCGAACCAGCGCCTGCAGGGTGTGATTGCGGATATGAATCTAGGCAGCGATGCGCCGGCATTGTTTGGTGGTTTCATCGCCGCGACCGCCTTTGGTGCGCGCGCCATCATGGAATGCTTCATCGACCAGCAGGTTGCCGTGAAAAGTGTACTTGCCATGGGTGGAATCGCACGCAAGTCACCCGTCATCATGCAGGTCTGTGCGGACGTTATGAACCGGCCGATCGCTGTTGTAGGTTCTGATCAGTGCTGCGCTTTGGGGGCAGCGATCTTTGCTGCGGTTGCAGCGAAGCGCTACGGCAGCGTCGCCGAAGCTCAAGATCGGATGGCCAGTCCGATCGAGCGGACCTATACGCCAAACTCAGATGCCGTGGCCGCTTTTGAGCAACTCTATCAGCGCTATCGTGAATGGGCTGCACTGGCTGAGCCGATGTATGCGGCCGGAAAGCGCGGGGGCTGAGATGAGCGCAACGCTTGCACTGCGTGAAGCTGTCCTGGAAGCCAATCTGGCTTTGCCCCGTCACGGTCTGGTGACCTTCACCTGGGGCAATGTCAGTGGAATTGATCGTGCAACCGGTCTGGTTGCCATCAAGCCGAGCGGCGTCAGCTACGAGCGGATGACGGCTGCCGACATCGTAGTTCTGGATCTGGACGGCAACCAACGCGAGGGCGCGTTGCGTCCTTCTTCCGACACGCCGACTCACCTCGCCTTGTACCGACGCTATGCCGATATCGGCGGGGTGGTCCATACCCACTCTACCCACGCCACCGCGTGGGCGCAGGCAGGCCGAGAGATTCCACCGCTCGGGACGACTCACGCGGACTACTTTCATGGTCCGGTGCGCTGCACCCGCGCCTTGCTCCGTGACGAAGTAGCACATGAGTATGAGCTTAATACCGGCAAGGTGATCATCGAGACCCTCGGCGACGGGCCTGCGCTGGAGACGCCTGGCATCCTGGTGCGCGAGCATGCGCCGTTTGCCTGGGGCAAGAGCGCCGATGACGCTGTCCACAATGCTGTTGTGCTGGAAGAGATCGCCCGGATGGCGTGGATCACTTTCAGCCTGAATCCCTCTCAATCGTCGATTGCTGCGCACCTGCTGGACAAGCACTACCTGCGCAAGCACGGCGCGAACGCGTATTACGGTCAAAAGTAACGGAGTCATTCTCGTGGAACTATTCAAGCAACTCGAAGTGTGGTTCGTAGTCGGCAGTCAGCATCTGTACGGTCCCAAGACGCTGCAACAAGTGTCCGACAATGCCAGCCAGGTGGTCGCTGCCTTGAACGCCGAAGGCGGCCTGCCGATCAAACTCGTCCTCAAGCCGACGGTCAAGACGCCGGACGAGATCCTCGCGGTGTGCCGTGAAGCCAACAACACCGCTGCCTGTGTCGGTCTGGTGACGTGGATGCACACCTTCTCGCCGGCGAAGATGTGGATTGCCGGGCTGACCACGCTGGCCAAGCCTTTCCTTCAGTTTCACACCCAGTTCAATTCCGCGATTCCGTGGGACTCGATGGATATGGACTTCATGAATCTGAACCAGACGGCTCACGGGGGCCGCGAGTATGGGTTCATCGGCGCCCGGCTGCGCAAGCAGTACAGCGTGGTGGTCGGCCACTGGCAGGACCCCGTCGCGGTGGCGCGTGTTGGCCGCTGGATGCGCGCGGCGGCTGCGGTTCATGAAAGCCATCACCTTAAAGTTGCTCGGTTTGGCGACAACATGCGCGAAGTGGCCGTCACCGAGGGTGACAAGGTCGACGCGCAGATCCGCTTTGGCTACTCGGTCAATGGCTATGCACTCGGGGATCTGGTCAAGGTCGTCGATGCCGTGACCGACGCAGACATTGCCGCACTCGTCGAGGAATACGAAGCGAGCTACACGCTGACTGATCGCGTCAAGCAAGGGGGGGAGAAGCGTCAGCTGTTGCTCGATTCGGCACGCATTGAGCTCGGCATCAAGCAGTTCCTTGACAAGGGCGGCTTCAAGGCCTTTACAACGACCTTTGAAAATCTTTACGGCTTGAAGCAGTTGCCCGGCCTGGCCGTGCAGCGGCTCATGCAGCAAGGATATGGCTTCGGCGCCGAGGGCGACTGGAAGACGGCAGCACTGCTCCGTACGGTCAAGGTGATGGGCGCGGGGCTGACGGGCGGCACGTCGTTCATGGAGGACTACACCTACGACTTCACCCCGGGGAACAATCTCGTCATTGGCGCGCACATGCTTGAAGTGTGCCCGTCCATCGCGGCAGAGAAGAAACCTGTTCTGGATGTTCAGCCCTTGTCTATCGGCAAGAAAGATGATCCAGCACGTCTGCTGTTCTCTGCCCAGCCCGGCCGGGCCCTGAATGCCAGCCTCATTGACATGGGTAACCGCTTCCGTCTGATTGTGAACGAAGTCGACGTCATCGCGCAGCCTCATGCCCTGCCACGCTTGCCGGTCGCGCGGGCGGTGTGGAAGGCCTTGCCTGATCTGAATACTGCGGCCGAGGCCTGGATATTGGCAGGTGGCGCTCACCATACCGTCTACAGTCAAGCCGTTACGGCGGACGATCTGCGCACGCTCGCCGAAATGTTTGGTATCGAGTATTTGCTGATCAACGAGAAGACGGATCTCGCTGCCTTCAAGAACGAAATCAACTTTAACGAGGTGTACTACGCGCTCAACAGGCGCTAGAAAACGGACATTGCGTCGCGATCAAATCCCCCATAACAAGCGACGGCATACGGGAAACACCAAAGGAAAAGGATTCAAGACTGTACGAAGCGGGACGGCTTACACCTGCCTGCTATCGCTTGCAGCATGATGCTGATGTGAGTCAGCGTCACCCTAAGGCCACGAGGGTGGTCATTGTTAAACTCGAAGGAGGAGTCGTAGCATGCTGAAATCAAGAAGGAATCTGTTGTCCGCTGCCATCGTTGGTCTCGTTGCCGGAGCGATTGCGATGCCGTCTTTCGCGGCCGACAAGAAACTGACGTTGGGCTTTGCTCAGGTGGGTGCCGAGAGCGAGTGGCGTACCGCCAATACCGCCTCGATCAAAGACGCGGCCAAGGCAGCCGGTATCGAGTTGAAGTTCTCCGATGCACAGCAAAAGCAGGAGAACCAGATCAAGGCGATCCGCAGCTTCATCGCACAAAAGGTTGATGTGATCGGCTTCGCGCCGGTGGTGACCACCGGTTGGGATACCGTCCTCAAGGAAGCCAAGGCTGCCAAGATTCCGGTGGTCCTGACCGACCGCAGCATTGAGACCAAGGACGAGTCACTCTATGTGACGATGATCGGCTCCGACTTCACCGAAGAAGGTCGCAAGGCTGGCCGTTGGCTGCTCGAGAACTATAAGGGCCAGGGCGATGTAAACATCGTTGAACTGCAGGGAACCGTGGGTTCGGCGCCGGCCATCGAGCGTCAGAAGGGCTTCATGGAGATCATCAAGACCAATCCGAAGTTCAAGGTTACGCGTTCGCAGACAGGCGACTTTACCCGTGCCAAGGGCAAGGAAGTCATGGAAGCTTTCCTGAAGGCGGATCCGAAGATCAATGTGCTGTTCGCACACAACGATGACATGGCGATTGGCGCGATTCAGGCCATCGAAGCGGCTGGCAAGAAGCCAGGCAAGGACATCATCATTGTGTCGGTGGATGCTGTGAAGGGCGCCTTCGAAGCCATGATGGCCGGCAAGATGAACGTCAGCGTTGAGTGCAACCCGCAACTCGGCCCGCAGCTGATGCAGATCGTCAAGGACATCGTTGCTGGCAAGTCCTTGCCGAGGCGCATCAACACCGAGGAAGGCGTCTTCCCGATGGAGACTGCAGCCAAGGAATTCCCGAACCGCAAGTATTGATCCTTGCAAGTCTGGCTGCTGCGCAGCCTGTGCCTGGGACAGGGCATCGTTGCACGCGATGCTTTGGCCCGGGGGCGGGCTGCCTATGAAGCAGTTCGAGTCCCAAGACTTCGTCTCGGGATGAATCAGGTTTCTCGGAGAAGTCATGGCTGAGCAGCAACCCATCCTGCAGATGCAGGGCATCCACAAGCGCTTCCCCGGCGTTGTGGCGCTGAATGACGCGCAACTGCGTCTGTTTCCCGGGGAAGTTCATGCCCTGATGGGGCAAAACGGGGCGGGCAAGTCCACCCTCATCAAAGTGTTAACCGGTGTCGAGTCTTGTGATGCGGGGAGCATTACGCTCGCCGGCAAGCCGATACGTGCCGAGTCTGTGCTCGAAGCTCAGGCGCTTGGCATCAGCACGGTATATCAGGAAGTCAATCTCTGCCTTAACCTGTCGGTGGCCGAGAACATATTTATCGGGCGCTTCCCGATGTCTCGCTTCGGCATCGACTGGAAGACCCTGCAGACCAAGGCCATGGCAGCGCTGGCTGCCTTGAACGTCGACATCGACGTCACTTTGCCTTTGTCCAGCTACCCGGTGGCTATTCAGCAAATGGCCGCCATTGCCCGCGCCTTGAGTACCGACGCGCAGGTCCTGATTCTTGACGAGCCCACCTCCAGTCTGGACGAAGACGAAGTGGGTCGTTTGTTCGACGCCTTGCGCAGGCTCAAGGCGCGTGGCATCGCCATTCTGTTTGTCACGCATTTCCTCGATCAGACCTATGCGATCTCGGACCGGATCACCGTGCTGCGCAATGGCGAATTCGAAGGCGAGTACGCTGCGGCCGAGTTGCCTCGCATTCAGCTCATCAGCAAGATGGTCGGGCGTGACATCGACGAAGCGGCGTTCGCGCGTCAAGCGGGCGCCGAGATCGCGCCTGCCGAGGACGAGGCTCCGTTTCTCGCTGCGCGCGGACTCGGAAAATTGGGCAGCATGCGGCCGATCGATCTGGATATTCGTGCCGGCCAGGTTCTCGGTCTGGGCGGGCTGCTCGGCTCCGGCCGCACCGAAACCGCACGCATGATCTTCGGCATCGACCGGCCCGACAGTGGTAGTACCCAGATCAAGGGTGCCAGCGTCAATCTGCATTCGCCGCGCAAGGCGATCCGGGAGGGCCTTGCTTTCTGCTCGGAAGATCGCAAGACGGAAGGCATCGTAGCCGAGCTGTCAATCCGCGAGAACATCATTCTCGCTCTGCAAGCGCGCCGCGGTGTGTTTCGCTTTCTGTCGGTGAGGCAACAGCGCGTCATAGCAGACGAATATATCAAGCAGCTTGGCATCAAGACCTCCGACTCCGAGAAACCTATCGGTCAGCTTTCTGGCGGAAACCAGCAGAAGGCCTTGCTCGCGCGTTGGCTGGCAACGGAGCCCAAAATGCTGATTCTGGACGAACCTACCCGCGGTATCGATGTCGCGGCAAAACTGGAAATCATGGACCTCGTGAAAGCGCAATGCCGCAAGGGGCTGGCGATCCTCTTCATCTCGTCTGAAATGTCCGAAGTCCTTCGGGTCAGCGATCGCATTGCTGTACTGCGTGACCGGCAGAAAATCGGCGAGATAGCCGGCAATGATGCCGATGAGCCTGGCATTTTCCGGATGATTGCCGGAGGTGAAGCATGAACATCCAAGCCTGTCTTCGACATCGACTCTTCTGGCCCTGTGCGACCCTGCTGTTGCTTTGCCTGATCAACTTCGCATTCAATCCGAACTTCTTTGATATCGAAATCAAGAATGGCGCGCTCTATGGCAGCGTGATCGACATCCTGAATCGTGCAGCACCGGTCATGCTCGTGGCGCTGGGCATGACACTCGTGATTGCGACGCGGGGTATAGACGTATCGGTGGGAGCGACGGTGGCAATTTCGGGGGCCGTCGTTGCGGTGATGATCGGCGGTACGCTGGCGATCCAGGACGGCGTGCAGACCTATGTGGCGAATTACCCGATGCCACTGGCGATGCTTGTGGCGGTCTTAGTAGCGCTCCTGTGCGGTTTGTGGAACGGCGCCCTCGTGTCCGGGGTGGGTATGCAGCCCATCATCGCTACGCTGATCCTTATGGTGGCGGGGCGCGGCGTCGCACAGCTGATCACTGAGGGTCAAATCGTCACGATCTACTACGAGCCTTTCTTCTTCATTGGCAACGGCTTCCTGTTTGGCATTCCTTTCTCGCTCTACATCGTGGCGGCGGTGCTGGGGCTGCTCCTCGTTCTGACACAGAAAACCGCGCTCGGGCTTTTCATTCAGGCCGTGGGGCTGAATCCGACGTCGGCACGTTTCTCAGGCATCAGCGCGCGTGCCCTCGTGCTCTGGGTATACGGGTTCTGCGGCGTGACGGCCGGGATTGCCGGGCTGATCGTCACGTCAAACGTCAAGAGTGCGGACGGCAACAATGCCGGGCTCGGGATGGAGCTTGACGCCATCCTGGCCGTCGCGCTGGGGGGTACCTCACTGGATGGCGGCCGTTTCAGTCTCATGGGTACGGTCATTGGTGCGCTGATCATCCAGACGCTGACCTATGCAATCTATTCGCTTGGTGTGCCTCCGGAAGTCAATCTGGTCGTCAAGGCAGTCGTCGTGTTCACGGTCTGTCTGATTCAGTCAGAGAAATTCCGCAGCATGATGTTCACCTCCAAGCAACGCGTTGAGGATAAATCATGAAAGCGATGCGCTATATCAATCCGCGCACCTTGCCGCTGGTCGTTACAACCGCACTGTTCATACTGTTGTTCGGGTTTGGCGCCGTGTCTTACGACGCCTTTCTCTCGCCGCAGGTGTTCGTCAATCTGATTATTGATAACGGCTTCCTGCTAGTGGTGGCTGTCGGGATGACCTTCGTCATCCTCGCGGGGGGCATTGATCTGTCTGTCGGTTCCGTCGTAGCGCTGAGTACCATGGTGACCGCGGCGCTGGTGCAGCACCACCACTGGAGCATCTGGGCGATTACTCCGCTTGTGCTGATCATCGGTTGCGCGTTTGGCCTGCTGCATGGCGTGCTGATACAGGTGTTTCGCATGCAGCCCTTCATCGTCACGCTGGGGGGCATGTTCTTGGCGAGAGGCCTGTGCTACCTGATCAGCATCGATTCGATATCGATCACGGACCCGACGTATACCGCGCTCTCGGAGTACCGCTTGCCGTTGGGGGCCGAGACGGCGATTTCGCTGTCCGGTGTGATCGCTATCGTGACGCTCCTGGTTGGTGTCTATATCGCGCATTACACCCGCTTCGGGCGCACCGTGTACGCCATTGGTGGTAACGAGCGTTCTGCGCTCCTGATGGGCTTGCCGGTCGCGCGCACGAAGATCCTTGTTTACGTCCTTAGCGGTTTCTGCTCGGCACTTGGCGGCATTCTGGTAACGCTGTACATGCTTTCGGGATATGGATTGCACGCTATCGGGTTCGAGATGGACGCCATCGCGGCTGCCGTGATTGGCGGCACCTTGCTGACGGGGGGCGTGGGCTTCGTTGCGGGGACGCTGGTTGGCGTCATGATCCTGGGCGTGATTCAGTCTCTGATTGCATTCGATGGCAGTCTCAGTTCGTGGTGGACGCGTATCGCCATCGGTTTTCTTCTCTTTCTCTTCTGCTTGCTTCAGCGTTTGCTTGAGCGCAGCAAGCTTGGAAAGAAATAAGGTTCTCATCGGGTCTCCCCGTGCTTGCCCATCTGTCTTCCCGACAGATGGGTTTTTTTTGCCTAGACTTTATGTGCTATGAATAACAATATTGATTTGGTGGTCTTGCACAAGTGGTGTGACTCGCGCCAGGTTGAAAGGTGTTTATCCGATGCTCTGCAGTAGCTGAGTCGTCGTGCTTGTCAGGGTGTGTTCTCGCGTCTACAGGGAGTAATGACTATGCCAAGAATTTCGTTGCCGTCCATCTCGCTCAAGCTCAAGCTGTCATTTCTTGTACTGGCGTCGATTCTTGCGCTGGCACTTGTCGGTTTGGGCGGATGGTCCGGGATATCGCGTGTTGGACAAGCGCTGGATGTTCTGAGTGAGCACAAGTTGCCGGCTTCCATTCAGTTAGGCACGATCAGGGGACAGATTGCTGTATTGCTCCAGGCCTCGCTTGAGGTTGCTACCCGCGAGCAGGACACCACCGCGCAGCCTTCCTTCAAGAAAGCGCTTGAGAGCAAGCGCGTGGCGCGCAAGACTCTGGAGTCGGCGGTCAAAGAGTATGCGGCGCAAGAGTTGAGCAGTGATGAGCTGGCGGCGTGGCAGGCTTTTGACAAAGCCCTGCAGGCCTGGCTCAAGGTGGACGACCAGGTGAACGAAGTCATCGGCGAGCTTGCAGAGAATACAGATGAGGATATGCAAGGGACTTTGTTCGGCAAGTTCAAGATCCGCATATTTGATTGGAGTTCAGCACTCGAAATCGTCAATCGGACTCAGGCTACGCTTATCGAGGCGAGTCTGAAGGCGAGTCAGATTGCCCGGGCTCAAAGCGTGGCGTCAGAGCAGAACGCAATCAAATTCATGCTTTGGGCGTTTGGGCTGGCTGTTGTTTTTACGCTTGCCTTGGCCTTGCGGATTGTGCTCGGGGTGACTCGGCCGCTGGGCGCATTGCGCGATGCGATCGTGTCGATTGCGCAGCAGCGTGACTTCACGCGCCGTGCACCGATGGGGGCCAAGGACGAAACCGGGCAGACTGTTGCGGCTTTTAACGTGCTTCTCGACGCCGTGCAGGCTTCGCTTCGTACGGTGCTGGAGGAGGCCGCCCAGATCGCCGAGTCGGCCGCCGCTGCGCAGGAAGCGTCGCGGCGGGTTGCCGACGCGTCAGGCCACCAGAGCGAGTCGGCGGCGAGCATGGCCGCGGCCATGGAGGAGATGTCGGTCTCCATTAACCTGATTGGCAGCGGCAGCCAGGATGCGCGCGATCGTGCCAAGAACGCGGATGGTGCGGCCGACGATGGCGGACGGATCATTGCGGATAGCCATCGCGAGATGGAAGAGATTGCGGCCGCAGCCGACCAATCCAGCCAGACCATTCTGGCCCTGCGCCAGCAGTCCGACCGGATTTCAGGCGTGCTGCAAGTGATTCAGGAGCTTGCCGACCAAACCAATCTGCTCGCACTGAATGCCGCCATCGAAGCCGCACGTGCGGGTGAGCAGGGGCGGGGTTTTGCGGTGGTGGCCGACGAAGTACGCAAGCTTGCCGAGCGTACCAAGTTGTCAACCAGCGAGATCGCGGCGACCATCGACGGTATGCAACAGTCGGCGCGGGAGGCGGTCAGCAGCATGGAGCGGGTCGAGCAGCGCGTCTCCTCGGGCAAGCAGCTGTCGGCTCAGGCGGCCGAATGCATGAGCAGTATCCGGGAGAGCATTGCCAAGGCGAGCGAGGCGATTGCGGATATTTCTGGCGCAATCGGCGAACAGAACCAGGCGACGCACGCGATTGCCGCGCAAGTCGAGAATGTGGCGCGCATGAGCGAAGACAATAGCCTCGTCGCGCAAGACACGTCGCGGATCGCTGAGGCTTTGAGTACCCGTGCCGAAGCCCTGCGCGAGGCGGTCAATCAGTTCCGGGTCTGACACCGCGCACGGTTTGCCCTCTGTGGTGTTGTCAGTCCGGCATTTGGCGGCGATATGCTCGTACACCCGCTTCTGGCGTGGCTCTTCGAGCAGAATGTCGCGCGAGGCCCGAATGACGGGCCGCTGCGGGCAGGCATGCTGCAGAAGCCCATCCCGTGCGGCTATTCGGGCAGGCGTGTTTAGAGTTCCCCGATACCTTCGATCTCGGTCTGGATGTCCAGCCAGCGCTCCTCGCCGCTGTCGATGCTGGCGGCCAACTCGCCCTGGCGCTTGAGCAGGCTTTGCACTTCACTGCTGTCGCCGCGGGTGTACAGCGCGGGGTCCGCGATGCGTTCGTCGAGCTGCTTCTTCTCTTCCTGCCAGGCTGCGAGTTTCTTTTCAAGCTGCTCCAGTTCTTTCAGCAGCGGGCGGCGGCGCTGGAGTTTGGCCTGGCGGTCGGCTTTTTCAGCTTCGCGGTTGGCGATGCGGGTGGCTTTGTCGTCAGCGGCCTGTACGTCCATGTTGGCCGCGGCTTCGCGGTTGCGCCGCGCATCCAGCCAGACGAGGTAGTCATCGATGTCGCCGTCAAAGGGCTCGGCCACACCATCTGCCACCAGCAGAAAGTCGTCGCACACCGTGCGCAGCAAGGCGCGGTCGTGGCTGACCAGCACCATGCTGCCGTCGTACTCGGAGAGCGCGAGGGTCAGGGCGTGGCGCATATCGAGGTCGAGATGGTTGGTCGGCTCGTCGAGCAGCAGCAGATTGGGTTTGTGGCGGATCAAAAGCGCCAGTGCCAGGCGCGATTTCTCGCCGCCCGAGAAGGGTGCGACCTTGGCGTCAGCCATGGGCCCGCGGAAGTCGAAGCCGCCCAGGTAGTCGCGCAGCTCTTGCTCGCGGGTCAGCGGCTCCTGACGGATCAGGTGTTGCAGCGGCGACTCGTCGGGGCGGAGCTGTTCGAGCTGGTGCTGGGCAAAGTAGCCGAGCACCACGCCTTTGCCGAAGAGCGCGGTCCCGCCTTGTGCAGCGAGTTCGCCGGCGAGCAAACGGATCAGGGTTGATTTTCCCGCGCCATTGGGGCCGAGCAGCCCCAGCCGCGCGCCGGGGCGGAGTTCGAGTTTGACGCGGTCGAGGATAGTCTTGTCGCCATAGCCGAGCTTGAGATTCTTGAGCGTGACCATGGGGTCGGGCGCCCGATCCGGCTCGGGGAAGGAGAAATCGAAAGGCGTGTCGACGTGGGCTGCGGTGATACGCTCCATGCGCGCCAGGGCCTTGATCCGGCTCTGCGCTTGGCGGGCCTTGGTAGCTTTTGCGCGGAAGCGGTCGATGTACTTCTGCAGGTGGGCGACTTCGCGCTGCTGCTTTTCGAACAGCGCTTGCTGTTGGGCGAGTTGGGCCGCGTGCTGGTCTTCGAAGTCGTCGTAGTTGCCGGTGTAAAGCGTCAGCTTCTGCGCTTCAAGGAAGGCGATGTGGGTGACGCAGGCATCGAGAAAGTCGCGGTCGTGCGAGATCAGCAGCAGGGTGCCGCGGTAGGCGGCGAGCCACTTTTCCAGCCAGACCACGGCATCGAGATCGAGGTGGTTGGTCGGCTCGTCGAGCAGCAGCAGGTCGGAGCGGCACATCAGCGCTTGCGCCAGATTCAGGCGCATCCGCCAGCCGCCCGAGAAATCGGACACCGGGCGGCTGAAATCGGCGTCGCTGAAGCCCAGGCCGTGGAGCAGGGTAGATGCCCGCGCTGTGGCCGCGTAGCCCTCGATTTCTTGCAGGCGGGTATGGAGTTCGCCGATCAGGTGGCCGTCATGGGCGGCTTCGGCGGCAGCCAGATCACGCTGAACGCGCCGCAACTCGGTGTCGCCGTCCAGGATGTAATCCAGCGCCGAACTTGCGAGCGCGGGGGTTTCCTGGGCCACGTGGGCGATCGTCCAGGCCGGGGGAAGGTCGAGCTCACCTTGCTCCTGGTGCAGTTCGCCGCGCAAGAGCGCGAACAAACTGGATTTGCCGGTGCCATTCGCCCCGATGACGCCCACCCGCCAACCGGGGTGAATCTGCAGGGAAAGGTTGTCAATGAGCAGGCGTGCGCCGCGGGCAAGAAAGAGGGAGCGGAACTGGATCAAGGCAGGAGACGTCAGAAAAGTGGGAAAATCCGGCGCGTATTCTACGCCTTGTACAACCGCCCTCTGGATAGCACATGAAATCACTGATTCTGGCGCTTGCGCTGCTGACTGCTTGCGCGCCTGTCCTGGCCGCCGAGCCGGACCCGCGCGAAGCCGCCTTGTTGGCGCAACGGCTGCAGGCCGAGCAATGGCGGGATGAGGCGGGCGTGATTCGCGCCGAGGCAGAGACGGTCTACAAGCGCGAGGATCAAGCCTGCCTGCCCCGACTCCTGGTGAACGCCTGCCGGGACACCGCACGGGAGCGGTATCTTGGCAAGATCAAGCAGGCGCGGGACAAGGAAATCGAAGCCAATCGGGTGGATGCCGCCGCAAAGGCTGAACTGAACGCGCTGCGAGCGGAGAAGCGCATGCCGCCGCGGCCTTCTGCATCTGCACCGAACGGCGTGGCGCCCCCGGCGGCCGCGAGCGAGCCGCCCAAGCTCGGCACCGGCACGATGCCACTGCGTGGCGAGCCGCCACCGCCACCCGCGGCGCAAGACGAAGCAGCGTTTGAAGCCCGAAAGCGGTTGCGCCTGCAGCAGGCAGAGCTCGCCCGGAAAGACGAGGCGAGCCAGGCAAAAGCGCGCGCTGCCAAGGCCAAGGCTGATCGTGACCGCTACGACGCACGTGCCAAACAGATTGCCGAGCGCAAAGCCAAGCGCGCGGAGAAAGCCGCTGCGGCCGAAAACTAGTGAGCGCCGGCAGGCAGCGTGGCCTTGCCGATCAGACGCATCAGCAGTGGCAACAGGGCGTCCAGCCTCGGCTCGGGCCGTGCGTGCTTGAACCCGTCTGCCGCGGTGAGAATCAATTCCGCCAGGGCCTCGGCGCTGGCCTCACTGGCATCGAGATCAATTTCGCCTGCGGCATGCGCGTGCGTCAGGGCGTCTGCGATGAGTGACTGGGTGCGCTGGCGCGCCGCCTGTGTGATATCTCCGGCCAACGCCATATTGGCGTCAAACAGTTCGCTTCCGTAGGCGCTGGCCTGAATCGGCTGCAGCAGGCCAGTGAAGAAAGCGTCCAAGGCCGCCACGATACGCGTCATTGTGCCGCCATCGCCTGCCATCGCGGCCTCTACCCGTAACATGACCTTGTCGTGGAGGCGTTGCGAGGCGCAGCGAAAGACGTCTTCCTTGTTTTTGAAATAGAGATACAGCGCTGCGCGCGAAATCCCGGCCGCGTCAGCGATATCAAGCATCGAGGTCTTGCGGAAGCCGTGATGGGCAAAGATTCTGAACGCTGCGTCGAGAATGCCGCTGATTTTGGGGTCATCAAAGTTCATGCGGCGATGTTGACACTCTGGACGCTAAGTGTCAAAGTGGATTCATAGACAAATAACGTCAAAGTGTCAGATAAAGCGTGGTAGTACCCCATACAGACTTTTCCAGCAGGAGGATCGCATCGTGACGCAAACCAGCAAGTCCAATTCCCAGACGACCGTTCTCGTGACCGGTATCAGTGGTTTTCTCGCCGGGCATATCGCCGTGCAATTGTTGCAGCAGGGCTACCGCGTGCGGGGTACCGTGCGCACGGTGGCCAAACGTGGAAGCGTGGAAGCGAGCCTGCGCCGGGGCGGGGCCGAAGACGTCGAGGGGGTCGAGTGCGTCGAAGCGGATCTTCTGCAGGACAGGGGCTGGGACGAGGCCGTCAGCGGCTGCGACTATGTCATTCATACCGCCTCGCCCTTTCCGGCCAGCGTGCCCAAGGATGAGAACGAGCTGATCCGCCCGGCGCGGGAAGGTACCTTGCGCGTGCTGCGGGCCGCACACCGGGCGGGCGTACAGCGGGTGGTGCTGACCTCGTCGATCGCGGCGACCAACTATGGCAGCGGCGTTTCGCCCTACAGCGAGAAAGACTGGACCGACGTCAACGGTCCGCAAGCGACGCCGTACTACAAGTCCAAGACGCTCGCCGAGCAGGACGCCTGGGCGTTTGCGCGTGAGTCCGGCCTGGCGCTCGCCGTCATCAACCCGGGCCTGATCCTTGGCCCACTTCTGAATGCTGAAGCGGGCACTTCGTTGGCCGTGCTGCACAAGCTGTTGCGTGGCGATTTCCCGGCACTGCCGCGCTTTGGCATGTGCGTGGTGGACGTTCGGGATGTTGCGGACGCGCATTTACGCGCCATGCGCGTGCCCGATGCCGCCGGCCAGCGCTTCATTGCGGCGGGACGCTTCATGTGGCTTAGTGAAATCGCGGCAGAGTTGCACCGCGCATTTCCACAGCTTGCTGGAAAGGTACCGCAACGGACGCTGCCGAATTGGCTCGTCAAGGTCTTTGCACTGTTTGATCCTGCCACCGGATTGATCGTTCGCGAGCTCGGGCTGGAGAAAGCGGTCGATACATCCAAGGCGCGCAGCGTGCTGGGCTGGTCGCCCCGCTCCGAAGAGGAGGCGATTCGGGCGGGCGTGCAGAGTCTGGTCGATATGGGACTGCTCAAACCCGCCGTTTAAGCGGGGGCTCTCAGGCCGACTCCCGCACGACCAGCCGGGCTGGAAAGCGCAGCTGAATCCGCGTGGTGTTGTCTGGCCGGGTCAGGCAGTCGATTGTGGCTCGGCCGATAGCCTCCAGATCCTGGCGCGCGGTGGTGAGTGCCGGGCTGATGTATTCGCACATGGGCACGTCGTCGTGCCCCACGACGAGCATGTCACGCCCCGGCACCTTGCCAATCTGCCGCAGAGCCGCCATGGCACCCAATGCAAGGCGATCCGTTGCGCAGATCAGGGCGTCGCAACGGTCACGCTGCCCGGTCTCGGCTTCCAGCCACCGACCAACATGCGCTCGCGCAAAGGCTTCGAATTCCCAGGTGAGACTGTCTGCGGGAATCGGGACTATGCGCGGCACACGCCCCGCGCGCAGCATCGCAAGCGTGTAACCGCTCAGGCGTTCGTCATGCGACGGGCGTGCGACGGCCGGTGCGCCCAGATAGGCCGGCACCGCGCCGCGCTGAAGCAAGTGCGCGACCAGCAGGCCCACGCTCTGCACATTGTCATTCATCACGAAGCAGCAATCGGCATCTACATAGCTGTCAAGAAACACGATCCGCAGCTCCCCGGCGAGCTTGGCGTACAGCGCGCGGTTGCGGTCTGAGGCGACTGCAGTGATCACCAGCCCCTGCACCTTCATTGAACGCAGGGTGCGGACGGCCGCTTCCTCCGTCGCCGCGTCGTTATGCGAACAGAGCACAACCAGCTGGAAGCCGGCGGCGGCAGCCTGATCCTGCATGTGACGCAGCACCTCACCGTAAAACGCATCGGCGATGACGGGCAGGATCACCCCGATCAGCTGCGAGCGACCTTTGACGAGGCTGACCGCGTGCAGGTCCGGTACGTAGTGCAACTCGGCGCAGACGCGCTCGATCAGCGCACGCGTGGCAGGTTTCAGGCTGGTGTGGCCATTGAAGTACTTTGACACCGTCGTGCGCGACAAGCCGGCCGCGGCCGCTACGTCGTGCATGGTGATCAGCTTGCCGGTGGCGGCGGATGCGTCCGTCGGGTGTTCGGCGTTGGTCGGGGCAGGGTGTGAGGAAGACACAGGCGTGATGCGCTCAAAGGGAAGCAGGCCGGGCGGTGCAAGTATAGGGAATCTGTGCGAAAGGGGGAAAAAGTCCGGGCAGAACGCTGCGTGCACGCGACGCTTTGTCAAAATACTGCACACGTGTATAGTTTTGCCAAAGGCGTACGCACGCACATATTTGTTCCCGACGCGCCGGTGTACGACGTCTGCCCGGCCGGATTCTCGAAGTTTGCCTCGCATGAAAATACCCCCCCTGCCTGATTTCCGCTCCCCTGACTTCCTGCGCCAGCACATCCGCTGGGTGATGCGTTTCTATGCCGACCGCGCCATCGATCCCAGCGGCGGCATGTACCACTTTTACCTGGACGACGGCACGGTGTACGACGCGCGCACGCGCCACCTGGTCAGTGCGACGCGTTTTGTGATCACCCACGCGATGCTCTACAAGCTCACCGGTGAGGCGGGTTTTCAGGCGGGTGGTACGGCATGGCGTCGACTTCCTGCGCAAGGCGTTCCGTGACCCGGAAACGGGCGGCTATGCCTGGCAAATCGACTGGCATGAGGGCCGTGCGACAGTGCTTGACGATACGCGACACTGCTATGGCATGGCCTTCGTGATGCTGGCCTATGCGCACGCCATCAAGAGTGGCATCGACGAAGCCCGACCCTGGCTGGCCGAGACCTTCGATCTGGCCGAGAAAGTGTATTGGGAGCCCGCCGTCGGGCTCTATGCCGACGAGGCCACGCCTGACTGGCAGCTCTCCCGCTACCGTGGGCAGAACGCCAACATGCACGCCTGCGAGGCCATGATTGCGGCCTACTCGGCCACGCGCGAGGCGCGCTACATCGTTCGCGCTGAAAGGCTGGCGCAGTCGATCACCGTCCGCCAGGCCGGACTGGCCAACGACATGATCTGGGAACACTACCATCAGGACTGGTCAGTCGATTGGGACTACAACCGCGATGACAAGTCCAATATTTTCCGCCCCTGGGGCTATCAGCCCGGCCATCTCACGGAGTGGGCCAAGCTTCTGCTCCAGCTCGACGCGCACAAGCCAGCCGACTGGCACGTGCCGCGTGCCGAGGCGCTCTTCACTGCCGGCGTGAGTCGCGCCTGGGATGCTGCCCATGGCGGCCTCTACTACGGCTTTGCGCCCGACGACAGTATTTGTGATGCCGACAAGTACCACTGGGTGCAGGCCGAGTCCTTCGCCGCCGCCGCCTTGCTGGCGATCCGTACCGGCAAGGCCGACTACTGGAGCTGGTATGAACGCATCTGGGCGTATTGCTGGCAGCATTTCGTCGATCATGAGCAGGGCGCCTGGTTCCGTATCCTGGACGCCACCAACCTTAACCATACCCGGGAGAAGAGTCCGGCGGGCAAGGTCGATTACCATGACATCGGCGCCTGTTTCGATGTGTTGCGCGCCCTGGGCGGAATCGAGGGAGAATGATGCGCGCACGGCCTGAATTTGTTTCCTTCGGTGAAGCGCTCACCGACATGATCCGGCTCGGTGGCGACCGCTGGGCCAGTGTGCCGGGCGGGGCTCCCTGGAATGTGGCACGCGTCATGGCCAGCTTCGGCATCCCGAGTGCGTTCGGCGGTGCCGTGAGCCAGGATTGCTTCGGCGAAGCGCTGTGGCAGGCGAGCGAGGCAGCCCAGCTCGACTTGCGCTTCATGCAGCGGCGCGAGAAATCGCCCTTGCTCGCGATCGTGCACGAAACGCATCCGCCGCAATACTTCTTTGTTGGCGACGACAGTGCCGACCTCCACTTCCAGCTCGACGCCCTGCCAGAGGACTGGGAGCAGGATGTGCGCTGGGCGCATTTTGGGGGAATCAGCCTTGCGCGTGAGCCACTTGCCTCGCGCCTCGTTCAGCTGGCCGAGCACCTTAAGGCCGGCGGTGTGAAGATCAGCTACGACCCGAATTTCCGCGCTGCGATGACCGAAGCCTACGATCCTGTCCTGTCTCGCATGACCGAGATCGCGGATCTCATCAAGGTCTCCGAGGAGGACTTGCGGGGGTTATTCCGTACCGCGGACGAAGAGGCTGCTTTCGGCAGGCTGCTTGCGATGAGCCCCGCAGCCGCCTTCCTCTATACCCGCGGCAGCGAGGGCGCGAGTCTTCACGTCGGCTCGCAGATCTGGCGGGCCAGACCGCCGCAGATCGAGGTGGTCGACACCGTGGGCGCGGGGGATTGCAGCCTGGGCGGCTTTCTGACCAGCCTGATGCGCACGCCCGAGGCGGGCTGGTCGGCGCATTTGCGGGCCTCGGTTGCTGCCGGAGCAGGCGCCTGCCTGTCAGCGGGCGCTACGCCGCCTACATCAGACGTGGTGACTCAGCTGGCCGCGACCGTCGTGGTGCAGGGCCCGCTATAGCGTCCCACCGAGGCCTTGCGGCCCCAGCGTGCGCTGTGCGCGCCCCCTTCCGTCCAGCGTGGTTGGCAAAGCGCGTCGACCGGGCCAGAATCCGGCTACTTTGGTCGCTCTGCTGACAGGGAGGTAAATCATGGGCGTACTCGCAAGATGCTTGGGGGCCGCAGTGCTGGTCGCCGCGGTGGTTCAGCCAGCGTTCGCGCAGGTACAGATTAAGCATGCGCGCTGGGGCGTGGCGGACGCCCGTGGCCGCGTCACCGGACCCAGCTGCAACGCGCGCCAGCAGGCGATGCAAGCCTGTGAGGGCAAGGAATCCTGTGAGCTGCCGGCGACCAACACCACGCTCTGCGGGGATCCGGCGCGTGGGCGGGTCAAGACGCTGGAGCTGAGCTACGCCTGCGGCGGCGAGCCACTGGTGACGCTGAACGTGGCGGAGTTCGCCAGCGCCAGCCTCAACTGCGCGCGAGCCCGACGTGATGACGTCGCGAAGGCGCGCGATGGAATGCGGGTGCAATCCGCCGTATGGGGCTTGCTCGGCCCGAGCGGGCGGGTGGAAGAGCCACGCTGCAACGCGACGCGTGAGCTGGCGCGCGCCTGCAACGGCGAGCAGGCGTGCGATGTGCCGGTCAAGAACGCGGCCTTGTGTGGGGATCCGGTCGTCGGGCGCGAGAAAACGCTCGAAGTCACCTACGCCTGTGGGCGAGATTCACAGACCTTCAGTTACCCCGAATCCTCGCTGGCGGCCTTGCGCTGCGAACTGCTCGATGACGCCGACCGTAATGGCCGTGCGATCACGGTGCTGTCGGCATGGTGGGGGCGCAATACGGGTGATGGCATTGCGCACGAGCCTGCGTGCGATGTCACGCGTGATGTCGCCCGTGTCTGTGACGACAAGGATCAATGCCAGGTCTCGGCCTATAGTCGCTACCTCTGTGGGGACCCCGCGCCCGGCAAGGTGAAGTTGCTTGAAATCTCCTACGCCTGCGGTCGGGTCGAGAAGACCGAGAGTTTCCCTGAAACCGCGCAGGCGATCTTGCGCTGTGATGGCCGGGATCGCTGGCGCGATCACTGGAAGGATGGCGAACGTGACCGGAGCAGGCGCGACGATGATCCTCGCTGAGCCGCATGCAGCCTTGCTCAACGAGCTGCACGCCCTCGCGGCGAGCGGCGAGTTCGCAACGAACTGCCTGCGCATGCGCGCGACTGCCTCGCATTGCCTCAAGGCGGTCGATGTGGCGGGCGCCACACTGATCCTGCCGCTGCAAGGACAGAAGCGGATGCGCGACGGTGCCCGCGAGCTGCGTTGCGAGCGAGGGCACCTCATCCTGGTCCCCGGGCCGCGGCGGCTCGACATGGAGAATATCCCCGATACCGACTCGGGCGAGTACACCGCGGTGGCGATTGCGATTCACGCCGAGACGCTGGACATGGCACGCAGGCTGGTGCCGGAGCGCGCCCGCAGCGGCACCAGCGAGGTGGCGAAGCTCGGCCTGGAGTCGGTGCGTGAGCCGCTGGCGGCCTGGTGTGAGGCACTGCGCGCCGGCTGGATGCCACGCGCATGTCATGCCTTGCTCGGCCTGGTGCTGCACCTCTATGCCCAGGGCCACCATGCGCTGCTTGAGCAGGCGCCGCAGCGCTTATCGGCGCGTGTCCGCGATGTGCTGGCAGAGAATCCGGCGCGTGACTGGCGCTCGTCAGATATCGAAGGGCATCTCGCCATGAGCGGGGCCAGCGTTCGCCGACATCTGGCGGCCGAGGGCACCAGCCTGCGCGAGCTGCTGGTCGACGTCCGTCTGGCCCGCGCGCTCGATCTGCTCTACACCACGCGCTTGCCCATCAAGACTGTGGCGTCGCGGGTCGGCTATGCCTCGGCCGCCAGCTTCGTCAAGCGCTTTGCCGAGCGCTATGGTGTCGAGCCCGCACAGCTCGGTCAGGGCTGAACGCGTTTTCAAAGAGGGCGGCTGAGCGATTCGCGTACGAACTTGCGCGTTTCGCGCGAGGCGTGCCGTTTAGGCTTCTGTTTCCAGCTAACAGAACAGGACCCCCGACATGCCCCGCACGCTTTCCTCCCCGCTACCCACCCTGCGCCGCCTCGCTGCGGCAAGCCTTGTTTCCCTGAGTCTGGCCGCCGGCGCAGCCACGCCCGCGCTGACGACCCAGGTGCCCGGCTACTACCGTCAGGCACTGGGCGGATTCTCTGTCACGGCGCTGTACGACGGCTACATCGACCTGAACACCCAGCTGCTCAAGGGTATCCAGGCGGATGACCTGCAGCGCCTGCTGGCACGCATGTTCCTGGACAACACCCGGGGTGTGCAGACCGCCGTCAACGCCTATCTGGTGCACACCGGCGAGCAACTCGTGCTCGTCGATACGGGCGCCGGGCAGTGCTTCGGCCCCGGTCTGGGCTCTCTGCTGGATAACCTGCGCGCCAGCGGTTACGCACCCGAAGCGGTCGACGCCGTGCTGCTGACACACCTCCACCCCGACCATCTCTGCGGCTTGCTCGATCGCGAAGGCCGGGCGGTCTTCCCGAATGCCAAGGTCTGGGCCACCCAGGCCGATGCCGACTTCTGGCTCAGCGAACAGGTTGCCGGGGCGGCTCCCGAGGCCATGCGACCCTTCTTCAAGATGGCGCGCGAAGCGGTGGCGCCTTATCGCACGAAGGGGGCTTTCGCCGCCTATACGCCAGGCGAGCGCCTGTACCCCGGCATCAGTGCGCTGCCGACACCAGGCCATACGCCGGGGCATGCGGGCTACCTCTTCCAGACGGCGGGCAAGCAGCTTCTGCTCTGGGGCGACATTGTGCACAACCATGCGGTGCAGTTTGCCCAGCCCGATGTCTCGATCGAATTCGATACCGATCAGAAGCAGGCCGTCGCCACCCGCAAGGCGGTTTTTGCCGAGGCCACGAAACAAGGCTGGATGATCGGCGGTGCGCATCTGCCCTTCCCCGGCCTGGGCCATATCCGCCAGGAAGCCGGTGCCTACGCCTGGGTGCCCGTGGAATACGGCCCGCTACGCAGCGATCGTTAATAGACTGGCCCGGCAGGCCGCCCGCGGCGGCGGTACCGGGCGGGCTGGCTCAGCTGCAGCCGCAGCCACCGTGGCCGTGGCCCTGCCCATGGCCTTTACCACCGCAGCACTCGTGATCCGGGTTGTCATGCCCTTTGCCGCCGCAACATTCATGTTCAGCGGCTTCGTGGCCGCCGCAGCAGCCTCCCTCACCGTGGGCATGGCCGTGGTGATGTTCGTGGCCGTGGCTGTGTCCGTGGCCGTGTCCGCCACAGCAACCGCCCGCTGCCTCGGCGGGCATGGAAAAGGCCGGCGCCGCTTCCAGCGTACCTGCGCGAAATAATGTCAGCGCCTCGCCTGCCGATGCCGCCTCGCAGCCAAACACCTGAATGCCGTTTTGCTGCAGCTCGAACAACAGGCGCGGGTGAATCTCACCGCAGATCACGCCTTCGATGCCGGAGACGAGTTCCGGGCTGATCAGCTCGGGCTGCGCACGATCAATGGCCGCAAACTGGTCGCTGTCGCTCTCCAGCACGATCAGATGCTGGGCCGCACCAAAGTCAGATTCAAGTGCCGCGTTCAGGCCATCGGGAGTGGCCACAGGGATGCAGAGTTTCATGGGGTTTCCTTTGCTTCGGGGAGGGGGGATACGGGGCCGATGCGCAGCGCTTTGCCGTTGAGCAGCGCGTCGGCGATCTTGCGATGGGCGCGGTCGAGAATGTTGCCAACGGTCTGGCGCGACACCCCCATGCGCAGGGCCACATCGGCCTGGTAGAGGCCGTCCAGGTCCGCCAGCCGCACCGCTTCAAGCTCGTCCAGCTCCAGCGCGACTTCGCTCAGCACGTGCATGGGCACGCCGCGCGGTTTGAAGTAATCTGAGACGGGGGCGCAACTGACGCAGCGCTGCTTGGGCGGACGAGCCATGGCTTGCTTGATTATTGGCAAAAGCCAATTATGCCCGGCACGCCACAATCGCCACCTTGACGTGGATCAGCCACCCGCAACCCTTCACCGGAGAACCCGCCCATGAAACGAATCCTGCTTCCCGCGCTGCTGGCATTGAGCTGCCTGGGTGCCAATGCCAAAACCGTGGTGATCGACGTGCGCACCGCTGACGAATTCGCTGCCGGCCACCTCGACGGTGCACTCAACATCGACCATCAGGTCATCGCCCAGCGCATCGGCATGGCCGGCGTGGCCAAAGACGACGAAGTCATCCTCTACTGCCGCTCCGGCCGCCGCTCGGCCATCGCGGCTGAAACGCTCAAGGGCATGGGTTTCAAGCGTCTGAAGGACTACGGCGGTCTGGAAGATGCACGCCAGAAGCTGAAGAAGTAGCCTCGCGGAGAGCCGCTCCCACTATAGTTCTTCAGCATGCCTTCGGGCTGAGGCGCATGGGGGCTGGATGATGATCAAGGCATGCCGAAGACGCCCGTCTGGTGTGCCTCTTCAGGCACTGTCGTGCGGTAAAGTCTTCAGGGATTGACCAGATTGAGCACCGTCCCGGTGCCGGGGCTGTAGTCGAAGCGGCGTACCGTGCTGGTGTCCCGCTGCAGGGTAAAGCGGCAGTTGCCGCCCACCAGCGTGACCCGGAAGTCGACGTTCGCCGCTGTGGTGGTATTCACGACATAGGTCGACGTCATGATGCCCTGAAATATCCGCACGCAACGCGCGGCATTGGCCGCGGTCAGGTTGCTGCCACTCGTGTCGGCGGGATAGCAGTTGGCGTTGAAGTCGACCGTCCCGCTGCCCAGGCCGGGCAGGTTGTCGCGATTGGCCCAGCTGCGGAGGCGGCACAACTGGCTCGCCAGCACCGCAGCCGCGCGGAAATCCCCGGCCACCGTCGCAACCGTTGCCCGGTGTGCTTCCTGTCGCATGTTCAGCAGCCGCGGCAACGCGACCGCGAGCAAGACGCCCACGATCACGATCACCGTCATCAGTTCGATCAGGGTGAAACCGCGGTTGCGTGGGCGGTTGGGCATGGTGGTCGATAGCTGGTTTGGGGCGGTGCAGCGTGTCTGCAGGATCAACCTTAGCACGTGCCGCGCGCCGTTCGGTGCTTCTGCCCACGAACGGCGGCCAGCCGGGAGACTGACGGAATCAGGCGGCGGCGGTGCGTGCTAGCCCTTCCCGCGCGATCACGTCGAGGAAGACCTCGGGCATCGGGCGGACGCGGTAGTTGTCGGTCTGGTCCGCCCAGACGAGGCGGCCGCCGGCGTCCACAATCAGAACGGTGGGCATCACGGTTTCGCTGTCATAGCCGAGCGCCTGGAAGCCGGTCGGTATGCCGAATTCGGAGGCCAGGCCGAGCGCACGCGCGGCGGCATTGCCTTCGTCGACGAGGAACTTTGCCTGGATGCCGAAGCGCTTGGACAGGGCGAGGGACTTCTGCTGCGGCTGCGGCGAAATGAAGACCAGGTCGAGCCCCTTGTCGGCGATGTCCTGGTAGCGCGCGGCGAGTTCCTTGACTTGCGCGACGCAGAACGGGCACCAGTTTCCGCGGTAGAACACCACGACGCAGGGGCGCTGGAAGAGCGTGGCGGAGTCGATGCGCGAGCCGTCAAATCGGGTGGCCGAGAATTTCGGCACCGCCTTGCCGACGGTCAGGCGGGTGCTTGGGCGCGTGTTGAGAAAGCCGGCATAAGAATAGCTGTACCACAGGAAGCCCAGGTACATGCCCACGGCAAGGGCAAGGGGCAGTCCGCCCGCCTGGCCGAGCTTCATCGCGTACGCCGCGAGGCCGACGCCCAGCGCGCCTTGTACGTTGATCAGGGGCAGGCGCTCGCTGGTGCGCGCGACGCCTTGGGTGGCCATGACATAGCCGACCCAGACCAGCATGGGCACGGTGGTCAGGAGTACACCGCCCCAGGCGAGGAGGCTGGCGCCGCCCGCGATCGAGAAGCCTGCAAACAAGGCGACCGCCGGAATGGTGTTGAACCAGAGAATGGACGCCGTATTCCGGGCAAGGTTTCTGTATTTGATCAGCATGAAGTCGTCCCCACAAAGAAGTCATAGGTGTTGAGTCCCTTGTCCCGCAGCGGGGCCAGTGCGACGTACTCAGGGTCTGAGACATAGCCCCGCATCGCCGAGGCATCGTCGAGGAAGAACACGACCACACGCTCGGGGCTCATCCGCTCGTCTTTATCACCCACGGGCTGAGCGCAGTGCTGCACGCGCATCATGCGTTCGACGTGCATGCCGTGGCGCTTGAACAGGTCCTGCGCACGCTGGTTGAAGGTGTCGAGCCCTTGTTCTCCCTGCGGTTTGAAGCTGACGAGCCCTACGCCATAGAGGCGGGATGCCACGGGGCCGAGGCCGGGCGTGCTGATAGGGGAGATGTCCAGACCCTGGCCGGCCAGCACCGTCATGCTCGCCAGCGCAGCGTCGCGAAGCGGCGCCAGGGCCTGGTAGCGCGGATCCGCGAGGTAGGCCTTGAACCGGTCTGCCGAGGGGAATGACAGGACCTGAATCATGTCTGGCAGCGCGAAGCGGTTCTCGCCGACGATCTGCCCCTTGGCGCGCACATCGAGTTGTCGCTCGATGCGCAGGTCATGGTCCTGAAAAAGCGGGGCCGCTTGCGCCCGAAAACTTGCCAGGCCGGCCGCGCCATCTGGTTTGAGCGTCATCAGCATGACCACGACGAAGCGTGAATCGGCGTCCATGCCGGCAGCCATCGTAGCGGGAAGTGGGGTGGGGGAAAGTTGGGTGTCCATCGGTGGTGTCCTCAAGGGTCAGTGTGGGGGGGGGGGGCGGCTCAGCGGTTTGCCGCGCTGTGTTCGCACTGTAGGGGAGGACTGATTGCAGATAAATCGATAATATTGCGATTGTTTATCTCAAAATACGAGATAGTTGAGGATCGCTCATGCGACTGGAAAGCCTGACGGAGTTGCGTGTTTTCGTGCAGGTGGCCGATTCCGGCGGCTTCACCCGCGCGGCACGCACGCTCGGGAGCACGACCAACACGGTGAGCCGCCTGATCGCGAGTCTGGAGGCCCGGCTCCAGGTGCTGCTGCTCACGCGCACGACCCGGCGCGTGGTGCTGACCGAGGATGGGCGCGCCTTCTACGCCCAGGCCATCCGGGTGCTGCAGGCGGCCGAGGCAGCCGAGCAAATCCTGCACAGCGAAGCCTCACCGCTGGAAGGCACGGTGCGTATCGCGGCGCGTTCCACCACCGTGCAATTCGGATTCGTCAAAGACCTCTCGGCCCTGCTCAGTCAGAACCCCGCCCTGCGGGCACAGCTGATCGTCAGCGATGCCGAGCTGGATCTCGCCGCGGAAGGCATCGATGTGGCCGTGCGGGTGGGCGCCCTGGCCGATTCCAGCTATCGGAGCGTGCTGCTGGGCACGGTGGCCTTCGTGCTGGCGGCGAGCCCGACTTACCTCGCCGCACACGCGCTGCCCGCGACGCCGGAAGCCTTGATCGAGCATGAATGCATCCGCGTGCTGCAGCACCGGCCGCAGGCCACCTGGCGCCTGGAGGGCCCGGGGGGCCGGGTTGTCGACGCGCCGGTGAGCGGGCGATTCGAGTGCGCGGATTTGCGCGCGCAGGCCGAGGCTCTGTACAGCGGCTTCGGTATCGGGTTGCGGCCCGAGGGGGAAGTGCGTGCGGCCGTGGCGAACGGCGAGCTGGTGCGGGTGCTGCCGCACTGGCGCATGGTGCCCCTGCCGGTGTACGCATTGCTCTCGCCGCAGCGCATCCGCAACCCCAAAGTGGAGGCCGTGCTGGCCTTGCTGAAACAGCTGGTCGCGCGTCTGGGCTGAAGCACGCGTCAGTTCAGCTCGATGTCATGGAGCTTGAAGACCGCGGTGAGCTTGTCCTCGCAATGGTCATTCAGAGTCATGCCGATGCCGCGGTCGAGGGGTGTATCGTGTCCTGCCCGCAAAGCCGCATCGCGATCGGCTCTGCAGGCCTATGCCCGCAAACCCTTTTCCCGCGCGGCACGCCGGGCAGGTCGATCATGCATGTTTGCGGGCTCGCCAGTGCGCCCGCCCGCCGGTGCGCGTGAGACTCCGCGGCTGCCTGAGCGGGTGGCTTGCCAGCAAAAGTGTTATTGGTCATAGTGACCAAAATGAAGCGCCACAAGTCGGTGTTTCTCAAAGGGTTCTGCCCGATCCGGCAAGTGACCAATAAACCCATAAAAGGCCGTTTTGGCCTCGAATTTACGTTAGAACTCTATGCCAATTGACCTATAACGCACCGCCAGGAATGATAGTCCCGGCCTTAAACAAGGCAAGCGCTTCGCATGAATCCTCCCTATCGTCAAGACAAAGGCGGTTTGGGCCATTCAGATCTATGGGCGACGTAAAGCACTTGGGGAACAGCGTGATGGCATCTTGGCGCCAATTTGAGGTGTCATCTATTGAACGCCCTGCATTGAAGAACCATTTGTAGTTATTCCAGAATCTGACGCTGAATCGACAGCAGCTTTGGCGCTTTGTCACGAAGCAAGGCTCCAATACAGCGTCAAGAATCTGCTGCCCGAAGAAGGTAAGTTCCTAAATTGTTAGGGACGAATTCTGCGGAGAGAAACAAGCAGTGCGAATTAAGAGTTCCTTGCCAGGCCGGTTTGATGTTGACACTCAAAACCGAGTTCTAACGAATAAGGATGGATCGCCTGCGCAGCCACGTTTGATCTTTGTTGAACAAGCCGCCCTGCGCCGTTTCTGGGCGCCCAAATAGCTCTCTTGAACGATCAAATTCACCGCCACGTATTCCATGGCATCCATTTTTCGGGTGGCGCGGATTTTTGCGTGGAGCGGCAGACCTGCCGGCAAAGCCTGGGGTTTTGGGCCTCGACTTGCCTTTTAGCCGTTTTCGGCGTGCGCCACTCAGCTTCACGGTTGAAGCTGTTGTGAGGATGCCAGTGTTTTACTGGAAGACTTGCATCAGAAAATGGCGGCGGTGTTCGTGGTGCCCGTGCCGGGATTTGTTTTGACGATCTTCATCGCCGCCCCCACAACACGGGCACCGGACTGCAGGACGTGGCTTGATCGTTCACGAGCGTCGGAGAATTGAGCAGTGGGAAAGCAAGGCGATCTGCGCTTTGCAGTTCGTGCACAAAGCCGAAATTGCGGCGCGAAAGACCTTGGGCAAGGCGTTCTGCAAGATCAAGCCACAGGAACTCCGGCCCTAGCTCACCGTGCAGGACACATGCTTGAAACGAAGACTGGGGTCAGTTCTAACATTCAAACATCTAGGTGTCTAGGACATGCTTGAAACGAAGACTGGGGTCAGTTCTAACATTCAAACATCTAGGTGTCTAGGACATGCTTGTGGCAAGGTTAGACCTTTTGGACTTGAGTTTGCCTGGGCAGTGTGTACGTCAGTTCGGGTGGCGACCGGTGCGAAGCCATCTTTTGAATGACGAGTATCGTCAGGGTTGGCCCCCGCGTAGAGATCGCTATCCTCCTGCGGTGTCTAGCGTTGCGCGCGGGCCTGCCTCCCAGCGCAGCGGCAAGGCCAGGACCTTGCCTATCTCGGTGCTGTTGGGGTACTGCGCCGGGGCAGCGACGCCGATGCGTGTCGGGAGGTGGTCTCGTGCGCAGAAGAACGTGCCGAAAACCAGATCCCATAGCGGGATCAGCACGCCATAGTTCTGGGCTTCCCGCATGTCGGCACTGTGATGAAAGCGGTGCAGCTCGGTGCCGACCAACACGTAGTTCAGCCACCCGGCTTTGACATCGACATTAAAGTGCGAAATCAGGCCTTGCAGACTCATCAAGGCGTTGAACAGGAAGATGGTTTCGGCCCGAGCACCCAGCACGAGCAATGGCAGCTGGATCAGCGCACTCGACCACGTCATTCTCCATTCAGGCTTCGCTGGCAGCCAGAATTCGATCAACAGCAGAAGCACAAAGCGCCCCCGGCCATCCAGGCAAAGACGGTGGCAAGGTTCCATCCTTGATGCTGTGCGAGAAAGAAGAGCCCCAGCGTGCTGCCTAGCAGTGCCGGGCTCAGGAGCGACGCAATCGCCCTGCGCAGACCGCGCGTCATCGTGTGTGGGGGCAGATTCAGTGGCACGGCGATCACTCCTGTAAGCTGGACACGGTGTCCGTTAAATGACACGATGGCCGCCATTGTCGGCGCCGTGTTGCGCCCAGAGAAGTGCCTTGCAGGCCGATATGTCCGATACCGGACGCAAGTCTGTTTCGTGTTCAGGAGTCCGCCGTGCCACCCAGCAAGCCCCCCGTGACAAAGCCCTTGACCGCCGCGTGCAGCGAAGCGAGATGCTTGCGGGGCGCGTTAATGGAACTGATGGTGGAGCTTGGCTGGGATGCTATTGAAGTGCAGATGCTCTGTGAGCGTGCCAATGTCGGGCGCTCCACCTTCTACCAGCACTATCCGAGCAAGGAGGCGCTTCTGCAAGCCAGCTTCTCGGATCTGCGTGAGGGTTTGATGACCGGCACCGCACCATCCGCCGAGGCGGACGGGGAAATGCCCTTCCTGCCTGGCCTCCTGGCCCATGTGCATGACGCGCAGGCCGTCTTCCGTGCACTGCTGGGGCGCCGATCCGGCCACTACGTGCAAGATCGCTTCAAGGAAATGCTGATTGAATTGTTCGAGAACACCCCTTCTGCATCGCGACCACCGAGGTGGCGGCAGTCCGCCAGATCGCACTACCTTGCAGGCGCCCTGTTTGAACTGCTGGTGTGGTGGCTGGGAAGCAAGCAGCCCCAAGGCCCGACGGAGATTGACGCCTTGTTCCGGCAGTGGAGCCGTTCGGTGGCGTAGCGCGAGGCGCCGGATCGTTATGCCCGCTGACGGGGTACAGTCAATGGCCCCGCGAATAACGCCTTCATGCGGCATAGAAATAGATATCTATATAGGACTTTGGTCTTGTTTATCAGGCTTAGAACCCGCGTCAAACCACGTTCGTCGGCGAGACTCGCAGATGTGTGACGTCTGACGTTAGTCTCGGTCCGGGATCAGCTTGCGCCCGTACTTCGCGGCAACTTTCTTGTAAATGACATTCGGATTTGGTTCGCGCGGCTGAACGGATGCGCGATCGGCGGGTGGCGTTCGAAGGCAGGCTGTCGCGTCATCAAGAACAATCACGGGTAAAAACCCAGGGGACACCATGAAGACTTTACTGCTTGCCCTGTTTGGCATAGCGTCGCTGATCAGCACGGCCGCATCGGCATCGGTGATGCCGATTCCTTCGACCTTGCTGGCGTCTGGTTTTGAGAGCAAAGCCAGTACCACTACCACTGCGGGCGGCAGCCAATTGCTGGCGTCGAACGTCACGATTTCCAATCGCTTCAGTTTTCAATCGGGCCGTACGTACCAGTTCACGGTCATCGCGCGTGGCACTCCGGCAGGGGGTGTTTACCCCAGCCTGCGCGTGGGTCTTGATGGCTACAAGCTGACAGACTTTGTCATCAACAGCAGCACGCAGAAGGCTTTTACCTTCAAACGTACGATCAAATTGGGCGGTGACCGGAATCTGCAACTGAGCTTCCTGAATGATGCCAGCACGGCGACCGAGAACCGGGATCTGTATATCCAGTCCGTCGATGTGCGCCTGGAGGGGACGACCGAGCCGTCGGTGCCAACGGTATACCCGCCGTCGGAAGGGTCGGATTCGCCCTATCCGCTCGAAATCCTGCAGCCCCAGGCCAATCTGGATGCGAGAAACCGTTTCTACAAGGCTTATCCAGGCCTGCTGTACAACGTGCGTCTGGCGGTGGCGGGCGGTTCTTACCCCTACAGATTTGCCCTGAAGACAGCCCCCAGTGGCATGAGCATCAATGCGTCGACTGGGGAGATCAACTGGCCGAGCCCGGTCGCATCGACCAAGGCCTACCCGACGACTGTCGAGGTGGTCGACAATCGTGGCATCGCCAAACAGGTGTCTTGGTCGATTCTGGTCACGATAGACAAGTTCCTGTTTGTCGACCCGGTCTACGGCAAAGTCGGCGCATCCGGGCACGATCAGCGATCCGGTCAAAGGTTTTTATGATGTGTATGGCGGGAATATATACGCCAGCAAGAATTCCGCCGTGAAGCAGGACTACTTTGTCTACTTCAAAGGCGGCGCGACTTACACCCTCGATGGCTTTACCAATGGCGAGCAGGGCGTGCAGTGGACCAATCGACAGCCCCTGGTCTGGCTGGCCTATCCTGGCCATCGCCCTGTCATCGAGATGTCCAAGCGGGCCCTTCGTCTGGTGGATACCGACGCGAACAACTTCTACTTCGACGGGTTTGAAGTCAGCACGGTCAACACGGATGCGGGGAAAGAATTCAGGATGGCCATCCGGATCGGATCGTTGAGCAACAACGACAATTCGCAAGAGCGTCTTTCACGGTATCAGCGCACTGAAGGACACAGCAACCAAAGCGCCATCATGATCTCGGCAGACGCAAGCGGGAAGTACTGGTCCATTCAGGATAACGAGTTCTACGATATCCAGAGGCCTACGGCATTCTGGGCTATACCGCAGAAAGTTCTGGTTGAGGACAACTATTTTCACGACAACACTGGCGGACATCAGATCGGTCCCAAAGACGGAACGCAGTATTGGACGATTCGCCACAACCGCATGACGAACATCGCGAATTACAAGGACGGTACGTACGCGATGGGTATCTGGGTGTATGGCGACAACACACGCGGGGCGTCCTATGGCTATATGGATGTGGTCTACAACCATGTGAGTATGGTTTCCGGCTGAGCCTCGGCGGTTGGCGAAAGCTGGAACGAGAAGCTTGGGCCGGTCGATGTTCACCGGAATACGCTGGTCGGGGAGGTGAATTACACCCGCATGGCGCCGACGATGGGCAGGATCATGAACCAGAAGAACGTGATGGTGAATGCCTTTACAAGCGCGTACGAGTGCAGCAGTTGCCTCACGCCCAATACCCTTGTATTCGACGGGAATATCACGGGCGGTGTCAGCGCTGGGGTGGTGGACGCGAACGGCAAGCTCACCTCCCGCTACTCAACCTACCGGCAAGGTGGGCTGGCAGTTCTCGAACCAATAGACCGGTCAGGCCGTCAGGACAGCACCTGGATCAAAAACGCCTGCTCGAAGCAGGCGTTTTGCATTGAGAACAATCCGCACGCTACTTGCAGGCAGGCAGGCGGTGCCGGTATCGCTCAAGGCGCCGGATCATCATAGCCGGCAATGCGCGCCACGCGCCCTTGGCGTTGCGTTCGGCCACGTCGAAGGCGAAGGCGTAGTGGCGGAAATAAAAGGGGCCGAAATGAAAGGGGCCAGGCTCGAATTAATTCGCAACCCCAAAGTGGATGCCGTCCTGGCCTTGCTGAAACAGCTGGTGGCGCGTCTGGGCTGAAGTAAGCTTTAGTTCAGCCCGATGTCATGGAGCTTGAAGACCGCGGTGAGCTTGTCCTCGCAATGGTCATTCAGAGTCATGCCGATGCCGCGGTCGAGGGGTGTATCGTGTCCTGCCCGCAAAGCCGCATCGCGATTGGCT
This sequence comes from Uliginosibacterium sp., assembly GCA_016718265.1. Lineage (GTDB taxonomy): Bacteria > Pseudomonadota > Gammaproteobacteria > Burkholderiales > Rhodocyclaceae > Uliginosibacterium. The sequence goes on along the minus strand of JADKDZ010000001.1, from coordinate 174,109 downwards.
CTGCAGGCCTATGCCTGCAAACCCTTATCCCGCGCGGCACGCCGGGCAGGTCGATCATGCATGTTTGCGGGCTCGCCAGTTCGCCCGCCCGCCGGCGCGCGTGAGACTCCGCTGCTGCCTGAGCGGGTGGCTTGCCAGCAAAAGTGTTATTGGTCATAGTGACCAAAATCAATGACCACAAGTCGGTGTTTATCAAAGGGTTCTGCCCGATTCGACAAGTGACCAATAAACCCATAAAAGGCCGTCTTGGCCTCGACTTAACGTTAGCGCGCATGCAATTCACTCTTCGCCCCGCCGTTGAAAGTGATTTTGACTTTGCCTTTCAAGCAAAGCGCGAGGCCCTGGGTCCCCACATCATTGCGAAGTGGGGCTGGGACGAAACCTTTCAATTGGCCATTCACGGCAATCGGTGGCGTGAGCGTCCCTGGTCAATCATTGAGTCTGACGGCACAGCCGTAGGTTCGGTCTCAGTCGCAGAAGCAGCGGACCATATCCGGTTCGGCGAGTTTTATCTGTTGCCCCAATTTCAGCGTCAAGGCTTAGGCACCAACATCTTGCTTAGCGTTCTCGCGCGGTCAAACGACCTCTCGCTACCCGTACGCTTGGAATACCTCAAATGGAACCCTGTCGGTTCGCTGTATCGTCGCCACGGTTTCGAGGTCATCTCCGAGAACGACACCCATTACTTCATGGCTCGGCAACCACATGCGCGCTAACAAGTCCGTCAACGGGACGCCAAAATGCTGCGCATTTTGGTTCCCTTCGCTGCGCTCCGGCGCCGGTTACGTCGAACGCTAGACATTGAGCACGCACGGGCGTCTATCCAGCGTACTGGCAGGCTGCGCGCGCCTGGCGATCCTGCCCGCGCGCCTACTTGCGAGTGTCGGGCTCAAGGCGCCGGATCGTCGTGGCCGGCAATACGGCGGGCCAGCCAGCGCAGGCTGGGGCCGATCTCGGCGCGGGTGCCGGCGGCGCGCGGGGGCAGGGCGCGCCACTGGCCGTTGGGGTCGCGTTCGGCCACGTCGAAGGCGAAGGCGTAGTGGGGCTCTTGCCCCATGCGCAGATCGGTGATGCGCAGCACCCCGGCGTGTTCGCTGTAGCGCACGAAGCCCTGCGCAAAAGCCGCGAGACGGAAAGCCGGGTTGTCGGCGGGCAGGGTGGCGGCGAGTGCCTGACCGCGTGGGTGGAGCTGGAAGCGGATCGGGCCGCTGGGGTCGAAGAAGGAATGAAAGCCTTCGTAGTCGTGCTGGGCGTCCTGGGCCACGACGCGCCAGAGCGCGGTGTTGAGCGGCGCCGGGGTGACCAGGATGCGCCCGCCCTGGGCGCTAAAGCCCGGCGGCAATGACTGCAGCGCGAGGGTCTGGACGTGGGCCTGGGCGGCCAGGCTCCAGAGCAGGTAAGCGCTGGAGAGCACCAGCCCCAGCGTGTTTGCGCGCAAGCCGCCCGGGCTGGCGCGTCGCCAGGCCATCGCCACGCCGATACACAGCGGCAGGGTGTAGAGCGGGTCGATGATGAAAATGCTGCCCGTGCCAAACGCATGATCGGTGAAGGGCAGCAGCAGGCGGGTGCCATACACCGTGCAGGCGTCGAGCAGGGGGTGGGTGATGAGCGCCAGCCAGAGCGCCAGCCACCACCGGGCGAAGGGCACAGCGCGCGCATGGATGCGCCAGGCCAGCCAGGCCAGGGCCGGCGAGAACAGTGTGAGATAGAACAGGGCGTGGCTGGCGCCGCGGTGGCCGACCATGTTGCTGAGCGGGTCGCCGTGATTGATCAGCACATCGAGGTCCGGCAGGGTGCCGGCGATGCCGCCCCAGAGCGCGGCTTTCCAGACGGCGGTGCGGTGGCCGAGCACGGCGATGCCAAGTGAGGCGCCCAAAGCAAGTTGTGAGAGGGAATCCATGGGGTGCTGTCTCGTCTGTAGGGGGCAGGGCGGAATGCTCGCCGGTCCTTCAAGCGTGGTCCCGGCGTCCAGGCGGTTTAGTCCGCGGCGTGCGGCACAAAGTTCAAACGTGAGAAGCCGACGCGGGCCGATACAATAGCGGCCTTTGCGCTGCACGGGCTGTCGTCGTGGTTTTCCATCCGGTCGAACATTTTGGTCAGGTTTTCACGCCCCCGGCGGTGGTGCGGCAGATGCTGGCCTTGCGCCGCAACGCTGGGCGCGTGCTGGAGCCCTCGTGTGGCGATGGCGCCTTTGCACGCGAACTGCCGGGCTGCGTGGCCATCGAGCTGGATGCGCGCGTGGCCTGGGCGGGCGCCCAGGTGCAGGATTTCTTTGCCTATCCGCTCAGTGAGAAATTTGACACCGTCATCGGCAATCCGCCCTACGTGCGCTACCAGGATATCTTGCCCGAGACCCTGCCGTACCTCGACTCGCCGTGCTTCGACAAGCGCAGCAATCTGTTTCTGTTCTTCATCGAAAAATGCGTGCGCCACCTGAACCCCGGCGGTGAGCTGATCTTCATCGTGCCGCGTGATTTCATCAAGCTGACCGCCGCGCGCAAGCTCAATACCTGGCTCTTCGAGCAGGGCACGATCACCGATTTCATCGAGACGGGTGACAGCGGCATTTTCGGCCCCTACGTGCCGAACTGCGCCATCTTCCGCTTCGAGAAAGATCGCTTCGACCGGCGCCTCTCCGATGGCCAGCGCGTCTTCACCCTGGTCGACGGCCAGCTGATGTTTCTGCGCAACGACTACGCCGTGCGGCTTGCCGCACTGTTCGACGTCAGGGTCGGCGCGGTGTCGGGTGCGGATGGCATTTTCACGCACCCCCAGGGTAACGTGGACTTCGTCTGCTCAAAGACCGTCGATACCGGGGAAACGCGGCGCATGTTTTATGACGTGCAGAATGCACATCTTGCTGCCCATAAGGCGGCGCTGCTGGCGCGCCGAGTGGCACATTTTGATGAAAGCAACTGGTGGCAGTGGGGGCGGCGCCATCATGTGTCGGACGCGCCGCGAATCTACGTGAATGGCCGCACGCGTCGCGCCCAGCCTTTCTTCACCCATCCATGCAAGGATTATGACGGTGCGGTGCTGGCGCTGTTTGCGCGCCACTCGCAGCTGGATATCGCGCGCGCCACGGCGCTGCTCAATACCGCGGTGGACTGGCAGGAGCTGGGCTTCATCTGCGACGGCCGCTTCCTGTTCACCCAGCGCAGCCTGCAGACCTGCCTGCTGCCGGACGTGTTTCGCGAACTCCTGCCGCCTGAGGCCTGAGGCGGCCTCAGGCCATCGCTTCGCCCATGCGGATGGCCTTGGCCGGCGCCCAGGCGGGGTTGAACTGGCAGACGCCCTTTGGGAACAGCATCACCACGGTGGAGCCGAGCAGGAAGCGGCCCATCTCGTCGCCCTGTTTGAAGTGCAGAGACTGTTCGTCATATCGCCACTCGCGCACCGTCTTGCTGCGCGGCGGATTCACCCGCCCATGCCAGACCGTGGCCATGCTGCCCACGATGGTGGCGCCCACCAGGGTCAGCACGAACGGCCCCTGTGCGCCTTCGAACACGCAGACCACCCGCTCGTTGCGGGCAAACAGCCCCGGCACGCCGCGCGCCGTGGTCGGGTTCACCGAGAACAGCGCGCCCGGCACGTAAATCATCCGCGTCAGTCGCCCGTCGCAGGGCATGTGGATGCGGTGGTAATCGCGCGGGCTGAGATACAGCGTGGCGAAATCGCCGTTCTGGAAGTGGGCGGCCAGTGCAGCGTCGCCGCCGACCAGTGCCGTGGTGGAATACTGATGGCCCTTGGCCTGGAAGATCTGGTCGTGCTCGATCTTGCCGAACTGACTGATCGCGCCATCGACCGGGCAGATCAGGCGGGCGCTGGCCAGCGGCCGGGCGCCGGGCTTGAGCGCGCGGCTGAAGAATTCGTTGAAGCTCGGGTAGCTGGCCGGATCGGGATTGGCCGCTTCGGCCATGTTGACGCCGTAGCGCTGGATGAACAGCTCGATGGCGCGCGTGGTCAGTGCTCCGGCCCGTGCCGAGGCAAAGCGCCCGGCCAGCGCGGTCAGGGCTTGCTTGGGCAGCAGGTATTGGGGCAGGACGGCAAGGCGATCAGACACGGCAGGATCCTTTAAAAAGCGGCAAGCGCGGATTGTAGTGCCTGGGGCCGCTTCTGGCAGGGGCGTTCAGCGCAGGTCTGCCAGATGCGCGTTGGCCGCTTGCCTGAGCGCCAGCGTCAGCCCGATGGCGACCAGGACCAGGCCGCTGACCAGGCCAATCCAGAAACCATAGACTTCCAGTGGCGCCTGCCCGGGCCAGCCGGTGTAGCCCAGCCAGATGCCCAGCGGGATGCCGACGATCCAGAATGCGGCGGCCATCATCAGCATGGGCATCAGGGTGATCTTGTAGCCGCGCAGCGCGCCCATGGCGATCACCTGCGTGGCATCGGCAAACTGCCAGATGGCGGAGAACAGCATCAGGGTGCTGGCGATCTGGCGCACGGTGGCGTCCGGGCTGTAAAGGCTGACGATCGCGTCGCGGCCGAGCAGGATGAAGGGGATCGCCAAGGTGGCGATCAGCAGCCCCAGCGCAATGCCCGACCATGCAACGAAGCGCGCGTCGCGTGCCGCGCCACTGCCCAGCTTCTGGCCAATGCGGATCGTCAGCGCGGCGGCGAGGCCGGTCGGGATCATGAAGATCATGGCCGAGAAGTTCAGTGCCACCTGGTTGGCCGCAATCTGTGCGGCACCGAATTGGCCGACGAAAAGCGCGATGCTCGAAAACGTGGCGACTTCCACCAGCGCGGCGCCGCCCATCGGCAGGCCGATGCGCAGCAGCTTCTTTTGCGCCGCCCAACTGGGCCAGGCGGGTTTGCGCCACAAATAGCAGCTGCGATAGGCCGGCGCCCAGGCCGTCCAGGCAGCCAGCGCAATCAGCGAGAACCACATGCCGATGCCGGTGGCCCAGCCGCAGCCCGGCCCGCCCAGCGCCGGAAAGCCCCAGTGACCCCAGATCAGCAGCCAGTTGAACAGTGCATTGATGCCCAGGCCCATGAACGCCAGCACCATCATCGGCCGCGTGCGGTTGATGCTGGCGCAGTAGAACGAGAGCGTGCGGAACAGCAGCGCTGCAGGCAGTCCGAGCAGGATGCCCCAGAGGAAGAGCACGGTTTTGTCGATCAGCAGCGGATCGATTTTCGCCCAGTGCATGAAGGGGGTGACGGCGGGCATCAAGGCCAGTGGCAGCACACTGAAAGCCAGCGTGAGCCACAAGCCCTCGTGTGTGTCGCGCACGATGGCGGCGTGGTCGCCCGCACCGAAGTGATGGGCCACGATCGGGCTCAGCGCCTGAACCACGCTCATCAACGAGAGGAAGACCGGCAACCACAGCGCGACGCCCAGCGCGACCGCCGCCTGATCTGCCGCGCCGGCCTGGCCGGCCATCACGGTGTCGATCAGCCCCAGCAGCGAGTAAGCCAGCTGCGACAGGATGATCGGCAGGGCCAGTGTGCCCAGCGCGCGGCTTTCGGCAAGAAAACGGGGAAGGCGTGTCGGCATGCGCGGCTCAAGGCTCGGATGGGGGACGGGTCGGGCATCTTACAGCAGCGCCCAACCCGAGGCTTTGATCGCACAGGGGGGCAGGCCGCAGAAATGGCAGGCTGGAGAGGCAAGCGCAGTGCGGCTCTCCGGGCATATGCTTTCGGGCGTTTCAGCGGTCTGAACGCCACGGAGAGCAATGTCTTGACCCTCGCGTGCTAAACGCGCGGCCATACCTTGAGAGAATGGCGCGCGGCGTAGGTGCCGCGACAGCGGCGTCGCGACACGCAGAGGACTTTGAGGCTCAGGCCCGCTTGACACGCTCCAGCAACATTTTCTGAGCGCGTGCGAGGCGGCCCACCGCTTCGGCCAAATGGCGGAACTCCTTGACCTTGATTGCCTCGCTTGTATCGGGCTCAGCGCCTTTGCTCAGAGCATCCACCTGGGCTGAGAGGCGGGCCAGCGGCCCACGAATCGTGCGCGGCAGAAATGCAAGCGTGGCGAGCGCGATCAGCGCCCCCAGGCCGGACAGCACGACAACAATCTTGGCGAGCTCATTGAAGCCTCGGCTGGAAATTTCCGGGAGCGCCAATGTGTCGTTGCGGCGGGCTTCACCCATTTTTCCGAGTGGTTTGATGAAGTCGGCGGCAAGTCGATCCTTGCCTGCCTTGATCAAGTCATTCACTTCACTGGGTTGCAGCATTTGCGGTGCTGGCTCAATCGCTTTTCCGGCGCGTGTGGCAGCCAGTACTTCGGCCGCGCTGGGTGCCACATAACGCGTCAGATTGTAGGCGCGCTCATCGGTCTGCCGGAATATCTTGTCCATCTCCTGGGCATAGAAGTCCAGCGCGGCGCCGCTTTTAGCGATGGTTTCGCCGTCCTCAGCGGTATAGAGCCCTGCCTTGTTACGCTGCATGTCTTTGACGATGCTGCCCATCCGCTCATACGTCTCGGTCCACTCTTTGCGGTACTTTGCACGACCATCTGCGCTGCTGCTGTAGATGAAATACTCTTTCTCGTAACGGCGGATCTGCTGTGCCGCAAGTGAGAGCTGCTCGATTTGCGCGGCAACCTGTGTGTTGTTTCGTACGGTTTCGCTGATGTTGCCGGAAGTCTTGGCGCTGACTTGCCAGACAATCGTGCCAAGTGCCACGAAAGAGGCAATGATCGGGAGTATGGCCAACACAAGTCGGCTCTGGATGGAATTGAGCATGGCGTTCTCTGTTAGTGGGTGGGGGGGTCAGGCGTTGCGGTAGCGCGCGTGAAGCGCGTCGATTATGCGTTCTTTGTCCAGGTCGGCTGGCAGCGCCAAACGCAGGTGCGACAGAAAATAGGCGAGTACTTGCTGCTCGCTTTGAGGGCCGCTGGCTTTCGCTTCCGCGGCGACCTCTTCGGCAATCAACGGCGCGATCATGCCCAGATGATCTTCTAGAACTTCCGTGGCGAGTTTGGTAAGGCGCGCGAGCGATACGGAAAGGTTGGGAGGCATGTAATGCAGGTTCTCGGTTGGGCGGATAGATGATGCGTTGCGAACTCGTCGCGCGCTGAAGTATATACAGATCGCGCTTGGCTACACATGAGTAATATTCCGCCAGTCCTGGGTGTGCGAATCAGATTGCTGAGGCCATTCGAGACGCATGCGTGCTGTTTTTCCGACGCGAACGCTCACGAAGCTCAAACCCTGCAGTAACCGCACCACGACGGGTCAGGCCGGGTTCAGAATGCGCCGCCGAGCACCGCCTTGATCCAGGCGAGGTATTCGCGCAGCCACACGTTGAGGAGGATGGCGCGTGGCGTCGGTGCTGCGACGACAGTGGCATTGCCGAAGCCGGCCACTTGGGCGAGGTGCCGCGCACGCGGCACGTGAAAATTGCTGGTCACGATTGCCACAGGGGTTGTCGCGGGGGTGAGCTTGCGGGCTTCCAGCAATGTACGGGAGAACCGCAGGTTCTCTTCGGTACGGGTTGCGCGGGGTTCGAGCACGATGCGCCCGGGGGCGATGCCCTGTTGCAGCAGGCTGCGCTGCATGGCCAGGGCCTCGGTGCTGACTTCGTTGAAGCCTTGCCCGCCGCTGACCACAATCAGGCTATCGGGGTGCTGGTGTGCAAGCGTCGCGGCCACATCCAGGCGCATGGCGAGCGTGGGCGAGGGCTCGGCGCCGCGCAGCCCGGCACCCAGGACGAGGATGACTTGCGGGGGCGCCACCAGCGGGGGATTGGGCAGCGCGCAGAGCACGGCAACGAAGCCGATCCAGCTTGCCAGCCCCAGGGCCACGAGGAGCCGGCCCGTGAGCCAGAGCCGGTTGAAGCAGCGGTTTGCCCGCCAGCGCTGGATGTGCGGCGCGCCCCAGGCCAGGCTCAGCAGGGCGACGCCCAGCACGCCTGGCAGCAGGGTACCGGTGTTGATCTTGCGCAGCGCCAGCAAGACCAGTGTGTCCAGCAGCAGCGCCAGGCCGAGCAGGGCTTGCCCCCATCGCCAGCCGCGCGAGGGCGGCACGGCGCTCACGGCAGGCGGGCCTCGATCATCACGTTGGCAAAGGGCGTGCCTTCGCTCATGGGCAAGGTGCTGACCTGAAAACCGCGCGCCGACAGGGCGTCCACCCAGGCCTGCAAGGGCCGGCACCACATCCGGGCTACGCCGTGGCCTTGTGCAAAGGCCATGCAGTGGTCAACGAGCTGCGAGAAGCGGAAGGGCAGGCCGCCCGCGGCGTCGCCCACGCGGGTGAGGAACAGCCCGCCGGGCGGCAAGGCCGCGCGGATGCGGTCGAGCAGCGCATCCTGCGCCGGAATGTCGATGTAATGGAGTACGTCGAGCATCGCGATGACGTCGGGGTTGCCGAGCGCGACATCGCGCACATCCCCCTGGGCGAGCCGGGCATCGCGGTTGAAGATCGTCAGCGCGTGGTTGCCACAGTCGGCCTCGGCGCCCATCAACTCTATGCCGCGGAAGTGCACATGCCGGGGTGGGGCGGGCAGGTCGGCCGGCCAGGTCCCCTCGTCGGCGATCTGTTCGGCCGCATACAGCCAGGCGGCCAGCAGGCCGCGGCCACAGCCCAGATCGAGGATGCGGGCCGCGTCGTGGAACATGCCGCGGGTGAGCAGCGCCGCGAAGATCGGGTCGCGGCCGAGCTTGCCCCGGCTCCAGTAACGGTTGAAACGTCCCGTGTCGAAATACGGGGCGGTGGCGCGGTCCAGTACGCGCGTGTGCAGCTCAGGGTTCATCAGGGAATCGAACGCAGGGTCGTGGCCGACAGGCCGGAGGCCGCCATTGTATCCAGCAGTCGCGGCAATACATCAAGAATGATCGGCCGGCCGCTGGCGGTGCGCGCGGCGTGGCCATCGTGCAGCAGCAGGATGTCGCCCCCGGCCAGCTCGCGGCTCAGGGCCTGGAAAACCTGCCTGGGGTCCGTGCTGCGGGTGTCGAAGCCCCGTCGGGTCCAGCTCGCCAGGCGCAGATCCAGTGCGTGCAGGACCGGATCCAGGAATGGATTGCGCAGGCCGGCGGTGGGCCGATAGAAACGCGGACGCTGGCCAGTCGCCGCCTCGATGCTGGCCTGGGCGTCCAGGATTTCGCGGCGCCAGGCCGCCGGGCCATTGAGCGAGTTGAAGGTGTGGTGGCACTGGCCATGGTTTTCGATGGCATGGCCCGCGGCGACGATGGCACGCGCCAGGTCGGGCGCCGCCGCCACGCGCTGGCCGATGCAGAAGAAGCTCGCCACTGCGCCGTACTCGGCGAGGATCGCCAGCACCTGCGGCGTCACTTCGGGGTCCGGGCCATCGTCGATCGTGATCGCAATCTGTCCGGCCGCCGCCGCGGGCGCCGGCAGGCGGGTGAGGGTCGGCCCGAGCAGACCGCAGCGCGGCAGCAGGCCGGCCGCCGTGATCGCCGCGTGGTTGGCGACCAGGCCCGCCAGCGCCAGTGGCCAGGCGGCCGGTTGCAGCGCACACCAGCTGGCCGCACCCAGATGCCAGGCGCCGGAGGCGAGCAGAAAAGGCGACGGGCGCCAGCGCGCGCGACTCATGATTCCGTACCGTGCAAGAGATTCTGGGCGAGAAAGCCCTGCCAGAGTGCGCACCATTGCGGCCAGTCGTGACCACCCGCCACGGTGTGAACGTGCGTCGGCGGCAACAGCGCCGCGATCTGGTCCTGCCCGGCGCGGAAGCGGTCCGTCTCGCCGGTGCCGAACCACAGCGTCGGCGAATGCCGGCGGCCATGCCAGTCCGCCAGCCAGCGCCAGACCCGGTGCTCGTCGTCCTCATTGGCCGGGCGTGGCTGCGCGGCCCAGGCCGCCAGGCTGCCGGCCTCACGGATCGGCCGCAGCACCTCCTGCGTGCCGGGGTAGGGCGCAATCAGGCAGATCCCGTCGATCCCAGCGGGATACTGGCTGGCCCAGGCCAGCGCGCTGAATGCGCCCAGCGAGATCCCCGCCAGCCAGAGCCGCTGTCCGGCTTGCCGGCGCGGCTGGATCACGTCTTCCTCCACACGCATCGCCACGCAGCCCTCGCTGACGTAGCGCGGGTCATTGTCGGCCAGCACCACATCAGCCGGCGCACCCGTCTGGCGCAGGGCATCGATGAAGCCGTGGTGAATGAAATCCTCCGGCGCGCTGTACGCCCCCTGCAGCAGCACGAGCAGGGTAGGGGCGCTGCGGCCAGGGTGTGCGGGGAAGTCCAGAGTACGCATGCCGGGATCGGGTCAGGAAAGAAGCGAGAGTATCGCCCAGCGGCGCGGGCTTCCGCAGATTTCTGCGCTGATCCGTGCACGTGTACCTCAGCTCAGACTGTCCTGGAAACGGATCGGCGCCGCGCTCGCGCGGTGCAGATCGAGAACGATGAGCTCGTTCTCACCGATTCTGAGCCACACGCCGGGGCAGAAGAGTCGCGTTTGCGGCCCCTGGTCCCAGTATCGTCCCAGCGCATGGCCGTTCACCCAGACCATTCCTTTTGCCCAGGCCGACAGATCGACATACACGTCACCCGTGTTGTCGAGGGTGAAGCTCACCTTGAAGAAGTGGCCGCCGGCGATCTCGCTCGCCGCGGTTTGCCGGGCGAGGGCGGAGACGGCAGATGCCTCCAGCGGGTAGGCGTACATGGCCCAGTTGCCCAGCTCAAGCGTCTGCTGCCCGGACTGGAGAACCACCTTGCCCAAGATGCCTTTCGCATCGCTGTTCATGCCGGTATAGAAGTTGATATGGCCCATCGCCTCGACGACGATGTCCAGCACGAAGCTGCCGTCGCCCCCTGACAGGTTTGCAGGCACAAGGAGGGCCGTACCCGGCGCCACGACGGGGCGCACCGAAGCCCGGTCGGCCGGCAGACTGACCCGGCTGATCGTCCCGATGTGCGTGCCGTTCACATACACCGTGGCGTAGTCGTGCAGGGCGTCGATCAGCAGGGCGCCGCCGCGGGGGTCCGTCGGCAGGCTGCAGCGGTAGCGCAGCAATCCGCCATTGAGACCGATGGACTCAAAGGTCTTGGGCTGCGCAGCCGGAATCGCCACCGGCGCATCTTCCCAGAGGCTGCTGTGGCGAATGGGCTGGAGCGTGAAATCTGCCGCGCGGCGCAGGCTGGGCAAGTCGACCGGGACGGGCGGCAGTGCATCCAGCCCACCCAGGTAGCGCGCCAGCGTGTTGCGGTAAGCGGTGTAGAGCGGGGTGGCGCGGCCGTGCTCGGAGATTGGCGCGCCATAGTCATAGCTGGTGACCTGGGGTTGATAGGCGTTGCCTTTCGGATCGGCGTTGGCGCCCGCAGTGAAACCGAAGTTCGTGCCGCCATGAATGACGTACAGATTGAAGGAGTGCTTGCCAGCCATCAGGTCCGCGAGCCGCTTGCTGTGGTCGGGGGCTGCCGCCATGGCCGCGTCGCCCCAGTGTGTGATCCAGCCTGTCCAGATCTCGCCAGCGTAGCTCACGCTGTCCGGGTAAGCCTCTCGCGCCTGGGCAATCTGCGCGGCATCGCCGTCGCTGATGCCAAACGCGCTCTGTTTCGGGATTCGCGTGCCCGTCGCCGACAGGGTCTGCCAGAACCCGTCTTCGTAGCAGAAGGGGCCGCTGAACCCGTGCTGCCGCCAGTGGTCGCTGAGCTCGGCAAGATACTGTGCGTCCGGGCCGTCGTTCCAGCTTGAGAACTCGTTCTCGATCTGCAGCATCAGGATCGGCCCGCCGTTCTCGATCATGAGGGGTTTCACGACCTCGGCCAGGGCACTCAGATAACGTCGTGCCGCCGCCATATAGGCCGGGCTGCGCCCCGCGTTGCGGCGCAGGGCTTCGTGATGGGGATAGTCGGCCAGCAGGTACGCCGGCAGTCCGCCAAAGTCCCACTCGCCGCAGACGTAGGGACCGGGGCGGAGAATTACCCACATCCCTTCGCTTTGGCACAGGCGGATGAAGGCGCTGATGTCGCGGTTCCCCGTCGTGAAATCAAACGACCCGGGTGCGGTCTCGTGGTAGTTCCACATCACGTAAAGCGAGATGGTGTTCATGCCCATGGCTTTCGCCATCTGGATCCGATGCTGCCAGTACTCGATCGGAATCCGGGAGGGGTGCATCTCGCCGCTGCGGATCTGGAAATCATTGCCGTGCAGCAAGAAACTGTTCCGGTATCGGCTGAGCGAGAAAGGGCCGTCGTTGACCGAGGCCTGCCCGCCTCCTCCGCCCCCGCCGCAAGCGACGACGGCGGGCAGGATCAGGCCGAGTCCAAGGAAATTTCTTCTGAGCATGCGAAGCACCTTTCTTATGTGTTCGGGAATGCTAACAGGATTCTCGGCTTCGCTTCTTGACTGCGGCTAGACGATCTCCCCTCGCCTTTTGCTCACGCCTGTGCGGGTACGACAGGCGCCCGTTCCAGTCCAATAGTGTGCAGCAGTGTGTGGATGTCTTCCGGTGCGAAGCCTTGTTCGGGAAAAACAAAGCAATCTGTCGCGGTGTGCAGGCGGATGAGTGGTGCCAGGGTCTTGAGGTCGTGGTCTTCGCGGTCGTGACCGGTAAGATCGCGAACCATCACCGACCAGCTCGTGCGTGTGCCAACCGAGTAGTAGAGGCGCCCATCCATGAGCGTGAGGGCAGACGTCCGGGAGAGGCTGAATACCCCCGGGCAGTGCCGGTAGAGGGTCTTGCCCAGGAGCATCAATGTGCCGCAGCCCAGTGCGACCAGCACGCCGGTCATCGGCGCGTGGCCGTGTTTCCAGACGACATAGGCAAAGGGGATGAGGACGGCGAGGAGCGATTCGAGGAAGTCGTGGCGTGAAAGCCCGGTGGGGGCAGGGGCGTGGGAGACGATCTGGAACGCGTGCTGCATGGGATGAGGGGAAGCGGTGTTGGGGTAGGGAATCTAGGGCGCGGGGCGGGTGCTGGCAAGGCCGTACGTCGCCGTACCCCCGTTTGCCGCGAGGCCTGCCCGTAAGGCCACCTCGGGGGGTGGGCCGCTCAGGCAGGGTGGGTGACAGGCTTTGTGGCGCGCTTTGCCAGATTGGCGTGCAGGCGTGCGCGGACGATCTCGGCAATCAGCGCATGCGGGATCGGCTGATCGAGGGGAAACTGCAGGTTGCCCTTCGGCCCGCAATAGGCTGCGGCCCGCTCGCGCAGTGCGGCGTCGGCCACGGGCGGGTAGAGGCCGATGTGGTGTTTGAAGGCGCCAAAGTAGGCGACGGCCCCGTGCTGGAAGAAGGCGGGCATGCCGTAGCTGAGGCGTTCTTCCGCGTCCGGCGCGGCCTGCCGGATCGTCTGGTGCACGGCGCGGAGCAGGCGCTGCACCTCGGCCGGGAAGCCCGCGAGGTAGCTTGCCAGGTGCTCGGGTATGTCGGTCATCGCGTCCGCCTCCGGTGTCGTGGTCGACGGCAGCATGCGCGTGTCACAAGCGGCAATCAAGGCCCGCAAGGGGTGCCTGGAGAGCCAATACTGGTGCGGCTCTCCGGGCAGGTGTGTGCGGGCGTTCAGCCGTGGGGGGCAGCCTCGGGAGCGAAGCGCTGCAGCACGTGGGCGGCCATGCCGCGGGCAAGTTCTTCCTCGCCAAAGAACACGGCGCCGATGGCTTCCTTGCGCAGCAGCGCGGATTCTTCTTCGCTGTGGGTGCGCAGCACGATCTCGATGGCCGGGTTGAGTTCGCGCGCGGTGGCGGCGATCTGGCGGGCGTCGATGGCGTCCGGTGTGGCGACGACCAGCATCGCGGCCTTGGCGATGTGGGCCTGGACGAGCACGAGGGCTTCGGTTGCGTCGCCCGATACCGCGGCGAGGCCTTGCTTGCGCAGGGCGTCGACGGTTTCGCGGTTGTGCTCGACCACCACGAAGGGGATGCCGCGTTGCCGCAGGCCGTCGGCAATCCGCCGCCCGACACGCCCATGACCGACCAGCACGACCTGGCCTTCGAGATACTGGCGCTCGGTGCTCTCGGGCAGCTCGGCGTAGGGGTCACCCCGCTGCTCCAGTTTGCGGGCGAATGCGGAACGTGCCAGCACCCAGCGGCGCAGGGGTTCGACGGCGGCAAACAATAGCGGGTTGAGGGCGATCGAGAGCAGGGCCGCCGCGAGCACCAGGCTCATGCCTTCGGCCGGCAGCAGCCCCAGCGTGAGGCCGAGCCCGGCAAGGATGAACGAGAACTCACCGATCTGGGCCAGCGAGGCTGCGACGGTGAGCGCGGTGTTGAGCGGATAGCGCAGGGCGAGCACCAGCAGCGCGGCGGCGAGCGACTTGCCGACGATGATGATCGCGAGGGTGGCCAGCACATGGAGGGGCATGTCGACCACCACGCCGGGCTGGAAGAGCATGCCGACCGACACGAAGAACAGCACCGAAAACGCGTCGCGCAGCGGCAGGGACTCCTGCGCGGCGCGGTGGCTGAACTCCGACTCGCGCATCACCATGCCGGCAAAGAAGGCGCCGAGCGCGAAGGACACCTTGAAAAGCTGGGCCGCGCCAAAGGCGATGCCGATCGCGGCGGCAATCACCGCCAGCGTGAACAGCTCGCGCGAGCCGGTACGGGAGACCTGCCAGAGCAGCCAGGGCAGCAGGCGGCGGCCGACCACCAGCATCAGTGCGATGAAGGCACCGACCAGAAGCAGGGTTTTTCCGAGGGTGAGCCAGAGTGCACCGCCTTCGCCGCTGGCGACCGTGGTGCTGCCCAGCAGCCCGGCCAGCGGGGGCAGCAGCACCAGCACCAGTACGGTGGCGAGGTCTTCCACCACCAGCCAGCCGACCGCGATGCGGCCGTTCATGCTCTCCAGTACGCCACGCGCTTCCAGCGCCTTGAGCAGCACGACGGTGCTGGCGCAGGAGAGCGAAAGACCGAAGATCAGGCCGCTGCCCCAGCTCCAGCCCCAGACGTGGGCGACCGCCATGCCCAGCACCGTTGCCAGACCCATCTGCACGACAGCGCCCGGCACCGCGATGCGTTTGACGGCGAGCAGATCCTTGAGCGAGAAGTGCAGGCCGACACCGAACATCAACAGCATTACGCCGATCTCTGCGAGCTGGGACGCCAGGTGCACATCGGCCACGAAACCCGGCGTGGCTGGGCCGATCAGGATGCCGGTGACGAGGTAGCCGACCAAGGCCGGCATCCGCATCCGTTCGGCCAGAAAGCCCAGCACCAGCGCAATGCTGAAACCGGCGGCCAGCGTCGTGATCAGCGAAATGTTGTGGTCCATCGCAGACTCCGTTTCAGGGTTCAGCGGGCCGTTTGGCTGCGAGCGGTGCGGGGGGCCAGCATCGCCGCGAAAACCAACGCGAGAAACGCCCCGGGGCCGACGGTAAGGCCGATGGCGGAGAGCACCGGCACTTGCGAACAGGCGAGCACGCCAAAGCTGCTCACCGTGGTGAGATTGGCGACGCAGAGCGAGACCAGCGTCTGCTGACGGGCGGCTTCGTTGGGCTGCAGGGTATTCTGATCGAAGAACAGGGCGTAGTTGGAGCCAACGGCAATCACCAGTAACAGGCCGACGAGGTGGAGGATGGTGAGTGACGTGCCGGTGGCGACCAGGCCCGCGGCGACGCAGAGCACGGCGCAGGCAAGTGGCGCAAAAATCCTCAGGGTGCGGCCCAGGGCGCGCAACGAGGCAAAGAGGATGAGGATGATCGCCAGCCCGCCGAGCCCGGCCAGCACGGCGGCTTCATGCAGATAGGTGGCATACAGGCCGAAGGACTCGTGCTTGATGTCGACGAAGGTGCTGGCTGGCAGGTTGGCGTCGGCAAGCCGCTGTTCGACTTTGGCGGCGTCGATTTCGCTGTTAGCCGGTGCGCGCAAGGGCAGCATGACAAGTACATCGTTGGCGCGCGGCACCAGCAGCGAGTCGACGAGCAGGGCGGAGGAGGTGCCGTCCAGGCTGGCGCGGCTGAGGGGCGCCGCAGCGCGAGCCTTGGCGATATCGGCGACAAAGCCTTCCAGGCGTTCTGCCTGGATCGGCATGCCCGCGAGGGCCTCGCGAAGCCGCATGCGCAGGCCTTCTTCAGGGGGGAGTGCCGCGCGGCGCTCAGCCTGGCTGGCCTGGCTGGGGAGGACGTTGGCGGGCGAGGTGAAGCCTGCGATCACGCCTGCTTGCGTGAGTTCGCGCAGGGGCGGGGCAAGCTTCTCGGCGGCCTGCAGGGCTTGCTCGGCATTCGCCGCCTTGA
The DNA here is from genome assembly GCA_016718265.1 of Uliginosibacterium sp. Taxonomy (GTDB): domain Bacteria; phylum Pseudomonadota; class Gammaproteobacteria; order Burkholderiales; family Rhodocyclaceae; genus Uliginosibacterium. The sequence continues at coordinate 158,030 of JADKDZ010000001.1, read as the reverse complement.
GCACCAGCATGTAGCGCATTTCGGGGGCGCCCATGTCACCACGCAGCTCGGCGTCCAGCTGCTGATCGGCGGCGGGCACCGGGCTGAGGGCGCCGAGTTCGCGGTTCCACACGCTGTCCCCCCGCCAGACGAGCAGGGCCAGGGCGGCGATAAGCAAGACCGGCACGCCGAGCTTCAGGCGTTGCAGGCGCGTGGCCCAGTTGCTCAGGCTTTGGCTGAAGCCGCTGAGGTCGCGCAGCCTCAGCTGCGCCGGCATCAGTTGCGGCAGCACGAAGCGGGTGACCAGGGCGGCGGCGATCAGGCCACTGATCGAGTACAGGCCCAGTTGGGCGAGGCCGGGAAAGCCGGAGAACAACAGCACCGCGAAGCCGGCAATCGAGGTCAGTACGCCGAGCCGGATGGTGCGCCAGAAGCCCCGTGCGTCGCCGGTGTCGGCGCGCTGGATGAACAGGTAGATGGAATAGTCGACGGCCTCGCCAATCAGGGTGGTGCCAAAGCCCAGGGTGAGACCGTGAATCGAGCCGAAGCCCAGGCTGACGGCGGCGATACCGGCCAGCGCACCGGAGAACACCGGCAGCAGACCCAGCACAAGCAGGCGCGGTGAGCGATAGATGGCGAGCAACAGGCAGACAACCAGGAGGATGCTGGCGCCGGCGAGCTTGCTGACTTCTCCTTCGATGAGCTGGCGCGACGATACCGAGAACACGCCGGCGCCAGTGAGCAGCAGGCGGGCATCGGCACGGCGCTCGGGTAACTGGGTGAAGACTTGCTGAATTCTGGTGATGGCGGCGGCCTGGGCGTCGATATCGGAACCGGCCGCACGAGTCTGCACCAACAGCAGCGCGCGCTTGCCATCGCGCGAGGCCCAGACGCCTTCCAGGTTGCGTGGCTGCTCGCCGCTGCCGAACTGTTCGATCAGCGCCAGGGTCTCGCCGGTCGGGTCGCGGGGGAGCAATTTCTTGAGCATCAGCCCGGCGCTGCCCGAGAGCGCTTCGATCGAGGCACCAATCGCGTCTTTCAGGCCGGCCGAGCTAAAGCGCTCGGCCGTGACGGTGGGGCTCAGCAGGTAGCGGTTGTCGAAGTAGTAGGCCTGGTCACGCGCCAGGGTCTCCTCTGAGCCATTCTGAACGCCAACGAAAGCCGGGTCGCTGCGCAGGCTCTGCGCCAGGGCTTCGGAGAGCCTGGCGCGCTCGGCAGCGCTGTCGGCCTCGATGCCGACCATGATCAGGCGGGCGATGATGCCATCCCGCAACTGCTCCACCAGCATCTGCTGGCGCGCGTTTGGCGCCTTGGGCAGAAAGGCCGACATATCGGCCACGAACTGGGTTCGCGCGATGATCAGCCCGCAGACCGCGAGGCTCAGGATCCAGAGTGAGAGGGCGAGGAGGCGGGTGTTTTTCATTGGAGGCGTCTGGTGGAGACCGTGTCGTTCGGCAACGGTCAGCAAAGAGTTGCGTGGGTCTGGTGTCAGTGGCCGCGCTCAGGGACTGACATTCGTCACCACCATCTCCGAGCGGTCGCCGTCGGCCTGGTCGAAGTCGATTGACCGGATGTCGGCCTGGGCGCCCTGCATGCGGATACGGGTGATGATCTTGCTCATGCGCGCCTGGGTAGGCGTCAGCACCAATTGCCACTTCTCGCGGCTGCCCGTCAGGTCGAGCTTGTAGGTTTTCTCCAGCGCGCTGCGGTCGCCGGCGAGCGTGCCACGAATGCTCTCGACAAAGGCGGCGACCTCGGGGTAATCCTGCAGGCGGATGGTGCGGCGCTTGCCGGCCATGTCGACGGTGAGCGCCGTGCCATCCAGGATCAGCGCTTCGGCCTTGGGCTTGAGGGTACGCTTTTCCAGCTTGTCGGGTGCGGTGAAAGTGAGTTCGCCGGAGGATTCGACAGGGGTATCGACAATCCCGATGTATTTCTTCTCGACGAAGGTCGCCTTGGCGGACTTGGTCTGAGCGAGCAGCTGCATGAGGTCGGCGAGCTGGACGTCTGCGGCCATGGCAGGCAGGGCACAACTCAGGGCGAGGGCTGCGATCAGGGGGTGGTGTCTAGTGAGGCGCATGGTTCGATAAGTCCCAGAAGTCGTAGAAGTTGAACCAGTTGAAAGGGGCTTTGCGGCAGTAGGACTCCAGGGCCACCACATAGTTCTCGATGGCCTGCCGGATGGCCGCATCACGCCCACCTTCGCCGAGTTTGCTGAAGTCGGCAATCAGCTCGAAGTGAACCTCGTAGCGACGGCCCCCCCGATAGAGGCCGGCCATGAACACGACAGGCCGCTTGAGCAGTGCGGCCATGCGGAACGGTCCGGTGGGCAGCAGGGCGGGGCGTCCCATCAACTCGATCTGCACGCAATCATCGGTGGCGAGGCTGCGGTCGGCCAGCACGCCGACGATGGCGCCCTCGTTCAGGCTGCGATGGATGGCGAGCATGGAGTCAAGTGTGCCGAGCGGAATGATCTCCGGCGTATTCGTCGGGTTGATGGCCGCCAGGATTGCGTTGATGCGGCGCGCATTCTCTTCGTACATCGCCAGGCAGATGCGCTGGGGTGCGTCGGGGTTTGTCCGGGCGGCGGCGCGGATGACTTCGAAGCTCCCCATGTGCGCACCAAACAGGAACGCGCCACCTTGCTCACGGACCAGACTGTGCAAAGGCGCTGCGCCTTTGATCTCGATGTCGAAGGCATCGAAACGATCGTTCAGCAGAAACACGCGATCGTGGACAGTGCTGGCAAAGGCGAGAAAGTGGCGGTAGATCTCGCCGAGCTTTGCCGGGCGTCTGAACTGCAGTGAGAGGTAGGCGCGGGAGGCTTGCCGGGCTTTGCCGGCGGCCAGCAGGAAATAAAGGGCGATGCCATACAGGATGGGGCGCGTGGCACGGCGGCCGAGCCCGAGCGAGAGTGCGCGCATGATGCGCAGCCAGAACAGGCTGCCGCGCTCCTGGCGGTGCAACCACTGAGGCCGTGCGGCGTCGGGGGCTGTCATGCCAGCACCATGCGGCCGGAGGCGATTTTTCGCGCCGCACTGCGGATCTCGAAGCGGATGGCATCCTCTGTACGGAGGTAGTCCAGCCAGAGCGCCTCGCCCGGCAGCGCGGGGCTGAGGAATTTGGCTGCCGCAATCCCTTTGATACGCAAGGACTCGCTTGCTTCGACAAGCAGGATGGCCTGGTCAAGCAGCACGACACCGGGGGCGATGGGCTGGCCAGGAAAATGCCCGGCAAAAGCCGGATGATCCGCCGCCAGCGGGAGGGGCAGGCTGGTCATGCGCGCAGGTCTCCAAGGTGGGTCTGAATCAGCGCCTGCAGGGCGTCGTGCGGCAGCTTGCCCGTGGTGTTGCGCGGGAGCTGGTCCAGGAACACGATGGGGCGGGGCAGGAAAATCGGGTCGAGATGCACGCGCAAGGCGCGCTGAATCGACTCGGCCGTCATGCCCGGCGCGACCACAAACGCCGCCAGTCGTGCCGCTTCGGCATCAGGATCCGGTAGGCAGAATGTCCCGTCGCGTACGCCTTCGACGCTGTTCAGGACATGGTTGAGATAGGCCAGCGAGCTGCGTTTGCCGGCAATGTTGATCATGTCACTGCCACGGCCGACGAGACGGAAGTGGGTGGCGTCTTCCAGCGTGACGATGTCGTTGAGCGGACAGGCTTGTTCGATGTGACCGCCACTGACGAGGGTCTGATGACCGTGCTGCTGCAGGGCAATGCCATCGAAGCAGTGCCAGGGCTCGCCGGTTGTGGTGCGCCGGGTGGCGATCTGGCCGGTTTCCGTTGCGCCGTAGATTTCCAGCAAAGCTGCGCCCAACGTGGACTCGGCCCGTTGCGCGAGCTCGGTGGCGAGCGGCGCGGTGGCCGAGACGATGAGGTCCAGCGGCGGGAGTGTGAGATCGGCGTCCAGCAGGGCGCGCAGATGGAAGGGGGTCGTGACCAGCAGCCGGGGAGCGGGCAGTTCGGCGAGTGCGGTCGCGATATCGCCGGGGAAGAACGGCCGCTGTGCGCAGAGCATTCCCCCGCCCAGGAGAGGCAGGAGTACCGTGGATTCCAGGCCATACATGTGCTGGAAGGGTACCGTCCCAAGCACCGCGCAGGCGCCACCCGCTGCGTCCCACAGGCGGCCGGCTTCGGCGCGGATATTGGTCAGCAGTGATCCCCAGCGTTTGAAATGGGGGTTGGGCCGACCGGTCGAGCCGGAGGTAAACACGCAGGCGACTTCTTGCCCAGCGGGAATCATCGGCGCGGAGGTGTGGGTGCGTGGGTCGAGCGCTTCTGCCGCCACAGGAATGACCGGCAGGCCAAAGGCGTCTCCCGCCTGATCATGGAGGCAATGCAGTGCCGGGTGATCGTCCTGCAAGCGTGCAATGGTGTCGCGCGTCAGGGCATTGGGCAGCAAGCTCAACCTGCCCCGGCAAATGCTGGCAAAAAAACCGAGTGCAAAGTGGTAGCGATCACTGCATAGATTGATGACCGGACCCTCGTCCGGCAAGGCCGCGGCCAAAGCCAGCACTTTGCCCAGAAATTCTGCGCGTGTGACCGGGCGGTTGCGATGCCAGGCCACCCGTGTGTCGGGGGGGGCATCGGGGAGCAGGGGCAGGGCATTCATGGCAGCAGCGGGTAAAGGTGTCCCGGACTAGTCGGGCTTGGGCTGGCGCGCGTATTCACGGTAGGCCTTGATCGTGGCCAGAATGCCGATGTGATGCTCGTCCGGCAAGACGCGGCGGCGGATCAGGGCTTCTCCCGCAAACATCACGCCCAGCAAAGGGGTTGAGAGCAGATTCGCAAAAACCGACCACCAGGTGAGGGGGCTCAACGCGAACAGGACAACCGAGACCAGTGCAACCGTGAGGAAGAAAAGCGTCCAGGCCAGCGTGACTTGCCAGGTGTAGCGCGCGACATGCGGCGCCAGAGGGCCGTGGGCAAACACTGCGATGCGCGAGCACAAGGCCGCAGCGTGCTCGCCAAACAGCGTACGCCCAAAACTCAGGCCCAGCAGGCCGAAGGTGCCTGCGTGCTGAACGAAGTACACCCAGGCTGTGTTGTGGCGGAGGCTATCGAGATGGCTTAGAACCGCGAGCGTGAGCAGGCCCAGCAGGCCCAGCCAGAGCACGCGCGGGCGGGCGTTCCAGGCGAGCGCCAAGGCAATCAGCCAGGCAGGCACGAGGCCAGTGACGAGGGTGATTGCGGGCGGGTGTGCCGAGGTCGAACCGAGATGGCCCAGCCAGAGGTAGGCGGCACCCGCAAGTACCAACAGGGCCATGCGCCAGGGGGCGGCCCGCATCACTTGCTGCGGTTGGCCGCGATATGCCCGGCAAGTTGACGCAGCGAAGCAAAGATCCGGAAGTTGTCTTCACTGTCGGCCTTGAGCTGAAAGCCGTAACGCTTTGAGACCACCAGGGCCACTTCAAGAATATCAATGGAGTCCAGTCCCAGGCCCTCGTCGCCGAACAAGGGCGCTGTGGCGTCGATGGCCTCTGCAGCGATCTCGAGATTGAGCGCTGAAACGATCATCTCCGCGACTTCCCGTTCGAGGGCTGCGTCGGCGACTGCGCCGGTGGATTCCTGTTGAGTCATGATGAGTCAGATGCTGTTGGCGAAGAATTAACCGCAGAATTATATCCAATCGGCGGGCCTCTACTGAAACTTGCTGGCAAAACGGCGGCGCCACCTCACGACAGCACGGCTTTTGCCCGGCTGGCGGGCTAGAATTCACAGCTTTCAAGCAAGGAGCACGCATGAGCGCCAAGAACGAAGACATCCTGGACGCACAGCGCGCCATGGATGAGGCCGATTGTCTGGTGGATGGGCCCGCCGTCGAGCGCGCCCTGGAAAACCTGGCCGGGGAGATCACCACGCGCCTCAAGGATAGCAATCCGCTGGTTTTTGCGGTCATGAACGGCGGTTTGGTGCTCGCCGGGCGCCTGCTCCCCAAGTTGCCCTTCATGCTCGAAGTGGCCTATCTCCACGCCTCGCGCTACGGCCACGCGCTCAATGGCAATCTGCTCGACTGGCGGGTGCGCCCGACCCAGGATCTGCGCGGCCGGACCGTACTGGTGCTGGACGACATCCTCGACGAAGGCTGGACCCTGCGCGCCATTCTCGAGCACCTCAAGGCCGAGGGCGCAACTGAGGTGTACTCAGCGGTTCTGGTGCACAAGGATCACAACCGCAAAGCCTATCCCGGCATGCGTGCGGACTTTACCGGACTGGATGTCGCCGACCGCTTCCTCTTTGGCTGCGGCATGGACTACAAGGGCTACTGGCGCAATGCGCCGGGCATTTATGCCTTGAGGGGCCACTGAACACATCGAGCCGGAATGCGGCTGTGCTGGTCCGGCGGCGCTCGGGCGCGAGCCGGACGTTTTTTAATTCTCTGAAAGTATTGCGCATGCTGAAGAACGTGTCGGAGTGGGTCGGAATTTGTTGCGTGCTCGTGGTAGCTGCCTGTGGTGGAGGGGGAGGCGGGTCCTCGTCCCTTGGCGAGCAGCCCATCACCCAGCCGACCCGGGTTGGCAGCTTCGAGTCGGGCAAGTACCGGAACGTGTTTGTTGAAAACGGGATAGCGACGCAGCAGGAAGTTGAAGCCAGGCTGCAAGCGACCTACGAGAAATTGTTCTATTCCGGAAATCGCGACGATAGTACAGGCGAGTCCGTGCTGTTTCCGGTGGGTGATGATATGGCGTTCATCAAGGATATCGGGAATGGCGATATCCGAAGTGAGGGCATGTCCTACGGGATGATGATCGCCGTGCAGATGAATGACAAAGCGGTTTTTGACAAGCTCTGGCGCTTTGCCAACACCTACATGCAGCAGAAATCTGGTTGGTACGAAGGCTATTTCGCGTGGAATCTCAAGCCCGACGCGCCGTTTGAAAAGCTCCACGAAGGCGCTGCGGCGGATGGTGAAGAATACTTTGCGATGGCACTGTATTTTGCGCACAACCGCTGGGGGTCGGGCGACGGAGTCTTGAACTACAAACACCATGCCGACACCCTCCTGAAGAATATGGTGCACAAGCCGGAGACGGCCGACTATCTGCCGCTGTTCAGTACGAGCCAAAGGCAGATCCTGTTCGTGAGCGAGAAGGGCGCGGGTGTTTTTACGGATCCCTCCTACCACCTGCCGGCGTTCTACGAGCTTTTTGCGCGCTGGTCTCCGGCGGACAATTCGCTTTGGTCTGAGGCGGCGGAAGTCAGTCGTCGGTTCTTTCACCGAGCGTCGCATCCAGCAACGGGACTGTTTCCAGATTACGCCGAGTTTGACGGTGCTCCCCGGGCTACGTCCTACAACGCAAACAGTCATCATTCCGCGCATGACGCCTTTCGCGTGATGGGCAATATCGCCATGGACTACACCTGGTTTGCCCGCGATGACGCACAGAAAACGCTCGTCGACCGGCAACTGGCGTTCTATGCGCAGGAACTCGCCGCGAAAGGCAGCAACTACGCGATCCATACCATGGAAGGTACGCCGGTCTCGTCATATGGCAGCAGTGGCCAGATTGCGATGCTCGCGACTGGCGCGATGGTGAGCGATACTGCGGATTCCTCGCTTTACCTGAAGGCACTGTGGTCGCAGCCGACGCCACGCGGGACCTGGCGGTATTACGATGGACTGCTCCACATGTTCGCGCTGCTTCATCTCTCCGGGAGATACCAGGTTATTCCGGCGCGCTAGGCGTTTCCCATCGTTAATGACCCTGAAGGCCGCCGTGGCCGAGAAGAAGTCCCGATCATGTCTTTCGACAGGTTCAGGAGAGCCTTCGAACCCTCAGCACGAACGGGACTTCTCCGTCCTCACCCGGCGGTGAGTCCGTCCAGAGACCGTTCGCCCTGAGGGTTCGGCTTCGGGTCAAGCCAACTGCGGTTTCAACTTGAATCCGCTTAAGGCGCGCAGAGCGGAGAGGGGCCATGTCGGCGCTCGGTGGCTTTATTGAGGACTCCCTCTGGCGGGTTTCGCGCGCGCGTCCGACTCAAGGCGAATCTCGCCAGCGCTGCGCCTGCCGCCAGACCAGGTCGGGCAATGACTGGCTCCGGGCATAGGTCTCCCGCATCCACCTGGCATCGTTGCCTGACTCGGCGATCCCTTTGAGCGATTCCAGAAAGAGGGCCGTATCCAGGGCCGACGCGTGTGGGGCGATGCGGGCCAGGGTCTCGATGAAGTCGTCGCGGAGCAGGCGTTTCTGGCGGCTGACGGGATCGATCAGTCCGCCTGCGAAACCGAAGCGGGCTGCCTGGAACCGGTTGAAGGTGTAGACCGCATAGAGCGTCTCATCGATTGGAAACGGGCGTTCGGCCAGCAGGTAGCGGCTGAGGGTCTGCACGTAGGCAGCCAGTGCGGCGGCCTGATGCAGGGTGAGCGGGGTATCGAATATGCGGATCTCGACGGTGCCGAACTCCGGCTTGGGGCGGATATCCCAGTAGAAGTCTTTCATGCTCTGCACCACGCCCGTGGTCTGCATGTCGGCGAAGTAGGTGTTGAACGCCTCCCAACTCGTCACTAGCGGCGCACGCCCGGACAGCGGGAAGGCCGAGATCGCCGTGAGGCGAGAGGTTTCGAAGGCGGTATCCACGCCCTGGTAGTACGGCGAGGCCGCCGACAGCGCGATCAGATGCGGAATGTAGCGCGACAGGGCATGGAGCAGGAACATCGCCTCATCGCCGCTGCTGCAGCCGACATGGATGTGCTGACCAAATACCGTGAACTGCTTGGCCAGATAGCCGTAGAGCTCGCTGACTTCGTGGAAGCGTGGCTTGTCGAAGATCTTCTGCTTGGCCCAGTGCTGGAACGGATGGGCGCCACCGCCACAGATCAGCAGATTGAGCTTGTCGGCGGCACCCAGCAAGGCCGCTCGCGCGCCCTGCAGCTCGGCATGCAGGGTCTGGCAGTGGGTGTGAATGCCGGTGCTGACCTCGATCATGCTGTCGGTCACTTCGGGTTTGAAGTCGCCCGGGTGGGGACGCCGCTCGATCAGGGCCAGGAGCTCGGCCGCGCCGCTGGTGAGGTCGCCATCGAGCCGACTCACGATCTGCAGTTCGAGCTCGACGCCGAGCGAAAGCGACGCGGAATGGGTGAATTCGAGGAGTGGGGCATTCATGCGGTGTCTCCCGTCTCATTTGCGCGATGCAAAGCCCACTGCAGCAGCGGCGGCGCCAGACATTCCATGATCAGCAAGGCGGTGAGCACGACCGCCGCCAACTGCGCGCCGATCTCGGGCCAGAGGCTGGCCGTGCGCTCTACCCAGAGCAGGGCTGCGCCGGACATGGGGAGCAGGCTGACCGAGAGCAGGCTGGCCTTGCGCAGGGGCAGTCCGCTTGGCCGAGCGAACAGCAGGACCCCAATCGTCTTTGCAGAGGCGCGGACCACCAGCAGCCCAACTGCGGGCCAGAATGCGCCGGCAAACTGCTGAACATCGAGGAGGGTCCCTGTTGCCACGAAGACGACGATCAGGGCGAGGCGGGAGAGCAGGCCGTAGTCCATCGCCTGCAGCTGTCGCTTCCGGTCCAGGCTGCGGCTGAGCACGCCGGCTGTCAGCGCGCTCAATACCACCGACAGGTTGAGCATCTTGGCCAGCGCGACGCTGGCGATGATCAGGCCGATGGTAGCCAGCGTCTGGCTGAAGCTGCCCGGGCGGATGAGCGTCAATAGCCGCAGGACAGCGCCAGCAGTCAGACTGCCGAGCAGTATGGAACCGGCAATCAGATACAAGGGGTGGAGCAGCATCTGCATGAGCGGCGCTGAGGACTGACCGTGCTGCCACGCGTAGGCGATGCCGAGCACGACAAAGCTGTAGCTGATTGAGAGGGCAGTCAGGAGCTGCAGACGGTCGGTGAGCTGCCCGCGGGCCTCCGTGTCGCGACAGATCCCGAGTACAACCGCGGGGCCGCTGCTGGCGGCGATGGCAGCGATCATGACCGCCAGAATGACGGGCTGTTTCAGCCAGAGCATGAGCGCGCCGACGGCCAGGAAGGCGAGTAAGGACTCCGCAAGGCTGCAGGCCAGCAGCCACGGATTCCGGCGCAGCCAGCCGAGATCGAGGCGTTGTCCGAGCTCGAACAGGATCAAGGCAAACGCCAGCTCAAAAACGGCGCGGGCGGGCGACAGCAGAGGCGCCAACTGCGGGGCGGTGCGAAAGAAACTCAAGATCACCCCGGTGGCGACATAAGCGCTGATGCGCGGCAGCCGGAAGCGGTGCGCCAACTCGCCCAGTGCGATGGCGAGGCAGAGGATGACCCCAAACCCCAGTACAGGATCTGCCGGGAGCGGCCAGCCGGGAAAGAACAGTGTTTTCATCTCCATCCAGGGCTCCTTTGCGGGAACAAGAATTCTTGCCTGAGCGCGCGTTCTGGCGCGCAGAAAAAAGAGGCGGCTTTCGCCGCCCCAACGCTCGTCGCGGCTCTCTGCGCTAATGCATCAGCCGGTACTGCACAAGATAGGTCATGGCACCCGCGAGATAGCCGGCCAACGCCAGGCCGCTGATCTTGCGCACGTACCAGAAGAACTGGATCTTCTCCAGGCCCATGGCGGCCACGCCCGCGGCGGAGCCGATGATCAGGATCGAGCCGCCCGTGCCCGCGCAATAGGCGAGGAACTCCCACAGGAAGTGGTTGGGCGGATAGCTCGCCAGGTCGTACATGCCCATGGCCGCGGCCACCAGCGGGACGTTGTCGACGATCGCACTGAAGATCCCGATCAGCAGGACAATGACATCCAGGCGTCCGACATGCGTATCCAGCCAGCTGGCCAGCGAGGTAAGGATATGGGTATGTTCCAGCGTGGCGACCGCCAGCAGGATGCCGATGAAGAACACCAGCGAGCCCATGTCGATCTTGCTCAGCGCATGCACGAGGGTGAAGCGCTGCTTGTGTGCATCTTCCTTGTCGCGATGGACGAGGTCGCCCGCCAGCCAGAGCACGCCGAGCCCGAACAGGATGCCCAGGAACGGGGGCAGGTGCGTGAGGGTCTTGAAGATCGGGACGGCCACCAGTACGCCCAGCCCCAGGATGAACATCAGATTCCGCTCGAAACTCGGCGTGTGGTTTTCAAGCGTCGTCGGGGGGGCTGAGGCAATCGCAACGGTGCGCCCCCGCAGTGCGTAAGCGCAGAGGGCAAGTGGCACCAGCAGACTGACAAGCGCGGGCAGCAAGACACCCTCCACGATGGCCAGGGGCGTGATCTGGCCGCCGATCCAGAGCATCGTGGTCGTGACATCACCGATGGGTGACCAGGCGCCACCCGAGTTGGCGGCTATCACGATCATGCCGGCGAACAGAATGCGGTCCTCCCGCTTATCCAGCAACTTGCGCACCAGTGACACCATCACGATGGTGGTCGTGAGGTTGTCGAGCAGGGCACTCAGAAAGAAGCTGATCAGGCCGATCAGCCACATCAACGAGGACAGGCGCGTGGTGCGGATGCGCTGGGTGATGACCTCAAATCCGTTGTGCGCATCGATGACTTCGACGATGGTCATCGCGCCCATCAGGAAGAACACGATCTGGGCCGTGCCGAGAAGGGAATGCCCGAGCTGCTCGCTGATCAGGTGCGGATCAGCCGTCGAAACAGCGTACAGCGTCCACAGCAGACCGGCTCCGATCAGCGCGGAGGCTGACTTGTTGATGCCGATTGGATGCTCCAGCGCGATCGCGGCATAGGTCAGCAGGAAAATGACAATCAGCGCGGTCAGCATGTCGAGATCCTCCGGCAGGAGGGATTCGATGCCGCGAAGACAGCAGGCTGAATGGGGAGAAAACAGGATGAATGGCTGGCCTTTGCCAGCCGCGGGGCGCGTGTAGACATGGGTATTCCAGACAAGTGTGCGGCGGCCCGACCAGCACTGAAACCTGTCTGCCTGTCACCGGTGGCGAGGCAAACACCCGCGGCAAGTATACACGAATACGCCGGACGCCCGGCGGCTCACGCGATCTCGCGGAAGCGGGCTTCCAGCTCCTGTCGCAGCTCGCGGCGCAGTTTGGCAGCCGTGTGGCGGCGCTGTTCGTCTGCTGTGGTCGGGATCAGTGGCGGGACTTTCTGCGGTTTGAAGTTCTCGTCCACGGCCACCATGGTGAAGAAGCAGCTGTTGGCATGGCGAACGATTTTCTTCTGGATGTTCTCCGTAATCACCTTGATGCCGACCTCCATCGAAGTGGAGCCGGTGTAATTCACCGAGGCGAGGAAGGTGACCAGTTCTCCGACATGGATCGGCTGGCGGAACATGACCTGATCAACCGATAGCGTCACGACGTAGCTGCTGGCATAACGCGCCGCGCAGGCGTAGGCGACCTGGTCAAGGAGGCGCAGCACGGCGCCGCCGTGCACGTTGCCGGAAAAATTCGCCATGTCAGGCGTCATCAGCACGGTCATGCTGGTCTGGTGGTTGGGCTGTTCCATGCTCATGGGGTTTCCTCGGTCTCGCCCAGATAGGCACTGCGCACGCGCGGGTCTCGCAGCAGTTCGTCGCCACTGCCCGTGATCGTGATCAGCCCGCCATCCATCACATAGCCACGCTGGGCGAATTCGAGCGCCAGATTGGCGTTCTGTTCGACCAGCAGGATGGTGACGCCTTCTTTCACCACGGTCTGCACAACTTCAAAGATCTTCTCGACAATCAGCGGTGCGAGCCCCATCGAGGGTTCATCCAGCAGCAGCAGCTTGGGGCGAGAGAGCAGCGCACGGCCGATGGCGACCATCTGCTGCTCGCCGCCGGAGAGCGTGCCGGCCACCTGTGCCAGGCGCTCCTTGACGCGCGGCAGCATGCTGTAGACCCGCTCCAGATCTGCCTCTACAGCCTGCTTCTCGTGACGGGTGTAGGCGCCCATGCGCAGGTTTTCTTCCACCGTCAGGCGCGTGAAGATGCCGCGGCCTTCGGGCACCAGCGCCACGCCCTGGCGCACGCGCAGGTGGGCGGGCTGCGTGGTGATCGACTGGCCCTGGTAGCGCAGCTCGCCGCTCGCGATGGGCAGGGTGCCGGCAATGGCGTTGAGCGTGCTGGTCTTGCCAGCGCCGTTGGCGCCGATCAGGCAGACCAGCTCGCCGCGGTGGAGTTGCAGACTGATGCCCTTGACCGCTTCGATCTGGCCGTAGCGGATGCGGACATCCTGGAGTTCGAGTATCGGGGCCGACTGTTCAGTGGGCATGGTGTCCGCCTCCCAGATAGGCTTCGATTACCGCGGCATCTCTCTGCACGACGGCGGGAACGTCCTCGGCGATCTTCTTGCCAAAATCCAGTACCGCCACGCGGTCGCACAAACCCATCACCAGCTTCACGTCGTGCTCGATCAGCAGCACGGTGACGCCGTCATGGCGGATCGTTTCGATCAGTGTGCGCAGCTGGGCGGTCTCCGTCGCATTCATCCCTGCCGCGGGCTCGTCCAGTGCGAGCAGTTGCGGCTCGGTGGCCAGTGCGCGGGCGATCTCCAGGCGGCGCTGGTCGCCGTAGGAGAGGTTGCGCGACAGCGTGTTGGCAAAACGCTCGATGCCGACGTAGCGCAGCATCTCGTAGGCGCGCTCGGTGATCAGGCGCTCTTCTTCGCGCATGTGGCGGTTCTGCAGCAGGATGCCCCACAGCGTCGAGTCGCTGCGCAGGTGGTGGCCGGCCATCACGTTTTCCAGCGCCGTCATTTCGCGGAACAGGCGGATGTTCTGAAAGGTCCGCGCGATGCCCCGTGCGACCACTTCATGCGGCTTGCCGGTGGGCAATTCCGAGCCGGCAAACACGAATTCGCCGCCATCCGGCGTGTAGGCGCCTGTCAGCACATTGAAGAAGCTCGTCTTGCCCGCGCCGTTGGGCCCGATCAGGCCGTAGATCTCGCCTTTGCGGATGGTGAGCGAGACCTCCGCCAAGGCCTGTATGCCGCCAAAGCGCTTGCTGATGGACTGAGCTTCGAGCAGGGTGATGCTCATGCGGCCTCCTGCTTGTCATGGAGGTACTCCGCACGCGCGTAGCGCGCATTGGCGGGCAAGAGGCCGGCCGGGCGCAGGAGCATCATGAAGATCATGGCCAGCGAGAGCAGCAGCATGCGCAGCACCTCTGGATCCAGCAGCACCTTGCCGAAGAGCGCTTGCTGGAGCGGCAGCGCGATATGGCGCAAGACTTCTGGCAGCAGCGACAGGGCGATGGCGCCCACGATCACGCCGCCCAGGTTGCCCATGCCGCCGAATACCACCATGGTCAGCACCGCGATGGATTCGAGCAGGGTGAAGGATTCTGGCGACACGAAGCCCTGGAAGCTGCCGAACAGGCCGCCAGAGACGCCGCCGAAGGTGGCCCCCATTGCAAACGCCAGCAGCTTCATGTTGCGGGTGTTGATGCCGATGGCCTTGGCGGCCAGTTCGTCATCGCGGATCGCCGCCCAGCCCCGGCCGATGCGCGAAAACTGCAGGCGCCGGATGACCACCACCGAGCCGACGACAAAGAGCAGGAAGGCGTAGTAGAACAGCACCAGCGCATTGATCTTGAAATTCTCGGTCACCTGCAGGCCGCGCGAAATCTCCCAGCCAAACAGGCTCAGCGAATCGAGCATGTTGATGCCCTGTGGCCCGTTGGTGACCGACAGGTTGCCCATGAAGATGCGTACGATTTCGCCGAAGCCCAGCGTCACGATGGCGAGGTAATCGCCCCGCAGGCGCAGCACCGGAAAGCCAAGCAGCACGCCGGCCAGCGCAGCAAACGCCGCTCCAAGCGGCAGCACGGCCCAGAACGGCAGATGCACGCCGATGTGGGGCGAGGCGAGAAAGGCCCAGGTGTAGGCGCCCACGGCGTAAAACGCGATGTAGCCCAGGTCGAGCAGGCCGGCGAAACCGACGACCAGGTTCAGCCCGAGCGCGAGCATCACGTACAGGAGCGCAGCGTCCAGCACGCGCACCCAGGTATTGCCGACGCTGGCGGCGAGCACCGGGGCCAGGAGGATCAGCCCGAGGACAAGTGCGCGCGCGGCCTTCGGGTGGTGGCGGCCAAGGTAGGGAATGGCTTCCGCAAGTTCATTCATGGGCGTGTGTCCAGATGGGGCCGGGCGCGTCAGGCCCGGTCGGAAACCCGCTCACCGAGCAGGCCGGTGGGGCGGAAGATCAGCACGATGCCGAGGATGACAAAGGCAAAGATGTCCTGATAGCTGGAATTGAGCAGGCCGAACGAGAGCTGCTCGATGTAGCCGGCGCCGATCGTCTCGACCAGCCCCAGCACGATGCCGCCCACCATGGCCCCACCCAGATTGCCGATGCCGCCGAGCACGGCCGCCGTGAAGGCTTTCAGGCCCGGCAAAAAGCCCATTGAGTAATGCGCCACGCCGTAATTGGAGGCGTGCATCACGCCCGCCACCGCCGCCAGGCCAGAGCCGAGGATGAAGGTGGTGGAGATGATCTTGTTGGTATCCACGCCCATCAGGCTGGCCACGCGGTGGTTCTCGGCGGTCGCGCGCATTGCCCGCCCCAGCGGGGTCCGGTTCACCAGCATGATCAGCGCCACCATCAGCGTGGCCGAGGCGACCAGGATGGTGACCTGCACCGGGGTGATGAATACGCCGGGGAAGGGCTCCAGCGGGATGGTCGGGAACAGCGGCGGGAAGCTGTGATAGTTCCGCCCCCAGATGATCATCGCGACCGTCTGGAGCAGGAAGGAGACGCCGATCGCGGTGATCAGCGGCGCCAGCCTGGGCGCGTTACGCAGGCGGCGGTAGGCGGTGCGCTCCATCACGTAGCCCAGCAGCATGCACACGGGGATCGCCACGCCGAGGCTGATGGCCAGAATGAGCAGCGGATGCAGGCCGGGCCAGAACTTGTGGAGCAGGGTCGCGACCTGGAGCGCCACCAGGGCGCCCACCATCAACACATCGCCGTGGGCGAAGTTGATGAGGCCGAGGATGCCATACACCATGGTGTAGCCCAGCGCGACGAGGGCATACACACTGCCCACCACCAGGCCATTCACGATCTGTTGCAGCAGGTTTTCCATAAGCGCAGCTCGGGCGTCCGGGTTGGGTAGGGCATGGGTCAGGGGCGCGAAGATCGGCCCGCCAAGCGGCCGGCACGGTCACGCCGGCCAGTTCGAAGCGCGGGATTATCCCTGTATTCCCCATCGTTTGCGATTTGCAGCGCAGCGAATTCACACACCGACGCGTTTGCGCGCGCCGGTGTGCCCGGGCCGTGCTACTTGAGCGACTCCCACTGGCCGCCCTTGAACTGGTAAACCGTGACCGCGCCGCCCTTCACGTCGCCCTTGTCGTCAAAGGCCACGTCACCACCCGCGCCCTTGAAGGCGACTTTCTTCAGCGCCGGCAGATACTTGGCGGGCTCGACCGAACCGGCGGCCTTCATGGCTTCGACGATGGCTGAAGCGGCGTCGTAGGCGTAGGGCGCATACACCTGCACCTCGATGCCGAAGCGCTTCTTGTAGCGATCACGGAAGGTCTTGTCGGCCAGCTGATCCAGAGGCAGCCCGGCCTGCGAGCAAAACGCCTTGTCGCTCATGGCATCGCCCGCGAGCTTGATGAAGTCCAGCGTGCAGCCGCCGTCGCCGGTCATGAACTTTGCACCAATTCCGAGCGCGCGCATCTGTTTGAGCATCGGCCCGCCTTGAGCGTCCATGCCGGTGTAGATCACCACATCCGGGTTCTGCATTTTCACCTTGGTCAGGATCGCCATGAAATCGGTGGACTGGTTGGTGGTGAACTCGCGTGCACTCACTGTGCCGCCCGAGGCCTTCACGCCTTTCTCCACTTCGTCGGCGAGGCCCTGGCCATAGGCCGTGCGGTCATCGATGATCGACACCTTCTTGCCGAGCTTGGTGGTGGCGTATTTCCCGAGCACCGAACCCTGCTGGATGTCGTTGGTCATGGTGCGGAAAATGTAGGCGAAGCCCTGCTGGGTGAGCTTGGGATTCGTCGACGAGGGCGACACCATGGGAATGCCGGCATCGTTATAGATCCGCGAGGCCGGGATTGACGTGCCCGAGTTCAGATGCCCCACCACGCCTTTGACGCCGGCATCCACCAGACGCTGGGCCACGATATTGCCCGTCTTCGGGTCGGCTTGGTCGTCCTCCGCCACCAGTTCGAACTTGATCTTCTTGCCGCCGATGCTGAGCCCCTTGGCCTGGTATTCCTCCAGCGCCAGGCGCACGCCGTTCTCGTTGTCCTTGCCCAGGTGGGCGATGTTGCCTGTCAGCGGACCAACGTGGCCGATCTTCACGACCTGTTCCTGCGCCGTAGCCTGGCCGAAACCGAGCGACAGGCTCGCACCAAGGGTGAGGGCCATCCAGGCCGGGGTCTTCTTCTTGATCATCAGGCAAGTCTCCATAGGGTTGCGAATGAAGCAGGCCAGCTGACGGTGTGGCACGTCCGCCCTTCAGCTGTGCTGCGGCGTGAGTAATTAGCAATAAATGCGCCATCGGCGCCAGTGGACAAGTGGGTGGAAACGCCGCGCGCGTGCCCGGCGGACTCGACTGTCCGAGCAAGGCAGGCTGGAGAAGCTTATCTGGCGTGCCTGTGCAGCCTGTCGTGCCCCTCAGGCTTGCTGCAAGGGCGCGAGGGGGTGCATGCCTTGAAGCGCCTTGTTGCGTGCGGCTTTGCGGGGTGTTTAGTACAGACTGTAGTGGTAGTCGTAACTTCTTAGCCAGAGTCTGGGCACCGGTTTCTTGTCGCGGTCGAAGTGAAACTGCAGCAACGCATTCGGGTTGGCCGAGTCGATCACCAGCTCGTTGTCATGCGCAGGGGTCACTATGTCGCCCATCGCAAAACGCTGCACGGCGTTGGTGAGTGCGTCTTCTGCCGAGCGCGGCTGCTGCGCGCGATCCAGCAGCAAGTTCCACTCGCTCAGGGTGTCCTGGTGCAGCCAGAACCACACGCCTGTATTCGGTGTGCCGGGCAACGCGCCGCGTTTGTCGCCATAGCTCAGACCCGGCTCGTCCGCCACAACCCCGGCGGGGTCCCATGCCAGCGCGCCAAGGCCATCGCCGACCTCGACGAAGACCGCAATGCTGCGGTCGTAGCGGGCACGTGCGGTGGGCGACAGGATGCGTGAGAGCGGGTGCTCCCCCTTTTCACTGTATCCCCAGTCCTTGAGCAGCAACTCGGTCACGGTCCGGATATCGCTTGCTGCCAGGAAAGAGGAGTCGTTGATCTCGATCCGGTAGCGCGCAAGCTCAAAAACCGGCGCGGGCAACTTGAGCTTGAGGCGCTGCTCCAGCTTGCGTAGCGCCGCAAGCCCCGCGGCGGCGGTGGCCGCCGGTTCCGGGCTGACGCGCACGCCAGCGTCGGCGTGCTGGGAAAACACCTGTATCCGCTTGATCCACGGTAGGCCCAGGTCATACAGCGGCGCGCTGTAGGAGGCGACATCACGCAAGGCCCAGGTCCTGCGGAAGGTCTGCGGTTTGCCTTGTGGATCGAACAGTGTGCCGCGCAGTTCCAGCTGCCGCGCGTGTGTGGGCGAGGTGAAACTCGCCGACGCCTGCCGCTTCATGCCGGGACTGACTGCCTGATACGTAAACTGGGTGACAGCCTTGCCATCCACCAGTACCTCCGCGCTGACGCGTTCACCGACTTGAAGCCAGGGGTGAATTCCCGTCAGGCCGACGCGTGCGGAGATCGGCGCGGCGGGCGTTGCAGCCTTGCCGACCAGCGGGAATGCCAAGAGAACGAAGCCAAGCGGCAAAGAGAGCAGGCGTGTGCGCATGACAGATTGAACGCTGAGCATAATTGCTACCTGAAAAGCATTGTTTCAATAAACGCACGCGCAACTGAGCAGGGATGTCGGTAACCGCGCTCGCGCCAGGTCTTTGCGCCCGCCACCCTCGGGGCGGGCCTCCGGTGCGCATGATACCGGGCAATTGAAGGCTTCCGCCCTCAACTGCCGCGAGATCCGTCCCGGGGCGCCACAGCAGCCACGCCATGCCTAAGGCCCGAGGCTTCAGGACTCCGCCTCGCCGGTGCCAGCATGCCATTGTGCTCTTCCGGCAGCCGCTCAGCTTCCGGATACAGCGGCCGGCAACGACCGGAATCCGCGCATACAACCTACTACTTAGTAATTATTTACAAAAAGAATTACTAAATTGTTTTCTGATTGCTCGCCTCGGCCATGTGCCCTGCCGTTTGGAGCGTCTTTGTGAACAGAGTATTATCAGATATCACACTGTTTCTGGAAAACTTTTTCCAGAAACTATATGAATGGAATATGCGGCTTCCGCTCGTCGCCTCCGGCATTAAAGTGCCTGTTTTCAGCGATTTTGTCTATGTTCCGAAGCGCTCGTCTGACAGATTCTTTAAATGCGACTACTACAAAAGTGTCGTCCTGCAGACGAGGTTCGTGGCGTGTGGCTGGCTATGGGTCTAATCCTGATTGTTCATTTGGTGCATAAATCTATACGGAGACTGGGGTTGTTCACGAAATGTCATCAGTATTCACAGCGTGCGGAGAGGCGGCCGCACGTGTTCGGGCGTGTCGTGCTGCCCGTCTTTATGCTGGGCTTGATCGGACAAGCCTGGGGCCAGGCCGCACCGAACCTCAATACCGATCCGGATTTCACCTACGGGCGTTGGATTTTCGAGGGGTCGGGCGGGACGATCACGCGTATAAGCCCTCCACAAGGATCGGGCCAGTCCAGCTTCAACGAAGCCTGCATTCCGCTGTCAAACCGGCCGACGCCACTACTGTCGACACGGTGGGAGATCAACCACTTTCATCTTCCAGGGGTGGCAAGCCTTGAGAAAGACAGCCTGTACCGGCTGAGTTTCTATACTCGCTGGAAAGGGGTAGCGACGCGTCAGGCGGCCAGCAAGTTGGTGGCGACGGTTTCGGGCGGTAGTCGCCCCAATATTTACGCTGAACGTCTGTTGAGTGTCGATGGTAGCCAAAGAAAATTTGATATCGATTTTGTGACGCCCACGGGCGAGAGCGGTGTTCCCGTCCATACACTGCCAACAGATATTGCGTTCCAGGCCTGGGCAGGCCAGAGCGGCACCGACGGTGTCAGCATCTGCGTGAACAAAGTGTCCTTGACCCTCCTTGGTCCAAACAAGGAAGTGATGGGGCCCGCCACGCCGGCTTTCCGTTATAACCAGGTCGTGACGGGGCCGGAAGATGCGAGCGGGAACACCTACTTTACGATCATCAACCCGCCGGCTGGCAGCTCGGTGCATGTCGTTAGCGCGTCCAGCGGGACGCAGCCACTGCGTCCCAGGCTGATTACCCAGGCGGATATTGTCAAGGAATTGCATACGGGCTGGCCGGTTGTCTCGGTACCGGTCGCGTTTGGCTCAAGTACCAACAAGCTGGAGCTTCGTGATGCTGGGGGTAAAGTCCTTGCTTCCACGCCTTTCCTCAAAGGAACGCCACGTAGCATCGCCTATGGCACCCTTAGTTCAGGAGCACCCACGCTGCGCCGTGATGCGCTGCATTTCTTCTATGCGCAACGTGCCGGGCAAGCAATTATCGATGGACGTTACCCAGAGTACCGAAACCCGTTTTCTCGGCCGGCGGGCCACTTGGGTGAGATGGCAACGTGTTTCAGCGGGAAGGATAACTTTGGCAATGACTTCACGGGGGCTTGTACGACCAAGTCGGGCGCTAAACTTATGGGTCGTGATGTCTCGGGCGGCTGGTACGACGCCGGTGATCATGGAAAGTATGTCGTCAATGGGGCAACCGCTTTGTGGGCGCTACACAACGTCATAGAGCACGAGACCAAGCGAGGAACGCTGAACAATAGATATCCCGATGGCTACCTGGGGTACGGCTTGAACGGGCGATCAGACTTGCTGGACGAAGCCCAGCACGAGATGCTATGGCTGCTCAAGATGCAGATCAAGCCGGGCGAAGAGTTCAAGCCGAAAAGTACAGGCGCTAAGCCGGGTCCTGATGTCTTCGCCATGGTTCCGGTGGGGAATCAAGACGTCGCGTTCAACGGCCGATTCGGTGTCTCGCTGGATGCCGCCGTCAATTTGCAGAATCAGGCAACGCCGCCATTGATGTACCCCTCCGTAAATAAAGTAAAGCACCAGTTGGAGCTTAGCAGGGTTCGCGTAAACGGTATGGCATTCAGTGCGGTGCGGGACGAGAGCTGGACAAGTCTGCCGACAGCGCCCGCTGCGGACACGAAGGCGCGGGTGCTTGACTACCCCACGACGGCCGCAACCTATGCATTGGCCGCCGTTGCAGCGCAGTGTGCGCGGATCTGGAAGGACATCGACACGTTTATGGCGTCACGATGTGACGACGCGGCCAAGTCTGCCTGGGCTGCTGCACAGTTGAACCCAAGCATCTATCGGTATGGTGAGTATACGAATTCGGCTCCGTATGCAGGGCATGTTCCGGCAATCAACACCGGCGGTGGAGCCTACTCTGATACCGCGGTGACGGATCAGATGAACTGGGCTGCGCTAGAACTGTATATTTCCAACTCGGTGGCCGGGGCGGCGGATTCGGAGGAAGCCAAAATCTACTTGAGAGCCCTTAATAAGAACGTCGGGGGTAGTAATGCGCTCAAGTTCACTGATTATCCGTACGCCAAAGCCTTGAGCTGGAAGCACACCAAGAATTTGGGTCTGCTGTCTTTGCTGGTCAATCAGCGCGATGCAGAGATTCGCGCCAAGTACGCCGATGCAGCCAAGGTCAACCCGTCTCTCCTATCCCTCCCGTCCAAGACGCTTGTCGACATGGGAAAGAAATACGCTGACTTGGTCTCGCAAACCGAATTTGGTGTGCCGAAAGCGGTTGGGAGCAGCGAAGATGGTGCCGGCCCTTTCAATTGGGCATCTAATGCAGATATAGCCAACCAGGTCGGGATGCTGATTCAGGCGCGCATGTATGCCACGAATCAGGCTGATCGAGATCTGTTACTAAGTGCTGCGCAGCGGGCGATGAGCTATCTTCTGGGCAACAACCCGCTTGGCAAGTCTTATGTGACAGGCTACGGGACCAATCCGGTCCGTAACCCGCACCACCGTTTCTGGGCAAAGCATAAAGACATACGCATGCCGCCAGCGCCACCCGGAATGCTGGTGGGCGGTCCGAACGGCAAGTATCAGGCAGCACTCGTTGGCGCGAACTATCTGGACTCCAGATGGCAGTTCGCTTCCAGAGATCCTGTCACGCAGCAAGTTGGGCACGACCGTGGTGCTGAGAAGTACACCGACTATGTCATACCTGCCTGCCTTGGCCGTGACTTGGTGAGTGGGGACGGTGAGCTCGGTAGTATTTCCTGTTATCAGGACGATGTTGACTCCTACATGACCAATGAAGTCGCCATTAACTGGAATTCTGCTTTGTTCTGGGCCGTGGCATTTCAGTAATTCTCCACCTGCACGGCAAGCGAGTCGCCTGCTGTGCAGTTCTCAGTGCTCCCCCGGGTCTGTTTCCCCGGGGGTTTTTTGCCGTGTATGCAGGCCATTCTGCCCAAAAGTACCGGCTGTCAGGTTCGGCTGTTTTGTGCCTGTCGCCAGTCGATTTATCCCTATTTGCATCGTTTGCTATAGCGGACTATGCAAGCAAAACCGGGTTCTGAATCACGGTTTTTTGGTAGTCGCTTGTATTGATAAGCGAATTGCTGTGATGAGAAATGAGCTTGGTTATCTGGTTACAAGTATTCGTATGTCACGTTTGTCGTAAAGAGGTGTATCCATGTTCGATAAAAGAAATCTGTGTTCTCTGAGTCTGGCGCTGCTGTGTGCCACGGGCCTTGCTGGCTGTGGCGGAGGGGGTAGCGGCGAAGAAGACCGTGGCACGGTTGAGAACAGCGGTACCGGGGCGGATACGACAGCGCCGAGCGAGCCCGGCAGCGTGATGGTTGTGGACACGGCCGAGCGCAGCGTGCAACTGGCCTGGTCGGCAGCAAGCGATGACGTGGGCGTGACCGGTTACGAGATCCTGCGTGACGGACAGGTGGTAGGCAGCACCGCCGCCGACGTACTGAACTACACCGACACCGGGCTGGTCGACGGCGTCAATTACATCTACCACGTCCGGGCCCGTGATGGGCGCGGCAACGTCTCGGCCCCCAGCGTGGACCTGCGCGTGGTCGCCCGCTCCAATGCAGACAAGCGTCCCCCCAGCCCCCCCAGCGGACTGCAGCAGCAAGGCGGCACCAGCACCAGCATCACCCTGAGCTGGCAAGCCGCCAGCGACAACGTCGGCGTCACCGGCTACGAAATCGTCCGCAACGGACTCAGTATCGGCAGCACCGACAGCGCCACCCTGAGCTTCACCGATCGCGGGCTCGTCAGCGGCGCGCGCTACAGCTACGTTGTGCGTGCGCGGGACGCAGCGGGCAACTGGTCCCTCTCCTCGGCCGGCCTCACCGCCAGCCCCAGCAGCGTAGCGGTGCAGGATATCGTTGCACCCACCGTGCCCAGCGGCTTGAAGGTCGAAGGCGTCACAACGGACAGCGTGGTACTGAGCTGGACAGCCGCCACCGACAATGTCGCGGTGACAGCCTATGAGCTCTACCGCAACGGTGTCTCGCGGATTACGCTGAGTGCAAGCTCCCTGAGTTTTGTTGATACAGGATTGAGCCCTGCCAGTGCCTACAGTTATGCCATCCGGGCGCGAGACAACGCAGGCAACGCGTCCAGCATGTCGAGTCCGGTACGCGTCACGACTCTGCCGCCCGCAACGACCAAAGACACGCTGCCGCCCACCGCGCCGAGCGGTCTGGCCGCGAGCAGCGTCGGGACCACCGGCCTGAGCCTGAGCTGGCAAGCCGCGACGGACGACACGGGCGTCAGCGGCTATGACGTTTACCGCGAAGGGGTACTGGTCGCCAGTGTGGGCGGCAGCGTATTGAGCTATTCCGATAGCGGGCTGAATGCGAGCACCGCCTACCGCTACACGATTCGCGCAACCGATGCCGCTGGCAACCTGTCACCGCCCTCGACGGCGCTGACAGTCACCACGGCTGCCATCGTCGTCGCGCCCGATACGCAGGCGCCCTCCACGCCGACCGCCCTGAAGGCCAGCAGCACTGCCAGCAGCAGTGTGCAGCTGAGCTGGACAGCGGCGACCGACAACGTGGGCGTCACCGGCTACGAAGTCTTCCGCAACAACGTCTCTGTCGGCACGACGAGCAACCTCGCCTACACCGACAGCGGACTTGCCGCCAACACCGCCTACACCTACAGCGTGCAAGCCCGTGACGCTGCCGGGAACTGGTCAGCGCGCTCAGCCACCGCGTCCGTGACCACCAAAGCCGTCGCCGACACCCAGGCGCCGAGCACCCCAGGCAGCCTGAGCGCCACCGCTGTGACGAGTAGCAGCATCACCCTGAACTGGGGAGCCGCGAGCGACAACGTCGCCGTCACGGGCTACGAACTCCTGCGCAACGGCGTCGTGATCGCCACGCCTGGCCCGGGCAGTCTCAGCTACACCGACACCAAGCTCACGGCGGCCACCACCTACAGCTACGCCCTGCGCGCGCGCGATGCTGCGGGCAACTGGTCACCCACCGTGGGCCTGAGCAAGGCGACCAGTGCCGTAGTGAGCAGCTCGTCGTCATCCTCCTCGTCGAGCAGTTCCAGCTCCTCGTCATCCTCTTCGAGCTCGTCCTCATCAGGTTCGGGCAGCGGTGTGCCCAAGCAGGTCAGTGCGGTGAATCACTGGGCGGGCAATAGCGACGGCACCGGCAGCGCTGTCGTCGGCGGTACGGCGATCAGCAATTTCATCGTCGATATCGCGGTGCTGAATCGCGCGGAACTGGGCGACTCGCCCATGACGCCCCTGGTTGTGACCAAGAGTTACTGGGATGAAACCAATAACGCCGATGGCGCCTACAAGGACGGCAAGCGCGTCTCCAAAGGGGAATTCTTTATCGAGCCCCATACGGATAGCGGCTGGCCCGGCATCACCTTCGACAAGACCACCTACAATGGGCTGACCGCGACAATCGCCCACCCGCATGTGCTGGATACGAATCATGATCCGAGCCGGGATGTGCTGACCGCGCAACAGGTCAAGGATATCCAGCAGCAGAACGCTGAGGATCAGGGGGCTCCGCTCACCGCCTTTGCGGATAACCTGCCCTACGTGAAGTTCAGCGATGGTCGAACCCTCAAGTCCGTGGCGTATCCCACCGGCCTGGCATTCGACAAGACTGGGCGTTTGTGGGTCGCGGACAACGGTCCGGACCAGAACTACAAGATCTTCAGCGTGCCGGCCTCGGGCGCGCCCACCCTGGTCTCCACCTTTGGCGAGAAGGGCGGCGTGTTTGCCGGCCCGGTTAAGGGGACGACCGGCGCCAAGCGCTTCTGGGGCCCGCGCGGGCTGGGCTTTGGCGATGGGGGCGAGATCATTCTTGGCACCAGCGGAATCCCGGGGCAAACGCAAGGGGGGACGGATGTACGCTGGTTTGACAGCGCCGGCAATCCGACTGCGGACGCCAAGGGCATCTTCATGCACGCGGGTGACATCGATCCCTCCAGCAATGGCACCAGCATCTACATCGCTTCGCAGCGTTTCGAGATGGATTACAGCAAGGCACCGGGCAAGAGCTGGCGCCAGGCGGCGGTAACACTGGACCCCTTCCGCTTCCCCGCGGACCCCAGGTTGCTGTCGCCGCATGGAATTGCCTTCGTGCGCGTGGTCAATGGCAAGAAGTTCCTGTTTACCTCCGAAATGTACGGCTACGACCTGGCAGTGTTTCGCTTTGAGCCGAATAGCGAAATCGCCATCCCGACCGCCTTCATCGGCATCGGCAGCAGCCAGCAGGGCGCGGCCTGGACCCAAGGCAAGGCCCCGGTCTGGGATCCAGGTTTGGACGCCAACAAGAATCGTCGCCTGATGTGGCGGGATTCCAACGGCAATGGCTACGTGGATATCGGCGAGTTCAGCGACGTTCAGATGCCCGCACCGATGACCCGTGCCTGGGACATTGACGAGAATGGCAATGTCTGGGTGGCAGGCAGGTTTAGCGAATACCACAGCGGCTTCCGTGAAGGAGGTAACCTGGTTATTCCGTTTGGTAGTATCGATGCCAATGGCGTTCCTTTCCTGGGCAGCGTACCACGCTTGGTTGACGTTCCGAGGGCCCTGATTGATGCCGCGGATCGTGACAAGACCTCTGGTCGCGTCCGTTACCTGGCGGCGACCGATACGACGATCATGGCAACTGGTCTGAATGAAGACTATTACTCGGAACATATCTATGTGCTTGACGGGCTCGCTACCGGCAAGCCGAAGCGCCGCTTCAAGCTGAATCTTGGCTATGACGCCAAGGGTTCGGACGAGACGGATATTCTCCGTGCCGACCCGAAACTGGTTCCCTTGATGGTGTTGCCATGTACCTTCGCTGCCGATGCCGAGTACCTGTACGTGGGCTACATGGAGAACGGGCTGGACGCCAAGGTGCGCGGCGAAATCACCATCTACAGCATGGTGGACGGTCGCAAGGTGGGCTGGATCGTGCCGAGCGCGGAAGCAAACCGCTTCGCGGGCAACTTCGACATGAAGATCGGCATCCAGGTCCGCAAGCTCGCGGATGGCACCCGCATCATCGTTGCCGAAGAGAATGGGGGCGGGAAGGTGATGGTGTATCGCTGGAAGCCCTGATCAAGCGCACTTTCTCACGCGGTGTTGACGGGTCGGGCCGGTTACCCCTCCAAGAGCCGCGTGGAGCAAGCCTGTTCAGGTATGCCCCCGGAGAATCAAGCTGGGTGCGGCATGGCGAGGAAGTAGGGGAGGGCTGATTTTCGCTGCGAAGGCCGCCCGTCGTATGTTTTTGTTCTGAAATGGACGATCGGGCAGAATCTATTGCGGTGGGTGTGCGGTCATGGTAGCGCCGCGCCGCGTCTTGATGTGTGCGTACTCGATTGGTTTTGCCACTGCTGTGTCATGTTTGCTGTAGAGAGGTGTATCCATGTTCGATAAAAGAAATCTGTGCTCTCTGAGTCTGGCGCTGCTGTGTGCCACCGGCCTTGCTGGCTGTGGCGGAGGGGGTGGCGGCGAAGAAGACCGTGG
Organism: Uliginosibacterium sp.; assembly: GCA_016718265.1. Classification (GTDB taxonomy): domain Bacteria; phylum Pseudomonadota; class Gammaproteobacteria; order Burkholderiales; family Rhodocyclaceae; genus Uliginosibacterium. The sequence goes on along the minus strand of JADKDZ010000001.1, from coordinate 131,108 downwards.
CACGGTTGAGAACAGTGGTACCGGGGCGGATACGGCAGCGCCGAGCGAGCCTGGCAGCGTGATGGTTGTGGACACGGCCGAGCGCAGCGTGCAACTGGCCTGGTCGGCAGCAAGCGATGACGTTGGCGTGACCGGTTACGAGATCCTGCGTGACGGACAGGTGGTAGGCAGCACTGCCGCCGACGTACTGAACTACACCGACACCGGGCTGGTCGACGGCGTCAATTACATCTATCACGTCCGGGCCGTGATGGGCGCGGCAACGTCTCGGCCCCAGCGTGGACCTGCGCGTGGTTGCCCGCTCCAATGCAGACAAGCGTCCCCCCAGTCCTCCCAGCGGACTGCAGCAGCAAGGTGGCACCAGCACCAGCATCACCCTGAGCTGGCAAGCCGCCAGCGACAACGTCGGCGTCACCGGCTACGAGATCGTCCGCAACGGACTCAGTATCGGCAGCACCGACAGCGCCACCCTGAGCTTCACCGATCGCGGGCTCGTCAGCGGCGCGCGCTACAGCTACGTTGTGCGTGCGCGGGACGCAGCGGGCAACTGGTCCCTCTCCTCGGCCGGCCTCACCGCCAGCCCCAGCAGCGTAGCGGTGCAGGATATCGTCGCACCCACCGTGCCCAGCGGTTTGAAGGTCGAAGGCACCAGCCCGGACAGCGTGGTACTGAGTTGGACAGCCGCCACCGACAATGTCGCGGTGACAGCCTACGATCTGTTCCGCGACGGCAAGCTGCTCGTCAACCTCAACAGCAAAGTATTCAGCTACGCAGACACCGGCCTGAACGCCTCCAGCACCTACACCTACACCGTCCAGGCCCGCGATGGCGCGGGCAACACCTCCAGCCTGTCCGCCGCAGTGACCGCCAAGACCACCGCAGCGACCCCGAGCAAAGACAGCCTCGCCCCCACCGCACCGAGTGGCCTGGCCGCGAACAGTGTCGGCACGGACAGCCTGAGCCTGAGCTGGCAAGCCGCCAGCGACAACACCGGCGTCAGCGGCTACGACATCCTGCGCAACAACGCCCTGATTGCAAGCGTAGGCGGCAGCGTGCTGAGCTATACCGACAGCGGCCTCACAGCAGCCACCGCATACAGCTACAAGGTACGTGCGCAAGACACCGCCGGCAACCTCTCACCCCTCTCGACAGCGCTGACAGTCACCACGGCCAGCATCAGCAATGCCGCCGACACCCAGGCGCCGAGCACACCAGCGGGGCTCAAGGCCAGCAGCACTGCCAGCAGCAGTGTGCAGCTGAGCTGGACAGCGGCGACCGACAACGTGGGCGTCACCGGCTACGAAGTCTTCCGCAACAACGTCTCTGTCGGCACCACCAGCAACCTCGCCTACACCGACAGCGGACTTGCCGCCAACACCGCCTACACCTACAGCGTGCAAGCCCGTGACGCCGCCGGGAACTGGTCAGCGCGCTCAGCCACCGCGTCCGTGACCACCAAGGCCGTCGCCGACACCCAGGCGCCCGGCACCCCGGGCAGCCTGAGCGCCACCGCTGTGACGAGTAGCAGCATCACCCTGAACTGGGGAGCCGCGAGCGACAACGTCGCCGTCACGGGCTACGAACTCCTGCGCAACGGCGTCGTGATCGCCACGCCGGGCCCGGGCAGTCTCAGCTACACCGACACCAAGCTCACGGCGGCCACCACCTACAGCTACGCCCTGCGCGCGCGCGACGCCGCCGGCAACTGGTCGGCAGCGGTCAGCCTGAGCAAGGCGACCAGTGCCGTGGTCAGCAGCTCGTCATCATCCTCCTCGTCGAGCAGCTCCAGCTCATCTTCCAGTTCTTCTTCCAGCAGCTCCAGTTCGTCCTCATCAGGTTCGGGCAGCGGCGTTCCCCGGCTACTGACGGTGACTAACCACTGGGGCGGCAACACGAATGGTGGCGGCAGCGGGATCGTATGGTGGCGATGCCGTCAGCAACTTCATTGTTGATATCGCGGTGCTGCAAAGTTCGCAAACCGGCAAATCGGAGTGGTCTCCCCTGGTCGTCACCAAGAGCTACTGGGATGAGACCAACTGGGGTGATGGCGGCTATGCAGCCGGCAAGCGGGTCACCAAGGGCCAGTTCTTCTACGAAGCCCACACGGATACGGGCTGGCCCGGAATCGCATTCGACAAGTCGACCTACAACGGGATCACCGCGACGATTGCCCACCCCTGGCGGCTCCCTTGAGCGCAGAGCAGCAAAATTACGAAGATCAAGGGATCCCATTAACACCATTCGCAAGCAATGTGCCCTACGTGAAGCTGAGCGACGGGCGCAAGATCAATTCTGTCGCCTATCCCACCAGCGTGGCCTTTGACCGCAGCGGGCGACTCTGGGTGGCCGACAACGGGCCGGACCAGAACTTCAAGATTTTCAATGTGCCGGCCTCCGGTGCGCCGACGCTGGCAACGACCTTTGGCGAGACCGGTGGTGTCTTTGCCGGGCCGATCAAGGGTCGCACCGGAGAGAAGCGTTTCTGGGGTGTGCGCGGGGTGGGCTTTGGTGACAACGGCGACATCTTCGTCGGTACCAGCGGTATCCCGGGTCAAGTCCAGGGCGGGACCGACATCCGCGCGTTTGACAGCACGGGCAAGGCGCTGTGGGATCTCAAGGGCATCTTCATGCACGCGCCCGATATTGATCCCTCCAGCAATGGCACGCAGATCCATACCGCTGCCCAGCGTTTCGAGATGGATTACAGCAAGGCACCGGGCAAGAGCTGGAAGCAGGCAGCCGTGACGCTGGACCCGTTCCGGTTCCCGGGGGATCCAAGGCTGTTTCATGCGTATGGAATTACCTATATGCGTGTCGTCAACGGCAAGAAGTTCATGTTCGTCTCGGAAATGAACGGGTATGACCTGGCGGTGTACCGGTTCGAGCCCAACAGCGAGATCGCCAATTCCGGCCGCGTTTTTCGGAATTGGTGGCAGCCAGCAGGGCGCGCCTGGACACAGGCAAGGCGCCTGTCTGGAATCCGGGGCTAGACGACAACAAGACCGGCGGCTGATGTGGCGGGACGCTAACGGAATGGTGCCGTCGATACAGGTGAATTCTCTGATATTTACATGCCGGGTGCGTACTCGTTCGCGATGGATGTTGACGACAATGGCAATATCTGGGCGGGGGGTAGCTTGGGCGAGTACACCACGAAGTGGGGGGTTGGGTTTGGTGGCAACCTGATGATTCCTTTTGGCAATATCGATGCCAACGGAGTCCCGTTCAGTGGGAGTGTCCCCCGGTTTGTTGATGTTCCCAGCACCGTGGTGCCTGCTGGCATGCAGGGGCAGGGACGTCGCCCGGATTCGCTATCTGTCCGCAACGGACACCGCCCTGCTGGCCACCGGGGAGCGTGAGAATTACTACCTTTCGGAGCCGTTCATGTCTTTGATGGTCTCCCGACATCGGCAAACCGACGCGCCGGTTCACGCTGGACTCGGCTACAACGACCTGGGCTCGGCCAAGCGGGATATTCTGCATGACCGACGCCAGCGGATGGTCTTGCCCTACCACCATGGCCGCTGACCCGGACTATCTCTACGTGGGTTACATCGAGAGAGGTCCCCGACGCCAAGGTGCGTGGCGAGATCACCATCTACAGCATGCAGGACGGGCGCAAGATTGGCTGGATCGTCCCGAGCGCTGACACCAATCACTTCTCGGGCAACTTCGACATGAAAGTTGCCATCCAGGTGCGCAAGCTCGCGGATGGCACACGCATCATCGTCGCCGAAGAAAACGGCGGCGGGAAGTTCATGGTGCACCGCTGGAAGCCCTGATCAAGCGCACTTTCTCACGCGGCGTTGACGGGGCGGGCAGGTTGCCCCTCCAAGAGCCGCGTGCAGAAAGCCTGTTCAGGCATGCCCCCGGAGAATCAGGCGGGGCGCGGCTCGGCGAGAAGGTCCTGGCAAGCTGACTCGGCCCAGCGCCAGGCTCCTTGGTCGAAGTGTGCCGATCTGAGCAGTCAGGTTACGGCGTTTGTTTCATGCATTAAGTCGTCACGTTTGTCGTAAAGAGGTGTATCCATGTTCGTTAGAAGAAATCTGTGTTCTCTGAGTCTGGCGCTGCTGTGTGCCACGGGCCTTGCTGGCTGTGGCGGAGGGGGTGGCGGCGAAGAAGACCGTGGCACGGTTGAGAACAGCGGTACCGTGACGGATACGACAGCCCCCAGCGTGCCGACCAGCGTGATGGTGATGGACACGGCCGAGCGCAGCGTGCAGCTGGCCTGGTCGGCAGCAAGCGATGACGTTGGCGTGACCGGTTACGAGATCCTGCGTGATGGACAGGTGGTAGGCAGCACCGCCGCCGACGTACTGAACTACACCGACACCGGGCTGGTCGACGGCGTCAATTACATCTACCACGTCCGGGCCCGTGATGGGCGCGGCAACGTCTCGGCCCCCAGCGTGGACCTGCGCGTGGTTGCCCGCTCCAATGCAGACAAGCGTCCCCCCAGTCCTCCCAGCGGACTGCAGCAGCAAGGTGGCACCAGCACCAGCATCACCCTGAGCTGGCAAGCCGCCAGCGACAACGTCGGCGTCACCGGCTACGAGATCGTCCGCAACGGACTCCAGTATCGGCAGCACCGACAGCGCCACCCCGAGCTTCACCGATCGCGGCTCGTCAGCGGCGCGCGCTACAGCTACGTTATTGCGTGCGCGGGACGCAGCGGGCAACTGGTCCCTCTCCTCGGCCGGCCTCACCGCCAGCCCCAGCAGCGTAGCGGTGCAGGATATCGTCGCACCCACCGTGCCCAGCGGCTTGAAGGTCGAAGGCACCAGCCCGGACAGCGTGGTACTGAGCTGGACAGCCGCGACCGACAATGTCGCGGTGACAGCCTATGAGCTCTACCGCAACGGTGTCTCGCGGATTACGCTGAGTGCAAGCTCCCTGAGTTTTGTTGATACCGGATTGAGCCCTGCCAGTGCCTACAGTTATGCCATCCGGCCGCGAGACAACGCAGGCAACGCATCCAGCGTGTCGAGTCCGGTACGCGTAACGACGCTGCCGCCCGCAACGACCAAAGACACGCTGGCGCCCACCGCGCCGAGCGGTCTGGCCGCGAGCAGCGTCGGGACCACCGGCCTGAGCCTGAGCTGGCAAGCCGCGACGGACGACACGGGCGTCAGCGGCTATGACGTTTACCGCGAAGGGGTACTGGTCGCCAGTGTGGGCGGCAGCGTATTGAGCTATTCCGATAGCGGGCTGAATGCGAGCACCGCCTACCGCTACACGATTCGCGCAACCGATGCCGCTGGCAACCTGTCGTCGCCCTCGACAGCGCTGACAGTCACCACGGCTGCCATCGTCGTCGCGCCCGATACGCAGGCGCCCTCCACGCCGACCGCCCTGAAGGCCAGCAGCACTGCCAGCAGCAGTGTGCAGCTGAGCTGGACCGCGGCGACCGACAACGTGGGCGTCACCGGCTACGAAGTCTTCCGCAACAACGTCTCTGTCGGCACCACCAGCAACCTCGCCTACACCGACAGCGGACTTGCCGCCAACGCCGCCTACACCTACAGCGTGCAAGCCCGTGACGCCGCCGGGAACTGGTCAGCGCGCTCAGCCACCGCGTCCGTGACCACCAAAGCCGTCGCCGACACCCAGGCACCCGGCACCCCGGGCAGCCTGAGTGCTACCGCTGTGACGAGTAGCAGCATCACCCTGAACTGGGGAGCCGCGAGCGACAACGTCGCCGTCACGGGCTACGAACTCCTGCGCAACGGCGTCGTGATCGCCACTCCTGGCCCGGGCAGTCTGAGCTACACCGACACCAAGCTCACGGCGGCCACGACCTACAGCTACGCCCTGCGCGCGCGCGATGCTGCGGGCAACTGGTCGGCAGCGGTCAGCCTGAGCAAGGCGACCAGCGCCGTGGTCAGCAGCTCGTCGTCATCTTCCTCGTCGAGCAGTTCCAGCTCATCTTCCAGTTCGTCGTCTTCATCCAGTTCGTCCTCGTCCTCGTCATCAAGCTCGTCGTCTTCGTCGAGCAGCTCCAGTTCCTCCAGCAGCTCCAGCTCGGGAGGTTCCGGGTCTTCAGGCGCCGGCCCGGCTGCGACCCAGCCCTACTTTGAAACGATCTTCTCCGGGATGATGCAGGACGCCGAGCCCGATGAAGGCGACATACCTGCCGCGGGGCGCACTTATCGCGGCGCGTTCAAACCCTGGAACAAGGAAGCCTTGACCGGCATCCAGCTCTTGCTGGGCAATCTCACCAGCAGCCAGGTTCGTGGCGCCAAGATGCTGATCGGCATATCCAGCAACGGCAACAGCGACCTCCTGCCGACCAATAATGGCAACGCCAATAACACCATTACCGGTAACGCGCGAACGGGCTGGGTTCAAGTCACTATCGGTGGCGCAAACGACTTGCCCGTGCGTGCAGACGCGAACGGAACAGGCCTGGCCTGGACGGATCTGGTGAGCTTCTCGCCGGCCTTGCAAGCGAATGAAAACGTCGACATCGTGTGGCGAATCTGGTTGCCGCCACGCAGCACCGCGCGCTACGCCCGCACCTTCTCCGGTGGCCGCGACGATGGGGGCAACCGATTCTCGGCAGCCGGATCATATGTCCGCCTGCGGCGGGAACTGCTGGGCACCTTGGACTGGCAGAACTTTGGCCCGGCGGACGGCTTCGGCCGCGCAGACGGTAATTTTGTGACCAACCTAGGCGGGAACGCCACGTGGGTGGTGACGCCTAATCCCGGCGGGACGTTCGGGGCATATGGGCACGAGTACATCTCTGCCATTCCGATCCTGGGCTTCCGTTTCAAGGCCACGCGCAATGTGCCGCTGATCGAGTTTGTCGGGGATTCCATCACCCAGGGGTATGCAGATCAGGCGACTGGTGATCTGGTCATCGGTATGGACGGCATGACGGGGCGCATGCTGCGAGCGGTGGGCGTGGGCAGCAATGCCAGCTTCAATGTTGTGAATTTCGGCCAGTCCGGCTTCACCCCCGAGGAGTATCTGGCCCGCTGGAAAGGTCTGGCACGCGCCGATACGAACGGCGCAACGGCCATGGTCTACAGCATCTATTCGCCGAATGGCTTTGCCGGCCCGGGGGGCGTGAGTCAGACCCGCATCGATCAAATGAAGCAGGCGACGCTGGATGCCGAGGCGGCGGCCAAGAGTCTTGGCCGTACTTTCATTCCGGCATTCGTTACCGGCACCAACTACTTCCTGCTCCAACCTTGTCCGGACATGCAAAGCTGGTGCGGCGACAGCACCGGACTGGTGAAGAACCTGCTGGATTGGGCCAAGCAGCGTTATGGCAATCAATTGCTGGATCTGCATGATGCGATTGCGGACAAAACCACCATCGGCCCGGCCATGCAGGGCGGCATGAAAGGTACGACAAGTTACACCGACGATCAAACGCATCCGAATACGGCGGGCTATGACGCCTTGGGTGCCAGGCTGGTGTCGATCTTCCCGGGCATCTATAACAATGCGCGTAAAGCGCAGGTGCCTTGACAGCGGCTGCGCATAACCAGGGGGGGCGCGCGTGCGGCGTTCTCCCAAGCATAGAACGGGTCTGAAGAGTCAATACCGGAGCGGCTTTCCAGGCCGCTCCTTTTTATTTCCGGTTCGCTAGGGTGTGGACCGGTCGGCTTCCGTCGTCGCACGCACTCAGAGACCTGCGGTCCAGTACCCCAGGATGCGGAACCGGTATTCACCCGCGCGGGCAAACCGGATCCCGAGGTCGGGAAAGCCGCTGCACTTCAACACGGCGTGATGCGTGGCCTGGCCGTCACCGAACCGGCGGTCGTCGTGCGCGAACGCATGCCAGGCGCAAGCCGTGAACGCCGCGCGCCTTTGCTCAAGCGCCCCCCGCAGGCCGGGGCCGAGGTGCTCGAAGGCCGCCGTGCGGCCACTCGCCATGTACGTTTCGACCGCCTGTCTGAAGCCGGCCTCGGCCCAGACCACCGGGGATATCGCGGCCAGGAGCCACGCACAGCAGATTCTCAGCTTCACGACACAGGTCCTCTCCAAGACGCCAGCGAGCGCCGCCGGACGGTCATTGTAAGCAAGCGTCGCGTGTGTCGCATCGTCGGTACTGCGCGTGAGGGATGTCCCCATCAAGGCTATACTGGCGGCCGTCATATCGCCGCTGATCCGTTCCGATTGGCGCTGGCCAACACTTGGGGGAGCCGTGTCGCGCGTAGCCAAAATTTCGATTCTTGTGGGCGTGCTCGTCTTCGGCGCGGTCGCCGCGGTCATGGCCGTGTGGCGCCCCTGGGCCAGTCTGGGCGGCAGCGAGCTGATCAATGTTGACCTCGATCGCCCGGATGCCCTCGTCTCCAGCGCGCATCTGGCGCGCCTGCCGGCCGATGTGCTGAAGCTGCCGATCCTGCGGGATGTCCTGACCGAAGATTTCGCCTTCTACTACGCCCACACGGACACCGGGCTGTCGGCCGATGGTGCGATCCGCCGGATTGCCTTTGAGCATGATCTGACGCTCTCTGACCGCTTGCTGATGAGCCTGCTCGACGAGCCAGCTGACCTCGCGTTGTGGCGCGCCCCGGATGGCAAGCTGCGTTATTGGGTGCTATCGATCCGCCGCAACGGGCTGGCTAGAATTCTTGATGGGCTGGCCAAGGTGGCGGCGCGCGATAGCCAGCTCCAGGTGGCCGGTGAGCTGTCGGTAGGCGGCAAAACCGTCACCCTGTATGCCTTGCACCTGAGTGCCACACGCACCCTGCTGTTTGCGGCGGCGGGGAGCGGATGGTGGTGCTCTCGGACGCGGGCCTGTTGTTCGGCGCGCGTCAGGCGGTCGAGCGGCCGAAGCAGGAGGCGCCCAAGCCGGCGGAAGGCGAAGAATTCGCCTATGCGCCGGCCGAGCCACCCCGGATCGAGGCCCCCGATGCCTTGAGCGCGATGGATCGCAACCGCGCCAGCAAGATTGCCGATCTGCTGGGCGGCAAGCCCGGCGACAACTTCCTGGCGAAGCGTTTCAAGCGCGACGACACCGCCGCGCCCGGGCACCGGATCAGCCTGGCCGCGAATTTTCTCTCGTTTGGTTACCAGGCTTTCTTCCCGGGCGTCGAAGCGCTGGGGTTTGAATTCGATGGCCAGGCGTGGCGCAGCGCCGTGCTGGCCGATGGCAAGGCGCTCTCGGCGAGCTTTGCGCCGATCTGGCAGGCCTTGCCGGGCCAGCCAGCGGCCTGTTTTGCCTTGCCGACCGACTGGAAAGCCCTGCAGCACCTGGCGGATACGGCCATGACGGGCGGCGCCCAACTCGATCTGACGCCGCTCGCGGCGGGGCTCGATGGCCCGGCTGGCGTGTGCTGGTATGCCAAGTCAAAGCTCGCGACGCCGCTGTTCCTGGCCCGTTTCAAGAATGCCGAGACCGCCAAGCAGCTCTCGCCCGTGCTCGCCAAGCTCTTCGAGGCGGCTGTGGGGGCCTATGAATACAACCATGAAGCCGGGGCTTTCCCGGTCGAGACGCGCAAGGTGCACAGCGCAACGGTCTTGCATCGTGTGGTGTCGTCGCCCTTCGGCACCGAGAAGGCCAGCGCCAGCAAGCAAGCCGATGCTTTGTCTGCCGCGCGCTACTTTCCGGTGAGCCTGGCGCTCGCGGGTAACGTCGTGGCGTTCTCACCCGATGCCAAGCTTGCCGAAGACGTGGTGGCGGTGAGCGCCAAGCGCTATCCGGCCGCCAGCGATGGCTTGCCCGATGCGGCACGCACGCTGCTGCGGCTGACGCCCGCCAAGCTCGCGCAACTGCTGCAGGCCGAGGCCCTGGCGGTATTGCCCAAGGATGAGGAGCCGATCTTCAGCGGCGTGGCGCAGGCGCAACTGCTGCCCCGGCTCGAAGCGCTCGGCAAGTATCCGGGCGTGATTGCGGCGTTGCCGGCCGCGCCGGCGGGCGAGATGCGCTGGCAGCCACTGGCGTGGCGTTACGAGGCGAAGTGAGCGTGCTGACGCGCCGTCGTTTGCTGACTGCCGGGCTCGTGCTCGCCGCTTTGCCGCGCTTGGCCTCGGCCCTGCGTGCGGGCGATGCGGCGCCGGAGGCACAGCTCGATCGTGCGCAATCGCGGCGCTTTCGCGCCTGGCTGACACGTCTGGTGGAAGAGCAAGTGCGGCGCCCGAATCCACGCTGGACGCATCGCGATTGTGCGGGTCTGGTGCGCTTTGCCGCGGCCGAGGCATTCTCGGTGCATGACGACGCCTGGCGTCAGCACAATGGTTTCATCGGTGTGAGCCTGCCGCCGCCGCTTGAACTCGGCGCGGCGCAACGTCAATTGCTGCGCAATCGTTGGCTGACGGAGACAGGCGAGGTCGCGGCCTATGCCAGCGCGGCGGCGCTGATCCAGCACAACAGCCGCTTCCTCGGGCGCGATGTCGCCCAGGCCGAGGCGGGCGATCTGCTGTTTTACGACCAGGGTGATGACCAACACCTGATGGTGTGGATGGGCGGCTGGCTGGCCTACCACACCGGCAGCGTCACCCGGAATGACAACGGCCTGCGCGCCGTTTCGATCAAGGATTTATTGCAATGGAAGGACACGCGGTGGCGACCTTTAGCGGGCAATCCAAATTTTGCAGGCTTGTATCGGTTTTCGTTCTTGGCTGCCTGATCGCATCGGGCAGCCTGGCCCGCGACCCGGTCGCGGCCAACCCCGGCGGTCTGCAGACCATTGGGGCGAGCGGCTATCAGCCGGTTCAGGGCGAGCCTTTCTTCCTGCTGTCTGACGCAAGCTGGGGCAGCGCGGACGTCGCCCAGGTGCGCGTCGAGGTGCCGGGGGCCGCGCAGCAAGGGGAGCTCGCCAACTACGGTGGCGTCGATGTCGTGGTGTACCGGGTGCCCAAGCCGCTGGAATTCCTCCAGCAGCAGAAGAACCTGCACCGGCCGAACGTGAAGGCCGCTATGCGGGCGAGGGTTGGCCAACACGCTGACCCAGGTATTTGACCGCTGGTACAAGGAATCACGCCGGGCCTGGCAGCGCATCCTGTCGTTTGCCTTCCGCAAGGCCGCCACCGAGACCCAGCCACAGCTCGCGTATGGCGAACAGATACGGGTGGCGCCGCAGTTCGGCAAGCCGAATCCCTTCAAGCCGCTTGAAGGCTTCGAGATGGTGGCGAGCTTCCGCTACCCGGTGATGCGTGCCCAGCCAATCCAGCCGCCCAAGGACGTGAAGCTGCCGGGCAGCAGCAGTGATTTCATGCCGATCTCGGCCGGTAACGTGATGGTGCCGCTGGGCAAGCTCACGCCCGGCTTGTATCTCGTCGAGGGCATTGTCGGTGCGCACCGTGCCAATACCCTGGTCTTTGTCAGCGACACCCAGGCGATTACCAAGACCTCCGGCGGCGAAATGCTGGTGTGGACGGCCGATCGCAGCACCGGCAAGCCGGTGGCGGGCGCCACCCTGCGCTGGACGGATGGCGTCGGCCTGCTGGCCTCGGCCGACACCGACCGCGATGGCATCGCGCGGATGAGTCACGTGAGCCCTGAGCGCGCCTACCTGATCGGTGAGGATGCGAAAGGCGGGGTGTTCGTTTCGGAGAATTTCTATTACGACGCCGAGATCTACAACACCAAGCTGTATGCCTTTACCGATCGCCCGCTGTATCGCCCGGGCGACGAAGTCATGCTCAAGGTGCTGGGGCGCGAATTCACCGATGCGCGCAATTCCAAGACTGCACAAGATGCCGAGATCGATCTGGACGTGTTCGATGCCAATGGCACGGCCTTGTTCTCGCGCAAGCTCGCCTTCAAGGGCGAGGGTGGCGCCGATACACGCTTCCGCCTGCCAGCGAACGCACCGGCGGGGGGCTACGACATCCGCATCGGCTATCGTGGCGACCAGTATGGCGCGGCATTCCGCGTGGCGGAATACATCAAGCCCCACTTCGACATCAATCTGCTGATGGACAAGCAGGATCTGCGCACCAACGAGGCCATTACTGGCAAGATCCGCCTTACTTACCCGGATGGCAAGCCGGTAGCGAATGCGCGCCTGACGCTGTCGGTGCGCGCCCAGCAGATCACCATGGTCGATGGCGAGATGCAGTACGCGGGCCAGTTCCCGATCAAGCTGGAGCAGCAGGAGTTGAAGGCTGACGGTAACGGCGTCGCCAGCCTCAAGCTGCCACCGGCCACCGATCCGAGCCGCTACGCGGTCACCGTGCTTGCCAGCGATGGCGCGGCGTATCGCGTCAAGATCACGCGTGAATTCCTCGTCGAGCGGGGTGCCAACCCCTGGAAGCTGACGACCTCGCGCCACTTCACCCAGGCCGGCGAGTCGGTCGATTTCGCCCTGCAAGCGCTGGGCGAGGGTGGCAATCCGCCTGCCAAGTGGGAAGCGCTGCGCCTCGAATCGCGCGAGAAGATCGGTGGCGATATTGCTGCGGGCGCGAAGACGATCGCCACGAAGCTGACTCAGCCCGGCAGCTACACCGTGAGCATTCGCGATGCCAAGGGCAATCTGCTGGGGGCCACCAGCCACTGGGTGGCGGGCAACGGCATGCAGGCTACGCCGGGCAGTGTCGAGATTGTGCTGGATCGTGACCGCTTCAAGGCGGGCGACACGGCGGAAGCCTTGGTGACCTTCCCGGTGCCGGTGCAGGATGCGCTGCTGACCCTGGAGCGCGACAGCGTCGAGCAGCATGCGCTGCTCTCGCGCGGTGCAGACTGGGCGCAGATCAGCAAGATTTCGCCGACACAATGGAAAGTGCGCATTCCAGTGCGCGAGAACTTCTCGCCCAACATCACCTTCTCGGTGCTCTACACCCAAGGCGCAGACTATGTCTTTGCCAATGCTGGCTTGGTGGTCGAGCAGCCCGCACTGGCGCTGGACATCAAGCCCGAGAAAGCCAGCTACCAGCCGGGCGAGACGGTGAATGTCGATATCACCAGCAGCCTCAATGGCAAAGGCATGCCGTCGCAGCTCGTGGTCAGCGTGGTCGACGAGATGATCTACGTGCAGCCCGAGATTGCGCCGCCGATCACCGAGTTCTTCTATCACGTGCGGCGCAACAATGTGCGCACGGCGGCGAGCTTGTCGTTCATCACCTACGATATGGCGCGCAGCTATTCGCGCAATGCTCCGGCAGCAAACCGTTACGCCGAGCGCGGCGTCAAGGTGCTGGAGCGACCACGGCGGGACGATGTCGATACCGCCGCCTGGCAACCCAAGCTGATGACCGATGCCAACGGCAAAGCGCGACTAACCTTTGTGATGCCGGATTCGCTGACCCGCTGGCGGATCAGCGTGCGGGCAACCAACGCCGAGGGCGTGGTGGGCCAGAAGACGCAGTACGTGCTGTCCGACAAGGCCGCGTACGTGAAATGGACCGGCCCGCGCCGCTTCCGCGGCAGCGACCAGCCCATCCTTGATCTGGTGATCTTCAACCGTGGCCAGAAAGAACGCGAAGGCGAACTGGTGCTCGCCGGCGCCGGCCTGGATCAGCGCAAGCGCGTCACGCTCGCGCCGGGGCCGAACTTCGTCAATCTGCCCGTCAAGCAGATGAGCGCCGGTGCGGTGAATATCGACTTGCTCCTCGATGGCAAGCCGGCCGACAAGCTCGTCGCCCAGCTCGACGTGGCCCCCGGCAACTGGCCCGCGCAGCAGCAGAAGCTGGTGGCGCTGCAAGGCACGCGCACGCCGCTGCAGATCCCGGCGGGCGCCCGGAACGTGCAGCTGTCATTCGCCAGCGGTGCCGCCCAGCACTTCATGCAGGTGGCGGATGACCTGATCGACTACCCCTGGGGCTGTGTGGAGCAGACCGCCTCGCGGCTCATCCCGCTAAGCCTGGCCTACCAGACGCTGCCCGAGGGCACGGGGGCCGATAGCCTGATGTCGCAGCCGCTCACCCAGTTGCTGCAGACCCAGCGCCAGCGCCTGGTGTCACTGGCCGGGCCGGATGCCGTCTTCGGCTGGTGGGGCTATGGCTCGCAGGAGTCCGCCTTCCTCACCGGCTATGCCTACTATGCCGACTGGTATGCCAGCAAGGCGCTGGGCATCAAGCTGCCTACGTCGCACTGGGAGAGCCTGATCGGGGTCTACAGCAAGCACGCCGCCAAGGAGCCCGTGATGCAGCGCGCCTTGCTGCTGTGGTGGATGCGTCAGATGGGCCTGCCGGTGCAGAACCTCCTGTTGGGCGTGGAGAAGGAACTGGATGCCGCGAGCGCCAAGGACAGCAAGCTGGGCGAGGCAGACAGCGTGGTGATGGCAGCCCCCGAAAGTGCCGCCGGACTGCAGGTGGCCGAGCTGATCGTTGCGCAACTGCGTCGCGAGCTGGCTCAGCCCGCGCGCCCGGCGACCGCCAACGCCGCCAATGCACTGCGCGACAGCTCTTCACCCTTCGTGCGGGCCTTGCTCCTGCTGCAAGGCCAGGCCGCCGAGGGGGCGGGCGCCACGGAAATCCTGGCCAGCGTATCCAGCCGCATGCCGACGCTGGAGCGTGCGATGACGCTGGTATGGCTGCAGAAAGCCGCGATGGGCGGCCCGACAGCACGCCCGACCGGCCTGCAACCCGAAGGCTGGACGAGCCGTGCCACGCTCTCCGGGCGCAGCCTGTGGCGCTGGGAGGCGGCCAAGCTGCCCGAGGCTCTGGTCCTGAAAGAAGCCGCCAGCGCCAGCGGCGGGACGGCCCGGTCGCCGTGCTGCGCTATGAGCTCGACGCGGCCGAGCCGCAGCGCCTGCCTGTCGGCGTGCAGCGTCGCCTGTATCGCCTGGTGGCGGATGGCGAGAACCTGCAGTTCCGCGTCGAGGCGCTGCCGAATGGCGCGGTACTCAGCACCGATCAGCTCTACATCGATGAAGTCGAGCTGACGCCCAAGGGCGAGGTGCCGCCGCGCTATGGCATCGCCGAAGTGCCCCTGCCGCCGGGGGCAGATGTTGAAGCGACTGCCTGGGGGCTGCAGATCAAGGGTCTGCAAGGCGAAGAGGAGGGCTATCAACCCTTGCGTCGCCTCGCTTACCAGATGGGGGCGCTGTCGTATGGCGTGCCGGTGGAAGTGCTCGACAAGACGGTACGCGTGCGCCAGTTGGTGCGCTTCGGCACCCGCGGCAAGTTCAATCTGCCGCCTGCGCGCTTCTATCGCATGTATCAACCGACCGACAAGGCGTTCCAGAACGAAGGCAAATCGGGATGGCAAGTCGTCGTCGAATAGCGGCCCCGAGACGGGCGCTCGCGGGCTTGTGCGGGCTGATGCTTACGGCATCGGCCGCTGCGACCTTGCGCAGCGAGCCTGTGCTGGCGACGCGTGAAGGTGACGCCATCCGGATTCGCAGCGTGCAGGCGGCGGGCCTCGGAGCCCCGCTCAGCCAGGATCTGGCGACGCCGCTGGGCAGCGTCTGGAAGCTCTTCGTCTACAGCTATCTGGTTGCCAGGCAGATCGACGCGCCCGGATTACGCATGCCGTGGGCAAGTCCGGGATGAAGTGTATTGCTGCGAGCCCGGCGGCCAGATCGGCCGCGAGGAAGCCCTGCAGCGCTCCTGCGGGCTGTACTTCGCGCCGCAACGGCTGCGCATTCAGGCCAGCGATTGGCGGACGTTCTGGCAGCGCACCGGCGCGGCCGACTGGCTGCTCGATCTGGGCGACATGCACGAGGCACGCAGCGTGCCGGTGGCGAGTCTGCTGCAGGCGCTCGAACGTATCCCCGAGGCCGCGCAGCGCGAAGCGAGCCAGACCTTGATTGGCGTGCTGACGCGCCCGAATGCCAGGGGCCTGATCGCCGACTACGGTGGTCTCGTGCGTGCCAAGACCTGGACCCTGCCGGATCCTCAGCACACCGGCATGCACGTCGGCGGCGCGGCGGGCTGGTTCGCCAACGGCCAGGCGTTCTGGCTGGGCGGGCAGGGCGCCGGGATCGAGGTGTTGCGCCAGGCCCGTGCGGGTCTCGCGCCCTATCTGGCGCAGCTCAAGCCGCCCGATGATGCC
The DNA here is from genome assembly GCA_016718265.1 of Uliginosibacterium sp. Taxonomy (GTDB): domain Bacteria; phylum Pseudomonadota; class Gammaproteobacteria; order Burkholderiales; family Rhodocyclaceae; genus Uliginosibacterium. The sequence goes on along the minus strand of JADKDZ010000001.1, from coordinate 115,213 downwards.
GATTGCGTGGCGGTGCGTTTCTTCGACCGTTATCCGTTGCGCACCGTGCAGCGTCTGCCGGCGCACGAGCGCGTCGCTGACGGGCCTTTGCGTGGCGACTTTCTGGCGCGGTTTGCCAAAGGCACCGAGCTGTCTTTCAGCGCCAAGGGCGAATTGGTCCTGAGTCATGAAAATGGCATTCCAGTGGTCCGCGGCCGGCTGGGTCTCAACGACTACGTGGCACGCGTCATCGAGCGAGAGGGCAGCGCCGAGCCGCTGGCGGCGGCCCAGGCACTGGCTGTCGCGGCGCGCACCTATGTGGCCCAGCAGGCCGAGCGTCGCGCCGGCTGCTACCAGATCCGTGACAGCTCGGCGACCCAGCGCGTGGGCCCAAGACCACCGGCGCGGGCGGCGCGGCAGATTGCCGACTGGAGCAGCGATCTGGTCTTGCGGGGGGCCACGGTGCGCTACCACGCTGACAAGTCGGCGCCCGGCATCCTGTCGTGGCAACAGGCACGCCAGCAGGCGGAGCAGGGCATGCGCTTCGATGCCATTCTCGCCCAGGCTTTTCCGGCGGCGGCGCTCGGGGGGATTGCCGCCCGCGGGCAGAGCGACTGCATCGCGGCGCCCCAGGCGCGGCGATGGCTGGCGGCGCAGCTGCCGCGCTGGCGCAAGGCCTTGCAGGCGGAGGCAGGCTACTCGGAGCCAGAGACCCTGCCGGCGGTCTGCCTGACCGGGCGGGAGCGGCCGTTTGCCGACACCGAGCGCCATCGCCTGCATGTGCGCGGCTGGCGCAATCAGCAAGACCATCTCGCGCTGGCCCATGAATACCTGCACCTCGCGTTTGAAGGCCATCCGCGTGCCCAGGATGAAGCCACTGTCGAGCGCCTGGCGCGGCGCCTGATTCTGGAGACCCATTGATGATCCGCTTCCTGCTCCTGATTCTGCTATGCGGATGGCGTTGTGCGGCGGCAGCCGATATCACGCTGTCCGGTCCGGTGGGCGGCTGGCGCAACAGCAGCCTGGCGGGCGATGAAACCCGCTACAGCGCGGCCTATCCCAAGCCGCCGGTGGATCGGGGTGCGCAGCGCTTCCGTACCCTGATCGAAGGTCAGCTCCAGGCACAGGGCAAGGGCCGCAATCCGCATGTGCTGGTGGTCAACGGCGCGGCGATGCCGCTGTATGCCGATGAGCAGGGCCGCTTTGCCCGCCCCTGGGCCTTCGGCCCCGGCTCGAACAGCATCGAAGTCCGCAGCCCGGACGGCCAGCAGAAACGCCGCGTGCAGTTCTACGAGACTGATCGCACCCGGCCGCGCGCCAAGCTCCGCGCCGTGCTCTCGTGGGACGACCCGCAGGCCGAGGTCGATCTGCATGTCATCAGCCCGAATGGCGAGCACGCGTTCTGGGCGAGCCCGCTGCTGCCCTCGGGCGGCGGGCTGGACGTGGCTAGCGTCGATGGTGCCGGGCCGGAGATCTTTTCGACCACCGCGCCCTTGCCGGGCAACTGGCTTTTCTACGTGAACTACTGGGGCAACTTCAACGCGGCTGGTTACAACTTCGAGCCGGATGCGCACGAACAGCAGTTGATCACCTGCCTGCTGACCCTGATCAGCAATGAAAATACGCCGAACGAGAAGCGCGAGACGTTTGCTGTGCCGCTGCGCAAGATTGGTGACTTGACGCTGGTGCGGGCGGTAAGGCTGTAAACGATGCCCGGAGAGCCGCTCTGCGCTTGGCTCTCCGAGGTGCTGTGGGGGCAAGAATTCGAACTGCGCCGGTGTCGGCGCCAGGAGAAGACGATGAAGAAACGAGTCGTAGCGCTTTGCTGTGGGCTGATGACGGGAGTCTGCGCCGCGGGCGACATCACGCTGGATGCGCCAGTGGGCGGCTGGCGTTTCAGCGCGGGCGAAGACCAGGCCTTCATGCAAGAGGTCAGCTACCCCGCCGTGCGCGTCAATGTGCGCAATGCGCAGGCGTTCGCCAGCCTGATTCGTGGCCATATTGCCAATGCGCCGAAGAAAGCGCCGCCCCTGACCCTGGTGGTGAATGGCGTGGCCATGCCGCAGAAGGTCGACGCGGGCGGCAGTTTTGCACGTCCCTATGCTTTCCCGGCGGGCAGCAATAGCGTCGAGGTGCGTGGCCCGGGGGGCGAGCGCAAGCGGGTGCAGATTTACGACGCCTATCCCGGCCGCACCAAGCCACATGTGCGTGTGGTGCTCTCCTGGGACAGTGATGGCACCGATCTCGATCTGCACCTCATCACGCCGGCTGGTGAGCACGTTTTCTACGGCGCCCGCCAGGCCAAGGATGGCGCGGCACTCGATGTGGATGTGACCACCGGTTTTGGCCCGGAGATCATCGCCAGCCCCTCCCAGCAGCGTGGCACCTATCTGGTGTACGTGAATTACTTCGGCGCCGGGTTTTATGGTGAAGACGGGGACGACGCACGGCAAGACATGACGGTCGCCCAGGTGGCCTTGATTACCGATGAAGGCACGCCACGCGAGAAGCAGCAGCTTTTCCGCGTGCCCTTGCGCAAGCCGGGCGAAGTGACCCTGGTGAAGGCCTTCCAGTACCCCTGAATTCGGGATGGGCCGCCAAACCCCAATGGTCGGCTGCGGTGTGAACTGCTAGGCTGCTGCCGGACACAAGAGGGCGTGACAGCCCCAGGCATTCCACAGACCATTGAGGAGGAAGACCATGAGCACGCTCGAATGGCAGGAGGCACGCCACGCGCTCTCGGCGGGTGCGATGGATCGTGCGCACAAGGAGTTTGTTGATCTCACCAACCAGTTGGCCGAGGCCGATGCGGCGAGTGAAGAGAAGCGCCTGGCCTTGTTGCTGGCGCATTGTGAAGACCACTTTGCGCAGGAGCAGGAGTGGATGCAGCGCTCCCGGATGCCTGCGGCCGACAACCACTTGCGTGACCACGACGGCGTCGTCGCCTTGCTGCACAGTACGCTGGCCGAGCTGCGTGCCGGCAGGCGGGGCGCCGGGCGCGAGGTTGCCGAGTCGCTGGCTGCCTGGTTCGACCATCATTCGGCGACCATGGACGCGGCGCTGGCCCTGCACATGCAGCAGAGTGCCCCCAAAACCCAGGATGGCATCCCTGCGGTCGGCTGATGCGTGACACTGGCCGGCGCCGTTGATGCTGCTGCCGCGGCTCGTTCCTGGCAGGTCTGTTAGCATCCGGCACGGCCGTTGGCCGGGCGTGCTGGCAGCAGCCGAATGGGTCTCAGTGCCCGCACGCCATTCCTATCCAGAACGAAGAGGACCCCCATGAGCGGACTGAGCTTGCGCATCGTGCGCGTGATGGCATTGGCGGCGTGTTCGCTGCTGGCCGCCTGTGCAACGGGGATTCGGCAAGCGCATCCCGAGCAGGCGGGCGCCGATCCCGTCGTCGCGTTTCAGAATCCGTTGCTGACGCCGCGCAACGGCGGCCAGCTGGCCGATATCGCCAGCCTGCAGCCCGGCGACATCATCCTGTCGTCCGGCAAGAGTCTGAGTTCTGTCGGGGTGCGCCTGTTTACCACGGCGCCCGTTAGCCATGCCTCGCTGTATGTGGGCGAGGGCGACATCATCGAGGCCGTCGGCTCCGGCATCCGCCGCCGCAGCCTGGAAGAGGCGCTGACAGAGGACGACGTGGCGGTCGCCTTCCGCCACCCTGCGCTGGTGCCGGAACAGGCGCAGAAGATCCGCACGTTCGCTACCGCGCAGCTGGGCAAGAAGTACAACCATCTCGGCATCGTGCTCCACGCGCCGTTTGCCATCGAGCGCCGGATCTGCGAGCTGCCGGTGATTCCCAGCCTGGTGCGCAATTTCTGCCTCCGCGGCGTTGCCATGGTCCAGTTGGGCGCTGTCAGCAACGAGAGTTTTTTCTGTTCCCAGTTCGTGCTCGAAGCCTACCGCGTAGCGGGTCTGCCCATGACTGACGCGGATCCGCGCTGGATCAGCCCGGCCGATATCCTCCACATGCGGGAAGGGGATGTCGTCCCGTGCGGGTCAATCAGCCACTTGCCTACGTCGGACACCTAAAGTTCCGCGACGAACTGGCGTTGAATACACGTTAGCAGTCCGAGGCAGCGATCCGGCGGATCGCCCTATTGCGGGCTGCAGGGTTCTTGCACGGGGCAGAGATGGCGTTTTCGGCGCGTCAGCGGTTCATTCTACGTACGACCATTGGTTACGCGATTTTCGCGTTGGCCTGGATATTCCTGTCCGACCAGCTGCTGGGTGCCTTTGCCGACATGTCCCGCGTGGTCTGGCTGTCGACGGCCAAGGGGCTGGGTTTCGTGGTGGTGACCACATCCGCCTTGTTTTTCGTGCTGCGCGCTGTGCCGGCCACCGGGGCGCTGTCGCCGACGCAGGCCGAGGCGGGCTTGTTGCGTCAGCAGGCGCTGCTCGGCTGGCCACTGTGGTTGTGCTATGGCTTCGCGCTGGTGGCGAGCGGCGTCTGGTTGCTGATCCTGAATGGCTTGTCGGTGGCGCAAGACGGCTTGCTGATCATGCTGATGACGCCCGTCATCCTCAGTGCGGCGATGGGAGGTCTGGGCCCTGGACTGTGCGCGACCCTGGTGTGCGCCGTGCTGGTGCGGTTTGACTCCTCAGCGGCCTGGGGATTCGCCGCCTTTCGCTCACCCTACGATCTGGTGCAGTGGAGCCTGCTGATCGTGAACGGGGCGCTGGTCAGCGTCTTGTGCGAGGTTTTGCGCCGGGCGTGGATGCGGCTCGAAACCAGCGGTTTGCAGCATTCTGTCATTCTCGGCAGCGTCGCCGAGGCCGTCATCGCGCTCGACATGAAAGGCCGGATCACTTACCTGAACGTGATGGCAGAGCGCCTGACCGGCTGCCCCGCGGCAGAGGCCATCGGCTTGCCGCTGGCGACCGTGTTTTTGCCCACCGATCCCTTGACCGGGGTCGCGATGAGCGATCTGACCGCCCGGATCGAATCCGCGAGCCAGGGCTTTGCGTGTGCCGCCCTGCTGCGGAATCGCGCCCAGCAGCAGATCGCGGTCTATCTTCAGGCGAGCACGGTTCGACTGGAAGGCAACGCGTTGGTTTTGTGCTGGTCGTACGTGACGAGACCGCGCACCACGCGCTCGAAGAACGTTTGCGCAAGTCCAACGAACTGCTGCAGGAAATGGGCGCGCTGGCGCACGTGGGTGGCTGGGAGCTGGATCCCGCGACGCGCAGTGGCTCGTGGACCCGCGAACTGGCGCTGATCCACGACCTGGATCCCGATACGGTGGGCGAACGGGTCTTCGGCCTGGATTTCCTTGAGGGGCGCTGGCGCATTCTGGTTGAAGCGGCGCTGGAGCAATTGATCCGTGACGGTACGCCTTACACACTGGAGCTGGAAATCCGCACGGCGAAAGGCGTCCGCAAGTGGGTGCGCTCGGTCGCGGTGCCGGTGTATGCCGAAGGGGTGCTGGTCAAGGTGCGGGGGGCGACGCAGGACATCAGCGCCAAGAAGCAGGCCGAGGACGCTTTGCGGGCCAGCGAGGCGCGTTACGCCCGGGTCATGGAAGGGGCCGATCAGGGCTTCTGGGAACTGAACGTCCAGACCCAGCAGTTTGACTTCAATCCGCGCTTCGCCACCATGCTGGGCTACGCGCCAAACCTCGGCGAGGTGAGTCCGAACGCGTGGCACCACTACGTGCACCCGGACGATCTGGCCAAGGCCCTGCTCTCGATAGAAGCCCATCTGGCTGGGAAGCTGCCGCTGCACGAAGCCGAGTTGCGCATCCGTGATGCATCGGGCGAGTGGAAGTGGATCCTGACGCGGGGCCGGATCGTGCAGTGGGATACCGAGGGCAAGCCGCTGATCATGTCGGGCACGCATACCGACATCTCGGGCGCAAAGCCGCCGAAGCCGCCCTGCGGCTTGCGGCCGCCGTGTTCGAAAACGCGCAGGAAAGCGTGGTGGTCACCGACGCAGCCCGCACCATCGTGATGGTGAATGCCGCCTTCTGCCGGCTCACCGGGTTTGCCTCGGAAGATGTGCTCGGCAAGCCTTCGTTCCAGCTCGTGGCAGGTGCCAGCGACGAGCGCGCGCAGGCGCAGCTCTGGGCCGAGGTCGATGCGCAGGGCTGCTGGCAGGGCGAGCTCTGGGGCTGCCGCAAGGATGACGATCCCTTCCCGAGCTGGTCAGCATCAGCGCGGTGCGCGACGAGCATGGCGAGATCATCAACTACGTGCAGGTGTTCCTCGACATCTCGCGGCTCAAGGCCTCGGAAGAACGCCTCGACTACCTGGCGCACCATGACCCGCTGACCCAGCTGCCCAACCGCCTGCTGCTGTTCTCGCGCCTTGATCACGCCTTGGCAACGGCCCGTCGCGATGGCGGCGTGGTGGCGCTGCTGATGTTTGATCTGGACCGCTTCAAGGACATCAACGACAGTTTCGGTCATCTGCAGGGCGATCAGCTGCTGCTCCAGGTGGCCGAGCGGCTGTCCGCCCGGCTGCGCGCCGGGGATTTCTTCGCTCGCCTCGGCGGCGACGAGTTCACGGTGCTGCTCGACGGGCTGTCCCGCCCGGAAGACGCGGCCCGCGTGGCCGGCGAGATCATCCACAATCTGGCGCAGCCCTTCCGGCTGAGCAACGGCGCCGAGATCCAGTGCAGCGCGAGCATCGGCATCAGTCTCTTCCCGGCCACGGCGACACGGCCGAGAGCCTGCTGCAGCAGGCGGATACCGCCATGTATCGCGCTAAAGCCGAGGGCGGGGGCACTTCCAGTATTTCTCGGAAAGCATGACCCAGGCGGCGCGCGACCGGATCGGCCTGGATGCGCGGCTGCGGCGCGCGTTGGTGCAGGACGAGCTGCGCGTGTACTACCAGCCACTGGTCGACATCGCGACCGACCGGATCGTCGGGGCCGAGGCCCTGGTGCGCTGGCAGGACCCGGATGAAGGCCTGACGCGCTGCCTTCATCCCATGCAGAGGAAACCGGCCTGATCCGCGAGATCGGCGGCTGGGTGCTGCGGGAGACCTGTCGGCAGGGGCGCGCGTGGCTGGATGCCGGCTTCGCGCCGCTGGTCCTGGCAGTAAACGTTTCTGCGCATCAGGTGCGGCATGACGATTTCGGCGAGCGGGTCGACACCGTGCTGCAGGCCAGCGGCTTCCCGCCCGAACTGCTGGAGCTGGAGCTGACCGAATCCACCCTGATGGAGCAGCGCGCCGACATGGTGGCGCTGTTCGACCGCTTGCGCGCGCGCAAGATCCGGCTCGCGATCGACGACTTCGGCACCGGCTACTCCTCGCTCGCCTACCTCAAGCGCTTCCCGCTCGACATCCTGAAGATCGACAAGGGCTTCATCGCCGACATCTCGCAAGACAGCGATGACCGCGAAATCACGCTGGCCATCATCAGCATGGCGCACTCGCTGGGCTTCAAGGTGCTGGCCGAGGGCGTGGAAACGGCGGAGCAGCTCGCCTTCCTGAAGGCGAACGGCTGTGACATGTATCAGGGCTACTACCGCAGCAAGCCCCTGCCCGCCGAGGCCTTCGTGAAGCTGCTCGCCCCGCCTGAGCCGGCCTGATCTTTACGCCCGAACCGGGCAGGCTGAAGGCCCGCCTCGGGCGGGCGTCTTCAGGCAGGCATGCGCAGACCTCAATCCTGACAAAGCTCTGCGAGGTGGCAGGCCGCAGGCTCAATCGGGTGCGCCTCTCCGGGCTGGTAACAGCCGGGTCGGACGCAGCCCTCAGAACGGCAGGCTCAGTCCTGGCCACGCGGCGTTGATGGCCGTGCGGAAGTGCTCCTGGATGCGGGAAAGGGCAGCGGCCGTGTCGGCTTCAAAGCGCAGCACCACGACTGGCGTCGTGTTGGACGAGCGGACCAGCCCGAAGCCATCGGCGAATTCGATGCGCAGGCCATCGAGGGTGATGCGTTCGACTTCGCCCGCAAAGCGCACATCCTGAAGCCGGGCCACCAGTTGCAGGGCTTCGCCCTCCTTCATCTTGATGTTCAGCTCCGGCGTGGCGAGGGCGTTGGGCAGGGCCTTGAGCACCGCATTCGCGTCCGGGCTGCGCGAGAGGATTTCGAGCAGGCGCACGCCGGTGTAGAGCCCGTCGTCGAAGCCGTACCAGCGCTCCTTGAAGAACATGTGGCCGCTCATTTCGCCGGCGAGCGGGGCGCCCGTTTCGCGCAGCTTGGTCTTGACCAGCGCATGGCCGGTGTTCCACATCACCGGCACGCCGCCGTGCTCGCGGATCCACGGGGCGAGCTTGCGGCTGCATTTCACGTCATAAATGATCTGGCCGCCGGGCACGCGCGAAAGCACGTCGGCGGCAAACAGCATCAGCTGGCGATCGGGATAGATGATTTCGCCATCCTTGGTGACGACGCCGAGGCGGTCACCGTCGCCGTCAAAGGCCAGGCCGAGCTCGGCGTCGCCGGTCTTGAGTGCGGCGATGAGGTCTTCGAGGTTCTCAGGCTTGGAGGGATCGGGGTGGTGGTTGGGGAAGTTGCCATCCACTTCCGAAAACAGCTCGGTGAGCGTGCAGCCCAGGCGGGTGAAGAGTTCTGGCGCGGTGTTGCCGGCGGCGCCGTTGCCCGAATCGAGCACGATCTTCATCGGCCGGGCGAGCTTCACATCGGCGAGGATGCGCTCGATGTACGCCGGGCGCACATCGGTCTGGCGGATGGTGCCGGGCACGGCGGCCTGCACGAGCCGGCCTTCGACGATGCGGCGACGCAGATCCTGGATCATGTCGCCATACAGCGTCTGCCCGCCCAGGACCATTTTCAGGCCGTTGTAGTCGGGCGGATTGTGGCTGCCGGTGATCGAGACGCAGGAATTCGCCTCAGGTGGTAGGCCGCGAAGTAGGTCAGCGGGGTGGCGACGCAACCGATGTCGATGACATTGATGCCGGTCTGGATGATGCCCTCGGCCAGCGCCTTGGCAAAGCCGGGGCCGGAGAGGCGGCCGTCGCGGCCGATGACGATGGTCTTCTGGTTCAGCACCAGGGCAGCGGAGCCCAGTGCCTGGCCGATGGCGCGGACGGTTTCGGTGGTCAGCGCGGTATCAACGATGCCGCGGATATCGTAAGCCTTGAAAATCTCGGGGGCGGGCGTGTGCATGGCAGGGGCAGCAGGAGTGGAAGGGGTGCGAGATTATACGGGAGCCTCGCCCCTGCCCACGCCAGTTGCCCTGCGGTGCCTGCCTGGCCCGGTGCGCGCGGCGCCGCGGCCGCGCAGATCGGGTGCGGCTCAGTAGGTCTTGTAGGGCAGGAACTTGCCGCTCATGGTGATGCTCACCCGGTCGCCCGCCGGGTTGGGCTCGCGCTGCAGGTCCATCTTGAAATCGATGGCGCTCATGATGCCGTCGCCAAACTCTTCGTGAATCAGCTCCTTGAAGGTGGTGCCATACACGTTGACCAGTTCGTAGAAACGGTAGATCAGCGGATCGGTGGGCACGGCGGTCGGCAGCGAACCCTTGTAGGGCACCACCTGCAGCAGCGTGATGGCCTCGGCTGGCAGATCCAGCAGCGCGCCCACCTTGGCGGCCTGCTCCGCGCTCAGGGTCATCTGCCCGAGCAGGGCGGGCAGTCGTCCATTCCTTGGAAAGGCCGACCACCTCGGCAATCTGGCTCCACTTGAGTTGCTTGGCGATCTTCTGCGCGACGATCATCTCGGTGACTTCATAACGTTTCATTGCAGGCTCTCCTTCATGGCGTGGCAAGGCTGGGGGGTTCGATCAGCCCGGGGCGGACCCGGGGCGGGTGCTGCGGGTCGTAGCCGTCAGGGCGGGCGGCGTCGGCATAGTCTTTCGAGCGGTTCACCAGAAAGTCGACCAGGTGATTGCGGATGCGGTAGTACTGCGGGTCGTGGTGGATGCTGGCGCGGGTGCGCTGGCGGGGCAGGGGTGATCTCGACGATCTCGGCGATCTTCGCCCGTGGCCCGTTGCTCATCAGCAGGATCTTGTCGGCGAGGAGAATGGCTTCATCCACGTCGTGGGTGATCATGAACACGGTTTGCCGGGTGGCCGCCACGATCTTGAGCAGCTCGTCCTGGATGGTGCCGCGGGTGAGCGCATCGAGCGCGCCGAAGGGCTCGTCCAGCAACAGCATCTTGGGCTGCACCGCAAAGGCCCGCGCAATGCCCACGCGCTGCTTCATGCCGCCGGAGAGCTCGGCCGGCTTCTTGTGCAGGGCTTCGCCGAGGCCGACCATGTCGAGCGCCTGCCGGCTGTGGGCCTCGACCTGGGCGCGCGACCACTCCGGGGTGGCGCGAGCGCACGCCAAAGGCCACATTGCCGAGCGCGCTCATCCAGGGCATCAGCGCGTGGCTCTGGAAGACCACGCCGCGGTCCAGCGCCGGGCCCCGCACTTCGCGTCCGTCCATGATCACGTTGCCGCCGCTGGCCTCTTCCAGCCCGGCCAGCACGTTGAGGATGCTGGTCTTGCCGCATCCCGAGTGGCCGATGATGCAGGCGAATTCGCCGTGCTCGATGCCGAAGTGGATGTTCTCGAATACCGGCGGCCCGTCGGCCGTGTAGCGCTTGGCGAGGGCTTCGACCTTGAGGAATGGCATGCCTTACTCCCGGTAACTCACCAGCCGGGCGAGGCGGGCGAGGGCGGTATCGAGCAGCATGCCGACCAGACCGATCACCAGGATGGCGGTGAAGATGTTGGTGATGGAGAGGTTGTTCCACTCGTTCCACACGAAGTAGCCGATGCCGGTGCCGCCGACCAGCATCTCGGCCGCGACGATCACCAGCCAGGCGATGCCGATGGAGATGCGCATGCCGGTCATGATGGTGGGCGCTGCGGCAGGCAGGATGACCAGGAAGGCGGTACGCAGGCGGCTGACTTCGAGCGTGCGCGCCACGTTGAGCCAGTCCCGCCGCACGCTGGCGACGCCGAAAGCAGTGTTGATGAGCATCGGCCAGATCGAGCAGATGAAGATCACGAAGATGGCCGAGATGCCGGAGTCCTTGATCGTGTACAGCGCCAGCGGCATCCAGGCCAGGGGCGAGATGGGCTTGAGTACCTGGATGAAGGGGTCGAGCGCCCGGTAGAGCAGGGGCGACATGCCGATCACGAAGCCGAGCGGAATCGCCACCAGCGCGGCGAGCACGTAGCCCAGCAGCACGCGGGCGAGGGAGAAGCCGATCTGGATGCCGATGCCTTTGTCGTTGGTGCCGCGGTCGTAAAACGGGTCTTGCAGGTGCGACCATAGCTTGGCGCCCACTTCGCCCGGGCTGGGGAAGGCGCTCTTCTTGCCGGTGCTGGCTGCGGCACCTACCAGGGCCGCGTACTCGGGGTCGACCACGGCTTCGCCGGCGGCCGGGCTGCTGCGGGTGGCGACCTGCCACACCGCCAGCCCGAGCAGCAGGATCAGGAGAGAGAGGAGTGGCGCCAGCCAGGAAGGGTGTTTGCGCATGCGGTTCGGCTTTCAGAGGGCCCGGGCGTGGCGTGTGGCCTCGCCCCGGGCGACGGGCGGACGGCTCAGCTGCGTTTGATGGCGAAGCTGTTGACGTAGGCATCCGGTTTGGCCGGGTCGAATTCCTTGCCGAGGATCGAGAACTTCCGGCTTGGCGAGGGCGGCGTCAGGCCGACCTCCTTCATCAGCCGCGTGGCATCGGTGGCGAGAAAGACTTCCCGGGCGATCTTCTGGTAATTGACCTCGCCCTTGATCTGCCCCCAGCGTTTCATCTGCGTCATGATCCAGATGGCGAAGGATTCGTAGGGGAAGGGGTTGAAGTCGATACGGTCCGGCATCTTCTTCACCCCGCCCAGCCCGTCGGCATAGGTGCCGGTGAGCACCTGCTCGACGACCGTGACCGGCTGGTTGAGGTAGTTGGCCGGGGCAATGGCCGCGGCGATCTCCTTGCGGTGCTCGTCCTTGCTGGCGTAGGCGGTCGCGTCGAGGATGGCCTTGAGCAATGCCTGATAGGTATTCGGCAGGGTGGTCACGAACTCCTTGCTGGCAGAGAAGGCACAGCAGGGGTGGCCATCCCAGATCTCACGCGAGAGCATGTGGATGAAGCCGACGCCGTCATAGACCGCGCGCTGGTTCATCGGGTCGGGCGCGAGGAAGCCATCGATATTCTCGGCGCGCAGGTTCGCCACCATCTCGGGCGGGGGCACGGCGCGGATCTGTACGTCGGTATCCGGGTCGATGCCGTTTTCGGCCAGGTAGTAGCGCAGCAGGTAGTTGTGCATCGAGTAGTCGAAGGGCACAGCGAACTTCATGCCTTTCCACTGCTTCGGATCGCGCTTGTCCTTGTGCTTGATCGCCAGCGTGATGGCCTGGCCGTTCACGTTCTCGATGGCCGGCACCGTCCAGGGGACCGGACTGGCGCCGACGCCCATCGAAATGGCCAGCGGCATGGGCGAGAGCATGTGTGCGGCGTCGTATTCCTTGTTCATGGCCTTGTCGCGGATCACGGCCCAGCCTGCCGTCTTGACCGCCTCGACATCCAGCCCGTGCCGGGCATAGAAGCCCATGGGCGCGGCCATGATGATGGGGGTGGCACAGGTAATGGGGATGAAGCCGACCTTGAGCTTGGTCTTCTCCGGCTTGCCGGCGCTTTGCGCAAAGGCTTCCTTGGCCAGCCCCAGCGGGAAGAGCGTGGAGATGGCCGCCAGCGCGGTGCCGGCGCCTACCGCGCGCAGGAAGTTGCGGCGCTGCGTATCGTCGGGAACAGGGCGCGCATCACGGCGCCTTCCACGGCGCGATCCTGCACCGATTGAACGTCGAGATCGTGCGCCGCCTGGCTGCTGTGGCGGCCGCAGGAGCAGCCCTTGCCGAGGCGGACATCGGGATCGAAGGGGTTGTGGAAGATCGACATGGGCGTTTCCTTTCAGGTCTGAAGGTGTCAGGCGGTGGCGCGGCGGGGGGCAGGGGCGTCGGCGTACTCGATGTCGTCCTGGTAGAGATTCCAGGCGCGGTGGTATTCCATGATCCGGGCCACGTCGGCGACGAAGGCATCGTCATACCCGCGCGGCGCAGCAGGTGCAGGCCCAGCTCCATGCCCGAGGCGATGCCGCCCGCCGTGACGATGCGTCCGGCATCTACCACGCGGGCGCGGCTGATCCGGCAGGCCGGCGCGATCTCGGCGAGGCGATCTATCGGTGTCTTGCCCAGGTGCGAGGCTTCGAGCCGGTCCGGCTCCTTGCGATTGGTGGCGGGCAGACCATCGAGCAGCCCCATGCGGGCATAGATCCACGAGCCGGTGCATACGCTGGTAAGCAGGCAGCTCTCCGGCAGGGCGCGGATGTAATCGTGCAGGCGGCGGTTATGCATCTCCTGCCGCGTGCCAAACCCGCCTGGGATCAGGAAGGCATCCAGCGCCGGCGCCTCGGCAAAGCTGTAGTTCGGCATCACGGTGAGCCCCGCCTGGGTCTGCACCGGGCGCAGCGCGTCCGCGATCAGGAAGACCTCGATCTCCGGGTCCAGCCGCCGCGCCACCGACAGCACACCCGCCGGCGCCGCGTAGTCGATGATCTCCGCGTCCTTGAACACATAAATGCCGAGCCGGAATCCTGCGGTGCGTGCCATATGCGGCCCCCTGTCTGATGGGGCCAGATTAGGGCGTGCCGGGCCGCGGCGGTATCACGGGATTTGTGATTGGGATGTAGTGATTGCACTACAGAGCGTTGCTGTGGAGCGAATTGATAACGCGCCAGGCGTTCGCTCGGCGGTAGAAGGGCGATTCGCTTGATCTGATGACTCGTGCAGGAACTGGCCTGTAGCGGGTGCCAGCTGTTCGGCCACAGCAGACTTTGGGGCTCAGGGGGCTCAACTGCCGCTATGCAAAGCGCTCGGCCCGTGCGCTGTAAGTAGAAGCTATTTAGTAACGTTGTAGGCAACGTTCGAAGCAAAGTGACAATCGTGCTGCACTTGGAGAAGTGCACTTCTGCTCAAGCTATGGCTGGTCTGGCTTGTTCCGCCTATTGCCGAATCTGGTCTATCGTGGTGGTTGAGCCGCCGCAGACGATTGCCAAGATGTTCTCGTAGGGGCCGCTGCGATACATTTCTCGCTGACATTGGTTGTGCAACGAGAGGCTCAAGTCGACATAGCGGATTTAAGCAAGGCGCCTATGGCAGCAAGGATGGCTGTTGCCATGAGGGCCATCGAGCCTAGAACCGCAGTAATGACAGTTGTTACAGGGATTAAAATTCAATTCCAAATAATGGAATCACCATTACTCCGAGAATCGGGAACACGACTTTGCGCGCAGGCAGTTTATCCAGAACCCACTGCGGAATTTTGAATCCATTCTCCGCGGCTGCCCATGCATTCTGAACGAACGTGTGCGCGAATGCTTAATGAATTCGGTATCTGGAATGCTGTCTTGCAACCATTTCCCACCAGCCATTTTGATGGCATCGATGAGTTTTGGAACAGTGTCAACTCCAAAAACATCTACGGCTATTGATGTTGGCTTCATTGGTTGAGTTGAACATCCATAGGATGCAGCAATTGCCAGTGCTAAGCAGCTCTGGATGGCAATGCGACGCTTTGGGTTTGGTGGTGAATACATTGCCTTCTCTGAACGAGTTAATAATGGTTGGGGGACGACATTACGGACTTCGCCGAATCGTACAGTGATGCATGATACGCGTCTAGGATGCGTTTGAACGAGGATTTCCTAACAGGGTCAAGCTATGAGTGAGCGCTTGCTTGGCAACGTAGCGGCCTGAACTCTTAGCGTGTTTCTTGCGATAGCGATCAAGCACCAGCCGGGTAGGGTGCGCAAACGCGTTTTCGTTTGCGCACGCGGACGGACCCCACAACTTGCCCCGGCGTGATTGGCCGGCGGAATGGTGCGCAACGCCTTTGGCGTTTCGGCACCTACGCGTTTGGGCTCTCCTTACGCTCGGCTCGTGTGCGATGATGCTTTGTCTCTTTCAGGGCTCGTTCATGTCGCGGTATCGCCGCTCGAATGCGGCCGGGGCTACGTTCTTCTTCACCTGGTCACCCACCGTCGTCAAAGCCCGGTAGGAGTGCGCACGAGGTTTTCGTTTGCGCACGCGGACGAACCCCCACAACACGCCTCGGCGTGATTTGACCGGCGGAATGGTGCGCAACGCCTTTGGCGTTTCGGCACCCTACGCGTTTGGGCCCTCCTTACGCGCGAGCGCTTGTGCGATGATGCTTTGTCTCTTTCCGGGGGCTCGTTCAGTGTCGCGGTATCGCCGCTCGAATGCGGCCGGGGCTACGTTCTTCTTCACCTGGTCACCCACCGTCGCCAGCGCATTCTGTGCGATGAACCGGTGCGGCGTGCCCTGCGCGAGGCGGTGTCTCGGGTGCGAGCTCGTCGTCCATTCAACATTGATGCCGGGGTGTTGCTGCCGGATCATCTGCATTGCATCTGGTCCTTGCCACCGGGCGACGCGGATTTTGGCTTCCGCTGAGGCTGGATCAAACGCGCCTCGTGACGCGCCGTGGCGGCGGAATACGAACGGGCGGAATGGCGTAATCCCTTCGCGCATCACCCGTCGCGAATCGACGATCTGGCAACGCCGTTTCTGCCAGCATCAAATCCGCGACGATGCCGATTACGCCGCGCACATGCCAATTACGTGCTGCCCTCAATCGGTGAAGCCGGGTAGGGTGCGCAAACGGGTTTTCGTTTGCGCGCGCGGACGAACCCCCACAACTTGCCCCGGCGTGATTTGACCGGCGGAATGGTGCGCAACGCCTTTGGCGTTTCGGCACCCTACGCGTTTGGGCTCTCCTTACGCGCGAGCGCTTGTGCGATGATGCTTTGTCTCTTTCTGGGGCTCGTTCATGTCGCGGTATCGCCGCTCGAATGCGGCCGGGGCTACGTTCTTCTTCACCCTGGCCACCCACCGTCGCCAACGCATTCTGTGCGATGAACCGGTGCGGCGTGCCTTGCGCGAGGCGGTGTCTCGGGTGCGAGCTCGTCGTCCATTCAACATTGATGCCTGGGTGTTGCTGCCGGATCATCTGCATTGCATCTGGTCCTTGCCACCGGGCGACGCGGATTTTGGCTTCCGCTGGGGCTGGATCAAACGCCTCGTGACGCGCGCCGTGGCGGCGGAATACGAACGGGCGGAATGGCGCAATCCTTCGCGCGTCACCCGTCGCGAATCGACGATCTGGCAACGCCGTTTCTGGGAGCATCAAATCCGCGACGATGCCGATTACGCCGCGCACATGGATTACGTGCACATCAATCCGGTGAAGCATGGCTTGGTGCGCGCCGTGGCTGATTGGCCGCATTCGACCTTCCACCGACTCGTACGCGCCGGGGTGTATCCGGTGGATTGGGCGGGTGGTGATGGAGTGCTCACGGAATACGGGTTTGATGAATGAGCGCTGGGGTGGTGCGCAAGCCTTCGGCTTTCACACCCTACACATGCCGTGCCTGCGGGGCGGTTGGAGTGGCCGGATAGGCGTGGCGTGGGGCCCGCCCTGCTGCGACCAACTCTGGATTCCGCTGCTGCATCTGGCTTGCTCCGTCCCTCCGCGTTGATCGAGGCGCCGCACTTCCCTACGCCTGTCGCAGATGATGCCGCGCGCGAAAGGCCTTTCGAGGTGCTGCAGGCCGCTTGTCGCGTGGGCGGAGATGGTGTTGGCGGAGAGAGAGAGTTGCTGGGCGATGTTGCCGATGGTCTGGCCTTGCGCGAGCAGCTGCAAGACCTGGAATTCGCGGTTGGAGAGGGTTTCGTGCGGGGCCTGTCCGTGCTCGCGGCGGATGTCTTGCGCCATGAGGTCGGCAATCTCGGGGGTGACGTAGGTGCCCCCTTCGGCGGCGCGGCAGATGGCGGCCATGAGCGTGTCGGGCGCGCAGCTCTTGTTGAGGTAGCCGTTGGCGCCGCTGCGGATGGCGCGCAAGGCAAACTGTGACTCGGGATACACCGAGAGCATGAGGACGCCGGTCTTCGGGAATTCGTGGCGCACGTTGGCGAGCACGTCGAGGCCGTCGCGTTCGCCCAGCGCGATGTCGAGCAGCACGACGTCGATGGGCTGGGTGCGGAGCTGGCGGAGCGCGGAGGGGCCGTCGGCGGCTTCGTGGAGGTCGCCGATGCGGGCATCCTCGGCGAGGATCTGGCGCAGGCCGCGGCGGATGATCATGTGGTCGTCGACGATCAGGACGCGGATCATGCGATGGCTCCCCGGAGGGTGACGCGCACGGTGGTGCCGGCGCCTTGTGTGCTGTCGATTTCGAGCTCGCCGCCGAGTGCGCGGGCGCGCTCCTGCATGCCGAGCAGGCCGAAGCTGGTGGGTTGGCTGGGGGCGATCATGCCGCGGCCGTCGTCGCTGACCTCCAGCAGCAGGTCGCGCCCGATGGTGCGGGCGCGCAGGCTGACGTCGCGGGCCTGGGCGTGGCGGCTGATGTTGGTGAGGACTTCCTGCACGATGCGATAGAGCGCAATCTCGGCTTCGCGGCCGAGGCGGCATTGCTCGACCTGGGCGGGGCAGTCGTAGTGGCAGCTGAGGCCGCTGCGTTGCTGGAATTCGGTGAGCAGGGCTTCGAGCGCGGCCCACAGGCCGAGGTGATCGAGCACGCCGGGGCGCAGGTCGGTGAGGATGCGGCGCACCGCACCCATGGCCTGGCCGGCGATCGCGAGCATGTCGTCCAGCTTGGTTTGCAGGGCGGGCGCGGGCAGCTGGCGGCGCAGCCAGTTCATTTCCGAGCTGGAGGGCAGTGAGCGAGGCGCCGAGTTCGTCGTGGATATCGCGCGCGATGTGGCGGCGCTCTTCTTCGCGCACGTGATTGAGGTGGGCAGAGAGCCGCTGCAAGGACTGGTGGGAGGCTTGCAGGCTTTGGCTGGCGGCCTCCAGCTCGGCGGTACGTGCGGCGACACGGCGCTCAAGCTCGTCGTGGGCGGCCTGCAGGGCGGCTTCCGGTCCGCTTGCGTTCGGTGATGTCGCTGAAGGTGACGACGGCGCCCAGTACCTGCGCCTGTCGTTCGGTGTCGCGGATCGGGTAGGACGCGTATTCAGCGGGGAAGGCGCTGCCATCGCGCCGCCAGAGCACTTCGTCTTCGACCCTGACGCCGCGCCCTTCCTGAAAGGCGCGAAAGATCCGGCAATCGTGCACGGGCATCAATGCACGATTCGGGTGAGAGTGGTGGATCAGGTAGTGCATGTTGCGCCCGAGCATTTCGTCGGGGCTGTAACCCAGCATGGCGGCACCGGCACCATTGATGAAGATGCAGCGGCCGCGCAGATCGATGCCGTAGATGCCTTCGCCAGCCGATTCGAGCAGCATTTCAAGCTGGCGTCGCGGGCGTGGTGGTGCGAGAGCTGGTGCAGATCGGCGAACATGCCCTGCACCCAAGCAAACAGGATGCCCGCCGAGGGTTTGGGCGCTGGCCCGCTTAGGGAACAGGGTGAGCGTGCCGGTGTAGCCGAAGTAGCGGTCGCCAGCGATTTCGCCGGCGGCGAAGAATCCCGCCAGCGGAACGTCGCCGAAGGCTTCACGAATGATCTTGAGCTCGCTGTTGTCGCGGTCGAACATCACGCTCCCACGCGAGGCGCAACTGACATACAGGGCGCCCTTTGGGGGGTGAGGGCAGGCAGCCTTGAGCTCGCCCAGCATGCGTACGAGGTCTTGTCGTGCGCTGGCCACGTCGCGCTTCACAAAGATGAAGTGCTGCCCTTTCTCGACATTGCTGTTGATGGCGATGCGCTGCGTGCGCAGGTCCAGCGCCACGATGCGGCGCACCGAGTAGAGGCGCCGATCCTGGTCGTCTTCGGTCAGCCCCATCATCAGGGTGGTCGCTGCCCGGCGCAGATCGGCGCCGAGCTCTGGGCCTGCGGCCTCACGAAAGACCTCGACCGCGGGGCGACCATCGATCCGGTCGATGAGCGAATCCTGGGCCTGGGTGATCCGCCGGTTGCCGGGGAGGGGCGCGCAGCCCTGGCTGATGCCGGTGAGCATCTGGATGTCTTTGTTGAAGGCGACGCCGGACAGGCCCCCCGTGAGGCACTCGCTGGCAATGTGCCAGGCGGTTGCCTTGGCGCTCGCCAGCCCGCCCGCAAGACGCCCACCGCGGATCTTGTGCGCCATGTCGTGGACGAGATCGCCCATGTCGGGGGTGACCGGGTCGCCGTGCACAAAGGCTGCATAAGCCTGGAAGCTGCGGGGCAGGGGGTGGCGCCCGGAGAAGACGCGGAAACTGTCGAGCGGGAAGGCGCCGAGGAGGACCGAGATGCCCGGTGTCTCCAGGGCTGTGTGCTCAGCGCCGATGATGCCGACACCAGTGGCGCCAACCCACTCGAGCACGCCTGTGTGTTGCTTCAAGCGCCCGAGGATGAGCTCAAGGGCGGACGCAAAAGCGTCTGATACATAGAGAAAGCCAAGGTTGGCCTGCGGCAGGCGCGGCAGATCAGAGAGTATCTTTTGCAGCGCCTCTTCCCATTGGGGAGAGGCGTGGCAGGCACTGGCGAAGCGGGGTGAATTCATGCGGGCGAGGCGGGTTTGCGCGGGGCTTTCTTCTGCGGGGTGTCAGCCTGCGGGGATGCGGGGGCGTCGGTGCCAGACTTTGGCGCTGCCGAGGGGCTCGCTGCGCCGGTTGCGTCTTTCGATTCCGTGGGCGTGCCGAAGGGCCAGGACCAGAGTGCGGGGTTTGCAAACGGGTTCGCCTCCGGATTGTCGCGCGCGGTCTGGCTCATGGCCTGCATTGCAGCCAGCGTGGCGCGCTGCACTTCAAGGCCTTGAATGTTCATCTGCAGCATGCCGAGATTCATTTTCAGCCAGCCTTCTACCGCCTTGAGGTCGGTGATGCGTCGCTCCAGTTCGTCGACATCCAGCGACGGCGTCACCATACCCGGCAAGCCGAAGTGTCGATTCGATGCAGGCCACCGAGGCGAGCTTGGACCAACGCGATTGCAAACCGAGCAGTTCAAGCCAATCGAGTTCGCCGACAGCCGTGCAGCGGCGGGTTTCGATCCGACCATGCCCCTTGTCCAGCGTCTCGTGCACCGAGATCTTTCGCGGCAGATGTCCAGGCGCGTTCAGTGTCGAGAAGAAGTCGCGTAACGCCTCAGCCAGATTGGGCTGGTTGTCTTTGACTGCCAATACATAATCGCCACCGCCCTGGGTAACCTGCGCGGCAATCGCCGTCTGGCAACCCATCGCGTCAATGGTCACCACCGCGCCCTTCAGTGCCAAGGCCGGCAACAGTTCAGCAATCGCTGTGATCTCGTTGGATTTCTCTTCACAAGTGCGTTGCCCCAATGTCAGTCCGTACTCGGCGGCATAAGCTGAGACTTGGTGCAGGGCTCGCAGGCCGCGCCCGACCGGACAGATCCGCGCAACGCTTTGCCGTCGATCGCGATGACTCGCCCTTGCACCGCAGGGCAGACTTCTCCCATCCAGGCTTCAAAGCGCAGTTCCAGCTCCATCGGCGACAAAGCTTCAAAGACTTGCGGGGTGCGTGACCGGGGCCACCGGCGCAGCGCCCCGCCCACCTTCCGCGGGGAGGCGGTGGAGCCCTCCAGCCTTCCGGCGCGCCGAGCCGGCCGAGCATGTGGGCGAGCGCGGCGCGCAGCCAGCGGGACGCACGGGTTTGTGCAGCGCGGGATGCCGTGATCTGTCGCACTGCGCAGGGTTTCGGGGCCGGTGTCTCCCGAGAGCAGCAAGGCGGGCAGGTCTTCGCCGAAGCGCTTGCGCAGCTCGAATAATGGCCAGCCCGTTGCGGTTGCCGGGCAGGCGGTAGTGGTTGACCAGAATATCGGGCTCGACCTCGATTCGGCGAGCGAGAGCATCAGCTCATCCGGACCGTCGGCCGCGACGACGAAGCGTCCCCAGGAGCTCGAAGCAAGCCGACGAGGCTTTCTTGTGCCAGGGCATCGTCGTCGATGACGGCGACGATCTTGCCGAGCAAACTCCTGCTCGGTGTCTAGCGCTGGCTCGATCTGAACGTTCTCGGCCTGGGGCCAGCGGAAGCATGACGCGGAACACGGAGCCGCAGCCAATCCACGAGCGCAGGGGTGATCGGATGACACAAGAGGTCCGCCAGACGGCGCACAATCGCCAGACCGAGGCCAAAGCAGCCTTGCTGCGATCGCAGGCGGCCGGATTGGCGAGCTGCACGAACTCCTGAAATGGCGGCCTGCTCGTCCTGAGGGATACCGCACCCCGCTGTCATGTACCTCGATCTGGGACGTGGTCGCCGCGCTTGCGAGGCGACGACGTAAACACTGCCTTTGGGCGTGTGGCGCGCAGCGCGTTCGAGATGGGGTTGATCAGGATGCGTTCAAACAGGAGCGGATCACTGTGCACCAAAGCCGGGTCGGGCGTACCTTGAAGCGCAGACCGCGCTCGTGTGCCGCTTGACAGTAGTCGTTCGAGATCCGCTCAAACAAGGGGCGAGGGGAAGGCGCGCGGGCTGGCGGTGACCACGCCGGCGTCGAGTTTGGGGATGTCGAGCAGGCTGTCGAGCACATTCTCCATCGCTTCGGCGGAAGCAGCTTCGATCGATCGAAGCAGTCGACTGTCATCGCTGTGCTGCTTGCGGGCGAGGTCAGCAATGAAAAGCCCGAGCGCGTGCATGGGCTGGCGCAAGTCGTGGCGGCGGCCGCGAGAAAGCGCGCATTTCGCGAGGTTTGCGCGCTCGGCGTCTTCGGTCCGTTCGCGCAGCTAGCGCATCCCGGCTTCGATGCGCTGGGCCATGCTGTCGCGCACGATGCTTAGCCGCTCGGCCATCTCATTGACGCCTTCCGCCAGGTGACGCAGGGAGCCGTGGCCTTCCACGGGCACGCGGGTGTCGAGCTTGCCTTTGCCAATATCGGTCATGGCGCGAGCGATCCGCCAGATCGGGTTGGCTGACCGAACTGCTCCGCGTAGAACGACAAGGCGATGCTGCCTAGAAGCACAATGCTCAGCGTGCCCAAGGCGGTGAGCACTTGCCGCCACTTGAGGCGATCCAGCTGCTCCTGTGACACCAGCACGACGACCTGTCTGAGCGCGCGGCAATATCGGTTCGGGTTGAAGAGGCCAGCTTACTTAGGTGCTGTCACCCAGGGCTAGACTGCCTGAGCGGGCTCTGCAATCCGCAGCATTCGCCCGCCGACGACCTGAATGCTAGAGACGCCGGAAGGGAAGTAGTATCCATGGGCTTGCATGCCCGCGAGTGCGAGCAAGCTTCCTTTCTGGTCAGCAAACGGAGACGCCCTGAAGGTCTGAACCGTGTAAGCGCCGAGTTCGCCAAGCGCTAAAGGAGTTCACGATTGCCTGAGACCAGCCCAAACTCGGCCAGCAGACGCCAGCTGTCGCGCAAGGGCCTGACCCTGCGTGCGCATGGCATCTTCCTGATCGTTCAGGCGGGAAAACGTCAGGCTGGTGGTCAGCAGAATGCCGAGCACGATTGTGGGCACCACATGCCGCAAAAGCACCCGCGCTTAGAATGTCCCAGCCTATTTTCGTGAGGTGTGGCCCCGTATTGTTCTGGCGTATGGGTCAGCGCGTATTCGCGCTGCGCAACAAGACCGGCAGCCGCCATCGCAGGTCGATAGCGCGGGACTTCTGGGGCGGCGGCCAGCATCATCGGACTGGCACCTCGTGGATTGCCCAGGTGGAAATTGATCTGGACACAGGGCAATGATCGCCGAACGGCCCGTACGATGCCATAGTGCCAAGCGTCGGAGCGCTTAACCTGCCCGGGCGGGTAAGGTATCGGGGTGATGAAGGGTGCCTCGTTAAGATGCGCCTTGCGTGTCAGATCGGTCCTTCCGGAGTAGGACATTATGGATAACTGTCGAGTCCTTATCATTGAAGACCACCTCCTCGTCCGCGAGGCCTTGGTGAGTGCGTTGTCTCAGCTGGAGTTTCCGTGGCGAGTTCAGCGTCGCGGCCTGCGGCAAGGATGCTTTGGCTTTGATTGAAGGCAGCAAGGAATTCGATCTGGTTCTGGTCGATCTTATGTTGCCAGACATGAGCGGCTTCTCTTTGGTGTCCGTGCTCGCCATCGCTTCCCGACGGTACCGGTGGTCGTTGTGTCCACTTTGGCGGACGAGGCGTCTGTCAAGCGCGCGCTGAACGCCGGCGCAGTCGGTTTCCTGTCGAAGTCAATGTCGTCTGACCAGGTCATCGAGTCCGTCCGCACGCTACTGGCGGGCGGCGTGGTGGTCGCAGAAGGCGGCTCAGCAGCCGCAACCGCTGCGCGCTACGGGAAAAAGCGTTCGAGTGGAGTCCGCTGCCGAGCAGTTCGGGCTGACGACCGCTCAAACCAGGGGTGATGGAGCTGATGGTCGAAGGGCGCACGAATCGGGAAATTGCCGAGTTGCTTGGGCTCGCTGAAGGTACGATCAAGGGTTCATTGCTCAGCGATTCTTCGTGCGCTTGGTGTGCCAAACCGGGCTCAGGCGCTGGTGCTGCTGTCGCGCCAAGGCGTGCGGGGCTGACTTTTCGGTTGCGCCGCGAGGCTGCGCGCCTGTTATTCAGGTTTTTGCGGCCCGCGCCAAGGCTGTAGAGACATCTTCTTCGCTGCCTTCCACCATATCCAGAAGCGTGCTCGCGAGCTGCTTGCACGCCCTGTTCAGTGCCGCTGGCAAGGTCTCGGGGGGGCGAGTCTGTAAAAGCAGCTTGGAGGCTGACTGCGCAAAAACCGGGTCGAGCAGCCTGGTTTGATAGTCGGCCGGGATGGCGGCTAGCAGCTTGTCTGCCGCCTCCCTTTGCCATTTGTTTTTAGGCCACTGTGGCAGTATGGCGAATGCCCGCGGGAAAGTTCGAGGTCGTGGAGCACCGTCCGGATATCCTCTGGTGAGTCGCGAAACGGTAGCAGCACGATATCGGATAAGTCATACAGGGCAATATCCGTATCCGTGCGGTTCGCGCCGCAAATCCAGAACGCCAACCCAACCGGCAGCGTGCGCAGGGTGTCGACGACTTTTTTCGCGAGCGTCTGCCGAGCGGGCGTCCGCCATGACGCAACGCCGTCCTTCTGGCCGAAGCGGCTCGCGATATTCGTCCGTCATTACGCAGGCGGCGCGTCGTCCGATCAATGTGAGTCCGTGACTCAGCATGTGCGACAGCGTGGTCTTGCCGTTCCGCCCTTCGTTCCGATGATGCAGATGATTTCGGCCATCGCATTGTTCTCCCGCATTAGCAGGGACTAAGCTTCTTCAGTGAATTTCTATTGTCGGCAGTTGCCGGGATTCTGTAACAAAACAATCAAGTTTGTCGCCGATCGCCCACTTCGATTGTTTGCTCAGGCTCAACCCCGGGGACGGGAAAACTGTTGCTCACAAACAGTGCGCCGGCGGGCATTTCCTTGCGAGCCTTCCGCCACAATGGCTCCATGGGTGTTGGTGAGAGGAAAGCGTATACCAACTCGTAGTCGTGCAGGGAGAGCGCCCAGAAATCCTGTCGCAAGAGCGTTACGTTGGGCGAGCGTCGGGATAGCCAGCGAGAGAGTGCATACGGTGCAGGCGCAAGCTCACAGCCGGTGACATGCCAATCAGGGCGCAGCCGGGCGAGCGTGAGGGCGAAGGAGCCGGTGCCGCTGCCAACATCAAGCACTTTGCGCGGGGATTCAGTGTCGAGCGTTGCGGCGAAACGATGCACGGTCGCCCGATTGGAGAGGAACAACGGCACGCGGGTGCGAAAGCTTGTCCAGTAGATGCACAGGACAACGCCAAATATCAAGGCGTAGGTATTCGCGGGTAACCGGAGTTGTGAGGCCAGGACGATTGCCGGCATGAAGACGAGATGTATTGGTAGCCACCAACGATCTGACTTTGTCATCAGCGCAATAAAACTCGCGCTCAAGCCTTGCAGTGCCGCCAGTGCCAGAACATCCACCGGCGGAAGGATGCCGCTTTGCCCGAGCAGGAAGATCAAAGCTATAGACAAAAGCTGGCAGCGCAAAGCCTTGTAAATCGCGGGGTGCATGTCCTAGGGTCAGCGGGAAGGAGCTTGGAGACCCATTCTATGAGGTCTATCTCACGTTTGGCGCACCTATCGCACAATCGATGATCGGCTTGACTTTACTCTGTTCGTTCTCTATAGTCGCGCTTCTCACGCTCTGGAGGGGTTCCCGAGCGGTCAAAGGGATCAGACTGTAAATCTGACGTCATCGACTTCGAAGGTTCGAATCCTTCCCCCTCCACCAGTTTCATTCGCTGCGTGTTGATAAATGTGCAGTGCGTGGGTTGTAGGCGAAATCGTTTTTGAATTCGTCGTTTGCGGGTGTAGCTCAATGGTAGAGCAGAAGCCTTCCAAGCTTATGACGAGGGTTCGATTCCCTTCACCCGCTCCAGTTTATTAAGTTGTGCCCTTGTAGCTCAGTGGTAGAGCACTCCCTTGGTAAGGGAGAGGCCACGTGTTCAATCCACGTCAAGGGCACCATTATTTTTGTGTATTTGCTCAGGTTAATTGGGGTGGATCATGGCCAAGGAAAAGTTTGAACGTACGAAGCCGCACGTGAACGTGGGTACGATTGGTCACGTTGACCATGGCAAGACCACGCTGACTGCTGCGATCACGACAGTGCTGGCGGCTAAGTTTGGCGGGTCGGCCAAGGCATACGACCAGATTGATGCGGCGCCGGAAGAAAAGGCGCGCGGTATTACGATCAATACCGCCCACGTCGAATACGAAACAGCCAACCGTCACTACGCTCACGTGGATTGCCCGGGGCACGCTGACTACGTCAAGAACATGATTACCGGTGCAGCGCAGATGGACGGCGCGATCCTGGTCTGTTCCGCGGCTGACGGCCCCATGCCTCAGACGCGCGAACACATCCTCCTGGCCCGTCAGGTGGGTGTGCCTTACATCATCGTGTTCCTGAACAAGTGCGACATGGTGGATGACGCCGAGCTGCTCGAACTCGTCGAAATGGAAGTGCGCGAGCTGCTCTCCAAGTACGAGTTCCCGGGCGACGACGTTCCCATCGTCAAAGGTTCTGCACTGAAGGCGCTGGAAGGCGACAAGGGCGAGCTCGGCGAAGGCGCCATCATGGCACTTGCCGACGCACTGGATTCCTACATCCCGACGCCCGAGCGCGCCATCGACAAGCCCTTCCTGCTCCCGATCGAAGACGTCTTCTCGATCTCCGGTCGTGGCACGGTTGTGACCGGCCGTGTTGAGCGCGGTGTTGTCAAGGTTGGCGAAGAAATCGAAATCGTCGGTATCAAAGCGACGACCAAGACCACCTGTACCGGCGTTGAAATGTTCCGCAAGCTGCTCGACCAAGGTCAGGCTGGCGACAACGTTGGCGTGCTGCTGCGCGGTACCAAGCGTGAAGACGTCGAGCGCGGCCAGGTTCTGGCCAAGCCCGGCTCGATCACCCCGCACACCCAATTCACGGGTGAAGTGTATGTGCTGAGCAAAGATGAAGGCGGTCGTCACACCCCGTTCTTCAACAACTACCGTCCGCAGTTCTACTTCCGCACGACGGACGTAACGGGCTCTATCTCCCTGCCGGAAGGCACGGAAATGGTGATGCCGGGCGACAACATCTCCATGACGGTCAAGCTGATTTGCCCGATCGCGATGGAAGAAGGTCTGCGCTTTGCGATCCGTGAAGGTGGTCGTACGGTTGGCGCCGGTGTCGTCGCCAAGATCCTGGAGTAAATTTACCGTTCTACGGGAGGGGCGTCTGGCGATTGCGTCAGGCGCTTCGTAGTCTCTGCAGCAGGGGCATAGCTCAATTGGCAGAGCGTCGGTCTCCAAAACCGAAGGTCGGGGGTTCGAGACCCTCTGCCCCTGCCACGTTCTCAATTGCACTGGAATTCACTCCTTCATGGCGGATAAGCTGAAGTTTGCGCTCGCACTGGTTTTGCTTGTGGCGGGCATTGCTGGCTATTACCTGCTGTCTGGCCAGCCGGCCGTGCTCCGGGTGGTTTCAGTTCTGGTTGGTGTCTTGCTCGGGTCCTTGGTCGCTTGGCGTACGGAGCCGGGCCGCGCGTTTTTTGTGTTTGCGCGAGAGTCGTGGATTGAGGCCAAGAAAGTAGTCTGGCCTACGCGCAAAGAAACTGTTCAAACGACGGGTATCGTTTTCGTGTTCGTGGTTGTCATGGCGCTCTTTTTGTGGGCGACTGACAAAACTGTCGAGTGGACGCTGTATGACTTGATCCTGGGGTGGAAGCGATGAGCAAGCGCTGGTACGTCGTTCACGCATACTCGGGGTTTGAGAAATCTGTCCAGCGTGCGCTCGTTGAGCGCATCGCGCGTTTAGGGATGGAAGAAAAGTTCGGGCAGATACTTGTCCCGGTGGAAGAAGTGGTTGAGATGCGCTCTGGCCAGAAGAGCGTTACCGAGCGTAAGTTCTTTCCCGGCTATGTGCTCGTTGAGATGGAGATGGATGATGACTCTTGGCATCTTGTCAAGAGCACGCCAAAGGTGACCGGATTTGTTGGCGGAACTGCCAACAAGCCTTCGCCGATTTCCGCCAAGGAAGTCGAGAAAATCCTGCATCAGATGCAGGAGGGCGTCGAGAAACCGAAGCCCAAGGTCTTGTTTGAAGTGGGCGAATTTGTGCGGGTCAAAGAAGGTCCATTCACAGATTTCAATGGTTCTGTCGAGAGTGTTAATTACGAGAAGAGCCGTCTTCATGTGTCCGTGACGATTTTTGGCCGCGCGACACCGGTCGAGTTGGAATTCGGCCAGGTAGAGAAGACCTGATTGGTTTTGAGGGCGCCGAGGCCTCTTCTCTTCGGCACGAGGAGCACTGTTACCGGTGCGCTAATACTCACTTTAAGGAGCCATCATGGCAAAGAAAATCGTCGGCTATGTAAAGCTGCAAGTGCCGGCGGGCAAGGCTAATCCCTCGCCCCCTATCGGACCTGCTCTTGGTCAGCGCGGTCTGAATATCATGGAGTTCTGCAAGGCATTCAATGCGCAGACTCAGTCGTACGAGCCGGGCCTGCCACTGCCGGTCGTGATCACCGCGTTTGCGGATAAGAGCTTCACTTTCATCATCAAGACGCCGCCCGCGACGGTGTTGATCAAGAAGGCGGCTGGCCTGCAAAAGGGCTCGGCGCGTCCGCATACCGACAAGGTTGGCAAGATCACGCGCGCGCAGTGCGAAGAAATTGCCAAGGCAAAGATGAAGGATCTGACAGCAGCCGATATTGATGCGGCAGTGCGGACGATTGCTGGTTCTGCCCGCAGTATGGGTATCACGGTTGAGGGTCTGTAATCATGGCTAAATTGTCTAAGAGAGTGAAATCCCTGCGCGCCAAGGTTGATCGTTCGAAGCTTTATGCCGCTACGGACGCCCTGAATCTCGTCAAGGGAAATGCGGTCGCGAAGTTCGATGAATCGGTAGATGTGTCGGTCAATCTCGGCGTTGACGCCAAGAAGTCTGATCAGGTTGTTCGTGGTTCGGTGGTATTGCCAGCTGGTACGGGCAAGACTGTTCGCGTTGCGGTCTTTGCGCAAGGTCCGAAGGCTGAAGAAGCCAAGGCCGCCGGCGCTGATGTAGTTGGCTTTGATGATCTTGCTGCTGACGTGAAGGCGGGCAAGATTGAGTTTGACCTGTGTATTGCGACGCCTGACGCCATGCGTGTCGTGGGCGCTCTGGGCCAGATCCTCGGTCCTCGTGGCTTGATGCCGAACCCCAAGGTTGGCACGGTCACCATGGATGTTACGACGGCGGTGAAGAATGCAAAGGCTGGTCAAGTTCAGTACCGTACTGACAAAGCCGGGATCATCCACGCGACCATTGGGCGAGCTTCGTTCTCTGTCGAGGCCTTGCAACAGAACTTGGGCGCTTTGGTTGACGCCTTGGTGAAGGCTCGCCCCGCAGCAGCAAAAGGTGTTTACCTGCGCAAGATCGCCTTGTCTTCGACAATGGGCCCTGGGGTCCGTGTCGAGCCAACGTCCTTGAACGCACAGTAATCTGAATACGTGGGCGCTCTCCGATAGCGAGAGTGCCCTGATTTACTTTGGGCCTGCTGCACATGTGGCGGGGTTGTCAAAGACCGTTGGGGGGCTCGCCGAGTTTGGCTGGCTCTTAATCGAGATTTTCGCCCAGCGTAGATGGCGTTACCCGGAAACAGGAATTTGACTGTTCTGCCTTGAACAGTCCCTGAATTTGAGGTCGCCGTAGTTGGATGCAGGCATGTCGCCTGTATCTGTATGAGTTAGGAGCTGACCTTGAGTCTCAATCTTGATGACAAGAAGGCTGTTGTTGCCGAAGTGTCTGCAGTCGATCAGCGCGGACGCAGTGGCGCCGGCACGAGTCCTCAACGACTTCGCAAAAACCAATGACAAGCTGGTTCTGCGTGCTGGTTCATACGGCGGCAAGGTGTTGGATAAGGCTGGCGTGCAAGCGCTGGCGTCCGTGCCAAGTCGCGAAGTCCTGCTAGCCCAGTTGTTGGGTGTTATGCAGGCCCCGATTTCTGGCTTTGCGCGTGTCATCGCTGCGGTAGCCGAGAAAAAGGGCGAGACCGCCGCTGCGTGAGTGTTCTCGCAGTGACAAGCTGAATCAAAATAACCTCATTCAAATTTAGGAAAGACAAAAATGGCATTCGATAAAGATGCGTTCCTGGCGGCCCTCGACACGATGTCCGTGCTGGAGCTGAACGAGCTGGTCAAGGCTGTTGAAGAGAAGTTTGGCGTGTCGGCTGCTGCGATGGCCGCACCTGCCGCAGGCGGTGGTGCTGCCGCTGCAGCGGTTGAAGAGCAGACCGAGTTCTCCGTGATTTTGTTGGCTGCCGGTGACAAGAAGGTTGAAGTCATCAAGGTTGTACGCGCTGCGACGGGTCTGGGCCTCAAGGAAGCCAAGGATGTTGTGGATGGTGCGCCGAAGCCTGTTAAGGAAGCTATTGCCAAGGCTGACGCTGAAGCGCTCAAGAAGCAGCTTGAAGAAGCTGGTGCCAAGGTCGAGATCAAGTAAGTCGCCCTTGCGTATCGGGGGTTGGCGACCAGTGTCGCCAGCCCTTTTGTCGTTTTGTGGAGCCGCAGCAGTTTGCGGTAATTCTCATAGTTCGGTCAGTGGCCAGAACTCAGCGTGGCTGCGGCGAGATGTCCGCTGCAGATGTTGAGTTGTGTCCTTTGACGTCGGACTCTTGACCCGGAGCTTCTATGGCGTACTCCTACACCGAGAAAAAACGCATTCGCAAGAGCTTTGCCAAGCGCGCAGCTGTTCTGGATGTGCCCTTCCTTCTGGCTGCCCAGCTGGAATCTTTTAGTTCTTTTTTGCAGGCCGAGACCCCGCCGCAAAGTCGAAAGAATGAAGGCCTGCAGGCCGCGTTCACCTCGATTTTTCCGATTGCGTCGCATTCGGGCAATGCTCGGCTTGAGTTTGTAAATTACGTACTGGGTGAGCCAGCGTTTGACGTGAAGGAGTGCCAACTCCGTGGTTTGACCTACGCGTCTCCCCTGCGCGCACGCGTTCGCTTGGTTATCCTCGATCGTGAAGCGCCGAAAGAGACGATCAAGGAAGTCAAGGAACAAGAAGTTTACATGGGTGAAATTCCGCTCATGACGACAACGGGTTCCTTTGTGATCAATGGAACTGAGCGTGTAATCGTTTCCCAGCTGCATCGATCGCCAGGTGTGTTCTTCGAGCATGACCGGGGGAAGACGCACAGCTCCGGCAAGTTGCTGTTCTCCGCCCGGATCATTCCTTACCGCGGATCGTGGCTTGATTTTGAGTTCGATCCTAAGGACTACCTGTATTTCCGGGTTGACCGCCGCCGGAAGATGCCGGTGACGATCCTGCTCAAGGCTATCGGCATGAATAACGAGCAGATCTTGGAGTCATTCCATGATTTTGAGTCGTTCGAGATCGCAGGCGAAGAGCTGCGTTATGAGCTGATTCCGGAGCGTTTGCGCGGAGAGACTGTGCGCTTCGACATCTTCGACGCTGCCGGGACCTTGATTGTCGGCAAGGACAAGCGTGTCAACGCAAAGCACGTCCGCGACATTACGAATGCAGGTGTGACTTCCGTCGTTGTGCCGGAGGACTTTCTTCTCGGCCGCGTGTTGGCCAAGGATGTTGTCGACCCCGAAACCGGAGAAGTTCTTGCGAGAGCGAATGACGAGCTGAGCGAAGATTTGCTTGCCAAGTTCTCCGTTGCGGGCGTCAAGTGCTTCAAGACGCTGTACTTGAACGAGCTTGACCGCGGCAGTCACTTGTCTCAGACCCTGCGGTCTGACGAAACACTGGACCAATGGCAGGCACGGGTCGCAATTTACCGGATGATGCGCCCAGGTGAGCCGCCAACAGAAGACGCTGTACAGGCGCTTTTCCAGGGCTTGTTCTACTCTCCTGAACGCTATGACTTGTCGGGGGTGGGGCGGATGAAGTTTAATCGCCGCGCATATCCTGAGAAAATTGACGAGAAGTCTCCCGACTGGCTGCGCCGGTTCTACACGAACGTAGGCGCGCAGGGTGCCGAGGGCGCGGGTGTGTTGTCCAATGACGACATACTTGCGGTGATTGGCGTACTGGTTGAGCTGCGCAACGGTCGTGGCGAGATTGACGATATTGACCACCTCGGGAATCGTCGAGTGCGTGGCGTTGGCGAGTTGGCCGAGAACCAGTTCCGCGCCGGCCTGGTGCGTGTTGAGCGTGCGGTGAAGGAGCGTCTGGGCCAGGCCGAGAGCGATAACCTGATGCCGCATGATCTGATCAATGCCAAGCCTATCAGTGCTGCGATCAAGGAGTTCTTTGGCTCGTCACAGTTATCTCAGTTCATGGATCAGACCAATCCGCTGTCGGAGATTACTCACAAGCGCCGTGTCTCGGCACTTGGCCCAGGCGGTTTGACGCGCGAGCGTGCGGGTTTTGAAGTTCGCGATGTGCATCCGACACATTACGGTCGCGTATGCCCGATTGAAACACCTGAAGGCCCGAACATCGGGCTGATCAATTCCCTCGCTGTCTACGGCACGACCAATCAGTACGGTTTTCTTGAGACACCGTATCGGCGAGTCGTGGATAGCGTGGTCAGCGAGCAGGTTGACTACCTCTCGGCGATCGAAGAAGGCCAGTATGTGATCGCACAGGCGAATACGCATATCGGTGAGAGTGGCGAGTTGGTGGGAGAGTTGATCTCTGCGCGCTACAAAGGCGAAGCCATGCTGGTGGATGCCACACAGGTTCAGTACATGGACGTGTCGCCGTCTCAGATCGTTTCGGTGGCGGCATCCTTGATTCCGTTCCTTGAGCACGACGACGCGAACCGCGCATTGATGGGTGCGAACATGCAACGTCAGGCTGTTCCGTGCCTGCGGCCGGAGAAGCCGCTGGTCGGTACAGGTATTGAGCGCACGGTTGCCGTTGACTCGGGGACGACCGTTCAGGCTCTGCGCGGCGGTGTGGTCGATTATGTCGATGCCAATCGTATCGTTATCCGTGTGAATGACGACGAGACAGTACCGGGCGAAGTCGGTGTGGATATCTACAACCTGACCAAGTACACGCGTTCAAATCAGAACACGAACATCAACCAGCGCCCAGTCGTCAAGATCGGTGATCGCGTTGGCAAGCGAGACGTGATCGCTGATGGCGCGTCTACCGATCTCGGCGAGTTGGCGCTTGGCCAGAACATGCTCGTTGCGTTCATGCCTTGGAATGGATACAACTTCGAGGATTCGATTCTTATATCCGAACGCGTCGTGATTGAAGATCGGTTTACCTCAATCCACATTGAGGAACTGACTGTAGTCGCGCGCGACACCAAGCTTGGGCCAGAAGACATCACTCGGGACATCGCGTCCTTGGGCGAGGCGCAGCTGTCACGCCTCGACGAATCGGGCATTGTCTATATCGGAGCCGAGGTGGACGCCGGGGACGTGCTGGTTGGCAAGGTGACGCCGAAGGGCGAAACCCAGCTGACACCAGAAGAAAAGCTGCTGCGCGCGATCTTCGGTGAGAAGGCGTCTGACGTTAAGGATACCTCCCTGCGCGTGCCATCCGGCATGAACGGTACGGTTATTGACGTGCAAGTCTTCACGCGTGAAGGGATTGAGCGTGATAAACGTGCGCAATCCATCATCGATGATCAGCTCAAGAGCTTCCGTCTCGATTTGGCGGACCAGATGCGGATCGTTGAGCGCGACGCATTCGAGCGGATTGAACGCCTGATCGTTGGGCAGGTAGCAAACGGTGGGCCGAAGAAGCTGGCAAAAGGCACCAAAATCTCCAAGGAGTATCTGGACGGAGTCGAGCCCTACAATTGGTTTGACATTCGCATGGCTGACGATGCGATCGCAGTTCAGTTGGAGCAACTTCGTGAAGGTCTGGAGAAGACCCGCAAGGACTTCGATCTGGCATTCGAAGCTAAGCGCAAGAAGTTGACTCAGGGCGACGAGTTGCCTCCTGGCGTGCAGAAGATGGTAAAGGTCTACCTGGCCGTTAAGCGTCGTTTGCAACCGGGTGACAAGATGGCCGGGCGTCACGGAAACAAGGGCGTGGTGTCCAAGATCGTTCCGGTTGAGGACATGCCCTACATGAACGACGGCACGTCTGTCGACATCGTGCTGAACCCACTGGGGGTTCCGTCGCGGATGAACATCGGCCAGATTCTCGAGACTCACCTCGGCTGGGCGGCTAAGGGGCTGGGCAATAAGATTCAGAAGCTCCTGCGCACGGAAGAGACTTTGAAGGAAGTTCGCAGCCTGCTTGACGAGATTTATAACTGCAGCGGCAAAACAGAAGATCTGGCCTCGCTCGAAGACAAGGATGTGCGAGAGCTGGCGGAGAATCTCGTTAAAGGTGTGCCGTTTGCTACCCCGGTGTTCGACGGGGCGTCTGAAGCAGACATCATCGGTATGCTTAAGCTTGCCGGTATGGATGTTGGTGGCCAGGTCACGCTGTATGACGGGCGGACGGGGGAGGCGTTTGAGCGCCAAGTTACTGTCGGCTACAAGCATGTGCTCAAGCTCCACCACTTGGTCGATGACAAGATGCACGCGCGCTCGACAGGCCCGTACTCGCTGGTGACTCAGCAGCCACTGGGCGGCAAGGCGCAATTCGGTGGCCAGCGTTTCGGTGAAATGGAAGTATGGGCGCTCGAAGCGTATGGCGCGGCTTACACCCTGCAGGAAATGCTGACCGTGAAGTCAGATGACGTGACCGGCCGTACCAAGGTTTATGAAAATATTGTGAAGGGCGAACACAAGATTGATGCCGGCATGCCGGAATCCTTCAATGTGTTGGTGAAGGAAATTCGTTCGCTTGCGATCGATATCGACCTCGAGCGTTACTGAGCCACAACCGCGAACCCGGATGGAGTAATACATGAAAAGCTTGCTCGCTGATTTGTTCAAGCAAAGCCTCCCTAACGAAGAGGAATTCGATGCGATAACCATCGGACTGGCCTCTCCGGACAAGATCCGCTCGTGGTCTTATGGTGAGGTCAAGAAGCCGGAAACAATCAATTACCGGACTTTCAAACCGGAACGTGACGGTTTGTTCTGCGCCAAGATTTTCGGCCCGGTCAAGGACTACGAGTGCCTGTGCGGCAAGTACAAGCGCTTGAAGCATCGTGGCGTAATTTGCGAGAAGTGTGGTGTTGAAGTCACGCTCTCCAAGGTTCGCCGCGAGCGAATGGGGCACATTGAGTTGGCCTCGGTGGTTGCGCATATCTGGTTCTTGAAGTCCCTGCCGAGCCGTCTCGGTATGGTCTTGGATATGACCCTGCGTGACATCGAGCGGGTGCTCTATTTCGAAGCATTTGTTGTTGTCGAGCCGGGTATGACGCCGCTGACGCGCGGCCAGCTGCTGACTGAAGAAGATTTCATTGCCAAGACTGAAGAGTATGGTGATGAGTTTGTTGCCATGATGGGTGCGGAAGGTGTGCGTGGGCTGCTGCGTAACATCGACATCGTCAAGGAAGTCGAGCGCCTGCGTAGCGAGTTGGAAACAACCGGCTCCGAAGCCAAGATCAAGAAGATCGTCAAGCGTCTGAAAGTGCTCGAAGCTTTCCAGGCCTCTGGCATTCGTCCAGACTGGATGATCATGGAAGTGCTTCCGGTGCTGCCACCGGATCTGCGCCCCTTGGTGCCTTTGGACGGTGGGCGGTTCGCCACTTCCGATCTGAACGACCTGTATCGTCGCGTGATCAACCGGAATAACCGTCTGAAGCGTTTGCTGGAGCTGAAGGCGCCAGAAATCATCGTGCGCAATGAGAAGCGCATGTTGCAGGAAGCGGTTGACTCGCTGCTCGACAATGGTCGCCGCGGCAAGGCCATGACTGGCGCCAACAAGCGTCCGCTCAAGTCGCTGGCTGACATGATCAAGGGTAAGGGCGGTCGTTTCCGTCAAAACCTCTTGGGTAAGCGTGTGGACTACTCTGGTCGTTCCGTCATTACCGTGGGCCCGCAGCTCAAGCTGCATCAGTGTGGTCTGCCCAAGCTGATGGCGCTCGAACTTTTCAAGCCCTTCATCTTCAACAAGCTGGAACTGATGGGGCTTGCAACAACCATCAAACAAGCGAAGAAGCTGGTGGAGCAGCAAGAGCCGGTGGTATGGGACATCCTCGAAGAGGTCATCCGTGAACACCCGGTGATGTTGAACCGCGCGCCGACCCTGCACCGCCTGGGTATTCAAGCGTTTGAGCCCATGCTGATTGAAGGAAAGGCTATTCAGCTGCACCCCTTGGTGTGTGCAGCGTTTAACGCCGACTTCGACGGTGACCAGATGGCGGTCCACGTGCCGCTCTCGCTTGAAGCGCAGATGGAAGCTCGTACCCTGATGCTTGCGTCTAACAACGTACTGTCGCCTGCCAACGGAGAGCCGATCATCGTTCCGTCGCAGGACGTGGTGCTGGGTTTGTATTACGCCACACGTGCCGGGGTGAATTCCACTGGCGAGGGGATGTTGTTCACCGACTCGTCGGAGATCAAGCGCGCGTATGAGACAGGTCAAGTCTCCTTGCATGCCAAGGTGTCCGTGCGTATCCGTGAGTACGACGTTGATGCTAGTGGCAACAAGACCGAGAAAATCACGCGGTATCACACAACAGCAGGGCGTGCTCTGCTGTCCGAGATTCTGCCGGCAGGCCTGCCCTTCAGCGTGATCGACAAGGCGCTCAAGAAGAAAGAGATCTCTCGCCTGATCAACACGTCGTTCCGTCGCTGCGGCTTGCGTGAGACAGTGATATTTGCTGATCG
Source organism: Uliginosibacterium sp. (assembly GCA_016718265.1). GTDB lineage: Bacteria > Pseudomonadota > Gammaproteobacteria > Burkholderiales > Rhodocyclaceae > Uliginosibacterium. Next base: position 79,233 of record JADKDZ010000001.1, on the reverse strand, counting down.
CTTGATGCAGTTCGGCTTCCGTCTGGCTACTCGCGCCGGCATTTCTATTGCAGTGAAAGATATGTTGGTGCCGACTCAGAAGGAGTCGATCATCGCTGCGGCTGAGCATGAAGTGAAAGAGATCGCGCAGCAGTACGCATCCGGTTTGGTGACTAACGGTGAGCGCTACAACAAGGTCGTTGATATCTGGGGTCGGACCGGCGATGTCGTCGCGAAGGCGATGATGGAGCAGTTAGGCTCGGAACCGGTGGTCGACCGCGAGGGGAAAGACACCAAGCAAGAGTCTTTCAACTCGATCTATATGATGGCCGACTCTGGTGCGCGCGGCTCTGCAGCGCAGATCCGGCAGCTCGCAGGGATGCGCGGCCTGATGGCGAAGCCCGATGGCTCGATTATCGAAACACCCATCACAACGAACTTCCGTGAAGGCTTGAACGTTCTTCAATACTTCAACTCGACCCACGGTGCGCGTAAGGGGTTGGCCGATACGGCGTTGAAGACAGCCAACTCCGGTTATTTGACGCGTCGCTTGGTGGATGTAACGCAAGATCTGGTGGTCATTGAAGATGACTGCGGCACAAGTCAGGGCTTCCTGATGAAGGCGCTCGTCGAAGGTGGTGAGGTGGTTGAGCCGCTGCGTGAGCGCATTCTTGGCCGTGTGGCCATTGACGATGTCGTGAACCCCGAGACTCAAGAGTCGGTGATTTTTGCAGGGGATCTTCTGGATGAAGACGCCTGTGACTTGATCGATGCCCTGGGTGTAGATGAGGTGCGCGTCCGCACACCGCTGACCTGCGATACGCGCTATGGCTTGTGCGCGAAGTGCTATGGCCGAGACCTTGGCCGTGGGTATCGGGTGAACGTAGGTGAGGCTGTCGGCGTGATAGCAGCGCAGTCTATCGGCGAGCCGGGGACGCAGTTAACGATGCGTACCTTCCACGTGGGTGGTGCAGCATCGCGTGCCGCTGTGGCTAGCTCAGTAGAAGCGAAGTCTGCAGGTAGCGTGAGATATGCTGGGAATATGCGCTATGTGACCAGTGCGAAGGGCGAGAAGATCGTCATTTCGCGCTCTGCCGAGGTTGTCGTAGCAGATGACATGGGTCGTGAGCGCGAACGCCATAAAATCCCCTATGGTGCGAATTTGCTCGTCGATGACGGCGCGATGATCAAGGCTGGCATCCAGTTGGCCGCTTGGGATCCGCATACTCGCCCAATCATCACCGAGTACGCCGGTACGGTGAAATTCGAGAATGTGGAGGACGGCGTCACGGTCGCGAAGCAGATCGATGACGTCACCGGGCTTTCGACGCTTGTTGTGATTGATGCAAAGCGTCGTGGCAGCCTGTCGTCAAGCAAAGGATTGCGTCCTCAGGTCAAGCTGATCAACGCGAGCGGCGAAGAAGTCAAGATCGCTGGATCGGATCACGCCGTCGCGATCACGTTCCAAGTTGGTTCGTTGATTACGGTTAAGGATGGACAAGAGGTTTCAGTTGGCGATGTGCTTGCCAAGATTCCTCAAGAGTCGGCGAAGACGCGTGACATCACCGGGGGTCTGCCGCGCGTTGCCGAGTTGTTTGAAGCGCGTGCACCGAAGGATGCGGGGATGCTCGCGGAAGTCACTGGCACGCTATCTTTCGGTAAGGATACGAAGGGCAAGCAGCGTCTGGTGATTACCGAGCCCGATGGCACCACCCATGAATTCCTGATTCCGAAGGACAAGCATGTGCTGGTGCATGATGGTCAGGTGGTCCAACGGGGCGAGTTGATCGTTGACGGCCCCGCCGATCCGCACGACATCCTGCGCCTGCAAGGCGTTGAGGCGCTGGCTCGATACGTGATTGACGAAGTGCAAGATGTGTATCGCTTGCAAGGCGTGAAGATCAACGACAAGCACATCGAAGTGATCGTGCGCCAGATGTTGCGACGTGTGGTGGTGTCGGAGCCGGGCGATACGAAGTTCATCCGTGAGGAGCAGGTTGAACGTTCCGAAGTGCTTGATGAGAACGACCGCGTGATTGCGGAAGGTAAGCTGCCCGCCCAATACGAATACATGCTGTTGGGCATCACGAAGGCGTCGCTGTCAACCGACTCCTTTATCTCTGCCGCATCGTTCCAAGAGACCACACGCGTCCTTACGGAAGCTGCAATCATGGGCAAGAAAGACGATTTGCGTGGTCTTAAGGAAAACGTGATTGTCGGCCGTTTGATCCCTGCAGGAACGGGCTTGGCATACCACCGCAGTCGTCGTGGGCAGCCTGCCGGAAGCGATTTCGGAGGCTTGGCGCTTGGCGCTGTGCAGCCTGAAACAGCGCAAGAAGTAGTTGATTTGCCAGATGTAAGTTGACGGTTTGCGTAGGCGCGGAATATACTCCCGCCTCTTTTAGAGGGTCGGCCTTTTCGGGTCGGCCTGTTTGTTTGGTCGCGGCCCGCGCCAGATGGCTTCTGGCTGGTGGTGAGATCTAAGGAAAATTAATGCCAACAATCAATCAGTTGATTCGCAAGGGTCGTGAGACCCCGGTCACCAAGAGCAAGGTGCCGGCGTTGAATGCATGTCCGCAGAAGCGTGGCGTGTGTACGCGCGTTTATACGACGACTCCCAAGAAGCCGAACTCCGCGCTTCGTAAAGTCGCCAAGGTTCGCTTGACCAATGGTTTCGAGGTGATCTCGTATATCGGCGGTGAAGGGCATAACCTCCAGGAGCACTCTGTCGTCTTGATTCGTGGCGGTCGTGTGAAAGACTTGCCTGGTGTGCGTTATCACATCGTGCGCGGTTCTCTTGATCTGCAAGGGGTTAAGGATCGTAAGCAGAGTCGTTCCAAGTACGGCGCGAAGCGTCCGAAGAAGTCGTAATTTTGACGCAAAGAGGAGATTGAGATGCCCCGTCGTCGTGAGGTACCGAAGCGCGAGATACTGCCTGACCCGAAATTTGGTAGCCAGGATGTTTCTAAATTTATTAATGTCATCATGGACAGTGGCAAGAAGTCTGTTGCCGAGCGCATTGTCTATGGCGCATTTGAGGCCATTGCAAGCAAGTCTGCCAAAGATCCGATGGAGGTGTTCCTGACGGCTGTGGCGAACGTGAAGCCTGTCGTTGAGGTTAAGAGTCGCCGTGTTGGTGGTGCGAACTATCAAGTTCCCGTTGAAGTTCGTCCTTCTCGCCGCATGGCTCTGTCGATGCGCTGGCTCCGCGAAGCTGCCCGCAAGCGCTCAGAGAAGTCGATGGCCCAGCGTCTGGCAGGTGAGCTGTTAGAGGCTTGTGAAGGTCGTGGCGCAGCGATGAAGAAGCGCGATGAAGTCCACCGCATGGCAGATGCCAACAAGGCGTTTGCACACTTCAGGTTCTGATACCCGGAACCGGAAGTGCGATTCGGGCCCTGAAAAGGGCTCGATGTTTTTTGTAATTGCTGTGCAATCCGCCTGTTCGAATCTGTCTATCCCCATTTGTTGAATTGAGTAGAGGCCTATACCGTGGCACGTAAGACACCCATCGAGAGATATCGCAATATCGGTATTTCTGCGCACATTGACGCCGGTAAAACCACCACCACCGAGCGTATTCTTTTTTACACCGGTGTGAATCACAAGATTGGCGAAGTGCATGATGGCGCGGCCACCATGGACTGGATGGAGCAGGAGCAGGAGCGTGGGATCACGATTACCTCTGCTGCGACCACCTGTTTCTGGAAGGGTATGGGCGGTAACTTTGACGAGCACCGCATTAACATCATCGACACCCCGGGACACGTTGACTTCACTATTGAAGTTGAACGTTCGATGCGCGTGCTCGATGGCGCTTGCATGGTCTACTGTGCTGTGGGTGGTGTTCAGCCTCAGTCCGAAACTGTGTGGCGTCAGGCAAACCGCTACGGCGTTCCGCGCTTGGCGTTTGTGAACAAGATGGATCGGCAAGGGGCTGATTTCTTCAAAGTTTACAACCAGATGAAAACCCGTCTGGCTGCAAACCCGATTGCAATCCAGATCCCTATCGGTGCGGAAGAGCATTTCGCAGGTGTTATCGACTTGGTAAAGATGAAGGCTGTCTTCTGGGACGAGGCCAGCAAGGGCGTTACCTTCACTTACGAAGAGATTCCTGCCGAGTTGGCCGCTTCTGCCAAAGAATGGCGCGAGAAGATGGTTGAGGCTGCGGCTGAGACCTCGGAAGAGTTGATGAACAAGTACCTTGAAGAAGGTGATCTGTCCGAAGTTGATCTGAAGGCAGCCCTTCGCGAGCGCACCATCAAGGGCGAAATCGTCCCGATGATGTGCGGTACAGCGTTCAAGAATAAAGGCGTGCAAGCCATGCTTGACGCCGTTATCGAGTACATGCCATCTCCTATCGACATTCCGCCTGTCGATGGTCTCGATGAAGATGACAAGCCTGTTACACGTAGGGCTGATGACAGCGAGAAGTTCTCGGCGCTGGCGTTCAAACTGATGACTGACAAATATGTCGGCCAGCTGACCTTTATCCGTGTGTATTCCGGGGTGCTGAAGTCTGGTGACTCCGTGTATAACCCGATCAAGGGTAAGAAAGACCGTATCGGTCGTCTGGTGCAGATGCACGCCAATGATCGTCAAGAAATTGACGAAGTGCGCGCTGGCGATATCGCGGCTTGTATCGGTTTGTCTTCTGTGACGACGGGTGAAACCCTGTGTGATCCGGATGCTGAAGTGACGCTTGAGCGGATGGTGTTTCCGGATCCTGTGATTCACGTTGCGGTTGAGCCGAAGACCAAGGGCGATCAGGAGAAGATGGGTATTGCGTTGGGGCGTCTGGCGCAGGAGGATCCGTCATTCCGTGTGCGTACCGATGAGGAGTCGGGTCAGACCATCATTTCTGGCATGGGCGAGTTGCACCTCGAGATTCTGGTTGACCGGATGAAGCGCGAGTTTGGTGTTGAAGCCAACGTTGGTGCGCCGCAGGTTGCATACCGCGAAACCATCCGCAAGATTGTTGAAGATGCGGAAGGCAAGTTTGTCAAGCAGTCTGGCGGCCGTGGTCAGTATGGTCACGTCGTGCTCAAGATTGAGCCGAATGAGCCAGGCAAGGGTTTTACCTTTGTCGATGCAATCAAGGGCGGCGTGGTTCCGCGCGAATTCATTCCGGCCGTTGAAAAGGGCTTGATCGATAGTATTCCGAATGGCGTACTTGCTGGGTTCCCGGTGGTTGACGTGAAGTGCACGTTGCACTTTGGTTCTTACCACGATGTGGACTCGAACGAGAACGCGTTCAAGATGGCCGCTTCCATGGCATTCAAGGAAGGCTGTCGTCGCGCTAGCCCGGTGATCCTTGAGCCGATGATGGCAGTCGAGGTTGAGACACCCGAAGAATTCATGGGCAACATCATGGGCGACCTTTCTGGTCGTCGCGGTATTGTGTTGGGCATGGAAGATCTGCCTGGTCAGATCAAGGCCATCAAGGCTGAGGTGCCGCTGGCCGAAATGTTCGGCTACTCGACTACGATGCGCTCGCTGTCGCAGGGTCGTGCTACCTACTCCATGGAGTTCAAGCACTACACTGAAGCGCCGAAGAACGTCGCTGACGCCATCATCAACAAGAAGTAATCCCTAATTCAGATCCAAGGAGCTAGAAATGGCAAAGGAAAAGTTTGAACGTACGAAGCCGCACGTGAACGTGGGTACGATTGGTCACGTTGACCATGGCAAGACCACGCTGACTGCTGCGATCACGACAGTGCTGGCGGCCAAGTTTGGCGGGTCGGCCAGGCATACGACCAGATTGATGCGGCGCCGGAAGAAAAGGCGCGTGGTATTACGATCAATACCGCCCACGTCGAATACGAAACAGCCAACCGTCACTACGCTCACGTGGATTGCCCGGGGCACGCTGACTACGTCAAGAACATGATTACCGGTGCAGCGCAGATGGACGGCGCGATCCTGGTCTGTTCCGCAGCTGACGGCCCCATGCCTCAGACACGCGAACACATCCTCCTGGCCCGTCAGGTGGGCGTGCCTTACATCATCGTGTTCCTGAACAAGTGCGACATGGTGGATGACGCCGAGCTGCTCGAACTCGTCGAAATGGAAGTGCGCGAGCTGCTCTCCAAGTACGAATTCCCGGGCGACGACGTTCCCATCGTCAAAGGTTCTGCACTGAAGGCGCTGGAAGGCGACAAGGGCGAGCTCGGCGAAGTCGCCATCATGGCACTTGCCGACGCACTGGACTCCTACATCCCGACGCCCGAGCGCGCCATCGACAAGCCCTTCCTGCTCCCGATCGAAGACGTCTTCTCGATCTCCGGTCGTGGCACGGTTGTGACCGGTCGTGTTGAGCGCGGTGTTGTCAAGGTTGGCGAAGAAATCGAAATCGTCGGTATCAAAGCGACGACCAAGACCACCTGTACCGGCGTTGAAATGTTCCGCAAGCTGCTCGACCAAGGCCAGGCTGGCGACAACGTTGGCGTGCTGCTGCGCGGCACCAAGCGTGAAGACGTCGAGCGCGGCCAGGTTCTGGCCAAGCCCGGCTCGATCACCCCGCACACCCAATTCACGGGTGAAGTGTATGCTGAGCAAAGATGAAGGCGGTCGTCACACCCCGTTCTTCAACAACTACCGTCCGCAGTTCTACTTCCGCACGACGGACGTAACGGGCTCTATCTCCCTGCCGGAAGGCACGGAAATGGTGATGCCGGGCGACAACATTTCCATGACGGTCAAGCTGATTTGCCCGATCGCGATGGAAGAAGGTCTGCGCTTTGCGATCCGTGAAGGTGGTCGTACGGTTGGCGCCGGTGTCGTCGCCAAGATCCTGGAGTAATTTCTTCATTGTGTGCGGCGCCTTTTGTGGGCGCCGCTTTGTTCTTTGTGCTCTTTTGTCGTTCTTTAGAGGTTAATTGTGGCTAATCAAAAAATTCGTATTCGTCTGAAGGCGTTTGACTATCGTTTGATCGATCAGTCCGCTCAGGAAATCGTTGAAACCGCCAAGCGTACCGGTGCAGTTGTTCGTGGTCCCGTCCCCATGCCGACGAAAATTGAACGTTTCAACATTCTGCGCTCTCCTCACGTGAACAAGACCTCCCGCGATCAGTTTGAGATTCGGACACATTTGCGGTTGATGGACATCATCGATCCGACCGACAAGACGGTTGACGCACTGATGAAACTTGATCTTCCCGCTGGCGTGGACGTCGAAATCAAGCTTCAATAAAGTGGTTGCTTGCTTCTGCTGATTAATTTGGAATATAATCAGCGGCTTCGCATTTTGCGTGCGAAAAATTTAGTTTTTTGCGGCTTGGTCAATCGGAACCAAGCTATAGGAGAAAATAATGAGTTTAGGCCTTGTTGGTCGCAAGGTTGGCATGACTCGCATTTTTGCTGAGGATGGCGCTTCTGTCCCGGTGACTGTGCTGGATGTGTCCAACAATCGCGTGACGCAGATCAAGACTCCTGAGCTGGATGGTTATTCGGCGGTTCAGGTTGCTTTTGGGCAGCGTCGTGCTAGTCGCGTTACCAAGGCACTCGCTGGCCATGCGGCAAAGGCGGGTGTTGAAGCTGGGAGCGTGATGCGTGAGTTTCGGATCAGTTCTGATCAAGTTGCGGGCTATAAGGCCGGTGATGTGATCAGCGTCGAGATCTTCACGGTCGGGCAAAAAGTTGATGTAACGGGAACGTCGATCGGCAAGGGTTTTGCCGGTGCGATCAAGCGTCACAACTTCAGTTCTCAGCGTGCCTCTCATGGCAATTCAGTAAGTCACAATGCTCCCGGCTCTATCGGCATGGCGCAAGATCCTGGCAGGGTTTTCCCGGGTAAGCGTATGGCTGGTCATCTTGGTGCTGCCAAGTCGACAGTGCAAAACCTTGAGGTTGTGCGCGTGGACGTTGAGCGTGGCCTGTTGTTGATCAAGGGCGCGGTGCCTGGACATGATGGTGGCGACGTGATTGTGCGTCCTGCTGTCAAAGCGAACTAATTGGGGGCGTCATGGAACTTAAACTGATTAATGATCAGGGTCAGGCGTCCTCCACCGTGCAGGTGTCAGATGCCGTATTTGGGCGGGAGTACAACGAAGCGCTGGTTCATCAGCTTGTCGTTGCCTATCAGGCTAATGCGCGCTCTGGTAATCGTGCGCAGAAGGACCGTGGAGAGGTTAAGCACTCCACCAAGAAGCCTTTTCGTCAAAAAGGTACTGGCAGTGCTCGTGCCGGTATGACGTCTTCGCCGCTGTGGCGAGGGGGTGGTCGGATTTTCCCGAATCGCCCAGACGAGAATTTTAGCCAGAAGGTCAATCGCAAGCAGTTTCGGGCGGGTATTGCTTCGATTCTGTCTCAGTTGGTTCGCGAAGAGCGTCTCGTGGTGGTCGAAAGTGTTGCCTTGGATGCACCCAAGACCCGTTTGCTCGTCCAGAAACTGAAGGGTTATGGCGTAGATTCTGTGTTGGTGATTACTGACGAGATTGACGAAAATCTCTGGTTGTCTTCGAGGAATCTCCATAACGTGCTGGTGCTTGAAGCTCATGAAGCTGATCCGGTGTCGCTGGTTCGCTATCCCCGCGTCATTGTGACTCGCGCCGCTGTCGCCAAGATTGAGGAGATGTGGCAATGAGCTATAGCCAAGAAAGACTTCTGCAGGTGCTGCTGGCGCCCCAGATTTCGGAAAAGGCCACTTACGTGGCAGACAAGAATGAGCAGATCGTATTTCGTGTAGTTTCGGATGCGACCAAGCCTGAAATTAAAGCGGCAGTAGAGCTTCTTTTTAAAGTTCAGGTTGACGCTGTTCAGGTGCTTAATGTCAAGGGCAAGGTTAAGCGTTTTGGTCGGGGTGTTGGGCAGCGGAAGGGCTGGAAAAAGGCTTTCGTATGCTTGAAGCCTGGCCAAGAGATTAACTTCGTTGAGGGAGGGGTTGCATAATGTTGGTTAAAGTCAAACCCACCTCAGCGGGCCGTCGTGGTCTGGTGAAGGTTGTCAATCCTGCCTTGCATAAGGGGCGGCCGTTTGCTGGCTTGGTTGAGAGCCAGTCGAAGAACGCCGGGCGCAACTCTGAGGGGCGTGTAACTGTTCGCCATCAGGGCGGTGGTCACAAGCAGCACTATCGCGTGATTGACTTCAAGCGCGATAAGGATGGCATTGTGGCGAAGGTTGAGCGTCTCGAATACGACCCTAACCGTACTGCCAATATCGCGCTCCTCTGTTACGCAGATGGCGAACGTCGTTACATCATCGCGCCGAAGGGCTTGGTGGTCGGCCAGGAGTTGTTGAGTGGCTCCGAAGCGCCGATTAAGTCAGGTAATGCCCTGCCAATTCGCAATATTCCGGTTGGTAGCACGATTCATTGCGTTGAGATGTTGCCTGGCAAGGGTGCTCAGCTTGCTCGCGCCGCTGGAACTTCAGTTCAGCTGCTTGCGCGAGAAGGTGTGTATGCCCAGCTGAGACTGCGTTCAGGCGAGATTCGTCGTGTTCATGTCGAATGTCGTGCGACGATCGGTGAGGTCGGCAACGAAGAAAACAATCTTCGTAAGATCGGTAAGGCCGGCGCACAACGTTGGCGTGGTATTCGTCCGACGGTTCGTGGTACTGCTATGAACCCGGTCGATCACCCGCACGGCGGCGGTGAAGGTAAAACTGGCGAAGGACGTGTCCCTGTTAGTCCATGGGGCACTCCGGCTAAGGGCTATCGTACGCGCAGCAATAAGCGTACGAATAGCATGATTGTTCAGCGTCGTCATAAGCGATAAGAGGTAGTCATGGCACGTTCCGTTAAAAAAGGGCCGTTTGTAGACGACCATCTGATCAAGAAGGTTGAGACGGCCGCTAATTCAAGTGATAAGCGTCCAATCAAGACTTGGTCGCGCCGTTCGACGATTCTTCCCGAATTCGTTGGGCTGACGATTGCTGTGCATAACGGCAAGCAACACATTCCGGTTTATGTGACTGAAAATATGGTAGGTCACAAACTGGGCGAGTTCGCGCTGACACGGACCTTCAAGGGTCACGCTGCCAGCAAAAAAGCGAAGAAGTAAGGGGTGAATATGGAAACCAATGCTAGTTTGCGCGGTGTCCGCCTCTCCGCCCAGAAAGGCCGCCTTGTTGCGGACTTGGTGCGTGGCAAGCCGGTGGATCAGGCGCTGAATATTTTGACGTTTTGCCCGAAAAAAGGCGCAACGATTATCAAGAAGGTGCTGGAGTCAGCAATTGCAAATGCTGAACATAACGACGGCGCTGATATTGATGCCTTGAAAGTTCGAACGATTCACGTGGAGAAGGCTACTTCATTGAAGCGTTTCACTGCCCGTGCTAAGGGACGTGGAAATCGCATCGAGAAGCAGACTTGTCATATCTATCTTTCTGTTGGGGAATAAGGGGAGCACATGGGACAGAAAATCCATCCTACCGGCTTCCGCCTGTCGGTTACGCGGAACTGGAGCTCTCGCTGGTTCGCCAACAGCAAGAGTTTTGCGAAGATGTTGCACGAAGATATTGAGGTTCGTGAGCATCTTAAGAAGAAATTGGCACACGCCTCTGTCGGTCGTGTGTTGATTGAGCGCCCTGCAAAAAACGCTCGTATCACTGTCTTCAGTGCCCGCCCAGGCGTGGTCATTGGCAAGAAGGGTGAGGACATTGAGCTGCTGAAGGCTGATCTGCAGAAGATCATGGGCGTTCCCGTCCATGTGAATATCGAGGAGATCCGTAAGCCTGAGCTGGACGCTCAGTTGATTGCGGACTCGATTGCTCAGCAGCTGGAGAAGCGCATCATGTTCCGTCGTGCGATGAAGCGCGCGATGCAAAATGCTATGCGCTTGGGCGCTCAAGGTATCAAGATCATGAGCGCAGGGCGTTTGAATGGCGCTGAAATCGCGCGTACTGAGTGGTATCGCGAAGGACGCGTACCGCTGCATACGCTGCGTGCTGACATTGATTACGGCGTATCTGAAGCCAAGACCACATACGGCATTATTGGTATCAAGGTCTGGGTGTACAAGGGTGAAATGGTTGGCAAGGGCGAGCAAGCTGCCGTTGTTGAGCCGGCCGATAACGAGAATCGCAAGCCGCGTCGTGGCCCGCGTAACGAAGGAGACGGCAAGCCTGCTCCTCGTCGTGCGGTGCGCAAGCCGGCTGAAGGCGCTGACAAGCGCGTGAAGAACGCAGGAGCTAGCGATGCTGCAGCCGAATAGAAGGAAGTACCGTAAGGAGCAGAAGGGTCGCAACACAGGTATTGCGACACGGGGCAATAAGGTGAGTTTTGGTGAGTATGGCCTGAAGGCTATCGGCCGCGGCCGCCTTACTGCTCGTCAGATTGAATCTGCTCGTCGTGCGATGACGCGTCACATCAAACGTGGCGGTCGTATCTGGATCAGAATCTTCCCGGACAAGCCTATCTCGAAGAAGCCTGCCGAGGTTCGTATGGGTAACGGCAAGGGCAATCCCGAGTACTGGGTGGCAGAAATTCAGCCTGGTAAGGTTCTGTATGAAATGGACGGTGTCGATGAAGTGCTGGCACGCGAGGCCTTTCGCCTTGCTGCAGCAAAGTTGCCTATCGAGACGACATTTGTGACTCGGCTTGTGGGGTAATCAGAGATGAAGGCTATTGATTTGCGCGCTAAGGGCGCTGCGGAGCTGCAAGAAGAGCTGGTTGCGCTGCTTAAAGAGCAGTTTTCGCTGCGTATGCAGTTGGCAACACAGCAACTGGCAAACAGCGCACAGTTGGGTCGCGTGCGTAGAGATATCGCGCGTGTTCGTACCGTGATGCGGGAAAAGGCGGTGGCATGATGAGTGAGCAAAAAGAAGCTATGCGCCGCACCCTGAGCGGTCGGGTAGTAAGTGACAAAATGGACAAGACGGTCACCGTGCTGGTTGAACGCCGAGTCAAGCACCCTTTGTATAACAAGGTGATTATCCGCTCTAAGCGGTATCACGCAGATGTTCAAGCGGGTGTTGCTGGAGAAGGCGATTTGGTCGAGATTGAGGAGTGTCGCCCGATATCGAAGACGAAGAGCTGGCGAGTTACTCGGGTGATAGAAAAAGCTCAGAGCTAATAAGTCTTGTAAAACCTATCGGGCTGGGCTAGAATGCTTGGCTCGATCTCCTGTTAATAGCAGGATCTTTTCCCGAACGGGATCCAAGACTGGGTGCGAGAGCGCTACAAGTTGGATGGAGTAAATTAAATGATCCAAATGCAGACGATACTTGATGTCGCCGACAATACGGGTGCGCGCTCGGTTATGTGCATTAAGGTGTTGGGTGGTTCCAAGCGGCGCTATGCCAGCGTCGGAGATGTCATTAAGGTGAGTATCAAAGATGCGGCTCCTCGGGGGCGCGTCAAGCGGGGCGATGTGTATAACGCCGTTGTTGTTCGTACTGCCAAAGGGGTTCGCCGGTCTGACGGCTCGTTGGTTAAGTTCGACAAGAATGCTGCGGTGTTATTGAATGCCAAGCTTGAGCCAATTGGTACTCGTATTTTTGGGCCGGTCACGCGCGAGTTGCGGACTGAGCGCTTTATGAAGATTGTTTCGCTGGCCCCTGAGGTCCTCTAAGGAGCGAAGATGAACAAAATTCGCAAAGGGGACGAAGTTCTCGTCCTGGCGGGTAAGGACAAGGGTAAGCGCGGAACAGTGCTTCGCCGTGTTGATTCCGAGAAAGTGCTGGTAGAAGGTGTGAATCGTGTCAAGAAGCACGTCCGCCCGAACCCGGTGAAGGGTCAGGCCGGTGGGATTGTTGAGAAAGAGATGCCGCTTCATGTTTCGAATGTGGCGATTTTCAATCCGGCAACGCAGAAGGCTGATCGTGTTGGTTTCAAGTTGCTTGAGGACGGAAAGAAAGTTCGTGTCTTCAAGTCAAACGGCGAATTGCTTGGCGCGTAAGGAATAAGTCATGGCTCGTCTGCAAGAGTTTTACAAGTCAGAAGTGGTGGCGCAGTTAAGTCAGCAGTTTGGCTATAAGTCGATCATGGAAGTGCCGCGCATTACCAAGATCACCTTGAATATGGGTGTTGGTGAGGCTGTTGGCGACAAGAAAGTGCTCGATAACGCGGTTGGCGATATGGTTAAGATCGCTGGTCAGAAACCAGTGGTCACAAAGGCCAAGAAGTCCATTGCTGGCTTCAAGATCCGCGAGGGTTACCCGATTGGTTGTATGGTTACGCTGCGCGGGCCGCGGATGTTCGAGTTTTTGGATCGTCTGATTACTGTGGCGATGCCCCGCATTCGTGACTTTCGCGGGATTTTCGCGAAAGGGTTTGACGGTCGTGGGAATTACAACCTCGGTGTTAAAGAGCAGATCATTTTTCCCGAGATCGAGTATGACAAGATCGACGCACTGCGTGGATTGAATATCAGTATTACCACGACTGCTAAGACGGATGATGAAGCTCGTGCGCTTCTGACTGCGTTCAAATTCCCGTTCAAGAACTGAGGGTGATATGGCGAAACTGGCTCTTATCAATCGCGAAGAAAAGCGCCGAAAAACAGTGCAGAAGTTCGCTGCAAAGCGTGCCGAGCTGATTGCTGTTATGGAAGATGTTTCTCGCTCTGAAGAAGATCGTGCTGATGCTCGGTCGAAGTTTCAAAAGTTGCCGCGTAATGCTAGCCCAAGTCGTTTGCGCAATCGCTGCGAATTGACTGGTCGCCCTCGTGGTGTATTTCGTAAATTTGGTTTGTGCCGCAATAAGCTGCGTGAAGTGGCTTTCAAGGGTGAAGTCCCTGGCATGACCAAGGCTAGCTGGTAAGGAGATCGAGATGAGTATGTCTGATCCGATCGCCGATATGCTGACGCGAATTCGTAACGCTCAGCTGTCTCAGAAAGGGGGGGTTTCGATGCCTTCCTCAAAGCTGAAAGTTGCGATCGCTCAAGTGTTGAAGGACGAAGGTTATATTGAGGATTTCGTGGTTCGCGGAGAAGGTGCTGCGCGTGAGCTGACGATTGGTCTCAAGTATTACGCTGGGCGTCCGGTTATTGAGCGTATCGAACGTGTCAGCAAGCCTGGTCTGAGGGTGTACCGTGGCTGCGATGACTTGCCAAAGGTCATGAATGGCCTGGGTGTAGCAATCGTTTCGACCCCTGGTGGTGTCATGACGGATCGTCGTGCGCGTGCCAGCAAGGTCGGTGGCGAAGTGCTGTGTGTCGTGGCATAAGGAGATAGATATGTCACGCGTAGCTAAGAATCCGGTTGTCTTGCCTGCTGGTGTGGAAGTCACGATCGGCAAAAGCGAGATCACTGTCAAAGGCCCTCTTGGTTCGTTGAGCCGAGGCTTGCATCCTTCCGTTTCGGTAGAGCGGGACGGTAATTCGGTCAAGGCGGTTGCCATGGCCGGAGCTGTAAATGCCAATGCAATGTCCGGAACAACTCGTGCGTTGTTGAACAACATGGTTATCGGTGTCACGAAGGGGTTTGAGCGGAAGCTGAACCTGGTTGGTGTCGGCTATCGTGCTCAAGCGCAAGGGGATAAGTTGAACCTTACGCTGGGGTTTTCTCACCCGGTGGTGCATCAAATGCCCTCCGGCGTGAAAGTTGAGACTCCGACGCAGACAGAGATTGTCATTAAGGGTGTTGATAAGCAACAGGTTGGTCAGGTCGCTGCTGAAGTCCGCGCGTACCGAGCGCCAGAGCCATATAAAGGCAAGGGTGTTCGTTATTCGGATGAAGTAGTGATCCTGAAAGAAACCAAGAAGAAATAAGGGCGAACGAATATGAACAAGAAAGAGGCGCGTTTGCGCAGAGCTCGGAAGACAAGAGCTCGCATTGCGGAGCAGAAAGTCGCTCGGCTGACAGTGTTCCGTTCAAATTGCCATATTTACGCACAAATTATTTCGGGTTGTGGCTCACGTATTCTGGCAGCCGCTTCTACGACAGAAGCAGCTGTTAAAAGCGATGTCACCAATGGTGGGACGGCGAGCGCTGCTGCTCTGATCGGCAAGTTGATTGCAGAGCGTGCGGTCGCGGCTGGTGTTGAGTCGGTTGCGTTTGATCGTGCCGGGTATATGTATCACGGGCGTGTTAAGGCTTTGGCCGATGCCGCGCGTGAAAGCGGACTGAAGTTCTGAGCGAGAGAGTCATGGCTAAGCAACAGACAAAGAAGGTTCAGGCTTCAGAAGAGCGTGACGATGGCCTGCGCGAGAAGATGGTTTCCGTCAACCGCGTTACGAAAGTTGTTAAGGGCGGCCGAATCCTCGGGTTTGCTGCGCTTACGGTTGTCGGCGACGGTGATGGCGGTATCGGAATGGGGAAGGGCAAGTCCCGCGAGGTGCCCGTAGCGGTGCAGAAGGCCATGAACGAGGCTCGCGCCAAAATGGCTAAGGTCGCGCTGAGGAATGGGACGTTGCAACATTCCGTTATTGGTAAGCATGGCGCTGCGACTGTTCTCATGCAGCCCGCTCCGAGTGGTACCGGTATTATCGCCGGCGGTGCGATGCGGGCTGTTTTTGAGGTAATGGGCGTAACAGATGTGATCTGTAAGTGCTTGGGATCTACAAACCCGTACAACGTTGTTCGTGCAACGTTAAATGGGTTGTTTGCGACCAGTACGCCCGCCGAGATTGCTGCCAAGCGTGGCAAGCGCGTTGAAGAGATTCTGGGGTGATATATGGCTGACAAGAAAATTCGCGTCACGCTGGTGAAAAGCCTGATCGGTACTAAGCAGCCACACCGTGCCACAGTGCGCGGTTTGGGCTTGCGTCGTTTGAATCATTGCGTTGAGTTGGAAGACACTCCAGCTGTTCGAGGAATGATTCACAAGGTGTCCTACTTGGTTAAGTGCGAGGGATAAATGGAACTCAATAAGTTGCAACCTGCTGAGGGTTCCAAGAAAGCCCGCCGTCGTGTTGGGCGTGGAATTGGCAGTGGTCTCGGTAAGACCTGCGGCCGTGGTCATAAGGGCCAGAAGTCACGTGCTGGTGGTTTCCATAAGGTTGGTTTTGAAGGCGGTCAGATGCCTTTGCAGCGCCGGTTGCCAAAGCGTGGGTTTGTCTCGATGACTGCGTCCCGCAATCAAGAGGTGAGGCTGAGTGAGATTTCCGCTCTGCCAATCGACGAGATTGACCTGCTGGCGCTCAAGCAAGCAGGGCTGATCAGCATCGACGCTCTGTCTGCCAAGATTATTCTTTCCGGCTCGATTGAGCGGAAAGTCATGCTGCGAGGTGTTGGTGCCACTAAAGGCGCCAAGGCTGCTATCGAGGCTGTTGGCGGCTCGGTCGCTGAGTAAACCAAATAGGAGCGAGTAGAGTGGCAACCCAAGCGCCAGTCCTAGGTAAGTCTGGTAAGTTTGCCGACCTCAAACGGAGACTATGGTTTCTTTTGGGGGCGTTGGTTGTGTATCGGATTGGGGCGCATATTCCTGTTCCTGGGATTGATCCGGCAGAGCTGGCGAAGCTGTTCGAGTCACAAAAAGGCGGAATCCTTGGGGTTTTCAATCTGTTCTCCGGAGGCGCTCTTTCTCGCTTTACCATTTTTGCGCTGGGGATCATGCCGTACATTTCGGCCTCGATCATCATGCAGCTTCTTGCTATCGCTTCTCCGCAGCTTGAGTCGTTGAAGAAAGAGGGGGAAGCAGGGCGCAGGAAGATCACTCAGTACACGCGCTATGGTACGGTCGGCTTGGCGCTCTTTCAGGCGCTCAGCATATCGATCGCACTGGAGAGTCAGCAAGGTTTGGTTTTGGAGCCTGGCCTTATGTTTCGGGTAACAGCGATCACGACTCTGCTGACTGGCACGATGTTCTTGATGTGGCTTGGTGAGCAGATTACTGAGCGAGGCTTAGGGAACGGAATATCGATCATTATTTTTGCCGGGATCGCCTCGAACTTGCCTAGCTCAGTGGCAAGTTTGCTGGAGTTGGTCAAAACCGGTGCGATAGGGTCTTTTGCTGCGCTGGTGATCTGCGCGCTTGTTGTGTTGGTAACCGCGTTCGTGGTGTTTGTCGAAAGAGGGCAGAGAAAGATCCTGGTCAATTACGCGAAACGCCAAGTTGGGAATAAACTTTACGGTGGCCAGAGTTCGCATCTGCCACTGAAGTTGAATATGTCGGGTGTTATCCCGCCGATTTTCGCTTCGTCGATCATCTTGTTTCCAGCGACGGCAGCGCAGTGGTTTGGCGCGAGTGACAGCATGAGATGGTTGAGGGATATATCGTCGACGCTATCTCCTGGTCAGCCGATCTATGTGATTTTGTATTCTGTCGCGATTGTCTTTTTCTGTTTCTTTTACACGGCGTTGGTTTTCAATGCGAAAGAGACGGCCGACAACTTAAAGAAGAGCGGAGCGTTTGTTCCTGGAATTCGGCCTGGCGATCAGACGGCGCGATACATCGACAAGATTCTGATGCGACTAACTTTGGTTGGCGCGGTCTATGTCACGCTGGTGTGCCTGCTTCCAGAGTTTCTTATCATGAAGTGGCAAGTGCCGTTCTATTTCGGTGGAACTTCGTTGTTGATTATAGTGGTGGTGACAATGGACTTTATGTCTCAGGTCCAGGCATACATCATGTCTCATCAGTACGAGGGTCTGTTGAAGAAAGCGAATTTCCGCGGGGGCCTGGGTTCGACCCGTTAGCGAGAATTTTTTCGTGTGAAGAAAGAGCGAGAGATGCGGGCGGACGAGTTCATGCTTGCGTACCAGCCAGGCATCCGCTCTACGATAGAGTTTGGAAACGGCCACATTGTCCTGGGCCATGGGTTGGACGTCATGCGTTGGTTCTGCTTCGCATGCTGTCTGGTGACAAGGTGACGGTGTAGTTGATGCCGTGAGACCTTACCAAGGGACGCATAGTATTCCGTTCGAAGTGTTTGGAATGGTTTTGGGGAGTTGAGATGAGAGTTCAAGCGTCAGTTAAGCGGATTTGCCGTAAGTGCAAAGTAATCCGCCGCAAGGGTGTGGTTCGCGTGATCTGCGAAGATCCGCGTCACAAACAGCGTCAAGGTTGATTAGTTTGTTTTTTTTGTTACAATCATACGTTTCGCTTTTCGCGATAAAAGGGTAAGTAGATGGCCCGTATTGCTGGCGTCAATATTCCGAATCATAAGCACGCAGAGATCGCATTGACGGCGATCTTCGGTATCGGCCGTACTCGTGCACAAGTAATTTGTGATGTGGCAGGTGTTCCGCGCAGCTCCAAGGTTAAAGACCTTACGGAGGAGCAGATGGATCGTCTCCGTGAAGAAGTCGGTAAGTTCACGGTTGAAGGGGATCTCCGTCGCGAAGTCACTATGAACATTAAGCGCCTGATGGATTTGGGTTGCTACCGCGGTGTTCGTCACCGTCGTGGTCTTCCTGTCCGTGGGCAACGCACTCGCACCAATGCGCGTACCCGTAAGGGCCCGCGTAAGGCTGTGGCTGGTAAGAAGTAATCTGGGATAGATCATGGTAAAGACCGCTGCGAAGGTTCGCAAAAAAGTCAAAAAAAATGTGGCCGAAGGTATTGCCCACATTCATGCGTCGTTTAACAACACGATTGTGACGATCACAGACCGCCAAGGGAATGCCTTGTCTTGGGCAACCTCCGGTGGGGCTGGGTTTAAAGGGTCTCGCAAGAGTACGCCCTTCGCAGCGCAGGTTGCCGCTGAGGCTGCTGGTAAAGCTGCCCAGGAGTGCGGAGTGAAGAATTTGGAAGTGCGGATTAAGGGCCCTGGTCCTGGTCGTGAGTCTGCTGTACGTGCGCTGAATGCGCTCGGCCTCAAGATTACGTCCATTACCGATATAACCCCCGTGCCGCATAACGGCTGTCGTCCGCCGAAGCGTCGCCGCATCTAATTAGGAGTAAGAACGTGGCTCGCAATTTAGATCCAAAGTGTCGTCAATGTCGCCGTGAGGGCGAGAAGCTGTTCCTCAAAGGTGAGAAGTGTTTCACGGATAAGTGCGCAATAGAACGTCGCGCTTATGCACCAGGCCAGCATGGCCAGAAATCTGGTCAGCGTTTGTCTGGCTACGGTCAGCAACTTCGTGAGAAGCAGAAGATTCGTCGAATTTATGGAGTGCTGGAGCGTCAGTTCCGCAAGACGTACTTCGAAGCTGATCGTCGTAAGGGGCAGACCGGTGAGAATCTCCTGCAGTTGCTGGAGGGGCGTCTGGATGCCGTCGCGTATCGCATGGGTTTCGGGGCGTCGCGCGCCGAGGCTCGACAAGTTGTTCGGCACAACGCTGTGCTGGTTAACGGAAAGCGCGTGAATATTCCGTCCTACACGCTGCGTCCCGGTGATGTGGTTCAGCTGACTGATGCAGCGCGTGGCCATCTTCGCGTCAAGGCTGCGCTGGAAGCCGCGGATGGTCGCGGGTTTCCGGAGTGGCTTGAAGTGGATGCCAAGGCCGGAAAAGGTGTATTCAAGGCATATCCCCAGCGCGCAGAATTGCCTGCTACCATCAATGAGAGTCTGGTCGTTGAACTTTACTCGCGTTGATGCGAGTGCGTTTGACCAACTCGTGACAAGGATAGGACATGCAGAGTAACAGTCTCCTTAAGCCTCGCATTATTGATGTTCAGAACATATCGCCGGTTCATGCAGTTGTCGTGATGGAGCCGTTCGAGCGTGGCTATGGGCATACACTGGGTAATGCGTTGCGCCGTATCCTGTTGTCGTCGCTCCCCGGGTATGCGCCAACTGAAGTATCGATCGATGGTGTGTTGCATGAGTATTCGACACTTGAGGGCGTTCGTGAGGATGTCGTAGACATCCTGTTGAACCTCAAGGGTGTGGTGTTGAAGTTGCATAACCGTCGTGATGCTGTGTTGCGGCTCTCCAAGTCGGGCGAAGGGGTTGTTCGGGCTGGTGATATCGAAGTTACTCACGACGTCGAGATCATCAATCCAGATCACGTTATTGCCCATCTTGCCCCAGGCGGCAAGCTGGACATGCAAATTAAAGTAGAGCAGGGGCGTGGTTACGTTGCCGGCAACGTGAGGCCCATGAATGGCGAGTCCAAGGTAATTGGGCGCGTTGTTCTAGACGCCTCGTTTAGCCCAGTGCGCCGAGTTAGCTACCAAGTTGATAGCGCGCGTGTCGAGCAGCGTACCGATCTTGATCGCTTGGTGATCGATATTGAGACGAATGGGTCGGTCGAGCCCGAAGAAGCGATCCGTTATGCAGCGCGCGTTTTGATGGATCAGCTTTCCGTGTTTGCTGATCTGGAGGGGACGCCAGTTGCTGCTGTCGAGGCAAAAGCACCACAGATCGATCCGTTGCTGATGCGTCCTGTTGATGACCTTGAATTGACAGTTCGTTCGGCAAACTGCTTGAAGGCGGAGAACATCTACTACATCGGTGACTTGATTCAACGCACTGAAACTGAGTTGCTGAAGACGCCGAACCTTGGGCGTAAGTCGCTGAATGAAATCAAGGACGTTCTTGCCTCGCGTGGATTAACGCTTGGCATGAAACTGGAAAACTGGCCGCCGGCTGGCTTGGAAAAGCAGAGCTGAGCGTCAAGAAATAGGGAACTAGGGAAATGCGTCACGGTAACGGCCTCCGCAAACTCAATCGCACCAGCGCTCACCGCTCTGCGATGCTGCGCAACATGGCAAATTCGCTGCTTCGTCATGAAGTGATTAAAACAACTCTCCCAAAGGCGAAGGAGCTTCGTCGCGTGGTTGAGCCCCTGATTACCTTGGGGAAGAAGCCTTCATTGGCTAATCGTCGCCTAGCGTTTGATCGCCTTCGTGATCGCGACATCGTTGGTAAAGTTTTCAACGAGTTGGGTCCACGCTTTGCTTCGCGCAATGGCGGCTATCTGCGTATTCTCAAGTGCGGTTTTCGTGTCGGCGACAACGCGCCTATGGCGTTTGTTGAGTTGCTTGATCGCCCTGAGGGCGTGGAGGCTGTTCAAGCTGAGTAAGTTGTACTTGCCGTTTAAAGATAGTCAAATGCCTCCGTTTGGGGGCATTTGTACTTTGAGTGCTGCTTACTCACTAGATCGCTGTGAGCGAGAACTAGTGAAGCGTCCTAGGGCCAATGAGAAAAAACTCAGGGACGTCTGCGTCAAATTGAGTGCCGTCTTCTGCAGCCATTAAATAGCGGCCGCGCATTGATCCGAATGGTACCGACAAGGCGCATCCGCTCGAGTACTCGAAACTTTCTCCTGGTGCTAGCGTTGGCTGTTCGCCGACAACGCCTTCGCCCTCAACTTCCTCCTGATTCCCCCCTGCGTCGCTGATATACCAGTGGCGTCGAAGCAATTTCACTGCGACATGGCTGGCATTCGTGATATGAATCTTATAGCCGAACACGTAGCGGTCCTGCGAAGGATCGGACTCATCTTTCAGATACTGGACCTGAACTGAGACTTCCAAACGATACTTCTCTGTAGGCATGAAGGATTTCTCTGGTCCCTGCCACAACGCGGCGAGATAATGTGCGCTTGATCAGAAATTGTACAAGAGCTGAATATGTGCGATAACGCTTTTCTGCTTGCGCCGAGTGTGCTGGCAGCAAATTTTGCGCAATTGGGACGCGAGGTCACCGACGTTATCGCGGCGGGTGGAGACTGGGTCCACTTCGACGTGATGGATAATCATTATGTGCCTAATTTGACTTTTGGCCCGCTTGTTTGCGAGGCGATTCGCCCTTACACCCAAGCGCCAATCGATGTACATCTGATGGTTGAGCCTGTGGACCCTTTGGTGCCTCAGTTTGCGAAAGCTGGCGCGAACATCATTACATTTCACCCGGAGGCCTCGCGTCACGTTGACCGCACCTTGTCTCTGATCCGGGAGCATGGTTGTCAGGCGGGGCTGGTGTTCAATCCAGCCACGCCCCTTGATTGGCTTGATCATGTCATGGACAAGATCGATGTCATTATGCTGATGTCGGTGAATCCTGGGTTTGGCGGCCAGGGGTTTATCCCTGCTACGCTGTCGAAAGCACGTGCTGCAAGGGCGAAGATCGATGCGCACAGGCGAGAGACCGGCAAGCGTATCCGGCTGGAAGTTGATGGCGGTGTGAAGCTCTCCAATCTCGCAGAAATCGCGGCGGCAGGCATAGACACCTTTGTGGCAGGGTCTGCGATATTTGGTGCCGGTCTGGACTCCGATGCCAATCGTTACGACACGGTGATTGCCGCTATGCGTGAAACCCTGGCCACTGTGTCGTAATTTTGAGTGCTGGGGCTCGCGCGAGAGCAGGTCGACTTTTCTAGCGTACACGTTGCTGCATTCTTGGCTGTTGCGGGTCGCGTGAGCGCACTGCTGGGATTGTCCTGCGCGAGTCGCTGGCCACACTGTGCGGCCCGCATGTTTTCAGTCGAAGTGGCTGCCGCGCGACGTGTTACGGGTCACGACAGTTTCAACTTCGTCGGTTTTTGGGGGTGGGTATGAAGGAGTTGCTAGGGCGTCTAGAGGCAGTACTTTTCGACCTGGACGGTACCTTGGTCGACTCGGTCCCGGACCTGGCTGAGGCCGCCCGGCGTATGTTGCATGAGTTAGGAGAGCCATCGCGTGGCGACGACGAAATCGCCAGCTTTGTCGGTAAAGGCATTCCCGTTCTGGTCGAACGCGCGCTTGCCGTTGGCAGGAGCGCTGTTTCTGCAGACCGCCTGAGCGACGCAATTGCCAGCTTCATGGGGCACTATGCAGAGACCAACGGCTTGCGCACCGTGTGCTATCCGGGGGTAAGGGAAACCCTGCCGCAACTTCGCGCGCGCGGGCTGAAGATCGGCTGCGTTACAAATAAGGCAACTGCGTTTGTAGCACCATTGCTTGAGAAGCTTGATCTGCTGTCGTTCTTCGACTGCATCGTTGGCGGTGATACATTGGCGAGGAAAAAGCCGGATCCAGAGCCACTATGGTACGCATGCGATCAGCTTGGTGTTACACGCGCGCATGTCTTGATGGTGGGGGATTCCAGTAACGATGCGCTTTGCGCACGGCGAGCAGGTATTCCGGTTGTGCTGATGACTTATGGTTACAACGAAGGAGTGCCGGTGGACACCGTCGATTGTGACGGGTTACTATCAGCCTTCCCTGAATTGCTTCCTCTGATTGGCGGTCGATCCGTCATCGTGGATTAGCTAAAGAATTCTATTATCGTGACTTGCAAGAGCCTGTTTCTCGTTAAGGAGATCCTCCCGGCTTGCGCGGCCCTTAGTTGGCGGCGCGGCGGGAGTTCATGGCGCGTGCTTTGATGCAGCGTCACGGGTCGGTGTAGTGCCGGCCAGTAATTCCTGAATGCAGAAATCTCGGAGTCATGATGACCGAACAAGAATTCCTCGCGCTTGCCGCCCAGGGCTACAACCGTATCCCTCTTACGATCGAGACCTTTGCTGATCTCGATACGCCGCTGTCGATTTACCTGAAGCTTGCTAACGAGCCGAACACCTATCTCCTTGAGTCTGTTCAAGGAGGGGAGCGTTTCGGGCGATACTCGATCATTGGTTTGCGTGCCAGTACCCGTATTGAGGTTCGTGAGCGCACTGTGTTGTTGCTCGCGAATGATCGCATCCTCGAGCGACGCGACTACGGTGATCCGCTCGCCTATATTGGTGAGTTCATGCAGCGGATCAAAGTCCCGCCAAATGATGGGCTGCCCCGCTACTGCGGAGGGCTGGTAGGCAGTTTTGGTTACGATACTGTTCGTTATATCGAACCCAAGCTCGCCAAGCACCGCCCCAAAGATGATTTAGGCCTGCCCGATATCGTGCTGCTTCTTTCCGAAGAGTTGGCGATTGTCGACAACCTGTCCGGAAAGCTCACTCTCGTTGTCTATGCGGAGCCAGAGGTGCCTGGCGCCTATAAACGTGCACAGCGCCGTCTCGCCGATTTGGTAGCAAAGTTGCGTGCGCCCGTGCAGATTCCCTCGGATGTTCGCGCAACACCGATGCCTGCTGTGTCCAGTTTTGGTGAAGATGCCTTCAAGGCCGCTGTGTTGCGCGCCAAGGAGTACATTGTAGAAGGCGATATCATGCAGGTGGTATTGTCACAGCGTATGAGCAAACCATTCGCCGCGAGTCCCTTGGCGTTGTACCGTAGCCTGCGTGCGCTCAATCCATCTCCTTACATGTTCTATTTCAACTTCGAGGAATTCCAGATTGTCGGCGCTTCGCCCGAAATCCTGGTCAAGCTCGAAAGTGAGGAGACCTGCCAACGCGTCACAGTGCGGCCGATCGCTGGTACGCGCAAGCGTGGTGTCACGCCGGAAGAAGATCAGGCGCTGGAGAAGGACTTGCTCGCCGATCAGAAGGAACGGGCCGAGCACCTGCAGTTGCTTGACCTGGGGCGCAACGATGTTGGTCGGGTTGCGGTGACCGGCACTGTCAAGGTGACTGAGCAATTCACCGTCGAGCGATACTCCCATGTGATGCATATCGTTTCCAACGTTGAGGGCTTGCTGCCGCCAGACCAGGATCGGCGTGCCGCTGCGCTTGCCGTGTTGCGCGCTACCTTCCCTGCCGGGACCGTGAGTGGCGCATCAAAGGTGCGGGCGATGGAAATCATCGATGAACTTGAGCCGACGAAGCGTGGCGTATACGCCGGTGCGGTGGGCTACCTCGGCTTCGATGGAGATGTGGATGTCGCGATTGCGATCCGCACTGCCGTCATCAAGGATGGCACGCTGTATGTTCAGGCGGGCGCGGGGATTGTTGCTGATTCGAATCCCGATGCCGAATGGCAGGAAACCCTCAGCAAGGCGCGCGCGGTGACCCGCGCGGCTGAAATTGCTGAAAGCGGCCTTGATACCCATTTCGAGTGATATGTGTCGCTGCGACCATGCTTATGGAGCATGCTGCGCGAGCATCTGAACGAATCAGCAGCGCTGTCCTGTGAGGGAGAGTGCGGAATCAGGATACAAACATGTTGTTGATGATCGATAACTACGACAGCTTCACGTACAACCTTGTCCAGTATTTTGGCGAATTAGGAGCCGACGTGCGTGTGTATCGCAATGACGCGATCACACTCGAACAGATTGAGCAGCTTGCGCCTGAGCGGATCGTGATTTCGCCTGGGCCTTGTTCGCCTAAAGAGGCTGGGATCTCGGTGGCTACGATCCAGCACTTCGCTGGCAAATTGCCGATTCTCGGGGTCTGCCTGGGGCATCAGAGCATCGGTGCCGCTTTTGGCGGCAGGATCATTCATGCCAAGCGCCAGATGCACGGCAAGATTTCGCCGATCCACCATGCAGACGTTGGCATCTTCCGCGGTCTGCCGGATCCGTTCAACGCCACACGCTATCACTCGCTGGCCATCGAGCGTGAGTCCTTACCCGACTGCCTGGAAGTCACCGCCTGGACGGAAGATGGCGAAATCATGGGGGTTCGGCATAAGACACTTGCTGTTGAAGGGCTGCAGTTTCACCCTGAGTCAATCATGACGGAAGGTGGCCACCAACTCCTGAAGAATTTTCTGGAGGGCTAAGGCATGGCACAGATCAAAATTCACGGTTTGCGTGGCTACTTGTCCGTGCGTCGCCAAGCAATTTCCGATGTCATTCACGCCTGTTCGGTAGAAGTGCTGCAATTGCCTGGCGATAAGCGTTTCCATCGCTTTGAGATGTTTGACGCGGAAGACTTCATTTTTCCGGCGCCGCGCACTGAGGCCTATACGATTGTTGAGGTCTTGCTGATGAGTGGTCGAACGGTCGAGACGCGTAAGCGTTTCATCCGGCGGCTCTTTGAGCAGTTCGAGGCCGTTCTTGGCATCTCACCGACCGATCTGGAAATTTGCCTGATTGAGAGTGCCGCGCCTAACTGGGGCTTTCGGGGCCTGCATGGGGACGAAGCGCAGCTGAGTTATTCGATCAAAGTGTGAGGAGTGAGGGAATGAGTCCGCAAGAAGCACTGCAGCGCATCATTGAGCATCGCGAAATTTTCCATGACGAGATGGTTGATCTGATGCGTCAGATCATGTCCGGCCAAGTGTCGGCCAGCCTGATTGCAGCGATCCTGATCGGTTTGCGCGTCAAGAAGGAGACGATTGGCGAGATCACGGCCGCTGCCAGCGTAATGCGTGAGTTGTCCACCAAGGTTCCCGTGCAGACCGATACGGCGACCTTGGTAGATACCTGTGGCACGGGTGGTGACGGTTCGCATACCTTCAACATTTCGACGACCGCGATGTTTGTCGCGGCCGCGGCAGGTGCCCGGGTGGCCAAGCACGGTGGACGTTCCTCGTCATCGCTCTCGGGTTCGGCAGACGTGTTGGAGGCTCTGGGTGCCAATATCTCGCTGTCACCTGAACTGACGGCTCGCTGCATCGACGAGGTCGGTATCGGCTTCATGTTTGCCCCGAACCACCACAGCTCAATGAAGCATGCAGCGCCCGTGCGGCGCGAATTAGGCGTGCGCACGATGTTCAATATTCTTGGGCCATTGACCAATCCCGCAGGGGCAGCCAACCAGCTCATGGGCGTGTTCCATCCCGACCTGGTCGGCATCCAGGTGCGGGTGCTGCAGCGCTTGGGCTCGCGCAACGTCATGATCGTGCACGGTGTTGATGGGCTCGACGAGCTCTCGATTTCCGCGCCAACCCTGGTGGGGGAACTGCGCGACGGTGAGGTTCGTGAGTATCGACTCAGTCCCGAGGACGTCGGGCTTCCGATGCATGGCATTTCCACATTGCGCGTCGCGAATGTCGAAGAGTCTCGTGCCATGGTTCTCGCGGCGCTGACGGGCAAGCAATCCGCAGCGCGCGACATCGTTGCCTTTAACGCGGGTGCATGCCTGTACGTGGCAGGCCAGGCGGAAACGCTTTCCCAAGGGGTCGAACGCGCGCTGGACGTTATCGCCAGCGGTGCCGCGCGGCGCAAGCTGGATGCGTTTATCGAACTGAGCCGCAACCTGTCAGTATGAGCACTCGCGGAAGTGCACGAACCCGGGTCTCGGACGCTACAATTCCCCGCTTTACGGATAAGAAGTACTCGACATGACGCAGGATGAGCTCAAGAAAGCCGTTGCCGAGGCTGCACTTGCCTACGTGCCTGAAGGCGAAATTATTGGTGTCGGAACCGGCTCCACCGCGAATTTTTTCATTGATGGGCTCGGCACGATGCGAAACCGCATTCGCGGTGCGGTCGCAAGCTCGGAAGCGAGCGCGAAGCGTCTCGCCGATCTGGGTATTCGCCTCTTTGATCTGAACGAGGTGGAGACCATGCCCGTTTATGTCGACGGAGCGGATGAAGTGGACCCGGGCTTTCACATGATCAAGGGCGGCGGTGCGGCGCTGACGCGGGAGAAAATCGTTTCCAGTGTCGCTCGCCGCTTTGTGTGTATTGCAGATGCGTCCAAGAAGGTCGACGTGCTTGGCCGATTCCCTCTGCCGGTGGAGGTCATTCCCCTGGCACGCGCCCAAGTGGCCCGTGCGTTGGCAGCGCTTGGGGGGCGACCGGTGTGGCGCGAAGGCGTGGTGACCGATAACGGGAACGTCATCCTGGACGTCCATGACTTCAAGATTCCTGATCCGGTAGCCGTCGAATCCGAGATCAACCAGATTGTTGGTGTTGTGACCAATGGCCTGTTTGCGCGCCGAGGCGCTGATGTGGTGCTGCTTGGGACGACCACAGGTGTGCAAGTGCTTCAACGCTGAGCTTCGCAACTGACACATTGCAGTCATATTTCACGGGTACCCTACCGGGTTCTTGGAAGCGGGAGAGTCATATGGTTGATCACACGACGCGGCAATACGACACCGAACTGGACGAGATCCGTACCCGGGTGCTTCAGATGGGGGGCTATGTCGAGCAGCAGGTCACGCTGGCACTCGAAGGCCTGCAGGACGGCGACTTGCAGACGATTGAGCGGGTTATAGAGAATGACAAGCGGGTCAACCTGTACGAGGTGGAGCTTGACGAAGCGTGTACGCACATCATTGCACGGCGTCAGCCTGCAGCGAATGACCTGCGCTCCATTCTAAGTGTGTTCAAAGTGGTGACGGATCTTGAACGGATCGGTGACGAAGCCAAGAAAATCGCGAAAGTAGCGCGCCAGATCCATGGTTCGAGTGACGGCGTGCGTCCATCCATCCAGATCAAGCACGCTGGGGTTATGGCGGTGCATCAATTGCGCAAGGCGCTGGATTCTTTTGCGCGTCAGGACATTGATTCCGCGGCTGAAATCCTGAAGGAAGACAAGGATCTGGACGCCGAGTTCAAGTCTTTGATGCGTCAGTTGATCACCTACATGATGGAAGATCCGCGAACCATCTCGCGTGGAATCGACCTGCTGTTTGCGGCCAAGGCTATCGAACGGATTGGCGACCACGCCAAAAATGTTGCCGAGAACACCATCTTCCTTGCCCGGGGCAAGGATGTGCGTCATGTGGGCGTTGAGGCAGTCATGCGCGAGGTCGGGCACCTCTAGTTGGCCGACTGAGGCATGTCGCACGCCAGCGTGCGGGTTGCGGACAGTGACAAAACCGCCGTGATACCATCCGCGGCGGTTTTGTCGCGTTTGTTTTCCGCGTTCCGTTGCGTCGCGTAGCCCATGGTCCCTCCACTCGAATTCTCCGCCCAGGCGTTTCATCCCGGTTTGCCGAAGGGCCAAGCCGGCGCAAGCTGTGGGCTGGCGTCAGACCATCTGCGGTGCTTCGTTTGCGAACAGTGCATCACATTACCCTTGCTAGGCTTGCAACTGAAGCTCGGTGGAGCGTCGGACCGTTTGCTGTTTTTCAGCCACCCTGATGTGCCGGACTGGCAGTTCTACACTTCGGACCTCCGCGTTCTCCACGCCCCCGCGCTGATCGCGCATCCCGCTGCCTGCGCGGTGAGAGAAGCGAACCGTCGCCACACGCTGACTTTCCTCGGCGCTTTGGCCGCCATCTTGGCGGCATTCATTTTCGGTGCGCTGCTGATCTACTGGTCGCTAGACGGGCTGAGCGGCGTGGTTGCGCGCCGTCTGCCCGCTTCCTGGGAACAGAAACTGGGAGAGTCGGTGATCGCGCAATATCGCCTTGAGCATGAGTTCCTTGCCGGATCAACTGCGCAGCCCCTGTTGCAGCCCCTGACGCAACCTCTTCTGGCGGCCTTGGGCGAGACGCGCTACCCGATGAAGTTCCATCTCGTCGACGATCCGGCGCTCAACGCGTTCGCACTGCCCGGGGGGACGATCGTGATCAACACCGGGCTTGTTCTCAGCGCGCAGCGCGCGGACGAACTGCAAGGGGTCATTGCACACGAGATATCCCACGTGACCCAGCAGCACGGGCTTCGCACGGTGATGCGCAGCGCAGGCGTTTTTGTCGTGGTACAAGCGCTGGCAGGTGATGCCAGTGGTCTTCTAGCGGTGCTCGCAAACGCGGGGCCCGTCCTCGCCAACCAGGCCTACTCGCGCGATTTCGAACGTGAGGCAGACGACCTGGGATACACCTTGTTGCGCAAAGCCAGGATTGACCCACGCGGGATGGCAGATTTCTTCCGGCTTGTGCTCGCGGAAGAGAAGAAACAGATCGAGAAGATAGAAGATGAGCGCTCCCGCGAGCTGTTCAAGAAAACGAAGGGTTTTCTGTCAACGCACCCGGAGACAGAAGCCCGGATCACCGATATTGAGACCAGACTGAAGGCAGACGCGGGAAGTCACTGGCGCAACGACCAGGCGGCATTTCTTGCCTTGAAACAAGCCGTACAGGCGTTTGTCAGTCAACAAGAGGGGAACACCAAGCAATGAAATCCGTGATCAAGGGAGGCGATGCCTTTGCATTCGTCGAGATAGAGCTGGAAAAGGATGAAGCTGTCATTGCCGAGTCGGACGCCATGTCGAGCATGGCGGCCGATCTTGATGTGCAGGCCAGACTGAATGGCGGTTTTTTTGCCGCCATCTTGCGGCGTTTTCTGGTGGGCGAGACGCTCTTCGTTAACTACTTCTCGAACAATACGGTCGGCACAAAGCGCCTGACACTGGTGCAAGCTACCCCAGGGAGCGTGCGCTGCCTGGAATTGAAGCGGGAGACGTTTTACCTGCAGCCGGGAGCGTTTCTGGCCTGCACGGAAGGCGTGACAGTGGGCGTCAAATTTGCTGGGTTTGTATCCTGGATTGCACGCGAGGGTCTGTTCAAAACGGTGGTAAGCGGCACCGGGAAGGTATGGTACGGCGCATACGGCGCCTTGCTGGAGCGCGACCTCGACGGCGAGACGATTGTTGATACCAGCCATCTCGTCGCGTACTCACCCGGCATCAGTTTGAAACTGCAGCTTGCAGGCGGGATCTTCTCCAGTTTCTTCGGTGGAGAAGGGCTGGTCACCCGCGTGACCGGGAAGGGGAAGATCGTGATCCAGACACGCAGCCTCTCCGGGCTCGTCAGCTGGTTGAACCCGAAACTGCCCTGAACGATAACGATAGGTCACAGAGATACATCGCCATGCAGATTGAATTCATGCATCAACCCGGGAACACGGCAGCGCGGATTGCGCTGAGACCCGGTGAAACGCTAACCGCCGAAGCTGGCGCCATGATTGCGATGAGCGGTCATCTCGGGGTTAGTACCAGTACGCACAAGAAAGGCAAAGGCGGGCTCCTCAAAGCCGCAAAGCGCCTGTTTGCGGGGGAGTCCTTTTTCCTCAATCACTTCTCCGCCGAGCGTGAGGCGGGTGAAGTCTGGCTTGGGAGCGCCCTCGCCGGCGACATGATGCAATACGAACTCGACCGGCAGACGCTCATTGTCGAGTCCGGCGCGTTCGTGGCGTGCGCGCATCAGGTCGATATCGATGTGGGCTGGCAAGGTTTCAAGAACCTGCTCTCGGGTGAGAGCCTGTTCTGGTTGAAGCTATCTGGTCAAGGGCCTGTAATTTTGAATGCGTTCGGCTCGATCTACCCGATTGAAGTCGATGGCGAGTACATCGTCGACACGGGACATATTGTTGCCTTCAATGAAACGCTGGACTTCAGCTTGACCAAAGCGGGCAAGAGCTGGGTATCGTCAATGCTGGGCGGGGAGGGGCTTGTGTGCAAGTTCCGCGGCCGTGGCACGGTATGGTGCCAGTCGCATAATCCCAAGAGTTTCGGCAAGAGTTTCGGCTCGTCGCTGAAGCCGCGCCGGGCCTGACAGGGAATGAATATGGAATACAAAGTACAAGTAACCCGGCTGGCAGATGGGCACGCCGAAGCGCAAGTCCAGACCGCTTTTGCACAACTTTTCCGGCTAGATACCGACAAGGCAGCCAAGGCGCTGAGCCGTTTGCCCCTGGTGATCAAAGAGAAGCTCACTGCTGAGCAGGCAGCCAAGTACCGTGATCGTCTGCAGGCAATCGGCCTTGTCGCCGAGATTCATCCCATGCTGGTGGTGGCACCTGTGCCGAGCGCGCCTCCCCCTCCTCCTCACGAGGTGCAAAGTGCGACCGCTCCGGGGCTGCAGCTTGAACCCATCGCCGCGCCCATCGCGAAGGAGGCTGTGCCTGAAGTGGCTTCAAGGCCCGCAATGCGGTCCCCCGGGATGGCATTCAAGATAGAGGGGCGCCCGGACTTCGCGTTCCTGACTGTGACGATTCCGGCCAATGAGACACTCAAGGTTGAGGCCTCAGCGATGGCGACAATGGACTCGCACATGACGATGACGACGAAGATGCGCGGCGGACTGGGCCGTCTGCTGACCGGCGAGTCGATTTTCGTCAATGAGTTTACGGCGCAAGAAGCACCAGGCGACATAGGTATCGCGCCGGCAGCACCAGGGGATCTGGCACACGTTTATCTGAACGGCGACGTCATCTATCTGCAGAACGCCGCATTTGTGGCGTGCGCGGGTGACGTTAACCTGGAGACAAAGTGGCAAGGCCTCGTCAAAGGCTTCTTTTCCGGAGAGAGCCTGTTCCTGATCCGCGCCAGCGGCCAGGGCGATCTTTGGTTCAACTCCTATGGCGGGATTATCGAACTCGACCTTGATGGTGACTACGTTGTTGACACCGGGAACATCGTTGCTTTTACCGAAGGTCTTGAGTACCGCATGAGCAAAGTAGGCGGCTACAAGTCGCTGTTCTTCTCAGGGGAAGGGCTGGTGTGCCGTTTCTCAGGCAAAGGCAAGGTCTGGATACAGACCCGCGCAGTGGAAGCGTTCGCCTCCTGGGCCCATCAGTTCCGCCCAGCCAAAGGGAAAGGCTGAGGATAGACACGCGGGTCAAAGTGCCGCGCTGGCTTGTCTGAGCGACAGACTTTGTCTGTTCCCCCCCATTACGACCGTACGATAAGGCTTTGTTTCGTGACCGAGACTACAACGCAGGACACAGCGGAATTCAACCGTCTGGCATTGATTGTCCACTGGACATATGGTTTGCAGGCCCTGGCACTTGGCGTGGCGCTTGTCTCTGCGGCCATCGCGCTTTACCCGGCGCCAGAAATCCCGTGGGTGCTGAAACTCGGTGTGCCGTTCATACTCTGGCCGGCCTTCGTGACCAAGTATCTGTATTACCGCAGCAAGCGGGCCAGCCTTTTTTCGACCCTGCTTGCCACGCATTTCGAGTTTACAAACACCACGTTTCTCTCCGCACTGGTCTGGTTTGGCGCACTGCAAGTGCTGTACTTCATTGCAGTAGGGCCGGTGCTGTTTACGGGCGCGTTGCTGCTCGTCGGCATGTTCACGTTACTTCGCAATGGTTGGGGCTGGCTCATGTTTAACCATGGCCACCCCGTCAAGCAGAAAATGGCCGCCGTCGAGAAAGCTCGGGCAGCAAAAACCGAGGCGTGATCGGAGGACGCTTTCAGCGCTGGGAGTACTCGCTCGGCGGCGTCAACAAGCGTTGCGGGCAGCGTCGAAAGCTATACGCAACGCCTCTTCAGGCAGATTCCGTCCGATCAGGACGATGCGGCTCTCGCGCGGCTCGCCAGCAACCCATTGCCTGCCATAGTCAAAGCCGGCGATACGGTGCACGCCTTGGAAAACCAGGCGCCGGTCTTCACCGGCAATTGCAAGTATCCCTTTGTAGCGGAGCAGGTCATTGGCATGCGCTTCGACCAACTGGTCGACGAAAGCCGAGATGGCTCCGAGGTCAAGTGAGCTTTGGCACGACAAGACCAGCGAGCGGATGGCGTCATCCCAGGAGCGTCGACCGGCGTCTGCGGCAAACACGGGTTGCGCACGGAGTGTTTTCTGCGCCCACAAGGACGGTACCACGCCACGCTCGTTCAGGCTGAACGCGCCGGTATCCAGCAATTGCGCCCAATGCCGGTCGAGTTCGCGTACGTCCAGGATCTCGGCCCGCGCGTTGATGCGACGCAGGCGTTCTGGCAGCGCGTCGGCTGAGGCCAGGTCCGTCTTGGTCAGGATCAGCCAGTCCGCATAGGCGACCTGTGCGGCGGCAACCGCCTCGTCATCCAGTTGCCGGGCCGCGTGGCAGACGTCGATCAGGGTGACCACGCCATCGAGGCAGAAGCGTTCGCGCAACACTTCTTCCCAGAAAAAGGTCTGGACGATCGGGCCCGGGTCCGCGAGGCCGGTGGTTTCGATCAGCAGGCGATCAAATGCCAACTCGCCCCGTTCGCGCCTTGCCAGCAATTCGATCAGCGCAACCGACAACTCGCCACGCACGCTGCAACAGATGCAACCATTGGCCAATTCAACGACGGTAGCGGCTTGTGGCGCGATCAGGTCGCTATCAATGCTGACGGCGCCAAACTCGTTCTCCACGATGGCGATGCGCTCGCCGGTGCGAGCCGCCAGCAGACGATTGAGAACGGTAGTCTTGCCCGCGCCGAGAAAGCCGGTCAGTACGGTGACGGGGATGGGAGACGTCATGGGTGAGTACACGGGAAGAATCACGGGAATGGCCGAGGGGGGGTTGCCCTGCGCCATTCCCCTGATCCTTCCGGAACAGAGGGTTGGGGTTGCGGGTTAGCCCGGCAGGCCGGGCGCCCCGTCTTGATTCATGTCAGCAGCACTTGCCTACGCTCGACGCGTACCGCGCGTCCTGGCGCTCACGGAAAAACGCTTCGTAGCTCATCGGCTCCCGGTCAGGATGCTTCAAACGGGTGTGCTGCACGTAGGCGTCGTAGTCGGGCAAGCCCACCATCATCTTGGCGGCCTGCCCGAGATACTGCCCCATCCTGGCGAGATTGTTGAACACCGCGCTCAGGCCTTGCTGCCTTCCGGCATCGGCTCGTGGGGCGTTTCCAGCGCCGTCGGGTGGTTGACAGCATAGGCCCGCACGCAGGCGCGGATGCCGAACACCAGTACCGACAGCACTACCACGATAAAGACGCCGGCAAGGGCAGCATCGATGTAGTTGTTGAAGATGATCTGCTGCATCTGTGCCACGTTCTTTGCCGGTGCGAGGATTTCTCCCCGCTCCGCCGCAGCACCGAATCGCGTTGCATTGGCGAGGAAGCCGATCTTCGGATTCTCGTGGAAAATCTTCTGCCAGCCTGCGGTCAGGGTGCAGATCAAGAGCCAGGTTGTCGGCAGGATCGTCACCCATGCATAGCGCTCACGCTTCATCTTGAACAGCACCACCGTGCACAAGATCAGGGCCACCGCTGCCAGCATCTGGTTGGACACGCCAAACAGCGGCCACAGCGTGTTGATCCCGCCGAGCGGATCCACCACCCCCTGATACAGGAAGTAGCCCCAGGCGCTGACACACAGGGCCGTTGCGATCAGGTTGGGCAGCAGCTTTTCGGTGCGCTTGAAGCTCGGAACCAGTGTGCCGAGCAGATCCTGCAGCATGAAGCGGCCCACCCGGGTGCCCGCATCCACCGCAGTCAGGATGAACAGCGCTTCGAACAGGATGGCGAAGTGGTACCAGAACGCCATCATTGCCTTGCCACCGATAGCACTCGAAATGATGTGTGCCATGCCGACTGCCAGCGTGGGCGCACCGCCTGCCCGAGAGATGATGGTCTTCTCGCCAACGTCCTGCGCGGTCTGCATCAGCACTTCAGGCGTGATGACAAAGCCCCAGCTCGATATTTTGGCGGCCACATCCACGGCTTCCTTGCCGATGACTGCGGCGGGACTGTTCATGGCGAAATACACCCCCGGGTCGATCACTGAGGCTGCCACCAGCGCCATGATGGCGACGAAGGATTCCATCAGCATGCCGCCGTAGCCGATAAAGGGGGCGTTCTTCTCGTTGTCCAGCAGTTTCGGCGTGGTTCCCGAAGCGATCAGGGCGTGGAAACCCGAAACGGCGCCGCACGCGATGGTGATGAACAGGAAGGGGAACATGCTGCCCGCCCACACCGGGCCGGTACCGTCGATGAACTTCGTGACGTGCGGCATCTGCATCATCGGCGCCACGAACAGGATGCCGATGGCCAGACCAACAATCGTGCCGATTTTCAGGAAGGTCGAGAGGTAGTCACGCGGCGCCAGCAGCAGCCAGACGGGCAGCACCGATGCCACAAAACCATAACCAATCAGCATCCAGGTCAGCTGCGTACCCGTAAAGGTAAACATCGGCGCCCAGTCCGGGCTCGCCGCGACCTGGCCGCCCAGAACGATCGCGCCGATCAGCAGCACAAAGCTGATGATCGAGATCTCGCCGATCTTGCCGGGGCGGATGTATCGCATGTAAATCCCCATGAAGATGGCGATCGGCATGGTCGCAAACACCGTAAAGGTGCCCCAGGGAGAGTCGGCCAGTGCCTTGACGACGATGAGCGCCAGCACCGCCAGCAAGATCACCATGATCAGGAAGGTCCCGACCAGTGCGATGACCCCCGGCACAGCGCCCAATTCCGACTTGATCATGTCGCCCAGCGAGCGGCCGTCACGACGTGTCGAGATGAACAGCACGATGAAATCCTGCACCGCGCCAGCGAGTACCACACCCGCGATGATCCACAGCATGCCTGGCAGATAGCCCATCTGCGCCGCCAGCACCGGGCCCACCAGCGGGCCTGCCCCTGCGATGGCCGCGAAGTGGTGGCCGTACAGCACGTTCCGGTTCGTCGGTACGTAGTCCAGGCCGTCGTTGTATTTTACGGCCGGGGTCATTCGCCCGCCGTCAACGCCCAACACCTTGTTTGCAATGAAAAGTCCGTAGTAGCGATAACCGACCAGATAGATCGAAACCGCCGCCACGACGATCCAGAGGGCGTTGATGGTTTCGCCGCGAGATAGGGCAACGTAGCCCAGGCAGAACGCGCCGATGATGGCGAGCACGGCCCAGCCGATGCGAGGCAGGGTATTAGTCATATGTCTCCTCCCCTGTCGCCGCAGCCGGGCTGGCCACGGTCGCAAGGTCTGTGTGTGAACTTGATCTTCGGCCCGCAAGCCGGGCCGTCGTCAGTATGAGGCTGACATGCTTTGCAGGCATCAGGATGACTACGCACATTCATTCCGTAGAACTACTTAGGTGCAAGACATGTTTGAAGGCGGCGATCGTCGGCATTCGGGGTAGGATGGAAGCTGGGCGACGTGTGACGAGGCAAGGCGGCTGATGCAATTGAGGATGAAGGTGTTTCTGCTGGCGGTGTTTCCGCTCTTGCTGGCGGTCGCCGCCATTGCCGCGGTCGTGCGGCTGGAAACGCGGGCCCTGGCCGAAGCCGAGATGCAGGCCGTGCAGCCGGTGCTGGTCTCGATGCAGCGCGAACAATTGCGCCATTACGTCGATCTCGCCCTCGGCTCGATCAAGCATCTGCATGAGAGTGCCGACGAAGAGGCCGCGACACGCGAGGCACTCAGCATCCTGCGCAATCTCGATTACGGCGAAGACAACTATTTTTTCGTGTACGACCCCTCCGGGCGCAACCTCATGCACCCGCGGCAGCCTGAGCTGGTCGGGCAGAATCTTTGGGAGATGCGCGACCCGGATGGCCTGCCGATCATTCAGCGCCTGGTCGAGCAGGCGCGTCAGGGCGGCGGTTTTGTCGAGTTCAAATGGCGGCGCCCATCGACCGGGCGTGTCGAGCGAAAGCTGGGCTACGTTGCGTTTGAACAGAACTGGCGCTGGGTGATCGGGACCGGCGTGTACCTCGATGAGATCGAAGATGCCAAGGGCCGGATCGACCGTGAAGCCTCGCGTGCGATCAATGCCACGATGGGCATCATCGTCGTGATTGCCGGTGCGGCGGCGTTGCTCGTCGCCGTGTGTGGTCTCGCGCTCAACTTTTCCGAGCAGCGGGTGGCAGACGCCAAGATTCGCGCCTTGGCCCACCAGGTCGTGCTGTCGCAGGAACGCGAGCGGGCACGCGTCGCCAGCGAATTGCACGATGGTGTCAGCCAGTTGCTGGTTTCGGTGAAATTCATCTTCGAGTCAGCCCAGGCACGCGTGGCCATGCTGGCCGATGAGACCCGGCATGGCATCGGCCGGACCATGGGACAGGGTCTGGACCGGATCAACGAGGTCTTGCGTGAAGTCCGCCGGATCTCGCATGGTCTGCGCCCCACCGCACTGGATGATCTGGGTCTGGTGCCGGCCCTGTCGCAGATGCTGGATGAGTTTGCGCTGCGGACGCGGCTTCAGGCGCGCTTCAAGGCCGAAGACAATCCCCGCATGCCGGAAGCGGTGGCGACCGCACTGTTCCGGGTGGTGCAGGAGGCGCTGACGAACATCGAGCGCCATTCTCAGGCCAGTGAGGTCGCCCTGAGCCTGATGAGTCGGGCCCAGGCCCTGCGCCTGACGATCAGCGACAATGGCGTGGGGTTCGACCCGGACGCCTTGCTCGATCAAACGCGCTGCGGCCTCGGGCTTTCAAGTATGCGGGAGCGTGTGGAGACCCTGGGCGGACTCTTTTCCATCCGCTCCGGCCCGCAGGGCACGAGCATCGAAATAGTCCTGCCCGCGCATTCGCTCAAAGCTTGATGGCGCTCGCGCCGAGATCCGACCGATTATGGAAAATGACATGCTGACTGCTCCCCACGCGAGGACCGACCATGGATGACAGCGTCCGCCTGATGTTGATTGACGATCACCCGCTGGTCCGCGATGGCCTGCGTGCGCGCCTGGAGACCGTACCAGGCTTCAGCGTCGTAGGCGAGGCAGGCGATGCCCCCGGTGCGCTCGACGAAGTGGGGCGGTGCATGCCCGACGTCGTGCTGATGGATATCGCCATGCGTGGCACCAGCGGCATCGAGCTTGCCCGCCTGTTCCATGAGCGCTTCAGCCAGGTGCGGGTCATCATGCTGACCATGCACGACCAGCCGCAATACGTGCACGAAGCCTTTCGGCATGGCGCGCGTGGCTACGTGCTGAAAGACAGTCCCTCGCAAGAGATCGTGGCGGCCGTGCAGGCCGTGATGGCCGGCCGGCGGTATTACTCGGCGGGTGTGGCCGACGCCTTGGCGGCGGCCAGCACGTCGGGTTCGCAAGTGACACAGCGCGAGCGTGACGTGCTGGCGCTGCTGGCGGAAGGCCTGTCTTCCAAGGAAATCGCCCAGCGTCTGGATCTCTCGGTGCGTACTGTCGAGACCCACCGCCTCAACATCAAACGCAAGCTGGAGCTCGACGGTCCGGCCGCGTTGGTGAAATTCGCGGTCGAGAACAAGCTCACCAAGCGCTAGCGGGCGGGCCGCCGGTCGGGCCCTCAGCTCCACAAGTCATAGTCGCTATGGACCACGCTGGCCGCCGCGCGCGCGACAGGCGTTTTCTTTCCATTCAGGAAGTTCGCCAGGCTCTGGTCGGTTTTAAGAATGTGATTGATCAGCCAGTCGCGGAAAAAGCTCAGGACCTCGGTATCGATCGAGTCTCCTGATTCGAAGCGCCGCACGTAAGACACCGCTTTTGCGATCAGATCGTCATGCTGTTTGAGGTGGGCGGTCCGATCCGGGTACTGTGCTTTATGCATCAGCTCCGCCTCGTGCTTGAAGTGGTACTGCGTGTAGTCCATCAAGGCTGACAGGGCGCTGGAGATGCCGGCACGATCATTTTTGGCAAGCATCGCGGCCTGCAGGTTGTTGAAGATCTCAATCAGCTTCTGATGCTGCGTGTCGATCGAGGCAAAGCCGATTGCCAGCCGGTTTGACCATTCAAGCCGCACCGCTCCGGCGTCAGCAGCGGACTCGTTTTCGTTCTGATGGACGGTGAAATGCTTCGCGATTTGCGCGAGGTCGATCGAGGTTTTTTCAGCCCGTGCAGCCACCGCGCTGGTGGTGTCCACCATCAATACCGCTTGTTCGGTGATGGTGATCGACTGTCCGACGATAGCCGCCACGTTCGTCGCATTCGCAACTTGTTCGCCGACAACCTGCGCCAGCGCCTCCATTTTCGTCGTCGCATTGCCCGCCGCGATACGGAACTCGGCAAACAGCGCTGTGGTGTGACCGACACCGCGTTCCCCTTGTTCGACCAGCGGGCCGGCGGCTTCCATCGCCCGCACCACCTGGCCGACACTGCTGCGGACCTGCGTGATGACCTCGGTGATTTCAGCCGTTGCCCCGGCGGTGCGCACGGCAAGCTTGCGCACTTCGTCGGCCACCACGGCAAAACCACGCCCCTGTTCACCAGCACGGGCGGCCTCGATGGCCGCGTTCAAGGCCAGCAGATTGGTCTGTTCGGCAATCTCCTTGATCGTGGCCACAATCGTGCCGATCGATTCCGCCCGCACGACCATCTCCTGCACGTCCTGGGTGGAATCGCGGATGGTCTGCGCAATTCTTCCCATGCTGTCGGCCGCGTCGTGCATCACCCGCTCGCCATCTTCCGAATGGCGGTTGATGATCTGGGCATGCTGTTCCGTCTCGGCCGCGAGTGAGGCGATCAGCTTGATCTGCTCACGCATGGCCTCGACGGCGGCCAGCACTTCGTCAGATGAACCTTTCTGCAGCGACAGGCGAATCCCCATGTTTGTCGCGTCCGCCGTCAGCACCCGCATGTCGCCCGTGAGGCTATTGGCATCGACGATCATCGAACGGACCAAGCCTTCCAGCTGCGTGCGCATGTCGTCCAGGGCCTGAAGCAGGCTGGCGCGCGCCTGGGGCCGATAGGGAATGCGTGTGGCAAGGTCGCCAGCGGCGATCCGTGCTGCCGCCTCACTGGCGTGCGAGACTTCGCCACCGACCGCATTCAGGATCCAGCGCCGCACGTGCCAGGCAGCGAGCAGCGTGAACAGAATCCCCAGCGAGACTGTGGCGAGCACTGCCTCAGCCATTTGCAGAAACGCCGTTTGCAGATCGTCGATGTAAACGCCCGAGCCGATTACCCAGCCCCAGGGCTCGAACTTCTTCACGAACGAGAGCTTGGGGTAAAGCGCCTCCGATACGCCCCCTGCTTTCTGCGGCTTGGGCCACTCATAGCTGACAAAGCCTTCGCCGAGGCTGTTGGCGACATCCGAAAAAGCCAGGAACAGGTTGGTTCCCGTATACGTCTTCTCTTGCTCGCCGTTGCGCCCGTACTGTCCCGTCGCGCGCAAAAAGCTGGGCTTGTCCAGTACCTGACCGTCCAGCGCCGGCACGGTGGGGTGCATGATCATTTTCGGGATGGGCGTCCCCAGATCATTGATCCACAAATATTCGGTGCCAGCGTAGCGCAGGTTTTTCACGGCGAGCTTGGCGGCCTGCTGCGCGGCCTCCGGGCTGAGCGCGCCACTCTTCACTTGTTGCTCATAGCTTGCCAACAGCGCGTGACCCAGTTCCACCACGGCTACAAGTTGCGCCTCCTTGTCGTGGCGGAGTGTCTGATCAAGCACAAACAATGTGATGCCCCCGAGCAGTGCGAATCCGGCCAGGGAGAGCAGCGGCAGCACAAGCAGCCGCGAACCCAGGGTATTGAAGCGGATTCGGGGGATGCATCTCATGAGCGGTGGTCTCCGTGGCACAGACCGAGCGAGCCGGCAGGTTGCGGCAGCTCGTGGCACAGAGATAGAACGACGCCGCTGGATTGAACTTAAGCCGCCAGCGCGTGAATAGGCGTGCCCAAAAGGGCCGGCTGGCTCAGCTTGCGCGGGCGTGTCGTGGCATTCGAGCCACCCGTTTCACGCCTTGTGCGGGCGGATTACCCCGCTTTGCGGCTCGCGTACAGCCAGCCCAGCAGCGCGTCGACGACCGCTTCGCCGCCGTTGGCGCGAGGGTGATTCATCAGCAGCGCGAAGGCTTTCCACTGTCCGTTTTCGTCCAGTACATAGCCGGCGACCGTCTTCACCCCGTCCAGCGAGCCCGTCTTGACGTAACCCCGCCCGCTCAAGGGCGTGTCCGGCAGGCGCTTGCGCATTGTGCCGTCGGCGCCGATCACGGGTTGTGCAGCGAGGAACTCGGGCATGCGCGGGCTCTTCCAGGCGGCGCGAAGCAGGGCGCCGAGTTGCGCGGCGGTGCTGCGCTCGCTGCGCGAAAGGCCCGAGCCGTTCTCAAAGATCCATTGCGTCGGGTCCAGGCCCTGCTGGCTCATCCAGGGCAGCAGCCGTGCCTGTGTCCGCTCAACCGAGAGCGGCGCGCCGCTGCCATCGTTGCCCAGCCCGAGGAAGACCAGGCGCGCCATCACGTTGTTCGACCACTTGTCCATGTCTCGCAGCACCTCGGGCAGCGGGGGGGATTCCCACTGCGAGAATGGTGCACCCAGACCCGCCGGCAAGGCCGCCGTGCGCACCTGCCCTGACCAGCTGCCGCCCAGCTCCTGCCACTGCGCCCGCAGCACCATGCCCGCCCAGCGCTGTGAGTCGTCGACGGCCAGGTTGTAGACCTTCTCGCCGCAGCTCGCCGCGAACTTGCCGTCCAGCGTCAGCACGAAGCCGGCGCCCTCTGCTTGCAGGCTGCCACGCAAAGCGTTGCGCCAATCGACGCACGCCCCGTCGCTGGCCTTCAGACGATTGACGATGCGTAGCGGACTGGCCGGAATCAGGCTGACCGCGCTGACACCGCCATTGGCGGCCGGCGCCGACAGACGCAGCGAGAGCGCGCCGAAATTCACCAGAAATGCGTCCGGCCGCGCGTTGTAGGCACGATGCGGCGATTCGTCAAACTGGGTTGCGGGCTTGGCCGGGGCCGGAATCAGGCTGCGGTCGATCACGACATCACCGCGAATCTCGCGCAGGCCACGCGCGCGCCAGTCACGCAGCCACTCGCCCAGGCGGTCCCAGGAGAGCGCCGGGTCGCCGCTGCCCGCGATCAGCATGTCTCCAGCCAGCCGCCCGTCACGCAGCTCGCCCCCCAGCCAGGCACGCGTCTTCCAGGTGTAGGCGGGGCCGAGCAGGTCGAGGGCGGCCTGGGTCGTCAGCAGTTTCATCACCGAGGCCGGGTTCATCGGCTGCTCGGCATTGTGTTGCATCAGGGGCTCACCCCCGTTGGCGGCGCCGACCCACAGCGCGACGGACTCGGGCGCGATGCCCGCCTCGCGCACACTGCGGAGCACGGGTTCAGGAAGGGCCGCCTCGGCGGCAATGGAAAGTGTGGCCAGCGCGAGCAGGCAGCCACGGCAGAAGGCAGCGTGTGTCATGGCCAGCATTGTATCGCGAGCCTTAGCGTCGGCCTGAAGAGCCACGCTGGATGCGGCTCTCCGACGATATGCTCGCAAAGACGCTCCCCGTCTTGCTCTCCGGGGCGGTGCCTGAAGAGCCTTGCTGGATGCGGCTCTGCGGGCAGGTCTGAGCAGGTGTTGATCAGCCGATCATTGCCTCGAAGGCCAAGGCGCCCTGGCTCTGCGGGCGGCGCGGCAGGCGCAGGCGGTAGAGGTCGCGCGAGAGCGGCCCGGCTTCCAGCTCCAGGGCGACGATGCGGCCCAAGGCGAGCGAATCTGCCGCCGCCACTTCGGGCACGATGGCGATGCCCAGCCCCGCGGCGGCCATCTGCACGATGATCTCGTTGCTGCCGGCTTCCAGCGTGCGCTTGGGCGTGATGCCGAGGCGGTCCAGCTCGCTTTCCACCACCTCGCGGCTGCCCGAACCGGGCTCGCGCAGCAGCCACAACTCGTCGGCCAGATCGGCCACGCGCAGCTTCTTGCGCCCCGCGAGGCGGGCGTTGGCCGCAGCGATCACCAGCAAGGCCTCGCGCCGCCAGGGCCGCACCTCCAGGCGTTCGTCGGTGATCGGGCCCTCTACCAGCGCCACATCCACGTCGCAATCAAGCAGCCATTGCGCCACGCGCTGGGTGTTGCCAGAGAGCAGGCGCACCGCGATGCCCGGGTAGCGCTGCGAGAAATCGGCAATGTAGCGCGGCAGCCAGTAGGCCGCGATGGTGCTGCTCGCGCCGATCGTCAGCCCGCCACGCTCCAGCTCCGAATACGCCTGCACGGCTTCCACCGCAGCGCGTTCCATCGCGAAGATGCCGCGGGCGTACTTGTACAACATCTGCCCGGCCTCCGAGGGCCGGAAGCTCCGCCCGCCACGCTCCAGCAGCACCACATCCAGCTGCGATTCCAGCTCGCGCACCGCCTTCGACACGGCCGGCTGGCTGACGCTCAAAACCTCGGCTGCGCGCGAAAAGCTCTTCTGTTCGACGACGGCGGCATAGATGCGGAGGAGGTGGAGGTTCATGGGGGCTGGGGGGCGAGAAATGGGCAGTGGGCTGGTCGGGTACGGGTTTGGATTCTATTGATCCGGACTGATTCTGTCTGAACATTTTTTGCACAAACCCATGGCCGTAGCCTGGATGCAGCGCAGCGGAATCCGGGGTAACTGTTGCCGATAAAGCCCTGGATTCCGCTGCGCTGCATCCAGGCTACAAACTCAAGGCCAGGCCCGTGCGCCAAAAATCATTCGCCGGGCGAGGAAGTGGCGGAGCGGCGGCAGGGCGCTGAGCGCGGCAAGACCGAGGCCACGGGCGGTGGCCAGGCCGGGCAGGCGGCTGCCGAAGCTGCGCACCAGCGCGTCGGAGAAGCCGGCCGCCGCGAAGCGGTCCAGCGCCCGGCCGCGGGCGTAGCGGGCCAGTACGTCGGCATCGCCGGGGTCCTGCGCTTCTCTGATCGCTTCCACCAGTTCCCAGGCATCGCGCAGGGCAAGGTTGAGTCCCTGGCCGGCGACCGGGTGCAGGGTTTGCGCGGCGTTGCCGAGCCAGACGCAGCGTTGCGCAGTGGGGTTGAGGCGCAGCTTCAGGGCCAGCGGGTAGCTGGCGCGATCCCGGATCGCGGTGAAGCGGACCTGTGTGCCGAAAGCCGACTGCAGGGCGCTGAGCCAGTCGGCGTCGTCCGCCGCGAGCAGGGCCTGGGCGCGCACGGCAGGCTGGGTCCACACCACGGCGTAGTCGTCGCCCAGGGGCAGCAAGGCCAGCGGGCCATCCGGCGTGAAGCGCTCGAATGCACGGTTGTCATGCGGGTCGGCGATCTGCGCGCGGCAGAGCAGGGCGTGCTGCTGGTAGTCATGCACCAGGGCGCCGCGCTCGGCGCGCACGCTGCCTTCGCAGCACAGGACCAGTGGCGTCTCGACGCTATCGCGGGTGCTTCCGTCGCGGTGCTTGGCCTGCAGGCGGATGGTCTCCTGGCTGGCCTCGCCCAGCGCGATCAGGGTTTCGTATTCAATCGGGATGGCGGCGTCGGTCACCTGCGCCTGCAACTGCTGGATCAATTCTGTGGCGGGGAGGACGTGACCCAGCGCGGCGACGCCTTCCTCGCTGGCACGCATCACGGTGCTACCGAAGCTGCCGAGCTGCGAGACGTGGATGGTGGTGATCGGGGTGGTGGGCGTGGTCGGCCAGGCGGCCAGGCAGTCGAGGATCTGGCGGCTGCCCTCCGAAAGCGCCAGGACCCGCGCTTCACTGCTGGGCGCATTGGCCGGGCGG
This sequence comes from Uliginosibacterium sp., assembly GCA_016718265.1. Classification (GTDB taxonomy): domain Bacteria; phylum Pseudomonadota; class Gammaproteobacteria; order Burkholderiales; family Rhodocyclaceae; genus Uliginosibacterium. The sequence goes on along the minus strand of JADKDZ010000001.1, from coordinate 34,810 downwards.
GCATCGAAGAGCCGCACGGGCAGCCCCTCGCGATGCAACATCAGTGCGGTGGCCAGCCCGAGCGGGCCGGCCCCGACGATGGCGATCTCAGCCATGCGCCTGCGCCTCGGCCATGATGGCCTCGATGTCCGCGATCTGCTTGGGCGCCGCGGCGGTGAGGTTCTCATGCCCGTCGGCCGTGATGAGCAGGTTGTCTTCGATGCGCACGCCGATATTCCAGAAGGCTTCGGGCACATCGTCTGCCGGGCGGATGTAACAGCCGGGCTCGATGGTCAGCACCATGCCGGCGCGCAGCGGGCGCCAGACGCTGCTGACCTTGTATTCGCCCACGTCATGCACATCCAGACCCAGCCAGTGGCTGGTGCGGTGCATGTAGAAGCGATGATAGGCGTTGGTTTCGAGCACGCTGTTGAGCGAGCCGGTCAGCAGTCCCAGATCCAGCAGGCCCTGGCTCAGGGTGCGCACCACCGCGAGGTGCGGGGCGTCGAAGGATGAGCCCGGGCGGCATTGGGCGAAGGCGGCTTCCTGCGCGGCAAGCACCAGCGCGTAGATGTCTTTGGCCGGCCCTTCGAACTTGCCGCTGACCGGGGAAGGTCCGGGTGATGTCCGAGGCATAGCCATCGAGCTCGCAGCCGGCGTCGATGAGCAGCAATTCGCCGGCCTGCATGCGGCTGGCGTTGGTGTTGTAGTGCAGCACGCAGGCGTTCGGGCCGCTGGCCACAATCGAGTTGTAGGCGACGGACTGGCTGCCGTGGCGGCGGAACTCGTGCAGCAGCTCGGCCTCGATCTCGTATTCGAAGCGGCCCGGCCGGGTGGCGCGCATGGCGCGGCTGTGCGCGCCCGTCGTGATCGCGGCGGCGCGGCGCATGGTGTCCAGCTCGTGGGTATCCTTGAACAGGCGCATCTCGTCGAGCGCCGTGTGCACGTCGCGCACTTCGGTGGGGGCGCGGATGCCGCTGCGGCTGTTTGCCCGCACGGTGCGCAGCGCGGCAAAAATGCGTTCGTCAAACGCCGGGTCGTTGGCCAGCGAGTACCACAGCGCATTCTGGTTGCCCATCAGCTCGGGCAGCTTCTGGTCGAACTCCTCGATCGAATAGGCTTCGCTGACCCCGCACAGGGCACGCGCTGCTTCCGGGCCGTGGCGAAAGCCATCCCAGATCTCGCGCTCAAGGTTCTTGGGCCGGCAGAACAGGATGCTGCGCGATTTTTCGCCCACCACCATGACCAGCACCGCATCCGGTTCGGTAAAGCCGGTGAGGTAGTGGAAGTAGCTGTCGAAGCGATACGGGTGATCGTTATCGCGGTTGCGCACGCGCTCGGGCGCAGTGGGAATGATGATCACGCCGCCGCAGCAGCAACTGGTGCGCTCGGCCAGGCGGGCCCGCCGGCTGGCATAGGGTTCAATCGTCGACAGGGCGACCGGGTTCAGCGGATTGTTCATGGCGGGTGGCCTGAAGCGGGGGTTGATCGGGGATTTGCAAGGCTGAGGTCAGCTCGTTGTCCAGCGTCGCCAGGCGTTCCGGGGTGCCGACGTCCTCCCAGCGGCCCTTGAAGACTTCACCGCTGACGCGGCCGGCCTGGATGGCGCGCCGCAGCACCTCGCGCAAGGGCGTTTTCTGGTTGGCCGGGACACCCGAGAAGAACTCTGGCCGGAAGAGGCCGATGCCGGAATAGGTCCAGCGCTCGGCGCCCGCCTCCAGGCTCAGCGTGCCGCCCATGTCGAGCACGAAATCGCCTTCCGGGTGATGCGGCGGATTCGGCACCAGGACGAGGTGGGCGAGCTTGCCGGTGGTGAGGCGACTCAGGCCGCGCGCCACGGTGGGCACGTAATCCAGCGGGCAATACACGTCCCCGCTCACGACCAGGAAGGGGCCGTCACCCAGCAGGGGCAGGGCGTTGGCGATACCACCGGCTGTTTCCAGTGCAATGGCCTCGGGCGAATAGCGAATCTGTACGCCGAAGGCTTTGCCGTCACCCAGACAGGCTTCGATGCGGTGGCCGAGGTAGGCGTGGTTGATGACGAGCTGGGTAAAGCCCGCCGCGGCCAGCCGGTCGATATGCCAGACAATCAGGGGCTTGTCGCCGACACGCAATAGCGGCTTGGGCGTGTGGTCGGTCAGCGGGCGCATGCGCTCGCCGCGCCCGGCGGCCAGGATCATGGCTCTCATTGCGGGCTCTCCCGGGGGGCTTGGGCACGCTCATAGGCGTCGACGATGCGGGCCACCAGCGGATGGCGCACCACGTCTTCCTTCTGGAACTGGGTAAAGGCAATGCCGCGCACATTGGCCAGAATCTGCGCCGCCTCGATCAGCCCGCTCTTGTGGCCGCGCGGCAGGTCGACCTGGGTGGCGTCGCCCGTGACGACCGCGCGAGCGCCGATGCCGATGCGGGTGAGGAACATCTTCATCTGTTCCGGCGTGGTGTTCTGCGCTTCATCGAGGATGATGAAGGCATGGTTCAGGGTGCGCCCGCGCATGAAGGCCAGCGGCGCGATCTCGATGCACTGGCGCTCGAAGAGCTTGGCCACCTGGTCGTAGCCCATCAGGTCGTACAGCGCGTCGTAGAGTGGGCGCAGGTAGGGATCGACCTTCTGCGCCAGATCGCCGGGCAGAAAACCCAGACGCTCGCCCGCCTCGACCGCCGGCCGGGTGAGGATGATGCGCTCGACCTGCTGGCGCTCGAAGGCATCCACCGCGCAGGCCACCGCGAGATAGGTCTTGCCGGTGCCCGCCGGGCCGATGCCGAAGGTGATGTCATGCGCCTGAATGTTGCGGATGTACTCCACCTGGCGCGGGGTGCGGCCGTGCAGATCGCCCTTGCGGGTGAGGAGTCCTGCCACCGGCTGCACCGCCTGATCCAGATTGTTCTGTTCGATCAGGCCGAGCTGGATTTGCGCCACGTCGAGTGCGGTGCTGGCCTGGTCGTAGAAGCGGCGCAGGGCCTGGGCCGCGCGCTGCACTTGCGCCGAATCGCCGCGCAGCTTGAAGTGCTCGCCGCGGCGGGCGATGGTGATGTCGAAGCCGGCCTCGATCTGGCGGATGTTCTCATCCAGCACGCCACACAGATTGGCCAGCCGCACGTTGTCCGGCGGGCTGAGGCTGAGGTCGAGCGTGCGCGGCCGGGGCGGCCGGGACGCGGCCGATTTGTCGGGCGGGGCCAGCTCCGGCTGATGCTCGGTGGGTGAAGCGAGGCGGCTTGGATGGGGTTTCATGGCACCTGTCTGAGCAAGGGCGCATTCAGCGCTTCGCGCAGTGTAGCCTGACACTCGCGTAAATGGCGCCCCGTCTCGCTCTCCAGCTTGCCATGCTGCAGTGCCGCACGCAGTCTGGCTTCCAGGGCCTGTGCCTCGTAGCGGGCCGCTGCGCGCGCGTCTGCAGGGGTCGTGCTGTGGGCGCGCAAGAGCATTGCGACGAGTCGCGAGAGATACGCCCGCTGCAGTGCACGCCGGGTCAGCGAGATGGTTTCGCCGCGCTTGAGTTCGCGCCAGATGTCCTCGCGCAGGCGCGTGTGCAGCTCGGCCAGGGTGAAGCGCCCGGCGGCGGGCGTGAGCAGCTCGGCTTCCACCAGCCGGGTGCTGATACGGTCGGAGAAGAGCTGATCCAGCACCGCGCTCTGCAGCTGCAGAATCCGCCCCAGCAGCGGAAGTTGGGGCTCCAGCCCGGCGGCGCCGGCATGCCAGCTGTCGACGGGGTCGGGCGCCAGGCGGCGGAGCAGGGCGGGGTCAAGCTGCAGGCTGGCGGGCTGGAACAGGCCTTCGGCCAGCGCCGCCAGGGCGGCACGCTGGGCCGCGGGGGGCAGGGGCTGGTAGACGTCGCGGTCCGATGGCGAGTGATGACGGCGCACCGTGACGCCGCCGATCACGCGGGCGAGGTTGCCGGCGGCGGCACCCAGGCGCTGCAGGCCGAGCTCGACGGCCAGCCGGTCGTCATTCGGCTGCACGCGCCCGCTTGGGCGTGCGGCAGCGAGCCGTGCCCACAGCTCGCGCGCGAGTTGCAGGCGCTGCGTGAAGAAGGCGAGCGGGTCATTGCCCAGATCGTGCCGGGCGTTGGCCGGGTCGATGCCCATCTGGCCCAGCTCGGTCCCGCCCGCCTCGGCATCGTCGCCATAGACCAGCATCGGATCACTGCCGGCGCGGCCGGCGATCTCGGCCAGCCGCGCGGCTTCGTCTGCCGCGGCGAGCGGCGTGTAGCCGTATTCAATCGCCCAGTAGTCATAAGGCCCCAGCACATTCTGCGTATAGGCCGTGACCGGCTCGCCGGCCGGTGCGACATTGGGCGGCAGGTAGTCCATCACCGAGGCGGCGATGCCGTTGCGCGCGACAAAATCGGGGTCGCGCAACTGGGCCAGCGAGTAGGCGCTGGAGGCGCGGAAGTTGTGGGTCAGCCCCAGGGTGTGGCCCACCTCGTGGGTCACCACCGCGCTCAGGGTGTCCTGCACGTAGGCCTCGGCCTCGGGGCTGTCGGGCGCGATCTCGCCGCGCGCGATCAGCAGGTCGAGTGTGGCGGCCATGTCCTGCAGCGCCGTGGCCGCGAAGTGGCACTCCTCGTGGCCCGGCGAGCCGTGCCTCGGGTGGATGTCGCGGATGAGCTCCGCACGCGGCAGGCGGGTCCAGAAATCTGTGATGAGGATGTCGGCGTCCAGAATCTCGCCGCTGCGGTGATCGACGAGCGAGGGCCCGATGGCGGCCAGGTTGTCGACCCCCAGGAACCACTTGATCGAGGCTCGGTTGCGATCCGTCGTACTCCAGTCCGCATCGTCTGGCTGCTGATTCACCTGAATGGCATCACGGAAGCCGATCCGCTCGAAGGCGGCGTTCCAGCGCAATACGCCGCGCGTCACCGCTTCGCGATAGCGCAGCGGCACGTTGCGATCCAGCCAGTAGACGATGGGTTGCTTGGGCGCCGAGAGGGCGGCAGCGGGGTCCGCCTTCTCCAGCCGCCAGCGGTTGATGAAATACTCGCGCGGGGTACGCGCCAGATCGTCGCCGTAGTTCCAGCGCCCCGAGCTGAAGTAACCCACGCGCGGGTCGGCGCGCCGGGCAGGCATCGGCTCGGGCAGCACCGAGAAGCTGATGGCCTGGCCCAGAAACAGGCTGCGCGGGTCTGGCAGGGTGCGCGGCAGGCTGGGCGCGTTGGGCTGGCCCGGCTGCGGCGCCACGAGGGTGCCGGCAGCGTAGTGGGTGCGCACCGCGAAGCGGGTTTCGGCCGGCTCGGTGTATGCGGCGGTGATCAGGCTGTTGCCGCGGTCAAACTGGTAGGGCTGGCGGAAGGCGGCGGCCAGCACGGCGGCGGTAGCGGCCGCATCGGTGACGACGAAGGCCGAGGCATCGATCAGGATGGCCCGGCTTTGCGGGTGCGGCTGGCTGAGGATGGCCGCGCTGGCGCGCAGGCTGTCCGAATAGCCTTCGGCCACGGCGCGCGCCAGCGGCGGGTTGCCGGGGGCGACGAAGCTGGTGTTCTTCTCGATCCACACCACCCGATCGGAATACTTGCGGAACACGCCGACGCCGGATTCCAGCATCTGGCCGGCATAGATGCCGCGCTCGCCGATGCCGTGGGTGCGGTGCAGGGTGAAGAAGAAGGGCTTGTCGAAATCCTCCTCCTTCAGCTCCAGCAGCGTGCGTTCGTCTTTCTGATACACCGCAAACAGCCCTTCGCTGCGTTTGAAGTCTTTGCTGACCTCGGCGAAGGGTTTGAGGTTGGGATTGGGCGCAGGCGCCGGTAAGGATTGGGCCGTGCCGGGTGCGGCCTTGCCTGCCGGTGCGCTGCTGGCCGTGGCTGGCGCCTGTGCGTCCGGCCGGGAGCGGCTGCCGGTACATGCGGCCAGCAGGCCCAGGCAGGCCAGTAGCACAAGGCAGCGCGCCGGGCGTATGCGAAGAGGATGAGCCTGAAAACCGCAGCTGGCTTGACCCGAAGCCGCTCCACCCTTCGATACCTCAGGGCGAACGGTTTCTGGACGGCGCCACCCACCGAGTCCGGAGAAATCCCGCCGCGGATCGAAGCATGATCGGAATTTCTTCTTGTGAACTGCGGTTTTCAGGATGAAAGAAGCTCATGGCGTGGTGTGCTCTGAAGTCTGGCGATCAAGCGCCGGCGCAAGCCCGTGTGACGGGACCTGCCGACGCCGCCCACTTGTCATGCCTGCGCAGACAGGCTCTCAGCGGCTTGAGCGGTGCCCGATCCGCGCAGGTCACGCCTCAGTCCTGAATCACCACTTCACCGCGCAGGGAGTGCGGCAGCGCGGCGGTGATCTTGAGGTGAATGAAGTGGCCGATCTGCCGCGGGTTGCCCTTGAAGTTGACGATGCGGTTGTTGTCGGTACGCGCCGCCAGCTCGAAGGGGTCTTTCTTCGACGGGCCTTCTACCAGCACGCGTTGCACCGTGCCCACCATGCTCTGGCTGACCTTGCCCGCCAGCTCGTCAATTCGCTTCTGCAGGCGGGCCAGCTGAGCCAGTTTCACTTCTGGCGGCGTGGTATCGGCCATCTCGGCCGCCGGCGTGCCGGGGCGCGGACTGAAGACGAAACTGAACGAGGCATCGAACTCCAGCTCGTCGATCAGCGTCATGGTGGCTTCGAATTCGGCCTCGGTCTCGCCGGGAAAGCCGACGATGAAGTCGGTCGACAAGGAGAGGTCGGGCCGTGCCGCGCGCAGTTTGCGCACCACCGATTTGTATTCCAGCACGGTGTAGCCGCGCTTCATGGCTGCCAGCACCCGGTCCGAGCCCGACTGCACCGGCAGGTGCAGGTGCGACACCAGCTTGGGCAGCTTGGCGTAAGCGTCGAACACGCGCTGGGTCATTTCGCGCGGGTGGGAGGTGGTGTAGCGGATGCGCTCCACGCCCGGAATGTCGTGCACGCATTCGAGCAGGAAGGCGAAGTCTGCCATGTCGCTGCTGCCCGGCTCGATGGGCGCGCGCCAGGCATTCACGTTCTGGCCGAGCAAGGTGATTTCCTTCACGCCCTGTGCGGTGAGCCCGGCCACTTCCGCCAGCACATCCCCCAGCGGGCGATAGATTTCGTCGCCCCGCGTATAGGGCACGATGCAATAGGTACAGAACTTCGAGCAGCCTTCCATGATCGACACGAAGGCCGAGGCGCCGTCGACGCGCGCCGGCGGCAGGGCGTCGAACTTCTCGTTCTCCGGAAAGCTGATATCCACCTGCGACTTGCCGCTCGCCTGCCGCGCCGCAATCAGCTCGGGCAGGCGATGCAGGGTCTGCGGGCCGAAGACCACGTCCACGTAAGGCGCCCGGGCGATGATCGCATCGCCCTCCTGGCTCGCCACACAACCGCCGACGCCGATGATCAGCTTCGGGTTGAGCTGCTTGAGATGCCGCACCCGGCCCAGATCGTGGAAGACCTTCTCTTGCGCCTTCTCGCGCACCGAACAGGTGTTGAACAGGATCAGATCGGCTTCTTCGGGCTTGTCTGTCTTGACGATTTCTTCTTGGGTGCCGAGCACGTCGGCCATCTTGTCCGAGTCGTACTCGTTCATCTGGCACCCGAAGGTGCGGATGTACAGCTTTTTCATGGCGTGTTTCTGGTTGTCGGCCAACACCGGGTTGGCCCTGTCGAAGCGCTACGCGCGGGAGGAAGGGCGGAATGGTCGGCCAAGCCGCGCCCAAAGTCAAATCAAAAACGCAGCGCGGCGAGATCTCAAGTCGCTGAATTAACAGGGTTTTGAGTGCGGATATCGCCTTGGCCCCTTAGCCGGTGATTGACGCCCCCGCATTCGATGGCTAGAATCCCGCCCTCTTTGTGGTGATGTAGCTCAGATGGTTAGAGCGATGGATTCATAACCCATAGGTCGGCGGTTCGACTCCGCCCATCACCACCACGAATACCGAAGGCCGCCAATCCGCAAGGGTTCGCGGCCTTTGTCATTGGGGCAGTGCGATGAACACGCCTCGCTTGCGACCGTCGTCGTCGCCCAAGACCCTTGTGGCTGTGTTGGCCAGTCGTGATGCGCCTGCAACAGCATGCTGCCGAGGTTCAGCTTCGGTGGCGCCGGCGGTGGCTACGGGGTCGTCGATGTGTCGGCTGCAACGGAGGGGTCACGACCCGCGATAGGTCGAGTAGCTCCAGGGGGATACGAGTAAGGGGACGTGGTAGTGTGCGCCGGCGTCGGCGATGCCGAAGGCCAGACTGACGTGGTCAAGGAAGGGTGGGTCGGGCAGGCTGAGGCCGCGTGCCCGGTAGTAGGCGGCGACGTGGAACGTGAGGGTGTAGTGCCCCGTTGCGAATGCGTCCCCCGCCAGCAATGGCGCGTCTGTGCGTCCGTCGGCATTGGTGATGCCGCGCACCAGGCAGGTGCCGGTGGTCTGATCGTGCAATTCAAATGACATGCCAGCCGCGGCGCAGCCATTTGCCGTATCCAGCACATGTGTGCTGAGCCATCCTTGTTTCGTATTCATGGCGCTCGATCCTTGCGACCCCTGGCGCGCCAGTTCAAAGGCGATTATAGGGAGTGCGGCTGACGGAAGGGAGTCGTGCGGCGCAGGGCGATTCGTCGGGTCGCGCTGGCATGTTGCATGCGTGCATGATCGCTAGACGCTTTTTGAGGGAGAACACGCATCATGGACATGGCCGCCCCCCGGTGCTTGGCGCCCTTTCCACCCCTGGCCCAGCGGGAGTTTGTCGCCGCGCTGGCGGGTATTTTTGAACACTCGCCGTGGGTGGCGGAGCGTGCCTGGCATGGCCGCCCGTTTGCCACCCTCGATGCCTTGCACGGCGCGTTGTGTGAGGCGATGTGCTCCGCCAGCCCGGCCGAGCAACATGCCCTGATTTGCGCACACCCCGAACTTGCCGGCAAAGCCGCGATCCGGGGCGAAATGGCGGAGGCTTCGGTTCGCGAGCAAGCCGGCGCGGGGCTGGATGCCTGCAGCCAGGAGGAGTTTGCCCGCTTGCAGGCGCTGAACGCGGCCTATCGCGCGAAGTTTGGCTTCCCCTTTATCCTGGCGGTGCGCGGGTTGGATCGTGAGGCGATCATCGCTCGCTTCGCTGCCCGACTCGACAACAGCGTTGCAGACGAGTTTGCAGAGGCGCTGGACCAGATTGCGCGAATCGCCGCCCTTCGCCTGGCCGAGCGCTTCTCGACAGCACCAGACTGAGATCGCCCCCCGCATGTCTTCCGTCACCGGGGGCGGCAGCGCAGGCTGGGTGCGCGTGGCTGGGCTACTGCGGGGGCGATCCCCGCTCGTACCAGGGTTTGCTGAGGTTCACGAGCTTGACGACCAGCAGCATGACCGGGACTTCGATCAAGACCCCGACGACGGTGGCGAGCGCGGCGCCGGAGTCGAAACCGAACAGGCTGATCGCGGCCGCGACGGCCAGCTCAAAGAAGTTCGATGCGCCGATCAGGGCAGACGGGCAGGCGACGTTGTGCTTCTCGCCGACCACGCGGTTGAGCCAGTAGGCCAGCGCCGAGTTGAAGAACACCTGGATCAGGATCGGTACGGCCAGCAGGGCGATGATCACGGGCTGCTTCAGGATCGCCTCGCCTTGAAAGGCAAACAGCAGGATCAGCGTGGCCAGCAGCGCAGCGATGGACCAGGGGCCGATCCTGGCCATTGCCGCGTCGAAAGCGCCCTGGCCTTTTGCCAGAAGCTGCCGGCGCAGGATTTGCGCCAGGACGACCGGTATGACGATGTACAGCACCACGGAGGTAATCAAGGTTTCCCAGGGCACCGTGATGGCCGAGATGCCCAGCAGGAGGCCGACCAGGGGCGCAAACGCCAGTACCATGATGCTGTCGTTCAGCGCGACTTGTGAGAGCGTGAACAGCGGGTCACCTTGGGTGAGTCGGCTCCAGACAAACACCATGGCGGTGCAGGGAGCGGCAGCCAGCAGGATCAGCCCGGCGATGTAGCTGTCGAGCTGGTCGGCGGGCAGCAGCGGCGCAAATAGATGCCGGATGAAGAGCCAGCCGAGGAAGGCCATCGAGAAGGGCTTGACCAGCCAGTTCACGAACAGCGTGACGCCAATGCCCCGGACATGCTGGCGAACCTCGTGCAGGGCGCCGAAATCCACCTTGATCAGCATCGGGATAATCATCACCCAGATCAGCAGCCCCACCGGGAGGTTGACCTTCGCGACTTCCATGCTGCCGATGGCATGAAACACCGTCGGCAAGAATTGGCCCAGGGCAATGCCGATGACGATGCACAGGAAGACCCAGACGGTCAGGTAGCGCTCGAAGACGCTCATCGGCAGGCCGGCCGACTTCTTCAGAGTGGTTTCACATTGAGCAGACAAGGCAGTAATCTCCAATCGGTTTCAAATCCATGCGAACGGTCATGCAGGGGTGGAAGGAATAGGAATAGCCCGCGCAGATGGGGGCGGGGGACCCAGGGGCGCCGTCCATGTCAGTCAGCCCCGGGAAGCCTGCGCGCCAGTTCAAGCAGCCTCGCCATGCCAACGGGCTCCTGCAGGCAGAGCGGGACGACCGCGAAGCGCGTGGCATGGCGTGTCGCCACCGCGTCGATTTCTGGCAGCTCGTTGCGGGCACGCTGGCGCAGCAGCGGCGACGCGGGCCGTGCGGCCGCAACGGCGTTGTTGACGATCCAGGCCCAGGGCTCGATGCCGGCCCGGCGCAGATCAGCCTGCAGGTTCGCGGCCTCCAGCACCGGGGTGGTCTCTGCCAGCGTGGCGATGAGGACCTTGGTCTGCCCGGGGTCTCGCAGCTGCATCATCGGCGTTGTGCGGCGCGCGTCCGTGTTGCCCATCTGACGGCTGGCTTCGCGGTGATAGGCGCCGGTAGCGTCCAGCAGCAACAGCGTATGCCCGGTGGGTGCGGTGTCCATCACCACGAATTTTTCGCCCGCCTCGCGGATGACGCGCGAGAAGGCCTGGAAGACCGCGATCTCCTCGGTGCAAGGGGATCGCAAGTCCTCTTCGAGCAGGGCGCGCCCTTCGGCATCCAGCAGCGCGCCCTGGGTGTCGAGCACCTGCTGTCGGTAGCGCGCCGTGGCCTCGTGCGGGTCGATCCGGCTGACGGTGAGCCCGGGCAGTGCGCCGTCCAGCGTGTCGGCCAGATGCGCAGCCGGGTCGGAGGTGCTGAGGTGGACGGGCAGGCCTCGGCTTGCCAGGGCCACGGCGATGGCAGCGGCCAGGGTGGTCTTGCCCACACCGCCTTTCCCCATGAGCATGACCAGCCCGTGCCCGTCAGCCGCGATGGCCTCCACAAGGGCGGACAAGGGCGGGGCGTCTGGCAGGGCGGGAACGTCGATGGCGTCGGCCGGGCGGGCAGGCGGTGCGGCCACCAGCAGCTGACGCAGTGCGTCGAGGCCGACCAGGTTGAAGGGCTTCAAGGCGATTACATCGCGCGGCAAGGATCTGAGCGCATCCGGCAAGGCTTCGAGCGCAGCGTGTTCGCGCTGGTGGATTGCCGCCGCCAGCGCATCGCCGTCAGCTTCGCCAGGGGGCAGTACGCCGTTGATGACCAGGGCCTGCTGCGTCAGCCCGATGGCCGCCAGCTCTTCGTGTGTGCGCGCCACTTCCCGCAAGCTGGCGCTTTGTGCGCGGGCGACCAGCACCAGGCGGGTGCGCAGGGGGTCGGCCAAGGCTTCAAGCGCAGCCTTGTATTGCGTGCGCTGTTTTTCCAGCCCGGCCAGTGGCCCGAGGCAGGAAGCATCGCCCTTGCCCTCTTCAAGAAAGCCGCTCCAGGCTCCCGGGAGCTGAAGCAAACGGAGGGTGTGACCCGTTGGCGCCGTGTCAAACAGAATGTGCTCAAAGTCTGTGGTCAGCGCTGAATCGGTCAGCAGGGCGGTGAATTCGTCAAAGGCCGCGATCTCGGTGGTGCAGGCGCCGGAGAGCTGCTCCGCGATGCCGCGGACAATCGACTCGGGCAGTACGCCACGCACCGGGCCCAGAATCCGGTCCCGGTAGGCCTGTGCGGCCGCCTGCGGGTCGATCTCCAGCGCAGAGAGACGCGGAACGGCGGGAATGGCCGTGAGCCGATTGCCAATGTCCAGCCCGAACACCTGGCCCACGTTCGATGCCGGGTCCGTGCTGACGAGCAGGACGCGCTTGCCTTCGCTCGCGAGCTGAACCGCCGTGGCGCAGGCAATGGAGGTTTTGCCGACGCCGCCCTTGCCGGTGAAGAAGAGGTAGCGCGGCGCGTGCGCGAGAAAGTGCATGGGTCGTGTGGCCATTCAAGCGCAGCGGCCGCCCGCGCAGCAGCCACCTTGCGGCGGCTGCGGGACGTCGGCAGCGATGCCCGCCCAGCGCGCCAGCTCGGCGCGGCTGGGATAGCGCCCCGCCAGGGCGACTTCGCCATCCACCAGAATCAGGGGCAGGGCTTCTTGCCCCGATCGCTCCAGGAAGGCCCGCACCGTTGCGTTCTCGGCAAACGCCAGCGGCTGCTGGGCGAGGTTGAATCGTTCGAGCTGCGCGCCATGCTGCTTGGCCCAGCTCAGGTCGGCGGCGAAACTCACCAGTGCCTGATCGACTTCAACGCCACACACGCCAGTGCTGCAGCACAGCGCGGGGTCATAAATCTGAATGCTTGCCATGAGTGTTCCTTCCAAAGTCACGCGTCGGGATACAGGGCTTCAAGTGCCTGGCGCTGATCGGGCTTGATGTGGATGATCGGGCGAATCGCCTTCGCCGCGGCTTCTGCCTCGTCCAGCGAGCGGCAGAGGCCCAGCTCCAGCAGCACGCCCGCAGCGACCGTTCCCGTCCGGCCCTTGCCGCCGCCGCAGTGGAAAGCCACTTTCTTGCCCTCCTGATAGGCCAGGACGACGGTTTGAATCGCGTCGGCAAACAGCTCGGCCTGCGGTTGATCGGCGTTGTCGCCCAGCGGAATCTGTTGCCAGAGCAGCCCGGCCCGGGTGGCTGCACAGCCCGTCGATTCCTCGCGCAGATCAACCACCAGGTCGATGTGCTCCAGGTCGGCGATCTGCTGCATGTCGGCCGCGCCACCAAAGTAGATGCGGTCCGCGATCAGCGCGTGGTAGTTCTTCTCCATCGGTATCGCTCCCGGTCAGGCCATCAGGTGGCCAATGTCGTCGAGCGCGGCCTTCAGCCGTGCAGGGTCTTGCTGCAATGCATTCAGCGGCAGGGCGAAGAATGCCTCGATGCGCGCGCGCAGGATGCGATACGCCGTTATGAAGGCGGCATCGATCTCGGCGTCTGTCCCCGTGGCGTGTGCCGGGTCTTCCACCCCCCAATGGGTGCGCAGCACCGGGCCCAGATAGGCCGGGCAGGTTTCGCCGGCAGCGCTGGCGCAGACCGTGATCACGATGTCGGGCGTGGCGGGCAGGTTCTCCCAGGATTTGCTGTGGTAGCCCGCGGTCGAAATGCCTTCGCGCGCCAGCAGGGCCAGCGAGCGCGGATGCACCTGGCCCGTCGGGCGGCTGCCGGCGCTCATGGCCTGCCAGCCCGCCGGGGCCAGATGGTTGAAGGTGGCCTCCGCCAGAATGGAGCGACAGGAATTGCCGGTGCACAGAAACAGAACGTTCATTTTTTGGCGGTCTCTTGTGTGGAAGAAAGGGGAAGTGGCGGAAGCACGGCGTCCGGACAACAGGATGCTGAACGCATGTCGGCGCACTGCTCGGGGTGGCCGGCGCAGCACTCCGCCGTCAGGTAGGCGATCAAGTCCAGCATCAGCGGGATGTTGGCCCGGAAGCGCTGGAATCGCCCCTCCTGCTCGGCCGTCACCATGCCCGCCTGGGCCAAGGCCTTGAGGTGGAAGGACAGGTTGGTCGGCGCCACCCCCAGCGCCGTACCGATCTCGCCCGCCACCAGCCCCGCCGGCCCGGTCTTGACGAGCAGCCGGTAAGCGTCGAGGCGGATCCCCGAGGAGAGCGTTTCAAACACCAGCAGTGCGTCGCGTTTTTCCATATTTCTACAATACAACAACTATTGAAATGTTGGGTGTGAAGGTTTTGTGACGGCGGGGCGGGAGGAGGGGGGCTTGAGGCCGCTGCTGCAAGCCAGCTGTGGTTATCAGCATAGAAGCCTGTAGTGCACTAAGTAACGACACGGCGGAGTCTCTTGATAGTACTTGGCGCGACCGCTACGAGAATGCCATTTACCTGAATGCAGCCAACTCTGGTTTACAATCCGACCGTCCATTTCTACTGGCGTCTTTGTCCGCAACGAGCGACCGCCGAAAAGTCTTCCTGTACATCCTCGCCGTAACCCCTCATAGAATCACGCCCAACTCCCCCCGGAAGAAGAAAACTGATCTGCTTCGGTGCGAGATTGATGACAATGCTATTCAGGATTCGTCCTCGCTTCTTCGGAAGAACTTATTGTTATTCAGTGCATCTGCGACTTTAGGCTCGACGGTCTCATGGTCTTAGAACAAAGATGTCACCGAAGTGGCTGCCAGCGAGGGTTCAGCATTTGTTGGCGGAAGGGCTATTGGAGAAGGTTCCATTTGGGGTGTTCGACCTAACTAACTGGCGGTTCGTGGTTCTCGATGCGAGGGGGAGAAACAAAGATTCGTTATGGGAGAGTTACAGAGTCAAGGTCAGTTCAACACTTCCTGGCGTAGCGACTGGGCTGAGCGCTGGCTAAACAAAGACATCTCCCTTGACCCGAGCCCTGATCGAGCGGTCGTGTTCCCACAGCGTCCCAACGCAGCCAGCTTTGGAGTTCGAGTTCCCCCCCCGAACAGCGAGCTGCCGCAGGCGGCGAAGGGCTTTCAGCACCAGCGTAGCCTATGCGATCAGAGGCTTGGCCGGTAAACAGAACGGGGTGCCGGCAGGAACCCACGCACATGACACCGACAGGAAAGTATCTGTTTTCCCGCTAATGTGGTGACACCCGGGGACCCGCTGCCGAGCCGGCTGCAATGACTGATCAAGCCACTTGTACTGGAGGTGATGGTGTCTACGGCGACTGGAACGGCATCGCAGGTACCCGCAGCTGCTTCACATGGGGTGCTGGCCACGAAGATTCGGATTTATCCGTCCGCTGCGAATGGCTACTACGTAATGTTGAAGCCGTTGCCCCCGGAACGCACACGTTGAATTTCGGCGGAGTACTGCCCAGTATGGTGCAGGCCGTCACCTATACCATTATCGTCGAGCAGAGAATTTGAGCCGCCAAGCAAGCCCGGATGAAGGCAAAGCCGGAATCCGGGGCTTCTCTGGGCCAGGCGCAACTTTCGGATTTCGCGTAGCGGCCTCCGGGCCAGGTTTTCTGGCAGGCGCCTCCCGTCTTTCCCGCCCCGGCTGACAGATCAGCCATTGCGTCTATAAGCGCAGCACTTGAATCCATGTCAAGGGAGCGCGGGCGGCGTTTATTCTTATCATCATACCATAAGCAAATCGCTGTCTTTCCCGCTGCGTGACGGCCGGACCCTTGTCCGGCGCGGCCTTGCGGCGGGGAGTGCGGTACCCATGTGCGCACAGTCTTGCTGTGCGTGAAGTCCGGCCAAACCCAGAGGAGCAAACATGATTAGACCGAGTCACATCCTGAAAAGCACGATTCTCGCAAGCGTGATCGCGGCATCCTTGAGCGCCACGGCTGCCACGACTATCACGGTGGCATCTTTCCCCAGTCACGATGCGCAGGTGAAGGCCTGGCTGCCGGGCTTCAAGAAGGCGTTTCCGGATATTGACGTGAAGCTGGCGAGTCTGGCGTTTTCCGATCACCATGTGGCGATGACGACTGCATTGGCAACGGGTGCCGGCGTGCCGGATGTGATGGCGATTGAAGTGAGCTTCATCGGCAAGTTTGCCGAGTCGGGCGGTCTGGAAGATCTGGCCAAGCCGCCTTACAGCGGGCTGAAGTACCAGTCCAAGTTTGCGAAGTTCTCGTATCCGCAGGCGATGAACAACAAGGGCGCGCTGCTGGCCATCCCGACTGACATTGGCCCGGGGACGTTGTTCTTCCGCAAGGATATTCTGGAGAAGGCCGGCGTGAGCGAGGCCGAGCTGACCAAGAGCTGGGAAGCTTTCATCGAGTCGGGCAAGAAGATCAAGTCGACAACCGGCTCCTACCTGCTCGCGAGTGCCAAGGACATCAAGGACATTTACATCCGCACCGGGCTGAAAGACGGTGAGGGGATCTATTTCGACAAGGACAACAACATCCTTGTCGAGAGCCCCCGCTCGTGAAGGCGTTTGAGTTGGCGAAGGCGGTTCGCGCGGCGGGCCTGGATGCGAACATCGCACCATGGAGCACGGAGTGGTCGGAAGGCTTCAAGCGCGACAAGATCACCTGTCAGATGATCGGTGCATGGCTGGCCAGCCACTTTGCGACCTGGCTGGATCCGGATCACAAGGGGCTGTGGCGGTCTACGCAGCTCCCCGGTGGTTCTTTTGCACCTTTCGGCGGCTCGTTCTTCGCGATTCCCGCCAAGTCTGCCAACAAGGCCGCGGCGTGGGAATTCATCAAGTACACGACCATGAACAAGGCTGCGCAGATCGAAGCCTTCCGCGTCGTGGATGCCTTCCCGGCGCTGATCGAGGCGCAGAACGATCCCTTCCTGGAGCAGCCGATCGAGTACCTGGGCGGTCAGCCCGCACGCAAGGTCTGGAAGGTTGCTGCCGACCGGATTCCTGCCGTCAAGGTCAACCGTTATGACCCGACCGCGCAGGACATCATCGATGCCGAGTTGAACAGCGTGATGGAGCAGGGCAAGGACATCAAGCTCGCGCTGGCTGACGCCAAGTCGCAGATCGCCAAGCGCGTACGCGTGCGCAAGTAATGGACGGCCCGGCGTCATCGGCGGCTTGCCGGTGACGCCGGGCCGGGTTTGTCTTCTGAACTTAGCAGTTTCTTCTGGCACCTCCTGCCTGTTTGGGGCGCTTCCTGTTGGCGAATGGGCCGGGAGCGCCCACCTTTCCGGCGCGCGCCGTGTGGCGGGTGCCTGACCATCCATCGCGCATGTCTGGTTCTGTGTCGCTGCCCTGTTTCCCGCTTTATGAATTGATGAGTAGATTATGATTTCGTCACGACTGATTGTTGATACCGATTTTCCGATTGCGGAGCTTGATCGCCGCGTCTTTGGCACCTTTGTCGAGCATCTCGGCCGCTGCGTGTACACAGGGATTTACGAGCCCGAGCACCCCACCGCGGACAGCAGCGGCTTCCGTCAGGACGTGATGGCCCTGACGCGCGAGCTGGGGGCGACCATCGTGCGCTATCCCGGTGGCAATTTCATGTCCGGCTACAACTGGGAAGATGGTGTCGGGCCGAAAGAGTCGCGGCCGAAGCGGCTGGATCTGGCCTGGTACTCCACCGAGACCAATCAGGTCGGCACCAATGAGTTCGTCGACTGGTGTCGCAAGGTGGGCGCCGAGCCGATGTTTGGCGTCAACCTCGGCACGCGCGGGCCCGACGAAGCCCGCCATCTGCTGGAGTACTGCAATCACCCGGGCGGCACGGCCCTGTCCGATCTGCGCCGCAGCCACGGCTACGAGAACCCGCATGACATCAAGTTCTGGTGCCTGGGGAACGAGATGGACGGCCCCTGGCAGATCTGCATGAAGACGCCGGAAGAATATGGCCGCATCGCGCTCGAAACCGCCAAGCTGATGCGCTTCGTCGACCCCACCATCCAGCTCGCCGCCTGCGGCTCATCGATGTGGGACATGCCCACCTACGGCGTGTGGGAAGACACGGTTCTGGAACATTGCTTCGAGCATGTCGACTACCTCTCGCTGCACAGCTATTTTCAGAACCCGACGGACTCGACCGAAGAGTTCTTTGGCAACATCGAGGTGACTGACCGCTTCATCAAACAGACCGTGGCCATCGCCGATGCCGTCGCCGCGCGCAAGCATTCCAATCGCAAGATCATGCTGTCGTTTGATGAGTGGAACGTCTGGTACAAGGCGCGTGGCATCGAAGATCTGCGCAAGCCCGGCTGGCCGGTGGCGCCGCGGCTGCTGGAGGAGGTGTACAACCACGAGGATGCGCTGGTGGTTGGCGGTGCGCTCATCGTCATGATGAACAATTGCGACCGCGTGAAGGTGGCCTGCCTCGCGCAGCTGGTGAACGTGATCGGCCCGATCATGACCGAGCCGGGCGGCCCGGCCTGGCGGCAGACCATCTTCTACCCGTTTGCCCAGGCGGCCCGCTTCGGCCACGGCCGCGTGCTGCGCCCGGTGATCGATTCGCCGGCCTACGAGGCCAAGACCTTCGACGAGATCCCCTATCTGTGCGCCAGCGTGGTGGATGACCCGGAGAGCGGGCGGACGACCGTGTTTGCACTCAACCGTCATCTGGAAGACGAGATGGAGCTGCGCGTCGAGCTGCGCGGCCTCGGCACGAACCGTCGTCTAGAGCACGCGCTGGAGCTTTTCCATACCAATATGAAGGCCGTCAACACGATGGAGGCCCCGAATACCGTGGCGCCGGCGCAGAATCCGAATGTGCGCATCGAGGGCGATGTGCTGGTGGCGCGGCTCAAGCCGGGCTCGTGGAATGTGCTGGTCAGCGTGGCAGAGGGCCGATGACGGGATCCGGGAGAGGCGGTGCAGATGTTTGAGCGGGAGCCCGTGATCGGTACGATGAGTGCGCAGGTCGCGCGGATCCTCGGCACGCGCATCGTGGGCGGGCAGTATCAGCCGGGCGACACGCTGCCGATCGAGAGCGACCTGTGCGCGCAATTCGGCGTGAGCCGGACGACGATTCGCGAGGCGATCAAAAGCCTCGCGGGCAAGCGCCTGATCGACGTGCAGCCGAAAGTCGGCACGCGCGTGCTGCCCTTTGCCGACTGGAACCTGCTGGACCGGGAAGTCCTCACCTGGCGCCTGCAGACGCAGTTCGATGCCAAGATCGTGGAAGACATCTTCGAGATGCGCCTGTGCTTCGAGCCCCGGGCCTGCTTCCTGGCGGCCGAGAACTGCTCGGCCGAAGACCTCCGTGTGATCACGCGCAAGTTCGAGAAGCTCAAGCAGACCATCCTGAATCGCGACGAGTGGCAGATCGCCGCCCAGGCCGAGCTGGATTTTCACATCACGGTGATCAACCTCTCGCGCAACGGCATGTTCGTCACCATCGGCAGCGCCATCAAGGCCGCGTTGCGCGTCTCGTCCGAAGTCTTGCTGAAGAATGCCGTGCTGCCGGAGGATTACCTTGATCTGTATGGCAAGGTCCTGACCTGCATCACGGATCGCCAGCCCGAGCAGGCCGAGGCGGCAATGAGTGTTCTGCTCAAGTCCTCGCGCGCGCGGGTGCTGCCGTTTGCCAAAGCAGCCCTTTATTGATCCGGCCCTCAAGTAGTTGCGAGCGCAGCGGTGGCAGCCTCGCAGCGCCTTCGTGTGCGGTGCTTTTCGCTCTCACGAAGGCACGAAGACACGAAGCTTTTCGCATCATTTTTCAAGCTGTTTGAGGGCCGAATCTATAGTGCGCGGCATTTTCTGTTTGAAACAGGGTGGCTGGAGAGCCGCGTCCAGCGGACTTCTGCAGACAGCCTGGCTTGTGAGGCAGGTGGTGCCTGGCGTTCAGGCTTATGTCATTGCAGAAGCAAGCGGGGCGCGGGTCTTCAGCCGATCAGGAATTCATAGCCGAGACGGAGGATTTCGCGTTCGGCTTCCGGCAAGTCCTTGGCTTCGGTGATCAGCTGCCAGCGCGCCCCGAGGCGCGTAGCGCTTGCTTGAGGCAGATCGAGCGCGGTGAAGCACGCGAGCAGAATGGGAATCTCGCCCTGCGCCGAACGTGCCGCAGCATGGAAGTCAGGCTCCGATACAAGTGAATGCGGGTCGAGCTTGAGTGTGACTTCGGCCTGATGAACCCAGGCAGCAGGATGGATGGCGACGGTGCCTGCGGCACGTGCCGCGACGATGCGCATGCCCGCCGGCAAGGGCGAGAAGCCCAGCACGCCGTGCGCGAAGCGCAAGAAATGCAGGCGGGCGCTGGTGCGGTGTTTGTGACACAGCAGGAGGCGCGGCTCGATGGCCGTCATGTCGGGTTGATGCGGACGCAAGGCTGTCCGGGGCGAACAGCCTTGCGGGACCGGTCAGGCGCCGAGGGGCAGTGCGGAGTGAGAGAAGCAGTCCTTCGGGCAGACGCGCGAGCAGGCGCCGCAGCCCGTGCAGTCCATCGGATTGGCAAGCGACATGACGGACGAGATGCTCTCGCTGTCATCCTCGTCGTCATCTTCCGGGAGGTCATCTTCACTGCGATCAATCAGCTCCAGTACCTCGCGGGTACAGACTTTGTAGCAGCGGCCACAGCCGATGCATTTCTTGGCATCGAGTGCGGTGGCAAATTCGGGCGTCCAGACGGTGCCGCCCCGGGTGATGGCGGTAATGGGTTCCATGGTGGTGACTCCTTGTGCAAAGTTCAGTGGGTGGTTGGTGATTCAGGGCTGTGCGGCCGAAGCAGCCCGTTGGGCCGCTTCCAGTCGCTGCTGGGCTTGCGCCCACAGGCGGCAGGCATCGAGCGTTGACGCGCTCAGCGCCGGTAACTCTTCGTAGGCGGCGGGCAGGCGCTCCTCGACGAGGTCGTGCAGCTGACCGGCCCATTCGGCGGCGATCCGCTTGAGGCGCCGCACTTCCTTGTCGAGATCCTTGATCGCGTCGTCGTGCATGGCATCGCGCCTCAGAGACCTGCGACGTCGGCGTGTCGACCCACCAGCTCGATGGCCACCGACAGATGCTTGTCGGCTTCGGTCTTCATCTTGGAGAAACTCTCGAAGCCGAAGCGGTGCACATCGCGCAGCGTGCGGTCGACGGCGACGAGCTTGCCGACTGTGATCAGGGCGCGTCCAAAGCCTTCGTGCGACAGATGGACGAGCGAGGTGGCCATCTTGCCGCATTCCTTTTCGATAAGAATGGCGATGGCATTGTAGAAGGCACGCACGCGGGCCAGGGTTTGCTCGTCGGGGTCGCCGACCAGCGGGATCGTGGCCTTGCGTTCCTTGGTCATGATGAAGGCGCTTAACAGCGCGTCGGGCGATTTGCCGTCATGGACGCCATACACGTCGAGGGCGCGCATCTGCCGCAGCATCTCTTTCATGAAGTCAGTGTTCATCAGGGGGTCGGTGCTCATGATTGGCTACTCTCTCGATGGGTGAAAAGTTCATTGCTTGGGTGGGGGATGACACAGGGCGTCAAACTGGCCAGGCCCAGTGCGCGGCTCGTCAGCGGCAGTGCGAGCAGCCCGGCGGCGAGGCCTGCTGCGGCGCCCAGGAAGCTGGCGGTGTTGCCGGGCCAGACCGCCTCGGCAAGACCCGCGCCGAGCAACAGCGTCAGCGTGGGCATCAGATAAGTGAGCAGTGCCGAGACATGCAGCTGGCGATCTTCGATGGCCAGCGTGATCTCTTCCCCCGGCGTCAGCCCGGGGCTCAGGGGCAGCGAAATTCTTTTGTCGTGTGTGCCGTGGCAGCGCGAGCTGCTGCTGCACTGGCCGCAGGCAGCCGGCGCAGTGATTCCCACCTCGATGTGCGTGGCATGGATGCTGATGACCTGACCGGTACGCGCGATCATTCCTGCCATCCTTCCTCGGCCATGCGGTCGAAGCGCTGTGCATCGGCGTCACGATGTACCACCTTGTCGATCCAGCTGATACCGCCATGGCGTACGCCGTCACGGATCGAATGGAGCAATTCTTCGATGGCCGTGCTCTCCGCCAGCCGCATGGGCTGAATGCCCGCGGCAAGCAGCTGACGGACAGCCGAGCCACCGACTGCGAGGCAGTACACGGCCGCGCAGCCTGCCAGGGCGTCGATCTTCTCGGCCAGCTTGTTCTCGTTGCCGTCCATGGATTGCGGCGCGAATTCGACCACGCCGGCCAGCCGGGCACGCTCGGCATCCACGTTGTAGAGGACGAAGCCCTCTGCAGCACCGAAGTGCTGGTCAACGTGTGTGCGGTCGCGGCTGGCAAAAGCCACCCGCAAACTCGCGTGTTGCGTGCCCGGCTCGGGGTCAGTGGCGGACCAGGCCAGTGACACGCGGCGAAGCGGGGAGGGATGCTTCGTGGTCACGGGGTCCGCCAGACCAGAACACGGAGCGGTAGGCCGGGATGTCATGGTGTTGCTCCAGGACGAGGTTAGCGATATCGAACAAGGCTTGCCGCGAGGCGCGGTAGCCCACCCAGGCGCGGGCAAAGCCGCCCACCCTGTCATACAAAGGGAAACCTGCACGCAAGAGCGGCAAGCCAAGGCGCTCTGCGCTCTGCACGGCATGCGAGCTGCCGACCAGCATCTGGGCGTTGCCCTCGGCTGCCGCGTGTTCCAGATCCTGCAAATCCCCGATATGCACCTTTGCGCAGGGCAGGCGCTTGAGTGATTCGGCGCTGATCGGGGTGACAGCGGCGACAACTTCGCCACCCATGCCGGTAAACAAGGCGCTCATGCCTGCGAGCAGATCCGGCTCGGCCGCAAGCGCGACCCGCAGAAAGCCCGTCATGAAATGACTGTCGACCATGGCGTCCTGCAGTTGGGCACGATAGCGCTCGATACGCGCAGGCACGACCGTGTTGGAAATCGTGGCCAGCGCCTGGGTGAATTGATCGCAGGCCTCCAGGCCCATCAGGTGATCAAAGCGGTAGTCCGGCACCCCGGTGCGCGCATGCAAGGCGTCGGCAGCACGGTTGAGCGAGGCACCGATCACCAGTGTGGCAATTGATTCGCCCATCGCAGCGATCTCGTCGCGCGGCGTGCCACCCAGCGTGAGGGGCGTGTATTCGGCGTCGATCAGGTGGCCGTCGAGCGAGTCGCCGATATCCGGCAACAGCACCGGGCGCAGGCCGAAGGCTTCACACCAGTCGCGCAGCACTTCCAGATCGCCCGGTGTCAGGGCGGCAGACGCCAGCACATTGACTTGGCGACGGCGACGGCCGACGTGGCGGGTTTCAGGTACCAGCGTGTTGATGATGGCTTCCAGCGCCAGCGCGAAGCCACTTTCCAGGCTGCCGCTGAAGTCTGGGGTATTTACTGGCACGACAGCCACATGGTCGAACTGCGGATACTGGCTGCGGAACTCGCGCACCAAGCGCTGAATATCGGTGCCTTGGGTTTCAGACAAGCCGGTGGTCGGCAGGCCGATGACATCCGGCTTGCTCTTCTCGCAGATCGTCTTCAGGCCTTCGATCACGTTCTCGTCCGAGCTCATGACGGTGGCGATCTGGTCCATCGCGGTCGTTTGCAGGGGTACCGGCTCGCGGAAGTGGCGCACAAAGAACACCTTGCCGAAGGCGGTGCAGCCTTGCGAGCCGTGCATCATCGGAATCGCGCGGCGCAAACCGAGAAAGGCCAGCGAAGCACCGAGCGTCGAACTTGCCTTGAGCGGATTCACCGCCAGCGGTTTGCTGCGTTTGATGATTTCGCTCATGGAGCGACTCCTTGCGCGGCGTAGGTCGGAAAAGCCGCAGGCGCCTTCCGACGCATGTGTGTGGAGTTCATGTCAGCTTGTCGGAAGGCGCTCCGCTTTTCCGACCTACAGAGATTTTCAGCCATCTCAAGCTCCCACCGGCATGCCGGCCAGTTTGGATTGCGCCCACGGGGCGGGGCTGCGTACGGCCTGCCAGACCGGGTTTTCCATGGTCAGTGCCAGCTGGCGGGCGAGTTCCTGCATGCCGCTGTAGCCGGCGTAGCCAAATTCACGTTCTTGGTTGATGTCCAGGAAAGGGATGCGTGCCTTGAGTGCGGTGTAGAGATTGCGGCCGCCAGCAATCAGGATGTCGGCGGAGAGATCCTTGTAGGCGCCAAGCAGCGCCTTGGGGCTGCCGTCGTCGATCATGATCGCGTCATCCCCCATCAGATCGCGGATGCGCGCCTTGTCTTCAGCGGTGGATTTCTTGGTGCCGGTCGCCACGACTTCCATGCCCAGATCCTGCAGCGCGGAGACGATGGACCAGGATTTCACGCCGCCTGTATACAACAGCACACGTTTGCCGGTGAGGCGCTCACGCCACGGCTGCAGCGCCGCGCTGACCTTCGCTTCCTCGCGGGCGATCAGCGCCTCGGTGCGCGCGCTGAGGTCGGCATCACCCAGCAGACGGGCGAAATCGCGCAGTGCTTGCGAGGTATCGGCCACGCCGTAGAAGCTGCCTTCAAAATAGGGGATGCCCCAGCGCTCATTCAGTTTGCGTGCCACGTTCAGCAGTGCTTTGGCACAGACGACCATATTGGCCTGGGCGCGATGCATGGTCTGGATTTCGTGGTAGCGCGCGTCCCCCGAGAGCGAGGCGAGCACCCGCAAGCCCAGTTCGTCGAAGAGCGGGGCCACATTCCAGAATTCGCCGGCAATGTTGTACTCACCGATCAGGCTGATGTCATGGACCTGGATGCCGGGCAGGCTGGGGGCAGGGGCGGGCTCGCGGGTGCCGATCACGTGGCGCAACATGGTTTCGCCCGCAATGCGGTTGCCCATGTTCTTGGTGCCGTAGAAGCCCGCACAGTCCACCGGCACCACCGGTACGCCCCAGCGGGCTTCCGCCGCTTTGCACACGGCCTCCAGATCATCGCCGATCACGGCCGTGACGCAGGTGGCATAGACAAACACGGCGGCAGGGGCGTATTCGTCAATCGCCTGCTTGATGGCATGGAAGAGACGCTTCTCGCCGCGCCCCATGATGACATCTTGCTCGGTGAGATCGGTGGTCATGCCGATGCGATACAAGGCCGGGCCGGAAGAGCGCGTACCGCGGTTATCCCAGGAATTGCCCGAGCAGCCAATCGGGCCGTGCACGATATGTGCAACGTCCGCTATCGGCAGCAGCGCAATCTGGGCGCCGTCAAAGGTACAGCCGCCCGCCGTGGCACCGGGCTTCGGGCGTGCGCACCCCGACTTCTCCTCCTTGTTATGGGAGCAGGCGGGTTCATTTTGCAGGGCGAGGATGTCGGATGCTTTCACGGCGCATTCCTTTTTGGACTCAAGCAGCACATATCAAGAGTTGTGCCAGCGCTAAGCGCTTGATCTGACAACGGGCGCGCGGCGATCAGGCTGTGAGTTTTGTGACAAAGCACAGGGTCTTTGTGTTGTTTGAGATCACGACTCACCAGGCCACGCATGCGCTGTTCCGCAAATCACGGGGTCGCCTATCCACGTGGCGCGTTCTTTGCAAGGACGCCTCCGGAGGTAGCCATCATGAATGCACCCGATCTTCCCTTGCGCCGATGCATCACCGGCGCACCAGCCATTGAGCAGCTGGTTCTCGCATGTGCCCTGCTTCATGCGCAGCGCCTGGGCGAGTCGCCGCTGATACGCGGGCTGTCGGCACCGTCGTTTACCCGGCTGTCTGACTGGCTCGGCGCCGGCGATCTGGAGAACGGCGCCCGCGACTGCACGCCGTTGGACGAATTCGATGAGCTCTTCGCACTCCTGGAAGAGCGTGCTGAACCGCGTGACGAGACTTCACACTGGCTGGCGGCTGCGATCGCAACCGCCGCCCAGCGCGACAACCATCTGTGGCAGGACCTCGGCCTGCCGTCGCGAAGCGAACTGTCGGCGATTCTCCAGCTGCGTTTCCCCACGCTGGCGGCCGAGAATACGGGCGACATGAAGTGGAAGAAGTTCTTCTACCGTCAGCTGTGCAAACGGGCCGAAGTTCCTATTTGCAAGTCACCGCACTGTGCAGAGTGCTGCGACTATGCGGTGTGCTTCGGGCCAGAGATCTGATTGGCACAGACCTCGGTGAGCACGGCCGCCAAACGGGTGAGTCCTTCGTCAAGTTCGGCGGCGGTGCTGTTCAAGGGCGGCATGAAACGCAGCAGGTGCGGGCGTGGCGCGTTGAGCAAGAACCCCTGTGTGCGTGCAGCGCTGACCACCTCAGCCGCGATGTCGCGTCCCAGGTCCAGTGCCAGCAGGAGCCCCTGTCCCCGGGCAGCACGCAAGCCGAATTGCTGGCTGATCTGTTGCAGCCCGGCCAGCAACAGTTTGCTCATGGCCTGGACGTGCGCGAGGAAGCCGGGCGCGCCAATCTTCTCCATGACAGCCAGGCCGGCCGCGCACATCAGCGGATTGCCACAGTAGGTTCCCCCTTGATCTCCGTAGGCAAAGCAGGCCACGGAATTCCGCGCCAGCAGCGCCCCGAGAGGGACGCCGCCACCGATGCCCTTGCCCAGCGTCATGATGTCCGGCTGAATGCCCGCTTGCTCATGCGCGAACAGCGTGCCCGTGCGTCCGCAGCCTGTCTGGACTTCATCAACGATCAGCAACAGTCCGTGCTCGTCGCACAGGGTGCGCAATGCCGCAAGAAAGCCCTCGGCAGCCGGAATGACACCCGCTTCGCCCTGAATGGGTTCGAGCATGACCGCCACAGTGCGCGGCCCGATCCGTTCGCGGACGGACTCCAGATCGTTGTAGTCGGCTTTGACGAAGCCTGGCATGGCGGGCGCGAAGAGTTGATCCCAGCCCGCTTTTCCGGTGGCGGCCATGGTGGCCAGCGTCCGTCCATGAAAACTGTTGTGGAATGTGATGATCTCGTGGGCGCCGCCTTTGTGGAGCTGCCCCCACTTGCGCGCGAGCTTGATCGCGCCTTCGTTGGCTTCTGCGCCAGAACTGGTGAAGAAAACCTGATCAAAACACGTGTGTGCGACCAGCCAGGCGGCGAGATCGAGCGCGGGCTGATTGTAGAACGCGGGCCCGGGGTTGATCAGCTGGACCGCTTGCTGCGCCAGCGCAGAGACCAGCTCGTCAGGAGCGTGTCCCAGACTATTGACGGCCCACCCTTGCACCCAATCAAGATAACTGCGCCCGTCGGCGTCAAACAGGCGCGCACCGGATCCTCGCGTAAAGACGATGTCGGGACGTGGCGTGACCGGCATCAATGCGTTCAGGGTCGCTGCGCTGTTCATTGCAATTCCTTTCTGTGAGGACGAAGCAGAGGCATAAAAAAACGGGCCACGGTGGATGCCGTGGCCCGTTTGAGGAAATCCGCTCAGGATGCTGGATGCGCTATGGCGTCATGCTCAGATCCCGCAGCCCGCCTGCACACGCGCGCCACAGCCTGCCCGGTCGGCGGGCAAGGGGGCTACGTCGGAGAATGATGTGCAGGCAGCTCATGGCGTGATCATGCTGGTGAGCCGTGCGGCCTGTCAAGGTTTGGCCGCGTCATGCGGAGCGGGGTTGGCCGGGCCCGGCAGCACGCGGACTTCCAGCCGGTGGTTGCGGCGAGCCGCGGTGTTCCACTCTTGCGCAGCGGTCCTGGCGGTCAGCTCCGGGTACGGCGTCGTCGGCGCCAGCGGGCGCACGATCAGGGCAATCGGCGCGTTGGCCGGGCTGAGCGCGGCAATCTCTTTGGCATAGGCAGCCTGCACGCGGTCGAGGCGATCAAGCTTGCTGGTGAGAATGCAATCGCCGAGCTTGGCGCCTTCCGGCGGCAGCGCACGTGGCCCCTGGCCGGAGCTCACGGTGCAGAAATCGCCGACCGAGATCCCAAGCTCGACGCGCCCCACCATGCCACTCTTCGCCAGACGGGCCAGCCACTCGCGCAGGCGGGCCAGCGTGCGGGGGTCAAGGGCTTCGCCATGGTAGTCCATGCCCGCGCCATGATTGAAAGCCCAGGCCATGTCCTGTGCATAGGTGTCGGGCGCGCTCTGGGCGCTGGCCGCAGACGCCGGCGTACGGGAGCGCTCACGCGCCTCGGCTTTCAGCGTGGTGTGCAGTGTCTCGGTCGTCCGTTGCAGGACCCCCAACTCGCTGCGGACGACAAGCATCTCCGCCCGCATGTAATGGAGCCCGCCACCCAGCACGATGGCCAGGCCCAGCAGCACGAAAAGCGGCAAGACGAGGCGATCCCACCATGCCGACGGGGCAGGCTGACGCTTGAGTATCTCCTGATAAGTGCCGCGCGCGCTGCGCTCCAGACTCTCCAGTCTGGCGTCACGCATTTTCAGCGACTGAATTTCTTTCACCAGCCGGATGGCCAGGGTATTGAGCTTGTCGTCGTGCGCCTTCTCCAGCCTGCTCAGGCCTGCGTCGAGCGCCTGTGCGATCTCGGGCGGGATGGCGGTGGCATCGTGCCGGGTGAGTCGGGGCTGCGGCGCGGTTTGCTGCGGCACGGGCCGGGCGGCGGTAGCGAGCGGCACATGCGACCCCGGCGCGGCGGGATTTTCCGCCGCCTGGGTGGGCAGGATGTGGATCATCTTCAGCACACGGCTCAGGTCGGTCGCGGTGAAGCTGTCTTTGGAAACAACGTCCAGCGCCCCCAGCGCGCGGGCCTGACCGGTGTAGACGTCCCCCCCTTTGGAGGTATACATGATTACCGGGATCACCGCGGTCTCGGGGTGAGACTTGATGGTTTGCAGCGCCCGGAAGCCATCCATGCCTGGCATCTGGTGATCGAGAAAGATCACATCCGGAACGCTGCTGTCGAGGAACAGCAGCGCCTCTTCGCCGGAGTCTGCCGTCCTGACCTCCAGGTCATAGTCGGCCAGCATGGCCTTGAGACGATGCTGGGCCGTGGCGGAGTCGTCGACGATGAGAGCGAGCTTGCGAGGCATGGCGGAGTCCCAGAGTGGATGTGCTGCGAGGTTAGCGCTTGGTGCGTAGGCAGAACGATCTAGATGCCATCTGCCGGTACGCTAAGCCATCTTGGCGGGATTGGCAATTCGGGGCGCCGGATGCACGTGGCGCATTGCGCTGGCGTATCGTTTGCTTACGGGATTGACTTTGGCCCGGCGGGCGTTATCGGTGCCGGCGTCGGCATTCCGGAGGCGGGATGAATGCATCGAGTCGGATTGTTCAAGCAAAGGGAAAAGCATGCGTGTGTGTGTGAGCGATGAGGCGCTGGCGAAAATGCTGGCGGAGGATGTTCCGCACGGGGATTTGACGACCGAAGCATTGGGAATAGGGGATCAGGCGGCCCGAATGATCATGAGTGCCCGCCATGCGATGTGCCTGTGCGGGAGTGAAGAGGCCGCCCGCTTGATTGAGCTGGCGGGTGGAGAAGTGACCGGGTGCGTTGCTTCTTCAGCGCGGCTTGCGGGCGGCGAGGTGCTTCTCTCTGCCCGAGGCAGTGCTGCCTCGCTGCACCGGGCCTGGAAGACGGCGCAAACCTTGGTGGAATATCTCTCCGGTATCGCTTCTGCCGCGGCCGATATTCTGCAGACACTGAAGCAAGCAGGCTTCGACCTGCCACTGGCCTGCACGCGCAAGAACTTTCCGGGCACGCGCGCGCTTTCCGTCAAGGCGGTTCAGGCCGGTGGGGCAGTCGCCCACCGCTTGGGTTTGTCGGAAACCCTGCTTGTTTTTCCCGACCATCGTGTGTTTGTCGACAATGCAGCGCTTCCAGCTCGCCTGGCGCAACTCCGCAGGCGGGCACCGGAAAAGAAGCTGGTGATCGAAGTCGCCACGATCGACGAGGCGCTTCATCTGGCCGAGTGTGGCGCGGATGTCCTCCAGCTGGAGCGGTTCAGTCCGGAGGAATTGCAGGCGTGCAAGGAGGCCGTGCAGTCGCGTGGTTTGCATGTGCTGCTCGCACCCGCCGGGGGCGTCACCGTGCAAAACGCTGTGGCGTATGCGCGAGCGGGCGCTGATTTCCTGGTCAGCTCTGCACCCTACTTTGCGCCGCCACGTGACGTGAAAGTCATCTTTTCTCGCAACTGAGAGCAGACGTTCCAAGCTCCTTTGGCACGCAATTCGCTATATAAAAACAAACATAGCGAACGGGTGTTGGCCCGAACAGGAGGAATTCATGACCGCTTTGCGCTTCTCGACCCCGCGCGACAGCAATGTGTATTCGGTTCGTGCCTGTCGCACCCAGGATTTGCCTGACTGGCGCCGTCTGCTGCCCCGAGAATGGACTGCCAGCGTCGTTGAGCCGCGGGCCTTTTCACGCTTCCGTGATTACGAGATCTTCTCGGAGCGCGTGCTGGGCCACGAGCACGAAGGCGAAGACTCGCCTTGTTATTGCGAGCACTACTTCGTGCTCACCGATGTGCGCTCCGACGATGACGAAACCTACTACCTCGCGCCGACTTACGGAGAACACCTGGTGGCCTGGCGTCTCACCGACGGGCGCTGGCTGATCCATCGTCGCATCTCACATGGCGAGGCGTGCCAGCAGCGCCAGTCGTTCTTTTCTTTTGCGGATGAAATGCCGCGCTGATTTCGGGTGTGATGAACATGACAAAGCCAATCAGTAGCGGATGTGTCAGCTATCTGACTGGCCGTCGGTATATCGCGAAAAGTCGCTCAGTCCCTGACGCCAATGATCACGGACGAAGCCTTGATCACCGCGGTGGCCGGGCCGCCTTCCTTGATGCCCAGCTCGTGGGTGGCGTCGCGGGTGATGCTGGCGAAGACTTCTGCACCGCCGGGCAGGGTGAGGATGACTTCGGCACTGACCGGGCCTTGCACCAGCTTTTTGACGGTGCCGGCGAGGCAGTTGCGGGCCGAGAGTTTTACGCCGCTGCCGTCGGTCATCACCATCACGTTGCTGGCCTTGATCAGGGCGATGACCGGTTTGCCAACGGCCAGGCCGAGCGAGGCAACACTGCCCTGGGTGATCGTGCCAACCAGTTTGTCGCCACCTGTGGTGGTGATTTCCACTTCGGCACTGACCGGGCCGCTGGTAAGTGCGCTGATGTTTCCTTCAAAGATGTTGCGGGCGCTGATTTTCATGGTGTTCTGCCTTTTCTGGAGAGACGGAATGCGCGACGTGCGCACGCTGCAAATGTATGGTCTGGCGGCGTGACGCTTCAACCACAGCGCTCGCCTGAAATTATTGACGAACTTTTCCCTTTGCGGGTAAATCGTTATTTATGTAACGATATAGCGAAATGTTTAGCAGTGGAACTGGGACCATGAAAACAAACAGGATGATCGGGCGCTTCGGTGTGGACGTGGATGCCGGCAGCTTTCTCGGGGATACGCGCATTCGGCTGCTGGAGGCGATTGATCGCTGTGGCTCGATCTCGCAGGCGGCCAAGGAAGTGCCGCTCTCCTACAAGGCCGCCTGGGATGCCGTGGATGCGATGAACAACCTCGCCGAGCAGTCGCTGGTGGCGCGTGCGGTGGGTGGGCGACACGGCGGCGGCACCTTGCTGACCGACTACGGCAAGCGCGTGGTGAGCCTGTACCGGGCCATGGAAGCGGAATACCAACTCGCGCTGGATCGTGTTACCGCCAGCCTCGCCGGCACCGAGACGGCCGATCCGCAGGCGCTGCGCCGCCTGATGCGCAGCGTGGGCGTGACGACCAGTGCGCGCAACCAGTTCATCGGGCCGGTCACGACGCTGCGTGCGGGCGAGGTGACTTTCGAGGTGGGTATCCGCTTCGATGGCCACAACGAAATCGTGGCACAGGTTTCGCGTGAAGGCGCCGAGCAGATGCGCCTGAACATTGGCCGCGAGTTGCATGCCTGGGTGAATTCTTCTGCCGTCATATTGCTCACCGACGAAAGTGTGCGCCTGTCTGCGCGAAATCAGTTGTGGGGCGAGGTCGCGCGTATCCACGAAGGCCCGGTGGCCGTGGATGTGGTGCTGGCCCTGCCGACCGGGCGCACGGTCAGCGCGATCATCACGCGTGAATCCCTGGCTGAACTGGACCTGCGTGAAGGCAGCCGCGCCTGTGCGTTGTTCAAGGCGTGCAGTGTCATGTTGTGTGCATTTGATTGAGCTCTCTCTCCCCTAAAAGCAAAGGATATTTGCCATGAGAAATCTCTTCTCCCTGCTCTTGCTGACCAGCTTGGCCAACCCCGCGTTCGCGGATGAAGTGAAGGTCGCGGTTGCCGCCAACTTCACCGCACCGATGCAGAAGATCGCCGTTGAATTCGAGAAAGACACGGGCCACAAGGCATTGGTGTCGACCGGTGCGACCGGTGCCTTCTATGCTCAGATCAAGAACGGTGCGCCGTTTGAAATTTTCCTCTCGGCCGATGATGAAACCCCGGCCAAGCTGGAAGCCGAAGGCGCTGGCGTGAAAGGCAGTCGCTTCACCTACGCCATCGGCCGCCTGGTGCTGTGGAGTGCCAAACCCGGCTTCGTGGATGCCAGGGGCGAAGTGCTGAAGAAGGGCGATTTCAACAAGCTCGCGCTGGCCAATCCGAAGACCGCACCTTACGGTTCGGCCGCCCTGGAGGTGATGAAAAAGCTGGGTGTGCAGGAAGCGCTGCAGCCGAAAATCGTGCAAGGCGAGAACATCTCCCAGACCTTCCAGTTCGTCAGCACCGGCAATGCCGAAGTCGGCTTCGTGGCGCTCTCACAGGTGTGGCAGGACGGCGTGCTGAAAAGCGGCTCCGCCTGGATCGTGCCAGCTGATCTGTACGCCCCCATCCGTCAGGACGCAATTTTGCTCGCCAAGGGCGAGGGCAAGCCTGCCGCCGAAGCGCTGCTGAAATATCTGAAGGGCGACAAGGCTAAAGCTGTGATCAAATCTTATGGTTACGAACGCTGATTGCGCCTGAACTGCATGCTGCTACCTGACTCCCAAGACTGGGCCGCCATCTGGCTGACCCTCAAGCTCGCCAGCATCGTGACCGTGCTGCTGCTGATCCTCGGCACGCCGCTGGCCTGGTGGCTGGCGCGTACGCATTCGCGCTTGCGCGGGGCGATCAGTGCGCTGGTAGCTTTGCCACTGGTATTGCCACCCACGGTGCTGGGTTTTTACCTGTTGCTCCTGATGGGGCCGAATGGCCCGGCTGGTCAACTCACACAGGCGCTAGGTATTGGCCTCTTGCCCTTCACTTTCGCCGGGCTGGTCGTCGCATCTACTTTCTATTCGCTGCCCTTCGTGGTGCAACCGATCCAGAACGCCATCGAGGCCATTGGCCCGCGGCCGCTCGAAGTGGCCGCCACGCTGCGGGCTCGCCCATGGGACACATTCTGGTCGGTGGTCGTGCCCTTGGCCCGGCCGGGTTTCCTGACCGCCGCCGTGCTTGGCTTCGCGCATACTGTGGGTGAATTTGGTGTGGTGCTGATGATTGGAGGCAATATTCCCGGCGCTACCCGCGTGATCTCGGTGCAGATCTATGACCACGTCGAGGCGCTGGAGTATGCGCAGGCCCACTGGCTGGCGGCGGGCATGGTGGCCTTCTCGTTTGTCGTATTGTTCCTGCTCTATACCCTCAACCCGGATGCGCGGAGGAAACCGGCATGAGTGGCATTGGCACACACGGAGTTCTGCGTAGGGGGCAATCGCCAGCAAGGCATTGCGCCGGAGGGTATATGCCCCGCGCCACCCATGCGACGCAATGCGCTTCGCTTCGATTGCGCCCGACGTTCTTCGGCGGGGTGTGGGCATGAACGCTATCTCTCTGCGCGTCCAGCACGCTTTTCCAGGCTTCGCGCTCGATGTCGACCTGCAACTGCCGGGGCGCGGTGTGACCGTGCTGTTCGGTCATTCCGGTTCGGGCAAGACCACGCTGCTGCGCTGTGTCGCCGGGCTGGAGCGTGCGGCGGATGCACGTATCGAGGTCAACGGAAACTGCTGGCAGGCGGCGGACCGTTTCACGCCCACCTGGCAGCGCGAGATCGGTTACGTGTTTCAGGAAGCCAGCCTGTTTCCCCATCTTGATGTATGCGGAAATCTCGCATTCGGCATGAAGCGTGCAGGCGCAACCGTGCACCAGGATGAAATCCGCGTGATGGCAGCACGCTTCGGTATCGAGCATCTGCTCGGGCGCAAGCCAGATGGCCTGTCGGGCGGTGAGCGGCAGCGGGTGGCGATTGCGCGGGCTTTGCTCACGCGGCCCCGCTTGCTGCTGATGGACGAACCGCTGTCGGCGCTGGATCACGCACGCAAGCAGGAGATTCTCCCGTACCTGGAGCGCCTGCATGACGAGTTGGATATCCCGGTTCTGTACGTGACGCACCAGATCGAGGAGGCGGCGCGACTGGCGGATCACCTGGTCTTGCTCGAAGCAGGGCGGGTCGTGCTGAGCGCGCCGCTGACCGAGGCGCTTTCACGCCTGGATTCTCCGCTGGCGCGTGATCATGATGCCGGTGTCGTCGTCCCGACCCAGGTGCTGGGTCACGACGAGGCATGGCACCTGACCCATCTGGGTTTTGCCGGGGGCGAGATTCAGGTCTCGCAGCGTGCTTTGCACGTGGGACAAGCGGTTCGGGTGCGGATTCTGGCGCGTGACATCAGCATTGCGCTGAGTGGTGACAACGCATCCAGCATTCAGAATCGCTTTGCCTGCGCCGTCACCGGCATTGCGCCGGCCGAAGATCCGGCGCAATGCCTCGTGGCGCTCGATGTGAAGGGCGTTGCGCTGCTCGCGCGCATCACGCGTCTTTCTGCCGAGCGGCTGGGTCTGGTGGTCGGCAAGCCCGTGTGGGCGCAGGTCAAAGCTGTGGCCTTGCTCGACTGAGCCCGAACGCCTGCCCGGAGAGCCGCTCTGGGCGGACTTCTTCAAGGGGGGCTTACAAGTCGTTAGAGACTGCTCATGATCTTGCGGCCAGGCCGTGATCGGGGCTCATGCGCTGCGCGGAATCCTCATTTGTCAAAATGAACGCCGGTTCCTGCGCTGCTGTCATCCTGCTGGCGGCCTCTCGCGACAGATCGTGAACAGCCTCTTGATGGTGAGTAGAATGTGCTTGTCTTCCCTTTCACTCAACAAGGATGTTCGCATGAACCAGAAAGAACGCATGCTTGCCGGTCTGCCCTACAAAGCCTGGCTCGATGGCCTGGGTGAAGAGCGGATGGCGGCCAAGGAAAAACTCTTCGACTACAACCACTGTCGACCGAGCGAGGGGGAGAAGCGACGGGCCTTGATGCGTGGCTTGCTTGGAAAGATGGGGGAACAGGTCAATATCGAGCAGCCGTTTTACTGTGACTACGGTTTCAATATCGAAATTGGCAACAACTTTTTCGCCAACTACAACTGCGTGATGCTCGACGTCGCCAGGATCACGATAGGCGACAACGTGATGTTCGCGACGAATGTCTCGCTGCTGACCGCGGGCCATCCGCTTCATCCGCAATCGCGCAATTCAGGGTATGAGTACGGCATCGAA